>CAZOZB010000001.1:0-313469 GCA_964584185.1 uncultured Methylophilaceae bacterium
GGAACTTGAGTTGGTCTTTTGACAGAGCCTTGAATGAACCGCCTTCTTTGTTACCGCCGTTGACGTCCTGATAGAGGGATAGTGCAGAGTAGTGTGGGTTGTCTTTGTTGAAATCGTCGCCAATCAACACCTCAGTGTCTGGGCCAGTACCATAGGCGCGCCATGCAAGTGAACCATCCTTGATGTTGTAGGCCGACATATAACAGCGCACGCCGAACTCGGCACCTGAGCAACCGACAAGCACTTTATCCTTGATGACGTGCGAAGCTGTCGTAGTGGTGGCACCGACTGCGGGATCCACAACCTTGACATCCCAAACCTTGTCGCCGGTCTTTGCATCCAGGGCCACCAGAGTGCCGTCGTTTTGTGTCAGGAATATCTTACCATCACCGAAACCAAGACCACGGCTGACGTTGTCGCAGCAAAGCACTGCTTGAACGGACGGATCCTGTTTAGGGAAATAGGACCAGACGATCTTCTGGTTGTCGTTCAGGTCAAGCGCGTAAACGTTGTTTGGGAATGCGGTATGCACATACATCATGTTGCCAACCACGACTGGTGAACCTTCGTGACCGCGGTTGACACCAGTAGCGAATGTCCAGGCTCCTTTCAGGTTTTTGACGTTACTCTTGCTGATTTGATTCAACTGGCTGTAGCCCTGGTTGTTATGCTGACCACGCGGGTGTGCCCAGTTGTTCTTGTCTTTCATAGCAGCTTCCTGGTCGGCCGCAGCAGAGGCTACCATTGGCATTGCCAATGATGCGCCTATCACTACGCCTAACAGAGCATTAAGTTTTTTGATTCTCATCTTGTCATCTCCATATCGATAAAAGTTATATTTGTAATTGCCCCACCCTGATGGCCGATACATTGCCACTAGAGATGGCTGTACTCTATTCAAATTCGATATGAGTAAAATCATCCAGTTTTCAAATACGCGCTGGGCCAGTTGGTTCACTCGATGACGATTGTGATAGCTTTTGTTTTTCAGTAGCCAATACCTTTGTCAGTACCAAGTCCATACTCACAAATCAGAATATAAAAGGATCAAGTATGCTGCGTCCTTGGGAGCTAAAAACCGCTATAGACCGCAATAGTGATGTTGCAATCTATTTACAAATCTCACAGAGAATCATCGACGAAATCAAGCGTGGCCGTTTATTGCCGGGGACTGTTCTGCCTGGTACGAGATTGTTGGCACAGGAGTTGGGGGTCAACAGAAAAACCGTGATGCTGGCCTATGATGAACTGGTTGCGCAGGGCTGGCTGGCGACTGAAAACAAGCGCGGTACTTTTGTTTCACCCGATATTCCGCATGTTGAGTTCGGCACTGCAATGCTGCAGGATCCATTGCACAAGATGGCCAAACCTCGTTACAAGCTGTATGGAACTCCACTGGCATATGAAGATGTGATGCCCAATGACGGATTGATTAATTTCAGCGATGGTATTCCAGATACCCGGCTGATTCCGTTCGAGATCCTTTACCGGTCTTTCCGCCATGCGCTCATCGCTTCCTCGCGCTCTAACAGGCTGGCCTATAGCGACCCGAGAGGTTCGTTCAGCTTGCGTCAGGCGATTCTGACCATGGTGAACATGGAACGAGGTCTGAGTGCCGGCATTGATAATGTCTGTATTGTGCGAGGTACGCAAATGGGTATTTTCCTTGCGGCCAGGATGGTCTCCGGGCCAGGGGATTGCGTGATTGTTGAGAGGTTATGCTATCCGCCCGCGAGGTCGGCTTTTCAATCGACCGGCGCAACTGTCATCAACGCCAATATCGATCACCAGGGATTGATTCCGGATGAAGTCGAGGCGCTTTGTAAAACACATCCGGTCAGGGCCGTCTATCTGACGGCACATCATCAGTTTCCAACCACCGTGATGTTGCCGGCCGAGAGAAGGTTGAAACTGCTGATGCTCGCAGAGCAGTACAACTTCGTCATCATCGAAGACGATTATGACCATGAGTTTCATTTCTCGCATCGCCCCATGATGCCACTTGCCAGCATGGATTATGCCGGGCGGGTGATTTATGTCGGCTCCATGTCCAAGGTGCTTGCGCCGGGTTTACGCATCGGATACATCATTGCGCATGCCGATGTGATCAACCGTTGTGCCGCGGATATCATGCTGATAGACCGGCAGGGCAGCGCTATTACTGAACTTGCGGTCGCCGAGCTTCTTGATACGGGAGAGGTCAAACGGCATATCCGCCGCACGGTGCGTATCTACGATGAAAGAAGGTTGCTGACATCCCACCTTATCCGCCGTCACCTTGGCGACAAGGTCAGTTTTGTGATGCCTGACGGCGGCTTGGCCTTGTGGCTGCAGGTGGACAAAAAATTGGATGTCGATCTGCTGGTCAGCGATGCGCTGAAAGTGCAGGTGAGAATCCTGCCTGGATCCACATTCTCTGACCGGCAAGCGCCTGTGCATGGTATCCGGCTTGGTTACGGCAACCTGGACAGTGCCGAGTTGGAAATGGGCGTGCAGCGATTGAAGGCGGTATTCGACAGGCAGTCGTTAAGGCGATTGTAACGGCATCGACAGCTGGCTGGTTTGCTGTTTAAAGCGGAAGCGGAAGTGGCAGCGGCGGCGATGGCAGATAGAGCTGGTTGATCGTATTAAATGTATCGTTGATCAATCGTTCCAGAGGCACCGACATTCTTGGGAATGCCAGGGCGACCACGATCAGGCCGATACTGATGGTAATCGGGAAGCCGATACCGAACAGATTCAGTTGAGGCGCCGTGCGGCTGAGTATGCCGAGTGCAAGGTTGGCGATCAGTAACGCGGCAATGACTGGTAGCGCCAGGTGCAAGCCTACACTGAAAATACGTTCACCCCAGGTGACGATTTTGATGAAATTCACACCACCCGATGGGTCCAGTGATATCGGCATGGTCATGAAGCTTTCGGTGACCGCCATGATCAGCATCAGGTGACCATTGATGCTCATGAAGAACAGCATGGCGACGACGACGAATAATTGTGTGAGCGCTGTTGTCTGGCCGCGGGATTGCGGGTCGAAGAATGTGGCAAAACCAAGCCCCATGGACATGGCGGCGAAATGGCCGGCCATATCCACAGCAGAAAAGGCAACGCGCATGGTGAAGCCTATGGCGACACCTATCAGCAGTTGCTGTACCAGGATGAACACACCCTGGACCGAGAATACGTCAACCTCGGGCAATGGCGGCAAACTGGGCATGATGGCCAGCGTGATGAATACCCCTAGTGCGACCTTGAACCTTGCAGGTATGGTGGTATGACCGAGGATAGGCGCAATCGCGATCATGCCGAGGACCCTGGTCAGCGGCCAGAGCAGGCCGCTGATCCAGGCTTGAAGCATGTCGGTGCTGATGGAGATCATGATGATGTGTCGAACCGGAATCCTGACGATCCCTGCCTGCTTAACCTGCGATCATCGGGATATTGGTAAACACCTGTCGCATGTAATCAGTCATGACTGTGACCATCCACGGCCCGACGACGGCCAGGATGGTCAGGATGCCAAACAGTTTCGGGATGAAGGAAAGGGTCGCTTCATTGATCTGCGTTGCAGCCTGGAAGATGCTGACAACCAGGCCGATAACCAGTGCGGTCAGAAGCATAGGGGAGGCAACGATGATAGTCATATAGACCGCCTGGCGGCCTATATCCATGACGCTTTCCGGACTCATGAAATATTCTCCCTATTCTTTAAGAGTCAATAAAAACTCTGGGCAAGCGAGCCGAGAATCAATTGCCAGCCATCGACCAGGACAAACAGCATGAGCTTGAAGGGGAGGGCGACAATCACGGGTGATACCATCATCATGCCCATGGCCATCAGCACGCTGGCGACCACCATATCGATGATGAGGAAGGGAATGAAGATGGCAAAGCCGATCTGGAATGCGGTTTTCAGTTCGCTCGTCATGAAAGCCGGAATCAGTACGCGCAAAGGGATATCTTCGGAGGTTTCCGGCGCTTCGCTTTGCGACATTTTGATAAAGAGCGCCAGATCGGATTCACGCGTTTGCTTCAGCATGAAAGCCCTTAGTGGTTCTGCACCCTTATCCATGGCTTCCTGCATGGTGATCTGGTTTTCGGAGAAAGGCTGGTAAGCATCGGCGTATATTTTGTCGAACACCGGGCCCATGACGAAAAATGTCAGAAACAAGGCCAGACCGATCAATACCTGGTTAGGCGGAGTGGACTGTGTGCCGAGTGCCTGCCTGAGCAGTGAAAGCACGATGATGATGCGGGTAAAGCTGGTCATCATCAGTAACATGGCCGGCAGGAAAGTCAGCGAGGTGAGCAGGAGCAGCGTCTGCAGGCTCAGGGTGTAGTTCTGTCCGCCGCCTGCTGCAGGGGTGGCATTGATGACAGGGATGCCGGCTTCTGCGCCTAACGTATTGAAGGAGAGCAGCATCGCGCCAAGAGCAAACAGGATAGTGACCAGGCGCATGGCTATTTACCTTCTGTCTTGCCGACGGATTGCGCTTTGTTCATGGACTGGGATAGCCATTTGGCGAATGGATTGGTGGCAGGTGCGCCTTGATTCAGCGGCTCGATATTGGCTTGACCGGCTTCAAGGTTGGCGATGCTATTGACCTGTCCTGCGGATACACCGACCACCAGCCAGCGATCAGCGACTTCAATGACCAGTACACGCTCACGGTTACCTACGCTGACGCCACCGACAATGCGGGCAACGCTGTTGTTTTGTCCGACACCTGGCGCATAGCGCTTAAACAGCCAGGCAATCACCATCATGACGCCCAGCACGGCAATCAGGCCGAAAATGACTTGTATCGCGCTACCTGTCGCTGAGATGTTCGCAGTTTCAGTGGCGCCTGCCATACCCGGCAAAAGGGCTAGCGCTATCAGGCTGGCGAGGTTCAGGAAACTGCGTGCGTTCATGGTGTACTTATTTATTGAGTTTGCGAATACGTTCGGCTGGCGTGATGATGTCGGTCAGGCGAATGCCGAATTTGTCATTCACCACCACGACTTCACCTTGTGCGATCAGGCAGCCATTGACCAATACATCCATGGGTTCGCCGGCCATGCCGTCAAGCTCGACTACTGAACCTTGCGCCAATTGCAGCAGGTTCTTGATCGCGATCTTGGTGCGGCCGAGTTCAACCGTGAGCTGTACCGGGATATCGAGGATAAAATCGATATCGTTCTGGGTGTCGGTCAGTTTGTTCTTGTCTGAAAACTCTGCAAAGACTTGTGAGGCCTCGGGTTTTGCCTGCAGTACAGAAGAGGCTTCAGCCTGTTCTGCCATGGCTGCACCCCAATCGTCCTCCATCGCGGTCTCAGTGTTGATATCGTCATCAGTCGCCATACTGTTCTCCTTTTACATATTCGGTAGAGTTGGATCGTAATAGCCTCTCTACACGTAATGCATATTGCCCATTAAATAATCCGTATTTGCATTCCATCACCGGCACGTTATCGACTTTCGCCTCTATCGTTTCCGACAGGGAGAGCGGAATCACATCGCCGACTTTCATATTCAGCACATCGCTCAGTGTCATTTTGGCTTTTGCCAGGTCGGTAATCAGTTCAACTTCCGCACCTTGGATCTGTTGCGTCATCAGCCGCACCCAGCGTTTATCCACTCCCAGCACTTCGCCTTGCAGGCTTGAGCTGAGAATGTCGCGTATCGGCTCGATCATGGCGTAAGGCATGCAAAAGTGGATTTCGCCGCCGACATCGCCCAGCTCGATCGTGAACGTGGTCGAAACGACGACTTCGTTTGGCGTTGCGATATTGGCAAACTGGGTATTCATCTCTGAGCGCACGTATTCGCATTCGATGGGATACACCGGTTCCCAGGATTTCATGTAGGTTTCTGTGACTATATCGAGCACGCGCTTGATGATGCGTTGCTCGGTCTGGGTGAAATCTCGGCCTTCGACCCTTGTATGGAAACGGCCATCCCCGCCAAACAGGCTATCTACCAGCAGGAATACCAGGTTAGGATCGAAAATCATCAATGCCGTACCGCGGAAAGGCTTGATCTGTACCAGGTTCAGGTTGGTCGGCACCACCAGGTTGCGAATAAAGTCACTGTATTTGCTGATGCGCACCGAGCCGACCGAGACTTCGGAAGTGCGTCTCAGGAAATTGAATAGTCCTATGCGCAGCAGGCGGGCAAAACGTTCGTTAATGATCTCCAGCGTCGGCAACCTGCCGCGCACGATCCGTTCCTGGGTGGCGAGGTTGTAATCCCGGACCGTGGACGGATCGATCTCGTTTTCGACTTCGTCCGGCTCGCCGGTGACCCCTTTCAGGAGGGCATCGACTTCATCTTGCGAGAGAAAATTATCAGCCATGATCTGGGTATCGAATAAAGGATTACTGAATAATGAAAGAAGTAAAGAATGCGCCGCTTATCGCCTTGCCTTTACTGGCTTGAGGAAGCAGCTTGTTAATGGCTTCGACAATTTCCTGACTCAAGGCATTCTTGCCTTCAACACTGGAGATTTCCGAGCTTTTTTTGCTGGAAAGGATCATCAGGATATGTGCTTTTACCAACGGCATGATCTGTTTGACCAGCGATTCATTGGCCGCTTCAGTCAATTGCAGGGAGATATCCGTTTGCAGATACTGTTCGCCCGGATCCGGTAACAGATTGACGGTAAAAGTTTCCAGGGTCATGAAGACAGGGGCTGCAGCCACTTTCTTCTCAGCTTCCTTGGCCGTCTCGGTTTCCTTATCAGCGGATTTCTGCTGCGTGAAGTACCAGGCTGCGCCGCCACCGCCAAGCAGCACCAATATCACCACGATAATCATGATGAGTCTGGATTTTGAGCTTTTTGCCGGAACGACTTCTTCTTCTGGGGTCGGTGCTTCAGCCATTTGTTTCTCCTGTGCTTCTATTGCATTAAGAATGGATTCATTATCAGGAAAACCGGGCGTGATGAATGCGGGGAAAAGAAGTGGGAATATGCGCTATATCAAACCTTATCCGGGTTGCTATGGCATGCGATGTGAAGAAAGAGCGCCATCCGTATCGAATGGCGCCCGGTTTCCGAAGCCTTTAGCCTCAGAAATCCTTAGCCGAGGCGAAGCTTCTGCAGATTTTGCCAGAAAAAGCCTGGGCTCTGCCTGCTTAAGCGAAGGTATCAACCAGGCCAAGGCCTGCACGGGTAGGCGATGCCGATACTGAAGACTCCTGTGCGGCTTGTTCCTTGCTGTCCAGGTTCTGCTGCGCTGCTTGCTGCTGATGCATGAATTCCTGGCTTGTCTTGTCACGTTGATTGATGTTGGTCTGGCCGAGATTGATACCGGCCTCTTTCATCATTTCACGCAGGTTGTCCATGCCGTCCTGCAGGGCCTGTCTTACTTCCTGTCTATCGGAGAAGAACGTGGTGTCAGCCTTGTCATTGTGTACATTGATGACGATTTGCAGTGGTCCCATCTCAGGCGGGTTCAATGTCAGTGTTGCAGATTGCTGTGTCGCACCGACCATCCACATCACGCGCTGGCCGATGGCCTGGTTCCAGCCTTCCTTGCCTGGATGCGCCATGATCAGACTGTTATTGGCCAGGTTGGCCGCTGCAGTTTGCGTAGCTGACATCACCTGGTTTTGCATGATATTGGCGGCAGCCTCTTTCGGGGCTGCGGTTTTGTTCAGGCTCTCTGTCACCATGCTATCGAAATCTTCAGATTGGGCGCGTTGATTACCTGCGGCGGCAAGTGCAGCCTTATCAAGACCGGTTTGAGCAGACTTTGCATTGCCGGCAGCATCCTTTTTCGTTGATAGTTCATCGCCGGCAGCCAGGTCCATGCCTGTGTCGTCACCTTCTGCTGCATCACTGGCAGGCTTGCCGACTGCTGCGCCGGTTTCTTTCGCTGCCGACTGCTGTATTTGGGCCAATACGTTAAGCGATGCCGGAACCAGGGTGGTATCGACAAGATCGCCCGCTTCTACAGCATCATCTGCCACGGGGCTCTGCAATACTTTATCTGCAATCGCCAGGCTAGTATCCTGGCTAATGTTGTCTGTGGCTGTCGCCTTGCCAACGAGGCCCTTGATTTTACGGCTGATGAAATCGTTAGCAGGTGTCTCGCTATCTGCTACGGTTTTGCCTTCTGCCGCTTCGGTTTTCTGCCCCGCTTTTGGTGCCTGCTGGCCTTGTGCAGCAGTTTGCTGGTGCGCGGATTTTTGATGAATCTGATGCATCAGTTTCTGCTGGAATGAGCCGCTGTCATTCGGCTGCTCAACCAAGTTGTTCGATTTTGATGCGGCCTGGGTGTTGGCTTTGGGCGCAGTATTCGGCGTATTCAGTAACGGTAGGTTTTGCATCGTGGGTTCCTTCTGATTTCGCATGTTTTCATTAACGTGTGTGTGCTTTGGACAAGTTGCTCATGCTTTGGCGCAGCGCGTGCTCATCCATCAGTTTCTGGTCTTTTTTCAGCTGCGAGCGATGCGCTTTCGCTTCCGCATTCGCGACCAGTACGCCGTAAGAGAGTTTCTTGCGTTCGCATTCCTGCCAATACTTGAGCTGGTAAGCCACTTTCTGTTTACATGATTCCACCACTGCCTGCTGGCCGGCGATGGCTTGATCCAGCTTGCTCAGAAAACCCTGGAAATTCTGGTAGTTCTCGGTAAACAGACCTTTTTGCGAGTTTTGCGAAAACTGGGTGGTGTAATCCTTGCGGTAATCGATCAGCATGTTGAGATTCTTCTCGCCTTCTTTCAGCAGTTTGTTGGCTTCCCCTAATTTTTCTGCAGCACGACTGGATTCCTTGACTGCAATCTCAATCAGCGTATGAATGGCACTTGATGTCTGGTTGCTCATTTTTTTCTACCTTGTCTCTTGCCTGATGTTTTCCAACAGGATTCCCTAAGCGCCCAGCAAATCCGAAAGCTGCTGGATACTCTGCTGGATATCGGCGCGCTCCTTGATGTCTTGCTGCAGGAACGCGGCTATCTCTTCATGCTTATTAATGGCATCGTCCAGAATCGGGTCTGAACCTGCTTCATAGGCTCCCACATTAATAAGGTCGATATTGCGTGTGTAACGTGAATTCAGTTGTTTCAGTTTCATCGCTGCTTTTTGATGCGCGGGTTCGGTAATGTTGACCATGACGCGGCTGATCGATTGCTCGATGTCGATGGCAGGGTAGTGTCCTGCTTCAGCCAGCGACCGATTCAGCACGATATGCCCGTCAAGGATTGCGCGGGCGGCATCGGCGATAGGGTCCTGCTGGTCGTCGCCCTCTGTCAGCACAGTATAGAAAGCCGTAATCGAGCCTTCACCTGCTTTACCGTTGCCGGCACGTTCGACCAGTGCCGGTAATTTGGCGAATACGGAAGGTGGATAACCTTTGGTGGCAGGCGGCTCACCGATCGCCAGGGCGATTTCGCGCTGTGCCATGGCATAGCGGGTGAGTGAATCCATGATCAGCAACACATGCTGGCCCTGGTTGCGGAAATATTCGGCGATACTGGTAGCGTAGCTGGCACCCTGCAAGCGCATCAGCGGTGAAGCATCGGCAGGGGCTGCAATCACGACAGAGCGCGAAAGGCCTTCTTCACCCAGAATCTGTTCGATGAATTCCTTCACTTCACGGCCACGCTCACCGATGAGGCCGACGACGATGACATCGGCTGTGGTGTAGCGTGCCATCATACCGAGCAATACGCTCTTACCCACGCCGGAACCGGCAAACAGGCCCATGCGCTGGCCGCGTCCTACAGTCAGTATGCTATTGATGGCACGAACGCCGACATCGAGGATTTCAGTGATCGGTGCGCGTGACAGTGGATTGATCTGACGCGTGTTGAGCGGTGCGATACTGCGTGTTTTGAGTGGCCCCAGGTCATCCAGCGGTATGCCGGCAGCATCAAGTACGCGACCCAGAAGTTCGATGCCTACCGGCAGGTGACGTGTACGATCAGAGGCTCTTCTGCGCGGATGTCTTTTGTTGCTCGGCCTCGGGATGTATTCGGTGGCTTCAAGCGGAAAAACGCGGGTACCGGGAACGATGCCTTCGATGCTGCTTTGCGGCATCAGCAATAATTTGTCACCATCAAAACCAACGACTTCGGCCTCGATCTTCCTGCCATCAGGTAACGGTATTGAACAAGCGCTGCCTACCGGGAGCTTGATGCCGACGGCTTCCATCACAAGACCTGTAAGTCGCGTTACGCGACCTGAGATCTCCATTGATTCGCTCAGCTTGAGGAACTCGCTACAGTCTTGCATGTAGCTGCTCCAGTGCCGTGAATGTACTGTTGCGGTATCCATCAGGCAGCGCCTTCATCCAGCCATTCGCTCGGTTGCCCCAATGCATCGCTGATGCGTTTCCAGCGCATGCCGTTGGTGGCATCGATCTGGTTGCTGGGTGTTTCAACCATGCAACCGCTGCGTTCTATGCTGGAATCTTCAATGAGCTGCCAGCCGCCTTCGGCCAGTTCTTCCGCAAGATTCAATTTCACTGCTTCGGCATCGAGCGGATTGAGCAGGATGCGTGCCGGCTGTTTGACCATGGGCAGATAGCGAATCGATTCCCTCACTACGGCAAGTATGCGGTTGTTGTCTGTATTCAGGCTGGTTTTAAGCATGGCCTTGGCAATATCCAGGGCCAGCGAAAGCAATTCTTCAGCTATTTTTTCATCTGCCTGTTTTAACGAACTGGTGAAAGTGTTGGCGAGGTCGATGAAACCCTGCTCATGTTCACTGGCCTTTTGCATGCCGGCTTCATAGCCTTCTTTCATGCCTTTGGTGTAGCCTTTCTTAAAGCCTTCAATGCGGGCATTTTCAAGAATCTGGGCCAGGCCATCAGGTACTTTGGGTTTTGCACGCTCGACTTTTTTGGTCTGGGATTTGCCTTCGGAAGACAAAGTCGACATTTCCCAGCGCTGGTATTCAGTCTGGGCATCTTTAGGCAGGTCCATATCAGACATATGCGTCTTCTCCTCCCTTGTTGCCTAGCATGATCTGGCCTTCGTCCGCGAGCCTGCGGACAATCTGCAGGATTTGTTTTTGTTGTGCTTCCACTTCAGACAAGCGTACGGGGCCTTTGCTTTCGAGGTCTTCTCGCATCATCTCGGCAGCACGGGTAGACATGTTCTTGAAGATCTTTTCGCGCAGCTCGGCTGTCGAGCCCTTGAGCGCAAGGATGAGTGTTTCGGATTGCACTTCGCGCAACATGGTCTGTATGCCTTTATCATCGATTTCCATGATGTCATCGAAGACGAACATTTCATCCATGATCTTCTGCGCCATCTCGTCATCATAGGATTTCAACGCATCCATCAGCGAAGTCTCCTGCTCGCCGCCGATGTAGTTCATGATCTCGGCTGCAGCTTTGACGCCGCCTAGATTTTTCTTCTTGAGGTTTTCATTGCCGCTGAGCAGTTTGGTCAGTACGTCATTCAGCTCTTTCAAGGCGGCAGGTTTCACGCCATCCAGAGTGGCGATGCGCAACATGACATCATGACGCAGGCGTTCTGTGAAATGGCTCAGTACTTCGGACGCCTGGTCGCGCTCCAGATGGACCAGGATGGTGGCGATGATCTGCGGGTGTTCATTCTTGATGAATTCCGCGACTGTCAGCGCATCCATCCATTTCAAGCTCTCTATACCGCTGGAATCGCGCTCCTGGATAATGCGGCTGAGCAGGCTGGAAGCTTTATCTTCACCCAGTGCCCTGTTCAGCACCGAGCGCACATAGTCGTCGGAATCCAGGCCCAGCGAGGTATTCTGGCTGGCCTCGGCGAGGAATTCATTGAGGACGGATTCGACGTCATCGTGACCGATGGTCTTCATCGTCGTCATGGCGGCTCCCAGCTTCTGGACCTCGCGCGGGCTAAGGTGCTTCATGACTTCTGAAGCCTCTTCTTCGCCCAGCGCCAGCATGAGAATGGCGCCCTTAGTGATGCTATCTTCAACCATTGTTACTGACCCATGATGTGACTACGTTAGCGACCAGTTTAGGATTTTCCTTGGCGATTTGCTTGGTAACTATCAGATTCTCCTCATAACCCTGGGCTCCCAGGCCTCTCGCTGCCACACTTTCATTTGTACTTAATTTCACTACTGCACCATCATCCGCTGGGCCGGGTAACATCGGCGTGGCAGGTGCTGTCAGTGTGCGCATCATGGGTTTCAGCAGGCGCAGGTAGAGCAGCAGGATGATGATCAATCCCACCAGGAACTTGCCGGCATCTTTCGCCATGTCGATGATGGCCGGTTGTTTCCATAATGGAATCTCAGCCAGTAATTCCGGTTCTACACCGGCAAACGAGCTGTTGACTACTGTAAGTGAGTCGCCACGTTCTGCGTTAAAGCCCATCGCCTGTTTGGCAAGGTCATTGATCTGTGCTTTTTCATCATCAGTCAGCGGGCGTGTGGTGACTTTGCCATCTGCACCGGTGGTGCTGATGTTGTTCACAACCACGGCAACGCTCAGGCGCTTGATACCGCCCATCGGTTGTTGCACATAACGCACTGTCTTATCGACTTCATAATTGGTCGTTACATTCTTTTGCGAACTGACCGGTGTGGTGACGACATTGGGTTCAGCATCCGCGTCTGCAGGCTCGTTAGCCACAAGGGGTGCAGTAGCAGGTGCTGGCGGTTGATTGGATAATGCGCCAGGAACGCCACCGGTTGTTATCGTCGAGCTGCTGGATTCGCTGCTCTGCATACTGCGTACCGTGGTTTCCTCTGGCGTTTGATTAGGTTTGTAGATCTCTGCCGCTTGCTCCATCGTGGAAAAGTCGACTTCAGCACTAGCTTCGGCACGGACATTGTTCGCACCGACCAGTGGGATGATGATGGATTCGACACGCTTGATGATGTTGCGTTGGAGATCTTCAATATATTTCAACTTGGATGGATCAAGGCCATCCGACATACCGTCTTTGCTGGTATCGGAAAGCAGGTTGCCGTTCTGGTCGACCACGGTGACATTGGCGATCGGCAGATCGGGTACGCTGCTGGCAACCAGGTGCACAATGGCGCTGACCTGTCTTTTATCCAGGCTGCGGCCGGCGTGCAGGTTCAGTAGAACAGAAGCCGTGGGTTTTTTCTGGTCGCGTGTGAAGACGCTGGCCTTGGGGATGGCCAGATGCACCCTGGCTACCTGTACGCTATCGACAGATTGGATGCTGCGTTCCAGTTCACCTTCGAGCGCACGCTGGAAGTTCACTTGTTCGACAAATTGCGAAACGCCGAACTTCTGGTTCTCAAGTAATTCGAAACCGACGTTGCCGCCTTTGGGCAAGCCTTGCGAGGCGAGTTTGAGCCTGGCTTCATGCACGTGATTGGAAGGTACCAGGATGGCACTGCCGCCTTCGGAGAATTTGAAAGGGATATTCATCTGCTCAAGAGCGGCAACGACAGCGCCGCCATCCTTGTCGGAATAGCTTGAGAACAGCACGCGATACTCCGGCTGCTGACTCCACATCCAGACTACTGCCATGAAAGCGATGACTGCAGCAGCGCCAACGGCCAGTAAGAATTTACCGCCCATCAGGGATTTGCTTGCCTGGGCAAATCCGCCACCACTATTCATCGATGCTTCTGCTGTTGCCATTTCCCCACTCCAATCATGTCTTGTTGCATCGGGTTACCCCTATTGGATGCCATTATGGCGCGGTCAATAAATATCAATCGGTGGAATAGAAGAGGAATAATCGGCTTAATTCGAGGTTTTCATTTTTCCTCAGGTGCTAAATTGGTCATGTCTTTAAAAGTGTTAAGAGAATGCGATGAATACCGGAGCCATAGACGCAAACAGAATCCAGTCCATGCTTGCCCAGCTCAAGGCGGCGGCCCAGAAACCCGAGGCCGGCAACTCCAATGCCATCGGGCCGAATGCCGCGCTGAAAGAGTCGCAGCAAGCCGGAAAGGTGGATTTCGCTTCCGCCCTCAAAGCCTCTCTTAATCACGTCAACAATGCGCAAGTGAATGCCGAAACTTTAGGCAAAAACTTTGTGTTGGGCGACGACAAAGTCAGTTTGTCGGATGTCATGATCGCCGGACAAAAAGCCAATATCTCGTTCCAGGCTACTATTCAGGTGCGCAACAAACTGGTTTCTGCTTATCAGGACATCATGAATATGCCGGTTTAGCTCCAGAATGTTTAATCTGGGCTTGGTCTATTCAATGACTTGTTTTCTATCTGGTACAACCATGCAAGAATCTCGGCTATCGCCGTATAGAGGGCAGGGGGGATGTGATCGTCCAGATCCACCTGCATCAGCAGGTTCACCAGTTCCTTCGATTCATGCACGAAAACATCGTTATCCTTGGCGCGCGCAATAATCTGCTCCGCGATCAATCCGCGGCCTTTGGCCACGATGCGCGGTGCAAGGTCACCGGTCTCGTAGGCCAGCGCTACTGCCTGCTGGTTAGGGTTGTGCAGGGGGCTCATGAGTTTTCATCGATAGTTGATCCAGGGCCTGGCCGGAGGCTTTCATGCTTTCAACCAGCTTGGTACCTTCCTGCTTGAGCATCGCCAGCGTCGATTCTTTGCCGGCAAGCAACTCAATGCGCATGCGCCCATGGTCATAGCTGATATTGGCAGTAACCTCGCCCAGTCGCGGCAAATGCAGTGTGATTCTGCTATCCATCTGGACCGCATCGGCATCTTCTGCCGGATTGCCATCTTTATTTTCCTGTTGATCCCGGCGCGTGATCTCCCATTCCATCTCTTGTTTCGGCCACACTTCACCATGCCATAGCAGGCGCTGCTGCTCCAGTATCTGCAACTGTTGTGGTACCAGCGAAGTGAGCGTGGTGGCCGGCTGGTTATGCGGTTCCTGCAAAATGGCAGATAGAGGGCGCTTGCCAACCATGAACTCGGCCAGATGCGATTCATAGAACAAACCACTCATGACCAGGGCTTGCCGGAGATCGCCTGCTATTTTCACAATGGGGTTGAACGGTGAACTGGTTATGGGCTGCTGTGCCTCCAGTCTTGCCGGCGATTTCTTGTCGCCTGATGCATTGAGGAACTGGTTGATTAACTGCGCTGTATCGCTGATGCTGGTATGACTGACCGATTGCAGCTGCGAGTAAAGTAAAAAAGTGGGGGTGGGCAAGCCGCCCATGTAGCGCAGGGAAATCTGCTCGCCGATTTGTGTCGTGTTGCCCAGTGCCATCCTCAGGGCGCTGCCATTCAACGCCACCAGGAAATTCTGGTCATCCAGGCGCGCCATGACCCTGCCTTGATAAAGCTGGCCCTTGCTCAGTTGCGCCAGGTTGAGTTGTTCAAAGCGGAAGCCAAGTTCTTCTGCCGTATCCGCGATCACGTTCATCGGCGTCATCGCGCTGACGTTGTTGACAGGAGAGACTGCTGGCTTCGGTAGCATACTCAGTGCCCGCTATTGATTCCGTAAGCGTTGTGTAACTTCTGACGGTTACCGCCGCTATGCATCATGTCGGATAGTTTCGCCATCCATGGCTCGACCAGGTAGCGAATCTCTTTATCTACAGCCAGTATCTTTTCTATGTAATGGATCTTTTGCGTCAATTCATCCTTGGATAATGGCGTAGTCTTATCCATTGCCCGCACATCTTCCATACGGGAGGCGCAATCGGCTTCCAGTTTCTCTAACAATTCCCAATCCTCAGCCTTGGTCGCTGCCAGCATTTGCTCGCTAATGCTTACTACATCAGCATAAAGTCCCAACGTTGTATTACGGTTTGTCATTATTCAGCCCTTTGCTAGCAATTTTTATTGATGGGAATTATTGTTGGTTCATGCCATAACTTGCGCGGCATTCGGCTGAACATCAGCGATTGCCACCCAGGCGGATTTAAGGTCATTCAGCAGCTTGACTACTTCCAGTATGTGGGCAGGCTGGTTCTGTACATGTCCCAGATACAGGCGGTTACTCATATATCCATACAAAGCATCAAGGCTCTGTGTTATCTCTACGTCTGCATTCTTGTCCAGTGAAAGCCTTAAGCCGCTTTCAATAATCATGATGGCTTTGGACAGGGATTCACCTTTTTTCTCGATATTCTTGTCACGCATGTACATCAAGCCAATCTGGCACGCTTCTATCGCACCTTCGTATAACATGACGATCAATCTGTGCGGATTGGCATCGACCACACCGGTTTCCATGTGGATCCGCTTGTATTCATTTATGCCTCTGCTCGTTGCCCCAAACATTTCATTTTCCTTTGTTATTAGCGGTTAGCAGAAAGCTGGGCCAGCTGCTGCGTGAGGTAATTGCTGGTTGAACTCATATTGCTGAGCAGCACTTCCAGCGCTGTGAATTGCGCACGATAGCGTTTCTCGATCAGCACCAGGCGGGCTTCCTGCGCCTCGGTTTCCTTGTCCAGGCGAGAGATCGAGCTGCTCAGGCCTTCTGTTTTTGAGCTAAGCAGGCCTTCATCATTGAGATAGTCAGAGATCAGGTTGTTGAGCTGGGCGGCAAAACCGATGCTGTATGTGATCGTGCCACGATCGCCCAATGCGCCGCCGTCGACCCTGATCATCAAGCCTTCGCTGGCATCACCTACGGCACCCCTCAGTGTTTTTCCGCTGCCTGTTGCAGCAACACCGTTGATGGTGCCTATCGTGTCAGTAGAGTCGGAACCGAGCTGGCTGATGTTGATCGCATATGTTCCCGCCTGCGTTTTGTTGTTGCCAATGACATAACTCACTTGCGGGTCGGATGTAGTTGCCGATACGGCGAACAGCTTGGCGATATCTTCGAAATTGGTGCTGATCTTGTCTTTCAGTTTAGCGCTATCCAATGCCAGCGTGCCGTCTGCCTTGAAGGCGACGCCAATCTCCGACAATGTGCTCAATGCTCCGCCAGAACTTACGCTGCCGGTAATGACAGACTTGATCTTGCTGGCGATGTTACGCGCTGTTGCATCACCTGTCAGCGCAGAGGCAGTATTCGTCTCTGCATTGTAATTAGTGAGTTTGCGAATGGAGCTGTTGAGATCGTTATACGCTTTGACGAAAGCAGCCACAGAAGCTTCGATCGCTGCGGTGTCGGTTTCTATACCCAGGTTGACTGCTGTGCCATCACTGACTTTCAACAGGTTGAGCGTCACGCCATCGATGGCATCTGTGATGTTGTTGCTGGATTTAACGATATCGATACCATCGACATTCAGCAACGCATTCTTCGCTTCCTGCATCTGGGTCAGGTTCTTGCCGTTACCCGTAGTTGATGTCGGATCAAACGCCAGCCGGGAAAGCCCGCTGTCATCCAGTGAGTTGCCATCGTTGTCGGCAACGTCGATCTTGATGCTGTTCTCCGTGCCCGAATCCTTGGACGTGATGACCAGGCGGTTACCGCTCGCACTGCCATCATTGATAATGGTGGCAGTGACGCCTGCATTGGCGGCATTGATCGCATCGCGTACTTTTTCAAGTGAATCGCTGCCTGGCGGAATCACAATGTTGACAGGGGTTTTCTCTGCATTGGGATTGAAAGTGTTGGTATCACTATCGTAGCTGCCAAGCGTGATCGTCAATGTGCCAGAACCCACTGTGGCGGTCTTGCTGGGAAGACCGGCCATTGCCAGTTTCTGGTTCTGTGCCAATTGGCTTACGGTGACAGCGTAATTGCTATTCGTTGCCTTGCCATTGGCCGTGGCGGAAAAAATCGTACTGTCGCTGACCGTTGTGCTTTGTGCACTGAACTTGCTAGCGGTAGATAAATTTGCCAAGGCTGTTTGAAAACTGGACAAGGAACTCTTTAAAGTACCAAATGCAGAAATCTTGGATTGAATGGCAGCTTTTTTTTGCGCGATAAGATTCAACGGCCCGCGTTCCGCGGCAACAAGCTGCGTCACGATGGCATGCGTGTCGAGACCTGAAAGACCTGATGCTGTGATGGCCATGGAGTACCCTTTCTAAACAGAAAACAAGTGGCTCATGCCGCCTGTGAACTGGTTACTGATGCACACAAACTAAATATCGCTCAGCGTATCCCAACTTACATATTGCCTATCAACAGAACTGCCAAGCAAAGTAAGCGCTATTCAATCAATTAAACTGAAATCAGGCTTTATCGGAAATGACCAAACCCTGCAAACGAGCAAGGTTTTTCGATATCGCCAGGACTTCAACATTTGGAACCTGCCTCAACACTTTCTGTGTTTCGGAATCCAGTACTTTTACAATGATCTTTCCCGATTCATCATCCATTGTGAAATGAATGCTTTGCAGGGATGCTGCTATTACCCGATTTAGATTGTCCACGGCTTGCTGCATCTCTTTCACATTGGGTTGAGGCGTCTCATTCGCGGGTTTACTAGGCTCCGCTTGCACATCTGTTGCTGGAGTTTTGGCGCGGTAAGAGCCTAGTTCTCTTACTGTGCCGTAACTATTATTAATAGATGTAATCGACATGATATTTTTTCCTTACGTGCTAATGCAGGGGTTAGCTAAGCCCCCGCACTAGTTACTGCAAACTTGAATCTACCGTGATTAGCCTCTCAGTAGGGTCAGTACGTTGTTAGGCTGGGCATTCGCTTGCGCTAACATCGCTGTACCTGCTTGTTGCAAGATCTGGCCACGAGTCAGGTTGGCTGTTTCGGCGGCAAAGTCGGCATCCATGATGCGGGATTTCGCTGCTGCCTGGTTTTCCGCAGCTACTTGCAGGCTGCTGATCACGGATTCGAAACGGTTCTGCACAGCACCCAATGTCGCACGGTCGGTATTGATAGCATCCATCAGAGTGTCGATGGCTTCGAGTTCGTCACTAGCGGCACTTTGAGTGGTGATGGAACCAAGACTGCTAGTATCAGGAGCTTCAACAGCTTCTACATCAATCGTGTCATCAGCGTTGGCACCCACCTGGAATGTGTAGGTAGTGCTACCGAATACGGCCTGGTTGTTAAACTTGGTATTAGTACCCAAACGGTCGATTTCACTCTTCAGCTGTGAATATTCAGCATCCAGGTTCGTACGGTCATCATCGCCGTTTGAACCGTTGGCAGCTTGTACTGCCAGTTCACGCATACGTTGCAGTGCATCTGTCATCTTGCCCAGTGCGCCTTCAGCGGTTTGTGAGAATGAGATCGCGTCGTTGGAGTTACGGATCGCAACGTTCATACCGCGCAGTTGAGCATCCATACGAGTTGCGATTGCCAAGCCGGCAGCGTCATCTTTTGAACTGTTGACACGTAAGCCGGATGACAGACGTTGTAAAGATGTTGCCAAGCTTGACTGTGAAGTAGTCAGGTTACGCTGAGCATTTAATGAAGCAATGTTGGTGTTAATGATAGCAGCCATTTTGATTCTCCTTAATTTAGGTAATTTCTAATTCCGGTGGTTTTGCCTTCAACGCTGCTTCGCCAAATTCTGCTGCGCTCAGTGTTGTTGAATTGTTTATCGGATGCTTTTTGAGAAAGTTTAGGATTACTTGAAAACTTTTTCTCATTTCACATCCGGTAGCTAACCGGTGTACTGCAGTTGACGGCAGACGCTATGGAAAACTTTAGGAAAATATAAATTAATTTAAAGATTCAATTGGTTAGATTAGGTTTGAAGCCAATGCCAAGGCTGAATTGGTCAGCCGTTGGCGACCGTTTGCATTGCTGGAATACTGAAGAAAGCTGAGAGTTTATTGGCAGGGTCCATCAAGCAGATGGCTGGAGTTATAACAGGGGAAGTTCGATAGCCAGATTGGGAATCGCTTCAATTGAATTGAAGCGCAGGCATGCGGGATGGAGCTTATTCCCCGTCGATCAGATGATTCTTGATGGCGTAATGCGTGATTTCAGAATTATTGTGCAGATGCATTTTTTCCAGCAGACGGGCCCGGTAAACGCTGACGGTCTTGACGGAAAGACAGAGCTTGTCAGCGATGTCGCCTACGGTCATGCCCGATGCAATCATGGACAGCGTCTGGAATTCACGGTCGGAAAGCGTTTCGTGCAAGGGTTTTTCTTCATCGCCCAGATGGTTCGCCAGGCTCTCAGCGACACTGGTGCTAAGATATTTCTTGCCTTTGGCAATCGTGCGTATGGCCAGAACCAGTTCCGAGGAAGCGCCTTGCTTGGTCAGATAACCGGATGCACCTGCTTTAAGTGCACGAATCGCATATTGATCTTCTTTATGCATGGAAAGCATCAGGACAGCCAGGCCGGGGTTTTCTTTTTTGAGGATCTTAAGTGCTTCCACACCGTTACGATCCGGCAGCGAGATATCCAGAACCATCACGTCGGCTGGTTTCTTGCGGGCGATCATGATCGCTTCGGTGGCATTCTCGGCTTCTGCAATGACATGTATATCGTCAGTCTCAGAGAGAATCTGCTTTAGACCATCACGCAATATGGCGTGATCGTCAGTGATGATGACTTTGATGATAGGTGTCGACATTTTACTCAAGCAGTTAAACGAGGCTTTTAATTCTTTTATGTAGATATCTAATTTATAGCATGGATTATAAAGGAAGTCTCACTAAAACTCTCGTTCCGCAAACCGGACCGGGTTCAATTGATATCTGTCCGCCTACAGCCTGAACTCTTTCCACCATGCCTCTTAGCCCGAATGCATTTCTTTTCAGCTTGTCTTCTGCCTTGATGCCGATGCCATCATCGCTTATTTGCATAATGATTTCGTTGGCCTGATGCATCAGATCAACCTCAACAGAATCTGCTTTGGCATATTTGGCAATATTCGAAGTTGCCTCCTGGCAGATTCTAAACAAGACGATGGAACGGTCAACGTCCAGATCCAGGTTTTCGTCGTTTGTGCTGAGAGTGAAAGGAATACCGATCTGGTTTTCAAATTCCTTTGTCTGCCATTCCAGTGCCGCCACAATACCCAGTTCCAGCACATTGGGCCGTAAATCCGCAGTGATTCTATGTGCGTCGTCAAAAGTGTTATCGACCAGTTTTTCCAGCTTCCTGGCTTTTTCGATCAATTCAGGTTGATGCTTTTCCATGCTTTTGATGAGCGATGCCAGCCCGATTTTAATGGTAGTCAGGTTGCCGCCGAGATCATCATGTATTTCACGTGCGATGCGCAAGCGCTCCTGTTCTTTCACCAGGGCCATGTGGGACGACAGTTCTTCAAGCTGCTTGTGTGAGCGCTCGATCTCCTGCCTTTCCTTTTTGCTCTGGGTGATGTTGGTGATAACGCCGCCCCACTGGACTTCTCCCTGCGCGTTCATCATGGCGCTCGCACGCAGGTTGATCAGCTTGACGTCTTGCCATTCCTCGATCCACAGCCCGCCTTCCCAGTTCCAGATCGAAAGGTCCTTGGCGGATTTATTCATGCTGTTGATGAATGATTCACGATCCTCCGGCAGGATGATCTCCAGCAGCTTATCCGGCTGCATGAACAAGGTTTCCGGATCGATGCCAAGCAACGCCTGGCAACCGTCGCTCAGATAATTGAAAGAGATCTGGTTCTGATTATTGAGAAAGCATTGAAACACCAGGCTGGGGATATTCGAAACAATTGCCTTGAACCGGTTGGTGATTTCATCCAGGGCCATTTTCTCGTTTTTGCTCTGGGTGATGTTGGTAATGACGCCTCCCCACTGGACTTTGCCATGCAGGTTCTTCGAGGCAGTGGCGCGCAGGTTGACTGATTTGACGTCTTGCCACTTCTCTATCCATAAACCACCTTCCCAGTTCCAGACATCCAGGCTGGATGCGGATTCCTCCATGCTTGTGAGGAAAGACTCGCGATCGGCAGGTAATATCATTTCCAGTAACAGGTGCGGGTTCGCCGACAGTTCTTCCGGCGCTATGTCCAGCAAGGCATGACAGCCTTCGTTCAGGTAGTTGAAGGTGATTTGCCTGTTATCGTCCAGGGTACATTCAAATACCAGGCTGGGGATATTGGAAACGATGGTTTTGAAACGTGAAATGATTTTGTTGAGTTCTTGTTTTTCGTTTTTACTGTGTGTGATGTTGGTAATGACGCCATGCCAGCAGACATTGCCATGTTCATCCTGGTTGGCGCTTGCCCTGAGGTTGATGAGCTTTACATCCTGCCATTGCTCGATCCACAGCCCGCCTTCCCAGTTCCATATGGATAAGTTTTTTGCCGAGCGTTTCATGCTGAGCAGGAAGGATTGCCTATCCTGAGGGCGCATCAGTTCAATAAACTTGTCTGGCCGCATGAGCAGGGTGCCGCGACTGATACCCAGTAAGGCATCGCAGCCTTCGCTGAGGAAGTTGAAGGTGATCTGATTGTCAGGGCTTAAGGTGATTTCAAATACCAGGCTGGGGATATTGGAAACGATATTGTGTATCTGCTGTGTTCCCGCCAGTGCTTCATGATCGCTGCCGCGAATGGCAATCAAGACTTCTTTATGCTGCTCTTTGACATAAACCAGTTTGAGTGACGTGTCGAAACTGCTACTTAAGCCCTGTTGGGAAATCAACTCAGTCACTATCGATGGTTTTCTGGAATGTTTTGCCAGTTCAGCCATCAGGAATTCGTGCGTAATGTCACTAAAGACGTCGCGTACTCTCAAGCCTCTTAATTCCTGCAGGGATATACCAAGGTTATCCAGTGCACTGACGCTGGCAGAGATGAAATTAAAGTGATGTACATCAATGATATACAGCTCTCTCGATACTCCGGCCAGGATGCTGTATAGACTAAACGATTGATCGGCGTAATCCGGAAACTCGTTTGTTGATAAGGGTTTGGCCGGAAGTTTGTAGTTCAGCACATTATTCATTGGTGTGGTCTTAAAAGGCATTGGATAAAAATTTCTCAGAGTTTTTAATCATTTCTGTCAGCAAAAAATCCATTCTTTTTCTGGTTCCAGACTCAGGTCTTGTATGCCTTATAAGGGGAGCGAAATTTATACCAGATTGACACTGGTGAATAATATTTTTTAACTGATTGAATATTAATACTTTATTTTCTTGCATATAAAGGTATCGATGATGAGTCTTTTGAAATGTTGACGGGATATCAACTTTTATCTGAATAACTGTCAATATTTTGACTAAGTTCGAGCGTGGGTAGCAATACGATTTTGTTATCAATGCGCAGGTTTGAATGTTTCTGCTGAGAATTTATTTCAACAAGACTCATCAAGAGAGTTGTTTTCAGTAAATTAATGGCGTTAATTTATACATAAAATTCAATTGCTTATTATATTTGTTAAAAAAATTTAAAAATTTTCCTAAAGTTCTCAAAAAGGTTGTCGATAGTGAAATTGTCGAAAGCTGAACGCCTGCCAACAGGCAATGCCCGGAATATTTTTGGAATCTATCAAATGACGAATTAATGACTCGTAAAAGTCGATGGCAGAATCCTGCCAAAATGGACTTTTTTAAGTGGCTGATTTTAAATGATTTATTTTACCAACGTACGCGTTTGTAGGACAAACACGTACGTTGGTCGTGTCGATTTCCTGACAGGTGCCCCTGCCTGTTATCTGACAAAAAAAACCGACAAAGTCTCATTTTTATATTTTCTCCAAGCGCGCAAAGTACGTCTCACATTAGTTAGCTATTCAAACGAACGTGATGTACTTTTTAGGAGAGAACAAAATGTCCATTGAAAACACCTTGTCTGAAATTCGTGACATCAACCTGAATTACCTAATGCTGGCCCAGCAGATGATTCGTGAAGACAAACCTTCCGCGATATTTCGTTTAGGCATCAGCAAAGATATCGCCAACCTGATCGATAGTCTTAGTAACTCCCAGCTTACCAAGCTTGCTAACGCCCAGATGATGCTGGCACGTTTTCGTTTCGATGACTGCAGCATCCTGAACATGTTGACCAACTACAACAAGGACAGCGCATTGACCAATGCCCATGCCGTGATGTTGATGTCGAATCAGCCTGTTGAGGCAATTGCATAATAAAAATGCTGTAAATCTGACGGTTTAGTTGGGGGAAGAATCATGATCAAGAAAAGTGTTGTAGAAGAAGTCGAGCAAATCCATTTGGCCATCGAGCTGATTAACCTCGGTGCCAGATTGCAGATGCTGGAAGCGCAGACAACTCTGTCACGGGAACGTCTGATCAAGCTATACAAGGAATTAAGAGGCGTCTCTCCGCCAAAAGGCATGCTGCCATTCTCCACCGACTGGTTTCTAACCTGGCAGCCCAATATTCATTCATCCATGTTTCTGAATATCTACGACTTCCTGGTCGAATATGCGGACATGAAGGGTATCCAAGCTGTGATGAAAGCTTACAAGATCTATCTGGAGCAGGTCGGCAAGGGGCGTGATGAAGAGCCGGTACTTTCCCTCACCAGAGCCTGGACACTGGTTCGATTCGTTGACAGCAAGATGCTGAAGCTGGCTCCCTGTACCTGTTGCGGCGGCAAGTTTGTTGTTAACAGTTACGATCTGAACATGAACTATCAATGCGGTATCTGCCATGTGCCTTCACGTGCCGGTAAAACCAAGCTGGCGAAAGAAGCGCAGATGCTGGCATCTGCCATTGTGGCCTGATGCCGGTGATGGAGCCTCAAGCCAAACAGTCTTTATCTCGAATATATTCTTCCGGGCCTTTAGAAACCCCACGACATTCCTCTGATCAGAGCCATGCCGTGGGGTTTTTTCCATTCTCGGCATCGCAGGATGAAGCCAAGGCCGATCGCGCCAGATGGAAACCGGCGACCCTGGCCCTGGTCCTTCAATTAAGTGCCTTGCTGATCACGTTGACGTTTTTGGCACTGATTGATCAATACGCATCCATAGAAATCAATTTCCTGGCGGTAGCCGCTTTCCAGGGCTGCATGGCGATGTTGTTGTCTATCGTATTCCGCATGGATGTCTGGTGGCGTGTGATCCAGTTCACGTTTCCTGTCGGGCTGTTGACCATGCACCATCTGGCATTACCGACATGGTTCTATTTTCTCGGCTTTATGTTTACCTTGAGCCTGTTCTGGACCACCTTTCGCACTCAGGTACCTTTTTACCCGTCGCGCCCCGATGTCTGGCATCGTGTAGCAGAATACCTGCCTAAGGATCGGCATATCCATTTAATCGACATCGGCAGCGGCCTGGGTGACCTGGTGATGCATCTGGCCAGAAGCAAGCCGAATAGTCATTTTTCTGGTATCGAGATCGCTCCGCTGCCCTGGCTGATCAGCCGGGTACGCACGAAATCCAGGGGCATCGCTAATGCCGGTTTTGCTCTGGGTAACTATGAAGCCCTGGATTTTGCACAATTTGATGTGGTTTTTGCCTACCTGTCGCCAGCAGCCATGACGGCACTCTGGCAAAAAGCGTCACATGAGATGAAGCCGGGTAGTTTATTGATGAGCTATGAGTTCGAAATTCCCGGGATCAAACCGGGCGACATCCTGTTTTCCCCAGGTAAGCCACCTATATATGTATGGCATTTTTAGCCGAATCGTTTCGGCTTCCGGTCCCGCAACAACAATCCTCCGTATCAGTAATAGATATATTGCGCCGCGATTCAAGTTTTTCAGTCATCAGTCGTAATTCTTAAAGCAGGTCGGTAAACCCATTTTTATTCCCATGATTGTATTGGGTGGCCCGGCGTTAAGCTTGATACACATAATATTAGAAGCACAAGAGATATAAACGGAATAAAAAGAATCTTCTAAGCCGGAGTTTGTACATATGTTTGTGATCATTGGATATCTAGTCGTCTTAGGGGCGGTTTTTGGCGGCTATGCCTTGGCAGGTGGTCATCTCGGCGCTTTGTGGCAGCCATTGGAAGTGCTGATGATAGGCGGCGGAGCGCTTGGCGCATTCATCGTCGGTAACAACACAAAAGCACTGAAGGCCACTTTCAAAGCCTTGCCAACCGTTTTCAAGGGCTCCAAATTCTCCAAATCGCTCTATATGGATTTGCTTGCGCTGCTTTACGAGATCCTCAACAAGATTCGTAAGGACGGCATGATGGCCATCGAGAACGATGTGGAGAATCCGGAGACCAGCGCACTTTTCTCAAAATATCCCAAGTTGCTTGCCGACCATCATTTAATGGAGTTCATTACCGATTATCTGCGTCTGATGATCTCCGGCAATATGGATGCCTTCCAGATCGAAAACCTGATGGACAACGAAATCGAGACCCATCACATGGAGGGTCATGTTCCGGTGCATTGCATCGCCAGGATCGGTGATGGCTTGCCGGCATTCGGCATCATCGCTGCGGTGATGGGCGTGGTGCACACCATGGAAAACGTGGCATTGCCGCCAGCCGAACTGGGCGTCCTGATCGCCCATGCATTAGTCGGTACTTTCCTCGGTATCTTGCTGGCATATGGTTTTGTCACTCCACTTTCCAGCTTGCTTGAACAGAAACTGGAAGAGAGCACCAAGATGTTCCAGACCGTCAAAGTCACGTTGCTGGCCAGCCTGAATGGATTCGCACCGGCTATCGCCGTCGAATTCGGCCGCAAAGTGCTTTACTCCTCCGAGCGTCCGGCTTTCACTGAGCTGGAAGACTTCGTGAAACAGGCGAAATCCAGATGATGACGTCTTTCACAATGATCATGATTGAGGCCGATTGACATGGCACAGGACGCAATTCGCCCAATCATCGTCAAGCGCATCAAAAAGGTGTCCGCTGGACATCATGGCGGCGCATGGAAGATTGCTTACGCTGACTTCGTTACGGCCATGATGGCCTTTTTCCTATTGATGTGGCTGCTTGGCTCAACCACCAAGGCTCAATTGCAGGGTATCTCAGAATATTTCCAGACACCTCTTAAAGTCGCACTTCAAGGCGGCCATGCCGTCGGCAGCAGCAAGGTGATATTGAAAGGCGGCGGCCAGGATCTGACCAGGCAGCAGGGGCAGGTCAAGCGTGGCGACAACGAGGCTGACAAAACCCTGGATATTGAAGAAAACAAGCCGAAGATAATGAATTATGAAGAAGCCAAGGCGGAGCTTATCAGGCAAGAACGGGCTCGGCTGGAAGAGCTGAAGAAGAAGATAGAAGAAGCGATCGACGCTAGCCAGATGCTGCGTCAATTCAAGAATCAATTGTTGCTGGATATCACCTCGGAAGGCTTGCGCATACAGATCGTCGATGAGCAGAATCGCCCGATGTTCGCGCTTGCCAGTGCCCAGCTGCAACCCTATGCACGCCAGATACTGCTTGAAATAGGCAAGATGCTGAACGGCGTGCCTAACAAGATCAGTCTTTCCGGACATACGGATGCTGCGGCATACGGTCGTGGTGAAAAAGGTTACAGCAATTGGGAGCTTTCCACTGACCGGGCCAATGCCTCACGTCGTGAGCTGGTTGCCGGCGGTATGGATGAGAGCAAGATGCTTCGCGTCGTGGGCCTTTCTTCCGCGGTGCTATTCGACAAGAAGGACCCGCTGAACCCGGTCAATCGCCGTATCAGCATCATCATCATGAACAAACAGGCGGAAGAAAACGCGATTAAGGATGATTCGCCGGTTGATGTGCCAGTTGAAGGCGATCGATCTGCATTGGAAGATATTGTTTCTTTGAAATCAGACAATTGATGCTGTTTTTATTGCTTATTTCATGAAATGAATGCACAGAACGCAAGGTAATGTATATGAGACAACAAGCGATTAGGCGAACAGATTTGCCCGTGCTGGAGCTCAGAAGATTGCTGGCTGCCGTTTCTGAGAACGGCACTCAGCATTTGTTTGAAGTGGAAGCCGATCTGATGCAGACCATGTTTCTGCTGAATGAAGCGATTGAGAAGCTTGGGCAGAATTTTACTGCGATCCATCAGGCAGTCAGTGATCAGCAAAACAGGCTGGATGAACTGTTGGCGCATCAGCTGGAAGGACAAGCGCTGGATGCGAAGCAGATAGAAGACATCCGTGATATGCGGGATGTGATTGGCGATGAGGTGAATGCCGCCGTGACGGGTTTGCAGTTCCACGATCTCACCAGCCAGCTGATTTCACGCACGATCAGTCGTGTAAATGGTTTACGCGATCTGATCCTGGCTTTGAACACGCATGGAGAAGTGATGAGTGCAGATCACGAGCATGAAGATATTGCCCGATTGCTTGAGGAAATGAGTGAGAGCCTGAAGGTCAGCAGTGTCGCTTTGGAAGGTAACTTGAAGCAATCCGTAAGGCAACAGCATATGGGTTGTGGCGATATTGAATTGTTCTAGATGTTTGTGAAATTAACAATAGAGATAAGCAGGTTAACAACCGAGTAAACGAGAGAGAGAACACACAATGGCAAAGACAATTTTAGCAGTGGACGACTCCGGCTCATTACGCCAGATGGTGGCATTCAGCCTGCAGGCGGCCGGCTACAGCGTCGTACAGGCTGTGGATGGCCAGGATGGATTGAACAAGGCAAAAGAGAAAACCGTGGACCTGGTACTGACCGACCAGAACATGCCCATCATGGATGGCCTGACCTTGATCAAATCGCTGCGCGGCTTGGGTTCGTACCAGAAAGTGCCGATCCTGATGCTGACAACGGAATCCAGCGACGAGATGAAAGCCAAGGGCAAAGCGGCAGGCGCCAACGGCTGGCTGGTGAAGCCGTTTGATCCCAAACGGTTGATCGAAGTTGTACAGAAGGTAATAGGCTAGTTTTGTACAGAAAGTGGGCTGAAGAAATGAACCTCACCCAGATAATTAGAAAGTACTCGGGAGTAGCGCGATGACAGTGGACATGAGTCAGTTTTATGAAGTCTTCTTCGATGAAGCGGAAGAATTGTTGGCGGAAGCCGAGAAACTGCTTCTGGCGATCGATATCGAGAGCCCGAATGACGAAGACCTGAACGCTATCTTCCGTGCTGCACACTCTATCAAGGGCGGCGCTGCGACTTTCGGTTTTATGGATATGACCGAGATCACGCATGTGCTGGAGAACCTGCTGGATAAGATCCGCAAGCATGAAATGGCGCTGACGGCAGAACATGTCGATGCATTCCTGGCAGCCAAGGACGTGCTGACCATGGAGCTTGACGGTCATCGTCACGCCTCAGATGTCGACCAGGACCAGGTCAATCAAGTGAAAACGGTATTGGCTTCGCTAACCCAGGCAGGAGGCATGGCACCTGCGGCAGCTCCTGCTGCTGAAGCGGTAAGTACACCAACACCGGCAGTTGAGACCAGCCAAGAGAATGTTCAAACCACACAGGCAGCAGCATTGCCGCCGCCTGCCGACGGCCTGATTCAATTCAATATCTTGCTGCCGGAGCTTTCAGAAAAAGATGTTGCCAATTTGCAGGAAGAGCTCGGGCTGCTTGGGGACGTAGCTGGAGCGAAACAAGAGAGCGGCCGTACTTTACTCACCTTGAATACTGATTCAAGCGAAGCGGATATCGTTTCGATCTGTTCATTCATACTGAACCCCGATGATCTGGTGATCACACAGGCAGGTGCCGGGACAGCCGCCGTGCCTGCAGCTACAGAAGCTGCAAAGGCGGAAACTGCGAGTGCGGAAAGCGAAAGCGCAGAGCCCAATGCAAAGGTCAAAGTGCAGGAAGAAGTGGGTTATGGCTTATTTGCTGAAGATGGTAAGGAGCAGATAGAAGAAGGCTATGGCTTCTTTGCACCGTTTACGCCGCATGCAGATGCGCCGCAAAGTTTGAAGATCGATGACAACACGGCCGCCATCAGCCAGGAGGAAATATCCGCCGCAGTTGCACAGCCTGCTGAAAATGCAGCACCTGCGATTAAAGCGGCGGCACCGGTTGAAGCTGCCGATAAAAAGAACCTGGGCAGGCGCGAAACCGACAAGGCACAAGCCGGCGCCGAAACCACTTCGATACGCGTAGGCGTGGAAAAAGTCGACCAGTTGATCAATCTGGTGGGCGAACTGGTCATTACTCAGGCCATGATCGAGCAGCGCATTGCGGCACTCGACCCGGTCACTCATGAAGACCTGATCAATAGCGTCAGCCAGCTGACCCGTAATACACGGGATCTGCAAGAGTCAGTCATGTCGATTCGTATGATGCCCATGGATTTCGTCTTTTCGCGCTTCCCGCGCATGGTGCGCGACCTGGCGACCAAGCTGGGCAAAAAACTTGACCTGGTCACTGTCGGCGCTACGACTGAGCTGGATAAAGGTTTGATCGAGCGCATCGTCGATCCATTGACGCACCTGGTACGCAACAGTGTGGATCATGGCGTCGAAACGCCGGAAATGCGCAAGGCGGCCGGTAAGCCCGAGACAGGCAAGCTCACATTATCTGCGGCACATAAAGGCGGCAGTATCGTGATCGAGGTAACGGATGACGGCGCCGGCTTGAACCGCGATAAGCTGCTGGCAAAGGCCAAGAGCAATGGCCTGAATGTCAGCGAGAATATGTCGGATAGCGATGTTTACCAACTGATCTTCGCACCGGGATTTTCCACAGCCGAGGTCGTGACCGATGTGTCTGGCCGTGGTGTCGGCATGGATGTCGTGAAAAGAAACATCACTGCGATGAACGGCAGCATCGATATTCGCTCTGCGCTGGGTTACGGCACCACTATCGCTATTTCCCTGCCGCTGACACTGGCGATCCTGGATGGCATGTCGGTTGCGCTGGGTAACAGTCTGTATGTGATTCCGCTCAACCTGATCGTCGAAACCCTGCAACCTCGCGAAGAAGATATCAAGACCGTTACAGGTGAAGGCCGCATGGTGCATGTACGCGGCGAATACCTGCCTATCATTGCGCTGCATTCCTTGTTCGGGCATGACACCGACATCACAGACCCGACCCAGGGCGTATTGGTATTGATTGAGGCTGACGGTAAGAAATCAGCATTGTTCGTCGATCGCCTGGTTGGCCAGCAACAGGTCGTCATCAAGAGCCTGGAAACCAACTACCGCAAGGTTCAAGGCGTTTCAGGCGCCACCATTATGGGCGATGGCTCCGTGGCCTTGATTCTTGATGTGCCTGCCATTATCCAGATGGGCCAGACCCACAACTACGTTACCGGCGCGACCGCATTTACCAATCGCGCCCATCAAATCATCAATAAGGAGTTAGCACAATGAGCATGACTGCAGAAGGTGTTGTGAACACAAGCAACCAGACTGCTTCGGCAGAAGGGGAATACCTCACGTTTGTTCTGGGAACCGAGCAGTACGGACTCGAGATATTAAAGGTGCAGGAGATTCGCGGTTACGACTCTGTGACCAAAATCGCCAATACGCCGGCTTTCATCAAGGGCGTGATCAATCTGCGCGGCAAGATCGTACCGATTGTCGACCTGCGCGTGAAATTCAATATCGGCGCTGCCGAATACAATGAGTTCACTGTCGTCATCATTCTCAATCTGAGTGGTCGCGTAGTCGGCATCGTTGTCGATGGCGTGTCTGATGTGATGGCATTGAACGAAGCGCAGATTCGTGACGTACCGGATCTGGTGACCAGTATCGACACGCAATACATCGTTGGACTGGCTACGGTCGAGCAGCAGATGTTGATCCTGGTCGACATTGAACAGTTGATGACCAGTGAAGAGATGCAGCTGGTCGATAGCGTGGCTGTGCATTAAGTCAATAATGAAAAGATCAGTACCGCCCAAATAGGGAGATTGCCATGACCGCCGAATCTATCAAATCATTATCAGGATTGATTAGGGATGCGGTTGTGACTTGGGCCTCCTGTCTGATTGCTTATCCAATGTAATGACAATCAGAACATTATAAATAAGCACTATTACAGACAATGGGGATCACCATGATTAAAGAACTGATTGAGAGAATTAGGGGCGATAAACAGGACAGGGCTTTCTATACCCTGAAGGGTGCACTGGACGGCTCTTCAGCTGCCGTCATGATGATAGACCGCGATTTTATCGTGACCTACGTCAACGAAGCATCCAAAAAGCTATTCATTGAAGCGATTGATGATTTTCACGAGGCTTTCCCCAGCTTCGACCCGAACAATATTATCGGTACCTGTATCGATGTTTTCCATAAGCATCCAGAGCATCAGCGCAAAATGCTGGCAGATACCAGCCGCCTGCCATTTCAAACAGATATCAAGGTAGGGTCACTGACGATTACGCTGCATGTGACAGCAAGCTTCGACGGCAAAGGCCGGCATATCGGTAATGTGCTGGAATGGCGCAATGTCACGGTAGAGCGTGCCAGGGAGAAACAGAATACCGATTTTGCCGGACAGATCGCCGCTATCGGTCGTTTCCAGGCTGCAATCCAGTTTACTCCCGACGGCAGGATTATCGAGGCAAACGATAATTTCCTCAATGTGGTGGGCTACGAACGCGAAGAAATCCTCGGGCAGCACCACAGCCTCTTTGTCGACCCTGCTTATAAATCCACCAATGAGTATCGCAGTTTCTGGGAAAAGCTCGGTCGTGGCGAGTATGACGCCGGCCAATATAAACGCATCACCAAGGATGGCCGCGAAGTCTGGTTGCAGGCATCTTACAACCCCATCTTGGATGCGCAGGGCAAAGTGGTGAAGATCGTCAAGTTCGCCTCGGATATTACCGAAGAGAAGCATCATGCCCTTGATATTTCAAGCCAGATGGCCGCTATCGAACGTGCCGAAGGCATCATAGAATTGGCCATGGATGGCACCATCATCCGCGTTAACCAGAATTACCTGCAGATGCTGGGATATAGCGAAAGCGAGATGCTGGGCAAGAACATCAGCGCATTTGCCGATCCCAACCAGGTCGGATCATCCGGCTCGAATTCCCTATGGGATAAGCTGCACCGTGGCGAGGCAGTTACCGGCGACTACAAGCGTATCGGGAAAGGCGGCAGGGAAATCTGGATCCACGGTTCATACAACCCGATTCCTGACCTGAACGGCAAACTGCATAAAGTTGTGGCTTATGTTGACGACATTACCGAAGAAAAATTGAAGAACGCCGATTTCGAAGGCCAGATGGCCGCCATCAGCAAGATCGAAGGCATCATCGAATTCAGTCTTGATGGAAAAGTGACAAAAGTGAATGAGAATTTTGCCAGGGTCACGGGCTATACCCAGGAAGAGATCGTCGGCAAGAACCATAGCATGTTTATTGATGCGGCCTATAAGGGAAGCCAGGAGTACAAGGATTTCTGGAGCAAGCTTGGCCGGGGCGAAGCTGATGCCGGTCAATACAAGCGTATCGGAAAAGGCGGTAAGGAAATCTGGCTGCAGGCTTCCTACAACCCGATTTTCGACTTGAACGGCAAGGCATTCAAGGTGGTGAAATATGCTACCGATGTCACCGACGTGGTCAGGGCGCAGCAAGCGCTCGTCATGGCAGTTGCCGAAACACAGGATGTTGTTGCGGCCGCCAAGGCTGGCGACCTGACACAACGCATCTCAACCAGTGACAAGACCGGTGAGATTGCGAACCTTTGCGGCGGTGTGAATGATTTGATCGAAAGCATGGCCGAGATCATCACGCAGATCAAAGAAGCCAGCGACACCATCAATACCGCTGCTGGAGAAATCTCTGCCGGTAACAATGACCTCTCGCAACGCACGGAAGAGCAGGCATCTTCACTGGAAGAGACAGCTTCCAGCATGGAAGAGCTGGCTTCTACCGTTAAACAGAATGCAGAGAATGCCAAGCAGGCCAATCAACTGGCGGCCTCGGCTTCCGGTGTGGCAGTCAAAGGTGGTTCTGTGGTCGGTGAGGTGGTCAAGACCATGTCGGATATCAGTGAAAGTTCACGCAAGATCGAAGACATCATCAGCGTCATTGACGGCATTGCCTTCCAGACCAATATCCTGGCGCTGAATGCAGCAGTCGAGGCTGCCAGGGCTGGCGAGCAAGGTCGTGGTTTTGCTGTTGTTGCCGCTGAGGTGCGTAATCTTGCACAACGCTCCGCCGGTGCCGCTAAAGAAATCAAGCAATTGATTTCCGACTCGGTGGATAAAGTTCAAAGCGGCACAAAACTGGTTGAAGAAGCCGGCACGACGATGGATGACATCGTTTCTTCCGTGAAACGGGTGACCGACATCATGGGCGAGATCGCTGCAGCATCGGTCGAACAAAGCTCCGGTATCGACCAGGTCAACAGTGCCGTGACGCAGATGGATGAAGTCACACAGCAGAATGCAGCCCTGGTTGAACAAGCCGCTGCGGCTGCCGAATCATTGGTGGAACAGGCCAATTCACTGATGGATGCGGTCAGCGTATTCAAAGTGAGGGCTGATGGCACATCAGAGCGGCGCAATTCCGTCAGTAATATGCGCAGCGCTTCAAGTGCCGGGACTCCGAGCCAGGCAAAGACCCAGAAGAAGCAAACCGCCTCTGCAAAACCATCAAAAGTGACGACACTGAAAACCGGTACCGATGCCGGAGATTGGGAAGAATTTTAGTGTTCAGGTTTGATTAGATTAACTAAGGCTGCTTATACAGCCTTTTCTTTACATTGAAATGACAGTTTTTGCTAAAGAATAGAGATCGATAGCCGTTATTTATTCAGGTTGTCTATTTTTAAAAATTAAATGCAGTTTTTAAGGCATAGGAGTGCATGCACCATGAACTTAACCGTTGCTCAACGAATTAAACTATTGATTTTGGCTGCAGGCCTAGGATTGCTCATACTTCTGGCGGTGACGGAAGTTCAGATGAGCAAGGTCTACGAAGAGGCGAACTACGGCAATACCAATACGGTGCCCGGTATTGTTGCCTTGAGTGATACCAATATGTATTTCCAGCGGGCACGGCTGAATTTACTGCGCCACACGATTACAACCGATCAGACTGAAAAAGCCAGGCTTGAAGCATCATTCTTTGATAGAAGCGCCCTGGCCGATGCTGAATTCAAAAAATACGAGGCTTTTGTGTCTGGCGAAAAAGACACGGCGTTCTATGCTGAAGAGCAGGGCATGTTTGCAAGCTTCTACGGTCTGGCGGATCAGGTTCTGGCCCATTCTAAAAGAAACGATGTAGAAGCGACTACAAAAGCATTGAAGGAAGCGGACGCACTCGCAGTCGCACTCTCTACCAAAATCGAAGAACATTTGACGGTTAATCAGGAAATCGGCCTGGTAGAAGCTCAACGTGCAGCAGAAGCCAGAAGTTTTGCCAGATGGTTCTCAATTATCTGCGGCTTGATCATCATTGCCGTCGTGGGTGTTTTAGGACTTAACACGAGCAGAAGGATATTGGCACAGTTGGGTGCCGAACCGGCTGACCTGGCTGAAATTTCCAGAAATTTCGCCGCTGGTGACCTGACTGCCAAGATCAGTGTCAAGGAGACAGACAAAACCAGCGTTGCCTATTCCATCAAAGTACTGCAAAGGACTCTGGATGGCATCGTTCAATCCCTGAATTACGTCAGTTCGCAGCACGATGCCGGCGACATCGATGTCGATGTAGACGTCAGTCGCTTCAAGGGCGGTTATGCGGATATGGCGGCAGGCGTAAACAAAATGGTGGCCGGGCATATCGAGTTGAGCAAGAAAACCATGGCTGTGGTGAAGGAGTTTGGCGAGGGTAATTTCGATGCACCGCTGGAACAATTCCCAGGCAAGAAGGCCGTGATCAATGAGACCATTGAGCAAGTAAGAGGCAACCTCAAGAACCTGATTGCCGATGCGAACATGCTCTCTGATGCGGCAGTAAAAGGGCAACTCAGTACGCGTGCCGATGCCAGCCGTCACCAGGGCGATTTCCGCAGGATCATCGAAGGCGTTAATGGAACGCTGGATGCTGTTATCGGCCCGTTGAATGTCGCTGCGAAATATGTGGCTGACATTGCCCACGGCAAGATTCCGGCAAAAATTACCGATACCTACAACGGTGATTTCGATACCCTGAAGAACAACCTGAATCAATGTATTGATGCTGTAAATGCACTGGTAGCCGATGCCACCATGCTTTCCGAAGCTGCAGTGAACGGACACTTGAGTACCCGCGCAGATGCCAGCAAGCATCAAGGTGACTTCCTCAAGATCGTTGAAGGCGTCAACCAGACGCTGGATGCTGTCATCGGGCCGCTGAATGTTGCTGCACAATGTGTAGATCAGATATCCAGAGGTGATGTTCCTGAGCCTATCAGTGAACACTACAGTGGCGAGTTCAACGATATCAAGAACAACCTTAATACCTGTATCAGGGCCATCAATATCCTGGTCGAAGATGCCAATCTTTTGGCGGAAGCGGCGCGCGATGGCCGTGTAACGGTACGTGCAGACGGTGAGCGTCACCAGGGCGACTTCCGCAAGATCATCGAAGGCGTCAACGAGACGCTGGAAATGATCGTGCGTCCTATCATTGCTGTCAAAACGGCCGCCGAGACCATCAACACCGCGGCGAAAGAGATTGCCCAAGGCAACACTGACCTCTCACAACGCACGGAAGAACAAGCCTCCTCGCTGGAAGAAACCGCCTCCAGCATGGAAGAACTCGCTTCTACCGTGAAACAGAACGCCGAGAACGCCAAGCAAGCCAACCAGCTCGCCATGACCGCTTCTACGGTTGCCGTCAAAGGCGGCGAAATGGTCCAGGACGTCGTCAGCACCATGAGTGCCATCAACGACAGCGCCCGCAAGATCGAAGACATCATCTCCGTGATTGACGGCATCGCCTTCCAGACCAACATCCTCGCCCTCAATGCTGCTGTTGAAGCAGCACGGGCAGGCGAACAAGGCCGCGGCTTTGCCGTGGTGGCCGGCGAAGTGCGCAACCTCGCCCAACGCTCGGCCAGTGCCGCCAAGGAAATCAAATCCCTGATCACCGACTCCGTCGACAAAACCACCGAAGGCACCACCCTGGTGGAAAATGCCGGCAAGACCATGGACGAGATCGTCAGCTCGGTCAAACGTGTCGCCGACATCATCGGCGAGATTGCTGCGGCCTCGGTCGAGCAAAGCTCCGGCATCGACCAGGTCAACAGTGCGGTGACACAGATGGACGAAGTCACGCAACAGAATGCTGCTCTGGTTGAACAGGCAGCGGCAGCGGCAGAGTCGCTGATGGAGCAGGCGGAAGAGATGAATGTCGCTGTCAGTGTCTTTAAATTGGGTAACGCTCAACCGGCTGCGATTGCCTCTTCTCCTGCCTCGATGAAGATCGTCAAGGCAAGCAGGCCAGCACCAGCGCCTAGTGTCGTCAAGCCGGCAAAGCAGGCTGCTAGCAAAACCGGTACGGATGATGGTGATTGGGAGGAGTTTTAAGCAGGTATCCCGCACCATTGTGTTGATTGAATGAAAAAGAAAAAGGCTGCCTTGTGCAGCCTTTTTTAATTTATTTGAACAGTAGCACTCAAGAAATCCAGGCTGGTGGCCGATAAGAGCTTAGGAAGCATGTACATCCGTTGTCGAACGGGGATATTTATTGCTGATCAGTTGAATGACTTTTGATCGATATCCATGAAACGGCTGGGATTTTGCATTTGAGGCTTGATGTTCGGAAAGCTTGTAAACAGAGGGCTTTTGTCCAGTTTGTTCCTCAAATCAGTATCGCAGCACTGGAATTAGACTAAGTTATAAAAATTATAGGAATAACGAGAAGGAGTAAGGGAAATGACGGTTGCACAACGCATATACGCTCTGATCATAGGAGCTTCTGTAGGGTTTGTAGCTCTTGCCATGGTGAGTTATTACCAGGTGAAGGAGGTCTATGAAGAAGCCAATTATGCCAACGTGAACAGCTTGCCCAGTGTAGCCGTGCTTAACGATATCAGCCTGACCTTTAATACCCTGCGAATCTGGGTTTCCCGCCACATACTTTATAACGATCCTGCCAAAAAGCTCGAGACCGAGCTCGACATTGAAAAATTCCGTGCCCAGCTTGATGAGAATTACAAGAAATATGAACAGTTCGCCATTGATGATACGGACAAAGCCTTACTGGACAATGTGAAGCAGAAAGTCGGGCTTTACTACCCGAAAATGGATGCGATTCTGGAAGCTTCACGTCAGAACAAGGTTGATCTGGCGCGTGATCTCTATATCGATATCGCCAATGAAGCAAGAGGCGGCAATACAGCGATCAACGAACTTTCAGCCCATAACAGCAAACTGGCTCAGGATAAGGCGCAACACGCCAATGAAGTATTCGGCGGCGCCAATCGAATCTCGCTGATTGCTACTGCAATATTGCTGTTGCTGATGGCTGGCACCGGTTACTACATTGTACGCAAACTGATGCAGCAACTTGGCGGTGAACCCAGCCTTGCGGTTGAAGTGGCCAGGCAGATTGCGCGCGGTGATGTAAATACTGTTATTTCGCTCACTTCAAACGATCAGGAAAGTCTGCTGGCTTCCATGTCTGTCATGCAGGAAACCATTAAATCCCTGATTGCGGAACAGGGCCACATGGCCAGCGAGAACAAGGCTGGCGTGCTTGATGCACGGATGAACGCTGACAAGTTCCAGGGCGGATTCCGTACCATGGCTGAGAACGTCAATGAGATGGCCTGCAACCAGGCCAGCGTGATGCGTAAAGTTGCTGACTGCATCAGCGAATTCTCTAACGGCAATTTCGATGCGCCGCTGGAAAAATTCCCGGGTCAACGCGCCTTCATCAATGAAGGTGTGGAAGGCCTGCGCGGCAACATCAAGACGTTCATCGAAGACATGCAGTATATGTCCAGCGAGCATGACGCCGGCGAGATTGATGTACGTCTTGATGCAGGCAAATTCCGCGGTGCTTATGCCGAAATGGCGCATGGCGTAAATGCCATGGTCGGTTCGCATGTCAGGGAAAAAGAGGAAACCATCCAGGTGATGAAATCCCTTGGTGATGGCGACTTCTCTGTAGAGATTCAGCAATATCCCGGCAAGAAAGCGGAGCTCAACAAGAACCTCGATCGCCTCAAAGGCAAGTTGCAGGGCATCCTGGATTCCGTCAAATGGGTCACCGATGAGCACGTGCAGGGCAATATCGACATGACGCTGCATGCGCATATGTTCAAGGGCGGTTATAGCGAAATCGCTACTGCCGTGAATACCATCGTCGGCGGACAGATCGAACTGACGGAAAAAGCGCTGGCAGTCGTCAAGGCTTTCGGTGAAGGTGACTTCGACATGCCGCTGGAACAATTCCCCGGCAAGAAGGTTTTTGTTAACGAAGCCATCGAGCAAGTACGCACCAACCTGAAAGCGCTGGATGCAGACGCTGCGATGTTAGCGGAAGCGGCGCGCGATGGCCGTGTAACGGTACGTGCAGACGGTGAGCGTCACCAGGGCGACTTCCGCAAGATCATCGAAGGCGTCAACGAGACGCTGGAAATGATCGTGCGTCCTATCATTGCTGTCAAAACGGCCGCCGAGACCATCAACACCGCGGCGAAAGAGATTGCCCAAGGCAACACTGACCTCTCACAACGCACGGAAGAACAAGCCTCCTCGCTGGAAGAAACCGCCTCCAGCATGGAAGAACTCGCTTCTACCGTGAAACAGAACGCCGAGAACGCCAAGCAAGCCAACCAGCTCGCCATGACCGCTTCTACGGTTGCCGTCAAAGGCGGCGAAATGGTCCAGGACGTCGTCAGCACCATGAGTGCCATCAACGACAGCGCCCGCAAGATCGAAGACATCATCTCCGTGATTGACGGCATCGCCTTCCAGACCAACATCCTCGCCCTCAATGCTGCTGTTGAAGCAGCACGGGCAGGCGAACAAGGCCGCGGCTTTGCCGTGGTGGCCGGCGAAGTGCGCAACCTCGCCCAACGCTCGGCCAGTGCCGCCAAGGAAATCAAATCCCTGATCACCGACTCCGTCGACAAAACCACCGAAGGCACCACCCTGGTGGAAAATGCCGGCAAGACCATGGACGAGATCGTCAGCTCGGTCAAACGTGTCGCCGACATCATCGGCGAGATTGCTGCGGCCTCGGTCGAGCAAAGCTCCGGCATCGACCAGGTCAACAGTGCGGTGACACAGATGGACGAAGTCACGCAACAGAATGCTGCATTGGTTGAACAGGCAGCGGCAGCGGCGGAGTCGCTGATGGAACAGGCGGAAGAGATGAATGTCGCGGTCAGTGTCTTTAAATTGGGTAACGAAACCAGCCCTAACAAAAGCCAGGGACATAACAAACAACATTACTCGAAAGTTTCTGGTTTCTGAGTGTTGCGTTTTGAACGCAACTCATCCATTTTCAGAAAGCCGGGAATATGTTGATGCAAAAAGAAGAAGCGATCTCCGACCGCGAATTCAATTTCACGGAAAGTGATTTCCAGAAAGTACGTAAGCTCATTTACCAGCACGCGGGCATCTCGCTGTCGGAAGCCAAGCGCGATATGGTCTATAGCCGAGTTGCCAGGAGATTGCGTGCGGTCGGACTACGTTCATTCAATGAATATCTTGATCAACTGGAAAGCTCAGGCGATGAAGTCGAGTGGGAAGCTTTCACCAATTCATTGACGACCAACCTCACGTCTTTTTTCCGTGAAGCGCATCACTTCCCGATTCTTGCGGAACACCTGCTCAAGGTAAAAAAACCGATATCCATCTGGTGCTCAGCTGCCTCCACGGGTGAAGAGCCTTATACGATTGCGATGACGGCTTGCGAGGCTTTTAATACACTAAAGCCGCCGGTTGAAATCATTGCGACCGACATTGATACCAATGTGCTGGCTACGGCCGAGCGCGGTGTCTATCCATGGGACAGGGTGGATAAACTCTCCGAGCAGCGCCTGAAACGCTTTTTCCTCAAAGGCACGGGAGATAAGGCAGGCCAGGTCAGGGTGCGCAACGAACTACGTTCCCTGATCACCTTCAAATCACTCAATCTGCTGGCAGAGGAGTGGCCGGTGAAAGGGCAGCTTGATGTCATTTTCTGCCGCAATGTCATGATCTATTTCGACAAGCCGACACAGACAACCATTCTCAACCGCTTTGCCCCCATGATGAAGCCCGATGCCTTGTTATTCGGTGGTCATTCCGAAAACTTCCTGTATTCGACCAAGGCTTTCAAGCTCAGGGGCAAGACCGTCTACGAGTTGAATCACGGTAAATAGCATGAGCCAAGCTCGCGAAGAAGAGTTAGCCAGCAATCTCTATTACGACCGCACGTTTGATTGCCAGGCCGCCAAGATATTACCCGGTGAATATTACTGCACGGATAAGGATATGGTGATCGTGACCGTCCTCGGTTCCTGCGTGTCTGCTTGCATCCGCGACAATATCGTCGGCATCGGTGGCATGAATCATTTCATGCTGCCTGATGCCGGTGGCGATGACAGCGTGGTTTCTGAATCCATGCGTTATGGTGCCTATGCGATGGAAGTGCTGATCAACCAATTACTGAAAAGCGGTGCGCGCCGCCCAAACCTGGAAGCCAAGATATTCGGTGGCGGCAATGTCTTGCGCGCTTTCACGACGACTAACGTTGGTGAGCGTAACGCGAGTTTCGTGAAGCAGTTTCTGAAAGCGGAAAACATCAAGGTCACGGGCGAAGACCTGAATGACATATACCCGCGGAAAGTTTATTTTTTCCCGAGAACCGGACGGGTCCTGGTCAAGAAACTCAAGAATATGCACAACAATACCATCGTCATACGCGAGCAAAGTTACGCCAAGAGCCTTAAATCCACGACGGTGGCGGGTGAAGTGGAACTGTTCTAGAAACAATTGTTTTAGAAAAATCAGAAACAGAGGGTGAAGTGATGAAAACCAAAGTATTAATCGTTGACGATTCTGCGTTGATACGCAGCTTGATGACTGAGATTATCAATAGTCAGCCCGATATGCAGGTGGTGGCGGCGGCACCTGATCCTTTGATTGCACGTGAACTGATCAAGCAGCATAACCCGGATGTGCTGACGCTGGATGTGGAAATGCCGAAGATGGATGGCCTGGAGTTTCTGGAAAAGCTCATGCGCTTGCGACCCATGCCGGTGGTGATGGTCTCATCGCTGACGGAGAAGGGCTCGGAAGTCACCATGCGTGCCCTGGAGCTGGGTGCGATCGATTTTGTCACCAAGCCGAAGATGTCGATTGCAGACGGCATGCGCGAGTACACCGATATGATTACCGACAAAATCCGCATTGCTTCCAAAGCGCGCATACAGGCCAAATCCATTACAGGCGCCAAGTCTGTGGTTTTGCCATCGCTGGGTAATCGGCTGCTCAGTAGTGAGAAGCTGATCATCGTCGGTGCATCGACCGGAGGCACTGAGGCGATCAAATCATTCTTGATGGAAATGCCATCAGATTGTCCAGGCATCCTCATCACGCAACACATGCCTGCCGGCTTTACAAAATCGTTCGCCAATCGTCTCGACGGTTTATGCAAGATATCGGTGAAAGAAGCAGAAGGCGGCGAACGCATACTGCCCGGCCATGCCTATATCGCCCCGGGCGATGCCCATTTGTTGCTGGCGCGGAGTGGAGCCAATTACATGACCGAGCTGAGTGATGCCCCGCCTGTGAATCGCCATAAGCCGTCAGTCGATGTGCTGTTTGATTCTGCAGCAGTGAATGCCGGTAAAAACGCGATTGGCGTGATACTGACAGGGATGGGTAAGGATGGTGCCTCCGGCATGCTGAATATGCGCGAAGCCGGGGCCTATAACTTCTCACAGGATGAGTCCAGTTGCGTGGTATTCGGCATGCCGAAAGAAGCCATTGCCAGGGGTGCGGTGCATGAAGTATTGCCGCTCAGCGGCTTGCCCACCAGGGTCATGAATTACCTTGCGCTGGATACCAGCCGCGCGCTGCGCGTTTAAGGCTTGCCAGGATAAGGCAAATAAAACAGGTTTTATCCTTGTTTTCGGCATTTAAGGTTTTGAGTGCCGAGCCGATAATGAGGGTAGAGTAGATGAGATGTCGCGGCTGGATAATCGAGCTGCGAGATCGAACGAATATCAAGAATTTTACGGAGTTACAAATGGCAAATCCAAACATGAAGTTTCTGGTAGTGGACGATTTTTCTACTATGAGGCGTATCGTCAAGAATCTGTTGAAGGAATTGGGTTATGCCAATGTCGAAGAAGCAGAAGATGGCGCCATGGGGCTTTCGATGTTGCAGGCAGGTAATTTCGATTTTGTCGTTTCAGATTGGAACATGCCGAACATGGATGGCCTGACGATGCTGAAACATATTCGCGCCGATCCCAAACTGGCTTCCTTGCCGGTTCTGATGGTGACTGCCGAAGCCAAGAAGGAAAACATTATCGCTGCTGCACAGGCTGGCGCTAATGGCTATGTAGTCAAGCCTTTCACCGCAGCAACCCTGGATGAAAAGCTCGCAAAAATATTTGAAAAAATGGGGGCTTGATATGCCAACCAAATCACTTGCAGAGGCTGCCGAAAATGTAGGCATGCTGCCACCCATCACGCCGGCCCAGGATGAGGTTATTGCCCGTATAGGCTACATGACGCGCATATTGCACGACAGCCTGCGTGGCCTAGGTCTGGATAAAGCGCTGGAAGAAGTCACCCATGAAATACCGGATGCGCGCGATCGATTGAATTATGTGGTGCGCATGACAGAACAGGCTGCGCAACGCGTGCTCAACGCAACTGATGTTGCATTGCCGATTCAATCCAGAATAGATACTGATGGCCAGGCGCTGAAGCAGGAGTGGCAAAAATTACTGAAGACGCCATCCATGAAAAGCGAATACGATCAATTGGCCGAGCGCACGATTGCTTTTCTCGATGAGACATCTGTGGGCGCCAACCAGACCAAGGACCAGTTGATGGACATCATGATGGCCCAGGATTTCCAGGATCTGACCGGGCAGGTCATCAAACGTGTAACGGAACTGGCGCAGAATCTGGAAACCCAACTGGTGCAAGTGCTGATCGACTTTAATCCGTCAGCAAAGAAAGAGTCGGATAGCCTGATGAACGGGCCGCAAATCGCCCCTGACAAGACGCCGGACGCGCTTAGCGGACAAGAACAGGTGGATGACCTGCTGGATAGCCTTGGTTTCTAGCTAAAAGGATCCATATTCCGCAATTCTTTCGAGTTGCAGGTTCCCTTCGGCACCAGGCAAGCGCTTTGGATTGCATCAGGGCGTTTTGAACAAGTACACTTCGTCATGAGTCTCAGTCATGGGTCTCAAAAAGAACCTCAGTAATGAGGGGTGTTGAGACCTCATCAGCACGAACCATATCCTTGTGAAACAGCATTACTCTCCGAATGATGGATGCATACGATCCGAAGGGCATTGTGAGCGAATCTAAAGTATCTTCAACCGGTTTTTTCTCGCTCATGCGTAAAAGCCTGGTTATCAATGCAACGGCCAGAATTCTGGTGCTTGGCATTGCATTGATCATTTTCTTTGGCGCCATCACTTATGGCTCACTCCACGCTTATCAGCAAAGCCAATCACTGCACAATATCGCAACCCTGGTTGCCACGGTGGAAAAGACCGCCAGTATCGCCAGTTACACCGATGACGCGGCTTTGGCCAATGAAGTGGCGAAAGGCTTGATGACCAATCTTTCGCTTTATCAGGTCCGCATCGAATCCGGCGACAAAGTACTTGCCGATATCAAAAAGCCGGATGGCAAGCAGCTCCCCAATATCGGGAAAATCTATAGCCGGGTGTTGTTCTCGCCTGATGATCCGCAGCAAGAGATAGGCGTCATAGAGATCAGTGCGGATAATGGATTTATCAATGCCCGGGCCGAGAACTATGCCCTGTTTGTCGTACTGATCCTGACGGCCACTGTGGTACTGGTGGCTTTTGCGGTCGGCGTGATGGTCCTGTTTACTATCGTCCAGCCCATACAGCGAGTCTCGCAGGTGATCCAGAAAATCCATCCGCATGACGGCCAGCATATCGAGCCGCCCAGGAATCATGAGCATAACGAAATAGGTTACCTGGCCAACTCGTTCAATAAACTGCTCGATATGATGGCTGCACTCAATCATCAGCAAATCACCATGCGCCAGAAGATCGAGAAAAGCGAACTGCGTTTCAGGACCCTGGTGGAGCGGGCCGCAACCGGGATATTCACCATTAGTCCGCAAGGGATACTGTTGTCATGGAATCCGGCTTTTGCCGGCATGGTGAATATGCCGGCTGCTGCGGATAAACCAAATAAAGTCGTTACCTTATTCGACCTGATGCCACGCGATGCCGGTGCTATTGCTACGCTTATAGGGCTTGTTCTCAAACATGCCAGCCAACAGCAGCAGGACTTCGAATGGTCCATGGCAGACGAGAAGCGCTGGCTGCAAATGATTCTTGATGTTTCCGAGCATGGGGAAATACAAGGTATCTTGCTGGATATTACAGAACGCAAGAAACTTGAACTGGATGCGCTGGCCATGGCATCCAGAGATCCATTGACCGGTGTGCTCAATAGACGAGGGATGGAAATTGAGCTGGATGAACTGTTTACATGTTATCGCGCCGATATATCCAACATACTTACCGTGATGCTGCTTGACCTGGACCACTTCAAGGAGACCAATGATACTTACGGGCATGAAGCCGGCGATATCGTATTGGTGACGACGACACGCCGTATCGCGAGAATATTGAGGCCTAGCGACAAGATCTCCCGCATAGGCGGCGATGAGTTCGTGCTCCTGTTACCGGGCATGCCAACCGCCGAATGCGAAAAACTGGCGAATCGTATCATTCATGCGATTTCGCAAAAGATTAAAATCAACGACGGCCAGTTGGTCAGGATCGGTGTCAGTATAGGTATCGCGACCATCCTTCATGCCGAAGAAGATGCGGAAAGTTTGATCAAGCGTGCAGATTCCGCCATGTACGAAGCTAAAAAAGCCGGCAGGTCGCAATTCTCTGTCGCTTGAGCGACACCGGTAATCAAGCCCAGCCATGCATGATCGGGTCGCGGCTGGCAAGCCAGACTCGATATCCCCATCAAGCCAGCCATGCTGTATTGATTCAATAAGGGGATATTCACCCTTTTATTCCTCCGATTCGAAACCCTTGCCGCCATCAATAATGTTCCCCATAGAAGACCGTCGATTGATAGCTCAATCGATTTAAATATTCGGGGCTGGTATGGCAGAAGACAGCGATTTAGAAAAAACGGAACAGGCGACGCCCAAGCGCATTCAGAAAGCGCGCGAAGAGGGCGATGTGCCGCGCTCGAAAGAGCTGGCGACCGTTTCCGTGCTTCTGGCTGTGCTCATGGGCATCTGGGCTTCCGGCAATCATCTGACGCAGGCTTTAAAAACCAATATGGCAGCGGGTTTGAGCCTGCCGCGTAGCCTGGTATTCGAACCTACTCTATTGATGGTCAACATTGCGCATAATATTGGCGACCTGTTATGGGCGCTCCTGCCGCTGGCCGGCATCGTCATCTTCATCGCGATTGCATCGCCTGTCCTGCTTGGGGGCTGGTTGTTCAGCGCCAAAGCCTTTATGCCCAAGTTCGGCAAGCTTAATCCGCTCAAGGGCATCAAGAACATGGTTTCAAAGAATGCCCTTGTCGAGTTCATCAAGGCAGTGGGCAAGGCCTCGCTGGTAGGTTCTGTCGCCTTCTTCGTGGTGGCTGCGGAGATCGATGATGTACTGATGCTGCCGCTCATGCCGTTGAATGAAGCATTAACGAGTGCGGCTTACCTCATCCTCATTACCATGATCGCCATCTCCAGCTCACTCGTGCTGATTGCGGCGATTGATGTGCCATACCAGATGTGGAGTTATGCCAACAAACTCAAGATGACCAAGCAGGAAGTCAAGCAGGAGGGCAAGGAAACGGAAGGCAACCCTGAGATCAAGGCGCGCATTCGCCAGCAACAGCGCGAAATGTCCCGCCGCCGCATGATGTCCGAGATTCCGAATGCCGACGTGGTGGTGACCAACCCGACACATTATGCCGTCGCCATCAAATACAAGAATGACAGCATGCGCGCACCGGTGGTAGTGGCCAAGGGTGCGGATGCCATTGCGCTGAAAATCCGTGAGATCGCTGCAGAACATAAGGTCAGCGTACTTGAATCACCCAAGCTGGCCCGGGCGCTATATGCCCATACCGAGCTGGGCGATGCGATCCCCGAGGCGCTTTATGCGGCGGTCGCAGAAGTCCTGGCCTATATCTACCAGATGCGTATCTACAAAAAAGAAGGCGGCCTGCAACCTGAGCGGCCCGATGTGCTGGAAGTTCCTGACGAGCTGGATCCGCATAGCGAAATGGCAGGGGCGACGGCATGAACGGCATAAAATTCCCAAGCTGGCTCAACGGCTCAGCTGGCGCGGCGGCAGCGGCCCCGATCATCATTGTCATGTTGTTGGCAATGATGATTTTGCCATTACCGGCTATCGCGCTGGATGTGCTGTTCACCTTCAATATCGCACTTTCCATCATCGTCCTGCTGATCAGCCTGAATACGTCCAAGCCGCTCGACTTCATCGCTTTCCCGATCGTGCTTCTGGTCACCACCATGCTGCGCCTCTCGCTCAACGTGGCATCCACCCGTGTGGTGTTGACCGAAGGCCACACCGGCCCCGATGCCGCCGGCAAGGTGATCGAGGCCTTTGGCCATTTCCTGATCGGCGGTAACTATACGGTCGGTATCATCGTCTTCATCATTCTGACCATCATCAACTTCATCGTGGTGACCAAAGGTGCAGGCCGTATCGCTGAAGTCGGCGCACGATTCACCCTGGATGCCATGCCGGGCAAGCAGATGGCGATCGATGCGGATCTGAATGCAGGCCTGATCGGCGAAGAGGAGGCACGCAGCCGCCGCCTCGAAATCGGCCAGGAATCCGAATTCTACGGTGCCATGGATGGTGCCAGCAAATACGTACGGGGCGATGCGATTGCCGGCATCCTGGTGACTATCATCAATATCGTCGGCGGCTTGATTGTCGGCATGGTGCAGCACGATCTTGCATTTGACGTGGCAGTCAAGAACTACACATTACTGGCGATTGGCGATGGCCTGGTTGCGCAGATTCCATCCCTGATTATCTCCACCGCAGCCGGTGTAGTGGTTTCACGAGTTGCCAACGACGAGGATATCGGCAATCAGCTGGTCAATCAGTTATTTTCCAATCCACGTATCCTTTATATTGCAGCCGCTATTCTGGGCGGTATGGGCATCATTCCCGGCATGCCCAACTTTGCTTTCCTCACGCTTGCCATCATTCTGGGGAGCGCAGCTTATTTCATCGCCAGCCATAAAGCGACAGCTGTTGCAAAAAAGGCGGCAGATGAAGAAGTGCCTGTGGTGATTCAGGAAACCGAAGAGGCGAGCTGGAACGATATCCTGCCGGTCGATGTGCTTGGCCTGGAAGTCGGCTATCGCTTGATCTCGCTGGTCGATAAGACGCAAGGCGGCGACCTGCTGAAACGCATCAAAGGCATACGCAAGAAATTCGCCCAGGAAGTCGGTTTTCTCACACCGCCCGTGCATATTCGCGACAATCTGGAACTGAAACCGGCAGGCTACCGCATCACCATGAAGGGTGTGGAGATCGCCAGCGGTGAGGCCATGAATAACCAGTTCCTGGCAATCGATCCAGGAATGGTGGCCGGTACCCTGCCAGGCACACCAACCAAGGACCCGGCCTTCGGTTTGCCGGCGATCTGGATCGATAGCGAATTACGCGATCAAGCGCAGGGCATGGGCTACACCGTGGTCGATGCCAGTACCGTGATCGCCACGCATCTCAATCATGTGATCGGCCAGCATGCAGCAGAATTGCTGGGTCGCCAGGAAGTGCAGCAGTTGCTCGATTACCTGGCTAAGGAATCCCCAAGATTGATCGAGGACCTGGTGCCCAAGACCATGCCGCTTTCCACAGTGCAAAAAGTGCTGCAGAACCTGCTGATCGAAGGCGTGCATATCCGCGATATGCGCACCATCATCGAAACACTTTCCGAACATGCGCCGCGCATGACTGATGCCGCAGACCTGACCGCAGTCGTACGCGTACAACTGGGCCGCGCCATCGTGCAACAACTGTTCCCTGAAGGCAATGAAGTGTCCGTGATGACTTTCGACCATCAACTGGAAAGTATTTTGATGCAGGCCATGCAAGCCGGTGCGGAAAACGCTGCGATCGAGCCTGGTTTGGCAGAGACCCTGGCATCACAAACAGAACGTGCAGCCAAGCAACAAGAACAAATGGGCATGACACCGGTATTGCTGGTGCCAGCGCCTTTACGTGCGGTGCTGGCGAAATTCCTTCGCCGTGCCATCCCTCATCTGCGTGTACTTTCGCATGATGAACTTCCTGATTCAAAAACCATACGTGTGACTAGTCTTATTGGAGGTCAAGCATGAACGTTAAACGATTTTTCGCCAGCAACTCCCGCGAAGCCCTTGCCATGGTAAAAAAGGCACTGGGGCCTGATGCGGTGATTCTCTCAAACAAGGTCGTCAACGGTGGCAATGAGATTCTGGCCCTGGACGGCGAAGAAATGGATAACCTGGTGGCGCAGGAGTCGCTAAGTTTCGGTAACGCCAGGCAGCCGGCAGCAAAACCTGCACCTGCACCGGCCACTAAACCAAGAAGAATCCTGGTTGAGGATGATCCTGTACTGGAAGATGATATTTTGTCGCCAGAAACACTTGCAGCATTTGCCAGCCGCAGAAACCGCTTGCATGAAGCGGAGCCGGTTTTCGTAAAACCTGCCGTGACCAGGCCCGCACATGTTGCGCCTGAGGTGCCAAAGCAAGCGCCGAAACAAGTGTCGGTCAAACAGCCGGTTGCACAAGCAGCTGCCAAGCCAGTCGCCACGCCAGCGGTTCCATCTCCTGTTGCAGCAAGGCAATCCATGCAAACGCCGCAGGAGCTGGAAAAACTCATGTCGGAAATGCGCTCCATGCGCGGCGTGATCGAATCACAACTATCAGAACTGGTCTGGGAAAATATTCAACGTCGCGACCCGATCACTTCGGTACTGCTGCGCAGATTATTGAGCGCAGGCTTCGGTGCCAGCCTGTCGCGCCAGATCACCGAGAATCTGCCGCAGAACCAGACACAGGATGGCGCGATGAACTGGGCAAAATCAGTACTTGAGAAAAATCTCAACACGATCGATGACGAAAGCGACCTGCTGGATAAAGGCGGTGTGTTTGCCTTGATCGGGCCTACCGGCGTAGGCAAAACCACAACCACAGCCAAATTGGCCGCGCGTTTTGTCATGAAGCACGGCGCCAGCAAGCTGGGTTTGATCACGACGGATGCCTATCGTATCGGCGGTCATGAACAGCTGCGTATCTACGGCAAGATTCTGGGTGTCATGGTACATGCCGTCAAAGACGAGGCTGACCTGAAGATTGCACTGGCAGAATTGAAAGGCAAGCACACCATTCTGATCGACACTGTCGGTGTGAACCAGCGCGATGAAATGGTGACCAGGCAGATCGCCATGCTCGCTGGTGCCGGCAACCATATCAAACGCCTGCTCTGCATCAATGCGACCAGCACTGGCGAGACCCTGATGGACGTTGTCAATGCCTATCGCGGTAAAGGATTGACCGGTTGCATCATGACCAAGATGGACGAAGCCGCGACTATAGGCAGCGCACTTGATGTCATTATCCGTGAAAAGCTGCGCCTCTATTACGTGGCTAACGGCCAGCGTGTACCGGAAGATCTGCACGTGGCGAACAAGAAATTGCTGGTGCATCATGCCTTCAAACTGAGAAAAAGCCCCGGCGGCAAACACTTCCAGTTCCGTGATGAAGACTTGCCTTTGTTGATGGCGCACGCCGCCCAAATGTCTCCAAAGGAGCTGAGCCTTGGCTAATCCCTACAGCAACCATGATGACCAGGCCGATGGCTTACGCAGAATCATGGCTGGCCCGCAGCCAAGAGTGTTCTCTGTGTTGTCGGCTATCGCAGGGCTGGATAAATCCCGCATGCTGTCAAACCTGGCAGTTTCCTTGCAGCGTCATGGCAGCGAGGCTTTAGTCATCAATGCAGATTCACAACAATCCATGCAGGCTTATGGCGCCAGCGGTTTGAGCACCCTGGCTGCGGTGTCTGTTGCACAAGCCGGATTGAAAGGCGCGATCAAACGGGTAAGCCAGGGTTTCTCCGTGGCAAACCTGATGACTATCAAGCAATTGCGTGGTGGCATGACAGAGGAAATGAATCTTGCCTTGAACGGTTTGGTCACGGACCTGGCAAATCAGTATGATGTACTATTGGTCGATGCCGAACTCACGGCCGAAGATATATTGCCGCTAGCCGTATTGAATGAAGGGGAGATTGTGATCCAGCTGAATAGTCATCCGGATGCGATCAAACAGGCTTACCGCCTGATCAAGCAGGTCTATAACCAGCTGGGCTGCCGCTCATTCGGCATTCTGGTGACCGATGTCCAGCCGGCTGAGGCCGAGCGTGTGTTTAACCATTTATCGCAAGTAGCGCGCCGCTACTTGTCCGTCAGACTTGATTTCATGGGCGCGATTCCGCCGGATGAATATCTTAACAAGGCCAGTAAGCTGGGCCGTGCAGTGGTCGAGGCTTTTCCCATGGCCTTGGCATCGACTGCATTCAAAGACTTGGCAAAGCGGCTGGATTTCGGCCGCGATGCTTATGCTGCGGGCTGATGTCGCTCAATCAGGGCACCCGTAAAAGGAAGGTGAATCATGTATAACGTACACGGAAAAAACGACCAGAAAGATGATCTGCTGAAAAAGCATGCGCCTCTGGTCAAAAAACTCGCTTACCGCCTCAAGGCAAGGCTGCCACCCAGCGTGGAAGTGGACGACCTGATACAGGCTGGCATGATGGGGCTGCTCAGTGCGGTCAATAACTATGAAGATACGCATGGCGCGCAGTTCGAAACTTACGCCTCACAACGTATTCACGGTGCCATGCTGGATGAGTTGCGCAGCGCGGACTGGCTGCCGCGTGGATTGCGCAAAAAGATGCGCCAGGTGGAAGAGGCGATCAATGCCTTGCAGCAGCAATATGGTCGTCCACCCAGTGAGACGGAAGTTGCCAGGCATCTCAAATGTTCACTGGATGAATATTACGAAATGCTGGGGGATTGCAGCGGCCATCAATTAGTCTATTACGAAGATTTCCATGACACGGATGGCGGTGATCATTTTCTCGACCGTCATCTATCCGATGCCGGCGGCGACCCATTGCAGGCACTGATGTCAGATGGCTTCAAGTCAGCATTGGTCGAAGTGATCGATGCACTGCCTGAGCGTGAACGTATCCTGATGGGTCTCTATTACGAAGAAGAGCTTAATCTGAAAGAGATTGGCGCTATCCTTAACGTTTCAGAATCCCGTGTCTGTCAAATGCATAGCCAGGCTATCGCCAGGTTGCGTGCAAAACTGAAAGAGCAGGCATGGACTGGGGTAGCTTAATCGGTTTAACGCTGGCGGTTGCCGCCATACTGGTAGGGCAGTCGCTGGAAGGCGGCACGGTCGCTTCGCTCCTGCAGCCAGCCGCTTTCGTCATTGTATTTTTCGGCACCATGGGTGCTGTATTGCTGCAGACGGAGTTCAAGCATTTCATACTCAGTATGAAGATACTGGTGTGGATTATCGTGCCCCCCCAGACCAATACCGATCTGTTCGCCAAAAAAATCAATCTATGGACCATGCTGGCCCGCAAGGATGGCATCCTGCGGCTGGAGGCGCAGATGAACGCCGAGAAGGACCCGTTTGTTAAAAAAGCCCTGCGACTGATGATAGACGGTATCCCGCCAGAAAAAATACAGGAAATCTGCAATATCGAGCTTGACCATTACGAGGCCAATCTCAGGAATGCGGCCAAGGTCTGGGACTCTGCCGGCGGCTATGCCCCAACGATAGGTATCATTGGGGCGGTCCTGGGCCTGATTCATGTGATGGAGAACCTGTCCGATCCGGATATGCTGGGTAGCGGTATCGCTGTCGCATTCGTTGCGACAATCTATGGTGTCGGCTTTGCCAACCTGGTGTTCCTGCCGATCGCCTACAAGTTACGCCATCATATCCAGAACGAAGTGACGCGGCGCGAAATGGTGGTCGACGCCATCGTTGCGATTGCTGGCGGCGATCATCCGCGCCTGCTGGAAGATCGTCTGTCAGGTTATAAAAGTTAGCCAGTCGTATGGGCCGCAGGAAAAAATTTGAGATCGAACGTGAAAACCATGACCGCTGGCTGGTTTCATATGCGGATTTCATCACCTTGTTATTTGCCTTTTTTGTGGTGATGTATGCGGTTTCTGCCGTCAATCAAAACAAGTACAAGCAGCTCGCCAATTCTCTGGGCAGCGCCTTCGGCTCAAGCAAGGCGGAACAAAAAGAGCAGTTGGAAGGCGGCCAGCCCGGCAATTCAGAAGAGATTTCACCGGAAAGCGGGCTGCGGATTGATGGCTCGTTCATCAAACCGTTCGCTGCAGTGCAAGTGCGTAATGATAAGTGGCGGCGCGAGCGGGAAGCCATGACGGCGATGGCGCTTGATATATCCCAGGCACTATCGCCAATGATCGAACAAGGCACCGTGCGGGTGCTGCAGAACAACCGGGGCATCCGGATCGATATCGAAAGCAGTGTATTGTTCGCGCTTGGTTCTGCCGATCTGGAAGTCAGTGCCTTGCAACCTCTGCTTGAAGTAGCCAGGCTGTTGGTCGAAAAACCCAATGCCATCCAGGTGGAAGGGCATACCGATAATATCCCGATCAGAAACTATCTGTTCTATTCCAACTGGGAGTTGTCCGCCGTGCGTGCCAGCAGTGTGGTTCGGCTCCTGGCGCAGAATGGTATTGCAGAAGAGCGATTGAGCGCAGTAGGATATGGTTCGGCCCGGCCCTTCGATACCAACGATACGGCAGAAGGGCGTGCAAATAATCGCCGGGTTTCCATCATGGTGTTGTACTCTGCACCGGAGAAAGCCAACGATGGTGCTGAAATTAAAACTAAACCTTAGGTATTTTCTGCCGATATAAACCTTGAATACCGTTCTGTTTTCCTGAACAGAAATGAGTCATTTTGACTAAGCTGATTGCTACGTGGCTGGTAGGTAACCGGCAGTTCATCATGGAAAGTACTGAATAATGCAAGAAGAAGCTTTTATCGGACGTCAACCCATACTGGATAAAGACCAGGCCATCATGGGTTACGAGCTGCTGTTCCGGCATAGTGCTGATGCCCAGAATGCAGTGATTGAAGACGATCTGAAAGCCTGCTCCAGGGTGCTGGTCAACACTCTGAACGACATGGGCGCGCAATGGTTGTTGGGCGATAAATATGCCTTCATCAATGTCAATGAAGAAATGCTGCTGGGCGAACTGATTGAATTGCTGCCTCCCAAACGCACGGTACTTGAAATACTAAGGACAGTACCTGCCAGCGAGGCCATCTTGCAGCGCTGCAATGATCTGCGCGCACGGGGCTACAAGGTTTCACTGGATAATCCGATGTTCGCAACAGGTGCCGAGTCGCTGCTCGCCATTGCTGATTACATCAAAATCGACCTGCTGGCACTCAGCCCTGAAGAATTGCTGCAGGCCTATACCAAATACCATCAATTCCCAGCCAAGCTGGTGGCGGAAAAAGTTGAGACCGTCGAGCAATTTGAAGCCTGCCAGCAAATGGGTTTCGAGTTCTTCCAGGGTTTTTATTTCGCCAAGCCGGAAACGCTCTCGGCCAAGGTCATCAATCCTTCCTATGCCAGCGTGCTCGATATCCTCAACATGGTCAGCCATGATGCGGATAATAAAGAGATAGAGACAGGCTTCAAACGCGATGCCGCCTTGTCATTCAAACTTTTACGCTACATCAATTCAGTCGGTTTCGGTCTTTCCTGCGAGATTCAGTCTATCGGCCATGCCTTGTCCATACTGGGTAGAAAACAGCTATATCGCTGGCTGACTCTGCTGATGGTGACTGCGGGCGATAACGCCACTTCTCCCGCCTTGATGAAAACTTCGGTTACGCGCGGGCGTCTCACCGAATTGCTCGGCAGCAGCTATTTTGATAAACATGAACGCGACAACCTGTTCATCGTCGGTGTTTTCTCCATGCTGGATGCGATTCTTGAAATGCCGATGGAGCAAGTGCTGGAGAAGGTTCAGTTGCCGGATGCCGTAACGGAAGCACTGTTGAGCCGCGAGGGCATTTACGGGCCGTTCCTGCAATTGGCGGAAGCCTGTGAAGATGCAGACCGGGAACGCATTATCGCTTTGGCCAATTCATTGCAGTTCGACCCGAACAGGGTCAATGATTGCCATATCGCGGCATTGGCCTGGGTGGAGGAGCTGGGAATCTGAGCTGCATTGATATCCATCCCAAGGATGTCTATGTTATAAACCTGTATTAGTGACGGTTAGATGTTTACGTAAAACTATTATTTAAAGTGAACATGGATTGATAAAACAAGCTTCATTGTTAGCCAGAGCATCAAAATCCACATGGTTTTCGGTAGGTCTCGGCGTGCTGGTGCTACTTGGTCTGGTCTCGGTCGTATTCTGGTTATTGAATATCCCCGGGCAAACAGATCATGCTGTCCTTATCAAGGCCGCCGCCGCTATCGTGATGCTCTGCCTCCTGTTTTACCTGGCTACTTATAAAAACACCAATCCCCTCATTAAACAACTGATCAACAAGCAATCGCAGCTTGATGAGGTTGAAGCCAGATTTATCGCCGCATCAGAAAGCCATCTGGATGCATTTTTCATTCTTGAGGCCATACGTGATGATGCGGGAGGTATTGCTGATTTCCGTTGCGCGTTTCTCAACCAGCATGCATGCAAGCTGGTTGGCAGGGAGCAGGATGAATATATCGGCAGCTGGCTGAATCGCAATTTCATCCTGTTGCAGAATGAGCAGACCTTTCAACGCTACTGTGAAGTCGTTGAGGCCGGGCATCCACTATCTTACGAATTCCACGACGATACGCTGAAGCTGAAACCGCGCTGGCTTGAATGTCAGCTGGTCAAACTCGGCGATGGTATCGCGCTGACTGCGCGCGATATTACAGACAAGAAACGCACCGAGCACGATCTGGTCCATGCCGAGCGCTTCCAGGCTGCCATTATTGATAGCGTGTCCTACTCGATTATCGCCACAGATAAAGTTGGCAATATCATCACCATGAATAACGCCGCACAACGGATGTTGTGGTTCGAAGAAACTGACGTGGTCGGTAAATTCACTCTGGAAATGCTGCATGACCGGGAAGAAATCCAGGCCCGTGCACTGGAACTCAGCGCTGAACTGGGCTGCAAAATAGAGCCGGGATTCGAGGTATTCATTGCCAAATCCAGGGCAGGTTTGAGCGATGAGCATGAGTGGACCTATGTGCGTAAAGGCGGCTCACGCTTCCCGGTGCGTGTTTCGCTGACCGAGTTGCGGGATAGCGATTTCCAGGTCTACGGCTATCTGAGCGTGGCTTATGATATTTCCGAGCAAAAACGCTCGGAAGAGCATATTCGTCATGTCGCGTTGCATGACGCATTGACCGGCCTGCCGAACCGCACACTGTTCAATGACCGCGTCAAGGTGGCGATCGAGAACGCCAGGCGCCACAAACAGACGGTGGCGATCGCCTTGCTGGATGTCGATCACTTCAAAAACATCAATGATTCGCTGGGTCACCATATCGGCGATCAATTGCTGCAGGAAGTCAGCAATCGCCTGATCAGCAGTGTGCGCGTCTCCGATACGATCGCGCGCATGGGTGGCGACGAGTTCGCCTTCCTGCTACCGAATATAGACCACCCGGATGGTACGGAAACCGTTTTCAAAAAGGTCATGAAGGCCTTTGAGGAGACTGTCATTGCCAGCGAGCATCAACTGCATGTGACGGCCAGTATTGGTGTTTGCGTATTCCCGCAGGATGGTGAGGATCTTTCAGTGCTGATGCGCAAGGCTGATACTTCAATGTATCAGGCCAAGAAGCTCGGCCGCAATAACTTCCAGTTCTTTACGCCGGAAATGGAGCGGCAAGCCTCCAATCGCCTGAACCTTGAGAACGAGATGCGCATGGCGATAGACCAGGATAGGTTCGAGCTTTTCTATCAGCCGCAAATAGATCTGGAAACCAACAGGATCATGGGTGCAGAGGCTTTGATTCGCTGGCAACGCATGCCCGGTGTCTTTGTTTCTCCCATGGAGTTTATTCCCCTGGCTGAAGAGTCCGGCCTGATTGTCCAGATAGGCGAATGGGTGATTAGGACTGCCTGCAAACAATCGGCCATCTTCCGCGAGAAACTTGGCAGAACCTTGCGTATTGCCGTCAATGTTTCTCCTCGTCAATTCCGCCAGAAGAACCTTGTTTCATGCATTCTTTCCGCCTTGCAGGACAACAATATCGAACCGCAGGATTTCGAGGTGGAAATTACCGAGAACGCATTAATGGCGGATATGGAAAACGCCGTGCTGGTACTGGGTCTGTTGAGGGGATTAGGCATACACGTTGCGCTGGACGATTTTGGGACTGGTTATTCGAGCTTGAGTTATCTCAGCCGTTTCCCGGTTGATCGTTTGAAGATCGATCAATCATTCATGAAGAACATTACCATCAGCCCGGAAAACGCTTCTCTTGCAAAAGTCATCGTCAATATGGCAAAAACGCTGGATATCCCGGTGACTGCGGAAGGCGTGGAGACCCTGGAACAACTTGATTTCTTGCGGGCAACCGGCTGTGACGAAGTACAGGGGTTCTTTATTGGGCGCCCCATGCCGCCGGAAACCTTGCTGGAGCTTTGCCTGGGTGAGGCAGCATCAGCGGTGCCGGAACCCGTGAGAAAAAACGATTTCCTGGATACTAAAAATAGATAATTGCCGGCGATTGTTCCAGAAACATCCCCACTGTTAACGGCGTTCCGGTTTCCAGTTTCTTAACATCAGCGCATTCGTCACCACACTTACCGAACTCAGCGCCATGGCCGCACCTGCAATCACCGGATTGAGCAAGCCGAAAGCTGCCAGCGGAATACCCACCAGGTTATAGATGAACGCCCAGAACAGGTTCTGCTTGATCTTGCGGTAAGTCCTGCGTGAAATATCAATCGTATCGGCCACCAGGCTTGGGTCTGAACGCATCAGCGTTACATCGGCCGAATGCATGGCGACATCGGTGCCGCTAGCCATGGCGAAGCTGACATCCGCTACCGCCAATGCTGGCGCATCGTTAATGCCATCGCCAACCATGGCGACGATGCGGTCCTGTTTCTTTAGTGCGGCGACTGCATTGGCTTTGGTCTCAGGTGATTGCTCAGCCAGCACTTTCTGGATACCGAGCGCTTTGGCTACCATGGCCGCGCTGCTGCGGTTATCCCCGGTCAGCAGTACGGTATTCAGATTCAAGGCATGCAGGCGCTCGACCGCAAATCTGGCGCTGGCCTTGATTTCATCGCCAAAAGCCAGAACACCTTTTAGCTGCTTTACTCCGTCCAACTCAACAGCAAGCCAGGAGATGCTGCGGCCTTCGGTCTGGATATCTTTGGCGTGGCTTTCCAGCTCGGCAGGTTTAAACCCCAGTTCCAGCATCCAGCGTTGATTGCCTAAGTAAACCCGCCGGCCTTCGATCTCTGCCTGCAGACCAAGCCCCGGAAAATCGCGTAGTTCAATGGCTGGCGTATAAGCGATATCCTGTTTTTTCGCATATTCAACCACGGCTTTTGCCAAAGGATGCGCGCTGCCATGTTCGATAGAAGCCGCCAGCCGGATCAGACCCTGGTCGTCACCATCAATTGCAAATGAAGCGGTTACTGTCGGTTTGCCTTCTGTCAGTGTGCCGGTTTTGTCGAACACGACTTCATTGATTTTATGAGCCAGTTCCAGCGCATTGGCATCCTTGATCAATATGCCGTGACGCGCTGCAACGCCCGTGCCTGCCATGATTGCAGTAGGTGTGGCAAGACCCAGCGCGCAAGGGCAGGCGATGACCAATACCGATACTGCGTTCAGAATCGCACTTTCCCAGTCCCCGCTGACAGCCGCCCATGCCAGTAATGTAACAAGGGCAATCACCAATACCACCGGGACGAACACTGCACTGACCTTATCGACCAGGCGCTGGATCTCCGGCTTGGCGATCTGCGCATCCTCCACCATGCGGATAATGCGGGCGAGCGTGGTTTCTGAGCCAATCGCAAGTGTGCGCACCAGTAACACGCCATCCAGGTTCACCGCACCGCCAGTCACGCGATGGCCTACGTCTTTATTGACCGCTTCGCTCTCACCCGTAATCAAGGCTTCATCCACATGGCTTCTGCCTTCGATGATCAGGCCATCTACCGGAATGCGTTCGCCCGGGCGTACGAGGACCAGGTCATCGACGACAACTTCTTCCAGCGGGATTTCTATTTCCTTGTCCATGCGTTTGACGCGTGCAGTTTCCGGGTTCAAAGCCTGTAATGCACGGATCGCCTCGCTGGTCTGGCGTTTGGCACGGCTCTCCAGCCATTTGCCCAGCAATACCAGCGTAATCACCGCGCTGGATGCCTCGAAGTAGAGATGCACATCACCCCTGAACAGCATGTAGATAGACAGCCCATAAGCGGCTGAGGTGCCGATTGCCACCAGCAGATCCATATTGCCTGAGCGGTTGATGGCGGCTTTCCAGCCTGCCTTGTAGAAACGTGCGCCCAGCCAGAATTGAACAGGTGTCGCCAGCAGCCATTGCAGCCAGCCGGGTACCATGATGTGCATACCAAAAAAGTTGAGGAACATGGGAACGACCAGCGGCAGGCTGAGCAAAACCGCAAACACTACATGCCAGCCACCGGTGTGGACTTCTTCACGGCGCTGGCCCTGGGATATCACTTCCGCACCATAGCCGGCATCAATCACGGCCTGGATGATGCGCTCAGGCCTGGTCTTCGCTGCCAGATTGACATGCGCACGTTCGGTCGCCAGATTGACGGCGACTGATGCAACCTCTGGTAAGTTGTTCAGGGCTTTTTCAATCTGCGAAACGCAGGACGCGCAACTCATGCCGGTAATCGACAGGTCTAGCGATGTTTCAACTTGATCATTTGTAGTTTGCATAATGAGGATTCTTTTGCTTCAAAGTAGCATGATGAACCTTGCCATGGAGGGAAGGTCAAGCTCAAACTTGTTATCGGATATCGCTGACCTTACCATGGTTATAAACATGGTAAGGTCAGCTTGCATAAAGTCTACTGAAATCTTAAATCAAAGGAGTGCCGGGAATGTATATTTTTCAAGTACCCAAGATGAGCTGTGGCGGTTGTGCCAACACCATCACGAATGCGATCAAGCAAATCGATGAAACCGCATTGGTCGAGATAGATCTTGCCGCCAGGACGGTCAGGGTGGATAGCGCAAAAGCCGAAACGGAATTGACTGCGGCGATGACTGGCGCTGGTTACCCGCCAGCCTGATTTTCGGGAATGTTCATGTTTTATTTTGCAAATAGCAAAAATGTTGGCAATCTTTAGCCATGGATATTGATAACGTCTTATTACTTAACTTTCTGGTTGCCCTGGGTATCGGCCTGCTGATCGGTGCGGAGCGCGAGCATAATCAGCAGGGTGCAGATGCAGGAAAGGCCATTGCTGGCGTCCGGACCTTTACTATTGCCGCATTGCTGGGTGCGGTCAGCATCACATTGAATTTCTGGCTGCTGGTCGTTACCTTGGCTTGCGTAGCTGTCTTTTCGGCTACTGCCTATTTCATCAAAAAGAGTGCAGATCCCGGGCTTACAACCGAGATTACCCTGTTACTGACGCTGATTCTTGGCGGTTTGGCCATGAGCCAGCCTGCGCTTTCTGCAGGTTTGGCCGTGACTGCCGCCATCTTGCTGGCCGCTAAAGAACCGCTGCACGGTTTCGTTAAAGTGGCGGTGAGTAAGAATGAGCTAAACGACTTCCTGATTCTCGCTGCAGCAACGCTTATCGTCCTGCCGCTGGTGCCTAACGAGTTCATAGGCCCTTACGATGCAGTTAATCCACGCAATCTCTGGCTGATTGTGATTCTGGTCATGCTGATCAGTGCATTCGGTCATGTCGCTTTACGATTCTTTGGCGGACGGATCGGTTTGCCGATTACAGGTCTGGTCTCCGGTTTTGTTTCCAGCCTTGCGGCCATAGGCGCAATGGGCGAACGCGCTAAAAAGAACCCGGCCCTGCAAGATGCCGCTGTTGCAGGCGCTATCCTGTCCAATCTTGCCACTATTATCCAGCTTGCGTTGCTGGTGGTCGCAATTAGTCCAATGACGCTGATGGCATTGGCAGCGCCGCTTATTTTCGGAGGCATTTCGATTGCCATTTACGGCCTGGTTTTTACATTCAACTCCCTCCAGCATAAAACAGATGAAGTCAGCCAGCCTGGGCAACTGGTCAGCGTGAAAGCCGCGGTGATACTAGCATTGGTGATTGGCCTGGTATTGATATTCTCAGCTATGTTGCAGGACTTGCTAGGCCAGGCCGGGCTTGTCATCGCATCCGGCACTGCAGGCCTGGCAGACGCCCATGCGCCAGCCATCTCGGTGGCCTCGCTGGTATCCACGGGCAAGCTCGGCCCTGAAGAGGCTGTTGTTCCCATACTGGTCGCTTTCAGCTTGAATGCCTTATCTAAACTGGTGATGTCGATTGTGAGCGGCGGCAGGGTATTCGCCATGAAATTCATACCGGCACTCTTTCTGCAGGTTGCGATGGTCTGGATCGGTTGGTGGTTGTTTTAACGCCTCGCTTAAGCAATATGCGCTTCACAACCAGAATGTGACATAAATTGGCAATGGGATAAGCCCATTTTAAATGGATCGTGTATTGGAAAAATTCCTGGATGATTGGTTTTTAATTGATCTAAATAGTTGTTTATTTTGATAAATATTCTTTCATGGAATCATTTGTTGCTGTTGAATTAATCGTTTTCCTTCCTTCTGCTTGTTCCGGACTCAAAACCCTTCTTATTCTCCCGTTAACAATTTATATTTTTAACGTTATATTAGATTTCTGCATTAAAAAGATCGATTAATTGCAGTCGAATAATATAGAAGAATAATTGTGTGAATAAGTTAATCATCAGAGGCGCCCCAAAGAAATATGTATTGATTGCCTTGGCTAACCTGCTGGGCATTTTACTTATCGCTACTTCAATCCATATTTCCTTGAATCTGGCGAGACAGCAGGCAGAAGAGAAGGAGTTGTCCCATTTAGATTCGCTTAACCATAATGTGCTGAAGCGGATACAAAAGACGAGTGAGCAATTTGTCTACGCGGTTAAATTATTATCCAGTGCCCCACCGCACTCGGAGTGCTCGGAATCCAGCGTCAGGCACATGCAGCAACTCGCCATTTCAGGCAACTTGCTGCAGGCTATCGGATATATCAGTAACGACCAGTTCAAGTGTTCCTCGCAAGCTCATCTTTTAAATGGGCTGGACCTGGGGAAGGCAAGCTTCATCGCACCAGATGGCGCGAGAATCTGGATAAATGTAATACTGCCAAATGCACCGGAACGCCAGTACATGGTAGTGGAGAGGAATGGCTATGCTGCCCTCCTGCTTTCGGTTGATGCTGTCGATTTTTATACGATCCCAAGCACGTCAATTGGCATATTCGATGTTCGGTCCAAGTTCCTATACACGTCCAGAGGGCTGATCAAGCCTGAATGGATCAGCGAATTTGAAAACGATTCGAAGCATGAATTCATAGATGAAGAAAGCGGGCATCTTGTTTCAATACTGGCGAGTAAAGTAGATAACACTGCTGTATTAACAGCAACCCCGACCTCGGAGATATCCAAAAGTGTAGTGGATTTTGCAAAGTCGATTATCCCATTCGGGATTCTCTTTGCCATAGGGTTTTTAGCCATATGCATCTACCTGGCCCGGTATCGCTATTCGGCTAAATCTGAACTGGCAGCGGCGCTTAAAAGCGATGAATTCTATTTAGAATATCAACCCATCATCGATTTAAGAACCAAAGCCTGCATAGGTGCCGAAGCCTTGATTCGGTGGCGTAAGTCCGATGGTACATACGTTCGCCCGGATATGTTTATCCCATTAGCTGAAGATACCGGGCAAATCCGCCATGTCACAAAACGTGTTCTTAACCTGATCGCAAAGGACATGGCCAAGCTGCTTAGAAAGTATCCGAACTTTCACATGGGGATCAATTTATCTTCTGCTGATCTGCAGTCGGAAGAAACCATCAGCCTGTTAGAGACGATGGTGAAAAGGATAGGGTACGGAAAAGGCAAGTTTGTTATTGAGGCAACAGAAAGAGGGTTCCTGAACGATGGAATTGCCCAGAAACTGGTGAATTCAATTAGAAGTCTTGGCATGCAAGTTGCTATAGATGACTTCGGTACGGGATATTCGAGTCTGTCGTATCTCACCAAATTCGAGCTGGATTTTCTTAAAATAGATAAGACTTTTGTCGATGTAGTCGGCACTGATGCAGTCACTAGCCATGTCGCTTTCCATATCATCGAGATGGCAAAGTCACTCAACCTGAAGATGATAGCGGAAGGGGTGGAGACTGAAGAACAAGCCTCCATACTTCTGGAAAAAGGCGTTATCTATGCTCAGGGCTGGCTATTCGCAAAATCGTTCAGCCCGCAGGATCTGATGGCTTATGTTGATTCGCATTAAGTGCGAATCTGTGATTCACAGAATCCAGCCAACCGGCAGAATTTACCAGGCAGGTTTGATTTCCGTCAGTCCGGGATTGATGCGACTGGATGCCAATTAAATGGCTAAATTGAAGATAAAGAGCTGCAAGCTAAAGAATCAGATAAAAGCTATCGATACTGATTAAAAGACTCTGGTTTGGTCATTGAGACCTCTATAATTACACATGCCTGAAATCTAATGTTGCTGAAGCTTTTGACACAAAAGCCAACGATAGAAATAGATAGTTCCACAAGCATCATTAATCGATTTTCTGGAAGTTAGATGTTTACTTTTGTTAGAAATAAACTGTACTTGAAACCTGGAATTCGTGCCGTATCCGAGTTTTTCATAGTTCTTTGTGTATGTATCTTTATGTCTGGCTCTTCCCCGGCTTTTGCCGGTTCAGCATACAAGCTAAGCGAAGAACTCCAAGCAAAGATTTCCAATCTTAATTCATCGTTGGCCAGCATCGGGCTGACAAAATCCGAGCAGCAGTGGCTGGCCGCGCACCCTGTCATTACAGTCGGTGTCCGCCCGGGCTGGATGCCTATCGAATTCATTACCGAGGGCAGGGAGTTCCGTGGAATCACGGTGGATTATCTCTTCAGGCTTGAAGAACTGCTTGGCGTGACTTTCGAGAAAGTGGATTATTCGGAGAACCAGGTTGAAGAGCATGCGGACATGCTCTCCGGCGTATTGAATAATACAGTACTCGAAAAAACAAAATATGCAGCTTTGGATCGCCCTTATCTGACTTTTCCTTTTGCTATCTATGCCAACATCAATAATCCGGGCATCAGGAGCCTGGGGGATCTGGCGCATAAACGCGTGGCGGTCTTCAAGTATGGTGCAGTTACGCGGTCCTTGACGACCGACTATCCCAATATCCGGCTGGCAAAGGTGGAACTGGCTGAAGAAGCTTTTTCAGCGGTAAAGACAGGTTCGGCAGATGCGTACATAGGCAATGAGATGATCGTTGACTATATCTCCAGTGTCCAGGGTCTGCGTTACGTCAATAAGGTCGGCTACACCCCTTATGAAGCCAAGGTTTCAATGGCGGTAAGGACCGACTGGCCTGAGCTTAAATCGATACTCGAAAAATCACTGGCATTCATTGAACCTGAAAGAGAAGCTATCCTGAAAAACTGGGATATGACCGATCGCCAGAAATACGAGGAAACGCTTTTCTTTGTGCTGGCGATACTTGTTCTGCTTGCATTGTTCGTGATGTACCGGGCTTATCAACTGAAGCAGGCAATCAAGATCCAGAACAAGGTTTCCCAGGAGAAGATATGGCATCAGGCCAATTTCGATTTTTTGACAGGCCTGCCGAATCGCTTGATGTTTCAGGATTACTTGCAGCAAGAAATGAAAAACTCCGATCGATCCGGGCAGTTGCTGGGCCTGTTGTTCCTGGATCTCGATAACTTTAAGGAGATCAATGACAGACTCGGTCATTCCGTCGGGGACAAGTTACTTGTTGAAGCCGGGAAACGAATTTCAAGTTGTACCCGTGCCGTAGATACGACTGCCCGGATCGGTGGAGATGAATTTACCGTGATCATGGGCGGCCTGACCGATATAAAAGCCCTGGAGCTTACATGCCAGAAGATACTGGCGAGACTTCAGGAGCCATTCTACTTTGATGACCAGGCTGTCTATACCGGAGCCAGTATCGGCATCACGGTCTATCCCGATGATAATAAGAATATTGAAGAGTTATTGAAGTTTGCAGACCAGGCCATGTATGAGGCAAAAAGGCTGGGACGCAATAGATACCAGTTTTTCACATCGTCCATGCAAGAGGCTTCTGTCAAAAGACTCTCAATCGCCAACGACTTGAGAAGCGCACTGAGCAATAACGAATTTGTTGTCTACTACCAGCCAATTGTCGACCTCGAAAACTCCAGGATTACCAAGGCAGAAGCCCTGGTCAGATGGCTGCATCCGACCAGGGGCATGATCAGCCCGAATGACTTTATCCATATTGCAGAAGACACCGGTCTGATCCACCAGCTGGGTGATTGGGTCTTCCGCCAGGTATTGAAGGATCTGCTAAGCATACGTCAATCCATCCATCCTGATTTCCAGATGAGCATCAATATCTCTCCCAAGCAATTTAGCGAAAAATCCTGTTTACTGGCATGGATGGATGAGATGCGCGCAATCGGCTTGCCGGGCGAAAGCGTGACCCTGGAGATTACCGAAGGCGTATTGCTGGAAGTATCGACACCAGTGAAATGTATCTTGTCTGAATTCCGCTCATTTGGAATAGGCATATCCATCGATGATTTCGGAACCGGTTATTCAGCGCTGAGTTACCTGAAGAAATTCGATATTGATTTCGTCAAACTGGATAGGACCTTCGTACAAAATCTTGAACTGGATACGCAAGACATGGTGCTGTGTGAGGCCATTATCAACATGGCACATAAGCTGGGCATGAAAATGATTGCCGAAGGCATAGAGACGCAAACACAAAAAGATCTCTTGAGTAAGTTCGGCTGCGATTTCGGTCAAGGCTTTTACTTTGCAAAACCCAAGCCATTCAATGAGCTTCAATCTTTCCTGACTGAGAACTGATTCTCACGTCAACCTTGCGTTCTGCGTCGTAGCGGCCTCTTCCAGTTAGCTGTATATGGGGAACCGTTACGGTTCCGCCGTATTTTCAAAAGACTATCCCTCATTCCAGATGCCGTAATCCAGGCCCGGTTTCGCCTGAATATCCCCCAAATATCCTTAGCAGGAATCTAAATAAAAGTATAAATTAGCCGTTATATACAATTAGTTACATATGCTGTTTTTCTTGAATGCCATGCAGAACGCACAAGCTGCGGGTTCAGGTTGTTTTTTCGTTTAATCAAGTGAGGGTTTCTTTTACTGCTCTTTATAGATGGCAGCGGTATTCAACCTATAAGGTTTTGGATCATTCAATGGGCAATGTATTAATGAAAAAGGATTCCAGGGAATTGTTAAAACTGACATATGCGTTGGATCACATTGGAGATGCGGTATTCCTGATTAACGGTCTGGGACGGTTATGTTATGCCAATCCTCATGCCTGCAAACTGCTGGGATATTCCCAACAAGACCTGCTGGATGTCGACCAGAAAACCTTGATGCCTTCATTTACCATGCAGTGGTGGAAAGAATACTGGCACGCACTCAAGACCTCGGGAACGGTTTCATTTGAAACGACCCATAAAACCAGGGAGGGAAAAACAATCCCCCTGGAAGTACTGGCAAGCCAGATTATGTTCGAAGGCCAGGAATACAGCCTGGAGTTGATGCGGGATATCAGCGACCGGAAATGCATGGAGCAGGAACTGCTCAATCGCGAAAAGCATTTCAGGAGCCTGATCGACAATTCCCCTGACATCGTCGTGCGTTACAACACCGAGTTACAAAAGATATTCACCAATCCTGCATATGAAAAAACCATAAAATTTGAATCCATCGAGTCTAAAGACAAACTCAATGACGATGCCTGGCTGCCTACCAATATATCCATCAAGGATTACACACAGAAGCTGATCGACGTCATGAAAACCGGCCAGACCGATAGTGTCCTGCTGGAATGGCCGGATCATGAAGGCCAGTTGCTCAGCCATGCCATAAGGGTCGTTGCCGAATCCGATTCCACTGGAAAAATCACTGGCTGCCTGGCCATCGGCCGCAACATCAGTGAGCAGCGCAAGGCGGAACTTGAGCTTGGCCAGCGTGAAAAATACCTCCGTACATTGCTCGATAACTTCCCATTCATGGTGTGGCTGAAAGATGCCGACAGTACTTTATTGGCCGCCAATAGAGCCTATGCAAAAGTGGCCGGCGTGCCTTCTACCAAAGACCTTGAAGGTAAAACCGATTTCGATTTCTTCCCGCCTGAGTTGGCACAGGAATATGTAGACGGTGATCAGGCTGCCATGCAGAGCGAGGAGCCGATAGGCACTGTTTGTGCGCTAAAGAATGCCAACGGCGAATATATCTGGATTGAATCGTATAAATCGCCGTTAGTCGTAGATGGCAAAGTGGTCGGCACGGTCGGTTATGCGCGCGATGTGACTGCCACCCTGCAAAGAGAACGTGAATATCATTCGCTTATCGAGAACTCGCCAAACTCCATTGTACGGTTCGACCGGGAGTGCAAGCGCATTTTTATCAATACGCGTAAAGCCGATTATTACAATGTCTCTTCAGATGATTTATTAGGTAAAAAACCCAGCGAATTTCCAGGAGGTGTTTCTGCGATCGAATATGAGAAGCAGATCATGGCGGTATTTGCAGACGGGGTGAATAAGAATTTTTATTTGCACTGGGAAACGAAAGACGGCCAGCATCGCATTATCAACACGCTGCTTGCTGCAGAGTTCGATGCGACCGGGCAGGTGATGTCAGTGATCGGGGTGGGGCAAGATGTTACAGAGGCTATAGAAAACCAGGAGCGTATTCATCATCTGGCATATTTTGACCCGTTAACCGATTTGCCCAACCGCACCTTGCTTAAGGAACGGCTTAATCAGACCGTTGCCGAGGCGGGAAGGCATAAGCATCCGTTCGGCTTGATGATGCTTGATATAGATCGCTTCAAGGAAATCAACGACACGCTTGGTCATGCTATTGGAGACTCGCTCTTGTGCGAAGTTGCCAGACGGCTCGAAAAGTCCGTGCGCAGTTACGACACCGTCGCCCGTCTGGGTGGAGACGAGTTTGCGATTCTTCTGCCAGAAATACGCGAGCCGGAAAATGTGACAAGCGTTGCCTGCAAAGTCATTCAGGCTTTTACGATGCCTTTTCTTATCATGGGCAAGGAGATGTTCGTAACCGCCAGTATTGGCATTGCGGTCTTTCCGTCGGATAGTAACCAGGCCGATGACCTGATGAAATATGCTGATTCAGCCATGTATCACGCCAAGAAACAGGGTCGCAATAATTTTCAGTATTATTCCGCAGCCTTGACCGTCAGGGCTTCTGAGCGCATGAGTCTGGAGACCTTGCTGCATAAAGCGCTGGAAAGAAATGAGTTCGAACTCTATTACCAGCCGCAGGTGGATTTGCAGACGCGGAAAGTGGTAGGTGTGGAAGCGCTGCTGAGATGGCATCGTGAAGGTCGAATCATCATGCCTGATAAATTCATCGGGATTGCCGAAGATAGCGGCCTGATCATTGGAATCGGCGAATGGGTGATATACACCACTTGCAAGATGGCCGCGCAATGGAATGCAGGTCGAGCCACTCCTTTTTCTTTTTCGGTCAATTTATCTACCCGCCAGTTTATTCATAATGACCTGGTCGCTTCGATTTCCCATATTCTGAACGTGACGGGGTGCAAGCCGGAATGGCTGAAACTGGAGATTACCGAGAGCCTGCTGCTTGAGGACACAGCCAGCATCAAACAAATGCTGCAGCAACTTCACGACATGGGCCTATGTATTTCAATCGACGATTTCGGTACTGGATATTCAGCATTGGGCTACCTCAATCGTTTCCCGGTCAGCCAGTTGAAAATAGACCGCTCGTTCGTGCAGGACATCGCCACAAACCCTGATAGGGGTTTGCTGGTCCAGGCAATCATCTCCATGGCTCAAAGCCTGCGCAAAAGCCTGGTGGCGGAAGGGGTGGAAACGGTTGAGCAAGCCGAGTCCCTGGCCGGGATGGGATGCTCGCATGCGCAAGGTTATCTGTTCGGTAAACCTATGCCGTACGAGCAGTTGCAGGCCAGGTACTGGGATGAGGAGTAAGGAGCTTGTTCGTTGGTAGCCTCTTGAGGCAGTGAGGTTATTCTATCGTTTAACGGAAGCGCCTGAAGGAACCGGTTACCACGCCCCATATCTCAAACTGCATATTCCCGTCGATCTCAATAGGCAAGAACTGACCGCTGGAATTGGCCGGCAGCAGTCTGGGATTGCCAGCCCTGGTTTTACCCAATTGCTTGATCGTGAATTCGCCATCCACCATCGCCAGTACGATGTCACCCATCTTGGCCACCTTGGAGCGGTCAACCACAGCTTTATCGCCAGGCAGCAAGCCCGCGTCAATCATGGAATAACCTTGTATGGTGACGAAGAAAGTGGAGTCCTTGTCATCAATCAGAAAGTCGTTGGGGTCGAGCCGCTTCTCGATATGTTCATCCGCAGTAGAAGGTAAACCCGCAGGCACTTTACTGGAGAAAAGAGGTAAGGCTAGTTCCCTGGGTGCGAGGGTAGGGTAGCTGAACTCGGTTACCGGATCGATGGTTTGCTGCATGCGACTTTTCTTCAGCACCTTTATAAAGTCTTTGACATTGCCTGCGGCACTCAACGGCACACGGATTACCGTTGAGGGTTCTGTTTTCCGGTTACCGGGTTTTCGTCCCGCGCCTGGACGTTTGCCGCCATGGGTGTTGCCTGAGTTTGACATAATTTGATATCTTGTTACGGTAAATCAAGTGTATGGTCGCTGCCCGAAGATAGCAAGTGTTATCCGATAAACTTTTCCATGGCTGGATGTACTTCAACCAGGTACAAAAAAACGGTTCACAGCACAGTGAACCGTTTTACTTGCCGGAGAGGTGATTTTTCTGAATGCATTCGGTTAAATTATTAACCATGTCTCCGCAAGATTTACCGGAAGGATCCGCGGCTGCTCAACCATATTTAATGGATTGATAAATATCCCACTTGGTGTAGTGGCATCCATTCTGGAACTTTCTGAAGATGTCAGGATGCTGGATAAGAAAATCGACGACTTTTTTATTCCATGCATAGATCTGTTGCGGTGCGGCATTCAGGAATTTAGCCAATTCGGTTACAACCTTGTGTTTCATAAAGCCTCCGTAAACGTCACGCTATTGCCAGATATATGAACACGGTGCTCCAGCGTGGTTCCATTGACGAGATATGATTAAAGCTCACTGATTGAATGTATTCCGTACGAAAACGCACATAAGCTACAAAATTTAAGCGGCGGGTTTGATCGCTTTGATGGCCTCCTCGCAGGAGGAGTCACTCTCTGAGCCGGGATCGATGAATGGCAACAAAGCTGCAAGCGGGTTAATGAAAGAGAGCGCGATGCTGCCCAGTACTCTTGCAGCGATTGGCGCCGCAGTGATGCCGACCTCAGGGTCGACGAAACTGCCCGTGACCTTGATGGGGGAGCGCACAGTGAAAGGGGAGACATTCTTGGGCTTGGCGATCAGGCGTAAATCCAGCTGCTCCTTGAGCATGTCGATATTGCCATCTGCCAGGATGACGGTGACAGGCGTATCGATCAGCGCCACATCGGGCTTGATGATGCCTTTCTTGGATTTAAGCCCGATGATGGCACACTGCATGGGCAGCGATTTGTCTCCGCCGACGATCAAACCCAGGCTTTGCGCCAGGTCCAGCCCGAGCGCTTCTATAATCAGGTGCGAAATGGTGCCCTGGCGTATATGGGTGGTGATTTCGCCATCGAGCGAGCTCAGCAATGCCGCAGTCGATTCGCCGCTGCCGGTGAGTTTGCTCCGGCCGTTCAGGGTGCCCGTCACATACGCTACAGGCGCATCCTTGCCTTCTTCCCTGGCTTTGTCCTTCCTGTTCTGCGATACCTGGAGCCATTTTTCGAGGTTGATGTCTTTCCAGTTGAGATCGATGCGCCAGGCCGGTGTATCGCTGGCCGGCTTTCGTGCGACGGTAGTTTTCTCTTCCGGCAAGCCGCTGGCATCGACAGCAATCAATCCGGATAGCGTGCCGTCTGCCGTTTTCGCATAGATTTCCGCTAATGAGAGATTTCCGGTATCCAGCGTGAGTTGCGCACGGAAAGGCGAGATGGGAAGTCTGAATGCACTCCCCAGATCTACTGTCTCCAGATCAACCTTGATGTCCGCATCAAACCGGTTCAAGGTCGGCAGGTTGAGCGGCCGGTTGGGAAGCACGCGTCCCTCGCGTGCTTTGGCCGCGGTGCCATCTTCATTGCTTGCCCCAAATGTCGGTGCCAGGTCTGCCAGCACGAATCGCTTGCCTTTGAGATCGCCCGCCAGCAGGGGCACCTTGCCGCGCTCATCGTATTTGAACTGTGCTGTGAGGTCGCTCTGGCCGACGCGCGCCTTGGTGATATCGACCAGCAGGAGGTCCTCTTCCTTTTTTACGTTACCTTCGAAGGTAAAAGCCCTGGTAGTCGGCAATGCGATCTTGAACAGATCGCCGACCAGACCCAACGACGGACCTTTGGCCCAGAATCTGGCATTGATGCTCCTCTCGCCGAACAGGTCGGCTGCCACACCATCAAAATCGACACGCACGCCGCCATATTCTAACCAGCCCCTGGACTCCATCGGCGGAGAATCGGCTTCCTGCGTGGCTATCGGCAACAGGCCGTTAGTATGTATCTCGCCGCTGATTTTCTGTTCGCGGAACATGCCCTCTACCCGCGCCTTGGAAACCGGCTCATTCTCGGCAGTGCCTTCCTGCGAATCAAAAGCCACCTTGATGTCGGCCTGGGTCAAGGCATCGCGCACCACCGCATTGCCATCATTCACCTCGAGGGTTTCAATACGAGGGAAAGGGGCGGGCTCCTTGTCCTCATCCGGTTTGAATTGCCAGGATGCCTCGCCCTCATCATTGCGTATCAGGTAAGTACTGATACTCTTCACTTGCAAAGATTTAATGCGCAAGGGCTCTGCCTCGTCTGGATTAAGGATGTCGCTGTAACGCAGTTTCAGCGAAATGTTTTCAGCCTCCACCAGATATGGCACATCGAATTTTTCCGGTGCAGATATATAAAGTCCGCCGAGTTCCAGACGCATGCCGCCAATGAACCGGGCCTTGAACGGCGCATCCAGCCGTACTGAGCGTTCCAGTTGGTTACTCGCAAAGCGTTCTGCTGGCGTGCGTAAAAACGGCCAGCCCAATACCTCGCCAATAGCGATGACCACAATCAGCAGCAATAAGGCGGAAAGCGAGATGCGGGCAAAGAGGCCGAGCCTGCTGAAAATTAAGGGCATTAACTATATTCCTTAGACTGCATAGTGTGCTGTGCAGTAAATAGGGCCCGATAACAGGCCAATATGACATTGAATACTAATAATGCTGAAAAATAAGTACGCAAGCGTACAAAGGCCGGTATTGATTCTGATCATGCATCAGGATGGTAATGAAGGATGCCTGTGCTTGAAAAAGTATGGAAAAAAGCAGCGATACCCATCAATTGCTGGATAAAGAAAACGGCACTTATGGTGCCGTCTTCTTTGCGATGTTTAGATATTAGCTTCTATCAAGCTTGTGGGTACGGAGCACCACGTGTTCGAACATGATTTGCCATTAGCCAAATCGCGGGAATGGCGATCAGGCTAATGGAAATCAATTGACCGATCCATCCTTCTGCCAGATTTTCTGTAGCCAAATGCCACCAGGCGTTATCCAGGATAGGAATGGCGTTGGCCTCCGTGAATTCATGAAAAGCTAATAGAAGTAGTTGCAACGCAAATACCCCCATCATCCATGCGGTAATCGTGAAGAACTGGCGTAGTTGTACGCGGCGGCCAAACTTGACCCAAAGCCAGCAGACTACAACCGCAAGTACAAATCCAATCAAGCCGCCAATCGCCATATATCGGGCCTCACGAATTGCTGATAATGAGGCGATCATGGTCGCTGTTTCTATGCCTTCACGCGCGATCATAAAGGTAGTGAAACCGAAGACGAGCAACCATGCGCTACGTTTGCTTCGGGTAGCGAGTGATTCCAGTTTAGTGGTAACTTCGGCGGCGATGCCATGGCCCGCATATAGCATATGGGACACACACCATATCACGGCAATGGCCGCAAAAATGGCGAGCCACGCCTCCCAGAATGGAGAGAGCTGACCTATTTTCGCCAGTACAATGCCGAGGCCAATGGAACCGAGTACCGCGACGACAATTCCACTATGAACGGCCGGCAAGAGCCAGTGTAAACGGGCTTTTTGAAGAGTGATCACCATGATGGCGACCACGAGAAAACTTTCAAGACCTTCACGAAAGCAAATCAGCAGGGCTTCAAACATTCGGAATTCACTTTAAACTAATAGATTGGGAACGATAATCATTATTATTTGAGAAGTCAAGGTGACAAACTCAAGCCATTAAGAAAGCCCACGTGATGTGGGCTTTCTTAATTCAGCAGCCTGGTTGCGCCAATTAACTATTTCTCAACACTTCGATACGCTCACTCAATGGCGGATGGCTCATGAACAGCCGTTTGAAACCACTCGCCATACCGCCGGAAATACCAAAGGCTTCCAGTTGCTCCGGCAGGTGAGGCTGATTTGCTGATAGTTGCAGTCTTTCCAACGCAGCGATCATGCTGGCTTTGCCTGCCAGGGCGGCACCGCCAGCATCGGCACGATATTCACGCTGACGGCTGAACCACATGACAATCGCACTGGCCAGGATGCCGAGGACGACCTGGGCAATGATCGCAGTGATCCAGTACGCTGGGCCGTGGCCGCGCTCGGTCTTGAATACCACACGATCGACAATGTGACCGATGACGCGTGACAGGAAGAATACGAACGTATTCACAACGCCTTGTATCAGCGCGAGTGTGACCATATCGCCATTGGCAACGTGGCTGACTTCATGGGCCAGCACGGCTTCCACTTCACTACGGGACATGCTGCGCAACAAACCGGTGCTGACAGCCACAAGCGCGCTATTGCGGAACATGCCGGTGGCAAAGGCATTCATATCAGGCGCATCGTAGATGGCGACTTCCGGCATGCCGATACCAGCCTGCTGGGCCTGTTTACGAACTGTGCTCACCAGCCATTGCTCCTGTTCATTGCGTGGTGCTTCGATCACATATGCACCGGTGCTTTTCTTGGCCATCCACTTGGACATTGCCAGTGATATCACGGATCCGGTCATGCCGATGACTGCCGATAGCATGAGCAGCGCACCCAAATCCAGCCCGACGCCTTGTTCATCCAGCACCTGGCCTAAGCCAAAAACGCTGATAATGATGCCCAGGACGAGCATGATGGCAATGTTGGTAATTAAAAAGAGAAAAATCCGTTTCATTAAAGCTCTCCGAATCAAATAACAAAATGTCTACGTGGAGATTGTAAGACAACTTTCAAAGTAGAACTGTTAATTTTATTATCGTGGTCGATGTATAGCTATTGGGAAGTGAATGAGTCTGGCAGAGTGTGGATTGGTGCTTTATTTGGTATTGAAATGGTTAAAAGTCTAAATATCCATGCGGGTTTTAGAGTTGTACCAAATAGAATGCAATAATGGATTTATCATTTAGCGTAACAATCAAAGTAGCTACGTTTATTGATTTGTGAAAAAAAGGCTACTAGTCTTGCATTCATTACATTCCCTAAAGAATTTCAATCCCTCTTTGCGAATGCGCTCATTATGACCATCAATGCCACATTGTATTTTTATTGGTGAGTTTCCATTGCAATCACTGCACTTAAAGTAATAACCAAATTTGCCATAATGAACTTGGATTTTATTGCTCTCGCATTTTTTGCATTTCATTGAAGAATTATTCAGGGGAGCAACTGAAGTTTCATTTTTATTTTGTTCTGGTTGAATGTTTGCCATGCTGGGGCCTGCGGTAACTTCTTTACTAGCTTTATCATTTAAGCCAAATTTAGCAGCATAGTTGAATAATATAGGCCTATGTAAGCGTACGAGCTGACGTGCAATATTTTCTGTCGTTTCTGCAAAAACGACTTTAGAAAGAACGTTGATTACTCCCTTTTTTTCTATATCTGCTTCAAGATTTTTGATCAATAAGTCAGCTTTTACTAAGTTGCTTGTGTCGAATTTTTTTGGTCTTTCAATTCTTGCATTAGGCCCAATGAGAACCTTTGAATGAAAATTAGGAGTAATTTTCATTCCCAATCTTGATGGCATAACTACAAGGTGTTCGAATACATCTTTTAATACAGAAATATGTCTCTCATTTTGTGCAAATGGAGAGGGCATGCCTTCGTAAGTTTTTTTATAAGAGTTCCACTTAAGAAATTCCCCTTCTTCGGTAACCTTAATTCCTGCATTAAAATTCTTTGTTTCTAGAACGTAGATGTTCAGTGTTCTGTGAATTATTATGTGGTCAATTTGAGCTACTCGTCCTTTATACTCAAGGCGAATGTCATGAATTACCATGCAATTCTTTGATTCAGACAAATCAAAATCGATTAGGTAAGCAGCCTCTTTTTCGCCTTTAATTCCGGCTTGAAGTTTACGTAGCTCTTGTTCAATTTTAGAACTTAAAGTTGCGTCTGATATTGATATCAAACATTCAAGTTCTTTGATTTGTGATTCTTTGCAATCAGCTTTTTTTATTATCATTTAATACCTTTAATCTGCATTCGATCTAAAAGTAGAGCTATAGTGCCTTAAATTTATTTCAATTCCTGTGTGACGCAAGTGATCCAATCCGAGTAGTGCGTAGCCCTAAATGCATCTTATCTGATTACATCGATATTTAGCGGGTAAGACAAATTAAAACGGCCCACATCACTGTGAGCCGTTCTATAATTTGGTGGGAGATCGGGGGGTCGAACCCCGGACAAACGGATTAAGAGTCCGCTGCTCTACCAACTGAGCTAATCTCCCTTAAGGGGCGCAATTATCAAGTGAAAGCCCTTGAGTGTCAACCGGGAAACATCTTTAATCACGTTTCGAAAGCGTATCAGAATGACGATTCAGACCATTTCCACCCAGCCTTTCAATGATCAAAAACCTGGTACTTCCGGCTTGCGAAAACGCGTCACGGTTTTTCAGCAGCCGCATTATCTGGAAAACTTCGTTCAAAGTATTTTCGATACGATTGATGCACCCAAGGGTGCGACACTGGTGGTCGGCGGCGATGGTCGATACTACAATCGCCAGGCGATCCAGGTTATTTTGAAGATGGCTGCGGCCAATGGGTTTGGTCGAGTGCTGGTGGGGCAGGGCGGTATACTTTCGACGCCTGCGGCATCTTGTGTGATTCGCAAATACCAGACATTCGGCGGGATTATTCTTTCTGCCAGCCATAATCCCGGCGGGCCGGATGGCGATTTCGGCATCAAGTACAACACCGCTAATGGCGGACCGGCACCAGAAAAGATCACTGATGCGATTTTCGCCAACAGCAAAAAGATCAGTACATACAAAACCACAGATTCACTGGATATCCCGCTGGATATTATCGGTACTTTTGAGTTGAGCGGCATGCAGGTGCAGGTGATCGACGCCGTAAGCGACTATGCTGATTTGATGGCATCGCTATTTGATTTTGCGGCGATTCGCCTTTTGCTCAACAGCGGCTTCCGCATGAAATTCGATGCCATGCATGCGGTCACTGGGCCTTATGCCAAAGAGATTCTGATCAATCGCCTCGGTGCGCCTGCCGATAGTTTGATGAACGCAGTGCCACTGGAGGATTTTGGCCAGGGACATCCTGATCCTAACCTGACTTACGCGCATGAATTGGTCGATATCCTCTATGGCGACAATGCGCCGGATTTTGGTGCGGCTTCGGATGGCGATGGCGACCGTAACATGATCCTGGGCGACCACTTCTTTGTGACGCCTTCAGATAGCCTTGCTGTTCTGGCAGCGAATGCAAAGTTAGCCCCCGGTTATGCCAAAGGCATCGCCGGTATAGCGCGCTCCATGCCGACCAGTGCAGCAGCGGATAGAGTCGCTGAAGAGCTGGATATCCCATGTTACGAAACCCCAACCGGCTGGAAATTTTTTGGCAACCTGATGGATGCCGGCAAGGTGACGCTGTGCGGAGAAGAGAGTTTCGGTACAGGTTCAGACCATGTGCGAGAGAAGGACGGCCTTTGGGCGGTGCTATTCTGGCTGAATATCCTGGCAATCAAGCGCCAGTCTGTCGAAACACTTTTAATGCGGCATTGGACGCGTTTTGGCCGCAATGTCTATTCGCGCCATGATTATGAGGGATTGCCCACCGAGGAAGCCAATGGGGTGATGCAGTATCTGCGTGCAAACTTCAGCACCTTGCCTGATAGCAAGTTCGGGCGCTACACCGTCGCTACCTGCGATGACTTCAGCTATACCGACCCGATTGATGGCAGCATCAGCACGGCACAAGGCGTACGTATCATGTTCACTGATGGCTCGCGTATAGTCTTCCGGCTTTCCGGTACGGGCACCGAAGGCGCAACCTTGCGTATCTATCTTGAATCCTATGAACCAGACCCGGCGAATCATCATCTGGACGCGCAAGTTGCACTGGCCGAGATGATAGAGATCGCTTTGGAATTATCGGAGCTGAAGATAAGAACCGGGCGCGATACGCCGACCGTCATTACCTGATTGATATACTGGTAAAACGATTAACAGGCGGATTCAGGAATCCACCTGTGTAATGGTCATCGTACCTTTATAGAGCCGTACATCCATACGCCCAAGAAATGACATGCCAAGCAAGACATCGCCACCCAGCCCGGGAGCGATCATGGCAGAAACATCCTGGGCTTCGACACCACCAATCCTGATAGAGGCCAGGCGGGTCATATAAGCTACGCTATCGCCGTTGGCGGTGCGTGTGCGAATCGCCGTCCGGCTCTGCAGGCCAAGTTTATCGGCCACTTCCTGCGATATCGCTACACCGGTAGCACCAGTATCCACCAATACATTGATCTTGGTGCCGTTGATCAGGGCTTCGGCTCGGTAATGGCCATCAATGCCGCGCTGCAGGACCACGGTTCGATCTTCACCCAATACGCTGATTTTGTTGGGATTGAAAGCGGCATCTGCCAGGTAGTAAATCGCCCCTGCCAGCAGGACCCATACCATACCGAGAATCAGTTTATTCGCTGTCATCTTGCCTAGACATATTGCCTAGAAAGGCAGCCTGGCTTCTGGCGCTGCGGCAAGGATGATGTCTTTGAATTGCGCCTGGATCCGTTGCAGTGCCTCAAGGCTATCCGCCTCGAAACGCAACACAATCACGGGCGTGGTGTTGGAAGGGCGCATCAGGCCAAAACCATCAGGATATTCGACGCGCAAACCGTCAATGGTGATGACTTGATCGGCACCTTCGAAATTCGCGGTTTTTTGCAAGGCTGCAATCAGTGTATGCGGTTCACCTTCCTGCATCTGGATATGCTGCTCGGGCGTGCTGACGCTGTCTGGCAGCTCGTTCAATACAGCAGAGGCATCACCGGATTGGCTGAGGATTTCGAGCAGTCGTGCGCCGGAATAGAGGCCATCGTCAAAGCCATACCAGCGTTTCTGGCCATCGCGACTGTCGTTGAAGAACACGTGCCCGCTCATTTCTCCCGCCAGCGCTGCGCTGGTTTCCTTGATCTTGGCTTTGACCAGTGAATGGCCGGTTTTCCAGATCAGCGGGTTGCCGCCGCGTGCTGCAATCCACGGTGCCAGGTGGCGCGTGGATTTGACGTCGTAGATGATGGTCGCCGCAGGGTTCTGCTTGAGCACTTCGGCAGCGAACAAGAGCAACTGGCGATCCGGGTAGATGATGTTGCCATCTTTAGTGACTACGCCAAGCCGGTCGCCATCCCCATCGAAAGCCAGGCCGATCTCGGCATCGCCATTTTTCAAGGCATTAATCAGGTCTGCCAGGTTTTCCGGTACGGAAGGGTCGGGATGGTGGTTGGGGAAATGACCATCGACTTCGCAAAACAATTCTTCAACCTCGCAGTCAATCGCTTCATACAGGGTTCTGGCATAAGCGCCAGCTACGCCGTTGCCGCAATCGACGGCGATCTTCATGCGGCGATCCAGCCGGATGTCGCTTTTAATCTTTGCAATGTAATCTGGCGCAATGTCATAGCTGCTTTCGCTGCCCTGGCCCTCAAGCAGTTGGTTGCTCAGGATGCGCTGGCGCAAGCCTTGAATCGCTTCGCCTGAGAGTGTTTCACCCGCCAGCACCATTTTCAGGCCGTTGTAGTCAGGCGGATTATGGCTACCGGTGACCATCACGCCGCAATGGGTGTCCAGATGGTGCGCGGCGAAATACACCATGGGCGTTGCCACCATGCCGAGATTGATGACGTGTATACCTGTTTTGCGAATGCCGTGCGAAAGCGCCGCAGCGAGTTCGGGGCCGGAGAGGCGTCCGTCATAGCCTATGCATATTTGTGTCTGGCGGCGCACGGCGGCTTCGGAGCCGAGTGCCTGACCGATCGCCTCGACGATCTCGGGAGTCAGTGTCTTACCGACGATACCGCGAATATCGTAGGCCTTGAATATTTCGTGTGGTATTTGCATGGCGTCTTATCTTAATTATTGGTGGATAGAAAACATAATAATCGCTCAGCCAGCCAATCATTGCCATTTTTGATGGCGAAACCGGCATGACCGCCGTGTTGTGGAAAGTCACAAATCACATGGCTTGAGACCTCCTCCGGGCCCGGCAAGTTTTCTTCCGGAAGAAATGGGTCGTTGCGCGCATTGATCAGCAGTGTTGGTATCTCGATGTGCTTCAGATACGGACGGCAATTCGATTGGTGCCAGTAGTCATCGGCATCTCTGAATCCATGCAAAGGTGCCGTGAATCGATTGTCGTAATCCCAGAGATTATCAGCTTTTTGAATGTGTGCGAGATCGAAATCCAGCTTGTGCTGCCGTACTAAAGCCAAAGCTTTGGGCTGTAAGGTTTTCAGAAACAGCCGGCTGTAAAACCTGTTGAACCCTTGTGCCAGGACCTCGCCCGTGATGGGCAGATTCAGCGATGTGGAAATGGCAGCAGCTTTGTTGATGATGGAGCCAGCCCCGGCCTTTTGCTCGCCCAGCCATTTCAGTAGAACATTGCCGCCAAGCGATATGCCCAGAGCGTAAATCTCACCATGCCCGGTTTGACGAAAACGCCTCAGTATCCAATCCACTTCGGCTGAATCGCCGCAATGATAGCTGCGCGGCAATAGATTGGCTTTGCCGGCACAGCCGCGAAAATGCACAACCACGCCGCGCCAGCCCCGCTTGCCCACTGCTGCCATGATGCGCTTGGCATAATGGGATTGTGCACTACCTTCCAATCCGTGAAACAGCACTACCAGCGGCTGGTCGATCGGACCATCCACCCGGTCCAGTTCTATAAAGTCTTCATCAGGTGTCTGCCAGACCTCGCGTCTGTAGGATACATCGGGCACCGGCATCCATGTGGCAGGGTAGATGGTTTGTAAATGACATCCTTTGAGCCACCATGGAGAAGTGTATTTTGTTTGCACTCTGGAGTTCTGGCTAACAACTCATTCAGCTTCATCTATCCATGCCAGTTGAATCGCTTCCAGTATCTTTTCGCCGCATTTGTTCGGGTCGTCGTCAAAGCCATCCAGTTCCTGTACCCATTGAAACAGGTCGGTGAAGCGTATGGTTTTAGGATCAATGTCCGGGTGTTTGTCGTAAAGCGCTTCGGCGATACGTAAGCTGTCAGTCCATTTCATGGTGATTCCTTTGTAATCTGATTTCTAAAGTTTGGCTCTTGCGTACTGTATGGGCCATTCAATATCTGCACGCAATTCACGTGCTGCTTTCAGCGGCCAATAGGGGTCGCGTAACAATTCACGTGCCAGCAATACTGCATCTGCCTGGCCGGTGGCCAGTATATGTTCGGCCTGGGCGGGGGCGGTAATCATGCCTACAGCGCCGGTAGCGATACCTGCCTGCTGGCGGATATCTGCCGCCAACCGGGTCTGGTAACCAGGCCCGACCGGGATTTTTGCATCCAGAATGAGGCCGCCGCTGGAGCAATCGATCAGGTCTATACCAATTTCCTTCAGCCATTTCGACAATTGCACCGATTGCGCAATATCCCAACCACCTTCTACCCAATCAGTCGCGGAAATACGGACGAAAACAGGCTTGTCCTGCGGCCAGAAATCCCGCATCGCCTTGGCTATTTGCAACGGCAAGCGGCAACGGTTCTCCAGGCTGCCACCGTATTCATCATCACGATGGTTGGTCAATGGCGAGAGGAATGAATTCAATAAATAGCCATGCGCACAATGCAATTCGACGACTTCGAAGCCAGCCTCCAGGGCGCGCCTGGTGGCTGCCATGAAGAGATCGGCAATGTCGTTGATCTCATCTTTAGTCAGTGCCTTTGGTGCGGCGTGTTGCTGTGTCAGGGCAATCGCTGATGGTGCGACCGTCTGCCAGCCGCCTTGTTCTGGCGGCAGATAGGCGCTGCCGTTCCATGGGCTGTCACACGAAGCTTTGCGGCCTGCATGGGCGATCTGTATACCGGCGATGGCGCCTTGTTGCTTGATGAATTCGACAATCGGTTTCAGGGCATCTCTATGCTCATCCGACCATAACCCTAAGCATCCCGGTGTAATTCGTCCTTCCGGGCATACGCCCGTGGCTTCTGCAATCACCAGGGATGCACCGCCCACGGCACGGCTGCCCAGGTTCACCAGGTGCCAGTTGTTCGGCATGCCGTCGATTGCCGAGTATTGGCACATGGGCGAGACGAAGATGCGGTTTTTAAAGGTGGTCTCTCGAATTCTCAAGGGGCTGAATAGCTTGGACATGGCGATCAATCGGTATTATTTGACCACTGATTATAGCGCGGCTTTTCACCTGAATCCGGGGCAAAAAAAGACCCTGTTGATGATTGTTGCGAATCATCAACAGGGGTCGAAGGAGAGCGTATGGGAGATAAGCGCTTCATGTAAAAATAAGCAATCCATATGCCAGATATGTTGTTTAAATAAAATCAATACCTTATGATTCCAACCCATGCTTTTATCTGGTTGCAGACAGCCATGTGGTTGTTTTCAGCCGCCACTTCCCAGTTGCGAATGTCGGCTTGGGATTGTCTGCTGCTTGTCTGCGCTCAGGCTTTCTTAACATGTTAAAATCATATTATTTTTAGTCCTTGGATATTTACCGATGTTTAGCACAGCAAAAACTTTGAGCGTTGTTGATCCTGAATTGTGGCAGCACGTCGAAAACGAACGCCATCGTCAGGACGAGCATATCGAACTGATCGCTTCTGAAAACTACACCAGCCCGGCGGTGATGGAAGCTCAAGGCTCGCAACTCACCAATAAATATGCTGAAGGTTATCCGGGCAAACGTTTTTACGGTGGCTGTGAATTCGTCGATCAAATCGAACAGATCGCCATCGACCGTTTGAAGAAGCTATATGGTGCTGAATATGCCAACGTACAGCCGCACTCAGGCTCTCAGGCTAATCAGGCGGTTTATTTCTCCATCCTGAAACCGGGCGATACGGTCATGGGGATGAATCTTGGTCATGGCGGCCATTTGACGCACGGTTCCCCGGCCAATCTTTCAGGCAAGCTTTTCAACATCGTCGCTTACGGCCTCAATGAAAAAGAAGAGATCGACTACGACGAGATGGAGCGTATCGCCATCGAAGCCAAACCCAAGTTGCTGATCGGCGGTGCTTCCGCTTATGCACTGCGTTTCGACTGGGCGCGCATGGCAGAGATCGCCAAGAAAGTCGGCGCTTATTTCATGGTCGACATGGCGCATTACGCTGGATTGATTGCTGCCGGTGTCTACCCCAACCCCGTACCGCATGCCGATTTTGTCACTTCGACTACGCACAAGACCTTGCGTGGCCCGCGTGGAGGTCTGATTCTGGCCAAGGCGGCATATGAAAAATCACTGAATTCCAATGTATTCCCCAGCTTGCAGGGCGGCCCGTTGATGCACGTCATTGCCGGTAAGGCGGTTGCTTTCCTCGAAGCTGGACAGCCGGAATTCAAGGCGTACCAGGAGCAAGTCATCAAGAATGCGAAAGCCCTGGCCGAGACACTGGCTGCACGCGGCGTGCGTATTATCTCCGGCCACACCGACTCGCATGTGTTTCTCGTCGATTTGCGCCCTAAAGGTTTGACAGGTAAAGCGGCTGATGCACTGCTTGGCCAGGCGCACATCACGGTAAACAAGAACGCGATTCCTAACGATCCGGAAAGCCCATTCGTGACTTCGGGCATCCGTATCGGTTCCCCTGCCATTACGACACGCGGTTTCAAGGAAGAAGAGGCCAGACAAGTGGCGCATCTGATTGCGGATATCCTGGATAACCCGGCTGATGAATCAGTGGTCGCTGCGACCAAGGAAAAAGTGCATGCGCTGACTGCACGCTTCCCCGTATATGGTCGATAAGTACGGTAATTAAGATATCAATGACTTGTCCCGCTTGTGGCCTGGTGCACGCATTACCTGCAGCCAACACACCGGTCGGGGATTTGCGAAACCTGGGAGAAGTCAGTGCCGGCTGGCTAAAGCAAGCGGGAATCAACACCCTGGCAGACTTGCAGGCATTAGGAGCAATCAAAACTTACTTGCTGGTTCAGGCGCTGGGGGTCAATCCTGGCCTGAACCTGCTTTATGCCCTGGAAGCCTCATTGCATGGCAGTCACTGGCTGGAAGTCAAGCGTGAACAAAAAACAGCGTTGCTGTCGCAGTTAGCAGCAATCAAGGAGCAAAGCCTGATATGAAATGTCCTTTTTGTGGTGCCGACGATACCCAGGTCATTGACTCCCGCGTCAATGAAGAAGGCAATTCAATTCGCCGCCGCAGACGTTGCGCAGGTTGCGATAAGCGCTTCACGACTTATGAAACAGCGGAACTGCATCTGCCCCAGGTAGTCAAGCAGAACGGCAGCCGTGAAGAATTCAGCCGCGACAAGCTCAGGCTTTCATTCACTCGTGCATTGCACAAAAGGCCGGTACCTACCGAGTATGTTGACCGTGCCATCGAGCATATCGTGCAGAAGATATTAGGACAGGGCGAGCGCGAAATCATGGCGCGCAGCCTGGGTGAGATCGTCATGCAGGAATTGCGCCTGATGGATAAAGTCGCCTATATCCGTTTTGCCTCTATTTATCGCAGTTTTCAGGATGTCGATGATTTCCATGACGTGATACGCGACCTCGATAAGCGCGATATTGATAAACTTGAAGACAATCAGCATCGCCGCAGCACTGATGTTCTCAAGGATGATTAAGCTCCAAGGGTTGATCTCCGTATAACCATCATGAGAGCCATCAAAATCATCAGCCTGGTCGCAGCTATCCTGGTGTTTGTCATATCCCTGATGTTTTTCGGCTGGTGGGCCATGAAAGACTATTTCGTTTTTGGTGGTAGCCGTTTCAACCAGGTTGGCTGGATCACCGCACAACCGACCGCCGAGCAACCCTGCTATCGCGGCGACATGGCTTTTGACCTCAAGCAGCGAGTGCTGATGCGCGGCATGCCCATGGCAACTGCCACCATCCTGCTGGGCCGGCCCACCTGGGAAGATGTCGGCCAGATCGAATACGAACTCGGTAACTGCCTCTGGCGTGAGCATGGGCTCAGGCTTTATTTCGACGAAAACAACAGGCTTATCCGCAGCCGGATTGTCCAACACTAATGTTCAACGAATACGATCAGAACTTCATGCAGCAGGCCATTATGCTAGCTGAGATCGGGCTCTATACGACTATGCCCAATCCGCGCGTCGGCTGTGTCATCGTCAAGGATGGTGTGGTTGTCGGTCGCGGCGCTCATCTGCATGCCGGCGAGCCGCATGCCGAGGTGCATGCACTGCGTGAAGCAGGCGAATCGGCACAAGGCGCTGACGTCTATGTCACGCTGGAGCCATGCAGCCATCATGGGCGCACGCCGCCATGCGCGGATGCACTGGTTGCTGCAGGGGTAAAGCGTGTGATCGCAGCGATGCAGGATCCGAATCCGAAAGTGGCAGGTGCCGGTCTGGCAAGATTGCAAAGCCAGGGTATCGAAGTCGCCTCGGGCCTGCTTGAGGCCGAAGCACAAGCTTTAAACCCCGGTTTTATCTCAAGGATGACGCGCGGTTTGCCTTTCGTGCGCAGCAAAATCGCCGCCAGCCTCGATGGCCGTACCGCACTTGCCAATGGCGTCAGCCAATGGATTACCGGCGATAAAGCCAGGGATGATGTGCAGCAATGGCGTGCGCGTTCTTGCGCCATCATGACTGGCGTTCGCACGGTGCTGCTTGATGATCCGCAGATGAACGTGCGTCGGCCGGATCTGCTGGAGATTAAATCCGGAATCCAGCCGCTGCGTGTGGTGGTCGACAGTCGTCTGCGCATTTCCCCGGGCGCGAAAATCTTGCAGGGCGGCAACACGCTGGTGGCCTATGCCGCAGACGTGGATGGCAAGTTGCAGGCACTGGAATCAACTGGAGCTTCATTAGTTTGTTTACCAGGCGATGGCGCCAGGGTAGACCTGAAAAAACTGCTGCGACACCTTGCCAGCCTGGAAATCAATGAAGTGCTGGTGGAAGCAGGTCAGGGCCTGAATGGCGGGCTTCAGCAGGCTGAACTTATAGATGAATACCTGTTCTACTATGCTCCGCTGATCATGGGCAGCGAGGCGCGTGGCATGTTTGCCTTGCCATCCATGACTGAGATGTCGCAATGCGTCGAACTGGAGATATTGGCAATGGATAAAGTGGGTGATGACATTCGTCTACGGGCAAGGCCAAAGCTGAAGTCTTGAGCCATGCTGATCGATACGCACTGCCACCTGGATGCAGCAGAGTTCGATCCCGACAGGGCTGTTGTTGCAGAATCGGCACTTGCTCATGATGTAGGCATCGTTGTTGTGCCTGCTGTTCATCGTGAAAACTTTGCCCATGTCCAGGCGCTTTCTCAGAGGCACGCTCATTGCGCCTATGCGCTCGGTATTCATCCTTTATATGTCAAAGGCTCTAAGCCTGAAGATATCGAATTCCTCAAGACCTCGCTGGAAAATTCACAGGCCGTTGCCGTGGGTGAGATCGGCCTGGATTTCTTTGTAGAGGATTATGACCGCGAGTTGCAGGAGTATTTCTTTGTTGAGCAACTCAAGCTGGCGAAAAACCTGGACTTGCCGGTGATCCTGCATGTCAGAAGCTCCATCGATATTGTCCTCAAGCATTTACGTACGTTCAAACTTCGCGGCGGCATTGCACATGCATTCAATGGTAGCGAGCAACAAGCGCATGAGTTTATAAAGCTTGGGTTCAAGCTGGGTTATGGCGGTGCGATGACATATCCTCGAGCTCTCAGGATTCGTCATCTTGCCCAGCATCTGCCGCTGGATGCCATCGTGCTGGAGACAGACTCTCCCGATATTCCCCCTGAATGGATAGGCCATGACGGGCGAAATAGCCCGGATCAGCTTAATAAAATAGCGCAGGTTCTGGCAGACTTGCGACAGGTGGATATCGCCAGAATAGCCGAAATTACTAGCAAAAACGCCCTCGATGCACTACCAAAATTAGCTTACTTATGCACATCACCTCAAGTGTCACATTAAGTATTGTTAAAATTTGTTAACAATCCAATGACATACGATAAGATATTGATTTTAAAATAAAAAATAGTAAGATTAAAAAATAAGCGTTTTGAAAAAAGCGTTATGGAATGGTGGGTTACATTTTTAAGTCACAGCAATCCACAAAGTTATCCACAGTTTCTGTGGATACTCAAAAAAGTTCCCAATCACTGTAAATTTTCATTCAAATCACCATCAGTTTCTGGTAGGTAAGCAAAAATCCACTCCATGTAGTACTTCTTGTTTTCGAATGCTTTATACCTCTCAGGAAATCCCCTGGTTTTGAACGGTTTCCCAGAAGACAGGCTATAAACCCCCATAATCCCACCGCTCGGCGCTTCCAGTATTCCCCAGCCTGTCCTGCCGGTTGTCGGGTCTATATATAGTTGCCTGAGGTAGCGTTGCGGCATGGGAAACCTGTCATCTTTGAGCAAGGCTTCCAGCGTAGGAGGGAATTGTTTGACCATGCCGGGCGATTGATTATAGTAATTACCGATGGCTTCCCTGATCTTATCGCCGACCTTGAGCAGTTCCTGTTCCCGCTCACGCTTGCGTATATTGCTCCAGGTATTGCCGGCCTCGGCCAAGCTGAAACCGACCAGTATGATGAACACCAATAACCCCATAAAGGTAAATCCGGTGTTTTGCCTGCGAGTGCTACCAATCGGCATAGTAACTACCGTCATCGGCGACATCCTCAGAACCGCTGTGGATGTCATAAAGCTGTCCTTGCGCCAGCGGGTCTGAGGGAGCAACAAAAATCCAGGTATCGGCTTGTTCCGTGATCGGGTCCACCGGAATGGCGCGTAGGTATTTGCGTGCTACCAGATCGTCCAGCGTGTCGGGGTATATCCCGGTGTCGCTATAGTATTTATCGATGGCATCACGCATGGTGATTAGGCTGTGCCTGAGCGAAGTTTCCCTTGCACGATCAACCGTGTCGAAATATCGCGGCGTCACCAGGCTGAGCAGGGTGGCGACAATGGCCAGTACGACCAGCACCTCGATCAGCGTAAAGCCCCCGGATTTCTGCGGCCTGGGCATCACCATTCCCTGTAGGGCAGCTGGTTCAGCCCGGTATCGGCGGAAAGCGAGTAGACATCATAAATGTCATCTCCTTCCTTCGGTTCCTCGAAAGAACTGGCGTAACTGCGTTTGCCCCAACTGGCTTCTGCCGACAGGTCGGGGTCGGTGGCGAAGGGGTCGCGCGGAATCCTGCGCATGAAATAGATTTTACGTTTCTGCGGATCCTGCCTGTTTTCCACGCCCTGCACCAGTATCTGCAGGTTGGGCGGGTAGCCGGATTCCCCGGGATTTTTCTTGATGAGCCCCTCATCTGCGGCTTTTTTATAGGCATCTATCGCATCGCGTATCTGCCACAGGTCGCGCCTCAGTTCCTGTTCCTTGGCACGTTTGGCGCTGATCTGCATCACCGGCGCGGCAGAGCTCAGTACCAGGGCGAGCAATACCAGCGTCACCAGCAGTTCTATCAGGGTAAATCCGCTCAAGCGTTTCAGCGTGGCAGGCATGGTCACCGATTACCGTTGTCCGGGCTGGATATCTCGTCCAGCGGCATCATCACGGAGTCTGCGAACGATCTGTCCGATTGCGCCCGCTCATCCTGTATTTCCTGCGGGGTCTTCGCAGGCGGCGGCTGGCTGGCTGGGGGTGCGTAATCCACATTCTGTCTTCCCGTCCTGCTGTTTCCGCTATTGCGGTCTATCCCTGCCGGGAATGCGGTGTATATCGCATCTGCCGGTGTCAGGTTGCTGATGATGCGCGGCGTAATGAGAAGGGCGATTTCCTTTTTGCTGCGATCGTCGTTCCTGTCGGTGAATAGCTTGCCCACCAGCGGCAGCTTCGAAAGCCCGGGCACGCGGTTGGAAATCTTCTGCTCGTCATCCCGCAACAGGCCCGCCAATATCTGTGTTTCGCCGTTTTTGAGGCGAAGTATGGTATTGGCGTTTCGTGTGCCTATGGTATAGGTCACAGTGCCTGAACTGGTGGTCAGCCTGTCGGTCTGGTTGCTGACCTCAAGCCCGACCTTGATCGAGACTTCGTCGTTGAGCAGGATGGTCGGTTCCACATCCAGCTTGATGCCGACTTCGATATAAGTCACCGATTGCGAGACGAAACCGGTCGAGTTGGCAATGCTGGTGAGTACCGGAATGCGGTCGCCGACATGGATCTTGGCCTTCTCGCGGTTTTTGACGCGGATATGCGGATTGGCGAGCAGGTTGGTGTCGGTATCCTGTTGCAGCAGGTTGAGCGCCAGTACCGGGTCGCTGATGCTGAACACGCCCAGGTTGGAGTTGAAGTTCTTCAGCTCCCTTATGGTCAGCCTGCCTGGCGACAATGTCGTAGTACCGTTCACCGTGTCGCGGCCCTGCACGCCGATACTGGCCGTAGTCGGGTAGCGGATGCCGATGGCTTCCAGACTCCTGCGGTTGATCTCAAGCACTTCCACTTCCAGCATGACTTCCGGGTCGGCCATGTCCTGCGAGGCGATCAGTTTTTCAGCATTGCGTATCGCCTCGGCAGTATCGCGCATGACGAGAGTATTGAGCTTTTCATCTATGTAGACATCCTTCGTCTTCACCACGGTCTTGATCATCGCCATGATCTTCTTGGCGTCGGTGTTGCTCAGGTAAAAACTGCGCATGTACATTTCCTGATATTCCTGGCTGCGGCTCAGCGGATAGATCAGCAGCGTGTTGTCGTTCAATACCTTTTTGCCGAGCTGGTTGCTGGTGAGAATTACCTCGATCGCATCTTCAATCGGGGTGTTACGTAAAAAAATGCTGGTGCGCTGGTCGGCGCGTAACTCATGGTCGTAGGTAAAGTTCAGGCCGGCAGCCTGGGAGATGAACTCGAATACCGACTTGATCGGCACGTCCTTGAATTCCAGCGAAATCGGTTTTTTGAATGCAGATCTGATCCGGGGCGGATTGATGACTTTGTCTACACGTTTCTGCTCAATCTGTTCGTAAAGTGCACGCGCACTGCCGTTGTTCGCAGCTTCCGCAAGGATGCCGCGTACGAGATTCTGTGCGCCATCCATATCGCCGCTGTCGAATAGCATTTGTGCTTGTAGCATTATCCTTTCGTGGCGGCTGGCAATGCTTAATTGGCGGATGCCGTCCTGGGCACGCTGGTTTTGCGCATCCAGTTCCAGCACTCGGTGGTAGGCAGCTTCCGACTCATGCCAGTTATGCTGCTGTCGCTTCAGCTCGGCTTCTTTCAACAGGATTGCCAGCCGCATATCCTGCTGGTGTTTGAGATAGCTGCGGTACTCCGGATTGTCAGGAAAGCTGTCGACCAGTTGCCTGAGCCGCGCAATGCCATCATCTACCTGTCCTGCGTCAATCAGCATTCTCGCCTGCCGGTATTCGGCATTGCCTTGTTCTATCTGCTTCTCCTGCATGGAGCAGCCGACCAGCAGCGCTAGAAGCGCCAGAATCGTGAGCAATCCGATCTTTGCGGGGTTAGCTAGTTTCAATTGACTTCTCCAATCATCAGCGGTACTTCAGATTTCAGCGGCAGGTAGCTCAAGATCATTTGCGGTGGATGCACGGATTTCACTTGCCACCGGTCGATCACATCGCCGACCCTGACGCTGTAATTCTTGTCGCCGGAGGTCAGGAATACGATATAACTGCCATCGTCTTCCAGCTTGCCGGCGTAAACAAAGGGTAGGGGAGGGATTACCTCAGCGACGGCAACCGGGGCAGACTCAATTTTTTCTGACGCTGGAATTTCAGTACTGAACAGGTCGCCGGGCGTTTCGCTGAGCGGGGCGCGTCGCAATCTGGTTATATCCAGTTCGGTAGCCTGTACGGTTGGTGCAGACTTAGCCATGTGGGCTTTCCCGGCGCGAGGCGGTGCTGCAATGACAGCGTCAGTGCCAGATACTTCTTCGGTCATCGATATCCATAGGGTGGCACCTAGCGTCAGTGCCAGGGATATCCAGACCCCGTATTGCTTCACTCTATTAACATCGCCTCTGGCGTCACTCATCGTTGTTCATCCTGGCGCAGGAAAAGCGTAAAGCGCAGGTTTGCTTCAACCTCATCGCTATTGATGTCCTGCCGCACAAAGCTGATCTCGTTCAGCGCCAAAGTGGGTAAGGCGTTCAAGGCCTGATTGACGAAGGTACGGATCTCAACATAAGTCCCGCGTACCGGCAGGTTGATCTGGTATCTGGAGAAAGGCGCTTGTTTGCTCGGGATGAGTGCATAAACAGCCTTTGCCGCGGATAGCTCGTTAGCGTCGGAAAGATAAAGCAGGACGCCGAGCAGCGAAGTCGCTTCGGTTTCATCCGGCAAAAAGCTGTAAAAAGCATTCAGTGAGGCTTGCGGTGAGCGGTCTATCCATTGGCCTTTGCGCTGCGGGATTTCATTACGCAATTTTTCGACCTCAAGCGCCAGCTTATGAAGACGTTCTGTTTCAGGGAGAGCTACGCCCAGGCCGAATGCCAGGCACGCCAACAGCAAGGTGATTCCTGTCAGGCCTTGCCAGCCGAGCTGGCGTGCATGGTATTGCAGCCAGAGAGTCGCACGAGACTGGTGAGCCTGATTCATAATTTCCATACAGCCTCCACCACAAAGCGGATAGGCATCATGCCATTCGTGGTTTGCTCATGCGTGAGCAGCAAAACATCCTTGAAAACCGGTTGCTTGGCGAGTCTTTCCACATACAGCAACATGACGCCGATATCACTAGCTTCTGCCGTCAGGCGCAATTTGCGCTGCTTGGGATTGGGTTCGACGGCCACCAGTTTTACGTCGGAGATGTTGAGTGTTTCCAGCGTCCTGAATAGCGGCTCCCAGGTAAGGGATAACTCTGCCATGGCACTTTTCACTGCGGCAATTTCCTCATGCTTGCCAGCATTGCCGGTTCCATTTTGTCCACGGCCTGGCGTCTCCGGCTGCTGCAACCGGTTCATCTCCCGTGTATGCGCGGCATTCTGCTGGTTGAGGTTTTGCAGGGTGAACAGCAGTACGATGCCAGCAGCGATGCCGGCAATTAGCAATGCATAAGCCAATGGGTTTTCAAAGCGCCTGGTTCTTGCGTGGTTCAATCTGATGCGGCTTAACATATCGGGCTCATATCGCTAGTTTGCTCATGTCGCCAACTTATAAGTGCCAGTCATCGGCGCAAAAACAGGTGTTACCGGCACCACACTTACCACGTGTCCTGGCAGCTTGATGTGTCCTGAGCCTGCATACTCCGGGTTTTCTGGTTCGGAGCTATGGATGACGACCGGCCAGTTGCCGGCATCGAGCCCGGCCATGATGGATTCGCGCTGTATCAGGGCTTTTAGTTGTTCGGAGATATCGTCTTCTGTAGCGATGCTCTTGAGCGAACGCCATTGCCCGTTCTCCACCAGGCTCAGGCATAAACGCCCCGGCTCCAGGCATACAAACCATAAGGACTGAGCGGCCTTCTCTTTCCCCAGATGCTCCCGTGTTTCATTTGCTGCCAGCATCAGGTGCGGATGGATATTGCCGGTACGCATCCCCGCTTGTTCCAGTTCAACGCGGATGGCTTCCAGCAATGCTGTGCTGATGCCGCTGGCGAGAGCAGGCCGGCCAAAGCCAGAAGGGCTGATGCGCAAGTCCCATTTTCTGGCAACTTCGCCATAAGCCAGGGTGAAGCAGTGTCGCAGGTATGCATGTCGTTCGGCGCTGTTGGCGAGATCGGCATTCCAGGGGACGATGGCATAGCGGACGAAATGACTGGAAAGCACAACATTGGGAATGGCGTTCTGCCACCTTGGGTCGCTCAAGGCTGTGCCAAGCGCGGAAATTGCGGGGCGCCATAAATCCTGGAATACGGCTTTGTTCGCCAGGGGGCTAAGAATTTCTGTCGTCACGGGCGGGATATGGACGGCAGTCCCGAGTTCAATGATATGTCTGTCGACGATTGCGTTTCCCGGCCAGCGCTTCATCCTTAGCATGAGCAGATGCTGCGGTCGGACAAATATCCGCAGTTCATCGCGCAGCGTGGTTTTCAGGCCCAGCATGTTTTTCAAGAGAGAGGAGTTAAACCAGCGAGGTAACACGGTTGATCTCCTGTAATGTGGTTTCGCCACGTCGCACCATGTCCAGTGCGGCTTCGCGCATGGTGCGGGTACCGTTGGCCCGGGCGGCTTCCTTGACTTTACGCACGGGCTCACGCGTAACGATCAGTTCCCGGATGAGGTCATTGAAGACCAGCAGCTCGGCCACCGCCTTGCGCCCTTTGTAGCCGGTGCCGTGGCATTGGCCGCAACCCTGGCCGATGCGGAAGCGGAATTCGCCTACCATTTCAGGCATGACGCCGGATTTAGCCAGCAGCTCGGCGTCCGGCTGGTCGTCAACAACACAGTGCGGGCAGATGATGCGCACCAGGCGTTGCGCCATGATGCCGTTGATGGCCGAAACGAAACTGTAGGCATCCACATTCATGTTGGTGAAGCGGCCGATGACATCGAACACATTGTTGGCGTGCACCGTCGTCAATACCAGGTGGCCGGTCAGCGCCGACTGCACCGCGATCTGCGCGGTTTCGGCATCGCGGATTTCGCCGACCATGATCTTGTCCGGGTCGTGGCGCAATATGGAGCGCAAGCCGCGGGCAAAGGTCAGGCCCTTCTTTTCGTTGACCGGTATCTGCAGCACGCCGGGCAGCTGGTATTCCACCGGGTCCTCGATGGTGACGATCTTGTCCTGGCCGTTGTTGATCTCTGAGATGATGCCGTACAGCGTGGTGGTTTTGCCCGAGCCGGTAGGTCCAGTGACTAGCAGCATGCCGTAGGGTTCTTCCGCCAGCAGGCGGAAACGCGACATGATGGATTCCTCGAACCCCAGCACTTCCATGCTCAATCCCTTGGCCTGGTCGGTGATGGTTTTGCGGTCCAGGATACGCAAAACGGCATCCTCGCCGAATACGCTTGGCATGATGGAAACCCGCATATCCACTTCACGCCCCTGCGCCATGACCTTGAAACGACCATCCTGCGGGATACGACGTTCGGCGATATCCAGTTCGGACATCACCTTGATGCGCGAAATAGCCTGTTCGGCCTGCGTGATGCCGCTGGCGCTGCCGACCATGTTCAGCACGCCGTCGATACGGTATTTGATGGTAAGGCCGTGCGGATCGGTTTCCATATGGATGTCGCTGGCCCCCGCCTTGAGTGCATCGTAGAGTGTGGAGCGCACCAGCTTCACTACCGGGCTGGTGTCTTCACTGATGGAACGCAGCGAAATATCCTCGATGCTATTGCTGTCGCTTTCAGTCTCTGCATGCTCCGGCAGAATGCCATCCATCGCCCGCATGCTCTCCTCATAACGCGAGAGAAACGCGGCGATATCCTTACGATGCGCCAGTCCCCAGGTTGCTGGCTCGCCGATTAGCAATTCAAGACGTCCTTGCATGTGGGCATCAAATGGGTTGGCGAAAATGATATGCAATTGGCCTGTCATGTCGCGCAGCATCAGGCATTCCTGCTTACCTGCCTCGGGGAAAGGCAGCAGGGCAAAATCCGGTGCCATTTCATACAACTGGAATATGCCGAATACCGGGTAGCGCATCAGAGCCCCCAGCGCCAGCGTGAATTCATCCGAACCCAGGCCGGAGATTTCTTCCAGCGTATCCAGAATATGCCGGTTGCTTTGTGCGGCCAGCAGGCGGGCGTTATCCACTTGCTGCCGGGTGAGCAGATGGATGTCTGGTGGCGATTCAGCTCCAGCATCCAATGCGGCATGCATGGGCAAGTGCTCCAGCGGCTGGTTCATTGGATGCTCCCTGCCAGATCAAAAATCGGCATATACATCAGCACCACCACAATGCCGATGACGAGGCCGATCACCACCATCAGCAGTGGCTCCATCAGCCGCGTGAACCAGTCGACGGCGCGGGATATTTCCTCGTCGTAAAACACGCCGATGCGCTCCATCATCTCTCCCATGCGGCCGGTGCGTTCACCGACGCGCAGCATGCGCACAGCGATAGAGGTCGTCATGCCATGCTCATCCATCGCGCTGGAAAGCGGCTTGCCTTCACGCACATCGCGCTCCACCAGTTGCAGGCTGTTGCGCAGTGCAGGTTGCAGCAAAGAGCCTACCATCTGCATGCCGGTGACCAGGGGGATGCCGCCGCCCAGCAGCATGCCAAGGGTGCGGTAAAAGCGTGCCAGTTGGTAAATGCGCATGGTTTCTCCCAGTGCGGGGATTTTCCAGACCAGGTTCATAATGCCGGCACGAACGGCAGGGCGGCTCAATACATAGCCGAGCATGCTTGCCACTGCCAGAAATACGACCAATGCCTGCGAGCCGTGGTCATGCAGGAGCCGTCCCCAGCCCAGTAACAATTGCGACATCCATGGCAGGTCATTGCCGGAACTTTCGTAGATCGTGCTGAATCGCGGAACCACGTAACCAAGCAGAAACAGCATCACCAGGCCACCGACCAGAATCAATAGAACCGGGTATATCGAAGCAGTGACGATCTTCTTGCGCACCGCATCGATCTGACCCTGATAGGCGACATGCCGCCCCAGCGCCTGCACCATGTCTCCGGTGCGTTCGCTGCTGCGGATCAAAGCGACATACAAGGGCGGGAATACCTGCGGAAAGCGCTCCAGCGCGCCGGACAATGGCAGGCCTTCATAGAGAGACGCCATCACCTGGCTCAGAATTGTCTTGGTCTCGGCCTGCTGCTCCTTTTCCGCCAGCGCCTCCATGGCCTCGATCAGGCTCAGGCCGGAATCCAACAATGAAAGCAGTTCCTGGCTGAACAGCATCAGGTTGAATTTTGATTTACCGAAACTGCCGGCCCGGGCGATTCTCCCATGCGCGCGCGTAGCCAGCACGCTATAACCCTGGGCCTCTGCCAGCAGTTGAGCCTGCAAGCCATCGCTGGCATCCAGCGTCAGCATCTGCACTTGCTGTCCACGTGCGACTTTTAGGTCAAACTTCACGATACTTCGTTCCTTGCCATGTTTTCATACAGGTCTTCATATAGACTTTCTTCGCACAGAGAGCGATACGGCCTGTATGCACTTTCATCCCAGCCTCGAACCGCACTCGGTCGAGGAAAATATTCGTCACTGCCAGTTCACCACATCGGCGGATTCATCATTGCCGCCGACCTGCCCATCCTTGCCTAAAGACCAGATATCGTATTCCCCATATTCACCCGGATATTTGTAAAGATAAGGCCGGCCCCAAGGGTCGTTCGGCACTGCTTTTTGCAGGTAAGGCCCCTGCCATTTGGGTTCGTCCGAAGGAGGCGAATTCAGCGCTGCCAGGCCTTGCTCGGTGTTCGGATAATGGCCGGTATCCAGGCGGTATTGATCCAGCGCTTTGCCCAGCGCATCAATCTGCGCCCTGGCAGTCTTGGTTTCGGATTTACCGATCTGCGCGAAATACTTGGGGCCGACATAACCGGCCAGCAGGCCAATGATGACCATCACCACCAACAGCTCAAGCAGGGTGAATCCGTACTGTACCGATTTTTGCGCAGCAAGCCGGCTTGCATTCACACCAGGTTTTTTATCGAGCGGCATATACATAAACTTCCTTTATCCAGAGCAATATCAAAATGGAATCGCAGGTGCAGGGCTGACCACACCGCCGGCAGGCACAAAGCCCGGCACAGATAATTCAATGAATGGCGGGCTGGTCTGGCGCAGGCGAATCGCATCCGGTACGGTTTCAGGGGCCGCCGATGAGCAACTGGTTTTAACGTAGAACACGGCGGACGCAGGCCGCTTTGGCAGGCTGATTGCCGCGGTAAAGTTCACCCAACCGTCATCCATCGAAGCCGATTGCTGTTCCGGCGCGGGCACAGCCGCATCTTCTGTATTGATGCCATTGATGGAACGGTTGAAAGCGGGCGCCGTCAACGGCTGTTCCACGTAGCCATCGGCATTTCTGTATTGCACGGCGGTAAATGTCCGGCCGATGCGGTACACGGGCTCGGCTGTCGCGGCATAGGGAAAATACGCCGCAGCGACAGGCAAGCCGCTGAATCCTCCACGGGCAAAGTCGCTGATCCTGAAATATTGTTTTCCTGGTTTTTCAACATCGTAGTCGGCGTCTTTACCCAACAAGGCTACGACTCTTGCCCCATAGATACACTCGGTCTGGCTGGCATTGCGCCAGACGAATTCGGTGACATTCGCCACTTTTTTATCGACACCGCCGGTATAGGCGTTATTCATCACCGCGGTACGTACCGCATGGGTGACGATGCTGAAGCCATCAACCGGGGCGCTCATCTCATTGGTCGGAAACACGGCGCAATTGTTGTGCTGGGTCGCGGTGGTTTTGATGCGCCTGCCAACACTGCTTCCTGCATCAGGTTTGGCCGTAGCGTTGCATAGCGTATAGGCGCTGGTGCCGTCAGTCACGTCAAAGCCGGTAGCGGGCAAGTCTACGAATCCTGTCGCCCATGCGAGCGCAGGTGCCAGCCCCACAGCCAGCGTAGCTGCCAGACCAAAAGCAAGCATGACCGGATAAAAAATAGCCTGGTTTTTCATTCGTTCGCTCCTCTATTCAAGTTCAGGCAAGCAGCCATGTTTTCCGTCAATTGATGGAAAAAAACCGGTTAAGCGAATACAACTGGGCCTCATCCAGCATGCCGGCTGCTTGCTTGAGATTGATGATGTCGCTGACCAATATGTACTGCACCCGGCTCAGGTCCAACCGGCTGGCGTAGAGTTTCTGTTGCGCATTCAGTACTTCTATATTGGTCCTGGTGCCTGCGGAGAAGCCCTTTTGTGTGCCTTCAAGGGCTATCTCACTGGCTGTCACGGCCTGCCGGTATGCCTGGATAGCGAGCAGGCCGCTGCGTATGCTCTTCACATATCTTCTGGTATTGGCTTCAATGTCCCTGGTTCTCAGGTTCAGGATTTCCTCGGCGGCATCCACCCGGTGGATGGCCTGCCTGACATTGGCGTTGGTAAAACCGCCGGCGAAAAGCGGCATGTTGAGTTGCAGGGCGATGGTGGTAGTGTTGAAACTGGAGCCCAGAGTGTTGTTGCTGTCGTTTTCACTGTAGGAACGCACTCCCACCAGATCCAGGGTGGGGTAGTGGCCGGCGCGTCTTTTCTCTACATCCTGCCGGGCAGCTTCGAACGAGAAACGGGCTGCGGCAATATCGGGATTGTTGTTGATGGCCTGCTCCAGCCAGTATTCCAGGTTGTCCGAGTCTGGAGGCGCAGTGGGCAGGTTGTCCGTATTGAGGGCAGCAATTTTATCGACGGGCTGCCCGGTGATATTGCTCAGGGTCTGCTTGAATACATCCAGCGAGTTCTGCGTGGTGATCAGTTCGGCTTCCGCCAGTTCAAGTGCCGCCTGTGCTTCGTTGATTTCAGTGATGGTGCCTTCGCCATGCTCGTAGCGCCGCTGTGCCTGGTCCCGCTGCTGCGTGACAGCATCTATATTGTTCTGGATAACCGCTATTTTTTCCTGAGCGTACAGGGTCTCGAAATAGGCGGAGGCAAGCCGCGTGATGAGTGTGGAGTTCTCCTTCAGTAAAAGCGCTTCCTTGCTTTTGATGTTTGCCTCCACACCGCGGTAAGAAGCCAGGCTTTCCTTGTTGAACAGCGATTGCCTCAGCTGCAGGCTATAGTTCTGGATGTCGTAATTGAGCTTGGTTTCCACCGCACCCAGCACAGTCTGCGTCGTGCGGTCGGTGGCACCATGGCCGACATTGGCGCCAAACTGGACCCGCGGCAGGAACAAGGCCCTGGCCTTGTTGATCTCTTCCTTTTCGGCTTCGGTGTTGGCTGTCGCTGCTTTGTACTGGGCATCGTATTGCAGTGCCTTCTGGTACAGGCTCAACAGGTTCTCTGCAGCCTGTGCCTGGGGAGTAGTGCCCATGATGCCGCCGAGGATCAGCATGCCGGTAAAGAAGGGCGGTAACAGTTTATGAAACAGATGATTCATGGTGTCTGACCTTGCTTATTCTTCTTTCATTGACGCGGCGATGCGCTTGATCAATGGATGCATGATGTAAGTCAGCAAAGTACGCTCGCCGGTGCGGATGACGATCTGTACCGGCATGCCGGGCTGAAGCCGTCTGTCACCCAGGGTTTTCATGCCTTCAGGGGTGATCGAGACTCTTGCCAGGTAGTAGCTGAAAGGCAGTTGTGCTCCATCCGCAGGGTCCATCAGCAGGTCGTTGGAGACGGTTTTAACCTTGCCCTCCAGCAGTAATTGCGGAGAGTTGGAAAAGGTCGAAAAGCGCACATCGGCATCCTGGCCGACATGTATCTTGTCGATCAGGTGGGGCGGAATCTTGGCATCGAGAATCAGCGGTTCGTCGAACGGAACGATATCCATGATCTTCTGCCCGGGCTGGATCACCGCTCCTATGGTATGAACCCGCAAGCCCACGACCTGGCCTGTAGCCGGTGAGGTAACCGTAACTCTCTGCAATTCGTCTTTCAGCGGCTTGTATTTCTCGGCATCGGCTTGTGCGGCCAGGTTTACCAGGGCCATTTCAGTGTCGATTTCCTTTTTCTCCGTTTGTTGCCGGGCAGCAATACGCTGTTTGAGTTCAAGGATCGATTTCTGGCTGCGCAGGCTATTAGATTCGACGCTGGCGATTTGTCCGTAAGCCTGTGCCAGCTTCTGCTCCAGTTCGTTCTGCTGGTTTCTTGGGGCAAAACCTTCAGTGACGAGTTGCCTGATGCCAATCAGTTGCTCATTCAGTAACGCAACCTGCGATTGATAGCTGTCGAGCACGCCTTTATATCCCTCTATCAGCACCATCTGGCCCTGGATAGACTCCTTCATGGCTTCAACATCTGCAGTCAGGGCCTGTTGCCTTGCACGGAGCAGTTGCGATTGGTTGAGTATCAGTTGCTGGATGTAAGGGTCACTCTGGTTCTTGATCAGGTCTTCATGAAAAAGAATGGTCGTAGCGCCGGATTTCTCGGCAATCAACCGGCTCTCCTGTGCCAGCAGCCCCATGTAGCGCTGCCTGACCTCATCGAACCTGGCCTTGGCGGCGGTATCATCCAGAGTGAAGAGAGTGTCGCCAGCATTGACTGCCTGGCCTTCCCTGACCAGTATTTTGCTGATGATGCCGCCTGTCAGGTGTTGCACGGCCCTGTGATTACTCTCGATATTGACCACACCTTCCGTAGGTACGCCTTCATCCAATGGGGCAAGCGCGGCCCACAGCAGGAAGCCGCCCAGGCCGAGCAGCAGGACGATAAGGCCGATGTGGGTTGAGCTCCTGTTATTGGCGTAATGGTTGAGCGCAGTGGCCTTGGCAGATTCAGTCGCGGTGAGTTCTTGTTGTGTCAGCGGCATATTCATCACAGCATTCCTTATGCGGCTTGCGAAGCCAGGATTTCCCTGGCCTGGTTGAGTTCGGCGGCGACCTCGTCACGGCTGCCGTAATGTGCGATCTCGCCGTTTTTCATGATCAGTAGCGTATCGGCGATCTTCAGGATGCTGTTGCGGTGCGAGACGATGACGATCGTCTTGCCCTGGTTTCTCAGGCTGGTGATGGCGCCAAGCAGGCTGGTTTCGCCATGCTCGTCCAGATGGGAGTTCGGTTCATCCAGCACCAGGATGGATGGCTTCTGGTAGAAGGCGCGGGCCAGCCCGATAAGCTGCCGCTGGCCGCCGGATAGGTCTGATCCTGAATCATTTATCTTTGTGTCATACCCGGACGGCAAGCGCAAAATCGCCTCATGTATTCCGGCTGCCCGTGCAGCCTCGATCACATCCAGCGTTTCCGGCTGATTGAATCGTGCGATATTTTCCACAATCGTGCCTTCGATCAGTTCTATGTCCTGCGGCAGGTATCCGATCGATTTAGCCAGCAGGTTCGAAGGAATCTGCTCTACGGCATGACCATCGACTAATAATTCGCCTGCCTGCCAAGCGCAGACACCGACCAGGCAACGGGCGAGGGTGGTCTTGCCCGAGCCGGATGGCCCCATGACGGCCAGAATCTGGCCCGGGCGTATATCCAGGCTGATATTCTTGAGCAGCGTTTTTTGAGGTGCTTCAAGAAATACATTGATATCCCTGAGTGAGATTTCTCCCCTGACTTCTGTCTTCTCTGCCGTTATCGAAGGTGCCGGATTCTGTTCCGCTGCCAGCAGCAGGTTGATTCTTTCAACGGATTGCTTCGCCTGGATAAATTGTCTCCAGGTGCTGACGATGACATCGAAAGGCTGGAGCGCCCTGGCAATCAGCACAGTCGAGGCGATCATCGCCCCGATAGTGATCTGGCCTCTTATCGCCAGCCAGGCTGCGACGCACAGCATCAGGGATTGCATGGAGTAGCGTACGAATTTATTGATATGCTGGTTGCGTGCCTGCACCTGTACGGCCCGGCTGTCGAGGTCGTTCCAGCGGTTCTGCATGGTCTGCCAGCGCGTATACAGATGAGGAATCATGCCCAGCACATGCAGCGTTTCGATATTACGCACCTTGCTGTCGAGAAAGTGCTGGCTGTTGATGCGTGCTGCATTGACATCTTGCAGCGGCCGGTCGCTGCTGCGCTGGTTCCATACAGCCAGGCCTGCCTGTATCGTGCAAAAGGTGATAGCAAGCATGCCCAGCATGGGGTCCAGGATAAACAGGATCGCAATGTAGATGACAGTCCAGGGGATATCGAAAAAAGCGAACAAGCCATTACTGGTCATGAACTGCCGGATAAAGGTCAAATCCTGCATCGCCTCACCCGCGTTTGCCTTTCCTGAGCTGGATGGGTTTGAAAATCCGAGCTTGAAAAGTCGGCTGCTCAGCAATTGGTCGAATTTGATACCGGCCTTGATGACAGCAAAAGACCGCATCCATTCAGAAAATGCCATGACCAGGAAAAAGAAGCAGGTAATCAGCGTAATGGCATACAAGGTCAGCTCGTTCTTGCTCAGCAATACTCGGTCGTAGAGTTGCAGCAGGTAAAGGGTAGGGGCCAGCATCATGAGGTTGGTCACCATGCTGAAAACGCCCACGGATAGCAGTTCGTTTTTGAACAATGCAAGGTAGCCGTTTAAAGATGATTTACGTGTATTCATGGGGTGATCCTGGCATCGCTTGCTGGCTTCTGGGGTTGAAATGAAGCCATGACGGCATCCGGCTTGCCGTAACGGAGCACTTGTCCTTTCATCAGCACCATCAGGTAATCGGCAACCGCCTTGATCCCCTGCAAATGACTGACGATGACAAAAGTCGTGCCCCGGCTCTTGAGGGTTTTCACCATGTTTTGCAGCGCCTGCTCGCCGGTTTCGTCCAGGTTCGCATTCGGCTCATCGAGAACCACGATGGATGGGCTGCCGTAGATGGCTCTTGCCAGGCCGATCAATTGCCTGCGACCGCCCGATAGAAACTCTCCTTCGCTGCCGATTTGCGTATGGATGCCCTCGGGCAATTCATCAATGAATGCACGGATATTCAACAGATCGATAACATCGGCCAGCTTCGGATCATCCGGATTGCCGAATCGCGTGATGTTTTCCGCAATGCTGCCATCGAGCAGTTCGATGTTCTGCGGCAGGTAGCCGATATGCTGTCCCAGCTCTTCCTTATCCCACTGATAAGCATCGACGTCATTGAATCGCACCTTGCCATTGCTCGGTGCCAACAGCCCGACCAGCAGTCTGGATAGCGTGGTTTTACCCGAAGCGGAAGGCCCTGCGACAAGCAGCACTTCTCCGGGATTCAGCCTGAACTGGATATTCCTCAGAATCGGCTCCCCCGGTTTTTTCCGGTCAGCGACCGAAAAACTGAGGCTCTCGACGCTGATCTCACCGTTGGGCGGCGGTAGCGGCATGCCTTTCTCTGTTTCCGTAAAATTGCCGAACAGGTTTCTCAGCCGGCCATAGGCTTCAAGGGCGTTACCCAGTGTGCGCCATTGGCTGATCAACTGGGTGAAAGGGGACAAGACCCGGGTTGCCAGAATGGACGCGACAATCATCATCGCAGCGCCATATTCCAGGGAGTTGTTGATTACCAGATAGCATCCCAGCCCCAGCACCAGTGAAGCTTGCATCACCTGTAAAAGTTTTGAGAAAGCAGCGGTCTTGCCGGCGGTTTCCGAGGCTTTGGCCTGGTGCAGCAAAAACCCTTGCTGCTTATCCAGCCAGCGTTGCTGCAACTCATCCAGCATGCCCATGGATTTAACCACTTCAGCCTTTTTAGTAATGCTGGAAAAATAGCTTTGCGCCGCGAGCGCAAATTGGTTGGCCTCTTTCATCTGCGGTTGAGTACGGTACTGGTTGAGAATAGTAATGCCGGTTTGCAATACCAGCCCGATCAGTGTCAGGTAGCCCAGCATCGGATGAATGAGGAAAATAGCAACAATGAAGATCAGCAGAAACGGCAGGTCGATCAAACCCACCAGTGCTTGTGAAAACAGGCTCTCTCTCAGCGCGCGATAATCGGAAAATACCTGGCTCACAGGAAAATCGAACGTCTTCAGCCTGGCCTGGAATGCAGTATTGAAAATCTTCTTATTGAGCACTTGGTCAAACCGTAGCGAAGCACGGAACATCATGTTCCGGCGTATCCATTCCAGCGATTCCATCACCAGATAGATGAATACCACCATGCCGGTGAGCATGGCCAGGGTTGTGAGGTTACGGCTGTATATTACGCGGCCATACACTTCCAGCATGTACCAGGAAGGTGCCAATACCATGAGGCTGGAAAAGAAGCCGAAAAGAAAGACATTGCGATAGTAAGGCGCAAGCCCTAGCAGCGATTTTTTGAGAATATTGTGGTTGTTGGAAGCCATGCGGATGAATAGGAATGGGCAGGTATTGCACCTGCCCATTCGATCCTATTTATACAACTACAATATCGTTAAAATCTAACGAGGTAACGCCGGTCAATACCGCAATATCGAACTCTCCACCTGAACCGTTGCCATTGGCATCGTATGTCAGCGTGTTGGTGTTGGTATCGAATATCAGGTAATGATTGGCAGCAGTAGCAACCGCCCCCGCACCGATGACAAAGTTGGCAGCGGTAAAGCCTGCCAGCGAAGCAAATTGATCGGTGTTCAGTTCGATCTTATCTGTGCCGCTGAGGAAGTCGGTGATGGTGTCTGTGCCGGTGATATCAAACCCGGTATTGACATAGGTCTGTACCTTATCTGAAGGCCCTGTGACGATCTGCTGCCATACCTGCCCAAAGACAAAAGTATCAGCACCGGCACCGCCGGTTAACGTGTCGTTACCGCTATTACCAATCAACCTGTCATCCTGGGTGGTGCCGATGAAAGTCTGTTCATTGGCATTGCCTTCGAATGTCAGGCCGTTGGCAGTAACACCGGAAGCATCGACTACGACATTGTTGATGGTGCCGCCGTTGTTGCCCAGGGTATTGGACAGATCGGCCACGGTGCCATTGGCAGCAAAGTAGAAGTGATCGTTGAGAAGCTGCAGCGCAGTGTTTTCAACATTCAGACGACCAACAGTACCGCCTACCTGTACAACTTCCATTTCCTGGAAATTGGCATCGTTCAACAATACCGTGCCATTGGTCTTGTTGTCTGCTCCTATGCCTGTAGTGATGCGCAAGGTATCGGTACCGTCACCGCCGATGATTACATCATGCTTATCACCGGTGGCGATCCACTCAGGGTTGCCGTCATCCGCCTTGGAAGTAGTGCCTTGCACACCGCTGCCAAAACCGCCGATGATGAAGATATCATCGCCATCGCCGCCATCCAGATAATCGGCACCACCATGTCCAATCAGCAGATCGTTACCGCCATGGCCGTAAACCACATCATCACCCAGACGCATGGTGACATAATCCACACCATCGCTACCCAGAACGGTTTCACTGGCGCCGGCAGACTCATTGGCGCCATCGATGCGGACATAACTACCTGCCTCACCTTCGGTGGCGTCATAGATGATGTCCACATTGTGGAACAGCTCGGCAACAGAGTAATCATCTACCTCAAATACAGCAGAGTCATACTCAGCCTCTTCCGCACCGCAAATGCCCTCAGGCTCAAACTCCTCTTCTTCAAATTCGAGTTTGATGGTTACAGATTCGGTTGGGCCGCCAGCAACACCATAGATATGAGTACCGGGGTTGAGAAAGCCAAGGCTCAGAGATTCACCATTATTTTCGAGTTGCTCGGCAGACAGGGTAATGTTGACGCCACTGGCAAGCTCGATACGTTCAATGCCGGTAAAAGCAAGCGATTCAGAAAAGTCACCAGATTGCGTGAACTCAATGGTATCAACCGCGTTGTACCCAGCGATGGTGGTGGCATAAGTGCTGATCGAGCTGGAACCCGGACGATTGACGATATTCAAACGAACATCCGTCTCAATTTCTTCCGACATTTCCCTGTCTTCGATTTCCACGAACTCACCGGTCACCGTATCGAATACGATAAGCTCTTCCTCTTCTTCGCCGTCTTCTTCTTCTCCTTCCAGTTCACTCACCTCGATGTAACGCGCCGGGTTGCCAGAATTATCCAGGCCGGAAACGCCACCTTGGATCAGGGTAAGGCCTTCAAACTCTCCGCCGATTCTGAATGTGTCGTTGCCGCTTCCGCCAATCAGAATGTCATTCGAAGTTACATGGAAAAGATTACCGACGACGGTTTCATCTCCGGCGGTACTATCGCCACCTTCAATATAATCAAACCCTGCACCACCATCTAGAATGTCATCGCCTGCACCTGCATAGATACTATCGTCTCCATCGCCTCCAGAAATAATATCATTGCCATTCCCAGCGTAAATATAGTCAATCCCACTTCCACCGTGCACAATATTATTCCCATCACCGGCTAAGATAATGTCGTTACCAGATCCACCATCAATGATGTCATTACCAGATCCAGCTAAGATAATATCGTCACCTGCCCCACCATCAATGATGTTGTTGCCGGTATTGGTCGTACCATCACCGGTCATGATAAAATCATCTCCATCACCACCGTTCAATATATCGTTGCCTAGGCCGCCGATAATGTAATCGTTGCCGCCGTTGCCATTGATGATGTCGTTACCGGCGCCACCATCTATGACATTATCAAGATCATTACCGATGATGATGTCTGAACTCGATGTACCTGTGTATGAAATTTCAGTAGGGTTAAAAATTTTGATAGCCATGATTATAAACTCCTGAAAAATGTTGGAACGCAAGGCGGATAAACCGCCTTGCACTTTAAAGTTGCTCAGTCAACTACTCCTTAATAAGGACTTACAGGGGTTGGGGCAGCGCTTCCTCCTGGGGGAACAAATCCACTTACAGGTACCTCAATAAATCTTTGGTCTGCTGGAGGATTTACACCATCAGTGCTTTCTTCCTGGAATGTTTGACGTAGGCGAATCGCATTGGCCTCTGTTGCAGGTGCAGCAGATGAACAAGTTGATTTTATGTAATACATTGCCGAGGCGGCAGTGGTCGAGCCATCATCATCGCGAGCATTTACATCTGTGGTGAACTCAACCCAGTTCTCATTAATGTCGGCCTCTTGATCAGCAGGATCTGGCACAGCAAGAGGATTCGAAATTGAATCCAAGCCGTTGATAGACAAGCTATATCCAGTTAAGGGTAAATCGTAATATCCGGGTGCGTAAGTTGCACCCGAACCACGGTGCTGCACAGAAGTAAAAGTGCGGCCTGCCCTATATAACACTTCGGATGTACTCGATGTTCTCGCATAACCAACCTCTACTGGTCGTTCATAAAACCCTGCGCGAGCAATACCGTTAGCTTCAAAATATTGGTTGCCTGCTGCACCAGTATTGTAATCATTGCTGGTCGCTGTGAATTTTGTACCATAAATGCACTCAGTCTGTGCCGCATTGCGCCATACCACATCCAACACACTACCAATACTTTTATTGGTGAAGCCAGTGTATGTGTTGTTCATTGTTACCGTACGTATTGCAGATGTCACCAAGGTAAATCCGGCTTCAGGTGAGGAAAGATCTGTTATGGGAGCCGGTGTAATAAAACAAGTGTCATTCGGGGCGGTAGGATTCTTATTGCTTACTCCAGAGCCGTAGTTTCCAGTTGGATTGCATATTTTGTATGCAGTCGTGCCGCAAGTAGGTTGGTGCGTTGCGGCGCCACAAGTTGATACCGTATAACCGGTAGCAGACAGAGGTTCAAACCCGCCGGCGAAAGGGGTGGTTGAAAGTATACTGAGAGCGCTTATTGCAGTAAGTTTTAGCTTGACGTTTTTCATGTCGAACTCCTTAATTACAGGTAGAATAAGCTGGCATTTGTGGCTGCCTGCAACACCAATTCGCCCGAATCAGTTCAAGTCCCTTGCTAAGTGCTTTAGTTGATTCCGGTTGAATTTCTGAAAGAGGCAGCTCACAAATGCTTCCTCTTAAATTGCTTTCCTTCCCATCTGTATCAGTAGACTATTTTCTGTTTGAATCGAACTCATAACGCAGGCTGAACCAGATGCCCCGCGGTGCTCCTGGCGCAATAAAGTTAGTGCTTAGCCAATCTCCTGAGTTATGGTTGTAGCCATCTGGCCCGATTGCACCATTAATGCTGGGCGAGAATGGGTTACGCCCCAAGCGCCCCGCAGTGAAATACTCTCTATCAAAAAGATTGTTCACCAGCATACTTGCTGTCCATTCTGAATTCAGTTTATAGCTGGTCTGGAAGTTAAACACCGCATAGCCTGGGACCTTACCGGGATTGGTTGAAGGCTGGCGATATACCGTCTGCGTCCCAGTCTGTACTGAACCTGTGAATACCGGAACCACTTGCGCCCTTGCTACACCAGGTCTGTGCTCGTTGTTTTCATTGCCTCGCAGATAAGACCAGGAATGCATCACTGCATTTAAGCCCACCGTCCATTTATCGGTTACGTCGTAGCTGACACTGGCATTGAGATTGTGTAGCGATACCCCTGGAATACGGTCACCTGGTTCTACTGTAATAATTCCCGTAGTGCCATCCCTAGTAGGCCTTAATACCGCGCTGCTATTATCATCTCCGGCAATATCGAAATTGCTTCTAAACTTGGCATCGGTGAGTGCGTAATTGAGACTAAATCTGGTTTTCCCCAAGTCTCCAATTAAGCCCATCTCAATACCTTGGCGGCGGGTTTTTCCGATGCTGTCAAAAAAGTTCTGATTGCCTGGGTAGGTGACCATATAAATGTCATCCTTTAGCTCAGTACGGTAGTAGCCCAGGTTCCATTCCAGTGCGCCGCTCCAACGCCCGCGCATTCCTAGGTCAAAGGTTTCAGCTTTCACTTGAGGCAAATATGGGTCTCCCGAGAGACCACTTGGAAGCTGACAAGAGCGCCCTAATGCCACACTGCGCGGTGCAAAAATAGGGTTAGCATCAGTGCCTCCTACCCTTGTCGGTGTTTTATCCAATGCACAACCCAGTTCTATCACACTAGGGGTACGGGTACCTTGTGACCAACTGCCATACAGATTTAAGTTTTCTTTGGCCTGCCAAGCCAAACCCAATGAGGGGTTAAGTGAGTAGTAGCTGAATTTTTCAATTTCTGGCGAGAATTGAGTACGAGATAAATCTGGCGCTTTGTAGCCTGCAGTAGGGCAATTATCCGGGCCTCCGGGGCAGATATTAAAATCATCCGGATTATTAGCGAAATAAGAAAGGTTAATTGCTGTGTCCCCAAAAGCACGTGCTGCCAACTTATTCTTCACATAGTTATCGTTGTAACGTACAGCACCAGTAATATGCATTGTCTCCACTGGACTCCAGGTTTCACTGGCATAGATACTTTTGGTAAGAGAGGTACCATCAAAATCGTTATTACGTATTTCAATGTCTGCAGCAGTATATTGGTCGCGTGCCTGGTCAGGGCTTAAGTAAGCATCGCGCTTGGCATCAAAAAAGCCTAGACGTTGACCATTGCTATATTCAGCATAGGATTTATCTATGGAAGCGCCTATCATGAATTTATGCTTAGGGAAGTCCCAGTTAAGCTGCACAGAGAGGCCGTCGCTAACCTGATCTATACGTGTATCAGTAAAGACTGCAGTTGGTGTGCCTTCGACAACCCCGGGCTGTCCTTGAGAGAGACCATCTACGGCAAGTGGCCTATTAGTGTCAGGATCGATTATTCCAAGATAGCTTCCTGGGCCACCTACAGAATTAGACATTTGTGTTGATTTACAATTTTCCCCATTATTGGCTTCAACCAGTGCTACCAGATGTTTTGTGCCATCTGGCGTATAGTAGTAGGAGTATGCTGAAGCACTTAAAAAATCAAAATTTACACCTAACGGGCCTAAACTGGATTCAGCGAAGTTCCCAACCAAATTAGGACCGCTAAACCCGTAAGAGGGCTCGCCATTGGAATACGGTGTTTCTGGGCCATACTGCAATTCACCGCCGGTTTGTGAGGCTGGCTGATAAAACAAGAATGAAATTGGATTTGAATGTCTACTAATCTGATCCTGTGCATTAGCTACGAAATAATCAGGTAATGTTTGATTAAATGCATCGGCCGGTAACAGTGAAAAATCAGGAGTACCATTGGTAAATAAATCCATAATAAATGGATTTTGCGAGAAATCATTATTGGGCAAGGCCAGTACATAATAATCCGGTAAGCCGTATGGATTAGTACTATTAAACAGACAGGTGAATTCCTCGCCGGGTGCCAAATTGCGATTCACCGTCTGGTTACCATATTCCGTATATACGTCAGCGCCGATTTGATGGCGCTTGCTGTTACGTCGATACACTTGTCCTGTAACAGTAAAGTTATCGTTTACAAAATAACTACTGGAAAGTTGGAACTGCGACAACTTGTTTTTTGTCGTATCGGGTGAAGTAAAGACGCTACTACGATCTTGTTCATAAAATGTGGTGGGAACCACCCCATTGCCAACCAAATCAGTTTGTACCAGCAACGTACTCAAACTAGCATCCAACTTTTCACCACGGTAGCTGGCCTTGCCGAACAGTTGATTTACTTCACTCGGTGAATTGTCGCGCCAACCATCCTCCAAGAAAAAATTCCCAGCGCCGAATAAAGCCACTGTGCCATTATTCCAACCACCTTCAGCTTGCAACTGCCTACGACCAAATGATCCAGTCAAGACTTCTGCATCTACGCCTGCATTATTGAAACCGTCTTTAGTTTTAACCGTAAGCGCTCCACCCAGCGTACCGAGACCAAAGATAGGATTAGAGCCGGGAAAAACATCAAGACTGGAAATGGCATTAAGGGGAATCATGTCCCAGTTCACTACATCGCCGAACGGCTCATTGACGCGAATGCCATCGAAGAAGACTGACAGACCTTGCGGTGTGCCTATCTGCGGTCCTGCAGTAAAGCCACGATATTGCACATCCATCTGGAACGGATTGCCTTGATAATCATTGACGTTGACTGATTGAAGTTTACGGTTCATCAAATCTGTCAAACTTAACGAGTGGCTATCTTTGATCTCCTGCGCGGTAATGCTTTGCACATTACCGGGAATCTGGTCTTTGGTTAAACCCAAGCCTGGCAAGGGACCGATCTCGTAGAAGCGTTTGGCGCGTACCTGGACTTCGCCAAGTTCGATGTCGATAGGGAGGTTTTTACCATCATTGACGACTGTCGGTGCTCTGCGCAGTGAATACTCGCCTCTTGCGTCACTCACTACTTCAAGGCCACTGCCTTTGAGCAGAGTGGCAAAGCCTTCTTCCAAACCGAACTGCCCTTGCAGGCCGGGTGTCTCTTTTCCTTGTGTCAACAGAGGGTCGAATACTAGTACGACACCTGCCTGGGCCGAGTAGGTTGCCAGCGTTTTGCTCAGGCTGCCTGAGGGAATGTTGTAGTTCTTTTTAGGAATGCTGGTATCAAGTGAGGCGCCAGCCGCAAAGCTGTCGCTGGAGAAGAAAAGAACCCCGATAGCGAAAATAAGGAAAATGAATATCAGCAGAATATTGAGTTTGTATAGAAACCCCATCAAAGATTTATGCCGAAAATCAATTTTGAATCTAGGTAACACCATTACTACCCCCGAATAATTATTTTTTTGGCTTACATTCCTTATGCCAATCGAGAATGAAAAAGTGCTAACTTATTCGGGAAATTTTTTTGGTTATCTGTAAATTTTTGTGTATTACCTGATTTTTGCTGATTGAAGCATTGTTCAGGATTCGTCAAATTATGCTGACACAATGAAGGAGGAAGAGATGTAACCAGGAATCACAATCTAAAACGGACGCAAGGCAGTTTATGAACGGACTGAAGGCCTCCGTGAAGTTGTTGGCAAGAGCAAAGCAACTAAAATGTCCTATCCGTGACTTATATCTCTTCTGCACAAGGCAAGGACAGCCATATTCAGATACAGGTTTTAAAGCGATGTGGAATCGTGTGCAATTGAAATGGGCTGATCAGGGTGGAGCAAGATTTACTTTTAGCGACATTGGAGCAAAAGTACTCACTGACGCAAAAAAGACGGGCTTGATGTTCAATCTCAAGCTGGTCATTCAACAGTCGCGATGATTGAACATTACATAAAACAACGTGAGTTTAAGATCGTAAAAGGAGTGAAGTAAGACTAAATTTTCTGCTTGATTCCAGCTTGTTTAAGAATGCTGTTAGCTGTGTGTCTTGATTTCATAGTTACCGGAACAGTTACACATTCTTTACCGTCTTTACACCAAAACTCGTGAGAGCCTTTGCCTTGACGATATAGTGTATAACCGTTCTGCTTTAAGATACCGATGACTTGCTTATAAAACTCGGTCATGCAGTAATAAGATGGGTATTAAACTGTAGACGTGTATGTTGAGGATGGTGTTTGGTATTTGCAGATTGATGATTGATTTCAAGTAGCTCAGGAAGCACTGCTTCAACTTCGCTTCTGATCTGATCCAAGGTAGATGCTTCTACAACCAGACCGCGCACAGATGGGCTAGTCGCTACATAAACATTAGCGTCCGCATCGTACTCGACTTCAATTTTGATCACTAGTGGAACACCCAGTGAAGCAACAAACATAGATAAAGGCCAGTTCAATGGATACATGGCATTTACTCCTAAACGATGATTAGCATTTGCTAAACAGCTGCATTATATATATAGCTCAATGGTTTGGACAGGGTTGATAAACTGTGGTTCTTTCGCCAGATATTTAGACAGTTGTTTAATAAGCTCAGTCTGAACTAGCACAATGTTTTGTAAGGCCTGAATATGTGGGGTGGATGTTGAAGACACCGGAACCAAAATTTGGCAACTACGATGAGGCAATAGCTGGGCTGATTGGCGCAATCCGGCAGTTAATGACCCTCCCAACCAAAAGAAGCGTGGTATCGGATTTCTGGCAGATCAGGAGTAACGATGTATAGCGCAAGTCATTCCGATACTCAACACATACAGATACGCAGACCTTTTTTGTAGCAGTGCTGCTAGCGGTGATCTAAGCGGGTTTTACCTTGAGCCAATAGCGGGTAAGGGTCTGGATTTTGATGGGGAATTTATGGCTTAGGATGTTGAGTGCTGCATCCGTGTCTGTAGGGAAGGAGCCGGAAACCATGAGATGAGCTATACGTGGGTCGCACTGGAGCAAACCCTTCCGGTATCTTGAAAGCTCGGCTATGAGTTCGCCCATTGATAGCTGATCGACAATGATGAAGCCTTGAGTCCATAAAGTGGCGGAGGTGTCGGCAACACCTTTTTGCAAGGTCTCGACTGTGGTGAAGTTGATGGATTCGCCCGCATGGAGAGTGATTGAAGGGTTGCGGTGGCTTTTGGGGGTGACCATGACCGCACCCTCAAACACGCTGACACTACTGAACTGCTGATAGTCCCTGACGTTGAAGCGGGTACCTAGTGCCGTTACCGCCCCGTGCCGGGTCTTTAATATAAAGGGTCTGTGTACTGAGTCTCGCTCATGTCCGGTTTCAATCAATACCTCACCTTCGAGCAATTCCAGGGTTCGATTGGTGTCGTCATATTTGATATTTACAGCGGTGGATGTATTCATGAACAGCCGCGTACCGTCAGCAAGGGCGATCTCGCGATGTTCCCCGGCGCCGGTGGAATAATCTGCCATCATTTCTTGCCAGGGCTGTTTCTTGTATGCCAGATAACTTGTGGAACCTACAGCCAGCAGTACTGCCATTTGTTTCAGTATGTTCCGTCGGCCTTCTGAGTGGGGCTTGCTGGTATAGAGGCGGCGAAGGGTGCCGGCTACGCCGGCTTCGGAGGAAAAGCTTTTGAACTGACTGGTAATCTGCTCGATCTTCTGCCAGGCCATTTCATTGGCGGGGTCTGCTGTGCGCCATGTCTGCCATGCTTTGTAATCGGTTTCTTTTACATTGCCGGAATTCAGCCTGATGAACCATCTTCTGGCGGCATTGCTGGAGTTGTCGGTGTTCTTGAGAGTCACTTGCTCAACGCTATGCTAATTCTTGAATCGCTATGCAGTGGTCTAATGCCTTGGCGATATATAAGCGTACAGAAGCAACTGAGACAGCCAGTTCGGTTGCAATCTCTGCGTAGGTCAAGCCTTCGAGCTGCGATAGCAGAAATGCGGCGCGAACTTTTATCGGCAGGCCGTCCAGCATGTTGTCTATACGAACCAGAATATCCAGGGCCAGAGCCCGTGTCTCGGCCGACTGGGTATGATATTCAGGTAGTTGCGATATCTCTTGCAGGTATGATCTTTCTATTTCGCGGCGACGGATATGGTTGACCATTAATCCATGGGCGATCTTGGTGAGATAGGCGCGTGGTTCCAGGATTGAAACCAGGTCTTTCTTCAGCAGGATACTCAGGAAAGTATCCTGAGTGAGATCGGCAGCATCAAAAGTCGAGCCGAGCTTTTTGCATAACCACGAATATAGCCAGGAGTTATGGCTGATGTAAAAATCCCGGGCTAATGAATTCTGCAAGGCATGATTTGATTGCATGATTTTCTACCGTTGAGTGGAGAAAGTAATCAAATTACGCAACTAATATGCCAAAGAACTTAATTCGTAAGTATTGTTGTAATTGAGAACGCTGAAATGTAAGGTCAGATGGGCTATCTCATGTTTTTACCGGCGATAAGGACACGCGGAATACCTGCCGATAAAACTGGATTTTGGTTGTAACTGGTGGCTATTAACAACCACCATTGGTTGTATACAGCCACCAATAGCCAATTTGTAATCCCTGAATTTTGTCATGCTATTAACTTTTCTGACTCCAATAAAAAAGCCCCTCGAAAGGGGCTTTGATTTTAATCGTTGGTCAGATAGCGGTAATGCTTTTTTCAATGGCATCAGTAACCCACGTATTCAGGCTCTTACCATGTGTTTCAGCGACCATTGCCGCACGCGCATGTAATTCAGGGGCAAGGCGCAATCTGAATTGCCCCGAATAGGGCTTGCCCGGCGCTCTTCCCAATTTCTTGCAGGTTTCCAGGTAATCGTTCACCGCTTCCTCAAAGGCGGCGCGAAGCTCGGCCACGCTCTCACCGTGAAAGCCGATCACATCCTGGATGCCGGCAATGTGGCCGATAAAGCATTCATCTTCTTCGCTATATTCAACACGGGCAGCGAACCCGTTGTATGTCATTGTGCTCATGGTTTCACTCCAAGATTCTCAAGGAATTGCCTTGCATCGCGCACTTGATAGGGCTTTGCCTCTTTTGCCGGGTGCGGTCTGTGGAATGTGGCAATTTGCCCATTTTTCTCGAACCGTACCCGGGAGCCATTGCCCTCAATCATCTGGCAGCCGATTGCTACCAGCAATGCTTCGATGCGTCGCTACTCCAGCGACTTGGAAACCGGATTGGTGAAAACGGCCTCCAGTGTTTTACGATGTGTGGCATTCATGGCACAATGGTATCAATAAATGGAACCATGTCAAGCATGTTTTTTTAATTCTGCGCGTTCTCTATTTGTTGATGTAAAGGATTTCCATACCTGATATGTTTCCGTTTTCGTCATAGTCCATCATGACACCAGGCTTGATTTATTCGGTTCTGTTTACATCGCCTTCCATTAACTCTATGTAGACTGCATCGACAATCGGGTCAATTCATCTATTCAAAAAAACACTGTTACACGTTACAAAACTTTGATATTTTGATTGGTGTCAGACTGTAGATCTTCAGCTGCAAGATCTCACACCAATTAAAAGCCCCTCGAAAGGGGCCTTTTTAATTAATGCTCAATTATTCTTCATCAACGTACTGACGGCGATATCTTCATCAATTTCTGGCCAGTGTACACCGATGCCTTTACCGATTAACCGCCAGTTCTGTCTTTGGTTATCATCTGCATCTCTTAGTCGTGGAAACCATTCCAGTGGTGCCGAGATTTCACGGCCATCCGCTAACACTAAGTGGAGGGCTTCATTCACAAACATCACATCAATTGCATGTGGGTCTAGTTTAATTGCTAAAGTGCTCATTCCATTTCTCCAAGAATAACCCACGGTGTTCGATGACCAGGTTGTCAATTTTTTCGCTGATGTTAATTCCTCTCAATCTGTTCAGTTTAAGTACTGGTTTCAAAACATACAAGTTAGGTTTTTTCTAGTCATCATATTTTTCTGCCGTTATAGAATATCGTAGGGTGCAAGGAAATTAGCGACGACGAAATAGCTGTTAGTTGGTGAGTTTCTCAATGAATGAGTGGGTTTTAAAGGTGTTTGTCGAATGAACGTCGAAGGAAAGCATTTCCGTACAGTCTGGCTGGGTGAAGGTGATACGGCGGTTTACATTATTGACCAATCGTTGCTGCCGCATCGGTTTGAGACGGTGCGCCTGGAAAATGTGGCCGCAATGGCAAAGGCGATCAAGACCATGCAGGTGCGCGGCGCTCCGTTGATAGGTGCGGCAGCGGCTTACGGTGTGGTGCTGGCAATGGGCGAGGATAGTAGCGACGATTCCCTGGTTAGTGCTGCATCAGGGTTGCTGGCGAGTCGCCCGACGGCGGTCAACCTGAGCTGGGCGGTGCAACGGATGTTGAATCGCCTGCGGCCGCTGGAACCGCAGTTGCGGTATACGGCAGCCCTGGATGAGGCGGCAATGATTTGCGATGAGGATATCCGCATCAACCAGGCGATAGGCCAGCGGGGCCTTAAGCTACTTCAAAACTTGCCGGTAACACCAAATCGGCCCATCAATATTTTGACGCATTGCAATGCCGGCTGGCTGGCGACGGTGGATTGGGGTACAGCACTGGCACCCATCTATGCCGTGCATGATGCAGGAGTTCCTCTGCATGTGTGGGTGGATGAAACCCGTCCGCGTAACCAGGGCGCGAGCTTGACCGCCTGGGAGCTGGCGCAGCATGGTGTGCCGCATACTGTCATCAGCGATAACGCAGGCGGGCACCTGATGCAGCATGGCCTGGTGGATTGCGTGATTGTTGGTGCGGATAGGGTCACTGCGACCGGCGACGTCTGCAACAAGATCGGGACTTATCTGAAGGCGCTGGCAGCATTCGATAACCAGGTGCCTTTTTACGCTGCCGTACCTTCGCCGACGATAGACTGGAACATGAAAGATGGCTTGCGCGAGATACCGATAGAGGAACGGGATGCGGATGAGGTGGCCTATATGACTGGTCTGGCAGAAGATGGCAGCATGCAGGCAGTCCGGGTGATTCCGCAGGGTAGCGCGGCGGCCAATCCGGCTTTTGATGTCACACCCGCAAGACTGGTCACCGGCATCATCACTGAGCGCGGTGTCTGTTCGCCAGATCAGTTGAGCACACTGTTTAAGGAGCATGCCTTATGAAAGCAGAACGCGAACAATTGCTCGGCATCATGCAGAGGTTATTGCAGAATGGCCTTAATCGCGGCACTTCCGGCAATGCCAGCGTGCGCGTGAACAATGGCTTGCTGCTCAGTCCTACGGGCATGGATGTTGAGGACATGATCGCTAGCGATATGGTGTTTATGGATGAGGAAGGCGAGTTTGAGGGTGAACGCAAGCCTACCAGCGAATGGCGATTCCATCTGGATATTCTCAATGCCAGGCCGGAGATTGGCGCAGTGATTCATACGCATTCCATGTTTGCCACCACGCTTGCCTGCCTGCGCAAGGATGTGCCGCCTTTTCATTACATGATTGCGGTTTCCGGCGGCAACACGATCCGTTGTGCACCTTATGCTTTGTTCGGTTCTGAAACCTTGTCGCGTGTTGCCTTAAAGGCACTGGAAGGGCATCGTGCCTGTCTGCTGGCTAATCACGGCATGATTGCCTTGGGCGAAAACCTCAAACAGGCCTTTGATGTGGCAGTGGAAATCGAGGCTTTATGTGAACAGTATCTGCGTGCCTTGCAAGTCGGCGAGCCGGCGATATTGACCACGCAGGAGATGGCAGAGGTCTTTGAGCAGTTCAAGGGCTATAGCAAATGGGGTAGATAAACCCGTCAGGATTATCAGGGCAATGTTCGCAATATTCTAACTGGCTTGTAATTCCTGATGAATCGCGTTGAGCGCAAGCAAGGGATTCTCTGCTTTTGTAATCGGCCTGCCGATAACGAGATAGCTGGCACCGAGTGCAATGGCCTGAGCCGGCGTGACGACGCGTGACTGATCATCCAGGCTTGCGGATTTGGGGCGAATGCCAGGGGTCACCAGACAGAAATCAGGACCCAGACTCTTTCTCAGTAATTCTGCTTCCTGGGCAGAACAAACCACGCCATCCAGACCTGATTCCTTTGTCAGTTTTGCCAGGCGCAGGACCTGATTCTGCAGTTCATCCTGTACGCCGATTTGCTTGAGTGCAGATTGATTCATGCTGGTCAGCACAGTTACTGCAATCAGCAACGGCTGCTGCCCGCTTCTGGCTATGCCTTCCCGCGCTGCCTGCATCATGTCCGCACCGCCGGAGGCGTGCACGTTCAGCATCCATACTCCCAGGCGGCTGGCAGCCTCACAGGCTTTTGCCACTGTCGTGGGGATGTCATGGAATTTGAGGTCCAGAAAAACCCCAAAGTCTTTGCTGATGAGCTTTTCAACCAATTGCGGCCCGGCAGCCGTGAACAGTTCCTTACCCACTTTCAGGCGACACATCGCCGGGTCCAATTGTTCGACTAATTCAAATGCCAGCTTCGGTTCGGCGTAATCCAGCGCCACGACTATTCTGGGGTCGGAAACATTGCTCATGCTGCAGACTCGCTTGGTTCGGATGGCAAGGATTCCCAGGCATTACAAGCCGGGCATTGCCAATGGTAGTGTTTCGCGCGGAAGCCGCACTGGCTGCAGTAATAGGCGCTGCGGTTGCCAATCGCATAGCGCACTGTCTGCTGGATGATATGGGCATCCTGGGGTGCGTCGTCCAGGATCAGGCGCGCTTGCAATAGTTGATCCAGAGTCTGCAAGCTGGGCTTTTTAACCAGTTCGTCGCGGGCAAGTTTGGCTGCGCCTTCAGCATCCTGTTGTGCAATAGCAGTTTCGTACAGTACGTTGAGCAAGCTTGGCAGTTTGTATGTTTCCAGGTAGGTCTTGAGTAAATCCAGGCCTTCCCCGGTTTTATCCAGGGTGCGATAGCTGGCCAGCATTTTTGCCGCGATCAGGCCCAGATAGTCTGGCTGCTGGAACTCGATGCGCTTCCAGATGGAAATCGCAATTTCATGATTGCCAGCCAGTGCTTCCATTTCACCCAGCATGACATTGGCACGCACACAGTTCTTGTTGGCATCCAGTGCTTCATCCAGATATTTTCTGGCGCTGGCTCTGTCGTTGCTGAGCAGGCTTTGAACAGCTTGTTCGCATTGATACTGGGCGATTTCCTTGCGAAACGGTATGCCGGACAAACGCTCAAGCTCGGTGGCTACTTCAATGGCTTTCTGCCATTCGCGTTCGCGCACATAGATCTCAAGCAGGGCGCGCAGGGCGGGTTGTTCGTAACGGCTGTCATCAAGCGATTTGAACAGTTCCTCAGCGCGGTCGAACAGGCCGGCTTTCAGATAATCCTGTGCCAGTTCTGCCTTGATCGCCAGTTTTTGCGGGTCTGCCAGTTCCTTGCGCTCAAGCAGGCTGAGGTGCAGATTGATTGCACGGTCGACTTCTCCACGACGGCGAAACAAGCTGCCAAGGGCAAAGTGCAATTCCAGCGATTCGCCATTGGCTTCGACTGCTTCAACAAAAGCTTCGATCGCTTTGTCGTGCTGGTCGGTAATGAGAAAATTCAAGCCTTTGAAATAAGCGGCAGGCAGCGCTGTGGATTCCGATAACAGCTGTTTGATATCGACTCTTGCAGCCAGCCAGCCGAGTGTAAAGAAGAGGGGTAGTGCGAGTAGCCACCAGTATTCGAATTCCATCATGATTGATTATTTTTATCTAGAGTTTTCAGTTCACGTTCCAGTGACAACAGGCGTTTACGTTGGCCGATGATGGGTTTGAGGCAGATGATCATGCCGATAATGACACCGACCAGGAGGCTGGTCAGCAGCATAAGGGATAAAGGTGCTTTCCATCGAACCCCCAAATAGTATTGCAGCTCTACCGGTTCGACATTTTTAATGGCAAACCCGAATAAAAGCAGGCATAAAAGCACAAGTAAGGCTGCAAGCAGATATCTCATCCCGCTATTTTACCTAAGCGTGATGCAAAGCCCTAATCAGTTGCATAAACAAGACATAAAAAAACGGCAGAGGCCCAATCTTGATTGAGGCTTCTGCCGTTATCACATCGATACGAAATTACTCGGCTAAATCGACGCGCTCTCGCAGTTCTTTACCTGCCTTAAAGTGCGGTACATATTTCTCAGGTACTTGCACTTTGGTGCCGGTTTTAGGGTTGCGACCAAGGCGCGGTGGACGATAGTTCAAACTGAAGCTACCGAAACCGCGAATCTCGATACGCTCACCTGTTGCGAGGTTATCCGACATGGAGTCGAGGATGGCTTTAACGGAAAGCTCAGCATCCTTGACCACCAGTTGCGGGAAACGCGCTGCCAAGTTGGCAATCAGCTCTGATTTTGTCATGGCTAGATTGCCTTATTCGTTGTTCTTGCCGTCAAGTTTGGCTTTCAGCAGGGCGCCAAGACTGGTGGTGCCTGCATTGCCCGAATTCTCAGCGCTGAATTTTTGTGTTGCATCTGCTTCTTCAGCTTGATCTTTCGCCTTGATTGACAAGTTAATCGTGCGGTTCTTACGATCTATGTTAACGATGCGTGCTTCAATCTCTTGTCCTTCTTTCAGCACAGCGCTGACATCAGTGACTTTTTCTTTTGAGATGTCGGCAGCGCGGAGATAACCTTCAACTTCACCATCCAGCGTAATGATTGCGCCTTTTTCTTCAATGGTCTTGACGGTACCGGTAACAATCGCGCCCTTGTCGTTGATTGATGTATAAGCGTTGAATGGATCGCTGTCCATTTGCTTCACGCCCAATGAGATACGTTCTTTCTCAACATCAATCGCCAATACGACAGCAGAAACCTCATCACCCTTCTTGAAGTTGCGGATTGCTTCTTCGCCAGTCTGGTTCCATGAAAGGTCAGACAGGTGAATCAGGCCGTCAATACCGCCTGGCAAGCCGATAAATACGCCGAAGTCAGTAATGGACTTGATCTGGCCGCTGACTTTGTCACCCTTCTTGTGGGTGGCTTCGAATTCATCCCATGGATTAGCCTGGCATTGTTTCATGCCCAGGGACAGGCGACGACGATCCTCATCAATTTCAAGGATCATCACTTCGACTTCATCGCCTAATTGAGCGATCTTGGCTGGGTGTACGTTCTTGTTGGTCCAATCCATTTCGGAAACGTGGACCAGACCTTCGATACCTGGCTCGATTTCAACGAATGCACCGTAGTCGGTCAGGTTGGTCACCTTGCCGAACAGGCGGGTGCTGACTGGATAACGACGGCTCAATGCAACCCATGGGTCATCGCCCAGTTGCTTGATACCGAGGGAAACACGGTTCTTCTCTTGATCGAACTTGAGGATCTTGGCTTCGACTTCTTCACCGACGGTCAATACTTCTGACGGGTGCTTGACGCGGCGCCATGCCAGATCGGTAATGTGCAACAGGCCATCGATACCGCCGAGGTCAACGAATGCGCCGTAATCGGTAATGTTCTTGACGATACCCTTGACGACTGCGCCTTCTTTCAATGAATCCAGCAATGCTTCGCGGTCAGCGCCCATGCTGTCTTCCAGCACGGCACGACGGGAAACAACAACGTTGTTACGCTTGCGGTCAAGCTTGATAACCTTGAAATCCCATTCCTTGTTTTCGAATGGGGTAGTGTCCTTGACTGGGCGCAAGTCAACCAGTGAGCCTGGCAGGAATGCACGGATGCCGTTGACCATGACAGTCAGGCCGCCCTTGACGCGACCATTGACCATACCCTTGATCACTTGAGCTTCGTTCATGGCATCTTCCAGATCGAGCCATGCTTGCATTTTCTTCGCTTTATCGCGGGAAAGGACGGTAGAACCGTAACCATCTTCAAGTTTTTCGATTGCGACTTTCACGAAGTCGCCGACGCTGACTTCGATATTGCCCTGGTCGTCACGGAATTCAGCGGTATTGATCACGCTTTCGGACTTAAGACCGGCATTGACGATAACAAAGTCGGAATCCACGGAGATCACTTCAGCAGTGATGACTTCGCCGGAGCGCATTTCTTGGCGAGCCAAGCTCTCTTCAAAGAGTGCTGCGAAGCTTTCCATAGAGGAAGATGGGTTTGAGGAAACGTTAGCCATTAAAATTACCTAGTAGTATCCCGCCTAGCAGCGGGGAAAGTTAAAAAAGCCACAAACCTTTGGGGTTTACGGCGCCATTGCGATTATTCTAACACTTTGATGTTGCTATACAAATCATTATTCTGACATTGCCTGTTTTTGATGCGCCTATTTTTGATGCGCATAGTCCGCTTCGATCACGAACCGGACAGCGTCTTCAATCGACATCTGGCTGGTTTCGAGCAGTTGGGCATCCTGGCATTGTTGCAAGGGGGCGGTAGATCGTTGACTGTCTCTAGCGTCGCGTTGCTGCAAATCATGCAGAATATCGAGCAGATTAGCATGCTTTCCTTTCTCTATCAACTGCTTATATCTGCGTTCGGCTCTCACTTCCGCACTTGCCGTAAGATAAATCTTGGTCCTGGCATCGGGGAAAATCACGGTTGCTATGTCTCTACCGTCAGCGACCAGCCCGGGCGCTTTCCTGAAGCTGTGTTGCAGATCCATCAGCGCAGTTCTGACTTCCGGATGCACGGCCACTTCAGAGGCGCCTTTGCCTATTTCTTCCGTGCGGACATCGTTGCTGACATCCTGGCCGTTGAGCAGGAATTTTTCATCTTGAAACTGGATATCAAGCTGCGCCGTCAGTTCGGCTAAAGCTTTGGCGTTCTGCCAGGAGATGTTGACATTCTTGGCGGCGAGCGCGACCAGCCTATATAGTGCGCCGGAATCAAGGTAGTGATAGCCGAGATGTTTTGCTACGCGTTGTGCCACCGTGCCTTTGCCTGAAGCGGAAGGGCCGTCTATGGCGATTACGGGAATATCGGGTTGCTTGGTCATAATTTATTAATAATTACTATCGTTGTGTTTGCAACAATCAATTTGTACTATTGATTGGCGAAGTTCAATATAAACATACTTCAATTCGATACAGGAGTTGCATCATGGCTAAAACATTGAGCTTTGCCACTATTCACTTTGGTGTTGCCTTTGGCGTCGGCTATGCGCTTACCGGGAGCGCGGCTATCGGCGGTGCTATTGCCCTGATTGAGCCGGCCTGCAATACGGTCGCCTACTTTTTCCACGAGAAACTATGGAACAGAATTGAGCAGGGCGAGCGGATCGATTTCGAGATATTTCATGCGCACTAGCACTGGCTAGGAAGCTTCATGCAGGATGGTGGCGAAACGCTCAAAATAATCCGGAAACGTCTTGGCAACGCAATCCGGCTCGTTGATCGTAATCGGCGTATTGCCTAACGATACCAGTGAAAAACACATGGCCATGCGGTGATCGTCATAAGTATCTATGGCAGCATCGGTTATTAAGGTTTCTGGCGGTGTAATCACCAGGAAATCGCTGCCTTCTTCAACAGTTGCGCCGACTTTACGCAGTTCGGTTGCCATGGCTGCCAGCCTGTCGGTTTCCTTGACCCGCCAGCTGGCGATATTGCGCAACCTGGTCGGACCATCAGCAAAAAGCGCTGCGATAGCCAAGGTCATTGCAGCATCGGGAATATGGTTGCAGTCCAGATCAATCGCTTTTAGCTTTTCAGTGTTGGCGGTGCATTCGATCCAGTTGTCGCCAAAAACGATATTGGCGCCCATCAGTTCCAGGGCTTCGCAGAACCTGACATCGCCCTGGATGCTGTCATGCCCGATACCGTGGACGCGCACCGGGCCTCTGCCTATGGCGCCTGCGGCGAGAAAATAAGACGCGGAGGAAGCATCGCCTTCAACGAAGATAATTGCCGGGCTTCGGTAGGTGCTGTTGGCCGGAATATTAAAGCGCTGCCACCCGTCCCGTTGCACCTCCACGCCAAAGCGTCGCATTAAATTAAGCGTGATTTCAATATAAGGCTTGGAGATCAATTCTCCGATCACTTCGATCTGCGCAGCTTTACCCGTTAGCGGTAAAGCCATCAGCAGGGCGGTGAGGAATTGACTTGAGACGTCGCCGCGTATGCTGATCGGCTGGGCAACATTGATTTCCGCAGGTGAAATCTTCAGTGGCGGGAAACCGGCATTTCCCAGATATTCGATATGTGCGCCTGCCTGGCGCAAAGCATCGACCAGGTCGCCGATGGGCCGCTCATGCATGCGTGGCACACCTGACAAGGTATAACTTCCACCTGATAGTGCCAATGCGGCAGTCAGCGGACGAATCGCTGTACCCGCGTTACCCATGAAGAGATCTGCAGACTGATTGGGGAATTTTCCTGCTGTTCCAGAGACTTTCCAGTCATGTGCGGCGGTTTGTTCCAGCGATACACCCAATAACTTGAGGGCATCCAGCATGCGTTCGGTATCGTCAGAAGCCAGCAGGGCGCGAATATCCGTGGTGCCTTCGGCCAGGGCTGCAAGCAGTAATGTCCGGTTCGAAATGCTTTTGGAACCGGGAAGCGTGATTTCGCCTGCAGCGCGTCGTACAGGTTTCAGGTTAAGTGTTTGCATCTGATTTATAAGGATTACAATTTTTTCGATGGGATGGCTGCCCACTCGTTGCGTGCTTCACTGGCTTTTTCAAATAACGATAGCAGGCCTTTTGCATCGCGGTTCTCCAGCAGCGCATGCAATTGGCCGAGAGAAGCCTGATAGGCTTCCAGTTCATCCAGAAGCGCTGTGCGATTGGCCAGGCTGATGTCTCGCCACATTTCGGGCGAGCTGCCGGCAATTCTGGTGAAGTCGCGGAAACCGCTGGCCGCGAAAGCGAACAACTCTTCAGCATTGGGCCGTGCTGCCAGGCTTTCGACCAGGGCAAACGCCAGCAGATGCGGCAGATGGCTAACCGCTGCAAAAATCTGGTCATGATGACTCGCCGGCATTTCAGTGACGTTGGCACCGGCTGCGACCCACATTTCCCTGACTTTATCTTTTGCTGCGGCATTTGTTAGTGGAGTCGGCGTCAATACAATATTCTTGCCGTCAAACAGGTCGGCGCGCGCCGCAGTGACACCGCTTTTCTCTGCCCCTGCAATCGGGTGGCCGGGAACGAACTGTGAAAACTGATCGCCCAATATGGCTTCAGCATAATCGATGATGTCTGATTTTGTGCTGCCTACATCGGTGATGACTGTGTCGGCGCTGATGCAAGGCGCGATCTGTTTGAGGATATTGGGTGTCTGTGCGACCGGTACGGCAATGACAACGATATCGGCATCCTGCATGGCCTGGGCGACGGAAGTGCTCATCTCGTTGATTACGCCAAGATCCAGTGCACTTTGCAGGCTTTCACCTGAACGTCCGACACCTGTGATGTGAAGCTCTTGCCCGCTGCGCTTGAGCGATAGCGCCAGTGATCCACCAATTAAACCCACGCCAAAAATAACAAGTTTTTTCAAGCTGTCGTTACCGGAATGCAAAAGCAAATTGTAGCATTCTTGGCCAGGCCGGATTCATGCTTATTCGGCGATGACCAGATAATTGTTTGACTTGCGCGGGTGTTCTGAAGCAAGTGGGGCGTTTTAGTCGGGGGGAACGACTTTAACTAAAACGCCGCTTGCAGGGAGATGACACAGAATTAAGAGATGGATCTATCCGGATAGTTCAAAATCTGTGCGGCTATTTTTGATGCGATCCATCCAGCGGCAACCATTCACCATCAATCAAGCCTTCCTGCGGCACGAATTTTTGTTTGTAAGCCATTTTCTGGCTGTCTGCGATCCAGTAGCCCAGATATAGATATTTAGTATTGAGCTGTTGTGCCCACTCGACCAGCCACACGATATTAAAAGTACCGTAACTGCAGTTTTCGTCATTGGCATCGTAGAAGGTGTAGACGGCAGAAATGCCGTCGCGGACGATATCCACCACGCTGACCATTTTGAGTACGCCATCAAGCCTGAATTCAATGAGCATGGATTCCACATTGCTTTGCACCAGGAAGTTGCGGTACTGCTCGGCAGTCTCTTGTTCGCCGCTGCTATCCGAGTCATCGTTTTCAGAGCTGTGCCTGGCGAGTTGGTATGCATGGTAAAGCTGGAAATGTTCGTCACTGTAGGCAAGTGGAATGATGGCGGCAGTCAGGTTCTGGTGCTGTTTCCTTGCGCGGCGCTGGCTGCGGGTTGGAGCGAACTCGGCAACGGGTATGCGTACCGGCACGCAAGCATTACAGTTTTCGCAATGCGGTCTGTAGGCGAATTTTCCACTACGCCTGAAGCCCAGTTGAATGAGGCCGCTATATGTATTGGCATCAATCAAGTGGTGAGGTGCTGCGATCAGCGATTGCGCCAGTTTGCCTTTCAGGTAGCCGCAACTGTATGGCGTGGTGGCGTAGAACTGGATTTTTTGCAGCGGCGCATCGTTAGGGAGAGTCATGATCAATAAGCCTCATTTCACTGATACTGTATCAATTCTGACACCTGCTGTAAAAACTCTTTACGCGGGATTTCACGTGCGCCCAGCGATGCAAGATGCGAGGTCTTCATCTGGCAGTCTATAAGACCGAAACCTTGACTCTTGAGATGCTGTACCAAGTGGATGAAAGCGATTTTTGATGCATCGGTAACATGATGGAACATCGATTCGCCATAGAACATCTTGCCAATTGCCACGCCATACAGACCACCAACGAGCTTGCCATCCATCCAGGTTTCCACGCTCAATGCATGGCCGGATTCATGAAGCCGGACATAGGCTTCTATCATGCTGTCAGTAATCCAGGTGCCATCCTGATCGGGCCGTTGTGTTTGAGCGCAGGCTTGCATGACCTGGTAAAAGGCAGTGTTAAAACGCACAGCATAGTCTTTGCGCTTTAATCTTTTGGTCATTGATCGAGAGATGATGAGTTCATCTGGATACAGGACCATGCGCGGGTCGGGGCTCCACCAGAGTATGGGTTGCCCGTCGCTGAACCAGGGGAAAATTCCGTGCGAATAAGCGTCCAGCAAGCGTTCTGGTGTCAGGGCGCCGCCTATGGCCAATAAGCCGTTCGGCTCGACAAGCGCATTTCCGGTCGAAGGGAATGGCGTTTCGCGGCCCAGGACTTGAATACGTCCGCCGGGTAATTGAAGGTATCGGTTACTCACGTCTGCAAGGAAAGGGCATGGCTGAATATCGGTATGATTTTATATCGCGTGAGAAATTCTGCACTATTGCATTCAGCGATTGATGAGCTGCCAGCTCGCCTGCTTCCAGTTCTTATCCGGTTGGTAGGTCAAAACCCAGTCCTCAACCAGCTCTGCTCGCATGGGGCGGGCGATACCATAGCCTTGTGCGACATTACAGCCCATGCGCAACAGTTGCACGCCATGTTCCGCCGTTTCTACGCCCTCTGCAACGACACTGCGGCTGAATTCACGGCTCAGGCTGATGACGCCGGCAATGAGCGCGAGATCGTCAGTGTCATGCAGCATGTCTCGCACGAATGATTGGTCGATTTTGATGATATCGATTGGCAGGCGTCGCAAATAGGTCAGTGAAGAATAGCCGACACCGAAGTCGTCCAGCGCGAATGAAACGCCAAGCAGTTTACAGCTATGCATGATTTGTGTGACGCCTGAAATGTCTTCAATCACCGCTGTTTCCGTGATCTCAAGCTCAAGTTTTCTTGGGCTGACATCAGGATAGAAGCTTAGCAACTCGGCCAGGCGTATTGCAAAATTGGATTGCATCAAATGACGGGCGGCAATGTTGACGCTCACCGGTATGTGTAGGTTCCTCTTTTGCCACTCATGCATTTGCCGCAGTGCTTCCAGGATCACCCATTCACCGAGGTTGATGATGAAGTCCGTATGTTCAATCTGTGGCAGGAATTCGTTTGGAGTACGCAAACCCAATTCAGGATGGTTCCACCTTATCAATGCTTCCATGCTGATGACCTGGCCGCGTTGCATATCCACCTTCGGTTGATAGTGCAGGCAGAACTCCTTGGCCAGCAAGCCGCTTTCAATGCGCTCTCGTTCCTGGCGTTGTCCGCGAGTAAAGCGATCATGTTCCGCATCGAACAAATGATAACAACGGCCGCCGTTCAGTTTTGCCTGGTACATCGCATGGTCGGCGTGTCGCAGCAAGGTGTCGGGCATCGAGTTGTCGGATGGGAAAATCGTGTAGCCTATACTGGCCGAAACACTGGCAGACATGCCATTCAGGGTGAATGGCAAATTGACGGCTTCCAACAGGCGCTCAAGAGCAAGGTTGCATTCTTCAATAGAGCCTAGCCCGCATAGCAATAGTGCGAATTCATCGCCGCCCATACGAGCGATCGTATCGCTTTCGCGCAGACAGCTGCGCATACGGTTGGCAAACTGTACCAGTAATGCGTCACCGGCTTCATGCCCGTGTTTGTCATTCACCTCCTTGAAATCATCAAGGTCGAAATAACAAACGGCGAGAATCTCATTCATGCGTTGAGCGTGGGCAAGTGCTTGTTGCAAGCGGTCGGCAAGCAAGGTCCGATTGGGAAGTTGCGTCAGCGGGTCGTGGTAAGCCATATGTTCCAGGTTTTCACGATGCGCCATATCGGCGGTGATATCCGAGAAGACGCCGACATAATGGCTGACCTGACGGCGATCGTCCCTGACGACAAATAGATCGAGCGATGCGATATAAATCTCACCGTTCTTGCGTTCGTTATGACTCTCGCCTTTCCAGTCGCCAGCGCTTGCAGTGTTCTGCCAAAGATAATCGAAGAAGTGCGGTTCGTCGCAGGCGAAATTCAGTTCGGCCGGCGTTTTCCCGATCGCATCGTCACGCGTGTAGCCGCTTATCTGTGTAAAAGCCGGGTTGACCTCTACAATCAGGGAGTTTTCATCCGTGATGAAAATACCGTCATGGGCATGTTCGAAGACGCTGGCAGAAAGTCGCATGTCATCAGCATTTTTCTGTAAGGCCCGGAGTGTTTTCTGCAGCTTCTTCCGCATGGTCAACACATTGGCCATCAGTGTGCCGGGCTTTGCACTTAATCCATCATGCTCCAGATCGCCTTCGGCTATTTTTTGCACCACTTCGATGGCTTGCGTGGGATCCGTGCCGATCGGGTCGAGGACCAATCGCCTTAGTTGCCAGAGAATGACAATGATCAGCAGTATGCCAAGCAGCGTGGTCTCGCTGATAAGAAACACGGAGTTTGACCAGCCCACCCTGTAGGCTTCGAGCAAAGGATAGGCGACGACGATCGTGAAATCCCATTGCTTAACCGCTTGCTTGACTATTTTCCAGTCTGAAGGCGGCGAGTGCAGAAAGTCGTTGATGATTTCCTTCGGTGCGTGCTTGGAGAGGAATCGTACCTGATCCCTGTCATCCAGCACGGCGACGAAGCCAGTGGCCAGGTAACGCGAGTGTTCAACTGCTTCGCGAATGACCTGCATGTCGACCTTGTAACCTACGTACCAGATGCCGATAAGTTTGCCAAAGCCATCAAACATGGGGTCATATCGTGTCAGGTAGGGATGCCCGAGGATATCGACAAGTCCCTGGAACGACTCGCCCTTGTTGATGGCTTGTATCGCTTTGCCTTCAGGATCCAGTTGGGTGCCGATTGCACGGCTGCCATCGGCGTGTTTGACGTTGGTCGAAATTCGGTAAAATGCGTCCCCCGATTTAACGAACAGGGTGGCGGAACCCCCAAAGACGGCAGTAACGCCGTCTACCAGTACATTCGAGCTTGCTACAGAGGTTTCACCGAGCACCAGATTGGGCAGTTCGAGTTTGCCTGCATTGATCGTGCCGATCACTGCGGGATTGCCCAGGGATTTTCCGCGTTCTTTTAGCAGCAGCATGGCTGAATCGACTTGTTCAGAGACCAGCGAGTCGGTGACATGCAGCAAGCGCGACAAGGATTCTGCGTGGTCTTCCGCGCCTTGTTCAATGGTGACAAGTTGTTGCGAAGTCTGTTGCCACATCAGGATCATGGCAGCGACAGCTAAAAGCAATAAAACTGGCAATAAGAAGCGCCAAAGAGTGGATAGTTTTTTTAGCATGTGCGCGACTTGCCAAGCTGCTTATAGGTGATTAGGTGGCTTATTGTTTCACAACAAACTTATCCGAACAAATTTTATTCACGGTGCTGACAAAACCTGTCAAAACCCCGCCAAATCTTGTTTTGAGCAATATCAAATCCAGAGTAAAATAGTCAACTTATGCAAAGTTTGAAGCACATTAACAGCTATCGCCCTTATTGGGCGAAACGCTTTGGAACTGCCCCCGTTCTGCCGATGACGCGCGCAGAGATGGACGCGCTCGGCTGGGATAGCTGCGACATCATCCTGGTGACGGGCGATGCTTACATCGATCACCCGAGTTTTGGCATGGCTCTGGTAGGACGATTGCTGGAGGCGCAAGGCTTCCGCGTGGGCATACTGGCGCAGCCCGACTGGATGTCGGCAGACCCGTTCAAAGCCTTGGGCAAACCCAATCTGTATTTCGGCATCACGGCAGGCAACATGGATTCCATGGTGAATCGCTATACCGCCGACCGCAAGATTCGTTCGGACGATGCCTACACACCAAACGCCGAGGGCGGCAAGCGCCCTGATCGCGCAGTCCTAGTGTATTCGCAACGCTGTCGCGAAGCCTATCCCGATGTGCCGCTGGTGGTCGGCAGTATTGAGGCATCACTGCGTCGTATCGCGCACTATGATTACTGGTCGGATAAAGTCCGCCGTTCGGTGCTGGTCGATTCCAAAGCCGACATCCTGCTTTACGGTAATGCCGAACGTGCCCTGGTGGAGTTGACGCATCGCATGGCGAGGGGAGAAAAGGTCAGCGAAATCACGGATATTCGCGGTACCGCATTTTTACGCAAAAAATTGCCTGAGGGTTGGTCGGAAGTGGCCTCGACCAATCTGGACAGACCCGGAAAGATCGATACGCCGATCGACCCATACGCGATGGAACCGGCGATGGAGAAGACCGGTGAATCCTGCGCCAGTGTTTCCGCCAATGCGGCTGAAGCTGGAGTGAATGTCATTCAGATCGTGCGCAAGCCGAAAGCAGACCGGGCGAAGCAAGTCGTGCGTTTACCGGCTTATGAAGAAGTGGCTAAAGATCCTGTGCTTTATGCCCATGCTTCCCGCGTCCTGCATCTGGAAGCCAATCCGGGTAATGCACGGGCATTGATCCAGCGTCATGGCGATCGTGAAGTCTGGTTGAATCCGCCGCCGATTCCGCTGACGACCAAAGAGATGGATTATGTTTACGACCTGCCTTATGCACGTAAGCCACACCATCTGTATGAAAATGCCAAAATTCCCGCCTGGGACATGATCCGCTTCTCGGTCAACATCATGCGCGGCTGTTTCGGCGGTTGTACCTTCTGTTCCATCACCGAGCACGAAGGCCGTATCATCCAGAGCCGTTCGGAAGAATCCATCCTGCGCGAAGTGGAAGAGATACGCGACAAGGTGGAAGGATTTACCGGCGTGATTTCAGATCTTGGCGGACCTACCGCCAATATGTACCGCATGGCATGCAAGTCGGAAACCATCGAGAAAGCCTGTCGTAAGCTTTCGTGCGTATTCCCCGGTATCTGCGAAAACCTGAATACCGATCACTCAGCCCTGATTCAGCTGTATCGCAAGGCGCGTAGCATCAAGGGCGTCAAGAAGATACTTGTCGGTTCCGGTTTGCGTTATGACCTGGCTGTGACTTCTCCTGAGTATGTGAAGGAACTGGTGCAGCATCATGTCGGCGGCTACCTGAAAATCGCCCCTGAGCATTCCGAAGACAACGTGCTGTCGAAGATGATGAAACCCGGCATGGGCGCTTACGACAAGTTCAAGGAAATGTTCGAGCGTTTCAGTAAGGAAGCAGGCAAGGAGCAATACCTGATTCCTTACTTTATCGCTGCACACCCCGGCACCACGGATGAAGACATGCTCAACCTGGCGCTTTGGCTGAAGAAGCACGATTTCAAACTGGATCAGGTACAGACCTTTACACCGACGCCGATGGCGATGGCGACAGCCATGTATCACTCAGGCAAGAACCCGTTGCGTAAGGTCACGGATGACAGTGAAGAAGTACCTATCCCCAAGGCTGGCGGCGTGCGGCGTTTACACAAGGCGTTTATCCGGTTCCATGATCCAAATAACTGGCCGATGTTGCGAGAGGCTTTGAAAAAGATGGGTCGTGCCGATTTGATTGGGAATGGTAAAAAGCATCTGGTGCCGGCATGGCAACCGATAGCGGTCAAGCCTGCGCGTGGCGGGGCATATTCAAATTCAAACGCCAATGCGCGAACCAGAAGGGCAGAACCCGTGTCGAAAAAAGCGAATCGACCAGCCCACCACAAATAGGTCGCCACCAAAGGAGCTTCCATGCGTGAGTTTTCTTTTGATGGCCTCGTTCGAGGCCTTTTTTCCGTCCTGCTGCTCTCATTCATGGCAACCGCCCAGGCCAACGAAACCGGCTTGTTATGGAAGCTGGAAGCGCCCAGCGGTAAAACCAGCTATCTTTTCGGCACCATGCATTCCGATGATCCTCGTGTCACCGATTTTCCGCCTAAAGTAATGAAAAGCCTGCTCGATAGCGACATCTTTATGATGGAGACCTTGCCGCCATCCAATCCGGCTATCTATCTGATGGAAAATGGCCGCCTGGACCATATGCTGAATGAGCAGGAGTTCGTTCAAGTCATCAAGCTCGCCGATTTTCATGCGATGCATACCGATATCGCAACCCAAATGAAGCCCTGGCTGCTGGCGGTGATCTTCGACTTGCCAAAACCACAAACCCCATATTCCCAGGACGCTTTGCTGATATCCCTGGCGCAAGGTAAGTCCAAACCGGTTCGTGGCCTGGAAACTACACAAGAGCATTTCGGGGCACTGGATAGCTTCAGCATTGAAGACCAGTTGGTGATGTTGCGCGCAGTATTGAAGCGTAGCCCGGAAGATAAGGAACGTGATTTTGAGGAGCTGGTAGAACTCTATCTTTCAGGCGATACCGCCAAAATAGAAAAGCTGAACGACAAAATCACAGGCGGCATCCTGCCTCAGGATTTATGGGCGAGAATGCGCATCAAGTTGATTGATGAGCGTAATGCCCTGATGGCAGAGCGCATCGCGGAACAGGCAGCCACCTCGAACGTATTTGTGGCAGTAGGCGCATCGCATTTACCGGGTAAGGACGGTTTGATCGCACGCTTGCGCAATGCGGGCTACCAGGTCAGCGCGGTAGATTAGGACTGACTGGGGTTGGTCGCCGTCCGGTTGGCCAGCTTGAGTATATAGGCTGAAAAATCGGGATCTTCACCCTGCAGCAATTTGGGTAGCAATTTGCGGAAATCCTCGCGTTCGCACCACTCACGCATGAAGTCTTCCCACGATAACCAGCGTCTCTCCTGTTTGCGCGTCATCTTGTCGTCATAACTCAGTAGATAGGCGCGCTCGAACAAGGAAATCAGTATCTCGAACAGAACCTGTACGCGCTCCCGCTGTTCTTCGGACAAATCCATGGTCTCGGATTGCGAACGCAGCTTGAGATCGGGATTGGCCATCACCAGTTTGAGGAAGTCGGTGTAATCGCCTGTCAGTAACTGGTAGACCTCTTCATCCTCGTTCTCGCGTTCCTTGCGTTGCTCCATGATGAAAGAGAAAATGGCCAGCGGCAGGCCGAATACGGTCACGATGTAGCTCAGCAGTTCCCAGGTCTCTAAAGTCATGGCATTAAGATACCAGCTTTAGCCCAACGATTGAACCGATAAGCAGAACCAGGAAAACCAGGCGTAAGGTTGTGGCCGGATCGCCGAAGAAGTAGATGCCGATGGCTGCGGTACCAAATGCACCGATACCGGTCCATACCGCATAGGCGGTACCTAGCGGGATGGTTTCAGCAGCTTTTGTCAACAGCCAGAAGCTGATGCTTGCACACAGCAGGAAACCGATGGATGGCCATAACTTGGTAAAGCTATCAGAAAGTTTTAAACAAGTTGTAAACCCGATTTCAAACAATCCAGCTAATGCGAGAAAAACCCAAGACATTATTATTCTTCCTTAAGATCAGGTTGCGATTCTCGCACATTTTCACTTGATCCATTAGAGCCAGCGAGCCCAAATTCTCGCGGCCTTTTCCTTGATGCGTGCGGATAATGGACGCTTCTTCCATTCCTCGAGCGTGATCAGCTTCGATGCTTTAATATCCTGCTGGAACAATACATGCATCTGGTCGCCGAATGTATTGCCAAGTATCACGGCGTTAATTTCATAGTTATGCAGAAAGCTGCGCCAATCCAGATTGGTCGAACCTATGGTAGACCAAACGCCATCAATCAGGGCCGTCTTTGCGTGTAGCAATGAGTCCTGCTCTTCATATATCTGTACTCCTGCAGTGAGAAGTTCAGTGTAGAAAGAACGTGAAGCATAGAACACCAGATTCGAATCCGTCTTGCTTGGCAGTATCAGTTTGACATCGGCGCCACGGCCAGCTGCGTCCTTAAGGGCTTGCAGCAATTGCGGATCGGGCACGAAATAGGCATTGGTCAGGTAAACGTGAGTTTCGGCGCTGTTGATGGCAGACAGCAGGGTGACGTAGATCAGGCTGAATTCATCCTGCGGGGAGCTGCCTATTGCCCGAACCAGCTGGTTGCCAGCTTTTTCAAGTCTCGGCATATAGTTTGCGGGAGCCAGCGGTTTACCCTTCTGGTTTTGCCAGGTTTCCAGGAATAGCTTCTGGAAATCGCCGACAACCGGACCTTCCACCCGGAGATGCGTGTCGCGCCAAGGGGTGAGTTCCGTTTTGTCATCTGTGGATTGCTCATTACCGCTACTGACAAAAGAGCCGCCTGATGATCCGGCAGAATAGACACTGCTGATATTGATTCCGCCAACAAATGCGACCTTGCCATCGACAATCAATAGCTTGCGATGATCGCGCTGATTGAGTTTCCAGAGCTCCGGCGCCTCGGACAGCTTGATCGGGTTGAATTCCAGCACGTTAACCCCGTTGCTTGTCAGCCGTTCAAAAAACTCTCTTGGGGTATGTAGTGCGCCGAAACTGTCATAGATCAGGTTGACCTGAACACCGTCAAGCTGCCGCTCAATCAATGCATCTGCAAATTTTCGTCCGATATCGTCATCATCAAGTATGTAGGTCTCCATATTGATATGGTCTTTTGCCTGCCCGATTGCTTCAAACATGGCGGCATAAGTATCCTTACCGTCAATCAGAAGGTCTGCTTTATTGCCCAGAGCTAAAGGCGTTCCGGTAATCGACTCTTCAAGCGCGAGATGTTTATCAAAGATATTGGTTTGTTCGCCGGAATTTTTACTGATCTTGTCGAGAATCGCCTGGCTTTTCTCTATGCTGAGAGGTCCTTTTTTACCTTCAAGCCGGATTTCTTTTTTGGACTTTAATGACATGTCCGGATTGATGCGAGGCAGACTTCCGCACCCTGCGAGAGTGAATGTGGCTGCCAGTAGAGCCGTCATCGTTATGGCGAACCAAATTCGGCTTGTATCCGGCTGCAAATGTTTTACCGATGTATGCATGGAGTTAGGCTTTGAACCCGCAAATTCGATCAACCATCATACAGCTTGATCGCATATATTGATGCACAAAAGAATCTGTTACGGCACGCAGTTAAATTACTGTTTTACATAGATCAATGCGTCTGTATCAAAACCCAGATGTTTGGCCTTTGCCACTAACTGCGCTTTGATCGGATAGGACAGTTGAGGCGTACGTGCCAGTATCCACAAGTATGATTTGTCCGGGCCAGCTACCATGGCATAGTTGTAGTAAGGCTTATCCAGCTCAATGATGTTGTAGCCTCCGTAAAACGGCCCGAAGAAGGAAACCTTGAGTTTGCCTGTATCGGTCGCCTCGACGAAATAGGCTTTACCGACGGCTTCTTTCCACTTTTCATTCTTGCTATCGAACCCACGATTAATCACCTTGATGCCGCCATCATCGCGCTTGCTGTAAGTGGCAGTGACTTTATCTAGTCCGCGCTCGAAAGAATGGTCCAAGCGGGCAATTTCATACCAGGTGCCAAGATATTTATCAGCCTCGAAACCAGTGACGGCTTTGACGCCATCGGGTGTTCCGGTGCAGGCGGAGAGGGTGAGTGCCAGTACAAGCAGAAGTCGATATGTCATGCTGGACCTTGAGATTCATGTCGCTTGGTCTGACGTGAGAGAAAGCGATCCAGTTCCGCTGCGAAAGCCTGTCTATCATTCTGGCTGAACTTCGAAGGCCCGGAAATATCGACACCGCTGCCACGTAAATCTTCCATGAAGTTACGCATAGTCAGGCGTTCCTGGATATTGCCGGCGTTGTAAAACTCGCCCCGTGGATTCAAAGCATGCCCGCCGTTGGCGATCACTTGCGCAGCAAGCGGAATGTCCGCAGTAATCACAAGATCGCCCGCCGATAGATCCTGTACGATCCTGTTGTCTGCAACATCGAAGCCCGCAGGTACCTGCAACGCTTGAATATAGGGTGAGGGCGGCACATGCAGCAACTTGTTGGCAACGAGTATGGTTTCAATCCTGGTACGCTCTGCTGCCCTGAACAAGATTTCCTTGATGACGACAGGGCAGGCATCCGCATCTACCCAGATTTTAAACCGAGCGCCCAATTTTTATCTGCCGCGGTTACCGCCTCTATGTACAGGCTTGGGCGCAAAGAGTGCCGGCTGTGGCATGGCTTGATGGCGCGCCGCTTCGGACATCGGCTTGCCCGAACTGTTTTGAGGCTGCCCTTGTGGATTGGCTGTTTTTGGCGTCTGGCGATTAGGCCTGTTGTTTCTTTGACCCTCGGTTCTGGCTTGCCCATCGCGGCCTGGCTGGTTATTTTGCCTGGCTTGATTATTCGGGCTTGCTTTATTACCGGCTTGAGGACGGCCTTGCTGACTGCTTTTGCCGTCGCTACGTTGCCCCGAGCCTTGTGGACGTCTTTGCTGTTGCTGTCTCGGTGGCCGTGGCGCCTCGGGTTCTACCTTGGTCGGCGGTACAAAACCTTCTGCGTCGATGCGTGGAATCTCACGTTTGATCAAACGCTCAATACCTTTAAGCAACTTGATTTCTTCATGGTCCACCAAAGAGACTGCAGCACCTGTACTACCTGCGCGGCCCGTACGGCCTATGCGATGCACATAATCTTCCGGCACATTGGGTAATTCAAAATTCACGACTTGCGGCAGCTGGTCGATATCCAGCCCGCGCGCGGCGATGTCGGTGGCGACCAGCACGCGCATGCTGCCATCCTTGAACTGCGCAAGGGCCTTGGTACGGGCGCCCTGGCTTTTGTTGCCGTGAATGGCCGCAGCTTCAATGCCATCTTTCACCAGCTTTTCGGCCAGGCGGTTGGCACCGTGTTTGGTGCGGGTAAAAACCAGTACCTGTTTCCAGTCATGATGGCGGATCAAATGGCTCATCAAGTCACGCTTATGGCTCTGGCTGACCAGGTGCACAGTCTGCTCGACCAGTTCGGATGCCGTATTGCGGCGGGCGACTTCAACGAAGCCGGGATTGTTCAACAAACCATCGGCCAGTTCCTTGATCTCATCCGAGAATGTGGCGGAGAACAGCAGGTTCTGGCGTTGTTTCGGCAGCAGGGCAAGTATCTTCTTGATATCACGGATAAAACCCATGTCCAGCATGCGGTCGGCTTCATCGAGTATGAGGATTTCAATGGCGGATAAATCAACGGTTTTCTGGCCGACGTGATCGAGCAAACGGCCAGGCGTTGCGACTAGTATGTCCAGAGGCTTCTTCAGGCGTGAGATTTGCGGGTTGATATTGACGCCGCCAAACATCACCATCGATTTCAACGACAGGTATTTGCCATAGGTTTTGACAGACTCTTCAACCTGGGCAGCAAGCTCACGTGTCGGGGTCAAAATTAAACAACGCGGTTGGCCGGCCTTGTTCTCTGCCGGTTTGTTATGCAGTAAATGCAATACCGGCAGGGTGAAGCCTGCCGTTTTGCCGGTGCCGGTTTGTGCGCCAGCGAGCAAATCGCCGCCGTTCAATACTTGCGGGATGGCTTTGACCTGGATAGGGGTGGGAACGGTATAACCAGCGTCATTAATGGCACGCATGATCGGTTCGGCTAGATTTAAACTAGCAAATGTAACTTCTGTAGACAATTGTTAAAGCTCCAAAGGATTTAGTTATCAGCAAGCCTTATGCTTACATAAGCAAAACCAATCGAGGCCAACGAATATAGAGATCAGCGTGATCGAAAATAAGAGATCAGAAAGATCGGGTAAGAAAAATGACCGCTACGCTGATTGGTATGGCGTAGGGAATCTGCATTATACGGAGATGGCGATAGAAAGCCAGAAGATTACGATGGGCAGTCGGGCAAACGGATATGGCTAATGTTTTTTCCTGGTTAACGATTGCTTACAATTAACCTGGGTTCTGAAATATTTTAATTACATCATCAGCTTAGAATGCTACTTAATTGTTCATCTCCCCTTGTGTAACAATTAGCTTGCTTAATTGAAGCAAGCAACCTCAAAACCGCCTGCAAGGGCGGTTTTCTTTTTTCAGCTCAGCCCTTAACCATCCGACTCTACTGAACTTCTTTATTCTCCTGGGTGGCCATCCAGGCAAATAATGAGGAGCGCATCGCTTCCTCGACCGACATGTTGAGCGGTTGCAGCCATTCTCTCGGCACAAACACCGTATAGCCGCCGATCATGTACCCCATAGGCAGATAGACCGCGACACGGTCGCCTTGCATAAAGCCTGATGGTAAGCCCGTGAGATTTTGCCGGGTAACCAGGCCGACTATTTCCAGATCATTCCCGGGGATCCTGAGCGTAACTACTTGTTGAGAAGGCCCTTTTTTATCAGGTGCGAAGTATTCGGCAAAGTTCTTCAGGGAAGAATAGACACTCTTGATGACCGGCAGGCTGGTGAAAGGCAGCTCTATCAGCGAAAGATATTTCAATGCACGCTCGTTTGATATGAGGAAGCCGAGCAGAACGATGCCGCCTATGCCCAGCAACAGTCCCAGGCCTGGAATGTAGAATTCGCCGATGATCGGGCGCACCCACCACATGGCAAAGCCTTCTGTCCAGCTCAGGAACAGATAGAGCAGATAGATGGTTAAGCCCAACGGCAAGGCTGCCAGCAAGCCACGAAAAAAGTATTGGTATATAAGTTTCATTAACAACGTGCTCCAAAAGGGTGGCCGAAGCCGTGATTTTTTATAAATTCAAGTGAACTGTTGATGCTGGGCGACATATGCGCCATGTATTAGATTTTCTCTGCAGAATTAAGGAGTTCCAGCTCATTTTCTGAAAGCCAGCGCCATTTTCCGGGGGCCAGATCGTCCGGTAAATTCAATTCGCCGATACGAATACGTTTTAATTGTTCCACCCGGTTGCTAATGGCTGCCATCATGCGTTTCACCTGATGATACTTACCTTCTGCCAAGGTGAGATGAATTACTTTCTCACTTATTTGCGTACAGGCCAATGCAGCGATGGGTGCGGGTTCATCGACCAGCTGTACTCCATCGGTAAGCGCCTTGATCTGTGCCTCATCTATCGCATGTTTTGCCGTTACTTCATATATTTTCGGTACTTTCCATTTTGGCGAACTCATGCGATGAATGAATTGGCCATCATCCGAAAGTAAAATCAAACCCGTGGTGTCTTCATCCAGGCGGCCTATGCACTGTATGCCGCGCGCAACCAGCGGATGCGGCAACAAGCTGTATATCGTAGGGTGGTGCTGTGTCTTGTGCGAGCATTCATAATCGGCAGGCTTATGCAGCATCAGGTAAGCCCGTTCATGGTAATTCCATTCTTCGCCACGAACTGAAAATACCAGATCCTGCGTATCGAACTCGGCAAAGGGATCGTCGCATAGCTCGCCGCTCACGCTGATTTCTTCCTGCCGGACCATGATGCGGCAAGCTTTGCGCGACCCGAAACCCTGTGCGTGAAGTATTCTCTCCAGTTGCATAGGCATTACGGCGCGGATGCTATGCCGGCATCACAAACGGTTTTGACCCATTTGGCATTGATATCCGTGGTCTGGTCGATAGGCATGCCCTCTTTGGTTACGCCCTTTAATGTCCATTTGCCGCTGTAACTGGTTTCGCTGTTTACCGTCATGTCGAAACGGCCATTGGCTTTTAAGTCTCCAGTACAGACCACGTTCCCGCTGACCGATTTCCCGGATTGTTTGTAGTTCTTGATGGAACACTGATCATCCGTGCCCGATGAAACATCTATGGGTTTCTTAAGTGTTGCCTGCTCCGGGGTGATGCATTGCGGAATAACGGTCGGCTTGCCGCTCAGGAATGATATATCGACGCCCATCTGTCTCATTTGCTCGATTTGTTCGGCGCTTAATTGCGGCATGCCTGCCATCTGCATGTTGACGGACATATTCCATTGACCGGGTTTCAACTGCGCATCTGCAGCAATTGCAAAGGCAGAACTGGTGAGTGTGGCTAACAACAAGGCGAGACGAAGTTTCATAGGTAATCCTTTTGAAATAACTAATTGGGCACCATCAAATCAATAAGCTGAGAGCGACCAAAGATGTGGCGTGGAATAGCCAGATTCTACCATTTGCACCTGCAGATTAAATATGGCGTTTGATACCGCCTGCTTAATTTACTGCACCAAATCAGGGTAGCCAAGTTAAAATTGCATTAAACCTCACTAGCAGATGCACATGGCCTATCAACATATCAGTTCGCGCGAAAACCCCGTATTTAAGATGCTCAGGACACTGAGTAGTTCGGCACGCGAACGCCGTGCTGCCGGCAAGATATTGCTGGATGGCGCGCACCTGGTGGAAGCGTATCTGGAAACCTTTGGCGAGCCGGAACTGCTTATTCTTTCTGATGGCGAAGTCGCACTGGACGTCATGAATCTGCTGGACCGGTTGGCAGACACCAGAACCATTACATTGCCGACCTCGATGTTTGCAGCCATATCGCCGGTGACGACGCCTACCGGCGTCCTGGCGCTGGTTAAAACGCCCGCTCTGCCTGCACCTGAATCTCCCGCTTTTGTGTTGATGCTGGAAAACATACAGGACCCGGGTAATCTCGGTAGCATGCTGCGCAACGCTGCCGCGGCTGGCGTTGATGTCGTTTATCTTTCAGTAGGGTGCACGGAAGCCTGGTCGCCCAAAGCCCTGCGCGGCGGGCAGGGTGCGCATTTCGTATTGCCGATCGTCGAGGGTGCCGATTTATTGGCCGAAGTCGGACGGTTCGAGGGCGAGACCTATGCGACCGTCATGCATGGCGATTCCTTGTACACAACAGATTTATCAGGAAATACGGCCTTCCTGGTTGGCAATGAAGGAAGCGGGCTGAGCCAGGATTTGATCGATGCTGCCAGCAAGCACATCACCATCCCGATGCCGGGCAGGATTGAATCCCTGAACGCTGCGGCTGCAACAGCCATATGTCTATTTGAACGTGTCAGGCAGCTTGCTAGTTAGAGTTTTCCGCGTGGCGTTTGGCAATCCTGCGTTTACGCCAGTAGCCGCGCATGTGCCAGTGTGCATGCACGAGAAAGTAGCCGATGATGCTGCCGAGTACTGCCAGTACTATCGTGCCGACAAAGAAAGGCAAGCCTGCATCGCTGAGCCAGCTTACGGTGGAACCCAACCATTCCCAGAAATCATGATGGGTAATGGCCGCCTCCGGCGTTACCTTGTCTGATTGCGCAATCAGGGATTCATCGACATTGCCATGGCCTTTGCCAAGCACAAGGGAGCCCAGCGTATAGGCCGCCCAGAATACAGCCGGAAAAGTGAATGGGTTGGTGACGAAAGTGCAGAGTACGGCAACAGGGATATTGCCGCGAAAAATGATGGATGCGATGGCGGCAAGCGGAATCTGGCCGATCGGCACGATAAAGGCGAAGAACATTCCGACTGCAGCACCACGAGCGGTACCGTGGCGTTCAAGCCGCCAGAGATGGCGGTCATGCAGGTGTTCTCGAAACGGTTTTAACCAGCGAGATTCCAGTATTTCCTTACGTTTTGGAAGCCGGGGTGAAAATTTGAATGGCATTAATCAGCAATCAGTCTAGAGTCTTCAGTGGTGAATTTGTGAGGCCGGAGGCGGAACGTCTGCTAAAAATAGTTGTTCAGAATCGATTTTGTCGAACTTGTAATATTGATTGCAAAAATCACAATGTACCTCAAGGTTGCCCCGTTCTTCGATAATGCTTTTTATTTCTTCCCTGCCCAGCATTCTCAGCATATTGCTTACACTATCACGAGAGCAGCTACAAAGAAACTGCACAGCCTGGCCTTCGTAAAGCCGTACTTCCTCCTCATGAAACAGTCTGCCAAGCAAGTCTTCAGCAGACAACTCCAGCAGCTCCTGGTTCTGCACTGTCTCTGCAAGAATATTCGTTCTATTCCAGGCATCGGGGTCGGTCTCTTTCTGGTCCGGCAGCTTCTGCAAGAGCATACCCGCAGCACTCTTGCCGTCGCAAGCGAGCCAGATGCTGGTCTCTATCTGTTCCGATCTACGCATATAGTTCTCTAGAATCTCGGCAACATTGGTGCCCTCAAGCGGGACGATACCCTGATATCCCTCACCGCCATCCTTGGGGTCCAGCGTGATAACGAAATGCCCGTCGCCTATCAATTCAAGCAGCGTGCCATCATGCATATCGCTACTGAATTTTGCCGTAGCGCGAATCGTCATGTTGTCTGTTTCTGGTTGACGCGTACATTCAACCACCAATAGCTTCAATGCGCCTCGACCTTGTATCTGCAATACGAGTGCACCGTGCATCTTCAGGGTGGCTGCAAGCAGTAGGCCTGCTGCCATCAGCTCCCCAAGAGCTTCGCGTAGAACGGCAGGATATTCCTGATTCTGCAATGCGATCATGAAGCTTTGATGAAGGTGAACGATATTTCCGCGTATCGCTGTGTTATCGAAGGTAAAGCGGTGAAGGGTGTCGCTGTCTTGCATGGCAGAATAGATTGATTCAAAGCGCCATCATATCACTCCATGGATGATCTATTCCATGCTGGGAATCGGTATCGGTCAGCTTTATCTGGATATGGGCCTGCTGTCCTGCTACCAAATTTTGATACACGGCTGATACCCTCAAAAGCTCAATTAACATTGATAATGATTCTTGTTTTGTTTAAGATTACGCTTTTTATTCAAGCATATAATAATAGTGCGGCAAAGAGGGGTGGATTAAATGGCAAAATCAGTTAGATCGTGGGACGTGTTCCCAATCAAGCCGGCAGTTTCAGCAATGGCATTGGTGTTTGGTGGTGTGGCTTATGCAGAAGAATCTGCGCTTGTATTGCCTGAGATTCAGGTTGAAGAGCAAAAAGAAGTCAATCAGTACAATCCGCCAAAATCTGCTAACCAGAAATTTACAGCACCGCTGATTGATACGCCTAAGTCTGTCACGGTGATTACCAAAGATGTGATTCAGGATACTGGCTCAATAACTTTCCAGGATGCCTTGCGTACAACGCCAGGTATTACCTTTGGTAGTGGTGAAGGTGGTATTGCTGTTGGTGATCGTCCGTATATCCGTGGTTTTGATGCATTCAGCTCTGTTTATGTGGATGGTCTTCGTGATATCGGCGCCCAGCAACGTGAGATTTTTGCCATTGAGCAGATGGAAGTTATCAAAGGGCCAAGTGGCGCCTACGATGGCCGGGGTTCGGCGGGCGGTAGCATCAATATTACAACCAAACAGGCTAAAGCAGGCAATGCAGCATCTGCTTCAATAGGTCTGGGTACGGACAGTTATAAACGTGCAACGATTGACGGTAACTTCCAGTTGGGTGAAAACGCAGCGATTCGTATTGTCGGCATGACGCATGACGCAGATACGCCAGGACGCGACCATGTCGATGCCAAGCGCTGGGGTGTTTTGCCTTCTATTACATTGGGTCTGGATACACCGACTCAATTCACGGCAAGCTGGTACCATCTTGAGTCCGATAGCGTTCCTGACTGGGGTCTGCCTTACGTGCAACAGGCGAATCCTCCAGCCGGTGATGGCATTCCCAGAGGCACACCAGTTGGTAGCAAGGACACATGGTATGGCGTAAAAGGTCGTGATTTCCACGACGCAACTGTGGATATTGGTACGTTCAAGATTGAGCATGCATTCAATGATGATGTGACATTGCGCAACACTACACGCTATGGCCGCTCTACCAATGATTACGCACTTACTCGCCCAAATGTAACTCCAGCACAGTTTGCCGTTGGGGTAGCCTCACGTAGCGGTACACCAAATAACCGGGATACTGAGACTGATACACTGGCTAACCTGACGGATATCACGGTCAAATTTGATACAGGTTCTGTCAAGCACGTATTAAACGCTGGCTTCGAAATCAGCCGTGAAGAAACGGAAAGACGAACCTATGCCGGAGGTAATATCGGCGCTGCAGCTACCACTAGCCTTAACAACCCTGATCCTAATGTAGCCTATACACCACTTGTCAAGAACCCCCATCCAGCCATGGAAGCGGAAACTTTGAACAGATCGGCTTATGTGTTCGATAGCATCGAATTGAATGAAAGCTGGCTGGTTAATGCTGGTATTCGTTACGATAGCTACCGTAATCGCGTGAAAAATCAGAATGTTAATACTGGTGCTGTTAATACAGAGTTTGAAACCGATGACAGTTTCTTCAACTATCAGCTTGGTGCGGTCTATCGCCTGAAACCTAATGCAAATATTTACGCAACATGGGCGACTTCGACCACTCCTGCTGGATTGGCTAACGGCGAGTTTGGTTATGCTGGACAGGATTTGAATGCGAATACAGAGGACCTCTCACCAGAGCGCAGCCGTACTGTTGAGCTGGGCACCAAGTGGAATGTTCTGGAGAACCTGGATTTGACGGCAGCGGTATTCCGTACAGAGAAAACCAATGCGCGCGTGAATGCCGGTGCGGCGATTGAAAATGCTGGTGAAGCTGTGGTCAAGGGTATTGAGTTTGGTGCTGCCGGCAAGATTACCAATAAGTGGAGTATTTTTGCGGGATACACCTATCTGGATGCAGAGCAGACAAAAGCTGGTGACAGTACCGACCCTAACGCAGTTGGTTCGGAACCGAGCAAGGGCAAACAGCTTTCGGGAGTTGCTAAACAAAGTGCCAGTATCTGGACAACCTATAAGCTGTTGCCGCAGTTTACTGTAGGCGGTGGCGCTTTCTATATGGATAAAGTGTATGCAAACCCAGGTAACACCGCACATGTGCCATCTTATGTGCGTTGGGATGCCATGGCGAAGTACGACATCAATAAGAATTTTGACGTGCAGTTGAACATTCAGAATCTGACAGATGAGCGCTACTTCAGCACGACCTACTTCCGCCATTATGCGATCGTTGCGCCAGGCAGATCAGGTTTCCTGACATTGAATCTGAAGTACTGATCACCAGGCTGTAAGTCGATGATCTAAATCCCTGTAGGCGACAGTTTGCAGGGATTTTTGTTTGTTAAACTGTATATATCTGTCAATTTTGCGAAAAAGGTAATCTGTATGCTGATTGAAATTCCGAATGTGCTGACAAAAGAGCAGGTGGCGCAGTGCCGTCAGTTGATGGATATTGCAGAATGGGTGGATGGCAATGTGACCTCCGGCAGCCAGTCGGCGCTGGCCAAGAACAATCTGCAGTTACCGGAAGGCTCGCCGGTTGCGCGGCAGGTGGGTGATCTTATCCAGGATGCGCTGGGGCTCAGCCCCCTGTTCATATCGGCAGCCTTGCCGCTGAAGGTGTTCCCGCCGCTGTTTAATCGCTATACCAACGGGCAGTCATTCGGAACGCATGTGGATAACGCGATCCGTCATCTGCGCGGCACCGATTTCCGTATTCGCAGCGACCTGTCGGCCACTTTGTTCTTTTCCGAGCCGGAAGATTACGAAGGCGGTGTATTGACGATAGAGGATACTTTCGGTACGCAGGAGGTGAAGCTCCCGGCCGGTTCCATGGTGCTGTATCCTTCCAGCAGCCTGCATCATGTAACGCCGGTGACGCGCGGCGTGCGCGTATCGTCGTTCTTCTGGATGCAAAGCATGGTGCGGGATGACAGTCAGCGCACTTTGCTTTTCCAGCTGGATAAAGCCATCCAGAAACTGGTGATGGACAGGGGCAACGGTGACGCCGAGGTTATCAGCCTGACCGGTATTTACCATAACCTGTTGCGCAGGTGGGCGGACAGCTAGGTCGTAAGATTATGCTGAATACGCTGGGTGGCTTAGAATTGCCGTGATGAAATCACGTTTAAAAGCAAAAGTTAAGAATATTTACAGGTCGCATTTCGCCTGGTTTTTCATCGCGATTCTGATGGTGCCGCTGTTCCTGTGGTTTTCACATAGCGCAACAAATCAACTTGTCCAGGCAAAAGCCTTGCTTGAGCATTCCTACAATGTGTTATTCCGATGCGAACAGTTACGGAGTGGCGTTGAATTGCTGGAGACGGCAAGAAGAGGTTATGTCCTCACCTCGGAAGAGCAATACCTCGAACCATACCACTATGCAAAAAAGCAGATCCCGGAAGATATCAAGGCATTAAATGAGCTGACTGCAGATAACCTGATCATGCAGCAGAACATGCAGGCAATAGAACCGGTAGTCGATTCGCTTCTGGATTTGGTGACACGTGATATTCGCAATCCTGCCAAGGATTCCGGGCTGGTGACTGAGACCATGCATCAGGCCAAGGCTTTGCTCGATCAAGCGCGGTATTTGCTCACTGAGATGGAAAAGGAAGAAAGAAGGTTACTGGAGATTCGCATCAGTGATACTGAAACGCGTCAGCAAGAACTCAACTACAAGATGTCATTGATGGGTGTCAGCTTTCTGCTGGTGCTGATTTATACCTTCATGAAGTTATTTGCAGAAGTCGCAGAACGCAAACGAAGTGAAGCTGGTTTGATCGAGACAAAAGCCCAGAACGAGGTGACAGTACATAATCTTTCATTGATGGGCGAACTCAGCAGCCTGTTACAGGCATGCTCGAAAACAGAAGAGTCCCTTGAGGTGATCAGTCAATTCGCCGCACGAATGATCAACGTGGATAGTGGCGAGCTTTATCTGTTTAAAGAATCGTCTAATTTGCTTGAAGAGAGCACAAAGTGGGGAGTGGTTTCTAAAAGCCAGCCCAGTTTCGAGCCTGATGATTGCTGGGCTTTGCGTCGCGGAGAGATGCATGTGCTCGATCAGCTTGAACATACCATGTCGTGCCGTCATGTTGAGGCCGATCCAGGGGTTCGAACGCTGTGTGTGCCCATCGTTGCTCAGGGTACGGTACTCGGCATCCTGCATCTTGAAAATCACCACCATCAGCCTATCACGGAATTGCAACAGACACTGGCCCACAACCTGGCCAGTCAGGTGGCTTTGGCACTTGCCAGTTTGAATTTGCGTGAAACCTTACGCAATCTCTCAGTACGTGATCCCCTCACCGGGTTATTTAATCGGCGTTACATGGAAGAGTCGCTGCATCGTGAAATTGCAACGGCAAGAAGGAAAAATCGTCACCTGGCAGTCGTCATGCTGGATGTGGATTATTTCAAGAAATTCAATGACACTTTCGGCCATGATGCCGGCGATATGCTGCTTCGTGAAGTAGGCGGGTTGTTGCAGGCCAATTCACGCATTAGCGATATTGCCTGTCGTTTTGGCGGCGAGGAATTTGTCATGATTTACCCGGAAACCGAGCCGAATGTTGTGATGCAGCGCACTGAACTTTTGCGAGAGGCGATTGCTGCAATGCAACTTCAACACTTCAGCCGATCGCTCGGGCAGATTACAGCATCGTTCGGCATCGCGATTTTCCCCAACCATGGATCGACTATTGAGGAATTGCTGAAAAGTGCTGATGAGGCTCTTTATCGCGCTAAAGGAGAAGGGCGAAATCTCTGCATCATGGCTGAGTAACCCGGCTTTATTCACCGATTGAAATAGAGCGTTGCTTTGGAATCAGGTCAGTTTTCCAGTGCGCAATAGCCCATTGCCAGAAGTCGGTGAGATTCTCATGTTGTAGTTCTGCGGGTGGTTTCTGGCCAAGAAATGCCAGCGCTTTCCATAACTCCGCCGATGGTTTTTCAACGTCAATGGCTCGTGCCAGCGTCTGTTTGCTGAGCTTCTCGCCCTGCATATTGGTCGCTAGCGGGACGTGCAAATATTGTGGCATAGCCAGATCCAGCAAGTTCTGCAGATAAATCTGTCTTGGTGTTGAATCCAGCAGATCTGCGCCACGGACAATATGCGTAATGCCTTGTTCTGCATCATCGATCACCACCGCGAGTTGATAGGCAAATAAGCCATCTGCACGTTTCAGTACGAAATCACCGATATCCTGAGCCAGATTCTGCCGGATTTCGCCTTGCACGGTATCTTCAAACATGATGTATTGACCTGATGTCTTTATTCGCCAGGATCTTGCTGTTTTATTATCGGCAAGGCCGTGACGACAGGTCCCAGGATACACCACACCATCAATGCCCAGTGTTGCCGAATCTGCGATTTCCTTGCGGGAGCAGCCGCACGGATAAACCAAATCCAGTCTGCCTAGGTTTGCCAGGGCTTCCGTATAAATAGCGGATCGCTGGCTTTGAAATATGATCTCTTCATCCCAGGCAAAGCCAAATGCTTCAAGGCTGCCCAATATGGCATCCTTTGCTCCATGGACATTACGCGAGGTATCGAGATCTTCAATCCTCAGCAGCCAGATACCATCGTTCGACTTTGCATCGAGATAGCTGGCAACAGCTGCGACGAGTGAACCGAAATGCAACGGTCCGGTGGGCGAGGGGGCGAAGCGTCCGCGGTACACGTGGTCTGTTAATGTAAGGGTTGTAGGTAGGGTGGGATGTGCCACGACTGCAGCTGTTTACCCAGAAGCACGAGCTGGCATTCCAGCCTGTCGCTGCCGTTGGTGCTGACTTCAAACTCATATGTGCGCATGATTTTCGCATGGCCGCGAGAGTTCCGGCCTAGCCTCAGCCGGCTGCATGACACGGTTTCGTCAAGCAGCTGCAGGTTCCAGCGCTGTGCGAGATCCCGGCCATTGTTGATAGCTGCTTCGCGCGAGGTGATGCTGTCGAGCCAGTACCATGCACCTAACAGCATGAGGATAATGAACGAAATTTCCAATGGATTGACCTAGATTATTAAGAGTTAGCGGGATTTTTACCATGAAACATAAAGGCTTGTGAATTTTGTCCGATATCATCAGGAGCTAGAGCTTATTATCAGGCTTTATTATCAATTAGGAAAACAAGCCGGCAAAATTTAAAGCGTCTGGAATGATTTAATTTTGTATAAAAACGCTGAATTCTGAGCTACTAAGGTCATAATGAGGACGAAACAATATGGCTTCAAGCCAGACAGCTGAAATTTTACCAATTACGACGAACGTGACAATGACTCAAAACCGCGAGCAAGAGGCTTTAGCCGCTTATTTGAAGCTACTGAAAAATAAAGGTGCAGATGAGGCCTCCCTGAACAGGCGGCAAGATTTTCTTACGAAACTTTTTCCTTTAATCCAGGAGGTGGAGTCTGACGGTTCTGCATATAGGGAAGCAGTGGAACATTTGCTCGATAGCGTCGATAAACTCGAATGGCCTTTTAGCCTGGCAGTCGCTCGTGAATATTTTCATTTCTGGATCAAGGATTTCAAGTCGATAGCAGCACTCAATGCGGATGCGGGATTCGATGTCAATCCCATTCATTGGCAACCAATCGACCTTGATCTCAAAACACTGTGGAAGACGCTGGATAGCGCCAAGTTCGTCACTGCAGAGACCTGGCCGATCAAAGCCTACAACCTGGCATTGCGTCAGGCAGGCGCTGAACTGACCCTGGTTGAAACACGCGTCAAACTGGTAAAAATACTACTGATTCGTTTGAGGGAAGCGCCTAATAAATCCAGCAAACATTATCGAATAGCCGTTGACTCGACCGTCCCACTATTCGAGAAAAACGACACAAGACGGCTGTTTTTTGCTGTGGTCAGGGAGTTTTACTATTTCTGGATTGGCGACCCAGACGCGGCTGGTCATGTGACGCTGCCTTCTGAAGCCAGCAGTTTCGTCTAGCTTTCCTAATCAGGATATCTTTTTAAGCTCAGCCTCAAGTGCCTCGCATAGCGTGCGCAGGATTTTGATACGTGCGTAATACTTGTCGTTAGCCTCAACCAGTGTCCATGGTGCTTTCCCGGTACTGGTTCTATCCACCATGTCACTTACCGCAGTTTGATACGCATCCCATTTTTCGCGATTTCGCCAGTCTTCCTCAGTAATCTTAAAGCGCTTGTATGGAATCTTTTGCCGTTCTTCAAAGCGCTTGAGTTGTTCTTCCGGGCTGATTTGCAGCCAATACTTAAGCACTAATGTTCCGTGCTCGATCAGGTCTTCTTCAAAGTCGTTGATTTCCGCATAGGCCCGCATCCAGTCTTGCTCACTGCAGAACCCCTCCACGCGCTCCACCAATACGCGCCCATACCAGGAACGGTCGTAAATCGTAATGCGGCCTCTACTTGGTAGATAACGCCAGAACCGCCATAAATAAGGTTGAGCGGCTTCTTCATCCGTCGGGGCCGCAATGCGGACGACATTGTAGAAGCGCGCATCGACGGCCTGGGTGATGCGACGAATGCCGCCGCCTTTTCCGGCAGCATCGGCACCTTCAAATACAATCACCAAGGAGATGTCCTTGAATTTTGCATGGCGTGTCAGCAGATTGAATTTGCGCTGATACTTCTCCAGTTCGGATGAATATGCCGGCTTATCAAGCGCCTTGCTCAAATCCAGGGTATTCAATATATGTAACTTGTCGATTGGCTTGAGAATGGGGGCGGCAGACGCTTTGCGTTTGCTGGCGATATTGTTTTCCAGCTGTTTTCTGATGCTGTCAAGGATGTACTTGCCAGTCGTCAGGTTACGGTAATTCGCGTCAAAGCCTTCAATCACGACCCAGGGCGCATTGGCCGTGCTGGTTTCCCTGATGACATGACCGCTGATGTTGCGAAACTTGTCATAAAGCTTCAGATGACGGATATCGGTCTCGGTCACGCGCCAGCGAGTCTTCGGTTTTTTTTGCAAGGCATGAATTCTTACTTTCTGTTTCTCCTTGGATAAGTGAAACCATAGCTTGATGAGTAGCGTACCTTCATCCGTTAGCATGCGCTCGAAGCGGATAATGTCTTCGATTGCATTATCGAGTTCTGCCTTTTTCGTGTCTCCATAAGCTTTTGCCAGAATGGGAGCGGTGTACCAGGAGCCGAAGAAAATGGCGATTTCGCCTTTTGGCGGCAGTTCGCGCCAAAAGCGCCACATCGGTGGCCTGGAAGATTCTTCCTTTGTTGGCGGCCCAAATGCATAAGTGCTGATCTGCCTGGGGTCCATCCACTCGTTCAGCAAATTGGCTGTTTCGCCTTTGCCGGCCCCATCAACGCCAGCGATCAGGATGATGACCGGAAATTTTTTACTCTCGGCTAGGTCGAATTGCACATCGAGCAGTGCCTCACGCAGTTCAGGCACTTCCTTTTTGTAGACTTCTTTCGGGATCTGATGACCTAATTCGGCAGATTCAAACATAGTCGCTTTCCAGGTGATGGTAAGGATCAACTTCTTATGAGGATGGTGCATAAATTGATCGCTAAAGTAAACCTCAAGTAGTGTTTACTTTAGCGATGCTGCCTTTGCTGCATCGGCATGGCATCTATCTGTAAGGTATTTGATGCCTTTGTACAAACCGGTCAAAATGACTGACAGTCCGCTATGGGTATTCTTAAGTGCATCAAGTATTGTTCGCTTGAATTGTTTATCGTCGCTGGCTATCAATCAGGCACAATTAACAGCGGTGGCCGGTTTTTCAATGGCCTGATTGCGGAAGTCTGCCAGGATTAGTTTCAGCCTGGGCGGAACTGCACAAGCTTATGGGTATCAGTAAAGTTTCAGCATTGTTTTCGCTGCTGTATTTTGGAGAGTGCAATGAAAGTGTTCAAAAATCTGTTTCTGTTATTAGGCATGCTGGGCTCGGTCGGTTTCGTTTCCATGAGTTTCGCTGCCCCGGTTTCTTACGGCCTGAATATCAACCTGGATCAAGCGAAACAACTGGCAAATGTTGCGGCCCAGGAAGCAAAACGCATGAACCTGAATGTGGCGATAGCCATTGTCGATACTGCCGGGCATCTGGTCTATTACGAAAAAGCGGACGATACACAGACTGCAAGTGCGGATGTCTCTATCGCGAAAGCACGCTCAGCCAACAATTTCAGGCGATCTACAAAAGTGTTTGAGGATGCGGTTACGAATGGGCGCACTGCGGTGCTGGGCTTGCCCGGGGCCGTGCCGGTCGAAGGCGGTATTCCGATTGTCGTGAATCAGAAAATCATAGGCGCTATTGGAATTAGCGGTGCAAGTTCGGAAGAGGATGGCATGATTGCCGCAGCGGCATTAAGTACTTTTAAATAACTGTAATATGTATGGTGTCCAGGCAATTTGGATTAAAAAATTAAAGCTGGGCGGCAATCACGATTCAGCCATAAAAATAAAAAACTGAAATCAAACAAGGGAGAAGGTAATTGATTCCAACAGAATATCTCATCATCTATTTTGTTTCTCTGGGCGTGTGCTCTTTATCCACCATCTACAAAACCGTGAGCTTCAAGAACATGCTATGCAGGCAGATCATGGGGAATATGTTCTGGAGCCTGGTGCCGGTATTGAATACCTTCAAAGCCATACTCTGGATTTCTACGATGTCGATTGATTACATCCGGAAGAAAAGGCGTGAGAGCTAAAGTCTTGCCGGAGTCTATTGTTGGCATGCCTGAATCAGGGGAGTGAGACATTTGTGGGCTGCCCGTTATTCAGCTGGAATCAACTAAAGAACTCACAAGGGACTTGAACTGATTTTGGTGAACTGGCGCCCGGGCAGCCACAAATGTCAAGATATCCTATAATGATTTTTAAATATAGGCAATAGCTATGGAGTTTTAATTTCGCACGTGGGAAAAAATTCCGGTTACCTGGGAGGAATTATTGCTCTGATAGCCTTGTTTTAAGGAGTAATTAGAGTCTTGACTGGTTTTGGAAAGCTAGCCAGAATCAACTGATACTGGTGAATGGATGCCGGAGTGTACAAATATCCGGGCATTCGTAATGAATGTTAAATATAGGCAATGTCTATTGAACTCCAGGCTCTATCCATGGAGGCGGCAAGTTGGGCATCGTTATCGGTACTGGATAACACCATCATTCAACTCCGCGGCTCCCCAGACAAAGGATTGAGTATTTCCACAGGCTAGTCTAGTCTGATTTCATTGGGGTTTCCGAGAAGCCCATGATCCTGTCTATAGCCAGTCTTGCCATGGCAAAAGCGCGTTGCTCGAGTAAGGCCTGCCGCTCGCCCTCGTCAAATGGCAGATAGCGGCCGCCATGTGTCAATGAGAATCGCAATGATGTATCTACATTGCTGTAGGCGATCATCATGTCCAGCAGTTTTTCTTCATAAGTCAGATAAAGCGTACGCATGGCAATTCCTCGTTACTTTCATTCATATCTTAACTCCGCACTCAACATGCAATCATCATAATAGCGCGATGATCGTCATGCTATTCGGAAAATTCTGTTAAATATCCAAATATGCACCTTATAAGTGCAGTGCACTTTTATTGGCACTTATTTAGTGCGTTGATTTAGGTTGCCATACATAAAATTCTATTTAAAACAATATATTGAGTATTTGGCGTGGTTTTTGCTATTCTTCGGCGCACTTAAAAATCCGGAGGAGATGATAAAAATGGAAGCATTACAATCAGCAGGAGATGTTTTATTTGTACTTTTAGGCGCCATTATGGTGCTTGCCATGCATGCCGGCTTTGCTTTTCTGGAGGTTGGTACCGTACGTAAAAAAAATCAGGTGAATGCGCTGGTGAAGATCATGGTGGACTTCTCAATGTCCACTATCGCCTACTTCTTCATTGGTTACAGTATCGCCTATGGCGTAGGTTTTTTTCAGGGAGTCGATGTACTTTCTGCCAAGAACGGTTATGAACTCGTCAAGTTCTTCTTTCTACTGACATTTGCTGCTGCCATTCCTGCCATTGTTTCAGGCGGTATTGCCGAGCGAGCCAAATTCAACCCGCAACTGGCTGCTACCTTCGCTTTGGTCGGTTTTGTTTATCCGTTCTTTGAAGGTATCGTCTGGAATGGTAACTTTGCTGTCCAGGCGTGGATAGAAGCCAGCTTTGGTGCTCCTTTCCATGACTTCGCCGGTTCTGTCGTCGTCCATGCGATGGGCGGTTGGATCGCACTCGCTGCCGTGGTATTGCTTGGTGCACGTATCGGCCGCTATAGCAAGGATGGCAAGTTGCATGCGTTTCCACCTTCCAATATCCCGTTCCTGGCTTTGGGTGCCTGGATACTGACGGTCGGCTGGTTCGGTTTTAATATGATGTCGGCGCAGGCGATTGAAGGCATCACAGGCCTGGTGGCGGTCAACTCCTTGATGGCGATGGTGGGCGGTACCCTGGCTGCCTTGCTGGCGGGGAAAAATGACCCGGGTTTTGTCCACAATGGCCCTTTGGCCGGTCTTGTTGCCATCTGCGCAGGCTCTGACCTGATGCATCCGCTAGGCGCTCTTGCTACTGGGTTAATAGCAGGCGGCCTGTTCGTCTGGACATTCACGCTGACACAGAATCGCTGGAAGATCGACGATGTACTGGGTGTATGGCCGCTGCATGGCCTGTGCGGCGCCTGGGGCGGTATTGCTGCAGGTATCTTCGGCGCCACGGCGCTTGGCGGCATGGGCGGCGTTACTTTTGCAGCGCAAGTGGCGGGTACCGTCATGGGCGTATCAGTTGCGCTGATTGGTGGCTTTGTCGTCTATGGCGGCCTCAAGGCAGTGTCTGGTATTCGCATGACAGCCGAGGACGAATACATGGGGGCCGACCTGGCTATCCATAAAATTGCATCCACTCCTGCTACCGGGGCTGGCGGCGACGAATAGCGATAGAATAACAATAAAGGTTATGATTTAGTTGATATCAAAAGGCCCAGCAATTGCTGGGCCTTTCAGTATCTGCGGCATGGAACCGATTTTGATTATTTGACCAGTGTTACAGGGATGTCGGCAAGATGGATCACCTGACTTGATGTAGAGCCGAAGATCCAATTGCCAAATGAGCCCATACCCCTTGTGCCCATGATGATGTGATCGCACTTGTGTTTCTTGGCATATTCGACAATGCCAAGTGAAACCGGGCCGAATTCAATATGAGCTTTATAGGCTATCCTTGCTTCATCAAGCGGTTTGCAACACTTTTTCAGCAAGCGGTCAGCTTCAACTTCCTGGGAATTTCTCAATAACTCTTCTGGGTATTCACCAATCAGAATCAAGGGAGGCTGGATATGGATGACATGCAACTCTGCTTTCAATCCTTGCTGCAAGATGGAGACAGCATGCTGTAACGCACGGGAAGAATAAGCAGAACCGTCTATTGGAACCAATATTGAATGCATGGTATTCGATCCTCACTCGCAAATATTCTTGCGTATTAATTCGGCTATATCTTTCTCAGCCGCCAACCAGTCGTCTTCTTCGCCGCTGGGATGAAAATCCCTTTTCTGAGCCCTGTAATAAGTATTTGTAGCAATCATTTCATGACGTTCATCTTCTGACAAGCCAGTGAATGAAGGTTTTTTGCCCGATGCGGATCTTTGTTTGACAGCTAGGGATTGTGCTTTAGCCATGTCATTCTCCTGCGTCAAAGTGACATATTTTTTAAGTACTCTGGGATAGATTTGTTTTTGTCACTGTAAGACAGGAGAACAAACAGTTTTTGATTTAGGTCAATTTACATATAAAAGATCAGTGTCTACTGAATCTTTTCACTCAGTCGGCCAATTCTAATTCTATAGAGCCTTTCCGCAAGTGAGTGATAAAGAGGTTTACGATATATTACGGAAAATATGATCGGTTTTTTGATTAGAACATGAAAGCGATGCTTCTTAATAAGCCTGGTCAACCTCTCGTTTACAGTGAGGTGCCGGTCCCGCAACCAAATGACCAGCAACTGCTGCTCAAGGTGCTTGCCTGCGGGGTCTGCCGGACCGACCTGCATATCATCGATGGAGAATTGCCCGAACCCAGGCTGCCGCTGATACCCGGACATGAAATTGTCGGCGAAGTCGTTGCCAAAGGGTCGCAAGTCACCGGTTTTTCAATTGGCGATCGAGTCGGCGTGGCCTGGCTGGGATGGACATGCCAGACCTGCGATTTTTGCCTGAGTGGCCGCGAAAATTTATGCGATCAGGCCCTGTTCACCGGATATCAGATCGATGGCGGATATGCGGAAATGACTGTATCTGACCATAGGTATTGCTTCCCGCTGAAACCAGATTATTCAGATCTGGATGCAGCTCCATTGCTTTGTGCAGGGCTTATCGGCTACCGCGCTCTGAGATTTGCAAGTGTGGGCAAGCGGCTGGGCATCTATGGTTTTGGCGCTGCGGCTCATATCGTGGCCCAGGTCGCGATACATAGAGGCCATGAGATATATGCTTTCACACGGGAAAATGATATCGCCGCTCAAGATTATGCAAGAGAATTGGGGGCAATATGGGCAGGTTCCTCGGAGGAGAGCCCGCCGCAGAAACTGGATGCGGCTCTCATATTCGCTCCTGTGGGCTCGTTGATACCAAGGGCTCTGGAGATGACTTCAAAAGGGGCGACGGTGGTCTGTGCCGGTATCCATATGTCAGATATCCCCAGTTTTCCCTACAGCTTGCTGTGGGGTGAGCGTGAACTGAAAAGCGTTGCCCATCTTACGCGAGCCGATGGCCGGCAGTTCCTTGAACTGGCTTCAAGCATTCCGGTGAAGGTTGAAAGCGTTGCATATCCATTGAGCGAAGCCAACAAAGCGCTGGAAGATCTCCGTAACGGAAGATTTAATGGCGCTGCGGTACTCATACCGGACAGATTGATCTGATTCAGGAATACCTTCTGTAATTTAATTGATTTACATCAAAAACTATCCGGCAAATCGTTTTAAATTCATCTCAGTGCATTGGTAAATTCAATGATGACCGGGAGCTGATGACGTCGAATGGGCAAATCCTAAATAATGCGAGACCCTGCAGTCATAAGTCAAAGGTCAGGGATACCGGCGAAGAGCAGAAGCTGAAGTCCTCCAATGCTGCTTATTACAAGGCTAGGGTGTGCGAGATCGATGACAGGTTTGATCTTGAAGGCTGGCTAGCTGAAACAGCTGAGGGGGAATCATGAAAACTTTCTCAGAGCCTCATATATCCCATCGCTGCGCCGTGCTTCCTGCACAAATGCAAATGAATGATCATGTTGCTCCAGCCCCGGAAGATAGCATTGGCGTTTTGATTCTGGATGAGACTGGATTGATTACGAATTTGAATCCATCCGCTTTAAAAGTTCTTGAATGCAATGCTGACGAAGCAATGATGCAGTTCATTTCAGTATTTATCCCGGAACTGGAACATAAGAATTTGATGGTGAAAGATAAATTAAATACTTACCTGCAGTTTCTCTCCAGGGTGGGACATGTTTTTGAAGTGGTAACACAGCAAGGTAAAAGTTGGCCAAGTCTGCTCTTCTTTCATGAAATGGAAATATCCAATGAAAAGAGTATTTGCCTTTTAATGGCCCCGGTCATTTCAGAGCGATTACCGAGCTGATTTTCTGATGGCTAATGTTCAACTTATTAATTTTGGAGAACCCTATGAAATCGCAAACCAAACAAAATATTCCTGTAAAAACCGGCACGAAATCTGAGAAGTCCGCATCGGCCAATTTGCACCCAATCGCTGAAATAGAGCAGGTTTTTGATCGAATGATGGATAGATTCTCCGGTTGGCGCAAACCAGCGATAGCCCATTGGCCTGATTTCCCGACGATTGCCGACTGGTTCGAGGAAAACGGACAAAGAGTGCCAAGCCTGGATCTGATCGATCGTGCCAATGAGATATTTGTCCGTGCAGAAGTGCCGGGTGTAGATAAAAAGAATATTGAGATTACGATGACGGATGACCTGCTTACCATCAAGGGCAACTCAAGTTCTGAGACGAAAGAAGAAAAAGGTGATTACCATCGCCATGAAATCTCACAATCATCTTTTATCCGTTCAATCCTGCTGCCGGGTTCCGTTGATACAGCAAAAGCCAGCGCAGCCTTGAAAGATGGCGTTCTGGAAATCAACCTGCCTAAGCTGGAGTCATCTAAAAAACGCAATATCAAAATCAATTAGATGTTTGTTTTAAGCTGGCATGAAAGTGGGCTGGATCGATATTAAGGATGAAACCTATTGTGTCCTTAGCGCTTCCAGTCCACTCTTTTCTGTAATCACAAGATCACCGACATAGTGTTCGTATATCGGTTTTGACGCTTAATTAATAACTGTCTGGTTTGTAAACCTAAAAAACATTCTGGGGATTCAGCCGGCCTTCCAGTGCGTCCAGTTCATCTTTCTCAAGTACATCAAGCGGATTCAATTGCAGGCTATGTGCTGCCACCCTGACGATATGCCCCCACGATTGCCGGTTAACAAAAAGCATGCCTGCTGTATCCAGCGTACCGCCGTGATTTGTGTAACCAAGAAACACTGTGTTCTTTCCTGTGTCCACGGGGCGCAGAACACCAGACATGACTTCCGGGTGGGTATGGCATACAAAAATACGTGTAGAGATATGTTCGGGAAATAAAGACAGGCGCATTTCGATTGGAGCGCAGTAGTCCAGTTCACGCCGTCCTCTGGCCTGACGGAACCGGCCGGGTTCGAACAGGTAGTTGACGGCGACTTTGACACCGCGACTTTCAAGCCTGTCTGCAGCTTTAAGCGTCTCTATCAATTGATATGCACCAATCGCAGTAAGCAGGACTTCAGCTTTTTGAAGTTTGGCCGGCTGCAGGGTTATTCCGCCTTGTTCAGCCAGTTTTAAAGCATCTTCTTCGGTAAATAGATCGGGGATGTGCTCAGACTTCGGTATGACATAAGTGAAAATCTTCCCGTGCGTTTGATAGCAGCTTGCGAGTCCTGCCACGGCTGAATTGTAATCAGCGGGAAAAAGCACCCGCGAGATATCTGCAGGCTCATTCAGTAATGCCTCACATAACGCCGGGTCTTGATGAGAGCGTTCATTCTTGCCGTTCTCATAAGTGTTGGAGGTGAGAATCAGGGGTAGCGATAGCCATCCTGCCTCGCGATTGCGTGATTGCAGGTGGTCAGACCAGATGATCTCCTGACGCAATGCCCCAAGCATTTTTGGTCCGAAAGCCTCGTATGTCACTGACAGGTTTATGCCTCCCTTATTACCCAGGCAAGCGCAAATCACTGCCTCTTCGTTCAGCGCAGTAATAATGGATCCGTTCAATGCTTCTGCTGCTCCGGTTTCGATTTCGGTAACGCGATGTTTAAGCTTCTTGAGCGTTTCCTTCAGATGGTTTGAACTGATTTCATCTGGATTGCCTATACGGGGCCGTAGCTTGGGGTTGGCCTCGATAAACGCCAGAAAAACCTTGTCGATGGCCGCCATCGGGCTGCTTTCCTCGGCTGTCGAAAGGTCATACCGGCTGTTGTCGAATTCCTTGAAAGGCAGGGATGGAAATTTTTCGAGCACGACATTGCGATTGGCCATGGTGTTGTCGCGCTCTTTCAAACGATGATCCGTGCTGTGACTTTGCAGTGTCAGACTAGCTTTTTTGAGGCTGTCGGCAGGGATATACATTTTGCCGGCATATTGATTAAAGTTATTAAGAGCCTGGATGTCGAATCGCGGATTTTCTCCCAAGGGCAGGCCATGGGCATCGTTGGTACCGGCCCCATAAAAGCCGGCTCCCTTTTTTGCGACCGCAATGCCGTATGGGATCATGACGGGATATTTCTTTGAGGTGATGGCAGATTCTGCTCTGGCGGCGAGGTCACGTTCTCCCTTTAATATCATGCAGGCAAAGGCTGCCGGGTCTGTGCCGTCAAACTCTATCGGTTCGAAAGAATATATTTGCAAGTGCTTTTTAAACCATTCCAGGCCTTTGCCCTGGGATAGCATGGCGCGCTGGTCGATACGACGCCCGTTGAAGATCATGATGGGCACTACCAGCCCACTATCGTCAGGTCGCCACCATCGGGGCGCCCAATCGGAACCCCGTTGCTCTTCAAACGCGCCGTCAGAGAGGAATGCGACCAGGCGCTCACCGGCTAGCGGCATATGGATATATTGCAGATCGGCGAACCCCAGATAGCCGCCCTCAAGAATGCCGCCCGCAGTATTGATGTTGACATGGCTGCCTAGCGGAGAGTCCTGGTTGCCGGATTCATTCAGTTTGTAGGAATAAAAATCCTGTACAAACCTGGAAAATCCTTCTTCACTCAAGGAATATCTTTCGGCATGTTCCGGCCGCATGTTATCGAGCAACAGGTTCACGGCATCGATAGCCGCCACTGTATGTCCCTGGCCCATTAACCAGCCACGCGTCATTCCACTCAATGCGTTGGCCAGCATATAACCCACATAGGCAGGCACCATGTTTAATGAACCGCCGGTATGGCCCTGAGGGTTCATCTTGAAATCTTCCTTGCTCAGTTTTTCGCCATCCAGTTTGACCTTGTTGGCATAGGTCATATGCACAACAAGCCACATCGCCGCATTCGCAATCCTGTCGGCAGCACTGAACATCTCCAGCATGGCGTCCTTGTCCAAGCCCTGTTCCTGGAGTTGTTGGATTGTTTCACGCACCCATTGCTCGGTTGCCCTGGAATGACTGATGACACCTTCCCCTTTTGCCCACAGGGTAAATTTATCTTGTGTTGACATGGCGTTTCCCAATGATGTCCAGCTAAATGAAGATAACTGGAACCAGTTATTGAATAGAAAGATAGTAAAGCTAGAGAAAGATTGATTTTTGACTTAAATCAATAAGTAACCACTATGCTCCTAAAATGTCTGGATTTGTAGGTTTCAGGTAATCACTGTCGCAATCCTGCCAGGTTGTTGACCGGCAATACGGATTTTGCATCTTCAGCTATCAATATTTCTTCGTCCGAGGGTATGACGTATACGCCAACCCTGGATTCGTCCGAAGAAATCATCATCGCTTTGCCGTCATAGCGCTGGTTGCGTTTTTCGTCCAGCAGAATTCCGCACCATGCCATATCGGCACAGATGCGCTTTCTGATCTCAGGGGCGTTCTCCCCGATACCGCCGCTAAATACAATGATGTCCACTCCGTGGAGAATAGCCATGTAAGCGCCGAGGTATTTCTGCGCGCGATAACAGAACATCAGGATGGATAGTGCGGCAGCCTCATCAGTGGCCTGTATGTTTAACAGTTCGCGCAGATCGGAGGTGTTTCCGGAAACGCCCAGCAAGCCGGATTCCTGATAAAGGATATTGCTGATTGCCGGTACATCGTAGCCATGGTTCAGCAGGAAAACCATGATTCCCGGGTCAATATCCCCACTCCTGCTTGGCATCATCAGGCCTTCAAGGGGTGAAAAGCCCATGCTTGTATCAATGGGTTCGCCATCCTTGATAGCGGCTACAGAACAGCCGTTGCCCAACTGAAAGGTAATGATTCTCGTATCAGGCTTCGGGTGTTCCAGTAAAGCAACCAATTGCCGGTACATCGAGCGATGGGCAAAGCCATGGAAACCAAAGCGATGAATCCCGTATTGTTCTGTTAATGCCTTGGGTAAGGCGTAGTTTGTATGAGGGGGCAGGTTCTTGAAAAAGGCAGTGTCGAACGCAGCGACTGCCGGAATTTCTTTGCCGAAATACCTTTGAGCCGCTTTTAATACTGAAAGGGCATGTGGCGTATGGCCCGGGCTGAGCGGAATCAGGTTTTCCAATTTTTCGATGGTGAGCGCGTCGATAATGATTGGGCCGCTAAAAAAATTCCCTCCATGTACGAAGCGGTGCGCAACCATGACAATGTCGTCAATCAGTACGCCCAAAGGCCACAGATTGCTTATCCAATCCATTATCCATTCGGCAGCATATTCGTGGTCATGAACATCAATGAACCTCTGCGAGGTTTGATCACCATGCCGCCAAAAGAATTCGGCCTTATTGCCTATGTGGTTAACGGCGCCATTGACCAATGCGTGACACTTGCCGTTAGCCGACTCCTGGAATAACGCAAATTTGAGGGAGGAGCTGCCTGCATTGAACACCATTACCAACGAACGATTCTTATGCAAAAAAGTCTCCGGCAAAGTTAATGGAGTACTATCGTCATCTGATGCGAAAGATTATTGCATTTTGCCTCTGTCTTTGGATTTGATTTAAATCATTAATATCTGTTTTATTTTATATGGATTTATCAATCGGTCAATTGATGGAGAGCGAAGGTAAAGATGAAAACTTGCATTCACGTTCATAAGTTGGAAACAATCCTTCCGCTCACATTTTCCTGTGCAATTTGCGGGATGCGGCAAATTTGCATGCCAGCCTTTTCCCCACCAGAGATGCTCGAAAAACTGGATGAGATAATCTCACTCCGCAAACGAGTAAAAGCCGGCACGGCGCTTTATCACTCAGGCAGCAGTTTTCAGGCGATATATGCGGTTAAAACAGGCTTCTTTAAAACCGAGGACGTGCATGAAGATGGAAAAGGGCAGGTTACCGGCTTTTATATGATGGGTGAAACCTTTGGTTTTGACGGCATTGATACCAATCGATACAGAAGTACTTCAATTGCGCTGGAAGATTCGGAAGTATGCGTCATTCCATTTGACCAGATTGAAAACCTGACAAATGAACACCTTGATCTGAAACATCATTTCAACAAGTTGATGAGCCGCGAGATCATTCATAACCATAGCATCATGATGTTTCTTGGCAGCATGACCGGGGAAGAGCGGCTGGCAGCCCTTATTCTCAACCTGTCTCAAAGATATCATGCACGGGGGTTCTCTCGTTTCGACTTTACTCTCAGAATGAAACGTGAAGAGATTGGCAGTTATCTTGGCTTAAAGTTTGAAACAGTCAGTCGCATATTCTCAAAGTTTCAGGAAGAAGGCCTGTTGGAAGTGCACAGGAAAAGTATCCGCATCCTGGATATGCAAGCCCTGACCCAGAAGGTCGGGCACAGTCCCAGCCATCTATAAGCCCTAAACCCGGCAGCCGGTTTCACTAAAAACGAGGCACCTCTTTTTCCGCTTCCAGCCAGTAATCATCTGGTGAGCGCTTGAACCCATCTGATTCCGCTTTGGAATAAGCAGTTTTCTCTATCAGCCTGGTCAGTTCGTTCTCATACAGAATCGGCAGCGGATGAGAATCCGATGTACTGACTTTACTTGCCTTCTTTTCCTTAGGGGTAATTTTCATCACTCTGGTCTCCTGATTGTCATTCAATTCGAACACTATTTATCAAACAGAGTTCCAAATTAACACTGCCTGATCAAATGAATTTGATTTAAATCAAAAAAGACTATTTTTAGTTTTGATGAGTCTGGCTTACATGGCCGTAAACCGTATCGTATGAAGGCTGCAGCGGAGAAACTATCTGAATCGCTCCCTATATCAATATCCACGCATGCTAGAATCAGGCATGGCTAAATTTCATGTCCTGATCCCTGCTGCCGGCTCTGGCAGCCGCATGGGTGCTGATATCCCCAAACAATACCTGCCCTTGTTCGGTATGCCCTTGGTGGCTCACTGTATAGAACTCTTCACCAGAAATTCACGCATTGGATCAGTCAATATCATCTTGAGTGCCGATGATATCGATTGGCAAAAGCAAGCCATTGAAATCGGCGAAAAAACCATTATCCATCGTTGCGGTGGGGAAACACGTGCCGCTACCGTACTCAACGGATTGTCTGCCATGCAGGAAGTAGGGGATGATGAATGGGTATTGGTTCATGATGCTGCCCGTCCTGGCCTGACGGACGAGTTGCTGAACCGGCTGTTGGATTCCTTGCAGGATGATGAAGTGGGGGGCTTGCTCGCGATTCCTCTTGCGGATACATTGAAGCGCGCTGACGGGCAGCGGAGGGTTGCCAGGACCGAGTCCCGGGAAAGTCTCTGGCTGGCACAGACTCCGCAAATGTTTCGTTATGGTTTATTGAAAAAAGCGTTGCAACAATCTGGTGCGACACCCACCGATGAAGCCCAGGCAATCGAAGCGCTGGGGTTGCAGCCAAAACTGGTGTTAGGTGAACTGCGTAATCTTAAAATTACTTACCCACAAGATTTAGCATTGGCCGAAGCCATACTAAAAGCAGATGATTAGAGGAGAACGGGGATGATTAGAGTCGGACATGGTTTTGATGTGCATCAACTGGTCGAGGGGCGCTCCTGCATTATAGGTGGGGTCGATATCCCTTATGAAAAGGGTCTGGATGGTCATTCGGATGCCGATGTGCTGCTTCACGCAATCTGCGATGCTTTGCTGGGTGCTGCCGGTCTCGGCGATATCGGCAGGCATTTCCCCAACACCGATGCAAGATACAAGGATATCGATTCACGACAGCTCCTGCAGCATGTCAAAAAATTGGTTTGTGCCAAGCATTACACTATTGTCAATATTGATGCGACCATCATGGCTGAAGCGCCTAAGCTCTCACCGTATACGGACCAGATGTGCCTCAACATCGCAGGGGATTGCGACATACTGCGCGATGCCGTGAATGTAAAAGCAACCACTACGGAGAAGTTGGGATTCACCGGCCGGGGCGAGGGCATAGCGGCAGAAGCCATTTGCCTGATACAGCGCTATCAGATTTAGATTGACCGGAAGTGCCTAAGTGAAATGTCTAAGCACAGACGAGTGCAGATTCGCCTTACTCGCTATGCAGTCGATAACGGAACTGGTATCCGGCATCCATAATGGCTTCAGCACAAAGCTGCAGGAACTGTTCGCTCTCTTCGTCAGGGGTGAATTTGCAGACGAGATCCAGATGCACACGCTTACCCTGGGCCGCCGGGTATTTGCGCAATAGATCCCCGCTTTGGATGAAAGACAAATAACTGTTCAATTTGTCTTGTAACTTGAACAGGTGACGATCCGTTCCCCATTCAAGCCCATCGGAAATAATCAGGGTGATATGCCCGTCCTCTTTGTCTACCGTGATGAGATCGATGACATTGCTTTGTTCAATACTCATGATTTTCGCTCATATCGTCTGGTTTCAAGAAGCTTTCAATAGAACAATGACTGCGCCGCTGCCCCCATCTTCACGACGGGCTTGCGCATAGGCAATCACTTCGTCTTTCTGCATTAACCAATTACGTAATTTGTGTTTGAGCACAGGTTCGCGATTCTTTGAGCCTAAACCCTTGCCATGAATGATCCGTACGCAGCGTATGCCACGCTTTTTGCAATCGGCCAGGAACTCGGCCACGTAAAGTCTTGCTTCATCGGCAACCAGACCGTGCAAATCAATCGCGGCCTGAACTACCCAGTGACCGCGCCGTAACTTGCTCAGGATATCCGGGGCATGGCCTTCCCTGAGATACAACAGTTCTTCGCCGCTTTCCAGCTCATGTGCAGGAATGTAGTGGTCACTCAATGAGTCCACTAGCGCCTGGCGCTCATCGCGAATGAATTGCCTGGGGATGGGTTTGGGAGCGGGAGGCTTGAGCACGATGCGTTCTGCATTCAATGGGCGCGCGCCTTTGACCGCTTCATGAAACAGTTGGATTTCGTCCTCTGGTGGGATGTCTTTGGCCACGAAATATCCCGTAATTTCCCAAATAATTTACAGCGTGCTGAATAAAAAAGCGCACAGGTCAGGCTGTATTTTGCCTTCTCTGCGCGCTTTTTTACAGGGCTAATTCTACAGTCTTGGATTCAAGGCCCGAATATCAAGGCAGGCTTACTTAAGATTACCCAGGTAGCGTTCCGCATCAAGCGCAGCCATACATCCCGTCCCGGCGCTGGTGACTGCCTGGCGATAGATATGATCCTGTACGTCACCCGCTGCAAATACGCCAGGTACGCTGGTTGCAGTAAAGTTACCCTCGCGGCCTGCCTGGGTCACAATATAACCACCTTCCATCTCCAGCTGCCCTTCAAAGATGTCAGTGTTTGGTTTATGGCCAATGGCAATGAACACGCCCTTTAATGCGATGTCCTTGGTTTCACCGCTGGTTGCGTGCTTGAGGCGCATGCCTGTTACACCGGAGTCATCGCCCAGGACTTCATCCAGGGTCTGGAAGGTTTCCAGTACGATCTTGCCTTCCTTGACCCGATCCATCAGTTTGTCTACCAGGATCGCTTCCGCTTTGAATTTGTCACGCCTGTGCACCAGGGTCACTTTGCTGGCGATATTAGCCAGATAAAGCGCTTCTTCGACGGCGGTATTGCCGCCGCCCACCACGGCTACTTCCTGATTGCGGTAGAAGAAACCATCGCAGGTTGCGCAAGCCGATACACCCTTGCCTGAGAATTTCTCTTCAGAAGGAATACCGAGGTATTTCGCAGATGCACCCGTCGCAATAATCAGCGCGTCGCAGGTATATTCACCGGCATCGCCTACCAGGCGGATAGGCTTCTCATTCAGATGTGTCGTGTGAATATGATCGAAGATCATTTCAGTATTGAAGCGTTCAGCATGCTTCTGGAAACGTGCCATCAGTTCCGGGCCCATAACGCCATCTGCGTCAGCCGGCCAATTGTCGACTTCAGTCGTGGTCATCAGCTGACCACCTTGCGCAATCCCTGTGATCAATACAGGTTTAAGATTCGCGCGCGCAGCATAAACCGCGGCAGAATAACCTGCAGGGCCGGAGCCGAGGATTAACAAATGGGCGTGTTTCGTTGCCATAACAATAGAACTCCTAAAAATTTAACAATATGAGAGCAGGTGGCCAGCGAGCTTAAATAAAATAATCTGGCTACTGAGATTCAGCAGCCAGATTTCGATAGCGGTTTAAAAATTCTGAAGCTTGATTCTCAAGCAGGCTACGCCGCTCTGTGCGTTCAGCTACGCAATGCGGGCTGGTCTGACTGAAAAACAGCTATCGCTTATTTCTCTAACAAGCTGCGCAGCATCCATGCAGTCTTTTCATGCACCTGCAGGCGTTGGGTGACCAGATCCGCACTGGCTTCGTCAGCCGCTTTTTCAATGGCCGGGAAAACAGAGCGGGCTGTGCGGCATACCGCCTCATGACCAGCCACCAGTTCCTTGATCATATCCTGCGCCTTTGGCACCGTATCGCTCTCTGCAATCGAAGCGAGCCTGATAAACTCTTTATAGGTGCCTGGAGCATAAAAATCGAGAGAGCGGATACGCTCTGCAACTGCATCTACAGCCAATGCCAATTCGTTATATTGGGTCTCGAACATGAGATGCAAGGTGTTGAACATTGGACCTGTGACATTCCAATGAAAATAATGCGTTTTGAGGTATAGCGTGTAGGTATCTGCCAGCAGGTGGGATAAACCCTCAGCAATTTTTTTACGGTCTTTTTCGTTGATTCCAATATCCATTTTTATTCTCCTTAACTAATTAACATACCTATTAAGGTGACATGGTCAACCATGATAGGTTCTGGCTATTTATAGTGCAAATTGATTAAATAAATGTGAATAATGCATTTTAACTATCTTTCAAGTCTTGAGTCTTGATCGTCAATTATTTTCTGAAGGTAACATATCAAGCGGAACGATACCGGTCAGATTCGCACTCAATATCGCTTGCCTTACTACTTCAATCGCCTGGGGACGAGGGAAGCTCTTGCGCCAGGCCAGGGCAACGCGTCGCACAGGAGCGGGTTCGTTAAAAGGGCGGAACGCCAGCATACGGTTTTCTTCGCGTGTCGGAACGCAGGCTGTGCTTGGCAAGATGGTCATACCCACACCAGAAGTCACCATATAGCGTATGGTCTCCAGTGAACTGCCTTCCAGTGTCTGTTGTATGCCGCTGGCTGTTTGTGATGTACCTAGCTGAGGGCAGATCTTGAGTACCTGGTCCCGGAAGCAATGTCCGGCACCAAGTAGCAATACGGTCTCATCGCCGAGTTTTTCAGGTGCAATGCTTTTTTCTTTGACCCATGCGTGATCAGAAGGCATGGCAAGTTGAAAAGGCTCATCATAAAGTGGCTGTGTGATAACACCTGGTTCGGAAAACGGTAAGGAAATAATAATGACATCGAGTTTGCCGCGCTTGAGCTGTTCGCGCAGGTCGCCGGTATAGCTTTCCTGGATGATCAACTGCATATCAGGTGCGCTTTTGCGCAATATCGGGATGATCTGCGGTAACAGATAAGGACCTACAGTGTAAATCGCACCGAGCCTGAGGGGGTGCCCTAGCGGATCACCACTTTGTTGTGCGATGGTTTTGATGCTGGAAGCCTCTTCCAGAATGAGCGCTGCCTGGGCCACAATCTGCTCACCGACATGCGTCAGGCTGATTTCGTTGGAGCCGCGCTCGAATATGGAGATGCCTAATTCTTCCTCAAGTTTTTTTATCCCGACACTCAGTGTAGGCTGGCTAACAAAACAGGCTTCTGCCGCACGGCCGAAATGGCGTTCCCGGGCAACTGCAACCACATAACGAAGTTCGGTAAGTGTCATATTGTGTAATCAATACTATCAGTATTCAGAAATTATATTTTACGCGGATTTACTATGCCGCAGTTATTAGTCGGCGGCATTGATACTGCTATAATCAACTCGATCAATTAACCAGTGCCGGGCTCAACTATCTTGTTTTTCCAGAAAAAAGCTACTGCAGTGAACAGCCGTCTCGTCAAGCCGACTGCGGCTGTTGTCAATCCCAAAAAAGCACGTCTGGTACGTGAGGCATGGTGGCTGCTCCTGGTCACCATCGGGATTTTCCTCGCCCTGATTTTATTCACCTATCATCGCGACGATCCATCCTGGTCCCACAGCGCCAGTGACAGTGCTGTTATCCATAATGCAGGCGGATCGCTGGGGGCATGGCTCTCGGACATTCTGCTCTACCTGTTCGGTTTTTCTGCATGGTGGTTTGTCGTACTGAGTTTTTATGCGATGCGCCTGGTTTACATCAAGCTCGAAGCTGCTTCAAACGAGCAGCCATTGCTCATACTCAATATCGCAGGTTTCGGTATGTTGATTCTGGCCTCGGCAACACTGGAGGCTGGTCATTTGATGGCATTGCCGGCGGAGTTGCCGCTTTCTCCCGCCAGGGGGGGTATGCTGGGTACGGTTTTCGATACATTCCTGCAAGGGCTGCTCGGTTTTGCCGGCTCCAGCCTGGCTTTGCTGCTTTTGTTCGCCGTGGGTTTCAGTCTGTTCACCGGCTGGTCCTGGATCATGATGACAGAGAAACTCGGCACTAGCCTGGAGTGGGCATACAACACCATCGTAACAAAATGGCAAGATTGGCAAGACAGAAAAGCCGGCAAGGTCGCAGAGCAGTTGCGTACGGAATATGTGGATAGCGAACGCAAGCGCACGGAAGACAGGGCGCCAGTCCAGATCGTGACGCCAGCACTGGAGATTGCAAAAAGCGAGCGTGTCCAGAAGGAGCGCCAGGTCTCGCTGTTCGATGGCATTCCTGAAGACTCATTGCCGCCACTGCATCTGCTCGATGAAGTCCGCGGTGAGATCGAAGTGCAATCTGCCGAGACGCTGGAATTCACTTCTCGCCTGATTGAACGCAAGCTGATGGATTTCGGTATTGAAGTCAAAGTGTTGACCGCCTTGCCTGGCCCTGTGATTACTCGTTACGAGCTTGAGCCTGCAGCTGGCGTAAAAGGCAGCCAGGTGACTAACCTGGTCAAGGACTTGGCGCGTGCGCTTTCTGTCGTCAGCGTCCGGCTGGTTGAAACTATCCCTGGCAAAACCTGCATGGGGCTGGAGATTCCCAATCCCAAAAGGCAAATCGTTTTTCTTTCCGAGATCCTGGGTTCGCAAGTCTATGCCGATATGCATTCGCCACTCGCAATTGCTTTGGGTAAGGACATTGCCGGTAAGCCGGTAGTCGCAGATTTGGCCAAAATGCCGCATGTCCTGGTAGCAGGTACTACAGGTTCGGGTAAGTCTGTTGCGATTAACGCCATGATTCTGAGCCTGGTCTATAAGGCAGAACCGAGTCAGGTGCGCTTGATCCTGGTGGATCCGAAGATGCTGGAGCTTTCGGTGTATGAAGGTATCCCGCACTTGCTGGCACCGGTTGTGACCGATATGCGCCAGGCAGCCAGCGCGCTGACCTGGTGTGTGGCCGAGATGGAACGCCGTTACAAGCTTATGTCTGTGTTGGGCGTGCGTAACCTGGCCGGCTATAACCAGAAGATTCGCGAAGCTGAGAAGGCTGAAACCAGGATTCCTCATCCATTCTCGCTCACGCCTGAAAACCCTGAGCCCCTGGAAGAAATGCCGATGATCGTCGTCGTGATCGATGAGTTGGCCGACCTGATGATGGTGGTGGGTAAAAAGGTCGAGGAATTGATCGCACGTCTTGCACAAAAGGCCCGTGCCTGCGGCATTCACCTGGTGCTTGCTACGCAGCGGCCTTCGGTTGATGTGATCACCGGATTGATCAAGGCGAATATTCCTACGCGAGTGGCTTTCCAGGTTTCGAGCAAGATCGACTCCCGTACCATTCTCGACCAAATGGGCGCGGAGGCATTGTTAGGCCAGGGCGATATGTTGTATCAGCCACCGGGAACCAGTAACCCGCAACGTATTCATGGCGCATTTGTTTCAGACCAGGAAGTACACCGCGTGGTGGACTACCTGAAGACACTGGGTGAACCAAATTACATAGAAGGCATTCTTACTGGGGGTACAGAAGAGAACGGTGATGCAGGTTTTAGTGCAGGTGAAGGCGGAGGCGAGACTGATCCGCTATACGATGAAGCTGTCGCCATCGTGCTTAAAACCCGCCGTGCATCCATATCTTCCGTGCAACGCCAGCTTCGCATCGGCTACAACCGCGCAGCCCGATTGATCGAGGATATGGAGCGCGCAGGCCTTGTTTCCTCAATGCAAAGTAACGGCAACCGGGAAGTACTTGCCCCTAAATCAGAATAATTTTCACGGAAACTGAATGCCTAAACTTAAACTTATTTTAACGATGTTGCTCGCGCTGCCGTCATTGGCGTTTGCGAATGGTACTGAGCGGTTGATGGATTTTTTCGACAAGACTTCTTCCATGCGGGCGCAGTTCCAGCAAACCGTGACAGACAACCGCGGTCAGAAAGTCCAGGAAGTCAGCGGTACGATGCAGCTGTTAAGGCCCGGAAAATTCCGTTGGGATTACAGCAAGCCTTATCAACAGGAGATCGTGGGCGATGGCGAGCGAATCTGGCTGTTCGACCCGGAACTCAATCAGGTCACTGTGCGTAATATGAGCCAGGCGATCGGTTCCAGCCCTGCGGCTTTGCTGGCAGGCAGCAAGGAAGTGGAAAAGAACTTCACGCTTGAGAATTTGAACAATAAAGACAAGCTCGAATGGGTTCTGGCCAGGCCGAAAGATAAGGACAGCGGATTCGATGAAGTGAGACTCGGTTTCAGCCAGGCCGGTCTGGAGCGTATGGAGCTACAAGATAGCTATGGCAATCTGACCAGCATCCAGTTTTCCAAACTTGAAAGAAACCCCTCCCTCAAGCAACAAACTTTCATGTTCAAACCACCGGCAGGTGCCGATATCGTCGGTGAATAGTTTCACTATCCATAAAAACCAATCATTCAAGTCTGACTCAATCGCATGGATACTTGTTGTATAAATGCAACAAGTATTCTAAGCCCATGACTTAACTAAGTTGTCGCTGTTAAAAATTCCTGTGTTTATGTATAGTTGCCGCTGGGGATACTATTAAATCGGGGATGGTTTAAATGCTAACGAAACGTTTGCACACGTTTTTTCTTGCGCTGGTTCTGGCTACCTTTTCACTTTCAGCACTCGCTGACGAAACTCTTACCAAAGCATCACAGTTACTGAATCAAAAAAACTACCAGCATGCCTATGAGCTGCTTGAGCCGCTTGAGTCCGAACGCGCAGGCGATGTGGAGTATGACTACATGCTCGGCGTTGCGGCGATTGAAAGCGGACAACCTTCAAGAGGTATCTTTGCGCTGGAGCGTGTATTGGCTCAGCAACCTAACAACACAAATGCGCGTGCCATGATTGCCAAGGGATATTTCAGAGGGGGCGAGGCTGAGAATGCACGCGCCGAGTTCCAGAATATTCTTGGACAGAATCCTGATCCGGAACTATCCAAGCTGATTGAAGACAATATGTCTGCCGTCAACAAGGCAACCGGACAGGCGACTACATTCGCCGCTTTTATTGATGGTGGCTTTGGTTGGGATAGCAATATCAATAGCGCAACTTCCAATTCCAGTGTGGCAGCCCCAGGGATCGCGCCTGGACTAAACCTCACCTTGGCAGGGGCATCGCAGGAGCAGTCGAGCAAATACCTCAGCCTGACTGGCGGTGTCTCATTCAGGACCCCTTTAAGCAAGAACCTGAGCCTGTTCGGTGCTGCGCAAGGCAGCGTTCGAACAAACTGGAACGAGAGTGCGTTTGACCCAAGCTATACGGATTTTACCGTGGGGCTGAATTACAAACGCTTTATTGATAGCTTCACCGTGGCGTTGCAACGTAACAATTTTGATATTGATGGCGATCGTTTCCGTAAATCGCATGGCATCACAGGGCAATGGCAGCGCCAGTTGGATGATCAGAACCAGATCAGTGTTTTTGTCCAGACTTCAGATTTAAATTACCCCAATACCGGTGTGCGTGATGCGCAACGGAGTATTGTCGGTGCGGGCTGGGGTCATGCATTCAGCGGCGATAAAGCGCCTGTTATCTTCCTGAGCGGCTATTATGGTAAAGAAGATGTAGATGATTCTGCTTTTGATTTCTTGAGCAATGATATTTACGGCGCCCGACTCGGTGGGCAGTTGGTGCTCAACTACAAACTGGTGGCATACGCCAATGCCAGCTATGAAATCCGTGAACACGATAAGCAAGATCCTGCATTCCTGCAAACACGGGAAGACGACCAGTTTGATTTCTCTGTCGGCTTGCGCTACCTGCCATTGCCGGGCTGGACTATCAGACCTCAGCTAAGCTATCTGCACAATGATTCCAATATCAGCTTGTTTGACTTTGATCGCACCGTACTTTCCGTCAATTTCCGTAAAGACTTTAACTGGTAATTCATTCGACCATTTTGTTTAATAAATCACTGGTTAAATAAGGACACATCATGAACACTGAAAAAACATTCAAGCTCAATCATCATGCTGTCATTGCACTGGCTATTACAGCAGCTTTCCCTGCAACTTCAATTGCGGCTGCGGGCCGCGTGGAGTTTGCGATCGGCGGTGCGACGGCGATTTCGGCAAGCGGCGCGTCGAGGCAACTCGCCAAGGGTGGCGATATCAATTCAGGCGACACCATCAAAACCACGGATGGGCGTGTCCAGGTCAGGTTTACGGATGGCGGCTACATGTCCTTCCAGCCGAACACTGAATTCAGGATCGAGAACTATAATTACGATGGTAAGCAGGACGGCTCCGAAAGAGGTTTCTTCAGATTGGTAGAAGGCGGTTTGCGCGCCATTACCGGTATCGTCGGCCGTAACAACCGTCCGGCCTATCGTGTTGCCACTCCAGTGGCCACGATTGGTATTCGCGGGTCTGAGTTTTATACGGAGTTTAAAGAAAAGAAGCTGAAGACTCGCGTTAATGGAGGCTCCATTTTTGTTCAGAATGAATTCGGCAACCTGATTTTATTCAAGGGCCAGAGTTCTGAGACTGAGGAAGGTAAAAAGCCCAAATATAGCGAAGAGGAGTCTGGTGTTTTAGCAAAGGGCCCCAAGGGTGGCGGGGAGCCGGATAAAGGCCAGAACCAGTCAAAAGAAGAGCAGGAGCAGGCAAAGATATTTACGGTGAATGAGCAATATACCGAAGAAGGTGTTTCATGCGCGCTTACTGCATCGTGCGGATCAGACGGTGCGCTTGCTGGTGTAATTGCAAGCTATGCTGCACAGAATGCTGTAGGCGAGTATTCAGGAAGCGGTACTATTTCCGGATTGAATTCTGGAATCACCGGAACTGCTTCAGGCTCACTCTATGCTCAGTTTGGGACCTACTCGGTTTCAAATTTTCTTGATCTAAGTGTGACTGATGGCGCAAGTTATTTTGCCAGCGCAAGTCTCTCGGGATCGGGCAGTATCGGGGCAAATGGAAGCATAAGCTTGCCTACTATGACGGGTGGCGGTAGCTTGTGTGATGGATCGTGTCTCGCTAGTGGTTCCGGTGCGTTTTCAGGGGCGCATGCCGAAACTGCAACGATTAACTACGGGATTACGTCTCTTAGTTCGGGTGCATCTACTAGCGGTCAAGCGAGTGCCACTGTCAATTACAATGCGTACTATATTGCTGCGGATGGTGGCGAAGGTGCTGTTTTGTATGAAAATTTTTCTGATTAAAAATGATTACTGATTTTTAGTGATGTAACTTTAAAAGCGGCTTGCTGATGAAGCCGCTTTTTTAATCCCTTTATTTATGTAGTCAACCTTCAGTAGATTCGATTTACTCTGTAGGTATGCCAATGATTTGCCGGATTCTTTCAGATTGATATTCAATCGATACTTTTTCCCGGCCTGCGTTCGTGAGCAGGTGCATCTTTCTATAAAATGATTCCTGCTCTATGCGCATATGAACGAGCGTCACTGATTCGAATTGACTGCGCTGATACCAATGGCCGATATTGGTGTTTGAGCCGACTACAACGAGCTTGCCAGCTTGGGGCAGGCTGCCTTTATAAGGCTCGATGATATTGATCGCATAATCTTTAAAACTTGCATGAGGCTTGTCCTGGCACCATAGCTTTACGGTAGCCAGATTTTTTATCTGCTCATATCGATTGATTGCAGCAAGACTGATGTCGTTATCAGTTTGAAATGGCGCGATAATGTGAATTATCTCTTTATTTGTCGTCATTCAAATCAAAGTCCAGAAGGCTGATGGAACAAGTCTACAACAAAATAATGCAGTATCTTCAAATGCAGGACTACCAGGCCGTTGAGCGGCTTTGCCTGTTCGAGATATCCCAGCGAGCCAATCCCGAACCTCTGTTGTTATTCCATCTTGGTAATGCCGCCCGTTTTATGGGAAAGATCAAGCCTGCGCTAGTCGCGTTTGAAGCAGTATTGGCACTCCAGCCTGATGACATCAATACCTTGCAGGCCTGCGCTTCCTGCCATGAGGCATTGAATGAATATGAAACTGCCTATAATTACATCCTGAAAGCCGCCAATCTTGAACCGGGAAACGTCTTGGTGCAGGCCAATATGGCAGTTGCTTTGGAGCGGTTGGGGAAGAGTCAGGAGGCGTTGGCTGCCTATGAAAAAGCCTTGGATATCGATCAGCACAACCTCACTGCCAATATCAACCTGGGTACCTTGCTGTATCGCTTAGGTAAGAAATCAAACGCGCTTGAACATAATCGTCAAGCGCATAAGCGTCATCCAGAAAAAATGGCTACACTTTACAATCTGGTCGATGCATTGATATGGAGTTACCAGTACCAAGAAGCGCTGGACTATTGCAATGCCGGTTTGTCGATCGAGCCGCGCCATGCACATTTGATGTTCAAAAAGAGTATGGTGCTGAGTTGTTTACGTCGTTTTGATGAGGCTCAGGCTTGTTTGTCAAAAGCCCGTATCATTAATCCAGATGTTATCTATGATTTTCTGCCGTATGTTCGAAATCTGCCTGCACACGTTACCCTGATACTCGAAGCGAAAAATCTGTTTTTAGAAGGGATGTATGAGGCTCAACTCAGTTGTTTCTGGAGAGACAGAAAAGAATATCTTCTTGAATTAAATAAAATGATTGACGATGATCTGCATCTTTATCAGTCCATGCGAGGTGCAGAAAACGGCTTTAAGATACTTTCTCTGGATGTCGATGCAACTCGCAGATATAAGCTCATGCAAGCGATTTCAAGTGCGATAGACGATTTTTCTAATCATGCTGGGAATGTAAGTTACAAACATCAAAAAACCGGACATTCGAAAATTCGAATTGGCTATCTATCGCCTGATTTCAGGCAGCATGCGACGGCTATCCTGGCGCATCAGATTTTCAAGATGCATGACCGTGCCTCGTTCGAGATTTACGGCTACTCGCTTGCCAATCCTAATTCTCCTGATGATTTTTATAGGCATTCTGTTGAGTCCAACTGCGACGTGTTTCGTGATGTATCTGGCTTGCATTCAAGGGACATCGCGGATCTTGTTCATGCCGATCAGATTGACATATTGGTCGATATGGCCGGATATACTACATTCAGTCGTACCGACGTAATGGCAAAACGGCCAGCTCCATTACAAATGCAATATTTAGGTTTTTCATGCACCATGGGCGCTGAGTTTATTGATTATGCGTTGATCGATAGGCAATTATGCCTCGATGGCAAAGCTGATGAATGGCATGAGCGGCCAATTCGATTACCGCATGCGCTTTATCCCTACGATAATGAAATTGATTGTAGACCAACAGATTTAAAGCGAAGTGATTTTGGTCTGCCGGATGATCAGTTTGTATTCTGCTGTTTTAATAATAGCTACAAGATTGAGCCATTGATTTTTGAGCGCTGGATGAATGTGCTAAAGGCTGTACCAAGCAGCGTGCTTTGGCTGCTGGGCAAAGGTTTGGATATTCAGTCCAATCTGGAACGGGAAGCGGAGGCGCGTGGCGTTGATAAATCCCGTTTGGTATTTACGGGGCGATTACCAATGGATAAGCATTTACCCCGATATCAATTAGCGGATTTGTTTCTTGATACTTATTGGGTTAATGCACATACCACAGGTGCAGAAGCGTTATGGCAGGGGTTGCCACTGATCACCATCATGGGTGAAGTGTCCTCTGCACGTGGTGCAGCCTCTATCCTGACGGCACTGGAAATGCCCGAACTCATTGTGCAGGATTTTGACGAATATGAGCAGTTGGCGATTTTTTACGCTACACATCCAGCCGAATATGCCGCCATGCGCGAAAAGCTCAAAGCCAAGCGTTATACTGCGCCTATGTATAACACCAAGCTTACCGTGAAACATATCGAATCCGTTTATAAGCTGGCATGGGAGCGTTATCAGGCAGGCTTGCCGCCGACGCCGATTGATGTGCCGGAAATCCTTGATCCGGCATTGCGAAAGAGCATCCATTGAACGGTTTATTCGAATCTGTCAGCCCGCAGGCGCCACTTGCCGAGAGGCTTCGTCCGAAGTCGCTGGACGAAGTGGTCGGGCAATCTCATCTGCTGGGCGAGGGCAAGCCGTTGAAGCTGGCATTTACCTCGGGCAAGCTGCCTTCCATGATCCTCTGGGGGCCGCCGGGTGTTGGCAAGACTACACTGGCGCGACTGATTGCCAATACTGCCGATGCGGAATTCATCCCGATCTCGGCGGTTCTTTCCGGCATCAAGGATATCCGCGAGGCGGTGGAACGCGCCGATCACACCCTGCAGCAATCAGGCCGCAAGACCATCCTCTTTGTCGATGAGGTGCACCGTTTCAACAAGGGGCAGCAGGATGCATTCCTGCCTTTCGTTGAGAGCGGACTGATTACTTTCATAGGCGCAACCACGGAAAACCCATCCTTCGAGGTCAACAGTGCCTTGTTGAGTCGTGCGCAGGTATTCGTGTTGAATGCGCTGTCGGAAGCCGAGCTGGGTCAATTGCTGGATCGTGCGCAGGAAGTGATGCAGGCACCAGCGATGACGACAGAAGTGCGCGAACAGGTGCTGGCTTATGCGGACGGCGATGCGCGACGCCTGCTGAATTTCCTCGAAGGTTTGTTCAATGCTGCGGATTCAGCAGGCATTGCTGAGATTGACGAGGCTTTCCTACAATCGACCATGGCTAGTAAGCTGCGGCGCTTCGACAAGGGAGGTGAAGCATTTTACGACCAGATATCCGCGTTGCATAAGTCGGTTCGGGGCTCCAACCCTGATGCCGCGCTTTACTGGTTCTTGCGCATGATAGATGGCGGGGCAGACCCTTTGTATCTTGGTCGCCGTATTATCCGCATGGCCGTCGAGGATATTGGTATCGCAGACCCGCGAGCGCAGACCATGGCGCTGGAAGCTTGCCAGATTTATGAGCGCCTCGGTTCGCCCGAAGGTGAGTTGGCGCTTTCCAATGCGGTGATCTATTGTGCGGTTGCGCCTAAGAGTAATGCAGCTTACATGGCCTATAACCAGGCCAAAGCGTTTGTTGCTGCGGATAAATCCAGACCAGTGCCTTTGCATCTGCGTAACGCGCCGACTAAGCTGATGAAAGCTTTGGATTACGGCAAGGAATACCGCTACGCCCACAATGAGCCAGGCGCCTATGCAGCAGGCGAGAGTTATCTGCCGGATGAAATGGACCCGGTGCGATTTTATGAGCCCACACCACGTGGCTTAGAAGGTAAAATCAGCGAAAAGCTCACGCATTTGCGAGAGTTGGATAAACGGGCAAAGAAAAAATAAGCTAATACTATTCAGCCACAGAGGACACAGAGCACTCAGAGAAAACCAAAAAAACAGAATAAATAAGCTTACAAACCTGAAATCAGGATCGGCTAATCGATTTTCTCTGTGATCTCTGTGTCCTCTGTGGCTAAAAAAAGAAATAAGGATTTTCATGTTAGATATACAAGCATTACGCAATGACTTAGAGACAGTAGTCGCTAAACTGGCGACGCGTAAATTCGAATTCGATACCGCCAGGTTCGGCGCATTGGAACAGGAACGTAAAACCGTACAAACTCGCACGCAAGAACTACAAGCAAAACGTAACAGTGCTTCCAAAAGCATTGGGATCGCCAAATCAAAAGGCGAGGACGTGGCTGCCATCATGGCGGAAGTTGCAGGGCTTGGAGATCAATTGAAGGCAGATGAAGCGCGTTTGGCAGAAATACAGGAAGAGCTGCAACAGCTACTGTTGAATGTCCCCAATCTCCCTGATGCAAGTGTGCCGGTTGGCAGATCAGAAGAGGATAACGTCGAGGTGCGCAAGGTTGGCACGCCACGTACCTTTGATTTTGAGATCAAAGATCATACCGATGTAGGTACGCCGCTAGGGTTGGATTTCGATACTGGCGCGAAGTTGTCCGGGGCACGTTTTACCTTGATGAAAGGCCCGATCGCTAAATTGCATCGTGCCCTTGCGCAGTTCATGCTGGATATCCAGACTGAAAAACATGGCTATACCGAATGCTACACGCCCTATATGGTCAATGCGGAAACATTGGTTGGAACGGGGCAATTGCCGAAATTCGAAGAAGATCTATTCTCTTTGGCGCATAATGACAGCAAGTTGTACCTGATTCCTACATCTGAAGTCACGCTGACCAACACTGTGCGTGATGAAATAGTGCCGCTGGAATCGTTACCAATCAAACTGACTGCGCATACGCCATGCTTCCGTTCCGAGGCCGGTTCTTACGGCAAGGATACCAAGGGCATGATACGCCAGCATCAATTCGACAAGGTCGAGATGGTGCAGATCGTGCATCCTGAGAAAAGCTATGAGGCCCTGGAAGAAATGGTGGGGCATGCCGAGAACATCCTTAAAGCAATAGAACTGCCTTACCGTGTTGTTTCCTTATGTACCGGTGATATGGGTTTCGGCGCTGCCAAGACCTATGATCTGGAAGTCTGGCTGCCGGCACAGAATACTTATCGCGAAATTTCTTCGGTCTCCAACTGCGAAGCTTTCCAGGCACGTCGTTTGCAGGCTCGTTTCCGTAATGAAAATGGCAAAACAGAATTGCTGCATACGCTCAATGGTTCCGGTCTTGCGGTAGGTCGCACGCTGGTGGCCGTGCTGGAGAACAACCAGCAAGCGGATGGCAGCGTCAGAATCCCCGCAGCATTAAGGCCTTACATGAATGATCATGAATTCATCAAACCTGCCTGATCATTAACAGGCAATATGTTGTGTAGTTGTTCTACAGCCTTTTTGCATGCGCCCTGAACGGAAGTGACCTTGTTTGCTGGACGGGTGGAGTGCGGTTCGATAGAATCTAAAGACCCTATCCGCTTTATGGAATAAATGAAAGCGCCGGTATCTCAATTCGACTCAACAACAGGATTTTGCCAGGATGACTGATCGCCCCGAGGCTTCAACGGAACATTGGCACATACTCCCCAGTGAAGATGTACAGCAACGCCTGGTAACAACGCCAGAAGGTCTCGATGAAGCGGAAGTCAAGCGTCGTCGGATTCAATACGGGCTTAACCGCCTGGCACCGCCCAAGCGCAGGGGAGCTTTGCTGCGCCTGCTGATGCAGTTTCACAACATACTGCTTTATGTGATGTTGGGTGCAGCCGTTATCACGGCCTTGCTCGGCCACTGGGTGGATACCGGCGTGCTGATTGCCGCCGTTGTCATCAATGCGGTCATCGGTTTTATCCAGGAAGGCAAAGCGGAGGCTGCGCTGGATGCCATTCGTGCGATGCTTTCCCCGCATGCCAATGTGGTCAGGAATGGCAAACGGCGCGAGATTGATGCTGCGGAGCTCGTGCCTGGTGATATTGTCCTGCTTGCTTCTGGAGATCGTGTTCCTGCGGATCTGCGCCTGATTTCGGTGACGGAGTTACGCGTCGAAGAAGCTGCGCTGACCGGCGAATCGCTGCCGGTCGAGAAAAGCACGGAGGCCGTGAAGATTGATGCGCCACTAGGCGATCGTCTTGGCATGGCTTACTCGGGGACGCTGGTTGTTTACGGCCAGGCAACCGGTATTGTCGTTGCCACGGCTAGTGCGACCGAACTGGGCAAGATCAACAAGATGCTCGCTGGCATCCAGCGCATGAGTACGCCGCTATTGCGCCAGATCGATCGTTTCGGCCGTGCGCTGGCGATTGTGATTCTCCTCATGGCTGCCGTGACGTTCCTGCTTGGCACGTTCTGGCGCGGCCACCCACCGGCAGAGATGTTCATGATGGTCGTGGCCCTGGTGGCTTCGGCAATCCCAGAAGGCTTGCCCGCGATCATGACGGTGACGCTTGCTCTCGGCGTACAGCGCATGGCCCGGCGTAATGCGATCATCCGGCGCCTGCCTGCTGTCGAAACCCTGGGTTCGGTGACCGTTATCTGCTCGGATAAAACCGGCACCCTGACGCGTAATGAAATGACCGTGCAGTGCGTTATCTGCGCCGGCCATTCATTTAATGTCGGGGGCGTGGGTTATGCGCCGGTCGGTGATCTCAGTATCGATGGACGCATTATCGATACCGGTAATTATCCTGCACTTTCCCTGGCGATCCGCGCTGGCGTGTTGTGCAATGATGCCCGCCTGCGTGAGGAAGAGGGGCAGTGGCGGGTGGAGGGCGACCCTACCGAGGGCGCCTTGCTCGTTCTCGGCGATAAGGCCGGTCTCACCCAGGCAGACGGAGAAATCGCCTGGCCCCGCATCAGTTCCATTCCATTTGAGTCGGATCACCGCTTCATGGCTACTTCTCACCATGACGCCGATGATGGACCGTGGATTTTCGTCAAGGGCGCACCCGAGCGCATCCTTGAGATGTGCGCCTATCAGCTGGATCACAGCGGTGAACGCCCTCTGGATGTCGATCACTGGCACAGCATGGCTGCCGAGACCGCTGCCCAGGGCCTGCGCGTGCTGGCATTGGCCTGCAAGCGAACAGCCTCTGCTGGCGAGTATCTGGGATTCGAGGATATGGAGGAGGGCTATGTGCTGCTTGCCTTTGTCGGTATTGTCGACCCGCCGCGCGAAGAAGCAATCCAGGCCGTGAGCGAATGCCATCGTGCAGGGATTCAGGTCAAGATGATTACTGGCGATCACGCTGAAACCGCACGCGCTATTGGCGCGCAACTGGGCATAGGTGTGGGTAAACCGGCCATCACTGGGTCTGATGTCGCCCTGATGGATGATGCTGATTTGCGTCGTATGGTGATGGGCGTGGATGTATTCGCACGAGCCAGCCCTGAGCACAAGCTGCGTCTTGTCAAGGCATTGCAAAGCAATGACCAGGTGGTCGCGATGACAGGCGACGGGGTCAATGATGCACCGGCGCTCAAGCGTGCCGATGTCGGCGTGGCGATGGGCCTGAAGGGTACCGAGGCGGCTAAGGAAGCTGCCGACATGGTGCTCGCGGACGATAATTTCTCCACGGTTGCCCAGGCTGTGCGCGAAGGGCGAGCGGTCTACGACAACCTGAAAAAATTCATTCTCTTCATGTTGCCGACCAATGGCGGTGAGGCACTGGTCGTCATCGCCGCCATTCTGTTCGAACTTACCTTGCCGCTGACAGCAGTCCAGGTGCTGTGGATCAATATGGTGACTTCCAGTACCCTGGGTCTGGCACTGGCATTCGAGCCGGCCGAACGCAATATCATGGGGCGTCGGCCGCGTCCGCCCGGAGAGCCGATATTGTCAGGATTCTTTGTCTGGCGCGTGGTGATGGTTTCCGTGTTGATGATGGCAGGCGCGCTTGGCCTTTTCCTGTGGGAACTGGAAAAAGGCGCTAGTATAGAGACGGCGAGAACCATGGCAGTCAATGCGGTGGTCGCTGCCGAAATGTTTTATCTGATCAATAGCCGCTTCATTTTTGCACCGGTAATGAACCGTGAGGGATTCCTTGGCAACCGTTATGTGCTGATGGCGATTGCCGTCTGCATTCCGTTGCAGCTGGCCTTCACTTACGCACCATCCATGCAGGCGATTTTCGGCTCGGCTGATCTGACCATGATTGAATGGCTGAAGGTTCTGGGTGTCGGTCTCATGGTGTTCTGCGTGGCGGAACTGGAAAAATTCATCATCAGGCGTACGCGGCTGATGAGACGTCTGAGCCATGCTTGAGTTAGCCTTTATTAAATTGAATGACAGGAGATAACAATGAATGCAGAACCCTGGATGGATGGCCCGCCAAAGCGTCTGTTGCTTGCCACCGATCTCAGCGCACGTTGCGACCGTGCCCTTGACCGTGCGGCACAGCTTGCCGGCCAATGGCATGCTGAACTTGTGGTACTGAACATTCTGGAAGATTCCCAGGCTCCTGATATGGCGTTGGCAATGGTTTACGGTGATGCAGAGGAAAGCAATGAGCAGATTGCCCAGCGGCAGCTTCAGCAAGACCTTGCCGGTCTGGATATCCAGCCAAGCGTAAAATTAGTCCGTGGCGATGCGCCAAGCTCGATTCGGGACACTGCCACCGATAACGGTTGCGGCCTGATCGTAACCGGTGTGGCGCGCAACGAAATTTTTGGCCGGTTTCTGTTAGGCTCGACCGTCGAGAAACTGGTGCGCATGGTTTACCAGCCGCTGCTGGTGGTGCGTAACCGTCCACGCAGGCCATATCACCAGATTGTGGTAGCCACCGATTTTTCGGATTCTTCACGCCATGCGCTACATGCTGCGGCGAAGTTCTTTCCGGATGCCGAGTTGATTATCTATCATGCCTGCAAAACTCCACTATCCGAAATAGCCGATGGAATTCCCAGTGCCCGGAGCAGCGAAAATATTATCAAGAATGAATGTGCCGATTTTCTCGCCAGGAGCATTTTGTCCGACGACATACGCCGCCGTCTGCGGGTGGTTGTGGAGTATGGCGTGCTGGAAACGACCCTGACGCATTACGTACGGAAACATGCCGTGGATCTTGTCGTGATGGGTACACATGGCCGTAGCGGCCTGATGGCCACCTTGCTTGGCAGTCTTGTGGCGCGGCTGCTTGACTGGCTACCCTGCGATACGATGATCGTGCGGGATCCGCATGCAAAGGTCTGATGCCGTTTGTATGACCTGAAACACCAGGCTTAATTGCCTGGTGCATGTGTCAGGCTTTGTGGTGCAAAGCGCTGTAATACGTGGCTTGTCATGCCTCTTGCAAGCTCTTCCTCGCCATAGAATACGGTACCGATATTATCCTTGCGCAGTAGTTGGGATTCATCTTCGCTATGGGTGCGTAATACGATCTCGATCGTGGGGTTGAGCGTTCGTGCGATATCAGCCATCTGCCGGACGTTGATAGGGTCCGGCGTCGCGATGACCAGCATGGCCGCATTGGCAATATGCGCCTGCACCAGGACAGTAGGATCGCTCGCGTCACCGCTAACTGCCGCGATACCTTGTTTACGCAGATTCTCGACTTGCTCACGGTTCTGCTCGGCGACGACGTAAGGAATACCGCGCTCGGTCAAGGCTTCCGCGATCCTGCGACCGACCCTGCCATAACCGACCAGCACGACTTGCCCTTCCAGATATTTGCGCTCTGTGCTCATCGGTAGTTCAGCATAGGGGTCGACACGGCTATTCAGCCTGCGTGCTGCTGCCGAGCGCCTGAGCATCCAATTGCTGATAGGTGTAATAGAAGCAAACACAACAGGATTGAGTGCAATCGATATCAGTGCGCCGGCGAGTACCAGATTCAAGCCTTCGGTCGGCAGGATGCCAAGCGTCAGCCCCAGCCCGGCCAGTATGAATGAAAACTCGCCAATTTGAGCAAGGCTGGCGGCAACGGTCAATGCCGTGTTTAGCGGGTAACGGAAGGCGAGTACCAGAACCATGGCGGCAATCGATTTGCCGACGATGATGATACCAACCACCACCAGGACCCGCAGCGGCTCCTCGATCAGTGTTGTCGGGTTGAACAGCATACCGACTGCGACAAAGAATAGTACAGCGAACGCATCGCGCAGCGGCAGGGATTCTTCGGCGGCGCGATGGCTGAATTCCGATTCCCGCATCACCATCCCCGCAAAAAATGCACCTAAAGCAAAGGACACGCTAAAAAGCATGGCGGCACCGTAGGCAATGCCGATGGCAGCTACGATGACCGATAATGTAAATAACTCCCTGGAACCAGTGCGTGCGATGTGCCAGAGCATCCAGGGGATGATACGGCGGCCTGCAATCAGCATGAACGCGATAAAACCGGAAACTTGTAATAGTGTGAATGCCAGTGTTTGCCAGATGGGTGTACTTGTTGCTGTGGTGTCAGCGAGCGTACCTCCCAGCATGCTGGCAAGTGGAGGCATCAGGACCAGGACAAGCACGGTCGCCAGATCTTCTACCACCAGCCAGCCCACGGCGATCCGGCCATTCATGGTGTCCAGGATGCCTCGCGACTCAAGCGCCTTGAGCAGAACAACTGTACTTGCGCAAGAAAGCGCGAGGCCGAAAATGAGGCCTTCACCCAGGCTCCAACCCCACCAGTAGGCGACGCCCATGCCGAGCAGGGTCGCTATGCTCATCTGTACAACCGCACCTGGCAAGGCGATGCGTTTGACGGATAGCAGGTCATCGATAGAGAAATGCAGGCCAACACCAAACATCAGCAACATGACGCCGATTTCCGATAGCTGCGATGCGATACCGATATCTGCGACAAAACCCGGAGTATAAGGACCAAGCAGAATGCCAGCCAGCAGGTAGCCGACCAGGGCCGGCAACTTGATTCGTTCGGCGATAAACCCGAATATAAGGGCAAGGCCAAAGCCAGCGGCAATGGTGCTGATTAAAGAAATATTATGTTCCATTTAAATCCGTTCTTGGTTGCCTGCGTCTATCGCTGGTTACATGATGCAATTATTGCACCAGATTGGGTTGAGTGAATTCCTGGCCAGATCAAAGCTGGGTAGTACCGGGCTGTGTGGCGGCTCGTATCTTTCCAGTATCTTATGATACGTACGTATTGATTCTACAAATATGACAGGCGCCCCGCCTCGTGCAAAACCATATTTCAGTGTTGAGTAGTATTCCACCTTATTTAGCAGAGGCAGGATTTTTTTTACATCTGCCCAGCTATCAGGGTTCAATTTCATGCGCTGTGCCAGTACACGTGCATCTTCCAGGTGCGCGTAGCCAATATTATAGGCAGCAAGTGCCATCCATGTTCTATCGGGTTCCGGTACGCGTTTTGGTATCGTATCCTTCAGCATGACGATGTAACGCGCCCCGCCCATGATGGATTGCCTGGCATCCAGTCTGTCCGTCACTCCCAGCATGTCGGCTGTCGATTCTGTCAGCATCATCAGCCCGCGCACATTTGTGGGTGATGTGTTGAGTCTGTCCCAATGGGATTCACGGTAGCTGATGGCAGCAAGCAGTCGCCAGTCTATACCGGTGATTTCCTGGGCTTCCTTAAATAAATCAATATATAGGGGCAGCAGGGTGTTGGAGCGTTTAAGGAAAGTCGTGACGTCCATCGTGTCGAGTCGCTTCGAGTGCCCGTAATATCGATCGATCAGGTTACGCAAAGTGCCGTCTTGTTGAATACGTGCAAAGAAAACATTGGCCTTGTCATAGAGCCAGCGGTTACCGGTCTTTGGAAAAGCCCATGCCACCTGCTCCTTTTCACCAAGTGCCAGGCCTATACCAAGATTCGGGTAGAAGTTACGCAGCATGGCGACCAGATGGCTGTCTGAAATAGTGTAGTCAAGTTGGCCTTCAGCAACTTTCTCCATTAGTTCATCGGCACTGGCTTTTTCCAGCGCCTGCCATTCCAGGTTTGGATGACTCTGTGCGGTTTCAGTCAAACGTTCGGCATAGCTGGTACCCGCCGGGACGGCAATACTTTTGCCTATCAGGTCTTCGATTTTCTTTGGTTGCTTGTCGATCTCGGTATTGAATACCACATGTTGCTGCACACTTTGATATGGTGCCGAAAACTGGACCAGGTGCTGGCGTAGGCGCGTCACGCTGAGATCGGCCGCTGCAAAATGTGCTTTGCCTTTGAGCAGCGCGGGAATGACCTGTGTGATGTTATCGACGACTACGAACTTGACGGTATATTCCGGGCCGAGATCTTTAGCGAATAAGGTTGCCAGATCGTATTCCAGGCCGGCAAATTGATCACTGCCGTCAATGTAATAGGTATTGGGTCCATTGTGCGTCACCACTACAATTTCTTTACTTGCATTTGGTTCTGGTAATGGCTTTGCAGGCTCTTGGCAAGCGGTCAGTACGATTGCTGCGAGAATAATGAATAACCGACGCATCCTGCAAGTTTCACCAACTTTATCTATTTTGTCTAGCGAGAATAGATGGGGAATTGCATTGCAGATGTTAAAATGGCGAAATGCGGAAAGGTGGCAGAGTGGTTGAATGCACCGGACTCGAAATTCGGCATACAGGGCAACCTGTATCGAGGGTTCAAATCCCTCCCTTTCCGCCAGTCTTCTAATATGGATTAAATCTGTATTCGTCTTTTCCAGACCGGCTCATAACATCTTGATTCACGTTGTGAATTAATTGAAATTCAAATACTTGAGCACGGAGATTTTGAATCATGAATCCCTTACTGGAAGAACTGTTCAAAGGCCAGGAACATAAATATCCTCGAAATCTCGAGGCTAAATTCTCCAGGGTGATGAACAGAATCATGGAGCTTTGGGGAACACCTGCGCTCGATGATTATTTCACCGAGCTCATGATCGATACCAAGGGAGACCGGCAGGGGTTTCCCGTCGAGGTGCTTGCCGAACTCCTGACTTTGAGCATGGCACACGACAAATATATTGCAGCGCAGAAGAAGTCCGAAGAAGATGTCTGGGGCGACGAAGCGATCCGGGCCGCCCTGGATGAACAGCATATCGAATATTCGCCCAGGGGTTTCTTCAGTGCACTGGATAGTGGCAACACGCGCGCAATCGAAATATTCATCCAGGCAAAAGTCAATCTGGAACAGGTGAACGCTAACGGATGGACTCCGCTGATGGTGTCTTCATTCATGGGCAGCGAAAAAGTCGCAAAGATGTTGATCGCCGCCGGTGGCAACGTGAATGCACGCGACCAGCGAGGTTATGGGCCTTTGCACTGGGCGGCATACAGGGGGTTCTTTGAGATCAGCAAGATTCTCGTTGAGAAGGGCGCTTTCGTAAACACCAAAAGCATGGCTGGATTGACGCCATTGATTCAAGCCGCTTCTTGCGGGCACAAAAAGATCGTGCAATTCCTGATCTTGAAAAATGCATTGGTCAATGAAGCTGATGAAGAAGGCTGGACACCGCTGCACAAAGCGGTAGCCAATGGACATGAGGATGTTGTCGCTGTTCTGATGGCGGCACATGCCGACCCCGAGATACCGCACAATAGCGGACTGACTGCGATCAAAATGGCCAGGCAGAAAAACAATCAGGCCATTATCCGTCTGTTGCTCAAGAACTGAAGTTGCGCTGGAGTTGCTGAGCATGGCGATTGCTTCAGCCATGGATTCCTGGCTATCCGCACTGCAACACTGTCTACGAAGTCATTAGTAAAAATAGTAGGTCGAATTCAGATAACGCGTGACGTCGTTAATTTCTTCCTTGCTCCATTGCATGCCGATCGCATCCTGCCAACGGATCACTTGTTTTTCCAGTCCATCCATGTCCCTGGCGATTCTGCCTTCCCGCCAATGAATCTGCTGGTTGTGGCATTCGATGCAATGGTTTCGATACAGCATCTCGCCGCGCGACATTTTTGATTCATCAGGCTCCAGAGAGAATGCCGGCTTGGGTAGTGCAAGGAAAAGCACGATGATGAGATGGCGATACATGATGGCTCAACTCCTTTGAATGCATTAAAAGACCTGGATCCAAACATACACAGATTACCTGTTCGCTGGCTTGATGTGTATCAAATGCCTGGACAATTGATTTACATCAAGCCACATAAGGCGTGAATGGCATAGCCTTTCAGGATGCGCACAATGACATTCAAAAACGCCATGTCCAATAATAGCTTAAGCCAGGCATCTATTGATGGTGCCAGCAATGCTGTGCTGGACGATCCTGTCGAATGGGCTGCTTTCAGCCGTCAGGATACAACAGAACCATCATTGTGGGATTCCCACCTGGTCATTGAGGGCATGCATTGCGCCGCGTGCGCCAATAGCGTGGAACGCGCATTGACATCAGTCGACGGCGTCATGCGGGCAGAGGTGAATGGTGTTACCGGCCGTGCTTCAGTTAAATGGTCTGCCGATCTGACCAGGCCTTCCGAATGGGTGGCAGCCGTCAATCAGGCCGGCTATGGCGTCATGCCTGCATCCGATGTCGAGGCGTTGGCAAGTCGCAGGAAATCGCAGAGGCTGGCACTCTGGCGCTGGCTGGTGGCCGGTTTCTGCATGATGCAGGTCATGATGTACGCCGCACCGTCTTACGTTGCCGCTCCGGGTGACATGACGCCGGATATCGTGCACCTGTTGCGCTGGGCATCCTGGGTGCTGACCTTGCCTGTGATGTTCTTCTCATGCAGCCCTTTCTTCGAAAACGCCTGGCGCGATATCCGCCGCCGGCAGATCAGCATGGATCTGCCTGTCTCACTGGGTATCATCATCACCTTCATCATCAGTTCAATTGCGACCTTTGCACCATCGGGCTGGTGGGCAGAGGAAGTCTATTTTGACTCGCTCACCATGTTCGTCTTTTTCCTGCTGACCGGGCGTTGGCTGGAGACGCGATTGCGCAATAAAACCGCAGGCGCGCTGGACGATTTGATGCGGCGCCTGCCAGAAAGTGTCGAGCGCCAGAATTCAGAAGGCGTGTTTGAGAGGATATCGACCAAGCGCATCAGGCAGGGCGATGTATTGCGCATATTGCCGGGCGAGGCATTTCCGGCAGATGGGGTGTTGATCGAAGGCCAGACATCGGTGGACGAAGCCCTGCTCACCGGCGAATCTAGGCCTGTTACCAAAGCGCTGAATTCTGAGGTGATTGCCGGCAGCCATAACCTGTCGTCCGCGGTGATCATGCGCGTGAACAAAGTGGGGCAGAAAACGCGTTATGCGCAAATTGTCGCGCTGATGGAAAAAGCCTCGATCGATAAACCTCGATTAGCCATCCTGGCTGACCGTATTGCACGGCCTTTTCTCACCATGGTGCTGTTGGCCGCACTCGGCGCCGTCATCTATTGGTGGCCGACCGACCCGGCTCGCGGCTTGATGGCGGCCGTTGCCGTCCTGGTCGTGACATGTCCTTGTGCCTTGTCGCTGGCGACACCCGCTGCCATGCTGGCTTCCGCCGGTTCACTGGCAAGGGGCGGGGTGCTGGTGCGTCGTTTGCAGGCGCTGGAGATGATGGCGGATATCGATACCGTTGTCTTCGATAAAACCGGTACCTTGACCAATGACCGCATGAAAATCGTCGGCATACATGTTCGCGAAAATTGGTCTGGTGACGAAGCTTTGCAATTGGCCGCTTCGATAGCCCAACGATCCCTGCACCCGGTATCACGTGCGCTGGTGGAGGCTTGCCCGGATGCCGCTCAATCTTTCGACAGGGTAGAAGAAATATCAGGCCAGGGTCTGTTGGTAGAAACGGCTTATGGTCAGATCAAACTGGGGTCAGCGAGATTCTGTCAGATCGAATCAGCCATTTCTTCCGGCGATTCTTCCAGCGCTTCTTCCAGCATAGAGGTCCATCTGGCCGATGCGCATGGCTGGCTGGCCACTTTTGACCTGGGCGAGGATGTGCGGATTGATGCTGCTGCAAGTATCGAGCGGCTGCAAAAATCGGGCATGGTTGTTGAGATACTGTCTGGCGACCGTCAGGCGGCGGTTCAGAGAGTGGCCCAGGTCTTGGGCATAGAGAATTTTGCCGCTGACAGCACGCCGCAGGACAAGCTCAAGCATATACAACAATTGCAGCAGGCCGGTCACAAGGTGGCGATGGTCGGGGATGGATTGAATGATGGCCCGGTGCTGGCCGCCGCTCAAGTCTCAATCGCGATAGGGCAGGCAGCGCCGCTGGCACAGTCGCAATCGGATTTCGTTATCCTTGGCGCTCAGTTGGCGAATGTGCCGCAGTTGCTTTTGCATGCGCGCCGTACCATGCATATCGTGCAGCAGAATCTTTTGTGGGCGGCGGTTTATAACGCTGTCTGCATTCCGCTTGCCGTTACCGGCTGGATCAATGCCTGGATGGCCGGATTGGGCATGGCCTTGAGTTCTTTGCTGGTCATCATGAATGCAGCCAGGCTTGCCAGGATACGGCCAGCCAGAACTGGGAAATAAACTATGGATATCCTGTTTTTACTGATTCCTTTGTCCGTCATTCTGGTGCTTGCCATCCTCGGCGGGCTTTGGTGGGCGATATACCACGACCAGTTTGATGATATCGAACAGGAAGGTGAACGGATTTTGCACGACGATTGACCTATATCAAATGTCCTGATCCCAGACTAGGACAGAATGCCTCCAGAATCGTCAACCTGGGGTAGTGATTATGAGTCTGAATAGCTCTGAAGCAGTGATGTACAACGATACCGTTGTACGGCAATTTTCGATAATGGCGGTCATCTGGGGTGTGGTGGGGATGCTGGTCGGCGTGATTATCGCCGCCCAGCTTTACATGCCTGAGCTCAATCTGGGTTTGCCGTGGACCAGTTTCGGTCGATTGCGGCCATTACATACCAATGCGGTTATTTTTGCATTCGGCGGCAGCACCTTGTTCGCCACTTCTTATTATGTAGTCCAGCGTACCTGTCAGACACGCTTGTTCGGCGGCAGCCTGGCATCACTCACTTTCTGGGGCTGGCAACTGGTCATTCTGGCTGCGGCAATCTCGCTACCTTTAGGTTACACACAAGGTAAAGAATACGCAGAGCTGGAATGGCCTATCGATATCCTGATCGCATTGGTCTGGGTTTCTTATGCCATTGTCTTCTTCGGCACCATAGGCAAACGCAAGGTCAAGCATATCTATGTTGCCAACTGGTTCTTCGGCGCATTCATCATCGCTGTCGCCTTGCTGCATATCGTCAACGGTATCGCGATTCCTGCCGGTTTCATGAAGTCGTATTCTGCTTACGCAGGGGTGCAGGATGCGATGGTGCAATGGTGGTATGGACATAATGCCGTGGGTTTCTTCCTCACTGCCGGTTTCCTCGGCATCATGTATTACTTCGTGCCCAAGCAGGTCGAGCGCCCCATTTACTCCTATCGTTTGTCCATCGTGCACTTCTGGGCGCTGATCTTCACTTATATGTGGGCAGGTCCGCATCATCTGCACTACACCGCACTGCCAGATTGGACACAATCGCTCGGTATGGTGTTCTCCCTGATCCTGCTGGCGCCAAGCTGGGGCGGTATGATCAACGGCATGATGACCATGTCCGGCGCATGGCACAAACTGCGCGAAGACCCCATCTTGCGCTTCCTCATCGTTTCGCTATCGTTCTACGGTATGAGTACGTTTGAAGGCCCGATGATGGCGATCAAAACCGTCAACGCGCTTTCACACTACACGGATTGGACCGTCGGTCATGTGCATTCCGGTGCTTTAGGCTGGGTCGGCTTTATTTCGATGGGCGCGCTCTATTACATGATTCCACGCCTGTTCGGGCAAAAGCAGATGTATAGCATCAAGGCTATTGAGTGGCACTTCTGGATGGCCACTATCGGCATCGTGCTTTATATCTCTGCAATGTGGATATCCGGGGTAATGCAAGGCCTGATGTGGCGTGGTGTCAATGCTGATGGCACGCTCACTTACACCTTTGTTGAGAGCGTCAAAGCGACCTATCCGTTCTACGCCATACGTTTGCTGGGTGGTCTTTTGTATCTCGGCGGCATGCTGATCATGTTCTGGAATGTGCTCAAGACAGTATCGCAAGGCCAATCCGTCAATGTCCCTATCCCGCCGGTTGCGGCTCATGCTTAAGGAATAAACAAAATGGCTGACCACAATAAAAAATCAGGTTTCTCTCATGAAAAGATTGAGACCAACAACTTCCTGATGATCGTGCTGATTCTGGTTGTCATCTCATTTGGCGGATTGGTGGAGATCGTTCCGCTGTTCTTCCAGAAGACGACGACCGAGCCGATCAAAGGCCTGGAACCTTATACGCCGGTGCAGCTGGCAGGGCGCGATATATACATACGTGAAGGCTGCTACAACTGCCACTCGCAGATGATTCGCCCCTTCCGTGCCGAGGCCTTGCGCTACGGACATTACTCGGTCGCTGGCGAGTTCGTTTACGACCATCCGTTCCAGTGGGGTAGCAAGCGCACGGGTCCGGACCTGCATCGAGTCGGCGGCAAATACAGCGATGAATGGCATCGTCTGCATCTGATCAATCCGCGTGACCTGGTACCGGAATCCAATATGCCGGAATACCCATGGCTGGAAAAGAACCTGGTTGATGCAAATGGTCTGGCACCGCGCATGAAAGCACTGCGTGTCGTCGGTGTGCCCTATACCGATGAGCAGATTGCCAATGCCAGGGCAGAGGTGGAAGGCAAGACCGAAATGGATGCCTTGATCGCCTACCTGCAAGGCTTGGGCAAGCTTTTGAAATAAATGGGTGAAAGAACGAGGTGAACAGAAATGGATATTAATACATTACGCATCATCGCAACGGTCGCAAGTTTTATCGTCTTTATCGGCATTGTGGTGTGGGCATGGTCACGCCGCCGCGAAGCAGACTTTAAAGAAGCAGCCAATCTGCCATTTGAACAGGATTGAGGAATAAAAAATGACTGATTTCACCAGTAGTTTCTGGCCGTGGTTTATCTCGGCAATCACCTTGATCGGAATTTTTGCCTGTGCATGGTTATTGTGGATAACCAACAAAGTCAAGGTTGCCGCCACAACTGACAACAGTACCGGCCATGTATGGGATGAAGACCTGCGTGAGATGAATAACCCCCTGCCGCGCTGGTGGGTGTGGATGTTCGTCATCACCATCGTGTTCTCCCTTGGTTATCTGGCGGTGTACCCGGGTCTGGTTACATCCCAGGGCAGCTTCGGCTGGACGCAGGTCGGGCAATATGAAGCGGAGATGGCCAAGGCAAATGCGGTTATCGAGCCCTTGTATGCCAAGTTCGTTGCCATGACCCCTGAAGAAGTCGCAGGTGATGAACAGGCAATGGCGATCGGTGGCCGTTTGTTCCAGAATAACTGTGCCCAGTGTCACGGCTCGGATGCACGCGGTAGCAGGGGTTTCCCTAACCTGACCGATAACGACTGGTTATACGGTGGCGAGCCGGACAATATCAAAACCACCCTGATTAATGGCCGCAACGGCATGATGCCGCCGATGGCAGCGGCAGTGGGTAATGAAGAGGACGTGAAGAATGTCGCCCACTATGTGCTGAGCCTTTCCAATAGCCATCATGAGCCTCAACGTGCCGCACTCGGGCAGGAGAAGTTCATGATGTGTGCCGCTTGCCATGGTGCGGATGGCAAGGGTAACCAGATGATGGGTGCGCCTAACCTGACAGATGGCACTTGGCTGCATGGCGCTGGTGAGAAACAGATTATTGCGATGATCAATCACGGCAAGACCAACCAGATGCCGGCACAGGCAGAAAAACTGAGCGAAGCGCAGATTCATGTGCTGACTGCCTATATCTGGGGTTTATCCAACAAACCGGAAACGCAGGTTGCTGAATAGTGGATAATTCCGCAGCGAAAGCATCATCGATCACGAAAGTAGAAGCACCCGACGAGATGATGGTTTCGCTGTATGCTGCGCAGGAGAAGATCTACCCGCGCAGCGTTTCAGGTCTGTTCAGCAAATGGCGCTGGCTCATGATCTGGATCACGCAAATCGTTTTTTATGGTTTGCCGTGGTTGGAGTGGGGGCAGCGCCAGGCCGTATTGTTCGATCTGGAATCAAGGCGGTTTTTCATCTTCGGTCTGGTCCTGTATCCGCAAGATCTCATCTACCTGACTGCCATCCTGATTATCTCAGCGCTCTCGCTATTCCTGTTCACCGCAGTAGCGGGGCGCTTATGGTGCGGTTATACCTGCCCGCAAACCGTTTATACCGAGATATTCCTCTGGTTCGAACGCAAGATAGAGGGAGATCGCGCAGCACGTATGCGGCTTGATAAAGCCGGGATGTGTACCGAGAAAATCACCAAGAAGACCCTCAAGCATCTGGTATGGGTTATCTTTGCATTCTGGACCGGCTTCACCTTTGTCGGCTACTTCACGCCGATACGTGAATTGCTGCAAAGCTGGATGGTGCTGCAGATGGGCCCGTGGGAAACCTTCTGGGTATTCTTCTACGGCTTTGCTACCTACGGCAATGCAGGTTTCCTGCGTGAGCAAGTCTGCAAATATATGTGCCCCTACGCACGCTTTCAGGGGGCGATGTTTGATAAAGACACGCTCATCGTTACTTATGATCAGGAACGGGGCGAGCCTCGTGGCGGTCGTTCACGCAAAGCAGATGCGAAAAGACTGGGGCTCGGTTCCTGTGTCGATTGCAATCTTTGCGTCCAGGTCTGCCCGACCGGCATCGATATCCGCAAGGGTTTGCAGTACGAATGTATAGGCTGCGGCGCGTGCGCCGATGTCTGCGACAGCGTCATGGATAAAGTCGGTTACAAACGCGGACTGATCCGTTATTCCACTGAAAACGCCTTGCTCAACCACTGGTCGCGTAATGAGGTGTTGCGTCATGTTCTGCGCCCTCGCGTGTTGATTTACGCCAGCATATTGGGCTTGCTGGTGATCGCGCTATTGGCCAGCCTCGCCATGCGGACTCCTTTCAAGGCTGATGTGGTACGTGACCGCGGCGTGATGTCACGCATCGTCGAAGGCGGATTACTGGAGAACGTCTATCGCATGCAGTTGATGAATGCCACAGAAGCCGAACAGTCCTATCGCATCAATGTTAGCGGGGAAGAGGGATTGATACTCAAATCCCCGGACATGGAAACTGCTGGCAGCATCACATTGGCACCTGCCCAATCCAGATGGGTCACGTTATATCTGCAAATTCCGGATGGCAACCTGGAGCCTGGTTCGCATCAAGTCCGGTTCCATGTGGAGATGTTGGGTAGCGGCAAGGTGCTGGATGAGAAATCGGTATTTCTGGTACCAAGATAGCAATCAGATAGAAAAAACAGAGGATGAATATGGCAACGACTGTACAGATGAAGATGCAAAAACAAGACACCAGGCAATGGTGGAAATACGGCTATGTCTGGTTGATACTGAGCGGCCCGATCGTCGTCGTCATTGCCTCATTCATTACCCTCAGCCTCGCATTAGGCACACCGGACCCGGTGGTGGATGACTACTACCGCAAGGGTATCGAAATCAACAAGACACTGTCGGACCCCAGTCTGGCCCCTGCACAGCAGGCACGGAACCATGCGGCTACTGTTGTTGGCAAGGATGCCGAACGCTAACGGTTGAGTCAGGCTGAGCCTCGAAGCGGCGTCAGCTTGAACGAATTATCGGTTTGCTTCACCCTGGACTCTCGGCGACAGGGTGCATTGGAAATAGCTTATTGGGAACCCACCACAGGTATGCGACCATTCCAAGCAGTTCTATCAAGGATTGAAAAACAATGGCAACGACAGCCAGCTCGAACGATGCGGGAAGTGCAAGCGCAAGCGGCAACACAACGAAGGAGTTACGAGTGCCCAGGCTGAACGCCAGGACACGCCCCTGGGACGGCGGCAGCTTGAATATCCGCGCAAGAGTGAACGCGATTACTCCCGCTAAGATTAAATAAATAACGAATACCGGCAGCAAGCGTGCTAGCGATCCGATAGAGCTGGCAACCAGGCCCACCTGCGTCGCAGCGATAATCAGAACCACGATGGCGAGCAATGGCACCGGAAACCAGGCCAGCCGGTCCAGTAGTCTTGTCTGCCTTTCGGCATCCTGTTTTTCGATCATCTTCTCCGTCACAAACGCCGCCAGTAACGGCAGCACGATCAGGCCAAAAAATGCCGTAAGCATTTCCCGTTGCGCCACGGTGGCTACAAAATCTTCTCCAAGGAATACCCAAAGATATATCGGCAGCAACATTATTTGCAGCAGTAGGGCGACAGGAGAAAATGCAATCGCATGTTTCGTGTCGCCGCGGCCAAGGTGAGTAAACGTGATGAACCAATCGGTACAGGGAACCAGCAATACCAGCAGCACACCCAGGCGAATGGCCGGCTCATCAGGAACAAGCAGCATCAGGCCCCAGACCGCCAGGGGTATCAACAGGAAATTACCGATCACTGCTGCCATTACGAAACGTGAATCGGTAAATGCATGACGCAAATGCGCCAGCGGCACCTGGGTAAAGGTCGTATACAGCAACAGCGCAAGGAGAGGCCAAAGCATCTTTTCCAGAAAACCGGCCTGGCCCGGCAATAGAATCCCGGCTACCAAGCCGATGCTGATCGCTGTCAGGTAGACAATGACCTGGTATTTTTCAAGCGTTTGGCGTGTCAAGGTAAAAGGTTATCCAAGGCTATGAGGTTCAAGATAAAGAAAGTAAGCAGGCATCCTGTTTGGTGTTGGTGAGTCAGCCATATTATTTTCATTGGATATATTTTTAGTACTGTCCCAGATCAGTAGGATGTGCTGCGCCCTAAGCTGGCTGAGGGGTTAGGTCTTTCTCTAACGCTTGAATGAAGCGACATCTTGTACTACTTGCTGCCCACCGAACCAAACAAGTTTTGCTGGATATTCAGCCCCAAAGAAGTCAATGAGATCAGGCCACTCATGATGAGGACGCTTTTTGTAAGGCACTTCGAAATTTGTTTGCCACCATTTATTGTAGACGGTGATCGGTCTGTCAGGCGGTGCTGACCGTTTCTTGGAATTGAGAGGTAGTTGCATGAAATAAGCGTGCGCCCATTCAGCTAGATCAAGCATGCGGTCGGTCGTTTTGATCTTTCGGCCTGGTGTCCTTGGCGAAATGACTTCACCTAGCCAGATTTCGAACTCGCGTGTTACAAGCGGTATGACATGGTGAATGCCATTCAGACGGGTGCGAAGATCAGAGGCCAGCCCAACGTATTGAACATGAGACTTGCGTTCGTTCTTTTGCTTTCCGATGACCATGTAGAGGCCATCGTCATAGTCAAACTTCGAGGCAGATCGGGCGGCCTCCAAGTCATACGGGCCGAACCATTCGATTAGTGCCACGACGGGTTTCATAGGTACTTGAAAAATGCCTAACGTTTGAATTAAGGGACTGGCTTTAGCCAGTGATCTTGCCCGTAAAAAGTAGACACTTGAGTTACCAAATTCTTAAAACTAACTGACCTGCAATAGCCAGAATTGACAGAACCCCCACCTCATATGTGTTTGAAGAGTTGGCTCCGACTTTTGGTTTTGCTTTCTGACCCTCAATAACCCAAGTATTCGAGGAACTTGCTCCAATTTTCGGTTTGAGTTCTTTACCATCCCAGACCCAGGTATTTGAAGAGGTGGCACCGGTTTTTGGCTTTATCTCTTTCCCATCGAAAATCCAGGTATTAGAGCTGTTAGCGCCAGTTTTCGGTTTTAGTTCTCTACCGTCACATACCCAGCCACTTGGTAATGAAATTTTATTTGACACAGAATTTTCCTTCCATTCTAAGAATATTATGTTTGTAAGGCTAACGTTCAGTTCAGTCGTTGTTTACAAACTGTCGAGTGGGGGCGAAGCCGTAACGATGCTGAAACGCCTTGTTTAGCCGTTGCCAAAATTAAATTGCCAAGCTTCCTCACGAGCTTTACCAGATAAAGGATAGTTGGGGTGAGGAAGAAAGTATATTTCCCCGACTCCCTTTAAATAGCCTTTACTTGCAGTGTATGTAAATAATTTTGAGCCTCTTTCTGAAGAAATATCTTTTGTTTCAACCTTTTCAAGAAGATCTAAACTAATTAGTTTTTTCTTAAGCTGGCTTGAAAAACATACAACATATGAAGGTTGCAATATTTCTATAAGGCGCTTAAAAATTGGCTGGCACAGTTCGATATCACGTGGCGTTATTTGATCTTCCTTTTGCGACCTGAACAAACAATAGTTGGTTTGGCTTGCATTATTAATTTGATCAGGATTTAAATACCGATTAAAAAATGAAACTGTTCTTCTTAAGGAACCCAAGTCTTGACTTAAGAAGTCAACACTTTCGATGTTTTTTTGCGGGCTATACGAAACTCCTTTGGTAGCACCCCAGTTAAAACCAATAATTAATGGTTTTTCAATTTCAAGAGCTGTTGTTAAAAGTGAATAATGCCAACTCCGATCGTGTTTAATGCAGAGTTGTCTAATGTCTGAAATGTCATATGCAGCAGCAAGATCGAATAGTAAAGCTTCCAGTTTTTCTTTCATTTCGCGCCTCGTTAACGTTAAAGCATCAAAGGGATGTTTTTAGTGCTGAAAATAATTAATTTGTTATTCTTCTTCATTTAGTTAAGTTATTTTAGTGCAACCTAAATTAGAACTAAAAATACATCGGTTGATATTTGTTAATTAAGCCTATCTTAATTGCATGTATCCGGATTAAATATCTTCTTCAACGCATCAGGCTGCAGTATCTTCACCCAGCGTTGCTTCACTTCGATAATGCCTTCATCACTGAACTTGGAGAATGTGCGGCTGACGGTTTCGAGTTTCATGCCGAGGTAGCTGCCGATCTCTTCGCGCGTCATGCGCAGTACGAGTTCTGATCTTGAGAAGCCCCGAGCATGCAGTCTTTGTACGAGGTTTAGGAGGAATGCGGCGAGACGTTCTTCTGCGCGCATATTGCCGAGTAATAGCATCACGCCCTGGTCGCGGACGATCTCGCGGCTCATGATCTTGTGGACGTGGCGTTGCAGTACGGGGAATTCGCGCGACAGGTCTTCGACGTTGGCGAAGGGCATGACGCAGACTTCGGCGTCTTCCAGCGCGACAGCATTGCAGTTATGACGGTCGCTGGTGATGCCATCCAGCCCCATGATCTCGCCTGCCATCTGGAAGCCGGTGACTTGCTCGCGGCCATCTTCACTTGAAACGCAGGTTTTGAAAAAACCGGTGCGTATGGCGTATAGCGATGTAAATGTATCACCACTCCTGAACAGGGCTTCCCCTTGAGCGACTTTGCGCCGGTTTGCGACGACATCATCCAGTTTCTGCATATCTTCATGGTTTAAGCCCACGGGCATGCAGAGTTCACGCAGGTTGCAATTGGAGCAGGCGACTTTGAAGGTTTCTGGTGTCATATCGGCTATGTCGATTCTATTGAGGGTAAAGCTTACCGTGTTTGTATGCGCGATGATAGTGCAGGCAACTTAGCCACTGAATGATGGATTGTGCATGATGATTGACCTGCATCAAAGTATTGTAGTCGGCATGCTGGCACAGTCATGAAAAATGACTGGGATACCGACATGATTGCTGACGCTGTGAATCCACGGATTGAAAAATTGCCTGAGCTGACGCCTGAGATATTAGCGCGATTCGATGTCTCCGGTCCACGCTATACCTCATACCCAACGGCAGATCGCTTTGTAGAGGCCTTCGGCGAGGGTGAGTTCATGCAGGCCATAGAGCAGCGCCGCATGGGCGGGCTGGCATTGCCGCTTTCAGTCTACGTGCATATCCCATTTTGTGAATCGCTTTGCTTCTACTGTGCCTGTAACAAGATCGTCACTAAACACCATGAGCGCGCGGCTGAATACCTGGGTTATCTCAGCCGTGAGGTGGATTTGTATATCGGCAAGATGGGCAGCGGCCAAACCATTACCCAATTGCACCTGGGTGGCGGCACGCCGACGTTTTTCAGTGATGATGAGCTGGAAACATTGATGGGGATATTGCGACGCAACTTCAAACTGGCTCCCAGCGGTGAATATTCGATTGAGATCGATCCGCGGACAGTGGATGAAGACCGCCTGGCAAGACTTGCTGCCATGGGTTTTAACCGATTGAGTTTTGGCGTTCAGGATTTTGACCATGAGGTGCAAAAAGCGGTGCATCGAATACAGCCTGCCGAGCAGGTTTTTGATCTGGTCTCTGTTGCACGTAGCCTGGGGTTTGAATCGATTAATATCGATCTGATCTACGGCTTGCCAAAGCAAACGCCTGAATCTTTCCAGCGCACGCTGGCACAGGTGGCTAACCTGCGGCCTGACCGGATAGCACTCTATGCCTATGCGCATTTGCCGGAACGCTTCAAGCCGCAGCGCCGTATCGACAAGATGGAACTGCCAAGCGGCGCAGAAAAACTCAGCATGCTTTCAAACGCGATATCAGCGTTTCTCGGTAATGGTTATGTCTATGTCGGCATGGATCATTTTGCCTTGCCTGATGATGCGCTGGCGGTAGCCAAAAGGCAGGGTAGATTGCATCGCAATTTTCAGGGTTATAGCACGCAACCGGATTGCGACCAGATCAGCCTCGGCGTTTCGGCGATCGGTCGGGTAGGTGCGACCTATAGCCAGAATGCCAAGACGCTGGAGGAGTATTACGACCATATCGATCAGGGGCGGCTCCCGATTGTACGCGGCTTGCATCTTACTCGGGATGACCTGGTGCGCCGTGCCGTGATCATGGCGCTGATGTGCCAGGGCAGGGTGCAGTATGAGTCGATTGAGTTGGCTTATTTGATCGACTTCAGACGTTACTTCGAAGCTGAACTGAGCAAGCTGGAAGACCTGGCAGATGATGGCCTGATCAAACTGGATATGGCCGGTATACAAGTGACTGGCACTGGCTGGTATTTTGTTCGGGCAGTGGCTATGGTGTTTGATCGTTATCTGCAAGCGGATAGAAACCGCGCACGTTTCTCAAAAATCATCTGATACGGTATCACCGGATACAACATTGCCCGGCTTGATTTTCGGCCGTATTTATCTTTACCGGATGCACTAAACGTTGGGCAAAAAAATGCCTCTGCAGCGAACCGCAGAGGCTAGAGTGGATATGTTAAATATCCTAGGAGGTCTTACTACGTGTTACTTAGAAGCGTTTGCCAATGCCAATGCCGAATACCCATGGGTTGATATCAAGTGAGTCGATCTTGGTCCAGCGGCCACCTGATAGAGGGCCTTTCCATTTGACGTCGGTATCGATGGTGACGTATTTCACATCGGCGTTGATCAGCCAGCCATCTTTCAGGTTAATGTCGAAACCTGCCTGAGCTACAAAGCCCCAGCTGTCACTGTCGATCTTGATCTTCTCGCCAGCAGTGGCACCGCTCTTGAACTTGAGATTACGATCCAGCATGTGGGTGTAGTTGATACCGGCACCGATATAAGGGTCGAAAGTCTGGTCAGGATTAAAGTGCCATTGCAAAGTAAGGGTTGGCGGTAACAGGTTCACGGAACCAAGGTTCTGGTCGCCGATCACGCCAAATGAATCGCCGCTGATTTTCACATCGTGCTTGGTACCCAGAGCCAGAATCAGTTCAGCCGCGATATTTTTGGTGATGTAATAGGAGATATCAAGTTCAGGAATGACATTGTTATCTACCTTGAGATCGGCGCTTGGTGTCATCAGCTGACCAAGCCCCAGGCCGTTAACCGTCTGCCCCAGTTTGCTGCTTTCATTCGGGCTAACGTTAACGGCACGTAAACGAACAACCAGATCGCCTTCCTCGGCAAAAGCAAAGTTTGGTAAGAATGCAGTAGCTAATGCAACTGCTAATAGTGTTTTTTTCATTTTCCCTGGCTCCCGCATCATCGAATTAATGTTTAAAGTTCGAATGAATTTTAGGGCTGCCGGTTTTTGGAGGGTTTGATGTAAATCAATAAAGCCTTGAATAGCGCTTGAGCGAATAAAGAAGCTAATCCAGACTGCTGGCTATCGAACAGATTGCGAGTCAACAATGCAAAACACAGTGTTTGGATTTACTGAAGCCCAGCTGACAGAGTTCGGCATGACCTATGGCGTGGGCGGTTTGATGCTGATGATGTTGCTTATCGTTGCCCACCTCGCCTGGGAGTCGAAAGCGGGAAAATTCGGTACCTGCATTCTATTCCTTGGCCTGACGCTGGGCTTGGCCGGGTTCACGGCCAAGTATGTTATCCAGATGGCGCTGGCGATCGAATAAGTTACTGGTAGCGCAACGCTTCTATCGGGTTCAGGCGTGCGGCTTTGCGTGCAGGATAGAAGCCGAAAAAGATGCCAACGGCAGCAGCGACGCTAAAGGCGATGGTGATGGAGTTGCTTGAAATCAGAATCACGGCATCTGTCAGGTAATTGACCAGGACCGCACCGGCAACACCCAGTACAAGCCCGATCAGGCAGCCGACGATGGAAATCACGATCGCTTCAAGCAAGAATTGCAGAAGAATGTCGCGTTCTCTGGCGCCAATCGCCATGCGGATGCCGATCTCACGAGTACGCTCAGTCACCGAAACTAGCATGATGTTCATGATGCCGATACCGCCGACCAGCAGTGAGACAGAGGCGATCGCACCTAATAGCAATGACATGGTGCGCGTGGTTTCTGCTGCAGTGTTGGCCGCCGCCGTCAGGTTACGCACAGTAAAATCATCTTCATCATCAGCCCTTAGTTTGTGGCGCTGGCGCAGCAAGCTGCTGATGCCACTTTCAACCATGTTCATGGTTTGCGGGCTTTCAGCCTGAACCAGCAACATACGCACACTATTCGAGAACTGACCGCCAAACAGCTTACGTTGGGCGGTTGTCAACGGTACGATGATGGTGTCATCCTGATCACGGCCATCCAGGCTTTGGCCCTTGCTTTCCAGCACGCCTAACACGACGAACGGCGATTGTTTGATACGGATGGTTTTACCGACCGGATCGATATCGCCAAACAGGTTTTCTACTACAGTCTTGCCAACCAGTGCTACGCGCGTGGCTGAACGGATATCCGACTCAGAAAAACTGTAACCGTCCACCAGGTGCCAAGAGCGCACATCGAGATAATCAGAAGTGCTGCCTATGATACTGGTCGCCCAGTTGTTCGAACCAAAGATGACCTGGGCACTGCCCATGCTGACTGGAGCGACGGCTTTGACGCCTTCCAGTATTTCGATCGCTTCGCCATCCTGCACAGTCAAAGAGGCTGCATTACCGCCGCCCAGCCTTGCACCGCTGGCCGTTCTTGAACCAGACAACACAATAAAAAGATTACTACCCATGGCACTGATGGACTGCTTGACCGATTCCTGCGCGCCCTGACCGACGGCCATCATCAAGACCACAGCGCTGACGCCTATGACCATGCCCAGCATGGTGAGGAACGTACGCAGGCGGTTAGCGCCCATGGCGTGCCATGCTTCTCCTAACATCGCGCCGAACATCAGACGGTCTCCTCAGTTGTAGCTACAGTGCGGGTTTCAGTGACTGAATCCTGCACGATACGGCCATCCAGAAATCTCACCTGGCGCTTTGCGTGTTCGGCGATATCGGTTTCATGCGTCACGATGACGATACTGATGCCCTCACTATTGAGTTCGTCAAACAGTTGCATGATGTCCTCACTGGTCTTGCTATCCAGGTTGCCTGTGGGTTCATCCGCCAATATCAAGCGCGGTTTGTTCACCAGGGCGCGAGCGATCGCAACGCGTTGCTGCTGGCCGCCCGAGATTTGATTGGGGCGGGATTCCAGGTATTGACCCAATCCGACTTTTTCCAGCAATGCTTTGGCGCGTTCATGGCGTTCCTTTTTGCTGGTGCCGGCATAAACCAGGGGTAGTGAAACGTTATCCAGCAGGCTGGAGCGGGCGAGCAGATTGAAGCCCTGGAAGACAAAGCCTATGGTGCGGTTACGCACGCCTGCCAAAGAACTATCATCCAAGGTAGCTACCGGGTGACCATCAAGAATGTATTCGCCTTTTGTCGGCTTATCCAGGCAACCAAGAATATTCATGAAAGTGGATTTGCCGGAGCCTGATGGCCCCATGATTGCCACATAGTCGCCTGGCGCTATGGAAAGATTGACCTCTTTCAGTACCGGAAAGGGACCCAATGCGGTTTGGTAATCTTTATATAGATTGCGTACTTTTATGATGTTGTCAGGCATCAGAACATCCGGAATCGCATGGTGCTGGTGTTCGAGGCGGCCTGATCCACGGTTTCGCCGACAATCACTTTATCGCCAGGTTTTAGCTGCTTAGTCCTGATCTCGGACATGCGGCCATCGGTAATGCCGATTTGCACGGGAATGGCTTCAATGTTTACTTTGCCATTTTTTTCTACGCGTAGCACATGCAATTTGCCGCCAGCAAGATTCTCCACGGCTGCCGGCTTGCCGCGGCGACCCTTTGCAGCGGCAGCGGGTTCAGGTTTCGCTGCGGATTCATCGACTGTTGGTTTGTAGCGCAAGGCGGCATTGGGGGCCAGCAGCGCATTTTCCCTATTGGCAATCTCTATGCTCACGTAAGCCGTCATGCCGGGCAGCAGGATCTCTTCCGGATTATCAACGGAGATCACCACATCATAAGTGACGACATTGGTCACGATCGTCGGGTTCAGGCGCAGTTCTTTTACTACACCCTCAAATGTCCTATTGGGGAAAGCATCCACATTGAATTTTGCTTTCTGGCCTGATTTGATATTGCCGATATCAGCCTCAGCGAAGCTGGAATTGATCTGCATTTTCGATAGATCCTGCGCTATTCTGATCAGCTCGGGTGTCTGGAAACTTGCCGCCACGGTCTGGCCTATATCGACTACGCGGTCGATCACCACGCCTGAAACGGGTGAGCGGATGATGGAATAACCCAGATTGGTCTGATCGCGTTTTAATTGCGCCTGGCTGCTTTCGAGTTGTGCGCGTGCGGATTTCAGTGCCTGCACTGCCTGATCCAGTTCTTGTTTGGATACATATTCCTGCTGGTACAGCGAACGGATGCGTGCTTCATTGGCTGCGGCCAGATCGACAGAGGCCTGGATATTCTGGATATTGCCCATGGTCTGCGCTATTTGCGCGGTAAACAGCGAGTTGTCGAGTTCAAGCAGCACCTGGCCTTCTTCAACCTTGTCGTTGAAATCCACATAAAGTTTGCTGACACGTCCCGATACCTGGGTACCGACGCTGATGAGCGTGACCGGATTCAATGTGCCGTTGGCAGAGACACTCTGTGCAACAGCGCCTTGTGTGATTGCTTGCTGGCGATAGATTTCGTCAGGCTTGAGAGCCTTGCTTTTCTGGTAGAAATAAACCCCACCGGCAAGAATGGCGAACACGATCAAGAACGTCATTGTTTTTTTCATCATGAAGCTATTTTCCTAATTATCTTTCTTTTAAGCCGTCGTTAATCAGTATTACGGTGTCAGGGCTGAAATCTCTGCCTCTGGCAGCGATTGAATCATGGCATTGTCCAGCGTGCCGAGTGCTTGCGCCAGATTGGCTCTGGCAATATTCCAGTTGAGGTCCGCCTGGATTTTTTGTTGCCGGGCACTGGCTAACGCACTTTGCGCATTAAGCGTATCCAGGATATTACCTACCCCTGCCTTGTAACGGCCAAGCGCCACGCGGGATGACTCTTCCGCGCTTTCTACCAATACCAGGGCCGCACGCACCGATTCATTGGCCGTACGCAGGTTCTGATAGGCACTCCAGACATCCAATGATATCTGCAGTCTCAGGCGGTCACGTTGTGCAGCCCGTGTTTCCGCCAGTGCTTCCGCACTCCGGATTCTGTAACTGGGAGCATAGCCGCCAAATAAGGGGATGGAGAGATTGAACCCTATTGAGCCGGTATTGCTTGAGGAAAGGTCACTGCCGTTCTGCGAATTGTTGGAAACCGAGACGGAGACCGTGGGTTTTGCCGCAGAGCGGCTGGCTTCGATACTGGCTTCGGCCGCTTTCAATTGCGCTTCACTGGCAACCAGATCCGGCCTGCGCAGCCTTGCCTGTTCGATCAAGGCATCAATATCCTGCTCTATCGTCTGATTGACGCTCACCACGGATCTCGGGGCAAGTATCAAGGACTGGTTGGCATCCCACCCCATCACATTTGCCAGCGTGCCATACGCAGTCTTCAGATTGCCTTCTGCCGTGATGCGGGTGAGCGTGGCTTGCGCATATGAAGTTTGTGCCTGCAGCTTATCGGCCGGGGTTGATACGCCGGCTTCATATCGTGCATTTGCTGCTTTGAAACTTTCTTCGCTTGCACGTTCCGATTCAAGTGCGGCTTCAAGTGAAGCAATGCCGGCCTGGACCTGGTAATAAGCCTGAATGACCGACAGCAGGACATTCTGGATCACGCTGCTTTGGCTGGCGCTGGCGGCCAGTAGAAGCTGGCGCGCATTTTCCAGATTGGCATCGCGATTACCAAAATCGTAGAGCAGGTAGGAAGCCACAATGCTGTTGCTCAAGTTGCTGTACGGGTTGTTGCGTGAAGACGATTCCGGGCTGGCTGCGTTCAGGTTGCCGGAGAGCGTGTTGTTGATCGATGGCAAATATGCGGATCTTGCCACGCCCAGTTGCGCTGCCTGTTGCCTGGCGCTGGCCCAGGCTTCCCGTGTTTGCGGGTTGTTGCACAAGGCGGAGTTCGCTACATCGGCCAGGCTGAGCGGGCTGTTGAAATCAGGCGCCGTGCATTCATAAGCCCGTGTTTCATCCAGGTAAGCCGGCGGAATGGCTGGCGGTGCCAGCGATTCCGTGTCGAATGGATCGTCGCTGCTATACCAGATGCTTTTCTCCGCAAAGGCGTTGCCGGATTGAATCAATAGCATCAGACAAGTGATGCCAAGAAAACGAATGGAGTGTGATGTTGAAGTCAAAATTGGATGCCGAGATTGGATGCTAAGTTGAGTTGATTTTTATTGGTAATGAATGATTTCAATGGTGTGGCTAATTACCCAGTCTGGCAAGTAATTGATACATGGAGATGAAAGCTTGCATCTTTGTTCAGGCTGCCTATCTTAAGTTTATGTCCAGCCATAGCAAACGTTGCTCGCACGATCTGGTTGACGCTGATTAATCATGATTTCTACACTATGCATGTCAGGGTTATCAAGTTATATTAAGCTACCACAGCCAAGCAAAGAGCCATATGTCACCTGTAAGAAGTGATCGTTGGAAAGTTGTTGCAATATTCCTTGTAGGTATATTGATTACCTTGGCTTTTGCCCGCGCATACTATAACACTGCAGAACTTCGAACTCGTCAGTTGGAACTGGTACTTTCTTCTGGCCAGGAATTGAGCGAAGTTTTCAAGTCCGAATTAGGGCATGCAGTCGGTCTGATTCAATCAACTACATGGTTCTTCTATTCCAGCGAGCACGTCAGCCGGGATGAATTCAGTCTATTCAGCGCCCAGGCACTCGACAACAGTGAGTTGCTGGAAGAGCTGCAATGGCGTCCACAAGTCAAACATGATATGCGGGAGCAGTTCGTCGAGGAGGCCAGGCGCGATGGTTTGCCTGACTTTGAGATACTTGATTACGACGAGAAGCTGGGTAGTTTTGTTAAGGCGGCGCAACGTAGTGAATACTACCCGATCTTGTATGGCGAGCCTGCCACAAAGGCTGTTTTTGGCTTTGACAGTGCTTCTGATGCCGTAAAGAAAGCTGCGCTGGTCAACGCGGCCGTGCAAGGCGAGCCCGTCGCGACGAAGTTGCTTCCCTACCAGAAGGAAAGCGCAAATCAGCAGGCGATTGTTATCTATGTGCCAGTTTATGCAGGCGATTCTTCAGAGGATCGCGTTCTGGGATATGTCTCCGGTATTGTCAGGCTTGAGAGATTACTGGAGAAAATTGACCAGAAATCGAAATATCTTGGTGTGGATTTCCTGCTCTTTGATATCACATCCTCAGAACCTGAGCTGATCCATTACGGCAAAGGGATTTCAAACGGTTTTTCATCAAGCCAGAATCCATACGAAGCTATTGATGTCGATAATAATTACAAGCTGCCGTTGGAATTTGCCGGACGTGAATGGCAGTTTATCGTTAATCCTGATGCTGCAAAACTCAATACAAACTACAACTCTCTTTATGTGATCCTGTTGTTTGGCCTAGTGGTATCTCTATTGCTTGCTTACCTCGCCTCGCGTCTGATCAAGGAGCGTAGAGCCATTATCGATGCAGAGCAGAAGCTGAGCGATATCACTGCAAACCTGCCTGTAGGCGTATTCCAGGTCTTATTCAAGGGCGACAAGCATAGAAGCACGACTTTTGTTAATCAGACAGCAGCCGACTTTGTCGGTGTGAGCGTAGATGACATGCTGAAGCAGCTTGAGTCATCGTTTCAGCATATCTTGCCAGAGGACCAGTTGGCGATTTCGGAAAGTCTGGAGCATGCCCGCAGAAACAGGCATGTCTGGGAGCAGGAATTCCGCGTTCAAATAAACGGCCAGATAAGGTGGCTCTATACAAGAGCGGTGCCACGTGAGTCTGCTGAGGGTTACTTGCTTCTTAATGGATATCTGGAAGACATTACTGATCGTAAGCGCGTGGAACAGGATTTGCGCAACTTGAATCTCTTCCAGCAAAAAATGATCGATACGATACCCAGCCCGGTATTCTTCAAGGATGCAGAGGGCAAGTTCGTCGGTTGTAATCGGGCATATGAGGAAGTCTTCGCGACAACCAGTGAGCATCTGTCAGGCAAAACCGTCATTGAACTTGACTTCCTGCCAGAGGCGGAAAGACTGGCATATCACGCTGAGGATATGCGTATGATCAAACAGGGGCTCACTGCTCATCACAACATCCCGATAAGGTTCGCAGACAATAAGGATCATCAAGTCCTCTATTGGGCTAGCGGTTTTCATCTTGCAGATGGCATGCCAGGCGGTTTGGTCGGCGTTATCGTCGACATTACGCCTCAGATCGAGGCGCAGGAAGCACTCAAACAGGCTGTCGGCCAGCAACAGGCCATCTTTGATTCAGCCCCGCTGGGAATTGCAGAGTTTAGAAATAGAATCGTCGTCAATACGAATGCCAAATGGGAAAAAATTATCGGTTACACCGCTGAAGAGATGATGGGGAAGACCAGCCGGGCCTGGTTTGCAGATGATGAAAGTCATCAACTGTTCGGCAGGGTAGCTTATCTGACCATGGACAAGGGAGAGACATACAGCGGCGAGTGGCTATTACAGCGTAAGGATGGCAGTAAGTTCTGGTGCCGCATGTCGGGCCATGCAATAGACCTGGGTAATGCCGCAGCGGCGAGTGTCTGGCAGTACGAGGATATTTCAGCAGAACGGGAAGCCGCCGAAGAACTGCTCAAAGCCAAAGATGCAGCAGAAGAAGCAACGCGCGCCAAGTCGATGTTTCTTGCCAATATGAGCCATGAGATACGCACTCCGCTTAACGCCATTATCGGCCTTGCGCATCTTGCCCTGAAGACGCCGCTATCTCCCAAGCAGCATGATTACGTCAACAAGATGCATAACGCAGGCGTCAGTCTGCTCAGCATCATTAACGACATCCTCGATTTCAGCAAAATCGAGGCTGGCCGTATTGATCTTGAGGCCATTCAGTTTTCGCTTGATGAAGTGGTCGATTATCTGACTACGGGTCTTGGCAGTAATGCTCTGGAAAACAAACTGGAGATACTTTTTGACATCTCGCCTGATGTGCCTGAAACCATCGTCGGTGACCAGCTTCGTCTGGGCCAGATTTTGCTGAACCTGGTAGGCAATGCCATCAAGTTCACAAAAGAGGGCGAAGTGATCGTCCGTGCGGAACCGCTGGAACGCACCGACAACAAAATCAAGCTCCTGTTCACGGTCACTGATACCGGTATCGGCATGACTCCGTTACAAGTCAGCAAGTTGTTCCAGCCATTCACCCAGGCAGATTGCACCACGACAAGAAAATACGGTGGTACGGGACTGGGACTGACTATCAGTAAGCGATTGGTCGAGTTGATGGGCGGAAATATCTGGGTCAATAGCGAGATGGGGGTCGGCAGTACGTTCAGCTTCACAGCGTGGTTCGGTATTGCCGAGAATATGCGCCGTGCCTGGGTGGTGCCGGAAGAACTCAATGGCTTGAAGGTGCTGATTGTCGACGACAATGCAGCTGCAAGAACGATACTTGCCAGCCAGCTCGGCTTTCTGCCATTGGAGATCGACCAGGTGACCTCCGGAGCGGAAGCGCTGGATGCTGTCCAGCAATCGCAAGGTACCAAACCAGTGGATCTGATCCTGATGGATTGGAACATGCCCGGGCTTACTGGATTGGAGACAGCAAAGGAAATCAAACAGGACAGCACACTCTCTAAAACACCTAATATCGTCATGGTGACGGCTTTTGGACGTGAAGATGTACGTCGCGAGGCACAAGATCTCAATCTGGAAGGTTTCCTGGTCAAACCAGTGAATCAATCTACGCTGGTCGATATGCTGGTGGGCCTTTATGCACCGGCTTCCATGCCGGAAGTAAACAGAAGAAAAAGCAGCCAGCACGCCATGAGCTACAACCTTGCAGGGATGCGAATCCTGTTGGTGGAAGATAACGAGATCAATCAGCAGATCGGGCGTGAATTGCTTGAGAGTGTGGGGGCTACGGTTGATGTTGCGAATAACGGTCGGGAAGGGGTCGACCAGGTGTTTAATCAGGCCGAGGCTTATGATGCGGTGTTGATGGATTTGCAAATGCCAGAGATGGATGGCTACTCGGCCACAACGCTGATTCGGCAAAATCCGGATTTTGCGCAACTGCCTATTATTGCGATGACTGCCCATGCAACGGCCGATGCGAGAGAGCGGTGTCTTGCAATCGGAATGAATGGGCATATCGCCAAGCCCATAGATCCAGATGTCCTTTACCAGACCTTAAGCTATTGGGTCCACGGTCAGTCTCCAGAGGGTGAAGTACATCTGATCGAAATGACTTCAGTAAATGAAAAATCTGCCGAAAATATTATTGACGAAGGCATTTTTGAGGAAATGCATGAGATCGATGTGAAAAGTGCATTGAAGCGGGTGGCTGGGAACCAGAAACTATACTTACAGTTGCTGGAGCAATTCCTGGCATCCTATTCAAAGAGTGATGAAGAAATTCTCAGTGCCATCAGGGAAGGCAGAAAAGAAGAAGCTGAGCGTATTGCTCACAGTGTCAAGGGCGTCGCCGGCAATATCGGTGCAACGGACTTATCCGCTGCGGCGGCAGATGTCGAGAGGGTTGTTCGTGAAGGCGGAAAACCTGACTCCGCCTTGGGCTCCTACCAGGAGAGTTTGAAGAAAACATTAAGGACTCTAAATAAAGCCCTGGAAAAACAAAGCCCTAAAAAGAATTTGACTGGTCCTGCCGATGTAGGCAAAGTCAGTAAGCAACTGAAAATTCTGCATGGATATCTGCTGGATAGCGATGCAAGGGCGCAAGAATATTGGATGAAGCATCAGGATGCTTTGGAGAGATTCTTGCTTGATGCAGATTATGAAATTCTCAGTAAGGCAGTTCAGGGGTTTGATTTTGAAATTGCACATAAGCAGATTAAGAAAATCCTCGCTCTTTGAGGCGATGCAAAGGATGAGCAATGAACAGTGCGATGGGCAGCAAAAATAACAGCATCAGAAAAACAGTCCTGATCGTGGATGATATTCCGGAAAACCTTTCGGTGATGAATGCGTTGCTGAAAGATTTTTATATCGTCAAGGTCGCGATCAGTGGCGAGATGTGCCTTAAGATCGCCAGTGTCTTACCCAGGCCGGATCTGATTCTGCTCGATATCATGATGCCTGACATCGACGGCTATGAAGTATGCCGACGACTCAAAGCCGATGCCTACACCACTGACATTCCGATTATCTTCCTCACAGCAAAAGTGAATATGGAAGATGAGCAACTGGGTTTTGATGTGGGTGCTGTCGATTACATCACCAAGCCTGTCAGCCCACCTATCGTACTCGCCCGGGTGCATACCCATTTGCAGCTGAAGGCTGCACGTGATTTTCTTAAAGATCAGAAATCCTACCTGGAACAACAAGTCCAGATGCAAACGCGTGAAGTAGCCATGATTCAGGATGCGACGATTCTTGCGATGGCATCATTAGCTGAAACGCGGGATAACGAAACCGGTAACCATATCCGGCGTACACAAAATTATGTACGTGCACTGGCGCAACGCCTGCAATACCATCCGCGGTTCGCCGCTTTTCTCAATCGTCACATCATTGACATGATTTATAAATCGGCGCCACTGCATGACATCGGTAAAGTGGGTATTCCGGATCGTATATTACTCAAGCCTGACAAACTGACGCCCGAAGAGTTTGAGATTATGAAAACGCATGCTGCACTTGGCTGTAATGCGATCATGGAAGCAGAGAAACTGATTGAGACTTCGTCGCACAACTTCTTGCAATATGCGCGTGAAATCGCACTCGGGCATCATGAGAAATGGGATGGAAGCGGGTATCCGCAAGGATTGAAGGGCGAGAAAATCCCAGTTTCAGCGCGTTTGATGGCGCTTGCCGATGTTTATGATGCCCTCATCAGCAGACGTGTATACAAAGAGCCGATGAGCCATGAGGCGGCTTCGGAGATCATATTCAACGGTCGCGGCACGCATTTCGATCCGGATGTGGTCGATGCATTTTCTGAGTTGTCAGAAGACTTCCGCAAGATTGCACAACAATATGCGGATGCCGACTGACACCGGGTTTACTTAACAAGCCTGACGCTTACACACCCTGGCTTGCCAGATAGTCTTCGTAATTACCGCTGAAGTCGACGATACCGTCCGGCTTGATTTCCAGAATGCGGGTCGCGATTGAGCTGACGAATTCGCGATCATGACTGACAAAGAACAGCGTGCCTTTGTATTTGTCCAGCGCCGTGTTCAATGCTTCGATCGATTCCATATCCATGTGGTTGGTCGGCTCATCCATCAACAAGACATTGGTTTTCGCCAACATCAGTTTGCCGTATAACATGCGGCCCTTCTCGCCACCGGAAAGCACTTTGACGGATTTCTTGCTGTCTTCGCCCGAGAACAAAAGGCGGCCCAGCATACTGCGCACCACCTGGTCATCGTCACCGGCCTGGGTGAATCGGCTCATCCATTCGAACAGGCCTTCGCCTTCTTCAAACTCATACTCATGGTCTTGTGCAAAATAGCCGATTTTGGCTTTTTCTGCCCATTTGACCTTGCCGTGATTGGGGTGCAGGTCGCCAGCCAGGCAGCGCAGCAGCGTGGTTTTACCAACGCCATTTTCGCCAATGATGGCGACTTTCTCGCCAGCTTCCACCATCAGGTTGAGGTCATTGAATAAAGTGTGGTCGAAGCCATGGCTGACTTTTTCCAGCTCAACGGCATTGCGATGCAGTTTCTCTCTTTCGTCATATTCAAAACGAATGAATGGATATTGGCGGCTGGAAGGTTTGATATCTTCCACCTTGATCTTATCGATCTGCTTGGCGCGGCTGGTTGCCTGTTTGGCTTTGGACGCATTGGCCGAGAAGCGGCGCACGAAGTCCTGCAGATCGGCGATCTGTTGTTTGGCCTTGGCATTGTCCTTGGCTTGTTGCGCGCGTGCCATGGTCGAGGCTTCCATGAAGTCATCATAATTGCCCGGATAGACTGTCAGCTTGCCGTAATCCATATCGGCAGTATGCGTACAGACCTGGTTCAGGAAATGCCTGTCATGCGAAATGATGATCATGGTGCAATCGCGATTATTCAGTACATCTTCCAGCCAGCGGATGGTGTTGATGTCCAGGTTGTTGGTCGGCTCATCCAGCAACAGGATATCCGGATTGGCGAACAGGGCCTGCACCAGCAATACGCGTAATTTCCAGCCTGGCGCAATCGCGCTCATCGGGCCATTGTGTTGCTCGATAGGGATGCCCACGCCCAACAGCAATTCACCTGCGCGAGATTCTGCGGTGTAGCCATCGTACTCCGCAAATACGCCTTCAAGCTCTGCAGCCCGCATGTAGTCGTCTTCGGTCGCCTCCGGGTTCATGTAGATCGCGTTCTTCTCGAAGTTGGCTTTCCACATCTGCTCATGCCCCATCATGACCACATCCAGTACGCGCTCATCTTCATAGGCGAATTGATCCTGGCGCAGCCATGCCATGCGCTCATTGCTGTCCAGCGAGATATTGCCGGCGGTCGGCTCCAGCTCGCCTGCCAGAATCTTCATGAATGTGGATTTTCCGCAACCGTTGGCACCGATCAGGCCATAGCGATTTCCATCGCCGAATTTAACTGAAACGTTTTCGAACAACGGCTTGGCGCCGAACTGCATGGTGATGTTATTAGCAATGAGCAAAATGAATCCTTAAAAAAATCCTGCCACAGAGCACACAGAGTTCACAGAGGAATAAAGCCTGGCTTTTCTCTGAGAGCTCTGTGAACTCTGTGGCTATATTGTGTTTAATCGAATTTGTTGTGGATGACGACTTCATCCATGGCCAGTTGTCCGCCGCGCGGCCATGCTTCCTTGATGCCTTTGCCGACAGCAACGTACATCGCTGGCGTATGGTCTGTCGGCAGGTTGAGCAATTTGGCGACAGCGTCAAAATCGAAGCCATCCATAGGGCAGGTGTCGTAGCCCATTTCCTTGGCTGCCAGCATGATAGCCATCGCAGCCATGCCGCAGGAGCGCATGCCCTCATCGCGCTGCACCTGCTCGCGGCCAGAGTAATATTGGTTGATGGCGGGTACCAGATAGTCGCGTACAGGCTGCGGCGCTTCTTTCCAATAGCGTTCCGGCTGCTTTTCCCATGATTTGAGATCGGCGGTCAGAACAATCAATAAGGAAGCATCGGTCACTTGTGCCTGATCCCAACTGACGGCACGAAGCTGTTTGCGTAATTCCGTATCCTGCACCAGCACAAAGCGCCAGTTCTGGATGTTGAACGCAGTAGGCGAGAGCAGGGCCAGCGACATGAGCTTGTCGATCTCGGCCTGTGTCATCTGGTGATTCGCGTCGTAAGCCTTGATGGAGCGGCGTGTTTCAATAGCGGTAGAGACGTTCATAAAATTTCCTAGGTAATGTCAGTGATCTCAAGATTCATGTCGCCGGCCGGTCTGTGCCATACGACGCTATCGCCGACTTTATGACCAAGCAAGGCTTTTGCCAGGGGCGATGCCCAGCTCACCTTTTGGGCGGCAATATCGGCTTCATCTTCGCCGACGATTGTGAAGATATGAAGAACACCGTCTTCATCCTCCATGTGCACTGTGGCGCCGAACACCACTCTGTCTTTATCCTGGGTTGCAGGATCGACCAGGATAGCCTGTTCCATGCGTGCCTGGAAATAGCGCAGGTCGCGTTCCACCATGCCGAGTTGTTGCTGAATGCCGGGGTCTTCCTTTTGCGGCGAAAGTTCTGAACGCAGCTTCTCCAGCCTTGCTGTTTCCGCTTCCAGCTGTTTGAGCCCTAATGGCGTGACGTAGTTAGGCTGATCGCTGACAGGCCGTTCCGGCAGGTCGGTTCCGGCATGCTCAAGATCATCTTCCTTGACGAAACCCCGGCTCATTCCCACTCGATGGTAGCTGGAGGCTTACCGGAAATATCATAGACGACGCGGTTGATGCCGCGTACCTCGTTGATGATGCGATTCGAGACCTTACCTAATAATTCATAAGGCAATTCAGCCCAGTGCGCAGTCATGAAGTCGCTGGTGACTACAGCGCGCAAGGCGACAACATAATCGTAAGTACGGCCGTCACCCATCACACCGACAGACTTGACCGGCAGGAACACGGCAAATGCCTGGGAGGTTTTCTCGTACCAGCCTGAGGCTCGCAGTTCTTCGATGAAAATAGCATCGGCACGGCGCAATAAATCGGCATATTCTTTTTTCACTTCACCAAGGATACGCACACCGAGGCCAGGGCCGGGGAACGGGTGGCGGTAAACCATATCATGCGGCAAACCCAGGGCAACACCAAGTTCACGTACTTCATCCTTGAACAATTCGCGTAGCGGTTCCAGCAATTTAAGGTGCAGGCTTTCCGGCAAGCCGCCTACATTGTGATGACTCTTGATGGTGTGAGCCTTCTTGGTCTTTGCGCCAGCAGATTCAATCACATCCGGATAAATGGTGCCCTGAGCCAGCCATTTGGCCTGCGGCAGTTTGGCAGATTCCTGCTGGAATACTTCGACGAATTCGCGGCCTATGATCTTGCGTTTGGCTTCAGGATCGTTAACGCCGACCAGATCGCCGAGAAACTTGGCGCTGGCATCGACATGGATGACTTTTACACCCAGGTTCCTGGCGAAGGTTTCCATGACCTGTTCTGCTTCATTCAGGCGCAGCAAGCCATTATCGACAAAGACGCAAGTCAACTGATCGCCGATCGCGCGATGAATCAGCGCGGCTGCCACAGAGGAATCCACGCCGCCGGAGAGGCCAAGAATCACCTGGTCGCTGCCGACCTCGCTGCGTATGCGCTGCACGGCGGTTTCGACGTAATCCGGCATATTCCATGAACGGTCGCAGCCGCAGATCTCATGGACAAAACGGCTGAGGATCGCCTTGCCTTGCTTGGTGTGGGTGACTTCGGGGTGGAACTGCACCGCATAATAACGGCGTGTTTCATCGGCCATGCCGGCGATGGGAGTCGATTCATTACTGGCGATGATATTGAAGCCAGCGGGTAACTCGGTGACCTTGTCGCCATGACTCATCCATACATCCAACAGGCCATGACCTTGCTCGTTTGCCTTATCTTGAATATCGCGGAACAGGACAGAGTGACCGCGTGCGCGAATCTCTGCATAACCGAATTCACGCTTGGCTGCGTTCTCGACCTTGCCGCCTAGTTGAGATGCCATGGTCTGCATGCCGTAACAGATGCCTAAAACAGGTATGCCTAGCTCAAATACAGCTTGAGGGGCTTTGGGCGTTTCGTTCTCGTAAACCGAATTCGGACCGCCTGAGAGGATGATGCCAGCAGGTGCGTATTCACGGATAAAGGCATCATCGACATCCCATGAATGAAGCTCGCAATAGACGTTGGCTTCGCGTACCCGACGAGCGATCAGTTGCGTGTATTGGGAACCGAAATCAAGAATGAGGATTTTTTGAGTCATGGGAAACGATCAATAAAAAAAGCCGCCTGGGCGGCAGTGATTGTATGAAATTAAATTAGTCGGACAGGTAATATTCAACCGTCGAAACCACGCGCACCTTTTTAATATGTGCGGTGCTTGAATCGCGGTTTTCAATGCTGAAAATACCCTGGTTGGCGCGTTTGATCTTGCCTAAACTGCTGTCGGAATCCTTGGCGAACTTGTCGGCGGCCTGGCGGGCATTCTTGGTCGCTTCTTCGATCATCTCAGGCTTGATGTCATTCAGCTTGCTGTAGATGAACTGCGTGCTGTAACTATCGCCCGCAATCGCAATGCCTTCACGGCCGAGGTCGACAACTTTGATCATGCTCTGGCGTGCTTTATCCACCTGGTTGGAATATACGGTAATCGTAGAGCTGGCTGTGTAGCGGAATTTCGATCCGTATGAGGAATCGTATTCACGTGCCAGCTTATCGACCACGGAAGGCGCGGAAATGGTAATTTCATTTTCGGTAAAGCCCTGTGCCGCGAGGAACTCAACAATCTTGCTGTTCTTTTCCTGGATGGTCAGATAAAGATTCGATAGATCGTTATCCGCCATGCTGAAAGTAATAGGCCAGATCGCGATGTCGGCAGGCACTTCACGCTCGGAGAGGCCCTTGACCTCAACCGTGCGTTCCATCATCTTGATATCAACAATACTGCTTGAGACCAGATAGCCCAAGCCCAGCAGGCCGGCAAGCAATAGCGCACCCAGAATGGCTGATTCAGATACATAGCGATTATTTTCAACAGCCATTATGCTCTCCTGGTCACGCGCCTAATCAATACGATAGTTAGGTGCTTCTTTTGTGATTTGCACGTCATGCACATGAGATTCGCGCATACCGGCAGAAGTGATCTGCACGAATTCGGCACGGGTCCGCATTTCTTCTATGGTCTTGCAGCCGACATAACCCATGGAAGCACGCAAGCCGCCCATCAATTGGTGAATCACTGCCAGCACTGAACCTTTATAGGGTACGCGACCTTCAATGCCTTCAGGCACCAATTTATCGGCGTTGCCATTAGTCTCCTGGAAATAGCGATCGCTTGAGCCCTTCTGCATGGCACCAATCGAACCCATACCGCGGTAGGATTTATATGAACGGCCCTGGTAAAGCTCAATATCGCCCGGTGCTTCTTCAGTGCCTGCGAACATGCCGCCCAGCATGACGGAGTATGCACCGGCAGCGATGGCTTTGGAGATGTCACCGGAGAAGCGGATACCGCCATCTGCGATGAAAGGTACGCCAGTACCGCGCAAGGCTTCTTCTACATTGCTGATGGCGCTGATTTGCGGCACACCGACACCGGCAACAATACGCGTGGTGCAGATTGAGCCAGGACCAATGCCGACTTTCACGCCGTCGACACCTGCGTCAACCAGCGCTTTTGCAGCGGATGCGGTAGCAATATTGCCGCCGATGACTTCAACCTGCGGAAAATTCTTTTTGACCCAATTCACACGATCCAGAACACCTTGCGAGTGACCGTGGGCAGTATCCACCACGATCACGTCGACGCCAGCCTCTGCCAGCGCGGTCACGCGCTCTTCGGTACCTTCACCCACACCGACGGCTGCGCCTACCCGCAGGCGGCCTTTGCTATCCTTGCAGGCATAAGGGTGGTCGCTGGATTTCTGGATATCCTTGACGGTGATCAGGCCTTTCAGCTCGAACGCTTCGTTGACTACCAGCACACGCTCCAGGCGGTGTTTATGCAACAACCCCATGGCTTCTTCACGGCTGGTGCCTTCACGCACAGTCACCAGGCGGTCGCGCGGCGTCATGATGCCGACGATGGATTGATCCAGATTGGTTTCGAAACGCAGGTCGCGATTGGTGACGATGCCGACCACCGTGCCGTTATCAACGACAGGTAAGCCCGATATCTTGTATTTCTGGGTGATGGCAAGCACATCGCGTACTGTCATTTGCGGATGAATGGTCACCGGGTCATGAACTACGCCTGATTCGAAACGTTTGACGCGGGAAACATGGTAAGCCTGGTCAGCGACGACCATATTCTTGTGGATAATGCCGATACCGCCTTCCTGGGCCAATGCAATCGCAAGAGGCGCTTCAGTCACGGTATCCATCGCAGCGGATACCAACGGGATGTTCAGGCGGATGGAACGGGTAAATTGTGTGGCGAGATCAACTTCGCGCGGGAGTACGTTTGAATGGGCTGGAACTAGCAGAACATCATCAAAAGTAAGTGCACTTTGCAACAGACGCATGGAATATCTTTCCGGCAAAAGCTAATTATACCGACTAGACGAATCCGGGTAAATCTCAAACTTTACCTGCTGAGTCAAGTCAATGCGTCAACTACCCGTGGAGTTAAGCATTGACGGCAGTCATGAAGCGTCTTAATGTTCAGTTAAATCGGTTGGTTTAGTGAAAGATAATACAAATGAATAAACTTGGTTTGCTTTTGTTGGCTTCACTGTTGGCTTTGCCTGTTGCGGCAAACGCAGAAATCTATAAATGGAAAGAAAAGGACGGGACCGTGCGTTACTCCGATACGCCGCCGCCCAGCAACGTACCGCATGAATCCCTGGGCGGGAGAAAAGCCGTTCCCACCAAGCCTGCCAATGATGCTGGTACCGAAGCCCAGAAGGTAGCCAATCCTGAAAAAGCCGATGCCCAGCCCAAAGAAACACCGGAACAGGCGAAGGAAAGATTGAAGACCGAAGAGGCCAATCTGAAAATCAAGCAGCAAAACTGTGCAACTGCCAGAGCCAACTTACAAACCTTCGAACAGGGCGGCCGAATCAGCCGCATGAATGAGCAGGGCGAGCGTGAGTACTTTGATGATGAGGCGCTGGCAAAAGGTGCGGAAAAAGCCAGAAAAGAAGTCGCCGAATTTTGTAACTAACGTTTTGTAACCCAGCCTGAATCGGCTCAGGCCGGGTTGGTCCAAGCTCAGGTTTTCAACTTGGGTTTTCAGGCTTCGCCCTCTGCGCTACCGCCACCTTTTTTCATGACCTTGCCTTCGGCGGCGCGTTGTCGCCGTACTTCCTTGGGGTCTGCGATCAGCGGCCTGTAGATTTCCACTCTATCCAGGTGTCTCAGCACACTATCCGGTTTGCTCAGTTTGCCGAATATGCCGATTTTGTTCAGGTTCAAGTCTATCTCAGGGAATTTCTCCATGATGCCGGATGCGATAACCGCAGCTTCAGCCGTTGTGCCCTCGGCGACAGTGACCGGTATAATCAATTGCCGCTCGGGCAGGGCATAGGCTACTTCGACCATGATGCGATGGCTGGAGTCTTCAGTCATTTAATAAACCTTATCTGCGCGCTCGACAAATGCATCAACAAACGTATTCGCAATATGGCTAAATACCGGTGAAATGAGTTTTGCCAGGAATGCGTTGGAAAACTCGTAGTTCAATTGGAACTCGATTTTGCATGCATCCTCAGACAGCGGGATAAAGCGCCAGACGCCTTCCAGGTGCCTGAAAGGGCCATCGATCAGTTTGATGTCCATCAGCGTGGGGTAGGTTTTCTCGTTCTCGGTGGTGAAGTTCTGTTTGACGCCATGGTAATTGATATGCAAGGTCGCGCTGGTGTGGGTTTCATCGCGTTTCAGCAGGTCAACACCGCCGCACCAGGGCAAGAATTCGGGATATTGCTCTACCGCATCCACCAATGCATACATACGCGCAGCTGAGTGACCGACCAGAACTGTTTTTTCAACCTGCGCCATTCGTAACCAACCTCGGAATCTAAGTAGAGTAAAATACCGATTTTAGTCTATCTGTCATGTCATGAGCATCGCCCAGAACAAAAAAGCCTTTCACGATTATTTTATCGAGGAAAAATACGAAGCCGGTATTGTCCTCGAAGGATGGGAAGTCAAAGCCATCCGCGACAATCGCGTCAACCTGAAAGAAGCTTACGTCATCATCCAGCGCGGCGAGATTTATCTTATCGGATGCCACGTTACGCCATTAGGTGCGGCTTCTACGCATATACGGCCGGATGCCATCCGTACGCGCAAGCTGTTGCTGCATAACGAAGAGATCGCCAAGCTCATCGGCAAAGTCGAACGCGCAGGTTACACATTGGTGCCGCTCGATATGCATTACGTGCGCGGTCGCATCAAACTGCAGATCGGCCTGGCAAAAGGTAAGAAACAATACGACAAGCGGGATGCAGAGAAAGAACGTGACTGGGAACGCGAAAAAGGCCGCATCATGCGTGCCCATAACAAATAGAGGTTTGCAATACTATTGGGCGTATAATTACATATTGGCTGAACTCATTGATATGAATGACAGTCAGAGAGAAGCTTGAAGAAGTAAATGCTTTAAACCATCCGGGGCTGACCAGGTTTCGACGTGGGTTGCAAAGCAGTGCAGGGCATACCGAGGGTTCAGGTTTCCTCGTAAATCCATCTGAAAAAGTATAGTCGCAAACGACGAAACTTACGCTCTAGCAGCTTAATCCTGCTAGACGCTGCACCATCTCTCCCGTGGGGTGGGTGGCCTTAAAAACCATCGCAGCGTCATATACACGGGATACGTGATGTGTTGGGTTACTTAGCACTTCATTAACCTTAAGGTAGCTCGTCTGTACACTGCTTGTCTGTTGGTGAGGTGCAGATTAAATCAAACAACAAGGCTAAGTATGTAGAACTGTCTGTGGAGGGCTTGCGGACGGGGGTTCGATTCCCCCCAGCTCCACCATTTGCCTGTATCACCAAGTATCAAGAAATGCTCAAAAGCCCATTAGTTAATAGCTAGTGGGCTTTTTTATTGCTTCTTTTCGTATCATGTTGTTTCTTGACATACCCCAATAAACAGGGGTAACTTTGGGGGTAACTCATCTAACTCAGTTTGGAGTTACCCCAATATGGCACTGACAACAACGGCAATACGTAATTCCAAGCCCACCAGTAAGGCTTTCAAGTTATACGATGAAGCAGGGCTGTTTATGCAAGTTACCCCAAGCGGGGGTAAGTGGTGGCGTTTCAAATATCGCTTTGATGGAAAAGAAAAGCTGATCTCGTTCGGCACATTCCCTGATGTATCACTTGCTGATGCAAGGGCAAGACGTGATACAGCTAGAAAGCTACTTAGTAACAATCCACCCATTGACCCTAGTAATGCACGTAAAGCCGAAAAAGCCAGCAACCAGCTAAAAGCTGCAAACAGTTTTGAAGCGATTGCCCGTGAATGGCTAGCTTCGCATATGGCTGATAAATCCGATTCGCATAAAGACAGGTTAATGCGTCGTTTTGAGCTGTATCTGTTTCCGTGGATAGGTAACCAGCCTATTACAGATATAACAGCGCCTCAGCTGCTAGAAAGCATCAAGCGGGTACAAAACCAGAATAAGCTGGAAACTGCTCATAGAACCTTGCAAGCTGCTGGGCAGGTTTTTAGATATGCCGTGCAAACAGGCCGCGCTATTCGCGATGTAACAGCAGACCTTAAAGGGGCGTTGCCTTCCCCTGCAGTAAAGCACATGGCCGCCTTTACCGAACCTCAAGATGTAGCAGAGTTATTAAGAGCTATTGACGGCTTTACAGGCACTTTTACAGTGCAGACGGCGCTCAGGATAGCACCGATGGTCTTCGTGCGTCCTAGCGAGCTTAGAACGGCAAAATGGGCTGATATTGATTTAGAGGCTGGTGAGTGGCGTTATCGGGTAAGCAAAACCCAAATCGATCACCTAGTGCCATTATCAACACAAGCCATTGAGTTATTCAAAGAGATTCAGCCCTTATCGGGGCATGGTGAATTTGTTTTCATGGGCGGGCATGATCCACGAAAACCTATGAGTGAAGCGGCTATTAATGCTGCATTAAAGCGAATGGGCTATGACACAAAGACACAGATTACAGGGCATGGATTTAGGGCAATGGCGCGAACTATTTTGCATGAGCGATTAAAAGTTGACCCGCATGTGATTGAACACCAACTCGCCCATAAAGTGCCTGATGCTTTGGGTGCTGCATATAACCGAACCAAGTTTATTGAGCAGCGAAAAGTGATGATGCAACAATGGGCTGATTATCTGGATGCTTTGAAAGCAGGGGCAAAGGTGTTGCCATTCAAAAAGGCATAGTGATTTAGCTGCACCTAGCCCGACGGGGCGAAAGCCAGGCAACCCTTACCTGGCTGGTGCAGCTTCTTTTAAGGGGCGTAAAGGGGCGCTAAATGTTTGACCCGTGGACAGCGAAGTATGAAGATGTTTTTGATGGTAAAAAAGGGTTGGTTGAAGAGTTGCTTAGTGAAGACTTTACTAATCCAGCTAACCTTTTTTCTCAATGGATTGCCGCATCTCATATAAAAAGATATGAACAAATTAAATCTAAGATGAGTGGATATGATGTTTTAGCTTGTATTAGAGAATGTTTAAACCATGATTTAGTTGCGCCTGAATGGTTGGCAAAAGAATTTATCAGGAGGTATGACGCTGTATTGAATTGTAGAGCTAAATCTTGGGATGATCCCAAAGCTTTTGGAAAGCCTTATAAAAAAGGTACAAACATTGCAGCTCAAAGAAAAAGGCGCAACCTCAAGTGGGGAGTATATTCAAGAGTGATTGCTCTTGCCAAAGATAGTCCAATTGATGAAGCATTGTTTGCCATCGTAGGCAAAGAATTTAATATTGGCAAAACCCTAGCGAGTGAATATTACTACTCAGCAAAAGAACAATCGCAATCAATATTGGCAAAATAAACTTCCGCAAATATTGAAGATTTTGCGGAAATACTAAAATTTGAATCATCGGCATGATGCGACCTGTTACTTTCAACAACAGGGAAATACATCATGCAACTTAAAACTGACTCAACTCAGAACATACCATCGGTATTAGTCAATTTTGATTCAATGCCTGATAGCGCATTTATCCGCTTGCCAGTGCTTAAAGCCTTGTATGGCGTTTCAAGTGCCACTATATGGCGCAATGTTAAAAACGGTGCGATACCAAGCCCAAGCAAATTAAGTGAAAGATGCACCGCGTGGAATGTGGGTGCGATTAGAGCCGACCTAGCAGCAAGGGCGGTGTAATCATGTACAAAAAAATAGCCTACACAAAGGCAGGCCAAAATTCACGAATCAATTTTAACAACACCAGTGCGGACAATCAACAAATCATCATATTGAGGGCTTTACGCGATAGCCCTAAAACCACTATAGAGCTGCGTCAAGATTACGGCGTAATGATGCCAGCCGCAAGAGTAAAAGAACTGCGTGAACAGGGTTGCAGGATAGATACGGTTCGCATTACTTGCTTAAGCCCTGATGGCATAGAACATAAAAAAGTCGCTAGGTATGTTTTGCTAGGTGGCAGCCATGACGAATGATTGGTTATTGCGTCTTGAATGCCTTATAGCAAGGTTTTCTCACTTAGGGGTAGGTGCTGATATAGGCTCACTCAGTTTGATCGAGCTGTGGGGCTTGTATCTGCATCTATCGCGGATGGTTGATAGCTAAACTATGGCCTCTAGTCACTTAATAAGGCTAGGTGCAATCAAAGGTAAGCAGGGTGTTTTAGAAGCGTTAAAGCATAACAAGCGCGAGCTGCAATCAGAGCGTGGATCTGGTGCAAATATCGACGTAACTAGAACACCCCTTAACTATGCACTGGCAGGGCAAGACACACCAGCGAATATCGCACGTCATGCAAACGTGCAGATGCTCAAGTCCGGTATAGAGAAGCCCCGAAAAAACGCTGTAATGGCTGTAGAGCTTATATTCAGCTTACCCATAGACCGACACCAGCAAGATACAAGGCCATTCTTTGAAGATTGCTACGCATGGACATTAAAAACCTTTGATGGTGAGTTGATAAGTTTCGATATTCACTTGGACGAAACTGCGCCACATGCTCATGCAATGATTCTGCCTTTGATCGATGGCAAGATGCAGGGCAACAAGCTCATTGGAGGCAAAGGTAACCTGATGCGTTTAATCAATCTGTTTCATGCTGATGTGGCACGTAACTATGGTCTAAGCAGACCCAATAGCAAGCGCATATCAGCTAAAGATAGACAAACCCTGGAAGGTGATGTTTTGAAGCGCTTAAAGGCTGATGCTGTAATGCAGTCTGCTATATGGCCGATAGCTCGTGATTTGATAGCTAAAGACCCAGCGCTATTTGCACACCATCTAGGGTTAGTGAACTCACCAGCACATAATAAAAGTAAGATTAAATCATTCGTAGATCATAAACGATCAAGGGGTAAAGGCAGCTTTCAGGCATAAAACGCTATATAGCGAATTAGGGGCTAAAAACAACAAACGCTATCCTGTGTATAGCGTTTCATCTTCAGTGATGATTAAAACAACAGCAAACGGCAATAACCTTTGATAAAGCTCAATACACACAAGCAACGTAGTGGGGGGTGGTAAAAAATATTTAATACGATAACTTTGGAAGCCTGTCGCATGAGGCATGTAGAGATTAAATCTGGTAATGAAATAAAATGTTAACCCCAAAAGAATTAATTTTAATTGGGGTAACTTTGGGGGTAACAGAAAAATAATAATTTATTGAGGTAAAGAAAATAATGGCTTTCAAGGGACTGTTCGGTTGACCCCAGCCCAATAAAGCAAAAAGGCTATCCATCCGGATAGCCTTTTTGCTTTATGTGTCGTCGGGAGCATAGAACCCACGGGAACTAAGTTGGGGTTGCGAGTCGCATGCGACGAGGCAGTGTTGCAGCAGCAACATGTGTCCAACACTTCTGCCTGTGAAAATATGAAATACTCAAATTATTTTTTTCAAGGTAATGATTAATATAATAAAAATTATTTGGCATCAATATTGCAAGAAGTCGATTATCTTTTAATTAAGAATTTAGGATAATCATTAATATGTCTAGAATAATAGGTATCTCAGGGAGCATTTCTCAACCTTCCAGAACCAAAGCACTCGTGGATGTGATTGTTAATAAGGCAGCGCATAAGCTTCATGCCGGTGCTGAGGTTATCGACATTGCGCAAATCGCAGGTGTCCTCGGTGCAACCGTCACTTATAACCAGTTTCCGGAGACGCTTGCACAGGCCTACGAAAAACTGAACCGGGCCGATCTGATCGTGATCGCCAGTCCGGTATATAAAGCCTCGTACACCGGGCTGCTCAAGCATTTCTTTGATTTGATTGATCCGAAAAACCTGGCAGGCAAAGTCGCCATTCTGGCTGCGACCGGCGGCAGCGATCAGCATGCTTCGATTCTGGATTACCAGCTAAGGACATTGGCCAGTTTCTTCGGAATTTACACGGTTCCTACAGCCATCTATGCCAAGGATACCGAGTTCAGTAATTATGAATTGACCAGCGATGCGATTCGCCAAAGAATCGATACGGCCTTGGACCAGGCGACATTCATACTCAACCAGAATGTGCGGGAAGCTCTGGTCGCCTGAAAAACTTGAGGCACAACCATGGTTCGCTTAAGTTCGGGAATTGATATAGAGAATAGATACTCAGATGAGCGAATCAGGTTCATGAACCCGGAGGGGGCGATGTCCCCCAGGCTCATTATGAAATTCCCTCAGGCAATAAGATTAAGCTCTTTCAAGCGAGCCCTTAATATATTCCTGCTTATCCCCAATAGCTTTGCCGTATGGACCTGGTTGTTGTTGCAATACTCGTAAGCTTTACGCACAGTGATTGCATTGATCAACTCATAAAGGTTCGGTGGCGTATTCTCGAAGAAGTTTGCCAGCACGGTCTCCAGGTGGCGGGTATCTGATTCCGGCGAGGTGGTTTGCGTATGGAATTCAGGCTGGCTTGCATCTGGCGACTCCTGGAGAGGTCTTTCCCTCGGACTGGTCAGGCTCGACGTCGGCAGATGAAGATCCCGCGGAAACAAGGTTCCTGAAGTCGAGACCAGCAATGCCCGGTGAATGACATTTTCCAGTTCCCGGATGTTCCCCGGCCACGGATAGTCCAGCATTGCCCTGATGGTTTCTGGCGCCAGCTGAGGTGTCTCGGTCTTCAGGCGTTGCTTGTAGACGTTGAGGAAGTGTTCAACCAGCGGCAGGATGTCCCCGCGACGTTCGCGCAAGGGCGGCAGGTCAACAGGTACTACTTTGATCCGGTAATACAGGTCTTCCCTGAAGCGTCCCGCTCGTACCGCTTCTTCAAGATCTACGTTGGTCGCTGCGATCAGCCTTACGTCGATAGGCACCGCCTTTCGCGAGCCCAGACGTACCACCTCGCGCTCCTGCAGCACCCTGAGCAGTTTCACCTGGGTGGATTGCGGCAGGTCGCCAATTTCATCCAGGAATAAAGTGCCTTTGTTGGCGGACTCAAACCAGCCTATCTTGGATGAGTTGGCGCCGGTAAATGCTCCGCGTTCATAGCCGAAAAGCTCGCTCTCCACCAGGGTTTCAGAGAATGCGCCGCAATTGATCGCCTGAAATGGGCCGTTTTTCCTGCCGCTGAGTGCGTGGATGTGCCGTGCGATCAGTTCCTTGCCTGTTCCCGTCTCGCCGATAATCAGGGCCGTAGCATTGCTGTGGGCGATTTTTTCTATCAGGCTCAGCAGATTCTGGGATTTCGGGTCACTGAAAACAAGCGCACTGGCCCGAATAGATAAGCTTACCGATGGCGGGTTGGGGTGCGTAATGACATGATCAGCGCTCGATCCAGTATTAGTATCGTTCATCTCATCGTCGTTTTCGTAGTTCCATAAGTTGGCATGCATCAGTAAATCACTCGCTCATCTATTTGGCAGAATCACTACAATATACGAAATAGTTATTAAATAGTCTATTAATAATAATTTATATGTATATGCTATTAATTTATATTGAATAGAAAAATCCCTAGTAAGACTTGAGCTTGCAATAAATATTCCACTATCAGGACTGGGCGGAAGTAAATCCGATAAGTCCTTGAAAATATTCTTTCGAAACCGGCAGCTCATCGGTTCACGGATTGAAATTCACGGGCCCGGTGGTTGAAAGGCAACAGAAAGATTCCTTAACTGTTTCATACGCAACATCAAGCTATGTTTTTGACCGGACGCATTCCCCGCGCATCTTTTCACTGAATCTGCAACGCAATGATTTTTATAGGAAATAAACTTATTTTCCGAATACATATTCTTCTGGCATACCTTTTGCGCCTTTCCACTCAGCAAGCAAGGCAAGCTAAGTAGTAAATGCTAAAAATTAACGGAAAAGGAATTCGACATGACTGCTACATCTGTAGACACTGAGATTGATATTGATGCTTTTGTTGCCAAGGTGGTTGAGGAAGCTGAACTGGCTTTTGAGGTATTCAGGGATACTGGAACCATCACCGCCAACGGGACGGTCGGCTTTGTCGAGCGCGTGCCTGGCGAAGATAAAGTGGTGATCGTGAATTATGCCGGGCCATTCAACAAAGGCAAGAAGCTTGAAGCGACTGTCGCCGGCCTTGATGGAACGCTCTATTCAGAAAAAGGCAATGGCAGGGCAGCGTTGCGCTATGCCAAGATTTTTGAGCAACATCCCGAAATCACCACGGTTTCCCATGTGCACTCACCATATCTCGGCGCCTGGGCGCAGACGCATCGTACCTTGCCGATTCGCTATGTACCGGTCCAGCGTTTCAACCTCATTCGCGAATTGCCCATCTATATCGATCGACGCCAGCAGGAAGTCGATTTCATCCTCGATCAGATCAAGTTGAATCCGCACAACACAGCCATCCTTGAGGCGAATGGCGGTTCGACTGTATGGGGCAAGGCCGGTTTACGCAAGACCGCCGAATTTATCCTGTTGCTGGAAGAGGGCGCCCAGATACAAATCCGGGCTGAAGCGATTGGCGGTTCACGCGACTATGGTCCTGGTGTCCTGGCACAGCAATGGAAAATGGCCAAGATTTTCGAGCAGGCAAAATCTGAAGGACTGCTGCCGGCGACCGATCTGTAACTCAATCGATTGATTATTTACAGCGCTTGATAAAGATAACAAAGGATATTGCATGACAGAGAAAATCGCCCCGCAAGGCAAGATCGAATCGCAAGGCCAGATCGCACCGCAAGGCAAGGCACCGCAAGGCAAGATAGACCAGATATGGTTCACACGTTGCCCTGTACCAACCGCAACCGGTCTGGCCTACAGATTAGGCTGGCTTGGCGAAGAGTTCGCGAATGAGGGCATCAAGGTCTCGACCTTGCAGGATGCACCCAGGGAGTTGTCGCGGCATCATTACGACCACAAGCTGCCAACGCTTATTCGCGAGGGCGGCAATCTCCTTGCCCTTGCGGCCAGGGCGCAGCATGCGCCCACCCGCCTGATCGGGCTGACCTGGATAGACGAATGGCAGGCAATCCTGGTCAGGCCGGACTCAGGAATCACCAAACCGGAACATCTTGCCGGTTTGCGTTTGGCTTTGCCTGCATTCATCGAGCATCCTATCAAGAACCATATCCGCGGCAGCAGTATCGCCCGCGGCATGAGTCTGCATGGTTACAAGGGCGCGCTGGGTCTGGCGGGTTTGACGCTGGACGATGCGCAGCTGGTTGAAGTGCCATCCGGGCGCGGTGACAGGCAGGGCAACCTCGGCAGCCTGTGGGCAGGTATCGATGCGCTTATCGAGGGTAAGGTAGATGCGGTTTATGTGAAGGGCGCATCTGCAGTTGATGCAGCCAATCGTGCCGGGGCAGTGGTCGGCATCGATCTGGACAGCTTTCCGGAACTGGCTTCGCGCGTGAACAACGGTACGCCGCGTCCGATAACCGTACATGAAGATTTTCTGGAAAACCATTTCGATCTGGTCGCGCGCTTCCTCTATCAAACATTGCGTGCAGCTGAGTGGGCAAAAACCAACCTGAACGGGGTTCGTGAAATTCTGGCCAGTGAGACCCGTGCCGGTACCGAGGGCGTTGAAACCGCCTATGGTGAAGATTTTCACCTGACTCTCGAACCCACGCTATCCCAGGAGCGGATCGATCTGTTCCGTAAGCAAAAGGATTTTATGCTGGTGCATGGCCTGCTTGATCGGGATTTCGACCTGGACGCATGGATCGATAACCGACCGCTTGAGCAAGCAAAAAAATGGCTGCACGAGAAAGCTAAAGCGGCTTGATCGACTGGCAAGGGGCGTTTCCCCTTCGCCCTTTGCGTGAGTCTTTGAAGTGAGCCGGTATGTCAGTCCATGGCAAGCCGGCTTTTTATTTCCTGATACGCCATTCACTCTTTGGCGACCAAATTGAATTCTGGAGTTACCACCATGTTAAGCAGGTTTTTTAATTATTTAGCTAATGGTCTATTCGCTATCGGCCTATTCACCGTTTTTTTCTCCTTGTCGTCCAAACCGGCACTGGCAGAAGATTTTCCCAAGGTGGTTCGTATCGCCAGCGTGGCATACAACATAGCCGGTAAAACCGTCTACATGGGGAGTGCGGCATTGATCGCCGAAGGCGGCCTGGAAGATGTGCTGAAAAGTAAAGGCGTCAAACTGGAGTGGGTGCCGGCAGCACATGCGGCGGTCGGGCCCATCATCAACGAGGGTTTTGCTAACGGCACCATAGACTTCGCTGCCTATGGCGATTTGCCTCCCATTATCCTCAACGCATCGCGACCGACTGTGCAGCTTGTCGCTCCATGGGGCAGAAGCGGGAATTCTTATCTGACCGTGCCGATCAACTCGACCGCCAAAAGCATTCACGACCTGAAAGGCAAACGGATTGCATTGCATCGCGGTCGGCCTTGGGAGATCGCATTCGCTAATCTGCTGGAGTCCGAAGGTTTGACTTTCAAGGACTTCAAGGTCGTCAATCTGAACCCGCAAGTAGGTTCAGCCGCCGTAGCGAGCGGCTCGGTAGATGGCTACTTCGGATTGAACGATGCCTACAACCTGGTCGACAAGAAGGTCGGCAAAATAATATGGTCCACCAAGAATGCACCCGCAGACTGGAAGTTGATGGGCGGCTTGTGGGCAAGTAACGCTTTTGTGCAGAAATACCCTGAATTGACCCAGCTTATCGTCACTGCCTACATCAAGGCGAATCACTGGACGGCACAGGAAGAGAATCGTGATCAGTATATTCGGGAATATGCAGCACAAGTCTTGCCGGAGAGCGTCGTCAGAAGGGATTATGAAGATGACAGCGTTGCGTGGAAGGATAGATGGTCGCCTCTGTATGACCAGGTGTTGATCACCCATTACCGCCGTGCGGCCTCGTATGCCAAACAATCCGGCCTGGTGAGGAAAGAGGTCGACGTCAATCAGCTGCTCAACCCCAAGTTTACCAACCATGCGCTCAAGGAGCTCAAGCTGGAAGACTACTGGGAAGCTCCATCTGTGGCGCAGAAAAAGTAATCTGCCGCTGCGTGTTGCAGGTGCCCGCCAGCTTTGAGCTTATGAACGCATCCCAATCCCTGCTTCAAATCCAACATCAGTACAAAACTGCTGATGCCCATCAAACATCTGGCTTGGGATTGGTTGCCGTTAAATTTCATTAACTATATGAATTAATTGAAATAATAAAGTTTAAATGATGCTGGCATGAGTATTGCGTAATACCTAGTAACTAATTTTGGACTGCAAGCACTGATGACCTCAGTTCTTGCAGGGCTTTCGGAAAGACACCAGCGTAATGGCTACAGCATTGAAAATCGATAAAACCGTGATAGCTCAGGATGGCGCTGCCAGAAATACTCCATCGCAACCTGAGCCCTCACTACCCGAGAAAGCGAAATTACGTCGCTTTCATGAGAATGCCAAGGCAGTTGCCCTGAGGATTCATTCGGTCGAAAAGACTTACCAGTTGGATGGTGAGGCACTGAATGTGCTGAGTGGTATCAACCTTGAAGTGCAGTCGGGCGAGTTTGTCTCCATTGTCGGCGCGAGCGGTTGCGGTAAATCTACATTGCTACGCCTGGTAGCGGGACTGGATTCCGGCTATCAGGGTGAAATTGTTTATCAGGGCCGCCGTGTTGAAGGCACCGATCTTAGTCGGGGCATCGTGTTTCAGGAGCATCGTCTGTTTCCCTGGTTGACGGTCTGTGAAAATATCGAGCTGGCCTTTGCCGCGACCGATGTGCCGAAAGCTGAGCGTAAGCAACGGGTGGAGGCGCAGATCAGTCTGGTCGGTCTTAACGGATTCGAGAAGGCTTACCCGCATCAGATTTCAGGGGGAATGTCCCAGCGCGTGGCGATTGCCAGGGCGCTTGTGCTTCGTCCGCAAATGCTTTTGCTTGACGAGCCGTTTGCTGCGCTTGACGCGCTGACCAGGCTCAAGCTCCAGCAGGAGTTGGAACGGCTTTGGGAGATCGAGGGACTGACTACCATCCTGGTGACCCACGATGTGGAGGAAGCGGTTTTCCTGGGGGATCGTGTGGTGGTGATGGATGCCCATCCCGGCAGGATAAAACGCATAGTGCCGGTGCAGCTTGCCCGCCCTCGTGTTCGTTCGCATATTGAATTTCAGCGCATCAAGGAAGATGTGCTTTCAGACTTTGCCTGATCCGGATATCAGGATTGCACATTAAAAGGAGTTGACTATGTCCACCGCCCTAAATTCGACGATCGATGCTTTCGCGCCAGGCAGCCTGCCTGCCTCGCGGGAAGCCAAGCCGAGAAGCGTCCCCACCAAAGGCGTAGATTATTCGCAAAAGCTGAAACAGCATCTGCTGCTTGAAAACAGGATAGCTAAGACTTCGAAGCGCGACTTCATCATCTTGGGTTTGCTGGTCATTGTCGGGCATGCATTGCTGGCCTATGGATATTCCAGGTATGAAGGTTCGCCAGTGTTGCCGGAATCTAAGAAAAACGAAGTGGTGATCGAATTTATCAAGCCGGAGCCACCACCACCTCCGCCTCCACCAAAAATCGAGCCGCCCAAGCCTAAGGTCGAGAAGGTGGTTCCACCTGCTCCCAAGCCTGTGCCGGTGTTGAAAACACGTCCTGCAGATATTGAGGAAGTGATTACTCCGCAGGATATTGTCATCCAGGAAAACACTGACGTTGAGCCGGTAAAAGGCCCCGTGGTGGCAGAACCAAGTCCGCCGCCTCCACCAAAAGAGGAGCCGGTGACTGAGGCGATCGGTTATGCAGGCTATCTCAAGAATCCGGCACCGGAATATCCGGCATTTGCCCAGCGACAAGGCTGGGAAGGCAAAGTGATATTGCGTGTGCGTGTGCTGGCCAACGGCAAGGCGGGCAGCGTGGAAGTCAGGCAGTCCAGCGGCCGGAAGACGCTGGACGAGGCAGCGCTGGAGGTGGTTCGCTACTGGACATTCATTCCTTCCAAGCGCGGCGATACGCCGATTGACGGCTGGGCTACTGTGCCTATCGAATTCAGATTATCCAAATAGTTATTAATTAAAGGAATTTCACTATGTTTAATGCAACAGCTTCTACTTCATTAATCGTCGAAAGTGTTTTATACACCCTGGTCGCATTCTCAGTGGTGACATGGACATTGCTGCTGGTAAAGGGTATCCAGAACTTTCGTGCGGGTAAACGCGACAAGCGTTTCAAACGTGCATTCTGGAGTGCGCCTAACCTGCTGGCAGCTTCGGAACTGAAAGACCAGGATGGTCCCGCAGCACGCGTGGCGCATGCCGGTTTTAATGCACTGCGGGATGCCGACAATCATGAGTCTCACGACCTGGAACACAGCGGTGACCGCCAGGATCTGCTCGAGCGCTCATTGCGCCAGCAGATATTGAAAGAGCGCAGGCGTATTGAAAGCGGTCTGGCTGTGCTGGCAAGTATCGGCAGCACCTCGCCTTTCGTCGGCCTGTTCGGTACCGTCTGGGGGATCATGATCGCGCTGACCAATATCGGCGATCTTGGCTCGGCAAGCCTGGAAGTCGTGGCCGGCCCGATCGGTGAGGCATTGATCGCCACCGGTCTTGGTATTGCCGTGGCTGTGCCGGCGGTGATCGCCTATAACTTCTTCATTCGCCGCCTGAAGGTGGTCAGCGGTGACCTGGATGATTTCGCTGCTGACCTGATCAATCTTTCCCGCAAGGTTTCCTTCAAGGGCCGCCCGGTTGAAGTGAGATCATCCGACGCACAGGGTATAGGCAATTCGTCTGTCGTTAACCTGAAAAAAGAGGTATTCGCATAATGGCATTTTCAAGCACAAATGAATCAGATGAGGTGATGAGTGAGATCAACATCACGCCTTTGGTCGATGTCATGCTGGTTCTCCTGGTGGCTTTTATCGTGACGATTCCGGTATTGCATAACTCGATCACAGTCAACCTGCCGAAAACCGCACCGACGCAACCGACGGAGCCGAAGAAGCCCGTCACAGTATCGGTAGATGCCGAGGGCAAGGTCTATGTGGATACGCAGGAGTTTGCCGTCAGCGGACTTGAGCAGGAACTGAAGGCTCTGCGCACTGCCAATCCGGATATCACTTTGCATCTGAGTTCGGATGAGAGCGTGAATTACGGTACGGTCGCAAAAGTCATGGCGTCTATCGAGCGGGCAGGTATCACCAGGCTTGCAGTGCTGACCCAGGCTGAGTAGCAGCGTGTTGTTCTTCCGTTTTGCTATAAGTCACAAGTCTGCAAGTCACAAGTCCGTGCGTGCCTGGTTCAAGGTGCATGAGCAAAAGGTGCTGCCATGAGCAATAAGCATCATCATGGATGGCGTTATTCTAGCTTTATCTCACCTGTGCTTTTTTTGCTGCTTTGGGTGTGGGTGACGCATATCGAGCTGTTCTCGCCACAGCTGCTGGTCTCGCCGCAGATTGTGTTCGAGACCTTCAGGGAACTGCTTGCAACCGGCGAGCTGCAGGATAATCTGGCGATCAGCCTGTCCCGCCTTGGCTACGGCTATGCGATCGGTGCATTTACCGGCCTGCTGTTCGGTATCCTGATGGCCTTATCGAAGCCGGTTGAGGATTTCTTCCTGCCGGTCTTCCATGCGATCAGGCAGGTGCCGACAGTCGCGCTGATCCCGATCTTCATATTGCTGCTGGGTGTCGATGAGATATTCAAGATCGCCATTGTCATCAAAGCGACTTTCTTTACGGTTGCGCTGGCTTCTTACGAAGCAAGCAAAGGCATCCCGCGAAATTATTTTGAAGTGGCGCAGGTATATCAGCTGCCCAGGTTCCGGCTTTATAAGACCGTGATTATTCCGGCGATTCTCCCACCGGTGCTGGTCGGCCTGAGAATCGCATTTGCCCGTTCCTGGACGATTCTTGTCGCATCGGAATTACTTGCTGCCGACAGCGGCATCGGGCAAATGATGCAGATGGGCCGCGAGATGTTCCGCATCGATATCGTCATGGTGGGCCTGGTACTTGCCGGCGTTATCGGCTTTTCGATTGACCGCATATTCAAGTGGGGCGAAAACAACCTGATCCCCTGGCGCACTGCGGCAAGGTAAGCGAGCGATTTCATATGACGCATCTACTTAAACTGAATACCTGGAATATCCTGCGCGGCCTGGTCATTCCGCTTTCGATACTCCTGCTATGGGAATTGATGTCGCGCCAGGAGGCGAGCCATGCCTATGCGTTTGCCTCCCTGTCGCAAATCTACCATGCACTGCTTGAAATCACTTCTACCGGTGAACTGCAGCAGGGAATCCAGGCCAGTATCGTCAGGACGATAAGCGGGTTGGCAATAGGCGGCTCGATCGGGTTTCTTGTCGGTGCCGCGATGTCATTATCGAAAACTGCCGACACTGCGATCGGCCCGCTCTACCACATCGTCAGGCAAGTCCCTTTGTTGGGCCTGGCACCGTTATTCAGCCTTTGGACGGGTAACGGCGACACTTCCAAACTGATCGTGGTATGCATTTCCGCCTTCTATCCACTGGTGCTCTCCACTTATGAAAGCCTGAACCAGGTCGAGGTGAAATACAGGGAAGTGGGCCAGGTTTACAAATTGAATCGCCTGCAAGGTTTCATACGCATCCTATTGCCGGCCGCCTTGCCCAATATCTTTACCGGCCTGTCATTTGCGCTGGCTTTTGCCTGGCTTTCATCGATAGGCGCTGAGATATTGTTCAATGCCGGCAATGGCCTGGGCAATATCATGATGAATGCGCAAGCCGCTTCAAGAATGGATATCCTGATTATCATCACCATCATCATCGGGGCGCTGGGATTCATCATGAATTTCTTCCTTGGTCGCCTGGGTCGCTATTTATTCCGATGGCGCAGCGTGCGTGGTTAAGGTGATGGGTTTCAAAAAAATCATGTCCGGCAATCAGACGATTGCCCAATTTTCAAGCTGTTGATGAGGCATAAATGACAAATAAAAATCAAAAACCAGAAGTTTTGTCGTACACACGATGTGCCGTTCCTTCACCGCTGAGTCTGGCGATACAACTGGGTTGGATCGAAAAGGAATTTGAGGCTGACGGCATTGTGATCAAGGCTATCCAGGAATCCAACAAACCTTCAGAACTGAATTCGCATTTCAATCATCATCTGCCGGATTCCTTTCGCCAGGGAGGCAGCGTTCCGCCTATCTGGGCCAAAGCGAACGGGGCAGATACCAAGGTCATCGGCCTGAGCTGGACCGATGAGTTCCAGGCGATTGTCAGCCTGTCCCATACCGGTTTGAGTTCCGTAAAGGATCTGCGCGGGCGCAAGGTCGGTATTCCCCTGCATCAAAACAGTGTCGACCATAACCGTGCTTCTGCCATTCGTGCCTTTCAGGTCGCACTTGAGCTGGACGGCCTGTCGCTCGATGACATCGAGATGGTCGATCTGCCTGATTCTGCTTACATCACGGTCAATGATGTGACCAACCCCGGCGGCTGGGGCAACGCCAAACACAGCTATGTCAGCGAAGTGTATGCCCTGGTGCGAGGCGAGGTCGATGCCGTGTATGTCAAGGATGTCCGCGGAGCTGAAGTTGCGCATCTGCTTGGCGCGAAAATCCTGTTTGATATCGGCAGCCATCCTGACCCCTATATTCGCGTCAGCAACTGCGCGCCAAGACCGCTGACAATCAATGCCGAGACGGTCGAGAACCATCCGGATATCGTCGCCCGGCTTTTGCGTAAAGTCGTGCAGGCGGGGGAGTGGGCGAAAAAGAACCCGGCTGAAACGGTCACTCTGATCGCGAGGGATACGGGCTGGTCTGAATCGTGGGTGGGCAAGGTGTTTGGCCCCAACCTTCATCAGCATCTCGGCCTTGATCTGGCAGAGGAATCGATTGAGGGAATCGACACCTTCAAGAACTTCCTCTTTGAGAATGCATTCATCCCGGCCGATTTCGATACGCGGCAATGGGTCGATCCGCGTCCTATGAAAGCCATCCTCTCGAACGTCAGGCGTATTGCTTGAGCTTCCCGGTAAGCGCTTGCTCAAGTCATAGGCCAACATGAACCGGATGTCAGATAGACACAAAAAACCAGCATTAATCGTATCGGAATCCCGTCGTACACAAGCTTATTGAAAGTAGATTTTTTGTGGATATCAAGAATTACCCTCTATTGCGTTGCCTGTTGCTTTACCGCCGTACACCGATCCGGTTCTGGGTTTCGGCGGCATTGTTTGCCGTCGTCAATTTCGGCCTGGCTTGGCAACAGTCGCTGATCGGCAAGGCCATTCATGATGTTGAGCGCGGTGTCGCAGTTGTCACCACGGCAAGCGGTATCGATGCCAGCGTTGCGATTCACTGGATGATATTGATCCTGGGCGTTGCTGTCGGCAGGGCGCTATTGCTCTATTTTGTCGGGTGGCTTTCGCTGGTGATTCAACAGGACCTGTTAGGGCATTTGCGTGAAATGATACTGGTGCAGGTGCAACGGCTCGACCTGGCTTATCACTGGGCGCACGGCGCAGGGGAGATCGTTACCAGGACAACGCGCGATGCCGACAAACTGCGTGATGCGCTCATCAGCTTCTGGCGGCAGGTGGTCGATACCTCTCTGGTGATCGTTGCCGCCATGGGTTTTCTGTTCTGGTACAACCCGGTTCTCGGCATCGTTCCTCTGGTTCTGACCTGCGCCGGTTTCGCCATCCTGATCAGGCAGACCGATTACCTTGTGCAACTTGATCGTGCAGTGGGCATGGCGTTCGATGCCGTCAATCAGGACTTGGGCGAGGGCGTCAACGGCGTCCGGGTGATCAAGGCCTTTGGTCTGGAAGCATCCCGTATCGCCAGGTTTGAATATCATGTCCAAAGCTTTATTCATCAGGCTTTAGGTGCGCTGACATACGCCACCTCACGCATCCCCTTGCCTCAGTTTGTCGTGGCGCTCGGTCAAGTCTGGGTGCTGGGCTACGGCCTGCATCTCGTCTCTGAAGGCGATATCAACCTCGGCCAACTGGTGGCTGCGCTCCTCATGGTCAATACGCTCGTGTTCCGTGTTGAAGGGGTAGGCCGTGTGATGCAGGTCTTCGCGGATGCAAGATCCTCTGCCGCACGGATATGGGATCTGCTGGATGCGACCCCCAAGATTTCATCGGGAACTCAACAGCTGCCGGAAGGAGCACTGGAAGCAAGGTTCGACCGCGTCACCGTCTTGCCTCCCGGCGGCGGTAATCCTGTCCTGCATGAGTGCTCCTTTAACCTGAATGCAGGAGAGATTGTCGCTATCGTCGGTGCAACCGGCTCCGGCAAGAGCACACTCGCCAACCTGCTGCCCAGGCTGGCAGAAGCAGATGCAGGGCAGGTGCGGATTAAAGCCGGCAATCACGACTGGCAGGATATCGGCGACATTCAACTGGATGACTTGCGCCGCAAGATCCATGTGGTGCCGCAGGAAGGGTTTCTTTTCTCGGATACGCTGGCAGCCAACCTGAGGCTGGCCTCGACCGATGCTGCTGAAGAAGAACTGCTCTGGGCACTGAAGATGGCATCTGCGGATGAAGTCCTGGCGCTTTTGAGTGAAGGCCTGGAAACCAAGATCGGTGACAGGGGCGTGACTTTGTCGGGCGGACAGCGGCAGCGTATCTGCCTGGCGCGTGCCTTGTTGGGCAGGCCTGGACTATTGGTGCTGGATGATGCCACCAGTGCGCTGGATGCGGTGACAGAACGCAATGTGCTGAACAACATCCGCGCATTACCCAGCAGCGGTCAGCATGCGACCACGGTGCTGGTGATCGCCAGCAAACTTTCGACCATTCTGCTGGCCGATCGCGTGTTATTGCTCGCCGACGGGCATATCGCCGCGCAGGGTACTCATGAGCAACTCATTAGTGACAGTGCGGCTTACAAGGAATTGATGGGGTTGGAAGATGGCAGTTGATAAAGCACCGGCACTAAGAGTGCTTTCAGATATCGAGCTGGAGGAGATGCTCGCCAACGAGAAGCTGGAACGGAGCATGTTCTGGCGCCTGCTGCCGCTGCTGTATCCGGTTCGTTATTTTGTTGCTGGTTCTGTCCTGATGGAGATCCTGCTGGTCGGTTTCATCTTCCTGCGGCCTTTTTTCATCCAGCAATCGATAGATAACGGACTGGTCACTGACGTGACCGGGGCCTTAAGCGTCGATTGGCAGATATTAGGCTGGTCTCTGGTCGGCATCGCCGTTGCCTGGGGCGGGCGATTCGGTATCGCAGGCGTCTCGCAATTTCTGTCAGGCTCTGCGGCTATCCGGGTTTTGAACGCACTCAGGGTGCGTGTTTTCAGCCATGTGCAGTATCTGAGCGTAGGCTATTTCGACCGTACCAAGGCCGGCCGCATCATCTCGCGGATCGACCGTGATGTGGATAGCCTGGAGCCGCTGATGATTCAAGGCCCGCCGGAAATGCTATCCGCCTTGCTGCGTTGCATCGTGGCAGGCGTGCTTCTATGGTTTGTGTCACCGGTGCTGTTCTTCAGCCTGGCTTCGGTGATCCCGCTGTTGTTCATCGCCACCTGGTTGTTCAAGCGCCTGGCCCAGCGTAACTATGCCAAGGTAGCCGAGAACCGTGCCCGCTTTACTGCACACCTGGTCGAAACGGTTGCCGGGGTACGCATGATCAAGCAAACCGTGCAGGAAGAGAGTAACCGCGCACGTTATCGCGTACTGATCGATGATTTTATCCGGTCCCTGATCCGCAACAATCTGCTTTCCGGTTGGTTCACGCATTTTACCGGCGTGCTTACAACGCTGGGCATGATGGCCTTGCTGGTCTCCGGATCGCGTGAAATCGCGCTTGAGCACATCACTTTCGGGCAGTTTGCCGCCAGCCTGTTTTATGTCTTCATATTCCTCGGCCCTTTGCAGGAACTTGGCGATCTCTTTGAGCGCTATGTGAACGGCGCGGCTTCAGCCCAGCGCATATTCCTGCTGCTGGATACCAAACCGGAAATCAATGATGCCGACCAGGCAGTCGAGCTGGCCCATGTCCGGGGCGAAGTCGAGTTTCGTGACGTGGTTTTTGCCTATAACCCCAGATTACCGACTCCGGTCATACGCGGGCTGAATCTGCATGTTCCCGCAGGCGAGGTGCTTGCGATAGTCGGGCCGACAGGGCATGGCAAAAGCACGCTGGTGCAATTGCTGACGCGGTTCTATGAAGTGCAAAGCGGCGCGATACTGATCGATGGCGTCGATGTACGCAATATCGCGCAGCATAACCTGCGTCATCATGTCGGCGTGGTATTGCAGGATAACGTGCTGTTCAGCGGCACCATTATCGATAACCTGCGCCTGGCAAAACCGGATGCCGGTGATGATGTGCTGAAGGCCGCCGCAGTCGAATTGGGGATTGATGAATTGATCAGCCGCCTGCCGCATGGGTACCTGACTGAAGTGGGCGCGATGGGCAGCCATTTAAGTCACGGTCAGCGGCAACTGGTTTGCCTGGTAAGAGCCTATCTGGCCAACCCTGCTATCCTCATCCTGGATGAAGCGACATCGGCGGTGGATATCCAGACCGAGCGCCGTATCCAGCATGCACTGCGCCGCCTGTGCGAAGGCCGGACCGCCATCATCATCGCCCATAGGCTTGCCACCATCCGCGACGCAGACCGCATCGCAGTCATCAAACATGGCGAACTGGTCGAATTGGGCAGCCATGATGAACTCATCACGCGTAAAGGCAGCTATGCGGAGCTTTACAAGGCTTATGAGGCAGGCGAGCAGTTATAAGGATAATGCTTGCCCAGCTTTCAGGTTTTCTATTCACAACTGTTGCCATAACACCAATTCACTGTTTGAAGATACGCAGATCAAAATTTAGCGCTGAAATTATATGTTTAACATGTTGATTTTTATGTAAATATATCTCAGGCATGGTTTGTGCTGAATCATTATCCAAACACAAGGAAAAGATGATGGCACAGAAAAAACGACAGCTTAGTTTATCGGTATTCGTTCAGTTGTATGGAACCCATGCGCATGCCTGGCGCAGGCCGGAAGTCAAGGCAGGCGGCGGACCGGATTTCAACGAATGGCTCAGGATCGTCAAGACGCTGGAACGCGGCAAGTTCGATTTTGCATTCTTTGCCGATTTTGTCGGCAATGGCGGCGATAGTGTGGAAAAAGTCGCACGCCGTCCGCGCGGTGGCAGTTTTGAACCTACATCACTGGTCGCAGCCCTGGCACATGCCACCGACAAGATCGGCCTGGTCGCTACCGTCAACACCAATTTCAACGAGCCATATAACCTTGCGCGGCGCTTGGCCTCACTGGACCATCTGACCAATGGCCGTCTGGGATGGAATGTGGTTTCCTCATTATCTGAAGGGGCGGCCAAGGCGTTCGGGAACGACGGGCTTGATCATGAGGGGCGCTACGAACGCGCAGGCGAGTTTATCGATGTATCGAAGCAGTTATGGGATAGCTGGGACGACGATGCCTTTGACCATGCAGACAAGGAAAGCGGTGTTTTCCTGGATGGTTCGGCGGCGCATCCAGTGCATCACCATGGCAAACATTTCAATGTGGATGCCTTGCTTGATACTGCCCGCCCGATCCAGGGTTACCCGGTATTTTTCCAGGCAGGTAATTCCGATCGCGGCCGTGAGTTCGCTGCCCAGTATGCAGAAGTCATCTACGCCGCTGCCCAAACCCTGGAAGAAGGCCAGGCCTATTATGCGGATGTCAAAGGCAGGCTAGCCAAATATGGCCGTGAACCGGAGGATCTGGTAGTGACGCCGGGTCTTTACTATTTCATCGGCAAAACCCGGGAAGAGGCGCATGAGAAATACCAGTCTTTCCTCAATGCGGTGGATTTATCCGACCGCCTGTTCCTGCAGGGCGTCGATGTTTCCAAATACTCGCTCGATGACAAACTGCCCGAAAACATACCGGAACCAGCCAATGGCGTTGGGCGCTGGCGGCAGATGGTGGCATTGGCGCGACGTGAGAACCTGACCATACGCGAGCTGATTCTGCGGTTCAGTACGGTGCAGGGACATCGCATCATCATCGGTACAGCTACCGATATTGCCGACCAGATTGAACACTGGTTTCTCAACTATGCGGCTGACGGCTTCAATATGAAACCAGCAGTCGTGCCGGAAGACCTTGATGCCTTTGTAGACGAGGTCGTGCCGCAACTCCAGCAACGTGGGATTTTCCGTAAGGATTACGAAGGCCAGACCCTGCGTGAACACCTCGGACTGAAAAGGCCCGCCAATCAGCACGATTTAACTGCTAGTCAACATAAACCCACTAATCAACACAAACCCAGCAGCAAAGTGGCTTGATTTAATAAGCCGATTTTATTTACCTGAAAGGAAATACCATGAGTCAAAGTCATCAAAAATCATTACCCGATAATACGCTTTGGTTTACACGTTGCGCAGGTGGGGGCCAGGGCGGTGTGCCGACAGCATCTGGCATTGCCTACAACCTGGGCTGGCTGCAAGAAGAGTTTGCGGCGGACAATATCCAGCTGCGTGCCTTGCAAGAGGAGGGCAGCGCGGATTTCCGCCATCACCATTATGACCATGGCTTGCAGACCTTGATCCGCGAAGGCGGCAATCTGTTTGCCATTCCAGCAAAAGCACAAGGTGCGGCTACCCGCTTGATCGGCCTGACATGGATAGAGGAAGCCCAATCCATTATCGTACGGCCAGATTCTGATATTCATAGCCCAGCCGATCTCAAGGGTAAACGTCTTGCACTTCCGGCTTACAACCCTAAAGACATCGCAGAAAACAAGCGTGGCCGCACGATTACGCGTCATAGCAGCCTGCATGGCTATAAGGGCGCATTGGCTTCCGTCGGCTTAACGCTGGATGACATTCATCTGGTTGAAGTCGGCCAGGATGAAGTCACGACTAACGGCCGCCGTTTCGGTGGCTGGCAGGCCAGCTTCAATGCTTTGCTGGATGGTCGTGTGGACGCCATCTATGTCAAAGGTGCCGCTGCACAGGATGGCGCACGTGACCAAGGGCTGGAGGTCGGTATTGACCTGGATAAGCTGCCGGAAAAACGTTTCCGTGTGAACAACGGTACACCACGTCCTGTGACTGTCCATGAGTATCTTCTGGAAAATCATTACGATGTCGTCGTACGCTTCCTCACCCAAACCCTGCGTGCTGCAGAGTGGGCTAAAACCAACCTGGCGGGTGTGAGTGAAATATTGCAACATGAAACCGGCGCTTCAGCAGAAGGCGTAGCAGCAGCCTATCGTGATGGCTTCCATTTGTCCTTGGCGCCTGATTTGTCCGCTGAGCGGGTTGAGCTATTCCGCCAGCAAAAGACTTTCCAATTGACCTACGGCATTCTGGATCGCGATTTTGATTATGACGCCTGGATTGATTACCGCCCGATTGAAGATGCTAATAAGGCGTTGCAGAAACTGCTTGCTGAAGAAAATGCTGGCAAGAAACTGGCTGCTTAAATCAGTGAGTTGATTTCAACCCGATGAAAGACAAGGCGCGATACGGATATGTGTATCGCGCCTTGTTGTTTTACCCCAATTATTCATGAAGTCATGAGGATGATATGAGTTACACGATTGAATCATTTTCCCAACAGGTCAGGGAAATTCTACTGGCTGATAAAAGCCCTGCAGGGCGCGAAAAAGTGCGCGTATTGTTGGAAGATGTTGTGAAAGACCCTGAATTTGCACATCAATATCTGGATGATGAACAACCACAGCGCAGAGTGTTATACCAGGATCCTGATCTTGGCTTTGCGATTCTAGGCCATGTGTTTAAAGAGGCAAGAAAGGCGCCTCCCCATGATCACGGCATTTCCTGGGCGATTTATGGGCAGGTCGCCGGCAACACCACGATGATAGGCTGGGATGTGATTACACCTGCGGAAACAGATAAGCCCGGCAAGATAAAGCAGCGAGATGCGGTTGAACTCACACCGGGTAATGTACGCGTATACAATGAAGGTGAAGTACATTCGCTGAGTCGTGACGGCGCTGCCAAATTGATCCGGATTGAAGGCAATCCCAATCAGACAACCCCAGGCAAGGGCTGGGAGATTGTTTCGGCGCTTTAGTTTCTCTATCGACTTTTACCTTATTGCTTTATTAATCTGTTGGAGAACCTCATGCCTAGCCATATCTATAAAGTCATCGAACTTGTTGGATCCTCAAGCATCGGTACTGATGATGCCATCAACAACGCCATTGCCAAAGCAGCAAAAACAGTCAAACACCTCAATTGGTTTGAAGTGGTCGAAACCCGTGGGCATATCGTGGATAACAAAGTGGCGCACTATCAGGTGACACTGAAAGTGGGATTCAGAATAGAAGACTGATTCAGGAGATGAAGTCTGATGCTCGGATTAATCCAAACACCAGACTTCATTCTGAGCTGTTTTATTTGTTCGGCTGCGGCGTCAGGCGCAGATAAGGCTTGACTGCCTTAAAGCCTTTTGGAAATTTGGTTTTCAGCACTTCCGGGTCGGTAATGGAAGGCACAATCACCACATCATCCCCATCCTGCCAGTTCGCAGGCGTTGCCACGCTGTGGTATTCGGTCAGTTGCAGTGAATCGATGACGCGCAGCAGTTCATTGAAGTTACGGCCGGTGCTGGCCGGGTAAGTCAGCGTCAGGCGAATCTTCTTGTTCGGGTCGATGATGAACACTGAACGCACGGTTGCTGTAGTGCTGGCGTTCGGGTGGATCAGGTCGTAAAGCTCCGATACTTTCCTGTCCGCGTCTGCAATGATCGGGAAATTGACTTCAGTCGATTGCGTTTCATTGATATCCTTGATCCAGCCGTGATGTGACTCGACGGGATCGACCGAAAGTGCGATGGCCTTGACGTTGCGTTTCTTGAATTCCCCGGCAAGTTTGGCGGTCGCGCCCAGTTCGGTGGTGCAAACCGGTGTGTAATCTGCCGGATGAGAAAAGAGAATTGCCCAGCTATCGCCTAGCCATTCGTGAAATGAAATTGGTCCGATGCTGGAGTCCTGAGTGAAATCGGGGGCGGTGTCGCCCAGTCGAAGTGTTGTCATAAGAACCTCCTGAATAGATAACAAAAAAAATCAATACAACCCATATTCTACGTGAGTTGTATTGATTTCCATCTTGCTAAATCTTATATCTATATAACGATTTAAGCGGCTTTGCGCTCCAGCGATTTCAGTACCTCGGCCAGCGGATTAGGGTCTATCCATGCCTTCACATCAAAATCGGCCTTGATGAAGCCCCATTCAAGCAGGAAGTTCTTGTAGCCCTCGAGTGCTGCGATGGATTCCGGATTCAGGTCGGTACCCTGGTGCAGGTGAATGTCGTTGCCATAAGCCTTGCGCACCCATTCATCGGTAGAGCCGGATTCCTTGGCGATGTAGGCGACGGTTTCAGCTTCATGTGAGGCAGCCCAATCGCCGGCATCAACGATTTTCCTGAGGAAACGAACCACCAGGTCAGGGCGGTCGCGCAACAACGCGGCATCGACGGTAATGGGGCGGGGTGCGCCGTTGTTGGCACGTACTTTGGCATCAGGATGTTGACGGACATCGTAGATAATCGTTGCGCCATGTTGTACTGCAGCTTCGTAACCACGTGCGCCTTTCACGAAAATGGCATCGACTTTGCCACTATGCAATGCATCGAATTCAGTGGCATATGCCTTGCGATCCGATGACCAGCCTTGACCTACAGGTGATTTTGGCACGTCGAAATCGATCAACTCGACATCCTTGGTGGTCAATCCGCCTCTTTCCAGTGTTACAACAATGCCACGCAGGGCGCTGGCACGTTGGTGGTCGATGCTGATATCGTTCTTTGGAAGTGCAATTCTTTTGCCTTTCAAGTCTTCCGGCTTCGAGATGCCGGAATTAGGCAGTGCAATCACCAGTTGCGCTTCATCGACCCAGTTAAGGCCGATCACTTTGGTGTCGGTACCATTGGCTCTGGCCCAGATGGCCGGCACATTGCCGCCCTGGCGGAATGAGCGTGGCAGGCGGTGGTCGTAATGGGATTCGCGCAACTCTGGGTCCTGGGTTTCCTGCAGGGTGTTGATGGTGATGTTATCCGCCTCAAACTCTTCCTTGAACCATCCTTCGCGAGCAGCCAAGCCTAGCGGTGTAGGAACCGGGCAACGTGTATACCAGATGCTATCTACTGTTGTCTTTTCTGACATTTAAAATTCTCCTGGATTAAAAATACGCAATTTTCAGATTACGTCTTGAACCTGAGTATTGGCATTTTCTGTGCCAGATAAGCGCATGCGGAATGATGAAAATTAATGCTTAATATTCATGCGGTTAATAGCTACATTCCAATTGACTTGATTCAGTTCCTTGCATGGTTGTTGCCCAGGCAGCAAAAAGACCAAAGCTTACTGTTGCGTATGCAACAACCATGGGTATTCAAGCGATGGCTTTGTGTGCAGAGGCCTCTTCATATGCTTTATAAAGTCTTGAATACGCGCCGCCCTGTTTGATCAAGGCCTGATGGTTACCCAGCTCGGCGACTTCACCATCCCAGATCACGGCGATGCGGTCGGCATCCCTGATGGTGGTCAGGCGATGCGCGATGATGATGGAAGTGCGTCCCTGGCACAGTCGCCTGAACGCAGTCTGTATGCGGCGCTCCGTGTGGATATCCACCGCCGATGTGGCTTCGTCGAGTACCAGTACGGAAGGGTTGGCCAGGTAGGCGCGCACCAGGCAAACCAGTTGCCGTTGCCCATGGCTCAGAAACCCGCCCATCGGTCCGACCTCAGTGTGGTAGCCATTGGGCAGGCGTTCCAGCACTTCATCAGCTCCCAGTTCTCTTGCGGCCGCAATCAATGCGCCATCAGGAGCTTCAGGTGCCGCCATACGCAGGTTATGCAATACGCTACCCGAGAACAGCACATTATCCTGCAGCACGACGCCGACATTACGCCGCAATTGCTGCTGGGCGTAATCCTTTACATCCTGGCCATCGACCAGCACGCTGCCGGTCTGGACTTCATAGAACCGCGTCAGTAATTGCACCAGGGTGCTCTTGCCATGTCCAGTCGGCCCGACTATCGCCAGCACTTCGCCCGCAGGAATATGCAGGTTAAGGTTGCGGATCACCGGTTTCCCGCCATCGACCGCGTAGCTGAAGACCACATTGCGGAACTCCACTTCTCCCAGACGTTGTTTTGGCAGCTTGGGATTTTCCGGGTCGTTGATCTCCGCTTCGGTATCCAGCAGCAAAAAGATGCGCTGTGCCGAAGATGCGCCGGAGGAATAGCGCTCGAACAGATCATTCAACTCCTGCAGTGGCCCGAGGAATAGCTGGACGTAGAACAGGCTTTGCGCGAGTTGGCCGACGGTCATCTCCTTTTCGGCGATGCCTATGCCGCCCGCCATCAGCAGGAATGCCATGCCGACCGTGCTGAGTACCTGGGTCAAGGGCAGGAACCAGCTCGCCCGGATATTGCCTCTAATCAGCGTGTTGTTGAAATCGTGCAGTAATGCACGGTAGCGGTTCTCGTTCTGCGACTCATTGACGGTCTGCTTGATGATACGCACACCTGACACCGTTTCTACCAGATGCGCGGTGAACTTGGCCCGTGCTTCTGCCACCTTCGCCCAGTTTTTCTGCGAGATGCGCTTGAACAGCCATGTGCCGAGTATCAGGAAAGGGACGATGCTCGCCAGGGCAAGGAACAGCTTGGGCGATATCCACCACAACGCAACAGCCGCGACGACGAAACGCAGCAATGCCGAAAGCAGTTCTGGCGGACCCTGGATCAGTAGCGGCTCCAAGGCATCCACATCGCGGTCTGCCCGCGAAATGATGCGGCCGGCCTTGGTCTGGTCGAAATAGCGCACACTCAATGCCTGCACATGGGTAAAGACCTTGACGCGCAAATCGTTCAGGATAGCGATGGCCGCAGTGCCAGCCAGGTATTGCGATACGCCTGAGACACCGAAACGTATTGCCCAGCTCAAGCCCATGCCGATCGCCATCCAGGTGAGCAGCGGGGTGTTGAGGATAATGCCTTGTGCCGTACTGATGAATCCATTGTCGATCACTTCACGCAAAAACCAGGGGCGGATGAAGATGACGCCAACCAGCACGATTTCCAGCAATACGACAGCAGCAATCCGGCCTTTGACCAGTTTCAGCAGCGGCAACAACCGCCAGAACATGTTGCGGTCCAGGCTCTTCTTGGCGAGAGCCTGTTCCAGTTCGATATCGTTTAGCGCTCTTTCCTGACGTAATGTCTCAGCCATGTTCCACTCCTACCAGATCGCGATATTCCGCGTTTTCCCTCACCAGGTTGTCATGCGTGCCTTCTGCCGCAATGCCGCTCTTGTCCAGCATGGCGACCCGGTCTGCAAGCAGGATGGTGGAAAGCTTGCTGGCGATCAGCAGCACGGTGATGCTTTTGCCTTCACGGTTGCGAAGTTTGCGGATATTGTCCAGTACGCGTCGTTCGGTGATGGCATCGAGCGCACTGGTCGAATCATCCAGTACCAGGATGGCAGGTTGCGCCAGGAAGGCACGGGCGAGGCTGATGCGCTGGCGCTGGCCGCCGGATAGCGTGATGCCGCGATCTCCGATTCTCGTCTGTAGCCCATCCGAAAGTTTTTCCAGCACTTCTGTGGCGGAAGCCAGTTCAATCGCATCGTAAATTTCCTGCAAACTGGCATCGGGTTTTGCCAGCCTGAGGTTGGCTTCAAGCGTGTCTGAAAAGAGAAAGCTCTCCTGCGGAACCACATGGATTTTCCTGCGCAGGTCGTCCAGCCTGAATTCCCTGATATTGCGCCATCCTGCCCATGCAGAACCGATCTGGATTTCGCCCTGATCGGTATCGAGCAGCCGCGGCAAAAGTCCAGCCAGCGTACTCTTGCCTGAGCCGGTGACGCCGACGATGGCGATCACTTCGCCGGGCGTGGTTTCAAAATCGCAATCATGCAGGATGCGATGATCGCTTCCCGGCGCGTTGATACTTACACGGTTGAAACGGAAGCCCAGGACTTCGTCATGGATAGGGTGCGTACCTTCGAGGATTTTCGGTGTTTCATCCAGCAGCTCCCATATCCGCGCTGCCGATGAACGAGCATCGGCAAATACCTGCATGACACGGCCGATGCCTTCGATACGGAATACGAGAGTATTCGCCACTAGCAGCGAAGCCACCAGTTCGCCGATATTCAGGCTGCCTTGTTGTATCAGGTAAGCTCCGAAAGCCAGTATCCAGACATGGCTCATGGCGACGACGATCTGCGGTAGCGGGATGCGTGACGTGGCATAGGCCAATGCTGCCCGCGCCTGGTGGATGAACACATCGACCAGGCCGCTGAATATATCGATGCGTTGTTGCTCCAGGCCGAATGATTTGATGACGCGCACGCCATTGACACCCTCGCTCAGCTCCTGGTTGACGCTGTCGTAAGCCGCGCCGACTTTGCGATCCATTTCCACCAGCCGATCCGTCTGCAACACAAAGATGGTGATACCGGTCAGGGTGAGCAGCAGAGTGCCGAATCCAAGCCATGGGTTGTACCAGCTTAATAGCGCAACTGAAACGATGACCCATAGGCTGGCTTCGAACACCTGCCGCCAGAAATTGATCAGCGCATCGCGTACCTTGTCGGCATCGCGCGTCGTCCGCGTCACCATTTCGCCCATGCCATGCTGCCAGTGATAGGCGAGATCCAGCCTTTGTACCTGTATCATGATACGTTCACGCAGGATATAGAGCAGTTCCTGCCCGATGATCAGCGACATGACGCCGCCGAGGTATTGCAATATACCGCGGCCGAATGCGACCAGCACAAGCAAGACCACCCAGTACTGCGCCACCGAGAAATCCAGGCTGCCGTCAGCGAGTTTCCTCACCGCATTGCCAGCCTGCACATCCTGTATGCCCTTACCCACCAGCCAGAGTTGCCAAGCCATGCCGATATTCACCAAGGCAAACAACAATGCCGTGATGGAGAATTTGTACGGCATGTATCGATACAAGGCCAGGCAACGGAGCAGGGGGTTGGTATTTTTCATAAATTCAGTTCAGTGCTACGGTTCGTAAAAAAACTTGGCGGGAGGTGAGTCCCGCCAAGTTCTTGGGTTAAAGGAACATGGTTGGTTCCTGTTTGAAGGTTAGAAGCGTAGTGTCAATGAAACACCTGCGGTTCTTGGTGCGCCTAAGATCGTTGTAGCACCTGTCGCTCCGCCTGCAGGCAGTGCATGCGCAATGAACTCCTTGTCCAGCAGGTTGTTTACAAAGCCCGTGACTGCCAATTTGTCGCCAGGGGTGCTATAGGTGATCCTGGCATTAACGATGGAGTAGGCATCTTCACCCAGCAGCTTGTATGCCGGATTTTGTGCCGCATTCTGGGCGTTTACAAAATAGTGCTGATCGCTTGTATAACGCCAGTCGGCACTAACGACGACCTTGTTGCCGGCACTCAACGGAATACGGTAGTTGGCTGACAGCAATGTGGTCAGGTTCGGCGTACGCACCAGTTCGTTACCATCAAAGTTGGGGCCGTTATTGACGACCTGCAACGATTTGAACTCACTGCTTTGCAAACCGACATTGGCCACCAGACGGAGGTTGTTGGTAGGTAATGCCTCAAGTTCGATTTCAGCTCCTTTTACGGTAGCCTTGTCTGCGTTCTGAAGATATGAAACCGTGGTGGTTGCGCCCAGTGGAGTACCTACCACGTTGACCTGAACGTCCTGGTAGTCGTAGTAGAACAGGCCCGCATTGAAGTTCAGGCGGCCTTCGATCCACTCGGATTTATAGCCAACTTCATATGAGTTCAGTGTTTCCGGTTTTACGTCATCCAGGGCGATCAGGGCGGTAGCCGATGTATTGAAACCGCCAGATTTGATACCGTGTGCATACTTGAAAAACACACGGCTGGTTTCATTTATCTTGAACTGCGGCGTAAAGTCATATGTGAAGGCATTCCATTTCTTATCGAGTTTTTCGCTGAAATTGGTAGCAAAGGGACCTATAGCATTAGCTGGGTCAAATCCGCCGTTATAGGTGTTCCACCACGAACCAAGATTGCCCCAGCTTGCTGCAGTAATCGCGGGGCCGGTTCGGGCACGGCGGGTGAGATCGAGTTTTTTCTTTTCTGTAGACCAGCGCGCGCCTACAGTGGCATCGAACTGTTCGGTAAAGTTATAAGTCGTGCTGCCGAAGATCGCAAAACTCTTGGTCTCATGTTTAAAGTCTGTATCGGCATAGGAATTCGGCGCACTAATTCCCGTTGGCGCCAACTGGGGCACGCTGCCATTAGGCAGTCTGGCGGTGGCAGCGTACGAATCGATATCCTCCTTGAACAAATGTAGACCTGTCAGCCAGTTCCAGCGATCTTCGCGAGGTGAGGCCAGGCGGAACTCCTGGGAGATCTGTTTGCTTTTGGCATCGCTGTAGCCGCGGGAGATTTCCAGCGGTGTATTGTCTCCATCAGTGAAAGCTTCCTGTTCCCAGTCTTCATAAGCTGTGATTGAGGTCAACGCAAGCTTGCCAAGTTGCCATTTAAGTGTCAGCGAAGCGCCATTCTGACTGGAGTCAGAATCTGAATCCGCATTTGAATTGACATGTTTGCGATTGGTGCTGGGTACGTAGCCGTTTCTGAAAACGCCGCCTGGCCCGGTGCCTGTGACTGTGGATCCATTGCCATCGGTTTCATAATCACGGCGGTGGACATTCACAAGCGCCTCAAGGTCAGGCGTGAGTTGAAATAGCAATTGGGCGCGGACGGCAGAGTCTTTTAACCCGCCATTATCCTTACCGTTGAACAGGTTCTTGAAATATCCATCCCGGCTCTGGTCATAGAATGACAGGCGGCCAGCTACTTTCTCGCTGACGAGTTCCCCGCCAACCGCGCCTTGCAGGATCCTCTCGTTGTATGTACCGATTTCTGTCTTGACGTAGTTATCGCCTTCATTGAATGAAGGTTTCTTCGAGATGATATTAACTGCGCCACCCGTTGTATTCTTACCCCACAAAGTCCCCTGTGGTCCGCGCAGAACTTCTACCCGCTCCAGATCGAAAATAGGGAAGCCAGTGGCGGTGGCATTGCTGATATAGACATCATCAAGGTAGAAACCGACCGGGCTTGGGAAGTCTGTCTGTTGCTGACCGGCACCAACACCGCGAATCCACCAGCGTGGACGGCCATTGAACTGGGTATTTGCCGAGGCATTAGGTACATAGTTCAGCACTTCACTGGATGAGCGGCCTATGCCCTTGTCCTGCAGTTCTTTGCCATCCAATACACTGATTGCTGACGATACTTCCTGTACGGTTTCCTCACGTTTGTTGGCCGTAACGACCACACTGCCAAGTGACGACTCTGGATTCTCAACGCTGACAGTTGAAGCCGCCGTCGCATTCTCGCTGTTTGCCTGGTCAGTCACTTGTGCTTCACTTGGCGCAGCTACATTACTTGGCGTAGCCACATTTTGATTCGCGGCTTCTTCAGCAGCAAATGCATTACCAATGAAAAGGCTGCCGGCAAGTACACTGACGACCGCTCGGGCAATCGGTTTGTAAGTAAATAAACCTGCATCTTGCCGTGTGCCGGTTTTCTGATTTCTCCTAGACATTAAAACTCCCTGTAGTTTCTAAATAAAAAAATATGTGCACCGTTTAGGTGATGAGCACTCATAGCGCAGGAAGCATGCCAATAGGAAATTAAGGAATGATAAAAACATTAACCTATTGATTTTATTTTAATATTTATGTTGTTGGTTTGTAACGTCTTGGTATTTTTGCTGTTTGCGAGGCAACAATTTGATGTGTGAATTTTTAATGACTGTTTGAAAAACAACAGAAAAAAGTTATTTGCAATGCCTTTAATATTCGAAATTTAAATTAAGAAATTGGACAGCTTGAATTGCGATCGATCAGGCTTTGTAGCTGTTGCTTTGGCAACAGCCAGAGAAGTTCAACTGCTTGCTGCGAGGCAGGGCTCTCCTTTTCACACATATTTCGATGGGCCCAAAAATGCTTATATGGTGAGCCCCATTAAAAAAATTAATATATAAAATAATCAATAGGATAGTTGGTATATTGCGCTAATTAAAATATAGAATTGAATGAATAAACCAGCGTTGTGAAGACGCACCCTTGGGATTGGCACATTGTTTGCGAAGTAGTTTTCAACTAAGCAATTTGCCCAAACTTAAGGAGCGTCAATATGGCAACAGAACCAGTTAATCTTTGGTATACAAGATGCGGAGCAGCAACTGCATCGGCGATCGCAATCCGCAAGAACTGGTTGCAGGCAGAGTTTTCGCATGGTGGGACCATCCTGCATTCACTTCGTGATTCTGAAAGTCTTGAATTAAGAAACTCTCATTTTCATCACAAGCAGTCTGGTATGTTTCGTGATGGTGGCAATATCCCCCCGATTTGGGCCAGGGGCTTGGGCCAGGATACCGTTGTGGTGGCAATCACCTGGCTGGATGAATATCAGGGGATTATTGTCAGGGCTGACAGCGGTATCAATGGTCCAGCGGACTTGAAAGGCAAGCGCCTTGGTATCCCGGACCACAAGGGTGCCGTGATCGATTTTCAACGTGGCGCAGCGCAGCATGGTTTTTCTACCGCACTATTCCTTGTTGGGCTGCATTCCGAAGATGCCGTTTTTGTAGATATCCCTGCGCCAAATTACGATGTTCAGGATGGCCCGCGTGCTGCACGGCCTGACCGCCGGAGCGCCGAGCTGGAAGTACTGGATGCCGGACTGGTGGACGCCATATTTGTCCGGTTTGCCAGGGGTTATCAGCTTTCTCAAAATCCTGCGTATCGTCAGATTATCAATATCAACGAGCTGAAAGATCCCCTGTTGCGGGTAAATAACGGCACTCCCCGGCCAGTGACGGTAGATCGTGCTTTCCTAAATAAACATCCCGATATCGTGGCTCGTTATCTGGCAGTGCTCCTGCGCACAGCTAATTGGGTGAGTCAGCATCCTGATGAGGTCTTGCAGTTACTGCTGCCGGAAAACAATGCTGCTTCAGTCGCCGATGTTATCGGTTCACATGGTGCTTCTGTCCATCTTTCATTTACCCCGAAGCTTTCAGAAGAATATGTACATGGTCTCGAAGTGCAGAAGAACTTTCTGCGTGACTGGGGCTATATCCAGCAGGATTTCGACGTGAATGAATGGATTGTGCGTGAGCCATTGCTTGAAGCACTTCAGTTGGTGCAGGCGCAGCCAGATTTCACCGAATTTTCAACCGCCATTGCAGCATAGGCATTCACTAAATCTAAATTAGGAGTAAATAAATGAGTAACCAATTAGAAGATATTGATTTGATTTCTTATGTTGAGGATGCGAAAGCAGATGCTATTCATGCTTTCAATGTACTCAGCAAGAACGGTACTTTGTCAGCCAGCCTGACCTATCATGTGACGCATTTGATCGCTGGGCATGACAAGCTCTTGCATATTCGCTTCCCAGGCGGTTTGGCAAGGGATCAATCGCCGACCATTGCGATTACCAAGTTCTCGGACCAGAAAGACCATGTCCTGCACGAATCACGCCTGGATGCGGATACCGTCATCCATGCGCATACCAACTTCCTCTCCGCGTGGTCGCTGGCGCATAAGCCGTTTCCTATTCTTTATGTAGCTGCCGCGCGTCATCTGGCTGCACGTGAGATTCCAAACCATCTTGACCGTACACGCAGCATTTACGACACGATCAAGGAGCGCCTGGACAAACATCCTGAACTGGCACCTCCGCCAGCCTTGCTTGAATCCAACGGCGGCGCCAATTTCTGGGGCAAGGGCATCATCAAGACCTCAGAACTTATCCTCTTCATCGAAGAAGCCGCACGCTATCAGGCCATTGCCGAGCAGGTTGGCGGTGCGCAGGTTTACACGCCGGGCGCGCTTGAGTTGCAGTGGAAGCGCACAGGCTTGCTTGATAAAGCCAAGTCTTACACTGGCCGCTATCTGGCAGATATAGCCTCATAAGATTTTTATTACCAAAACAGGCCGGGCAATGGATGCCCGGCTTTTCTGTTTATTGCAAAGGGTTTGAGTATGAGTAAAAGCAAGCGTCAACTGGTGCTGAATGTGTTTCTGTTGCGGTACGGGCATCATCCTGCCGGCTGGTTGCACCCGACATGGAAAGAGAACGGCAGGCCTGACCTCGATTGGTGGATCAATGCCGCCAGGATTGCCGAGGCCGCCAAGTTCGATACGTTTTTCGTGGCGGATTTCATCGGCCGTTCAGGCGCGCTTGATGAGCAGAGCATCAAGAATCCCAACAATTTCCATTTCGAGCCATTCAGCCTGCTTTCGGCGCTTGCAACCCATACCAAACATATCGGCCTGGTGGCCACCGTCAATACCAATTTCTCAGACCCTTACAATGTCGCGCGCCAGTTCACATCGCTGGATCACCTGAGCGGCGGACGTGCCGGCTGGAATATCGTCTCTTCGTTCAATCCGGTGACGGCAAAGAACTTCGGCATAACAGCGCCGAGGTCGCATGATGAGCGTTACGAGCGTGCTGCCGAATATGTCGAGTTGACCAAGGCCTTGTGGGATAGCTGGGACGATGACGCTTTCGATGCGCCGGATCAGTCTTCGGGCGTGTTTTTCGATAAGGCATCGGCGCATCCGGTGAAGTTCGAAGGCAAGTATTATTCCTCTGACGGCCTGTTGGATTTCCCTCGCCCGATCCAGGGCTATCCGGTCTTTGTGCAGGCCGGCAACTCCGACACCGGCAGGGAGTTCGCCGCAAGGGTGGCCGAGATGACATACAGCTCGGCGACTTCGCTCAAGGTCGCCCAGGACTATTACGCCGACGTGAAAAGCCGCATGGCCAAGTACGGTCGCGCAGAAGACCAGCTGAAGATCACGCCGGGCCTGAATGTGGTCGTGGCGGAAAGCGATCAGGAAGCCCAGGATAAATATGGTGAGTTGCAGAACCTTGTCGATTTCAGCGACCTTGAGTTCGGCGGATTCGACCTGTCCAAATATCCGCTTGACGGCCCGTTGCCGGATTTGCCGTATGAATCCGGTGAGAACGGACGGGGACGTTTCCAGCAGCAGTTGGAGCTGGCACGGCGCGAAAACCTCACCATACGCCAGTTGGTGCTGAAATTCAGGGTTGCCCGCGGGCATGTGCAGGCGATCGGTTCTGCCAAGACCGTGGCCGACCTGATCGAGGAATGGTTTGTGGAAAAAGGTGCGGATGGCTTCAATGTCGTGCCGCCATATTCGGTAAAGGGGCTGGAGGATTTCACTCGGCTGGTGGTGCCTGAGCTGCAACGGCGCGGCATTTTCAGGACGGAATACGAAGGGAAATCCTATCGCGAGAATCTCGGATTGGACCGGCCGGTCAATCGGAATAAAACCGCCAGGTAGTTTCAGAACCATCATGACAACTTCATCCGTGACCCGATACAACAATCTTGCCGTTATCCTGCACTGGGCCATTGCTTTGCTGATCATCGGCTTGCTGATACTGGGCTGGTTTCTTGAGGATATCCCCAAGGGCCCGCTGCGCAAGGAGTTGTTCAATCTGCATAAATCGCTAGGGCTGCTGGTGTTGGTGCTGTTTATCGTGCGTGTGTACTGGCGGACGCGCAGCCTGATTCCTGAACATGTTCCCGGCTCTGCGCATCAGGTCCAGGCGGCGAAGATAGCTCATGTGCTGATCTATATCCTGATGGGTCTTGTGCCAGCCATTGCATTGGTCGCCGGTACATTCAATCGCGGTATCGATTTCTTTACCTGGCATATCGACCCCATTTTTACCGTCAATAAGGACCTGGCACATCTGCTGATGGAATGGCACGGTTGGTTGGCTTATACGCTTGCGGCTTTTGTCGTTCTGCATATTCTCGCTGCGCTGTGGCACCAGTTCTTCAGGAAGGATCGCATCCTCAGGCGGATGTGGTTTACCAGGGCCTAAGTGTTTCGCGCGCAACAGCGCATGTTGTTGCAACACCATCAATGTCCGGGATTCAAGGCTTATTAAAATCATAGGGTTTTAATAAGCCTTTGTTTTTAAATGTATTAAAAATAACTTTAATGAAATTGGATAGCTGGTATGCAACCTGCTATCTATCAACGAACGTCGGTTTTCAGTTGAAAACAATCGGCAAAGCCGGATGGAATAGTTATGTGGCATTACCTGCTTAAAAGAATTTTTTTGATGGTCCCTACGCTAATAGGCGTATTGACCCTGACCTTTATCATCACGCAATTCGTACCCGGTGGGCCGGTTGATAGCGTCCTGGCGCAGCTGGATGCGGATAGCGGCAAATCGACGGTCGAGAGCGGCACCAATGGCGGCAGCTTTAATTACAGCGGACGGCAGGGGATAGATGACCAGCAGGTCGGGCAACTCACCGAGCTCTACGGATTCGACAAGCCGGTCACCGAGAGATATTGGGACATACTGAAAAACTTCGTCTTTTTTGATTTTGGCGATAGCTATGTGCGTAACGAAAGTGTCTGGTCGCTGATTCAATCCAAGCTGGCGGTTACCGTCTCCCTGGGTGTCTGGACGCTTATCCTCACCTATCTGATCTCGATCCCGCTCGGGGTGGCGAAAGCGGTGAGGGCGGGCAGCAAGTTCGACCTGATCAGCAGCGTCATCGTGCTGGTCGGCTATGCAGTGCCGGGTTTCGTGCTTGGCGTGCTGCTGATCGTGTTATTCGGCGGAGGGTCTTTCTGGGATATCTTTCCGCTGCGCGGCCTGGTTTCCGATGATTGGGAAGACTTGAGCGCATTCGGCAAGGTTACGGATTATCTCTGGCACATCACGCTGCCCGTGACAGCCTCCGTAGTGAGCACATTCGCGCTCAAGGTATTGTTGACCAAGAATACCTTCCTTGAAGAGATTCGCCGGCAGTATGTATTGACGGCCCGCGCAAAGGGCCTGTCTGAGCGGCAGGTGCTTTGGAAGCATGTATTCCGTAATGCTTCACTGCCGCTTATCACCAATTTCCCCGGTGCTTTCATCATGGCTTTCTTTACCGGCAGCCTCCTGATTGAAACCCTGTTTTCCCTCGACGGCATCGGTCTTCTGTCATTCGAGTCTATCAATTCCCGGGATTATCCGGTGGTGTTAGGCACCCTCTATCTATTTACCTTGGCTGGCCTTTTTATCAAACTGCTGGGCGATTTTGCCTATGTGCTGGTAGACCGCCGCATTAAATACGATGCCCAGGAGGCATGATCTTGAGCACACTTACTCTTAAAAATTCAGCTATCCAATCTCCAGGCAAATCATCAGCCCAATCTTTAGCCCAGTCTTCAGAGAGCGCGGATGATGCCGCAGCCGATCTGGCCAAGACGCAACTTGAGACAGCCAAAAATGATGCCGATTTTGCCGGGCAGGATATTGCCGCATCGCAGCATATCTCGCCAAGCAGGCGGGTATGGCAGCGCTTCAAGAAGAATCGCCTGGGCTATTGGAGCCTGATCGTTTTTCTCTCGCTTTATGCCTTTACCTTGCTGGGGGAGGTCGTATCCAACGACAAGCCGCTGGTGATCCATTACGAGAACCAGTGGTACTTCCCGTTATTCAAGGATTACCCGGAAGCGGTCTTTGGCGGCAATCTGCCGATCTATGCGGATTACCATGACCCGTATATCAAGGAGCAATTGAATAAACCGGGCAATTTCGCGCTATATCCGCTCAATCCTTATTACTACAACACGCTCAATTATTTCTCTCCAGCCGATCATTACCCCGGTGCGCCGGATGATGAGAATCTGCTGGGCACCGACATTGCCGGTTATGACATTACCGCTCGCCTGATCTATGGCTTTCGCGTTTCCGTGACCTTTGCACTGGCGCTGACTGCCGTGGGTACCATTCTGGGTATTGCCATCGGTGCGCTGCAAGGCTATTTCGCCGGCAAGGTCGATCTTGTCACGCAGCGCCTGATCGAGATATGGGGTTCCATGCCGGAGCTGTACCTGCTGATCATCTTTGCTTCGGTCTTCGAGCCGACATTGACCTTGCTGTTCCTGCTGCTTTCATTGTTCGGCTGGATCCATTTATCCGATTATGTGCGCGCCGAATTTCTGCGTAACCGCCAGCTGGAATATGTCAAAGCGGCACGCGCATTGGGTTTATCCAATCTGCAGATCATCTGGCGCCATATCCTGCCAAACAGTCTGACGCCGGTTATCACCTTCCTGCCATTCCGCATGAGTGCCGCGATCATGGCGCTTGCCAGCCTCGATTTTCTCGGCCTGGGTGTGACTGCGCCGGCACCGAGTCTCGGCCAGCTATTGCTGCAGGGTAAGCAGAATCTTGATGCGTGGTGGATCGCATTATCCGCATTCAGCGTACTGGTGTTGACACTGCTGCTGCTTACTTTCATGGGCGAAGCATTGCGTAATGCGCTGGACACCAGGATTGCAGACCAGGAACCCGAGGCGGAGGAAGATGAAGAATCCAATAAAGCCTCCCTGGTCAAGCTTCGAGCGGAGGCTGCGTGATGTCCGGTTCATCCTCCTCAACGCCATTGCTTGTCTTGCAGAATGTCTCGATACGTTTCGGCAAAAAGCAGGTTGTCGAAAACCTGAATCTGGAAATCCGGGCCGGCGAGCGTCTTGCACTGGTCGGCGAATCCGGTTCCGGCAAAACCGTCACGGCTCTATCCGTCCTGCGTTTGCTGCCGCAGACCAGGATCAGCGGCAGCATCCTGTTCAATGGCGAAGACCTGGTGCAAAAGTCGGAAGACGAAATACGCCGGATACGTGGCGCCGATATCGCCATGGTGTTCCAGGAGCCGATGTCTGCACTGAATCCGCTTTACACCATCGGCAACCAGATCATTGAAACCCTGGTCCTGCATGAAGGTTTATCCAGCACGGAAGCCCGTGCAAAGACCATCAGGCTGCTGGAGAAAACCGGCATCCGCGAACCTGAACGCCGGGTCGATAGCTTCCCGCATCAGTTGTCCGGCGGGCAACTGCAACGCGCCGTGATCGCCATGGCGCTGGCTTGCAACCCCAGACTGCTGATCGCCGATGAGCCGACCACTGCGCTCGATATGACGGTACGCGCCCGAATCGTCAAGCTGCTGATCGATTTGCAGGAAGAAGGCCTGACGCGCAACAACGGCGAACCGATGGCGATCTTGCTGATTACGCATGACCTCAACCTGGTACGTAAATTTGCGCAGCGCGTTGCCGTGATGGAAAAGGGCAAGCTGGTGGAAACGGGTGAGACGGAACAACTGTTTGCGAATCCAACCCATCCGTACACCATCAAGCTGCTCAACAGCATTCCCGTGCGCCAGGTCGATCGAGTGGCGGCAGACGCCAAGGTGTTGCTGGAGACGCGCAAGCTGCGCGTGGAATACCCGAAGAAAAGACCAGGCTTCAAAGGCTGGTTCAAGTCCGACCGGTTCGTGGCACTTGCCGGGGCCGATATCAACCTGCGTGCAGGGGAGACCATCGGTGTGGTAGGTGAATCAGGCTCAGGTAAATCCACACTGTCGCAAGCGATATTGAGCCTGATTCCAGTGCATTCCGGCGAATTCGAATTTGAAGGTGCCCCGGTCGGACGATTGAGCAAGCAGCGTCAACGGGCGATACGCGCAAGATTGCAGGTTGTCTTTCAGGATCCGTTCGGCTCGCTTTCCCCGCGCCAGACGATCGAACAGATCGTGGGCGAAGGCTTGGCGCTGCATCACCCGCATCTGAGCGCAGAAAAGCGCCGCATTCTGGTGATCAAGGTACTGAACGAGGTGGGGTTGCCGACCAGCGCGCTCAATTCATACCCGCATGAGTTTTCCGGCGGGCAGCGTCAGCGTATCGCGATTGCGCGCGCCATCGTGCTTGAACCCAAGGTGTTGATCCTGGATGAGCCGACATCTGCACTGGATGTATCGATACAGAACCAGGTGCTGCAGTTGCTCGTTGGCCTGCAGAAAAAATACGGGCTGAGTTACGTGCTGATTACGCATGATCTTGCCGTGGTCAACGCATTGGCGCATCGGCTTTATGTGCTCAAAGACGGCGAGATCGTTGAGCAGGGCGAAACCGAATCTGTCATTACCAACCCTCAAAATGCTTACACCAGGACCCTGGTGCAAGCGTCTTTGTAATTCACCAGCACGCAAATATCTAAAGCACGCATACATCTGACAAAGAAGGATCCAGCAAGGTAAGCAACATGAACTTCATGATTAAGAGCCTCAAAGTGGTTACATTATTATTCATGGTCATACTGGCCATGGGCAGTTCGGTAGGCTGGACTGCCCATGCGGTCGCCCAATTCGGCGAGCCGAAGTATCCGGCGGATTTCAGTCATTTCGACTATGTGAACCCTGATGCGCCCAAGGGCGGAACGCTGACACTTTCGATCACTGCACAAAACAGCAGTTTCGATAAATTCAATCCCTTCAGTTTGAAAGGACGTTTGGCGCCCGGTGTCCAGGAGCTGATGTTCGAGACCCTGACGATCAACAGCTGGGATGAAGTCAATACGCAATACGGGTTGCTGGCGGACGATATCGAGGTCTCGCCGGACTACAGCTCTGTGACTTTCCGCATCAATAAGGACGCGCGCTTTTCCAATGGCGATGCGGTGACTGCGCAAGACGTCAAATACTCATATCAAACGCTCACCAGTAAAGAGGCAAGCCCAAGGTTCAAATCCTATTTCTCCGAGATATCCCAGGTTGTGGTGCTGGACAAGCTGAAGATACGTTTCGACTTCAAACGCAAGGGCCATGACATCTCGTTTATTGCAGGCAGTCTGCCGGTGTTCTCGCCCAAATGGGGGTTGGGCCAGGATGGTAAAAAAGTCGATTTTGACAAGCTTAAATTCGAGGAGCCGATCGCCAGCGGTATTTACCTGATCGAGCGGGCCGCGAGCGGTCGCGGCATCACCTTCAAGCGTAATCCCGATTACTGGGGCAACCACATCCCGACGCGCAAGGGGGCTTTCAATTTCGAGCGCGTCACCTACAAGCTTTATAAGGATAAGGATACGCAGGTAGCGGCGATACGCTCAGGCGATTTTGATTTTCTGACTGAACCGCATATGCGCTATTGGTGCTGCCAATACATAGGCAAGCGTTTCGATCAGGGCGAGATATTGAAGGAAGTCGTGCCGCACAGTAACCCGCCTGCGATAAACGGATGGACGGTCAACCTGCGCCATGAGCGTTTCCAGGACAGGCGCGTGAGGCTTGCACTGAACTATGCGCTGGATTTTGAATTCATCAATCAGAAGATTTTCGATAGCGAATTCAAGCGCCAATACAGTTTCTTCTCCAATACCGAGCTGGCCGCTGAGGGCCTGCCGTCAGAAGAAGAGCTGAAGTTGCTTGAACCATTGCGCGATGAGATTCCTCCAGAAGTCTTTGGTCCGGCATTCCAGCAGCCCAGCACCAGGCCGCCGAATAATATCCGCCAGAACCTGACGCGTGCGCTTGAGTTGTTTGCTGAAGCCGGCTGGCATAATCGGGACGGTGTGCTGCGCAACGCCAAGGGCGAGCCGTTCGTGATCGAGTTCAGCAGTACTCGGGGACAAAGCCCTTTCATGGATCCCATCTACCTCAATTTGAGCAAGCTGGGCATTGTGGTGAACAAGAAAGTCATGGACCCCGCCACCGCGCGCAGCAGGCTCCGGAACTTTGAGTTTGACCATGCTTCCATCGCCCTCAGGGACTCCCAGATTCCGGGGCCTGAACTATGGCGTGCTTTCAATAGCAAGGATGCGGATGTTCCTGGCTCCGAGAATCTGACGGGCGTGAAGTCACGCGCAGTCGATATCCTGCTTGCCAAGCTATTGGATGCCAATACGCAGGAAGAGCAAAAGACGGCGGCCCGCGCGCTGGACAGGGTGCTGATCCACAGTCATTACGTCATCCCGTGGCGTTACCTGACAGACCATTACATCATTTTCAAACATCATCTGAAACGGCCGGAAATCGCCCCTGTTTATTACGGCGCGCAGGATTGGGCACTGGCGTACTGGTGGGACGGCAGGCTTGATCGCCATCATCTTTCGCAAAATCATGCGGTGCGCGGCCAGCGGATCAAGTCATCGCCATAACTAGAGCCATACAGATCAGGGATAACAATGCAGAAAAAATCGATTCTATTGTGGGTGGGCCTGCTGATACTGCTGGTGATCGCGGCCGCGGTATTGGCGACCCGGGACGGCAGTCAACAGGCTGCCGAGGAAGCGCAGGCTTCAGGTGAAAAGCCTGCCGAGAAGCAGAAGTCGGGCGCTCCGGGCAACCCTGGCCCTGGCGGCAGGCCGGTGACGGTCAAGGCTGAAACTGTCAAAACTCATAGCCTGCAGGTTTTCCAGACCGGGCTGGGCACCGTGACCTCGCAAGGCACCGTCACGGTAAGGAGCCGGGTCGATGGTCAACTGGTCCGTGTGCTGTTCCAGGAAGGTCAACTGGTCAAGGCCGGCGACCTGCTGGCGGAGATAGACCCTCGTCCGTTTCAGGCACAGCTGGCACAGGTGGAGGGACAGGCTCTGCGCAACGCGGCATTGCTGGAGAATGCCAAGGCAGATCTGGAGCGTTACAAAGTGCTGCACCAGCAGGACTCCATCGCACAGCAGCAGGTCGATGCCCAGAAATCGCTGGTGCAACAATACGAAGGCACCGTGATTGCGGACCAGGGCCAGGTCAGCCAGGCCAAGCTTCAGCTCAGTTTCACGCGCATTACGGCACCCATCACCGGTCGCATAGGCTTGAGGCAGATTGATAATGGCAACAATATCACCACGGCGGATGCTATAACGGTGATTAACCAGTTACAGCCGATTTCCGTGGTATTTACCGTGCCTGAGGATAAGGTATCCCATATTGCCAAGCGTTTGCATGAGGCGAGGAAAGCAGGGCGTCAATTATCGGTAGAGGCCTGGGATAAAGGCAACAGGACCCTGCTGACGACAGGCGCGCTTTCAACGATAGACAACCAGATCGATAGCGCCACCGGCACCATCAAGCTTAAAGCGCAGTTCTCGAATGAGGAAAGCAACCTGTTCCCCAACCAGTTCGTGAATGTCCGCTTGCAGCTTGATGTCTTGCAGGATGCACTGGTGATTCCCAGCGCCGCGATACAGCACGGCAGTTCGGGGTCGTTCGTCTACAAGGTGTCGGATGAAAACACCGTGACAGTCCAGCCTATCGTGACCGGCACGACCGAGAATGACAAGGTGGGCGTGCTGGAGGGATTACAGGTTGGCAATGTGATTGTGACGAGCGGGCTGGATAAGCTGCGGGATGGTGCCAAGGTCAATATCGAAGGCGCAAGACCCGATGGCAGCGGCCATGCGGGGAATGGCCGTGGCAAACAAAGCGATTCGATAGGTTCGCCGCAAGATCGCTCGAATGAAGCGGCCCTGCGGCAGGCCGCCAAGTAGCATCCGACCAGTCCAGCGTTCATGAATCCTTCCCGTATCTTTATACTCAGGCCGGTAGCTACCCTGTTGCTCATGGTGGCGATCTTCCTTTCTGGCCTGCTGGCTTACCGATTGCTTCCCCAGGCTGCATTACCGCAGGTTGATTACCCCACCATACAGGTGGTTACGCGCTATCCGGGCGCCAGCCCCCAGGTGATGGCGACTGCGGTTACCGCACCATTGGAACGGCAGTTCGGCTCCATGGCCGGCCTGACCAATATGTCCTCCACCAGTTCGAGCACTGCCTCGATCATCACCTTGCAGTTCGGCCTCAATGTCGGCTTTGACAGTGCCGTGCAGTATGTGCAGGCCGCTATCAATGCGGCGACCAATTTCCTGCCGCAGGATCTGCCGTCTCCCCCCATTTACAACAAGGTCAATCCGGCAGATGCGCCGGTGCTGACGCTGGCGGTCAGCTCGGAGAGCATGCCGCTGACCGAGCTTGAGGACATCGTCGAGACGCGATTGTCGCAAAAGATTTCCCAGATATCGGGTGTCGGCCTGGTGAGCATAGGCGGAGGGCAGCGCCCGGCAGTACGCGTATCGCTGAATCCCGTGGCTTTGGCCGCTTATGGCATCGGGCTAGATACGGTGCGCTCAGCCATCCAGGCCGCCAACTCCAATCAGGCCAAGGGTAATTTCGATGGCCCCAGTCTTTCGATCGCGCTGGATACCAATGGAAAACTGCAGACAGCCGAAGAATACCGGTCGCAGATCATTGCCGTGCGGGGTGGTGCGCCGATTCGCCTGGGCGATGTGGCCGATGTCAAGGATGGTGCCGAGGACAATTACCTCGCGGCATGGGCGAATGGCGAGCCGGCCATCCTGCTGAATATCCAGCGTCAACCGGGTGCCAATGTGATCGAGGTGGTTGACCGCATCAAGGCATTGTTGCCTGAGCTGGAGAGATCGCTGCCTGAACTGGTCGATCTGTCTATCATGGCCGACCGCACGCTCAGTATCAGGAATTCGATCGAAGATGTGAAGTTTGAACTGCTGCTGGCGGTTTCCCTGGTCGTGATGGTGATATTCCTCTTTTTGCGTAACCTGACCGCCACGATCATTCCCAGCCTGGCCGTGCCATTGTCGCTGGTAGGAACGTTCAGCGTGATGTACCTGGCCGGGTTCAGCATCAATAACCTGACCTTGATGGCGCTCACCATCGCCACCGGTTTTGTCGTCGATGATGCCATTGTGATGATAGAAAACATCAGCCGGCATCTGGAAGGCTCACCTGGCGATGACGCTAAAGCCGGAAAGAACCTGAGTGCCGGCCAGATCGCTGCCGTATCCTTGCAGGCGGCCCTGACCGGTTCGCGCCAGATTGCGTTCACCATCATCTCGCTGACATTCTCGTTGATCGCTGTGCTGATTCCTTTGCTGTTCATGGGGGATCTGATCGGGCGACTGTTCCGTGAATTCGCGATTACGCTGGCAATCGCCATCCTGATCTCAGCCGTGGTTTCGCTGAGCCTGACGCCCATGCTTTGCGCGCGCATGCTGAAACCTGAATCTGCCAGGAGCCCTGGCCGCTTCCACCAGGCAAGCGAAGACTTCTTTAATGGTGTGATTGAGCAATACGGCGTGGGCCTGACGTGGGTGCTGCAACGCAAGAGACTGACTTTGCTGGTGGCCTTCCTGACGCTGGTGCTCACCGTACTATTGGCCTGGGTCGTACCCAAAGGCTTTTTCCCCGTGCAGGACACCGGCCTGATACAGGTGGTGACCGAAGCATCGGAATCCACCTCGTTTTCTGCAATGGCTGGGCGCCAGCAAGAATTGGCTGCAGTGCTTCTGGAGGATAGGGATGTTGAGAACGTCACCTCGGTCGTCGGTATCGACGGTACCAATAAGACATTGAACAGCGGCCGGCTTCTGGTGACCTTGAAGCCGATAGGCTCGCGCGATAGCGCGCAGCAGGTGATCGCACGTCTTGAGGATGCGGCGACGGATATTTCCGGCATACGTCCATTATTCCAGCCGGTGCAGGACATCACGATAGAGACGCGTACCAGCCCGACACAATATCAGTTCATCGCAGAAAGTCTTGATGACGATGTGCTGCAGACCTGGGTGCCGAAAATCGCCCGGGCTTTCGGAGAACTGCCGCAGATAAAAGAAGTATCTACCAGCCAGAAGCGGGATGGCTTGAAAGCCTATGTCGAGGTCGACCGGGATAACGCAGGCAGGCTGGGCATCACGATTGCCGCAGTGGATGAAGCGCTTTACAGTGCCTTCGGCCAGCGTCATGTGTCTACTATCTTTACCCAGACCAATCAGTACCGGGTAGTGCTGGATACCCAGCCTGATTTCCAGCAGGGGCTGAACGCACTTAACACTATTTATGTGTCCGCAGCAGATGGCCGCCAGATTCCGTTGACGACCATCGCGCATATCGTCGAAGCGCCGGATAGCCTGATTATCGAACGTGAAAATCAATTCCCTGCCGCCACCGTGTATTTCAATCTGGCGCAGGGCTATTCGCTCGGAGATGCGGTCACCGCCATCAATGGCGCAGTGGCGGCACTCGATATCCCGCCTGAATTGCATACCGGATTCCAGGGAGCGGCAAGCGCATTCGGCGCTGCGCTGAAGAACGAGTTGTTCCTGATCATCGCCGCGCTGCTGACGATGTATATCGTACTGGGCGTACTCTATGAAAGTTACCTGCATCCCCTGACCATACTTTCCACATTGCCGTCAGCAGGTGTCGGCGCATTACTGGCTTTGCTGCTTACCGGCGGCGAGCTCAACGTGATTGTCATCATCGGCATCGTGCTGCTGATCGGCATTGTGCAGAAGAACGCGATCATGATGATCGATTTTGCACTTGAAGCCGAACGCGTTCAAAAGAAATCGCCGCAAGAAGCCATTTACCAGGCTTGCCTGCTGCGTTTCCGCCCCATATTGATGACGACCGTAGCGGCATTGCTGAGTGCGGTGCCTCTGGTGATAGGCTCCGGCTCCGGTTCCGAATTAAGGCAGCCGCTCGGTATTGTGATGATAGGCGGGCTTTTGCTGAGCCAGGTGCTGACCCTGTTCACTACGCCGGTAATCTACCTGGCGTTTGACCGGCTGGGAAAAGTGATTGCAGGGTGGCGCCAGCAGCCCTCATCGGACCTGCTTGATGCAAAGGGCGCCGCATGAACTGGCTCGGCATATTCATCCATCGGCCAGTCGCCACCTCATTGCTGACGATAGCGATCGCATTGCCCGGCATCCTCGCTTTTCAGCACCTGCCGCGCGCGCCATTGCCGCAGGTGGATTACCCCACGGTCAATGTCTCTGCCAACTTGCCCGGCGCCAGCCCGGAAACCATGGCCGCCACTGTGGCAACCCCGCTTGAGCGCGTATTCGGGCGTATCGCCGGTATCAATGAGATGACCTCGACCAGTACGCAGGGCACCACCCGCATCAGCCTGCAGTTCGACCTGGACCGGGATAGCGATGGTGCCGTGCGCGATGTGCAAGCGGCGATCAACGCAGCCAGTGCGATGCTGCCCGATGACTTGCCTTCACAACCCGGTTATCGACGCTTTAACGCCGGTGCAGCGCCCATACTTGCCATGTCGCTTACCTCGCCGACGCATACGCAGGAACAACTTTACGATCTGGCGTTTTCCATCCTTTCGCAGAAGATTTCCCAGGTCAACGGTGTCGGGCAGGTGGTCATCAACGGCAGCGCCTTGCGCGCAGTCCGCATCGAGATCAATCCCACGGCACTCAACCAATATGGCATAAACCTGGAGCAGGTGCGTGCCGCCGTATCCGCCTCCAATCGCAACAGGCCCAAAGGCAGCTTGCAGGATGAGCGCAATCGCTGGCAGATCGAGGTCAATGGCGAAGCGAAGCAGGCCAGCGAGTATCGGGACTTGATCGTGGCATGGCGCAATGGTGCTCCCGTTCGCCTTTCGCAGATCGCTACCGTGAAGGATTCGTTGCAGGAGTTGCGTAACGCCGGCTCGGCGAATGGCATACCCTCGGTGATGGTGGTGACCTTCAATCAGCCTGGTGCCAATGTCATTGCGACCGTCGACCAGATTCTTGGCATGCTGCCTGCGTTGAAAAACCTGTTGCCCAGTGCCGTCGAGCTCAATGTCGTGATCGACCGCAGCACGACGATCCGCAAATCGCTCAATGAGATCCAGAAGAAACTCCTGATCTCTGTCGCGCTGGTAGTACTGGTCACCTATGTTTTTCTGCGCAGCGGCCGTGCGACGCTGATTCCCATCATTGCGATTCCAGTGTCCTTGCTGGGAACATTGGGTGTCATCTACCTTTGCGGATTCAGCCTGAACAACCTGTCGTTGATGGCCCTGATTATCTCGGCCGGCTTCGTGGTGGATGATGCGATTGTGGTGGTGGAGAATGTCACGCACCATCTGGAGCAAGGCATGGAGCCATTCAAAGCTGCCCTGAAAGGCGTGCAGGAAGTCGGCTTCACCGTGATTACCATGAGCTTGTCGCTGGTCGCCGTATTCATCCCGTTGTTGTTCATGGATGGCATTCTGGGGCGGCTATTCCGCGAGTTCGCCGTGACGCTCTCGGTTGCGGTGCTGATCTCCATGGTGGTTTCGCTGACGGCAACGCCGATGCTATGCGCCCAGTTCCTGCGCAAAACGCAAAACGATGCGCAAGGCGGATTCGTCGGGCGCTGGCTGGAATATGCAATCAACCAGCTCATCAGTATCTACCGGGTGACGCTGGATTTCGCATTACGCCACTCCAGGCTGACGCTTGCCTTGCTCGCTGCGGTGATCGCGCTGAATGCCTATCTCTATGTGGTGATACCCAAAGGGTTCTTCCCGCAGCAGGATACGGGGCGCGTGCAGGGTTTCTTTCAGGGAGACCAGAGCCTTTCGTTCAAGGCCATGCGCGAGCGTATCGACAAGCTGATGCTGATCGTCAGCGAAGATCCTAATTTCCACACTTATTACGAATACACCGGAGGTGCAGGCGGCGGCCAGACCAATACCGGCACGATGTTCGGCAGCCTGGTGCCGAGGGCTGACCGTGAGTTTTCCGCAGCGGAGATCGTGGCTAAATTGCGCCCCAGACTCATGCAGGTGCCGGGCGCTACGCTCATGCTGACGGCCCAGCAGGAACTGTCGATCGGCGCACGCGCAGGCAGCGCGCAATATCAGTTCACCTTGCTCGCCAGCACGCTGGCGGAATTGCGCGATATTGCGCCGCGTTTGCGCGGAGTCATGAGCCGGTTGCCTGAATTGACCGATGTGAACAGCGATTTCCAGACGCAAGGTTTACAAGTGCAACTGACGATAGACCGCGATGCCGCCGCCCGCTATGGCGTGACATCGAGCCAGATAGAATCGGCGCTGAATAATGCATTCAGCCAAAGACTCATTTCGACCATCTACGAACCGCTCAATCAATACAATGTGGTACTGACGCTGCAGCCTCAATTCACTTCAGGCCCGGAAGCATTGGAGCAGATATTCATCAACACGCCGACTGGCAAGATTCCGCTATCTGCGGTCAGCGACTGGCAGACCAGAAGCGCGCCGTTGGCCGTCAATCACCAGGATCAGTTCGTCGCGGCGACGATCTCCTTCAATCTTGCCGAGGGTGTTTCGCTGGAGCAGGGCGTCAAGGTGATCGAAGAGGCATTTGCCAGCATCAACCCGCCGGAAAATATCCAGGGGAAATTCTCCGGTGCCGCCAAGATGTTCCAGGAGTCGCTGGCCAGTCAGCCCTGGCTGATCCTCACCGCATTGATCTCGGTCTATATCGTGCTCGGTATCCTGTACGAAAGCACGATACATCCACTGACCATACTTTCCACCTTGCCTTCTGCCGGTGTCGGCGCATTGCTCGCGCTGATGGCGTTCGATAGCGAGTTCTCGATCATTGCGCTGATCGGCGTCATCCTGCTCATCGGCCTCGTGATGAAGAACGCCATCATCATGATCGATTGCGCCTTGCAGGCGGAGCGCGAGCAGAAGCTGTCACCAGGGCAGGCCATACGCTATGCGTGCCTGCTGCGTTTCCGCCCCATCGTCATGACGACACTGGCCGCGATGTTCGGCGCCTTGCCGCTGGCCCTGGGTATCGGCGATGGTTCCGAATTGAGGAAACCGCTCGGCATCTCCATTGTGGGCGGCCTGCTGTTCAGCCAGGTATTGACGCTATACACCACGCCGGTGATCTATCTGTATCTCGATCGCTTGCGCCAGTGGACGATTCGACGCTGGCAGCACGGATTCAAACCGGCATTACCAGCTCAGGCATGAAAACAGGCGATATGAAAACACAGCTAATCCTTCACATAAGTCCTTTACTCCTAATCGGTGCGCTCGCAGGTTGCGCCCTTGGCCCGGATTACAAAAAGCCGGAGGTCAATATCCCGTCAGCCTACAAGGAGGCGCAGATTTATGCGGGATGGAAGGTCTCTGAACCGAGGGACGACCAGCCACGGGAAAACTGGTGGGAGGCCTACGGTGACAGCCAGCTGAATAGCCTGATCCACGATGCGCTGGTCGCCAACCAGGATATACAGCTGGCTGAAGCAAGATACCGCCAGGCGCAGGCTCTGGCGCAATCATCGCGGGCAGCGCTGTTTCCTGTTCTGGGGGCCAACGCCTCGTCCACGCGCGCCAAGCGAAGCGGTACCGTCTCCAGTTCGCCGGGTGCCGGCAGGATCATCGATACGCATAATCTCTCGCTGGCCGCTTCATGGGAAGTCGATCTGTGGGGTCGCATCCGCAGACAGGTCGAATCCGGCGATGCCGGTAGCCAGGCAACAGCCGCCGACCTGGAAGTTGCCAAGCTATCGGTAGCCGCTGCAACGGCGCAGCATTATTTCCAGCTGCGTATCCTCGATACGCTGCAAAAACTGCTGGACGACACTTCTGCCGCATTCGAGCGTTCATTGCAGCTCACCAGGAACCGTTATGCGGTGGGTGTGGCGAGCCGTGCGGATGTCACGCAATCCGAAACGCAGTTTAAATCCACCCAATCGCTTGCCACCGATAATCGCCTTAAACGCGCCCAACTGGAGCATGCCATTGCGACCCTGCTCGGCAAAACGCCCGCTGAACTGTCGATTCCCGCTTCTCCTTACGTCGAGGCCGATGGCGACAGGTTCCTGAATATCAGCCTGCCCGGCACACCGCCAAGCCTGCCGTCGGAATTGCTGGAAAGAAGGCCGGACGTGGCTGCGGCCGAGCGTCGGGTGGCTGCAGCCAATGCCAGTATCGGCGTTGCGCAGGCTGCGTTCTTCCCCAGCCTGTCGATAGGCGCATCCGGCGGTTATCAGAGCTCTGCATTGTCCGATCTGGTCAGTACGCCAAGCCGTATCTGGTCGATAGGCCCATTGATCGCCGCCAGTATCTTCGATGGCGGCCTCAGGCGTGCACAGACCGATGCCGCCATCGCTGACTATGACGCCAATGTCGCGATCTATCGCCAGACTGTCCTGAATGCTTTTCAGGAAGTCGAAGACAACCTGGCCGCACTGGGTCTGCTGGAAGAGCAATCCGGCCAGCAGCAGGAGGCTGTGCGTTTTGCCCGCGAATCGGTGCAGCAGACACTCAATCGTTACAAGGCCGGCACCGTTGATTACCTCAGTGTGGTGACGGTGCAGACGACGGCGCTCTCCAACGAGCGCAGTGCGCTTGAAGTGGAAGCCAGACGGCTGACTGCCAGTATCGAGCTGGTTAAAGCGCTTGGCGGCGGTTGGTCAGGTATGCCGGACAGCAGGACGGTAAGCGTCGAATAAAGTATCCATCGGTATTTAACTTAATGAAATTGGAGAGCAAGCATGGCTGAACAACACCGCATATCAGAGTATGAAATCGATAACATCTTTATCGATCGATGGTCGCCGAGGGCCTTTACCGGCGAACCGATCGACGATGCCACCTTGTTCCAGTTATTCGAAGCGGCACGCTGGGCACCTTCCGCCAATAACTCACAACCCTGGCGCTTTATCTATGCCAGGAACGCAACGGAACACTGGGACAAGTTGCTGAAACTGGCCAATGAGAATAACCAGCGCTGGGCCGCCAAGGCTGGTGCACTGGTAGCGCTGGTCTCGAAAAAAACCCATGTCCGCAAGGGAGAGACCGAGCCTTCCCCATTGCGCAACCACTCGCTGGATGCTGGTGCAGCCTGGCTGAGCCTGGCATTGCAGGCTGTACATAAAGGCCTGATCACCCATGCGATAGGCGGTTTCGATCGTGAAAAAGCCAGGGTGGTTCTAGGCATTCCGGATGATTATCACGTGGAAATACTCATCGCGATCGGCAAGCAGGCAGAGCTTGCGACATTGGATAGCGATCTCCAGGAAAGGGAAAAGCCGACACCGCGCAGGCCGCTTCAACAACTGGTCGCTGAAGGACACTTCACCTTCAGTGAATAGCCTATGAGAGCCGCTGTTAATTGAAACCGCCTTTTATCCTGTTCGATCTGGACGGCACGATCAGCGATCCGCTGGATGGGCTCAGTGAGTCCATCAATCATGCCCTGAAGCATTTCGGCTACCCGACAAGGCAGCGCTCGGAATTGGCGGCGTTTGTCGGGCCGCCGCTGGATCTGACATTCATTGCCCTGACCGGGAAGACGGATAAGGCGCATATCCGCGCTCTGGTTGAAAAGTACCGTGAATATTATGCGGATACCGGATTCTCGAAAAACGTCATCTACCCGGGGATTCAATCAGCGCTCAGGCATTTGCAGGATGCCGGCTTGTCGATGGCCGTCTGTACTTCAAAACGCAAGGACTTTGCCGGCAAGATCATCGATATGTTCGGTTTGGGCGCTTACTTCGAGTTCATCGACGGCGGGGATATCGGCATCAGTAAATGGCAGCAGATTGAGAGACTGCGTGAACAGAATCTGGTGGATGATGCTTCGATCATGGTCGGCGACAGGGCCGTGGATCTGGTGGCAGCACATCGTAACGGCTTGAGATCAGCAGCCGTCCTCTGGGGTTATGGGTCGAGAACCGAACTGACGGCAGAAAACCCGCAGCATATTTTCAGCCAGCCGCAAGAATTGGCGTCCCAGTTATCGAGAAATGCAAAAAAACACCTGCTGGCCTGCAAATCGGGTAAAGCGGCTTTCATTGCCTGAAATTACTTGAGCCCCGTATTCCCTGTTCGGCTGACTCAGCGTCTGCTGAATGAGTTGCTGACGAAACAGCACTGTTGTCACAGCAACAGTAAAGGTTAAGAAAACTCCCTGAATTCATCAATTGCATTATCTGTTCCGGTGAAGGATGTTGAATTAAAACCATGTAAATTCAACAGGATAAAAACAGAATCGACCATCCTATGTCTTATTCCATAATTTTGGCATGGTTTCTGCGAACCTCATGGAACAGGTCGGGCAGCGATATGCCCGTTTAGAGCGACGCAGGAGTAGATAGAATGACAATTGAATTTTTCTGGCAGTTACCCACCAGTGGTGATGGCCGTTATGCCGATGCAAAAAAGCGCGCACGCGGTGAGAGGCAGGATGCCAATGCACCTTATTTCAACTCCGGTGTAAGCGACCCGATCGGTAATGCTTACAATTATTTTGACCATCTGCACCAGATTGCCAAGGGTGTGGAAATCGCCCGCTTCGACGGTATCCAGGTACGCAACGACCCTGAAGGCGACGAGTCCTGGATCGTGGCAGGCTATGTCAGCCGGAGTACAAAACGGCTGACCGTGTTGACTGAATTCGATGCGTCGCGCGGTTCTGCCGTATATGCCGCCAAGAATGCGGCAAGCTACCAGCGGTTCAGTGGCGGGCGTTTCGCCTGGCAGATCGGCACCGGCGGCAATGACAAGCAACGTCATCAGGCAGGCGACTTTGCCGATGAAAAAGACATCTACCCGCGTATCGAAGAGTTCCTGACTGTAGCGCAGAACGTGCTGACCAAATCCTCATACAGCTTCAAGGGCCGCTTTTTCGAAGTGCTGGAAGGCGGCTTCAAAGGGCCGCTTTCCAACCAGAAAGTACCACCTGTCTATTTAAGTGGCAACACGGAAGCGGCTTATCAGTTATCGGCAAAACTGGCCGATGTCCATGTGCTCGATGCTCAGTCTGTCACTGACATCAAAACGGAGATCGCCAGATTGAACGGGTTTGCGGCGGAGCAGGGCCGAGCTTTGCGCATCGGCCTGCGTATCGACGTGCTGGCACGTGAAACAGAAGGCGAAGCCCGGTTCGATGCCTACCGGCAACTTGAGCAGTCTGGCGGCAGCAAGGATTCCATCGCCATCGCGCACCTGTGGAAGAGCCTGTCCACGGCACATACCGGCGCAGCCGCAACACTCGTCGGAAGCTACGAGCAGATCATTGCAGCCTTGGCGGAATACGCCGAGGCAGGTGTCAGCCACTTCATTCTGGGTGCGGTGCCCAGTCTTGAAGAAGCGTATCGGGTAGGTGAAAACATATTGCCCGGCCTGCGTTCCATTATTTCCAGCGCCGATCAGCGCGCAGCATAAAGATTAGGAGTTTAAGATGGCTATTGATGTCTTCTGGCGTATTCCCACTCATGGCGAACCCAGTTCATTACGCAACAAATTGCATCATCGTGGCGATTGGTCGCAGCAGGAAGGCGACCATATCGTCCATAAAGGATTAAGTGGCGGTGATGATGACGGCTTTACCAGCCTGGATTACATCGCCGAGGTTGCCCGTGCGGCGGAAATCTCAGGCTTTCAGGGCGGATTGATTCCATCTTTCCCGATGACCGATGAACCGTGGGCGATATCGTCTTTCCTGGCGCGTGAAACCAAGACTTTTCGCTTCATGATCGCTTTCCAGCCCGGGTTCCTGAACCCGGTGACGGCGGCACGCATGACAGCCAGCCTTCAGCGTGCAACCGGCGGCCGTGCCCTCTACAATGTGATTACCGGTGGCGGTGGGCCATCCCAGCTTTGGTGGGGCGATGTCGCACCGCATGATGACCGTTATGCAAGGACCACGGAGTTTCTGGATGTGCTTCGCGGCTTATGGCAAGGCGGGCCGTTCTCGCACCATGGCAAGTTCTATCATGTGGAAGACGGCGGTTTGCCGACGCAGTTGCTGGGCCAGGAATTCCCTGAAATCTATTTTTCGGGGTCTTCCGACGCAGCGCTCGCTTCGGCCTCCAAGCACGCTGAATATTACCTTTCCTGGCTGGAGCCTTTCGACCAGTTGCGTGAAAAGTTCGACCGGGTCAAAGAACGCACGGATAAGCTTGGCCGCAAGATCAAATGCGCCGTGCGGGTGGACATCATCGCACGTCGTACAGAAGAGGAAGCCTGGCGCGAAGTGCAGCGCGGTTTCGAGAATCTCGATGATGCGGCCAGGGAACGCTATAAGCGCATTGCCGAGCAATCATCCGGTGATTCAGTCGGCGCAAGGCGCCAACGCAGCAATGCACCCAAGGAACTGAATGACTACCGCGACTTTATCATCCATCCCAATATCTGGTCGGGGCTTAGTTTGTTAAGGGGCGGGCAGACGCAGGGTATCGTCGGCAGTTATGAACAGGTCGCGGAAAGGCTGGATGACCTGGTCAGGCTTGGCGCCGACTCTTTCATCCTGGCCAGCACCCCGCATCTTGAAGAGGCTTATAGGGTGGGTGAGGAAGTGTTGCCGCTTGTACGTGGCCATGACAGCGCGCCTGCTTTGCGTGCTGTTGGATAACTCAGGCTTTACTAAAATACGTAAAGGGCCGGATTTACTTTGGCTGAACCCCTTAGGCAAATTTGGCCCTTTATGACTGCTTTGAGTTAAAACACATAGCGATTAAAAGTTGCTAGCGTGCATATCTCATGGATAATCTGACCGCGCATTCCGAAATACAGGTAATTGCCAAGGCTGTGTTATCCGATCTAGGGGCTTCGCTCAGCTCCGCTGACACTGAACGCACCATTGCTGAGCGAGCGGTCTCGCTTCTTGCTGATCGGGGAATCACTGATACTTGGTACTACAACTGTCCTGCTTTTGTTCTTCTTGGGTCACGAAGTTGTTTGTCTATATCTGGCAGGAGCTATATCCCGTCAGACGAGCCGACTGGGTCATTTAACCTCATCACTGTCGATTTGAGTCCGCTTCGTCATGGTGTTTGGGGTGACTGCGCGAGAAGTTTCCCTATTGAAAATGGGCGTTATAGTTTTGCACCTCAATCCCCCGAACTCGCTCATGGGGTCGAAGTAGAGGCCCAATTACATCTTGCGATGCAAGCGTTCGTTACGCCATCCACAACGTTTGAAGAGTTGTTCATTTTTGGAAACGCCGAAATCGAACGCCTTGGTTTTGAGAATTTGGACTTTCTTGGGAATCTCGGGCATAGCATTGTTTCTAGGCGTGAGGATAGGTGTTACATTGAACCCGGCAACACTATGTCGCTTTGCTCTGTACCATTCTTCACTTTTGAGCCCCATATCCGGCAAGTCAATGGTGCATGGGGTTTCAAGCATGAGAATATCTACTACTTTGATTCAGAACGGCGGTTATGTGCGCTTTAACCCATTATTCAATCATGACCCGCTCATGCTGCTGGATTAGTACAAACGTTTGATCACCTGTTATTTTGATATGCCTGAAGTCTTTGCTCCAAAGTGCCTGTATGGAGCTCGAATAGATGATTGTCAAAATCATAGAAATACAGCGAATCTCCTTCTCCCGCAACACGAGGCCTTGCTGTTTTAATTTCAGCGCCTATTGAGCGTAAGCGTTTCTCAAAATACGATAAAGCTTCAGGCGTAACTTTAAATGCCAGATGCCGGTAAGTACGCTCTGCGGGAGGGTTGCCTTCCATTACTGCTAACCAGATATTACCTAAAATAAAAAACTTTTCTCGGGATAAAGAAAAGTTTTTATCTTTACTGTCATAGACTTCTTTTGCGCCGAGACCTTCACATAGAAATTGAGCCATACGTTCAACATCTCGAACGATAAAGGTAATATGGCTAATGGCTTCGATTTGCATATACGCTTTCGATTGCGTTGGCTACTGTGGTTCGAGTACATAACTTATGTCGTCAGGGATTAGAGAGTAAACAGCGGAATCGCAAGGCTTACCGAATAACTCTAGACGATTCCGCGCAATACATTCAAAAGTTGCTCCTGCTTTCTCTGCTACTTGTCGACTTGCAATATTGTTAACTGCCGCAATTATCTCTAAACGCTTTAGCTTAAGTTCTGTAAATCCAAACTGCGCAATAGCCAATACAGCTTTAGAAGCAATGCCTTTTTTCTGCTGAGATTGGCGTACCCAGTACCCAATATTTCCAATATTATGGTCCCAGTTGATTTGGTTAATAGATATACCACCTAACAGCAAGTCGTCGTCAACAGAGAAAATCCCCACATCGTAAGCCTCGTTTATTTGCAAGTTGAATGTACATGAATCGAACCAGGACTGGGCATCTTCAGCAGAGTATGTAGCAGTGCACCATGGCATCCATATTCCAACTGTCAATAGCGATTCCAGAGTGGCCTCAACAAATGCCTCTATGTCCTTTTCTGCAAAAGGTCTGATAATAAGGGTGCTGGTTTTAATAAACATCGAGGTTACGCTATATAGACAATGTGGCTATTTGCAAAATTTAGAAAGAGACTGATTTACAAAATCTCAGCAAATGATTGAGCTAATCACTTCATAATCTGTTGAGTGTTTGAGTCTGGCTGTGCTTATAGGTTAATAACTTCAGAGTTTACGATATCCTCAAATGTCAGCAGGCCGTGTAATGCCAAGCCTGCCGCTGCAAGCGTCTCTTTACCGCCGGTTTGCCGGTCTATCACACAAATCGCTGCGATCGGTTCGAGGCCGTCGGTCCTTAATTTATTTAAGGCATCAATGATTGCGCCGCCACTGGAAACGACATCTTCGATCAGTACAAAGCGCTTGCCGTGCAATTCGGTGCCTTCTGCGTAGCGGCAAGTGCCATAAGATTTTGCTTCCTTGCGAATGAATGCAGCAGGCAGGCCTGTCAACTGGCTCAATACCGATACGATGGGGATGCCGCCCAGTTCCAGTCCGGCCAATGCCTCAGTACCTTCCGGGATTAGGTGCACGAGCTGTCGTGCAATGTCGCGCAGCAATACAGGTTCTGCCTCAAACTGGTATTTGTCGAAATAGGTTTCGCTGAACTTGCCGGAGCGCAGGACGAATCTGCCCGATAACTGGGCGCTAGCCTTGATTCTGCTTGCTAGGCTCATGAAGCTGAACGCTTGCCGGCAGGGCGAAGGTGCTGTTCAAGAAAGCCGATCGTCCTTCCCCAGGCCAGTTTTGCCGCTTTCTCATCATAGCGCGGCGTGGTGTCATTATTGAACCCATGCTCAACGGCAGGGTAGATGAACGCTTCATACTGGATGCCGGCGCTTTTCAGTGCCGATTCATAAGCGGGCCAGCCGGCATTGATGCGTTCATCCAGTTCAGCAAAATGTAATTGCAGCGGTGCCTTGATCGAGGCGACATCCTCGGGTTTGGGATGACCTCCATAAAACGGTACTGCCGCTGCAAGGTCGGGCAGGCGCGTCGCCAGGAAATTCGCAATCGCACCGCCGTAGCAAAAACCGACGACTCCGACTGTACCGGTGGCGTCGGGCAGGGTTTTCAGATAATCGACTGCGGCAACGAAATCCTCGCGGGTTTTCGTCTGGTCAAGTTTTGCGAAAAGCTCCCTAGCCTTATCTTCATCGCCGGGATATCCGCCCAGCGGCGTGAGCGCATCCGGCGCAAATGCAATATAGTTCTCAAGCGCCACGCGTCGCGTAATGTCTTCGATGTGCGGGTTGAGGCCGCGGTTCTCATGCACGACCAGTACGGCAGGCAATTTGTCTTTGATGGTTGCAGGGTAAACCAGGTAACCCTGTACTTTGCCACTGCCATTGGGCGAATCGAACGCTACACGGCTGGTCCTGATTTGCGCATCATCATCGCGGATCTGCTGAGCCTCGGCAAAACGCGGGCTCAATGCTTCCAGGATACCGAGCGCGGTCAGGCTTCCTGCCGTGTAGACGCCGACATCTTTCAGGAATTTGCGTCGGGTGATGACGCCATGCACATACTGATCAAAAAGTCGCATGACTTGCGGGGCGAAATCTGTAGCGGTTTTACGGGGCACAATGAGCTCCTTCCATGAAATAACGGGTTCAGGTTTTTGCTAAACAGCTAAAGCGATTACATGGTCCTTGCCTCTGGTCTGCAATGCGAACAGGCGTGCATAGAGGCCGCCGGAAGCCTTCTCCGTGAGTTCTTCATGGCGGCCGCTTTCAAGCAATCTGCCGTTCTGCAATACCAGGATCAGGTCGGCGTTCATCACGGTACTCAATCGATGGGCGATGATGACGGAAGTCCGGCCTGAAACCAGTTTTTCCAATCCTTGCTGCACCAGATGTTCAGACTCGGAATCCAGTGCGCTGGTTGCCTCGTCCAGGATAATCAATTGCGGGTTCTTCAGTATGGCCCTGGCGATCGCGACGCGCTGTTTTTCACCGCCGGAGAGCTTGATGCCGCGCTCGCCGACCAATGTCTCGTATTGGGCATCCATTTTCTGGATAAATTCATCGGCATGGGCGGCCGAGGCAGCTAAACGCACGTCCTGGTTGGTTGCGCCCGGCCTGGCGAATGCGATGTTCTCGCTGATGCTGTCGTTGAACAGTGCGACATCCTGCAATACTACGCCCATCACCGCACGTACGCTGCGTTGCTGGTATTCACGCAGATCGCGCCCATTGATCAGTATCCTGCCCTCGGTCGGGTCATAAAAACGCATCAGCAATTTCACGATCGTGGTTTTTCCGCTGCCGCTGGTGCCTACCAGCGCCAATGACTTGCCTGCGACCAGGTCAAACGAGATGTTACTTAATGCATTCGAATCCTTGCCCGGGTATTTAAAACTGACATTTTCAAAGGTAATGGTTTCCAGTTGATCGAGGATCACAGCATTTTCCTGGTCTGCGTGTTCCGATTCTACGTCCAGCAGTTCGACCAGGCGTTCGGCGCTGCTTTCAATTTCGCTGGCCTGGTTGATCTGACGGGAGATCGGGGAGATGGTACTGATGAGGCTTTGCGTCATGGTGAGTACGAGCAGAATATCCCCTGTGGTGAATTGCCCGTGCAGGGCACCGCGAGTCGTGATGACGACAGCGATAAATACACCGAGAGTATTGACGACATTGAGACCCTGCTCAGAGCGCCACTGGGTTTTATGGAGGTTGTCCCGAACGATTTTCCATTCCGCTTGCGTGGTGTCATAGCGCTGCTTGACCGCAGGCTCGCCACCAAAGCTGCGAACCGTAGCAATATTACCCACCATTTCTGCAAGCAGGCCGGTCATGCGGCCTGCCAGTGCCTGCCAGCCACGTCGATAGGGACGAGTCCAGCCAACGGTCCGGTACGATACCCAGAAGTTGATGAGCAATACGACTGCCATGATGGCTCCGACCATTGGTGCTTTAATCAGCAATACTGCCGTGATGAAGATCATCGTCAGGAAACCGGCCAGCGTGCCTTCGGTGAGTGAAGAAAGCCACATGGTGATGGAGGTGATTGTGCCGAATCGATCCATGATTTCGCCTACACGGGTTTTCTCGAAATAGTCGATGGATTTTTTCGTCATATTGTCGAAAACACGTTGCCGAAAAGTACTGACGGTATCCAGCCATAGATCATCGGCCTGCTTGTTCTGCAAAGCACTGAAAATGACAACCCCCAGCCTTAAAGTGAAAAACAGGCCAAGCAGAATCGTTACGCTCCAGGTCGCTGCTTCTTGCGTGACTTTGCCGCTGATGAGCTGGGAAATGACATCGACAATCCCTTTGTATATATAGGGCGTAGCGGTATTGATGAAAGCGAGCACGGTGCCGACGGCAATGACGCCAATGACCCTGCCACGGTATTCGGGAATGAACTGGATAGTACGCCAAAGATTTTTCATGGATTAATGACTCGATGATGCTGATTAACAGATAAGCAGAAGATTTAGAACCTTGATAATCAGCATTTAACATGCCAATAAATTATTAACTAATAATCAATGCCTTGATGTTAGCCAGCTATTATAGGTGTCTCAGGCTAAGCAGATGACCTATGCGTTGGTGTTGCTTTGGAAACAGTTGATCGATCGGCTATAAGTGCGGATCGGCTGTAACTGTGATGATATTGATGAGGGTATGTAATTTTCTGGTTAATCAAATTGATTGATTAACTGCATCGAACTCGTGGGACGAGCCGGTGAACGGCAGTGCGTATGAATGGCCGTCGACAGAACCGGACGGCCGATTCATTTCGTAATCAGCTGCGTTTTCCCAAAGCCGCTTCAATCTTCTTATCCGTCTTGTACTGGCTAAGCGCATAGACAGACCATATCGCCGCAGGAATCCAGCCAATCAGCGTGAGCTGAAGAATCAGGCAAACGATGCCGGCAATTGGGCGACCGATCGTGAAGAACTGTAGCCATGGTAAGAAGATCGCTAATAAAAGACGCATGTCTATTTCCTTTTTTGTATTGTCGGGTTGTTACTTGTAGAGGGTATAGCTGAACAAGAATGATAGTCAGCTTGAACGGGATGGGCAATTGTTGATGAGTGGGATTGCTTATTTTCAGTTACAACAAGGTAATGTTCAACCGCAGTATTCAATATGAGGATGCAAACCGTTCTGCGCCATTCAAAGCTGGTCTGACCCATTTGGACTATCAATTAGACGGCTTTTTCACCTTGCCCGAAGGTGTTTTTAGCCCAGAAATAATGAAACTCGCGTGACACAATTAAAAAGAACTCGGTTAAATCTTCTCTTCTGAATAGACGCTGGACATTGTTTATTGCTTTACGGTAGTTTTCTTCGGCAAGACTGTAATTCCTGAGCTCTTTAATAATTATTCTGGCGATCTTCTGCCGGGTTCTTATGTGCATTTTCAAAACGCCTATCTGTTTCAAAGATTCGGCGTATTCATTTAACTGTTGAATCTCAGTATTGGATAAAAACTCTTGTTCGATGTTACTCCATATATCAGATATATCTGGCGAGCTAACATCCATGGATGCATTGTCAGGCTTATTCAGTGCGTTATCAGTTTCAGCAGCCAACCTGCTTTCATTTACCCAGAATGGATAGAATTCCCTGGCCAGATTGATGCAAAACTCCCTCTCACCGGTTTCAACATTTGATAGTAATGTTTCCACGGCCTGGCGATAAGATGCCCCGTCAACATGGAGCCCATAAAGATAATGGGCAAATTTAATCAAAAAATATTTGCTGTCTTCAACCAGGCCATTGTTAGTATTCCTTTCTTTCAATGTATTGATGTACCTTCCCATGGCATCTACCTCAATAACATTGAATGCGCGGCTCATTTCTTTTGTCAGATCAGCGAGTTCCTGATTGTCGGACAGTCTTGCTCTGATTAATACATTGCTTGCATAACGTGGATTCGTAAACATATCCCTGACCTTGATCAATCCAATATGCCTTTTGGCTTTTATAGCAATCTTTGCCAGCAACACGAGATGTCTATTACTTAGATTCACTAATCGGTCCTTTGAAACTACCCTGTATATTTCTTTAATTTTTTATTATTCAGATTAAAAACCACCCGAAGACTTTATTGAAAAAGTCATGATGTTGCGCTCGCTACTAACGCAAATCTCATCACTCCTGAAAGCGCGAAGCATAAAGTTAAAGTTTACTGAAATCTAGAAGGTTTCCTGCGATTAACACTAAAATTAACATTAGTTAACAATTGCTTATCTTAAACCCTCATATAATTCATTCCATTTGCAATGCTAAGAAAGCAGGGCGTATTTTTTATTTATTCAGGGATGTTTTATTGTGCGCATTATCAAATTACTCAAATCATTATTTGGCTTAAGTTCCACGCAACATGTTTCGATTGACCCTGTTGAAAGCCAGCCTGATGCGAATGATATTTTTAAGCATATGCCACCGCATGGTTTTGCCAGCAGCGTCCACTCTATTGAAGTCAAAGAGATCAGTTTTGAGGAGTTTTCCAAACTGAATAAGGCTGGGGTGTGAAAGAACGAGCCTCCAAATTGTTGATTCAGGATGCCGATTCGAATAAGCAATCTTTGCAATTCGAATTTGATTGCGTTACCACCATCCTGAATAGCCTGGATGCTCTTGTTTACGTATCTGACATGAACACGCATGAACTGATTTTTGTAAACGATTACGGGGAAAAAACCTGGGGGCTTCCCTTGGGCAGGAAGTGCTATCAATACCTTCAATCAGGGCAAGAACAGCCTTGTGATTTTTGCAACAACCCCAGACTTCTCGACCATGAGGGCAATCCGACTGGTGTGCATGTCTGGGAGTTTCAGAATACGGTTACCCAACGCTGGTATCAATGCCGGGATCAGGCCGTGAAGTGGGTCGATGGCCGCTATGTCAGGCTGGAGATTGCGGTCGACATCACGGAGAGCAAACTATCTCATCAAAAGTTGGAAACAACATGCCAGGAAGCGGAAAAGGTAGCAAGGCTAGACCCGCTCACCAAAGTATATAACCGCCGGGCATTTTACGAATATATGCCGAAACGGCTTGTGCATCTCAAAGACAATAATCAAATGCTGAGCCTTGTCATGATAGACGTGGATCACTTTAAAAAAGTGAACGATCAGTTCGGTCACGCCAAAGGCGATGAAGCGCTGATCATGATTACCCAGACAATACAGTCGGAAATTCGTGAGTCGGACCAGCTTTTCAGAATCGGCGGAGAGGAGTTCGTCCTGATTCTGTCAGATTGTGATGAAGCCCATGCCTTTCATCTGGTGGATAGAATTCGCATGAATATAGAGCAATTAAATCTCAAGCATAAAAAACAGCGTATCAAATTGACCTGCAGTTTTGGCATCACCGACTATTGGAGCGCCTCTACGGCTGATTCATTGGATTTCTGGGGCTCTTCTATCACCGACTCATTGATGCTTGAAGCTGATAAGGCACTTTATTTTGCCAAACTCAGCGGCCGTAATCAGGTTAAGATCTTTAGTCAGGTATCTGACGCGGATTGAATGCTGATCAAGCTTCAGGCCAGAAATACCAGACGCCCTTGACGCAATTACCTGGTTGGAATCCAGTGGTAGCCGGGATGGATAATCTCAAAAAACCTCGAAGCAATTTCGATCAATAGAACCTGACCCTGGCTTCATTCAAAAGTGCTGCGTATCCAGACTTGCATCTTATGCGTGCAGTATTTGCATGCGTCCATCCAGGACTCTAGTAGAATCCCTGCTCTGACTAACGAGGCGCTTAGCTCATTGCCATTTTAAAGGTGGCGATGCGGGGAAATTTCATGGCACTTAAAGCAACCATCTTCAAAGCCAATCTACAAATCGCGGATATGGAGCGGCATTATTACCAGGACCATTCGCTTACATTGGCGCAGCATCCTTCCGAGACCGATGAGCGGATGATGGTGCGTTTGCTGGCCTTTGCCTTGCATGCACATGAGTACCTGGAGTTTGCCCAGGGCATGACCGACGATGAAGAGGCGGATCTGTGGCGACGCGATTTGACCGGCTCGATCGAGTTGTGGATCGATGTGGGTATCCCTGATGAGAAATTGATACGCAAGGCTTGCGGCCGGGCCGATGAGGTGATTGTCTACTGCTATGGTGGCCGGGCTGCCGAGATGTGGTTCGCACAGAATAAATCGCAGTTCGAGCGCCAGAAGAACCTGACTGTGATTAACCTGCCGATCGAAAGTACGACAGAACTGGCCGGGTTGGCACAGCGAACCATGAGCTTGCAATGCACGATTCAGGATGGGCAGGTATGGCTAAGCGATGGCAATGCCAGCGTGCAGGTGGAGCGGAAAGTGTTTAAACCGGCAGGTGCCAGGTACTGAAGAATCGGCAAACGCAAATCGGTGAGTGCGGATGCTCAGTCATCTTTTTCCCAGGCCATCTTTTCTCCGGCCGCGATAGATCGTCAGATACTACTGGTAAGGCATCCCATGCCTTGCTGATCGAACGCGGCCTTGATTCGCTTGAGATATTCACGCCGGACATCCCATTGTTCCAGTGGCAACACCTTAAAGCGGCAGCGGATGACGATGGATGTATCGGTGAGCTGATCGATACCAGCGACCTCCAGGTTATCCAGGATCCTGAATTGAAATTCATCATCGGTACGCAGGTCCTCACCGACAGCTTTCATGACCTTGATCACCTCATCGACATTCTCGTGATAGGCGACACCGATATCAATCACCGATTGGGCAAATCCACGGCTCATGTTGGTAACGCTTGTGATGGTGCCATTGGGCACATAATGCACGTTGCCGCTGTAGTCGCGCATCTTGATATGCCTGAGCGTGACTTCCTCTACCAGGCCTGCCTTGCCGCCGGCATCGACGACATCACCTTGCCTGATCTGGTTTTCCAGCAGGATAAAAAAGCCATTGAAGTAGTCTTTGATCAAACTTTGTGCGCCAAAGCCGACTGCCACACCGACAACACCGGCCGCTGCAAGGATGGGAGCGATTGAAATCCCAAGCTGGTGCAGAGTTTCTACAATGGCCATGATGCCGATTACAATGGTGGCAATGTAACGAAAGACCCTGCTGACGGTGTCGATGCGCTTCATCTCTTCGGCGTTGTCAGAAACCCGTTCCCTGAGGTGCATCTTCAGTTTGGTAATCAGCTTGCTGCTGAGCTTCATCAGAATTCCTGCCACCAGGAAAATCAGCAGGATGCGAAGCATGGTTTTTATGAGCTCCAGTAATGCCTGGGGATCATTCAAGCCGAATGTGGCGAGCAGGTTTTCCATGTTGTCTCCTAATGCTTTGCCTGATTACAAGCGGCTAATGCGTGGCTGATCGATTTCATGTTTCCAGCCAGTAAAAGCCTAATGCCGGTATTTCAAGCTGTTCATCTTCGATACTGATGCTGTCACCGGTGTGCAGGTCCTTCGCTGCGTTGTGCTGCAAAAAGCCTTTTTTGCGCAAACCTTCGATATTCAGGCTTTGGGGCTGGTTATCGAAATTACCGATGACCAGGACGCGAGAGTAAGTGTTGATATTGTCAAAGCGTGAGAACACGAAGAGGTGAGGGTTTTCGACCTCTAATAATTCCCGGTTATTATGGTCAGCGAATGCGGTGATCTCCTTACGCACGGCGATCATTTTTTTCAGTGCGCTGAAAGTCCGCTGTTCAACCGAGCCATGCGTATTCCTCAGAGTAGCCTTATCCCAATTCAATCTCGGCCTATGTACCCAACGGCTGTCGTTCTGTTTGTGCTCGTCGTCCAGATACGAAATGTCGTTGAGTGTTCCTATCTCGTCGCCGTAGTAAAGCAGTGGGATTCCGCCAAAAGCGAGAATCATGCTGTGGAGCAACAGAATGGTATCGATAGCCTCCTGTGTGGCCTTTGCATCATTGTTTTCAATGGCAGATTCAAGCCCCGAAAGCGAGGCAAGCGAGCCTGCGATTCTGGCATCGCCATTCTTCTTGTTGATGCCGAATGCAACGCCCCTGGCTGGCGAAACTTTATGATTCCCGGTGTAGTAGTCCACCAGGAATTTACGATGCAGCCTGGGATCGTATCCGGCAAGCCGGATGTCGTTATCGTCGAATCCCAGGCCGATATCATCATGGCAGCGGATGTAGTTAAGCCAGGTTGCACGCTCCAGTTTGTCTGGAATGCTCTTGATGCCCAGGCTGAGCAGGGTCGCTCTCTTGGTGGCGACTGCATCCCACAGTAGTGCCATGAATGTGGCGTTATAGGCGATCTCGCATTCCTTGGCGTTGATCGCATCTTCGCCGAAGTATTTGATCACTTCTATAGGGGCAACGATTGCCTCCGCGATAAACAGCACGCCCGGGGCCGTGACCTGGCAGCAATCTTTCATAAGCTGCAGGATGAGATGGGCTTCACGCTCGTTCTGGCAGGTGCTGCCGATTTTCTTCCATAGAAAAGCGACTGCATCAAGGCGAACGATATCTGCCCCGTGATTGGCCCAGAACAGGATGATATCGACCATTTCGATGAAGACGGCAGGGTTCTTGTAGTTGAGATCCCACTGGAAGTCATTGAATACGGTCATGACCCACTTGCCCATGGCTTCATCCCAGGTGAAATTGCCGGGTGAGGTTTCAGGGAAGACTTCGGGCATGGTTTCTTCATACATGTCCGGCGTTTCCCTGTCGTCGAACACGTGATAGTAGTCTTGATGGATTTTGTCGCCGGCACGGGCTTTCATGGCCCATTCATGTTCATTGGACGTATGGTTGACGACCACATCCAGGGCTAACAGCATGCCGCGTTTCTTCAGGTTTTTGACCAGATCATCAAGGTCGGCCACGGTACCGACCTCAGGATTGATTCTGCGGAAATCGCGCACCGCATAGCCGCCGTCGCTCTTGCCTTTGGGGCAATCCAGAATCGGCATGACATGCAGCATGTTGATGCCGAGGTCCTGCAAATAGCCCAGCCTTTTTTGCAGGCTATTCAAGCCGCCGGAGAACTCTTTGCAGTAGAGTGCGTAACCCACCCATTTCTGGCTGAGGAACCAGTTATGGTCTTTCTCGCGCGCCAGATCGAGCTTTCTCAGCTGTTGTGGCCTGGCCATGTATGTACGCGTCAGGGTTCTGACCAGTTGATGTAACTGCTGGTTAAAGTCAGGACGGTGGCCATAAAGTTGATAGAAGAGTGAATAAATGGCGTAAAAATTCGCTCCCAGGCGTATATAAAAATGCTGCAGGTTCTTATCTTTGATGTCGTGTTCCAGATCAATGAGAATGTCATTGAGCAGTGAATGAGAAACCTGTTCATACATGGCTAATTTCCTGTTCTGCAGACGCAACAGCATCTGCCTCAATATCTAAACCGTAATAATTCAACCCTTCGATGATGCCGGCTGCATAATGGCCCTGGGCAAAATAGATTTGCTCCTGTTCCCTCAAGCCGGCGAGTTCCGGACTGTAATTGCCGACAACAACAGCACGCGTGTCACCGATCAGCATTTCGATGTCGTTACCCGAATCGCCTGCCACTAAAAAGTTGGAAAGCGGCAATCCCCACTTATATGCCAGATATCGGATGGCATGGCCTTTGGAAGCTCTTACCGGCAGTACATCGAGAAACTCTTCATGCGAATAAATAAGTTGGGCATTCAGTTTCAGTTCATGCAGATATTCATAAAGCTCATTAAGCGTTGGCATCTGGTCCGGTGTAGCGAGATAGCTTAATTTGAACTCCCGCTGATTCTCAGGCGCTTGCAATACCAGGCCGGGGAACCTGGAAAGCGCTTCAGCCAGCGCATCCTTGCGCCACATATGGCGAATGTGTGCAGACCAGCCAAGGTCGGGCACCAGGTTCTTGCCGTAATGGATTTCTGAACCGACTGAAGTGATCAGGACATCCGGAATATTGACCTGATTCTTCTTGAGTATCGCCACCGCGCTTTCGATGGGTCGTCCGGTGGCGATACCGAATGCCAATCTGGTCCGATTGGTTTCCAGCCAGCCGGCCAATGTCTTCAGCGCAAACTTGTCGCCGACCAGGGTGTTGTCGATATCACTGATCAAGGCCATGTTGACCAGTGGCATGTAAGATTTCTCACTATGCAGGATGATGGCGTGCTGGCGACGCAGTCGTTTCTTGTCGCGACGCAGCAATCTGCGCACTTCCTTCATGTATTTTTCCACATGGGCTGCCCAGCTATAGTGGCGCCATACGCCGGCCAGGCCGTTATTTGCAAATTGCCTCCAGCGTTTCCTGTCTTGCAGCATATCCAGCAATGCCTTGCCGATCTCTTCACTCTCCAGCGTGTTGGCGAGCAGCCCGTTGCGGCAGTTGCCTACAATATCCCTTGGGCCGCCATCGTCCGGTGCGACAAAGGGCAGGCCGCTTGCCGCAGCTTCAATCAATGTCAGGCCGAATGGTTCCGTGAACGCCGGGTTGACGAATACACCGCGTCGCCTGGCTGCCAGGCGGTAAAATTCCGGTACGTCATCCTGCGATACGTACTTGGGAATAGCGACTTTGCCCCAGAGGTCGTAGCGATCGATATCGAAAAGCAGTTCGGTCATGACTTTCTTCTCGGAATCTTCCAACTCGCGGATATCTTCCCTGGTGCCAGCGACAATCAGCAAATTAGCGGCTTCCTGTAATTCTGGGCTCTTGCCGTAGGCTTCAATCAGCCCTTTGATATTCTTTCTGGCATCCGGCCGACTGATTGAGAAAATCAGCGGTTTTTCAGGCTCGCATAGATATTTATCCACTAGTTTTTGCGTACAGGACTCGATCTTTTTGCGTAGCGGAGGGGAGAATCTGGAAGTGTTGGTTCCCGGAGGGATGACGCGGAAGCGGGAATGATTGAAATTTGCATACAGGCCATACTGAAGATCTATCTCTTGTTGCGTGCTGGTGACGATAAGGGATGCGTTTTTGATGACTTCTTCTTCAACCGCAATGCGTCTCTCGAAATTGAATTGTTTTTCCAGTGCGTGCGGTTTGCGTCCGCTTGCCAGCATCCGTTCCAGTTTCGGCCGGCCTAATGAATGACCCGTGTGCGCCTGGGGGATGCCCAGCAGCAATGAGAGTTGCTGGCCGACATAACCGGCATCTGCATAATGTGTATGAATGAGATCCGGCAGCCGGCCTTGCTGGCGCAGGAAGCTCAGGCATTTATCGACAGCCTGATCCAGATGCGGCCATAGAAGTTCTTTGCGCAAATAGCGTTTAGGCCCGCAAGGCAGGCGCACAATTCTTGCGCCGTCTCCCAGGTCCTCTTCAGGCTGGGCATAGTCTTCGCTCAGGTTCGGGTCTTCAATCAGGCGTGTGAGCAGGTCGACTTTCTCGACGTCACTGTGCTTTGCCAGCGCTCTTGCCAGTTCTATCACATAGGTGGTCTGGCCGCCGGTGTCCGCATCGCGCCCCAGTTCCATATCGTAGCCGCGAATCAGGCCGTGCATGCTGATCATCAGGACATAGATGGGGTTTTCGGATTTGTTTGATTTGATTGTGTCTGGTGCGGCGCTCATAGATTCCACTCCTGTTTGAACGGGATGTAGAAATCATGGTCCTGGGGCGCACCGCCCCTGATTCCGCATAATGCAGATGCGAATTGATTTGCGCGTTGCAGCGTAATGGGTAATTCCCACCCGTTCAGCAATCCAATGATGAAGACGGCCGCAAAAGCGTCTCCTGCACCGACTGTATCGACAAATACATCCGGTTTTTCTACCGGGCCGGTCTTGAATATTTCATGATGGTCATTCACCAGCCATGCACCGTTCTCACCGCAAGTAACCAGCAGGTTTACCAGGCCGAATTGGCTGAGCAGGGCCTTGGCTTTTAATTGAGGGGTCCGCTCTTCTATTTTGAAATAATTGGCGACGATTTCCAGTTCATCCTCGTTCAGCTTGACTGTGTCCGATCGCAGCAAGGAGCGTTTGATGGTGTGCTTGTTGTACCAGGGACTTCTAAGGTTGATATCAAGAAAACGCGGACTTTTGCTATCGCTGAGGAATTTATCCAGTGCAAGACGTGACTCCATATTGCGTTGTGCCAGCGTGCCGAAATAAACCAGGTCAGGCTTGATCGACATGGTCATCATATGCGTGATGCCGGCATGGATATGGTCGTAGGCCTGGTCAGGCAGTATCTCGAATCTATGGCCGCCGTTCTCCATATGCACCTGCACCTGGCCGGTGGGGAATGAGAGGTCGCACTGGATGCCGAGCGTATCCATGCCGAGGCGCTCCATCTCCCTCAGCAGGTCGCCCCGCAGTGCATCGTTGCCGGTCCTGCTGATCATGACGGGGTGCAGATCGAATGCCTGCAAGTGCCGCGCAACATTAAACGGCGCGCCGCCCAGTACGCTTTGATCCGGGAATATATCCGCAAGAATCTCGCCGAATAGGGCAACGGTCTTTTTTTCATGCCGTTTGGGCTGAATATCGTCCAGTGTCAATGTTTCTCCTTTTCTCTAGGCAAAACATACACTGCTGGCATGGCCAGCGATGAATGGTTGGTTTTTCTTGCTGTTTAGATGTGCGTCAGCGGCTTCATGGCATCCGCTTCATCTTTTAGTTTGATTTGGCCAATCAAGCTCTCCAAACCTTGCTGGAGCAGTATGAGGTCTTGTGCCGGCAGGTGATCGATTGCCTCCCTTAAGACCCCTCTTGGTGAACCGGGTGCTTTCGACACAACTTCCTTGCCGGCCTGTGTCAGGTAAAGCCTGACGACTCGTTGATCCTGGTCTTCCCGTTTTTTGCTGATGAATGCTTTTTTTGCGAGTTTTTCAATCAGGTTGCTTGCTGTTGATTGATGGATGGAGAGCTTATAAGCCAACTCAGTTACTTTGAGTCCCGGCGTCTTATGCAGTTCCCACAGTACCCATAATTGCGAGCTGCTAACGCCGCACATCTCTTCGATCTGGCTGAAATGCTTTTTGACCGAATTGAATATGATGCGGAAGTTTTTCAAAGTGGAAGAGGCCAGCAGTTCATGGCTATGTATATCTTCACGAAAACTCTGCTTTTTGTCAGCCGGTGTACTCATATGGGTACGATTATGCCACAAATATATTGATACAAATATAGTTTGTGCAAATGTATCTATGGGGTTTTCTATGCGAGGACTATTGAAACCCAGGTTCTGAAGCAGCTACTTAAGATAAAGCAGTTCTTTCGATGTGTTGCCATAACCTGCCTGTGTAAGCAGAGCGTTTTCGATGTAACGGCCAACTTTGGACCTTAGCGCCGGCAACGCTTCAGCTTCATAGAATACTTGGGGAAACTTGCCAGCCAGCCATGCATATAAACTGATGTCCTGGCTTAAGTTCTCTGCCTCTTCCAGATGTTTGGGGCTGGTTGAGTTTAGCCAATCATGCTCGATTGGCAGTCTTCTTGGTTGATGGGTTCGTATACTCTGTACACAATTGAGAAAATAATCACTTTCATGTGCTTTATCCAATGAGACTGGTGCGCACGATAAAGTGAATTTATCCTTTAGCGATAGCTCTGGCGCCTGCCGATCTATCCAGTGCCCCAGCATGATATGCGCTGACATATCAGCTGTCTGAAACAAGGTGCTTTTAACGGCAACACGTTCGGCGAAGAAGCTTAGCAGCTCGCCCAATTTGTTTGTATGCAGCATGCCTGAAAGCACATCGACATGTCCGTAAAAAGGCGAGATGGGCAGTCTCTCCAGATCGGATAGGTCCGAGGTGTAAAGGGCATGCTCCAGATGTTGCAGTTCATCCTGTTCGAACGCATTAACGTAACCCGTCGGGTAAATGCCGAAACGTCCTGCCCTGCCTGCGATCTGCCTGGCTTCCGTGGCATTGAGACGTCGACTGGCCACACCATCGAATTTTTCTACGGCTGAAAATATCACGCGGCGAATCGGCAGGTTCAGTCCCATGCCGATGGCATCCGTGGCGACCAGGATATCGGCTTCTCCCGTATTGAATCGCCTGGCTTCTGTGCGACGTACTTCAGGCGACAGCGCACCGTATATCGTGGCAACGCCAAAGCCCCACTGGCGTATGCGCGCGCTTAACGTGAGGACATCTTTCCGGGAGAAGGCGATGACGGCATCGCCTTTTTCCAGCTTACCCTTCAGGCGCCAGCGATTATAGCGGTCACCGCTGAGTGCCAGTTCTTCCAGTATCAATGGTGTCTTACGCTCAAGATGGCTGATGGTGTAAGGCTCTGCCAGCGCATCCAGCAAACGCGTGCAAGCCGTCGTTACTGCGTTCGAACCGCACAGATAGACCTCTTTTGCTGGTGCGCCAACAATGGCGGCGGTCCAGGCATGTCCCCTGTGTTCATCCTGCAGCATCTGGATTTCATCAATCACGGCCACATCGACCGCATGGTTGGGGTTCAACATCTCGACGGTAGATGCGGTGTGCCTGGCACCGGGAACCAGCACGCGCTCTTCGCCAGTCACCAGGTTGCACGGTACGCCAGCTTCTATCAGGCGATCCCTGATTTCCATTGCCAGTAATCTCAGCGGTGCCAGATAAACACCGGATGCAGCTTGCTGTAAGGCAATTAAAGCATCATAGGTTTTACCGGAGTTGGTTGGCCCCAGCTTGAAATGTATTTGCCGCTTGAGTTCGCGAGCGAGGGTATAGGTGGCGGGGAAATTCTCAAGGGCCAGAATGTCGGCAGCGCGCTGAGACAGATTTTTTACACGTGCAACCATATGGCCTTGATATATGACAAAGCATCAGCGATTAAAGCGGACATCAACAAAATAAGGAGCATAGAATATGGGCAGGGGTGAAGTGGCCGGTACGCAATTGGATGAGATTAAATCGGATTTGGTTAGAATCAGCAAAAGCTTTATGTATGTATATTCGATAGTCGCAATATTTGCATGCCTGTACTTCGGACTCATGACTTATTTGCTGTTCATAAGATAGCAGTCTCAATACATGCGGAACACTGAACAATAATTTCAAGGAGAATAACATGTCGCAACCTACACTATTGATCACGGGGGCCAATCGAGGGCTCGGCCTTGAGTTCGTCAAGCAATATGCCGAAGACGGCTGGCAAGTGATTGCCTGCTGCCGCTGGCCGGACGATGCCAGGGATTTGAAAAACCTGGCCGATAAATCAAGCGACCAGATCGAAATACACCAACTGGATGTGGCCGATTTTGAAGAGATAGATGCACTCGCCCTGATTTTACAAGGCCGGTCGATTGATCTTCTGATCAATAACGCCGGGGTCTATCCGGAAAGCAGTTTTGGCCATGTGGACTATGAAGCATGGGCTGAGGCCTTTCATATCAATAGCATGGCGCCTATGAAAATGGTCGAAGCCTTTGCCGCGCACGTTGCTTCCAGTCAACTCAGGAAAATAGTGACCTTGACCAGCAAGATGGGCAGTATCGATGACAATACCAGCGGCGGCAGTTACATCTATCGAAGCACCAAGGCAGCAGGCAACATGGTGATGAAAAGCCTTGCAGTCGATTTGAAGCCCATGGGCATCGCATCCACCATATTGCACCCGGGCTGGGTACGGACAGACATGGGCGGTCCTAATGGCCTGATCGATGCGCCAGAGAGCGTATCCGGCATGCGCAAAGTGATCGAAAGCCTGACGCTTGAGAATAGCGGCAGGTTCGTTGCCTACGATGGCAAGCTGATTCCCTGGTAAATGGCTATTGATTCAATTGTGCTGAGGTTCTCAGCGCCTGGAAATCCTTGATGTAGCCTGCCAATTTATTCGCTGCATGTTTTCTTTGTTCGCTACTGGTGCTGTTATGTAAATTCGCAAAACCAGTGCAGGCATCTGCAGTCAGGCGATCCATATAGCTCTGGTAGGCTGCATCGTCCCCATTGAGAAATCGATCGAAATAGGCAGCGATTTCAAGCTTGATATCCGGTTCATCAAGTTGCTGGTCGATGATTTTTCGTAGTGTCTCGATGGCGTCTTTCTGCCGCCTTAGTTTTTCGGCATAGCTGATGTCCGGGTCGAATGTAGAGATGCGGATATTGTTTTTCAGGATGTCGCGCTGTTTATCGTCCAGTTTGCCATAGAACATTTCCGCACGTTTTATGGCGAGTTTTAATCGCCTCTTGTCGCGTTTTTTCTGGGTATTTTCCAGCCAGTCTTCGCGCCATTCGCTATTCTTCTTTTCAAACTGTTTTTCTATATGGGCGAGTTGCTGGTGGCTCAGGCTCGGTGCGATCCTTTCGATGATGGGTTCGAATTGCAGGTTCAGGATTCTGAATCGCTCGCGTACGCTTTCCGCGACATCGCAGGCTTGCTTGCTGCTGATGTCATGTGCAAGTTTGTGCTGAATCGATTGGAGAATCTGAGTGTAAGCCGGGATTTCATTAAACCTGTGCCAGTCGTGCAAATCCTGCAATTCTGCTTTGATCACAGGTTTTTGTGCAGCATTGAACTGGACATAGCTGTTCAGCCACCAATAGCTCAGGTTCTGCGCATTGTTATAGCCGACTTTGACTGCATTGCAGCTTGTTAATGCAAGTAGCAAAAGCACCACGCTCGCTGCTTTGAATAGGTATCTCATCTGCTCACTCATGATTTCGTATAACCAAGTAGAGGGCTACGGCATTGAAAAATTCAATCCAGATTTTCTGGCTATGATATCCCGCTTACGATCAGTTTCATCCAGATGTTCCAGGTGCCGATGGATGCAGTTCCGTTGTGAGAGGTTCAGAGTATCTTGAGAAAGGCCTCCAGTGCACGGATTTCTTCTTCGTTCAATTGCAGCGGTTTGAGCAGGTTGGATGTGACCGGAAAGCGCGGGTCAGCAGTTTGTTCGGTACTTGCAGGTTTGGGTCGGGGCATACCGGCGTTGTACAGGTTCAGGATGCCGCGCAAGCTGCGAAACAGGCCGTTGTGCATCCATGGGCCGCTGCGCGAGACGTTGCGCAGCGTGGGGGTGCGGAATTTCCCGCTGTCTTCCGGCTTGCCTGTGACGTGGTAGCGGCCGAGATCTTCGTATTTACGCCCGAAATAAGTCAGGCCGAGATTGTGGAACTGGTTGTCGTTCAGCGCTGGGCCATGGTGGCAGGTCATGCAGCGCGCCTTGGTGCGAAAGAGATGCAGACCGAGCAGTTCCTGCGCGTCCAGCGCATTCCGCTGGCCTTCGAGGAAGGCGTCGAAACGTGTTTTCTCCGGTATCAACGTGCGCTGATAGGCGGCCAGCGCCGTCTGGATGCGTTCCAGCGTCACTTGTGATTCGCCGTACGCCTGGCGAAAATCCTCCAGATAGCCTGCCACGGCTTCAAGTTTTGCCGGCAGCTCGGCGAGCGACATGGCCATTTCTGCCGGGTCGGCAATCGGGCCTGCGGCCTGCTGTTCCAGGGAGGCGGCACGGCCATCCCAGAACAGGCTGGTGGCGAGGCCGACGCCGATCAGGGCAGGTGCGTTGCGGCGGCCTTTGCGTCCTTCATGGCCGGGTGTGATAGGCAAGGTATCTGCGAACGCGTGTTGCGGCTGGTGGCAGGAGGCGCAGGAGATACGCCCGGATGCCGACAGTGCGGGGTCGAAGAACAGCCGCTCGCCCAGTTTGCGTTTCGCTTCGGGTTCGGGTTTTCCTGCTGCCAAGGATACCGGTGCCATTTCCTGCCAGTTTCCTTCTCCTTCGATGCGGGGTGCCGGCCAGCGTTCTATTGGCGCGGCATAATGCTGGCGCAGGCAGGAGTGATCCCAGGCCGTATCATACCGGCATATATCGCCGGCGGCGGCAATCCAGGGATATGCCATCACCATGAGCAGAAAGCTCAGCACCGCGCGCCGTTTTATTGCACAGACGCTCCGCATCACAGGTTGAGGCCGAATTCCAGCCAGAACTGGCGCCCTTTCTCGTAAATCATGTAATCTCCGGTGTTTTCGGCGATATTGGTCTGGTTAAGCACATTATCGACAGTGAGCGAAAGATAAGGCCTGCTGGTCATGATGCTTGCCGGGATTTCCCAGTTGAGCCGCATGTCCCAGGTGAATGCCGAGCTGAACTTTCGCTGATCGTAGATTTGATAGCGCTGCCCGTCGATAGTGACGGAGGTGTTGGTGTTGACGATTTTCCTGAAACCGTCGCGGAAACGGAAGAAATTACCGATGCTGAGATTGGCTGCCGGAATTTCCGTCATGAACAGGAGCCGCGCTGACCATGGACGGCTGTAGTTGTCGGCTGGCTTATCCATTGCACGCATGACCTTGCCCTGGTAGATGATTTGCTGGTCCAGCGGATTCTCACCGTAAAGGAAGTTGACCGTGTTGGTGTAATCGATGTGCGTGGTCTTGACCTTTGTGTGATCCATGCCAGCCATGATGGAAGTATTTGTGCCCCATAAACTGAGCGGGCGCAGGGTTTCCAGTGTAAGCCCCCAGTTGTCCGCTTCGCCCTGGCCGATGTTGTCGTACCAGTAATCACCAACGCCACGCAGGTGCAGCACGACCTGATCCTTGCTTTTGCGCTTGACGTACTTGAGCCCGAGCATGGCATTGCCCAGTTGCTGCCGGGCGGCGAGCATGCCCTCGTCGTCGTAAGGCACATCCAGGTTCTGCGTGTTGTACATGCTGGCCGTGGCACCGAAGACCGGAGCGGCCCAGTCGACGAGGCCGGTACGTGTCTGTGCCCCGGATTGCAGGGAGAGCCGGTTTGCATGCATGTAATAGGCCATGAAATTGCGGCCGTAATAGCGGTTTGCCCCGGCTTCGAGGCGGGTAGTACCATTGCCGAATACGTCCCAGCTGACGGAAGATCTGGGCGCGAGCGTCGATTCCGGCGCGAGGTCGCTGCTATCGTAACGCAGACCCAGCAGTGCGCTCCATTTTCCCAGGCGGATTGCGTCCTGGACGAATATCGCGCGGCTATTGTCGGAAACATCGAATTTTCCGGCCTTATGGATGATACGCTGGCGCAGGTATTGCCCATCCCAGGCGCGTAGTGCTGCCGTCGCGCCGGTCGCCACGGTGTCGGCTGTCGAACACCAGGGGTCGATTGAGCCGTCAGCGCGGATACAATCGGCGCCGGTATATTCCGATGCAGCCTGGTACTGTTCGTATGACGTCTTGCGATGGTAGGAGAATTCCTTGCGTGTCAGCTCGATGCCGGCCTGGAAGCGATGCTCGCTCGCGAGGATGGCAAAAGGCGAAAAATCCGATTTGAATTGGTAGTTGAGAGTCTCCTGGGTCTGGTCGACGTTGCCATAACCGCCTTCGCCGCTGTTCCATTGCGTGCTGGTGGGGGAGGAGGGTACGCCCCAGTTCTTTCCGGCTTCAGAGAAGCGCCACAATTTCCAGATACTGGAGTCGGAATCGCGGGAGCTTTCCATTTTTGTTGTACTCAGGCGGTGGCTCAGCGTGAAGCGGTCGAACCTAGTGCTGATGCCGCCGTTGATACCCAGCCCGCCGGAATCCAGTGTGAAGAAACTGTCTTTCGCGTTGGCGATGAAATGCTCGTCGTGACCGGGCATGTATTGTACGGACAGATCGACGTCGGTATCCAGCGTGGGTGCCCAGAAAGCCTTGGCGAACCAGTTGTCGTTCAGGCGGGTTTCCTCTTTCCTGTTATTGTCGCCGCCACTGATACTGCCGTTGCCGTAAGCGTTGAGAGGGATGGTGGCAGTACGGCGGATGAAGCTGCCGATGAGCCCGAGGTTTTCCGTCGGTTTGCCTTCCAGTGCCAGCTTATAAGTCCATTTATCGAATTTGCGGGCGGTATCCTGGTCGGTGGAATTGGCGTATGTGCCCTCCTGTTGCGGTGCTATCTTGTGTTTCATCCAGGATGAACGGGTGGTTCCCACGGAAACACGGCCGCCGAAGTCCCTGGTAGGGGCGCAGGTATCTGCCGACACGACGCCGCCGCTGAATCCTCCGAACTCGGCCGGCACGTTGGAATCCCTGACTGTAACCTTGCAGATCAGGCTGGAATCTATGGCGAATCCTTGGCTGGCCGAAGGCGGGCTGGACATGTTGTTGGGATTGTCGTTGACGGGGTCTATGTCGTTGTTGATCGTCATGCCGTCCAGTTGGTAGAGGTTCTGGTAATACTTGGCACCGTTGATGCTGATGTCGGCGGGCGCTATCTCACCCTGGCGACCGGTTTTCAATTGACTGTCATCGAACTGGACATTAGGCAGTACCCTGAGCAGGCTGGTGATGTCGCCGTTGCCGGCGGACATGGCATTGATGACCTTGCGGTCGACGGTCGTGGTGCCTGCCGATTCATGCTTGCCGGTGACCAGCACCTCCGACAGCACGGGTGCCTCGCGTTCGGACGATTGGCTGTCCGGCGCGGCTATCAGTACGTAGCCCGATGCTGTTTTGCCGATGCGGTAGCCGCTGTTTCTGAGCAGGGTACCGAACCCGGTCTCGACATCGTAGGCACCTTGCAATCCTTCGCTGTTTAAGCCCTTGAGGCTTTCCGCATCGACGACGATGGAAACGCCTTTCTGCAGTGCGAAGAGGTTCAAGGTTTCGGCCAGTGGCCCGGCGGGGATATCCATGGCAGAAGAAACCGAGGTCTGTGCATGGGCGGTGACTGCGCCCGGCAGGGTCAAGGCTACGGCGATGCCAATCTGTACCGCAATTGAAATAGGTTTTAGGCGTTTCAGGAAGCGGCCGGGCAGGGCAGGCGTGCCGGCCGGGCGAATAATGCGTGATTTCATGGTAAGTCATTCCTTGTTTGTTGATTACATGGCCCATGAGCGGGCGAAAAACAACAAAAACGGAACTGGCTAACGCAAGTTATTCAGGGTTCTGCCTGGCTACCCGATTTCTGCTTTTCATCTTCCTTGACGGATGAGGCAGAAAAAGCGGAACTGGTCAGTGAAAATATCGCAAAGATAAAGGATATGGCGCCGCCATGTTTCATGGTGCATCGATCATGACGAGATAAGCCGTCAGGCTGCGGATACGCAAATGCGGAAAGCTGCTGTGCAGCAAGCGGAGCGCCCTGTCGGTATCGTCGAGCGGCAGCACGGCACTGACTTCTATGCCTGCAATGCGCTCGCGGTCGTACAGGATACGGCCGGGGCGGTGGCGGTCCAGTTCATCCAGCACTTCGGCGAGCGGCATGTCCTGCACAACCAGTTGATGGCGTTCCCATGCCATCTCTACGTGGTGCGCATTGATCTTTTCGACGACATCCATACCGTCGGCGGATATGCGGACGCGCTGCCCAGCAGAAATCGTCTGGCCGGCCTCGGAGTTGCTGGAGATTCCGTCAGCCGGTGAGGCCTGGACTTTCGATTCAAGCATGGTCAGCAGGGTGTAGCCGTCCTCATGACGGACGATGAATCGGGTGCCCAGTGCGCGGATGCTGGCATGTTCGGTTTCCACCCAGAACGGGCGCAGCGGATCCGGCGCCACGTCGACGAAGATTTCGCCGCGCAGCAGCTCGATACGCCGGCGGCTGGTGTCGTAATGTATGTTTAGAGCGCTTTCGGCGTTAGCGCTGATGAAGGTGCCGTCGGCCAGTGTCTGGCTGAACGATTCCCCTGTAGCTGTACGTACATCGGCCATCAATACGCCGGGCGGATAGGCTTGCAGCCCGAGCCACGCCGGCCATGCCAGCGCAAACAGCAGAACCAGGGCGGCTCCCCAGCGTTTTCCCCGGCGGAGAGCGCTGTTCTTCTCCAGCGCCGCGTCGATTGCGCGCCGTGCTGGCTCGGTGCGTCCACCGGTGTTGCTGCGTACCGAGCGCATGCGGATAAGCCATTCTTCCATGCTGACAGCTGCGGCAGCATGGCGCGGGTCGGCCTGCTTCCAGGCTTCGAAGCGGGCTTTTGCCCGCGTGCGTTCGCTTTCGTCATCCGCTGTCAGCAGCACGATCCACTCCGCTGCCTGTTCGGCAATGTTGTCATCTGCCGGGAGGGCGGCATCATGTGTATGGGTATTCACCTGATGCTGTTCCGTGCTGAGGTTCTGGTGTCCATAGCGTTCAGGCGTCCGCCGCACGGCAGTGCAGTAATGCCTGCACGAGGTATTTGCGGACCATGCGTTCCGAGACGTCCAGCCGCCGGGCGATTTCCGCTTGCGGTACTTCTTCCAGATAGTGCATCAGGAAAGCTTCGCGCGCCTTGGGCGCAACGTTGTCAAGTGCGGCGCTGATCTGCTCCAGAGCCTGCAGGGCTGTCAGTACTTGTTCAGGGGAGCAGGTAACCGGCATCGTTTGCGCCAGGTGTGACAGTTCGGTCAGGTATGCGTGTTCTATCCGTTGTCGTCGTGCGCGATCCAGCAGCAGCCGTTGTGCCGTGGTGGTGAGATAGGCGCGCGGTTCGCGTATTTCCAGCAATGCGTCGCGTGAGGTGATGATGCGCAGAAAAGTATCCTGCGCCACGTCGGCAGCATTTTGCGCACAGCCCAGTTTTTTGCGCAGCCATGCGAGCAGCCAGCCGTGATGATCGCTGTAAAGGGTATGTATTTCCCGTTGCAGGCTGGTCATGAGGTCGTCTTTCCCGTATTCGCTATCCCGGGCATCCGGCCTGAGAACTGCGCATCAAATGATAATGATTCTTATTCTATATTGGTGTTGTGATTCAGGCAAGCGAATGCGTAGGGGTTCTGTAGAGTGAATCGACAGGGGATACAAGGCCTTACAACTGCGGCAAGCGCAGTTGTAAGAGGGGAGGAAGTACGGGGCGGGGCAAGGGAGTTTGGCAGGCACATATAAAGCGACAGATATACCCCATGCTATAGAACCACCATAGCACTGCTATGGGGTACGCCAGTTGTCAGCGGCGGCTTTCCAGGTATTCCCAGCGTTCCAGCGCCTGCAGCAGTTCGGCATCGATTTCATCGAGGCGGATCTGATAGAGCTTGGCCTGCTCCGGCTGATTGCGGTAAATATCGCCAGCCGCCAGCAGTTGCTGCTTTTCCAGTTGCTCATGTTCGAGCGCTTCGATTTTTGCCGGTAGCACTTCCAGTTCTTTCAATTCCTTGAAGCCCAGTTTGCCTGAACCGGATTTTGCTGCCGCTGGTTTTACCGGAGGCTTGGCTGTTGTGTTTGTCTTGCTTGCGGCTGCTTTTTCCAAAGCCCGTTGTGTGCTGAAACGCTGCCAGTCATCATAACCGCCGCCGAATTCAGTGATGATGCCTTGCCCTTCAAAAGCAAATACCTGGGTTACCGTGTTTTCCAGGAATGCGCGGTCATGGCTTACCAGGAACAGTGTGCCGGGGAAATCCTGCAGCAGGCTTTCCAGCAGTTCCAGCGTCTCAATGTCGAGGTCATTGGTCGGTTCATCCAGCACCAGTACGTTGGCAGGGCGGGCAAACAGGCGTGCCAGCAGCAATCTGTTGCGTTCCCCGCCGGAGAGCGATTTCACCGGCGAGCGCGAGCGTTGCGGCGGGAACAGAAAGTCTTCCAGGTAACTGATCACATGTTTTCGCTCGTCACCGATTTCGACGAAGTCGGAACCCGGACTGATGGTGTCGGCCAGTGTCGCTTCTTCATCCAGTTGCTCGCGCATCTGGTCAAAGTAGGCGACATTCATGTTGGTACCGCGCTGTATTGTGCCGCTGTCGGCTTCAAGTTCACCCAGGATCAGTTTGAGCAGGGTGGTTTTGCCTATACCGTTGGGGCCGAGCAGGCCGATACGGTCACCGCGCAGAATGCGTGTACTAAAGCCGTCGATCAATGTTCTGTCGCCATAGGATTTTTTCACGTCTATTAGTTCTGCAACCAGTTTTCCCGAACGTTCGCCGGTGTCCAGCGTTAGCTTGACGTTACCCTGGCGCTCACGTCGCGCAGCGCGCTCCAGCCGCAGTTTCTCCAACTGGCGCACACGGCCTTCGTTTCGCGTGCGGCGTGCCTTGATGCCCTGGCGTATCCAGGCTTCTTCCTGCGCCAATACCTTGTCGAATTTGGCGGCATGCGTCGCTTCGATTTCCAGCAGTTCGGCTTTCTTGACCTGGTAATTGGCATAGCTGCCGGCAAAGTCGGTGAGCTTGCCGCGATCAAGTTCAACGATCCGCGTGGCGAGCCTGTCCAGAAAACGCCGGTCGTGCGTGATGAACAGCACGCCGCCATTGAAGCCCAGCAGCAATTCTTCCAGCCATTCAATCGCTTCCAGATCCAGATGGTTGGTCGGTTCATCCAGTAGCAATACTTCGGGATCTGCCACCAGGGCACGTCCCAGGGCTACCCGTTTGCGCCAGCCGCCGGAGAGCGACGCGACGCTTACGTCTGCATCCAGGCTCAAACGGCTCAGTACGGTTTCCACCTTGGATTGCATGTCCCAGCCATTTTTGGCATCCAGTTCATGCTGCAGGGTTTCCATACACGCCATCAGGCTGTCGAAATCGGCATCCGGCTCACTCATCTGGTGAGTGACGGCATGGTAATCGACCAGCACCTGCTGCATGGCGCCCAAACCTTCTGCCACCGCCTCAAAAATGGTGTGTGCAGGGTCGAGTACCGGTTCTTGCGGCACATAGACAATGCGCACCGATGGCGCGCGCCACAGGGTACCGTCATCCAGCTTCGATTCGCTGGCGATGACTTTGAGCATGCTGGATTTCCCTGCGCCATTACGGCCGATCAGGCCGACACGTTCGCCGGGGTCTAGCTGGAAACTGGCATGGTCGAGGAGAGGGTGGTGGCCATAGGCCAGTGAAGCGTTTTCGAGTGTAATAAGAGGCATAAAGCGTATTTTAACAGCCGCCTTACAAAGCGCCCTTATAAATTAAGCGATTTCGAACCTGATGGATAATTGCGCAATACCTTCAGAATATCTCTGAATCATTTGCTGTTTGGTCTGTAGCCCGGACGGCTCAGAAGATACTCCGTGGAGATTTACTTATTACCAAGCATGGCCCTGATCTGTGCCATGCGCTCCTTGCCATGTTCTTTACTGACAGCCGGGTCGGCGGCAGGGCTGCCGAAATGGCGTACATCGTCTTTCGGCAACTCTTCGATGAAACGGCTGGGTTCGCATATTTCGGCTTCGCCGGCGCGTTTACGCTTTTTGCACCAGGAGATATGCAGGGATTTCTGTGCGCGGGTGATACCGACGTACATCAGCCTGCGCTCTTCTTCGATTTTGCCGTTATCCACGCTTTCCCTGTGGGGAAGGATGCCTTCTTCCACGCCGACCAGGAACACATGGCCGAATTCCAGGCCTTTGGCGGCATGCAGGGTGGAGAGTTTGACCGCATCGGGCTCGGCGTTTTCACGGCCTTCCAGCATGCTCATCAGCGAAACCATTTGCGTCAGTTCAAGCAGGTTGCGTTCGTCCGCTTCGCCTTTTTTGCTGAGCCAGCCGACGAAGTCGAGCACGTTTTTCCATTTGGTCTCAGCGGCGCGCGGGTCTTCGGTGTCGTAAAGAAACGGCTCATATTGGATCGCAGTCAGCATCTCGTTGAGCAGTTCGCCAGCCGGTTCTTTGGCGGCACGGGCTTGTACGCGGTTGATGAACTGGCAGAAGTTGAGCAGGTCTTCCAGTTGCCGATTGCCGACTTCCCGTTGGAACTCGGCTTCGAAAGCGGCTGCAAATAATGAGATATGGTGTTGCCTGGCGTAATCGCCCAGCTTTTCCAGCGTGGTGTTGCCTATGCCTTTTTTCGGGGTTGTGGCGGCGCGAATGAATGCAGGGTCGTCGTCCTCGTTGGCAACCAAGCGTAGATAACTGACCAGGTCCTTGATCTCAGCCTTGTCGAAAAAAGATTGCCCGCCGGAGACAGTGTAAGGGATTTTGTGCTCGCGCAGTTTTTCCTCGAACAGCCGTGCCTGGTGATTGCCGCGGTAGAGAATGGCGTAATCCAGATGTTTGGTGCGATGCTCGAACTTGTGCGCCATGAGTTTCATGACGACCGATTCTGCCTCGTGCATCTCATCCTTGGCTGCGCTGACCTGGATCTGCTCGCCGGTGCCGAGTTCGCTCCAGAGTTTTTTCTCGAACAGCTTGGGATTGTTGGAAATGACCTGGTTCGCTGCACGCAGGATACGCACCGTGGAGCGGTAGTTCTGCTCCAGCTTGATGACTTTGAGCCTGGAGAAATCCTCAGTCAGCTGACGCAGGTTCTCTACATCCGCACCACGCCAGCCGTAGATGGCCTGGTCGTCATCGCCCACTGCGGTGAAACGGCCTTCGACGCCCGTCAACAATTTCACCAGCTTGTACTGGCAGGCATTGGTATCCTGGTATTCATCGATCAGCAGGTATTTGAGTTTGCGTTGCCATTTATGCAGCGCTTCCGGATGTTGTTCGAATAATTCCACCGGCAGCTTGATGAGATCATCGAAATCCACCGCCTGATAGGCTTTCAGGGTTTGCTGGTACAGCTGGTAGACTTTGGCTGCCGCATGGCTTAATTCCTCATCCGCAGTGGCCTTGGCCTGGTCCGGGTTGATGAAAGCGTTCTTCCAGCCGGAAATCTGCCATTGGGTTTTGCGTAGCAGTTGCTTGTCCGTCGTTGCCAGGATGTCGGCCAGGATCTTGAAACTGTCGGAGGAATCCAATATGGAGAATTGCGGTTTATAACCCAGCAGTTGCGCTTCCTGCCGTAGCATCTGCAGGCCAAGTGAGTGAAACGTGGCGATGGTCAGGCCCTTGCTGGATTTTCCTTCAACCAGATGGCCGACTCGCTCCTGCATTTCACGAGCGGCTTTGTTGGTAAAGGTAATGGCTGCGATTTCTTTAGGCGAATAACCGCATTGCTCAATCAAGTAAGCAATCTTTTGCGTGATGACGCGGGTTTTTCCGCTACCTGCACCTGCCAATACGAGAAGGGGGCCATCCAGATATTTCACAGCTTCGCGCTGCGGGGAGTTCAATGATGAAAGCATGAGAAGCTAAACTAAGTAAGCACGCAAGTTTATCTGGTGAGCAGGGGCTATGTCACGTTGCTTTTTGTGAATCTTTTATCTAGTGTGGTTGCCATATACCAAACATTGAAAGGTAGCAACATGGCGGCATGGAATATCGGTGAAGTAGTCGAACACAAACAATGGAGCCCGACACTGCATACCCTGTATGTGGAGTCGGAGATCGAGCCTTATCAGGCAGGGCAGTTTGTCAAAATCGGTCTTGAGGTTGATGGTGTGGTCATTGCCCATCCATATTCCTTATGCAATGCGCCGCAGCATGGCCCATTGGAGATTTACTACGTAGAAGTGCCTGGCGGCGCCCTGACTTCACGGCTGGTGAAACTCAAAGCTGGCGATAATATCCTGGTGTCGCCGCGTGCCAACGGCTTCATGGTGCTGGATGAAGTGCCCCAGGCAAAGCATCTGTGGTTGATGGCGACTGGTACCGGCGTTGGGCCATTTCTCAGCATCCTCGATACTGCTGAACCCTGGCAGCGGTTCGAACGTGTCGTGCTGGTTTATGCGGTGCGGACTTTAGCCGAACTGAGTTATCAATCACGTATTGCAGCAGTGCAGGCCGCGCATGGCGAGCAATTCGTTTTCATTCCTTTCATCAGCCGGGAGCGCACCGATTTCAGTATGGATGGGCGCATCCCGCAAGCGATTCAGGACGGCAGTCTTGAGGCAAGGGCAGGCATTTCGTTCTCCACTGAAAATAGCCAGATCATCCTATGCGGCAACCCGGCCATGATAGAGGACTCACAAAAGGCGTTGTCGGAGCTTGGGCTGAGAAAGCATAGACGCAGGGAACCTGGCCAGATTACCGTGGAAAGTTACTGGTAAGGGATGTTGATGCTGGAGGATACAGACCGGAATTTTATACGCCAGCAGACGCTGCTGCTTTGTAATAGTTACTTTCACTGGACTGGCCGGCATCTGGTTGATGCAGACCCATCAACACCGGAAGCCGTTTCGGACTTATTTGAGGCGGGATTTGGCGTGCTGTCGCACGATACGAAAAGCGACCCGGTATTCAATTATGCCAATCGTTGCGCCATGGATCTTTTTGGCATGACATGGCAGGAAATCACGCAACTGCCTTCACGTTATTCTGCGGAGCCTATGTTGCAGGATGAACGAGCAGGTTTTCTTGAGCGAGTGACGCGGCATGGCTTTGTTGATGACTACTCTGGCGTGAGAATCGCCAAGGACGGGAAAAAATTCATGATAGTGAATGCCACAGTTTGGAATTTGGTCGATATTCACGGGAATTTTTGCGGGCAGGCTGCCATGATTCCCGAATGGCATGCACTTTGACGGGTTTTTGCTGCATAAAATATGCTAATTGCAGAACTAGCATATAAAAACCTGTCATTTTTATTGCTTAATTTACGTATCGAAGAGTAATCTGGCACTAAACGTCAACTGTAAACTCGCATGGTTCAAGTATTTGAATAGAAAATATAAAAAATGACCAGGTAACAAGAAAGTTGAATGCCAATCAGGCCAATTTATAACGGGGTGAATAAACTGGGGGCCATGCGCGTTGCCCTGCTTTATTGCGTTTTCGCCACAATCTGGATTCTGGCATCTTCCTATCTGGTCAATTTTACTGTTCAGGATGCTGATACTTTAGCCAGGCTGGAGCTTTTGAAAGGTCTGCTATTCGTCTTTGTGACAAGCGGGCTTCTGTACCTGGCACTCAGGTTATCGCCCGCACGTGGCTCTTCCCAGGAAGCCCTGGCTGATTTAACCAAACCTGCCAGAAAAGCCGGCATCGTCATCCTTTTCATTGCACTTACCCTGGTTGTGCCTCTGATCGGGTTTTTCATCATCAAGCTGCATGGACCCCAGGTTGAAAAGGATGCTCTGGAAAACCTGGCAATCGTCGCCAAGTTCAAATCTACCCAGATCGAAAGATGGATGGATCAGCGCACTGCCGACAGCATGGTGTTGGCAGCCAATAGTACGGAATTTGTTCACGCTGTGGGGCAGGTTGCCAAAGGGAATGATCCTGATGAACGGCATAGCCGATATGTATTAGGCAAGTTGCAGAGCCTGCGGATCAATTACCAGTACAGCACGCTGCTACTGCTCGATAAAGACTTGGCATTACTGCTGGCTGAAGGCGATCAGACGGAGGTTCCTGAAGAGCTCGCAGAGGTCGCCAGACGGGCGATTGCTACTGGAAAAGTTGAGCGGACCGATTTATATAAATCGGAAAACCAGATCATTCATATGGATTGGATTGTCCCGATCCTGAATGTGGGGTCTGGTAATCAGGAAGTGATTGCTGCGGTGGTTTTACGTACCGATCCAGAGCAGTTTCTTTATCCTGTCATCCGGGTATGGCCATCTGCCAGCGAATCTGCAGAAAGCATGCTGGTGCGGCGTGATGGCGATGACGTACTATATCTGAGTGATTTGCAAGCCTTGAGCGGCACTGCACTTTCACTCAGGTTGCCGATGACTGAAGGTACATTGCCTGCAGCTGTCGCTCTCAATACAGACCAGCCTGGAAGACTGCGAGGCATTGATTATAAAAAGCAGGATGTCCTCGCGGCGTATCATCCGGTCGCTAATACAGACTGGCGCATCGTTTCCAAAATCAGCCGTGATGAAGTGCTCGTTCCTTTATGGCAGATGATACTCATCGTCAGCAGTATTGCTTTCATCTTTGTCATTGCCATCAGTTTTGGCCTTTTGGCCTTATGGCGGCAGCAGTCAAGGTTGCAAAGCCTGCTCACTCTGGCGCATAAAACCAAGTCGGAACGTCTGCTCCAACAGTTTTTCAATATGCCATTTGTCGGCATGGCCATTATTTCCGCTACCGATAAAAAATTAACCAGATTCAACGATTATCTATGTGAGCTTACAGGCTACAGCCGTGAGGAACTTACCGGCAAAAGCTGCCTGGATTTTACCCATCCGGATGATATCGAAGCGGATGTTAGAGAATTCAACCGTATTCTTGACGGCGATTCATCCGGTTATGTGATGGAAAAGCGATTCTTCCGCAAAGACGGATCGATGCTGATTGCCCTGGTCGACACCAAATGCATACGCAAACCCAACGGTACGGTGGATTACCTGTATGCCACTGCGCAAGACGTCACACAGCAGAAAGCCGCGGAAGCCAGGATCCAGAGATTGACGCATCTTTATGCAGCACTTTCCCTTTGTAATCAGGCGATCGTCAGGTTCACATCCGAGCAGGCTCTGTTCGATAAAGTATGTGAAACCGCAGTGACTTACGGCGGTATGAAAATGGCCTGGATAGGGATGATCAACGATAAAACATCCATGATTGAGCCGGTGGCGAGTCACGGCGATGATATCGGTTATCTGGAGAATATAAGTGTCTCCAGCGATGGGCATAATCCTTACGGGCAAGGCCCGACAGGTGAAGCCATTCGACAGAACCTGCCGTTCTGGTGCCAGGATTACGAGGCCGGCCCGATTACAGCCCAATGGGTCGAACGTAGCCATGGTGCCTGGGGTTCATCTGCTGCCGTTCCTATTTGTCGAGGCGGCATAGTGGTGGGTGCGCTCAATATGTACTCTGCCGAAAAGCATGCCTTTGATGAGGATGCAAAGAATCTGTTGATCGAAATGGCGATGGACATCAGTTACGCCCTGGACAACTTTGACAAGGAAGTCAGGCGCCAGCGTGCCGAATCGCAACTGATGGAGAGTGAATCCAAGTTTCACCTCTTGTTCGACCAGAGTCTTGACGGCTTATTGATTATGGATGGCTATGAAATCATAGAATGCAATCCTGCTGTCATGGATATGATCGGTTGCAGCCTGGAGCATATCCTGCATACTCCGGTGTGGGCATTCTCGCCGGCACGCCAGCCGGACGGCATCTCCAGCGAAGAAAAAATCAAGGAAATGATCGAGATCGCCCGGCTGGAAGGGCGACACAGGTTTGAATGGATGCACCGCCGGCTGAACGGTGAAGACTTCCCTGCCGAAGTGACGATGGTGGCGATCACCTTGAACGGCAAGCAGGTCTTTTACACGGCATGGCGCGATATCTCGGAGCAAAAGAACGCTGAGGCGCGCATCCGTCACCTTGCTCAATATGATGTGCTGACCAGTCTGCCTAATCGCACCTTGCTGACCGACCGGGTGAACCAGGCGATCAACATGGCGCAGCGTAACCACCAGAACCTGAGTGTCATGTTCTTTGATCTTGATCGTTTCAAGAATGTAAACGATTCGCTCGGCCATGGTGTCGGTGATGAATTGCTGATCCAGGTCTCCCTGAGGTTGCAATCCGTAGTGAGGGATCAGGATACAGTCTCGCGTATAGGCGGCGATGAGTTCGTCCTGCTGCTGCTTGATACCAATGCAGAGGGCGCGTCGCGCGTCGCAGAAAAGCTGATGAGTTCGATTGCACAGCCGTACCAGATTAATCACCATGAAATCACGATTACGCCATCCATCGGCATCGCCGTCTATCCGGACGACGGTGAGAGTTTTGATGATTTACTTAAATCGGCCGATATCGCGATGTATCGCGCCAAGCAGTCCGGGCGCAACAATTACCATTTTTTCACAGCAAAGATGCAAGAGGATTCCGTCAGGATCATGCAGCTGACAACCGCTTTGCATTATGCCATTGACCTTGACCAACTGTCCCTTCACTACCAGCCGCAGCTCTCATTGAGTGACGAGTCCATTGTCGGCGTGGAAGCGTTGATTCGCTGGCAGCACCCGGATTTTGGCTGGGTATCGCCTGCCGAGTTCATCCCGATAGCAGAAGATACGGGAGATATATTGAAAATTGGCGAGTGGGTGCTGCAAAAATCCATCCGTCAGTTGAAGCAATGGCAGGATGATGGCCTGTCTTTAAGGAACATATCGGTTAATCTTTCCGCAGTGCAATTCAGGTATCCGCACCTGCCCGAACTGATTTCCAAACTGCTGGAAGATGCCGGTTTGCCGGCCGAGTGCCTGGAACTCGAGTTGACCGAGAGCGCCTCGATGGATGATCCCGTTGCAGCGATTGCCATGATGGATAAACTTGCCGATCTGGGGGTCAGGATGTCTATCGATGACTTCGGTACCGGCTACTCTTCACTGAGCTATCTCAAGCGATTCAGGGTCTCCAAATTAAAGATCGATCAGTCATTTGTCAGGGACATCATGACTGATACGGATGACAGGGCTATCGTTAATTCCATTGTCAGCTTATCAAGAAGCCTGGGTATGAAAACGATTGCTGAAGGTGTTGAAACTGCTGAACAACTGGATTTTCTCAGAACCTGCGACTGCGATGAAATCCAGGGCTATTATCTCAGCCGCCCTTTGACTGCCGTTGATCTGGCAGTGTTTTATCAGAATTGCCACATACAAAAATAGTATGGCTAAGCACTGAATCAACTTGATACATTGAACTACTCAAACTGCAGTTAGAACCGGAACGCTCAAAATTTCGTTATCATCCGTACTTGTTTCAAGTCATTGAGCAATTGCCATGAATACTGAATTTCTACTGAACGCAGTCGATGCTGTTAACGCTGCCGTTATCGCACATGAATCCGAAATCGAGTCCCTGGACCGCGCCATAGGCGACGGCGACCATTTTGTTAATATAAAACGTGGTTTGACTGCGATAGTGGCAATGCGCGATCAGCTTGCGGGCGAGCCTGCCGAAGCTGCCCTGCAGCAAATAGGCATGAAGCTGCTCTCTACAATCGGCGGTGCCTCCGGGCCGCTATTTGCCAGTTTCTTTATCGCCATGTCCAAGACGCTAAAAGTGCAGCAGGGCGATGGTCTGCTGTCTGTAGCTGAAGCATTTTCGGATGGGGTGGAAGCGATTAAGCAACGGGGTAAATCCGGCCTGGGCGAGAAAACCATGCTTGATGTGTTGATTCCTGTGGCGCAAACATTCAAACAGAAAGTAGATCAGAATGTCGAGTTGCCCGAGTTGCTCGAATCCATCAAGGCAAGCGCAGAAGCAGGCATGCTATCGACCAAAGAGATGGTGGCGACCAAGGGTCGTGCAGCTTTTCTTGGCGAGCGTGCCATCGGGCACATCGATGCCGGTGCAAAAAGCACACAGGTCATGATTACGGCTGTTTGTGATTTAGTGGCAAACCAGCGATAAGATATCAGGAGGAATGATGAAGATATTTGCCAATGATGTTGAAAATATCCTGGTGGAGAGTTTGTCCGGTTTTGCATCAGCACATCGGGATTTAGTGAGCTTGCACCTGGATCCGCACTTTGTTACACGAGCCAATAAAGCTGAAAGCAAAGTTGCCCTGATCTCAGGTGGCGGTTCCGGTCATGAGCCGTTACATACGGGGTTTATAGGGTATGGCATGCTGGATGCCGCTTGTCCTGGACATGTATTCACTTCGCCAACGCCTGACCAGATGCTGGCAGCAGCCGAGGCAGTGGAGTGTGGCAAGGGTGTTCTGTTCATTGTCAAAAACTATGCTGGCGATGTGATGAATTTTGAGATGGCCGCCGAAATGTTGTCGTGTGACCATGCCACGGTATTGACCAGCGATGATGTGGCAGTCATTAACTCAACCTACACTACAGGCAGGCGAGGTGTGGCCGGCACCGTGATTATCGAGAAAGTGGTGGGTAGCCTGGCTGAAACCGGAGCCGATCTTGCCTCCTGTAAGGCCCTGGGCGACAAGGTCAATCAACGGACAGCCTCCATGGGGGTGGCGTTGAGTAGTTGTACGGTGCCGGCGGCAGGGCGCCCCACTTTTGATATCAGCGATGATGAGTTGGAAATGGGTGTCGGTATCCATGGTGAGCCTGGCCGTCGAAGAGAGCCGATGCGCCCTGCGGATGAAATCGTGGCGGATGTCGTGGCTGCCATTCTGCATGACCTGAAGCCGGCAAAAGGCAGTGAGATATTGCTGATGATCAATGGTTTCGGCGCTACACCTTTGATGCAATTGTATGTACTTTATCACTCGGCAAGCCGATTGCTTGAGGCCGAGGGATTGACGATTTCACGATCCCTGGTCGGCAATTACACAACGGCGCTGGACATGGCCGGTGCTTCGGTAACTGTTTGCTTGCTGGATGATGAGATCAAGCAGCACTGGGATAGTCCGGTACATACCCCGGCATTACGATGGGGTGTTTAAGCCACCGAAAAACTGGCTGAACCGAACCTGCAGATGAAGCAGATCAATCCAGATAATCCGTTTGTGCAGGTTCATCCTGTATGGCTTGCTGGATAGCTTCGTTTTCTATCATCTTGCGGCGCGATTCAGGCGACTCAAGGCTGATGCGGCCAAGTGCGCCGCTACGGTAATCCACCAGAAACGCCATCGCGGTTTTTTCCATATCGAAATGACCGCCCTTGATCAGATAGCCCCGGCGCTTGGCAACAGCTTCCAGCAGGTTGACGGCATCCATCGCGCCGACATCGACTTTGTACCGTTCGTTGAGCAACGCAGGGTAACGTTCAAGCAGGATGTCTGCCAGAAACAGTGCGACATCTTCGTCGATCACGGCATTGCGGCCTATGGCATGGCTGGCTGCCAGCATATAGCCATCGGATTCATGTTTGATTTTCGGCCACATCATGCCGGGCGTGTCGGTAATGGTCATGACTTCGCTGAGTTCAAAGCGCTGTTGCGACTTTGTCACTGCAGGTTCATCGCCGACCTTGGCGATACGGCGATTGAGCAGGGCGTTCATCAGCGTTGATTTGCCGACGTTGGGAATGCCCATGATCATCATGCGCAAGGGTTTGAGATGAGTGCCGCGATGCGGTGCCAATGATAGACAAAGGGCGGGGATCTTTTTCGCATCGCCCGGTTTCTTGCATGAGAGGGCAACCGCCTTGACGCCTTCCTGCTGGTTGAAGTGATGCAGCCAGGCCTGTGTGACATCCGGGTCGGCGAGGTCGGCCTTGTTCAGTATCTTGAGATTGGGCCGCTGCCGGAACAGGCGCATATCCTCGATCATCGGATTGTGACTGGCTTCAGGCACGCGGGCGTCCAGCACTTCGATGACGACATCGATGAATTCCATGGTTTCGGCGGCTTTTTTGCGCGCCTGGGTCATGTGACCCGGATACCACTGAATTGCCATACTATTCCTCTTGAAAATC
>CAZOZB010000001.1:313569-419177 GCA_964584185.1 uncultured Methylophilaceae bacterium
CTGGGTCATGTGACCCGGATACCACTGAATTGCCATACTATTCCTCTTGAAAATCAAAACTTGCTGCGTCGGCATCGCCTTGCCGTGCTACTCGCACTGTCTGCGGCTCGCCTTCTTGCCATTTTTGATTTTGAAGAGGAAAAGCCGTCGAATTGGATTTCTTCAAAATCAAAATGGTCAGCCAACGCATACAAGCTGCATTCTAACATTGTGCGAGGCTAACATTGTGCGAGGTGAGCATGCCTCGGTTAAACTATCGCTATGTCACTTATCCCCGAAATCAAACCCAACCAATCCATCGATTTGCTGAAAGCGCTGCATATCCTGACGCGCGACGGCAAGATCAACCAGGATAGTCGCCGCAAACTGAAGCAGGTCTATCACCTCTATCATTTCATCGAACCGCTGCTGGAAGAAGTGATGGCGGAGAACCAGCATGCCGTGCTGGTCGACCACGGTGCCGGTAAATCCTATCTCGGTTTCATCCTGTACGACCTGTTCATGAAACAGCAACAGGGCGGGCAGGTCATCGGTATTGAGACGCGGGCGGAACTGGTGGAGAAGTCGCGCGAGCTTGCCGAAGAACTGGGATTCTCGCGCATGCAGTTTTTGCAGCTGAGTGTGGAAGAATCGATTCAATCTAGCGCTTTGCCTGAACAGGTGGATATCGTGACGGCGCTGCACGCATGTAATACGGCGACTGACGACGCGATCCGCTTCGGCCTGGAGAAGCAGGCGAAATTCATGGTGCTGGTGCCATGCTGCCAGGCGGAAGTGGCCGAGGTGCTGCGCCGCCACAAGAATGAATCTTTCGGCAAGACACCGCTTTCGGAAATCTGGCGCCATCCTATCCATACCCGCGAATTCGGCAGCCAGATCACCAATGTGCTGCGCTGCCTGCAACTGGAGGCGCATGGCTACCAGGTGACGGTGACCGAACTGGTCGGCTGGGAGCATTCGATGAAGAACGAGCTGATTATTGCGCGCTATAAAAACAGCCCGCGCAAGAATGCAGAGGCAAGACTGGAACAGATACTGCAAGAACTCAATCTCGAAGACATGCGTCACAGGTTTATCTATTGAGTCTTCCTTATGAGTCCCCATCACCCATTTCCCCCGCTTTGCGCGCTTTATTCTGCCGATCAGATCAGAACGCTGGAAAAGCAATATGCCTCGGCACCCCTCATGGAGCGGGCCGGTAGTGCAATTGTCGAGCATGTCCAGAGGCTCTTGCCTGACCTGAACTCCTCGATCCTGCTGGTCGCCGGTCCTGGCAATAATGGCGGTGATGCCTTTGTGGCCGCGAGGCTGCTGCAGGGCATCTATCAAGTGACGGTGGTGTTCTGTGGTGACGCGAAGAAACTACCGCCGGATGCCGCTGAAGCGTATGAGCACTGGCTTGGGTCTGGCGGTGAAGTCCTGGATGCCATCCCGGATGGGCAATGGGATCTTGTGATCGATGGCTTGCTTGGCATCGGGCTGAACAAGGCGCCTGAAGGCCGGCCTGCAGAATTGGTTAAGCAGATTAATGATTTGAATACCCGGGTGCTGGCTATCGATATCCCAAGCGGGCTTTGTGCGAATACCGGCAGGGTGCTGGGTGATGCTGTGCAGGCAGACTGGACCATCACTTTTCTCGGATTGAAACCTGGCTTATTCACGCTGGATGGCCCGGACCACGCAGGCGAAGTGATACTGGATCGCCTGGGGATAGATGCTGATGTAACGGCTTCAGGCTACCTGGTCGAGCAGGAGTATGTAGCCGGGTTGCTACCAAAACGCAGAAGAAACTCCAATAAAGGCAGTTTCGGCAATGTCGGTGTGCTGGGCGGAGCTGCGCAGATGACAGGCGCGGCAGTCATTGCAGCCAGAGCTGCTTTGCTGACGGGTGCAGGTCGTGTTTATGCCGGCTTGCTGGCACCTCATGCACCCAAGTTCGATGTGATGGTACCTGAACTCATGGTGCGCGCAGGTGAGGATATCTTCAAGCAGGAAAATCTGGATTGCCTGGTGGTCGGGCCTGGCTTGGGGCAAAGTCCAACTGCACGGGATATGCTGTCGCAGGCGATAGCAACTGATATCGTGCTGGTGCTTGATGCCGACGCATTGAATATCCTGTCGACAGACGAAGAGTTGCGGGTTCAATGTCGCCAGAGGCTGGCAGCCAATGTCATCACACCTCATCCCGGCGAGGCAGCGCGCATGCTGTCCTGTTCGGTCGGGAAAGTTCAGGCTGATCGTATTGCCAGCGCGCTGGCAATTGCAGAAAAGTACCAGGCTGTGACGGTGCTTAAAGGTTACGGTAGCGTTATCGCGATACCGGACGGGCGATGGTTCATCAATCACAGCGGCAATCCCGGCCTGGCCAGTGCCGGCATGGGCGATGCGCTAGCTGGCATCATTGCGGCACTGCTTGCACAAGGCTTAACACCAGAACAAGCTGTCTTATTGGGCGTATATGTTCATGGCGCTGCGGCCGATGACCTGGTTGAGCAAGGCATCGGGCCAATCGGTCTGACAGCGAGTGAAGTGATGGTGGAGGTCCGCCGCATTCTTAATCAGTGGGTAAAGCAGAGACAATGATGATGATTCCGGCAAGGCGTCGATTTATGCAACTGATGGCTATCGCCGGCGGCTTTTTGTTGACTGCCTGCCATCGTGATAAGCCCCTTAAAGCCAGCACAGTGTCAGGTTGCGTTGTTAGGCCGGAGCAGACCGAAGGCCCTTTTTATTTCGATACGCAGCTTGATAGAGCCGATATCAGAAGCGAGCCTTCCACCGGTGAATTAAAAGCAGGTGTTCCTTTCGTACTGAATATCCATGTTTCCGCGTTGCAGGGCGGTATCTGCGAGGCTTTGCCGAATGCAGTCGTCGATCTCTGGCACTGCGATGCAAGCGGCATTTATTCTTCCGTCAAAGCTAGTCGCATGCAACCCACCGATACTTCTAACCTGAAATTCTTGCGCGGGTATCAGCGGACGGACGGCCGTGGTCATGTCAGCTTCCTTACGATATTCCCCGGCTGGTACGATGGCAGAACAGCACATATTCACTTCAAGATACGGGCGACCCTGCCTGACCAAAGCACTTACGAATTTACTTCGCAGATATATTTCGAGCATGCATTCAGTCAGTTGATGTACACCAACGGGGTGTATATCCGGGATCGTTTGCAGCGAGTCACCAATCGTAATGACGGTATTTTCATTAATGACGGCGGCGAGCAACTCATCGTCAGGCCGGTTTTGGGTGAGAATGGCTACATTGCCAACTTTGATATTACGCTGGATTTTTCTAATGAAGCTGTTGGCAAGCCTGATGGGTTCTTCATGCAACGCCGGGGTTGAGATTGGAATCAAGCACGGCTGAGAATCAGGCTCGCATGCTAAAATCTCGCCTGAGATGACCAGCAGGCCTCCCATATCTTGCTTATAGAAGGGCAAGATAGGTTAGACAATAACCAAGGATATATACATGCAGTTCAGACCAATTTTACGTATAACAATCTTTATACTGCTGGTATTAGGCCTTGGTGCCTGTTCTAAAGAAGCAGAGCCACCCAAACTTCAGCAAGCACAAGATACTCCAGTAACTTTGACAGAAGTGCTTGTTGATGAGCAGATATTCAGCCACCTGAGTGATCTTGATACTCGGCTCAAAGCGTTTTCTTCTGCATCCTCTGTAGAAGAGCAGGCCAAGATTCTTGCCGAAGTTGATAGCTGGTTATTTACAGAGGGCGAGGAGCTTGCAGCCAGAGCACGTATAGAGGAAAAGGTCGAAAAGCTAAGAAAAGCCATTGCGCAGCGTATTGCCACATTACGCAAACAAGCCTTGCAAGCGCGTACTGGTAAAAGCGCAACTGATACCATGCGCCAGGTTGGTAATTTGTTGTCACTTTACTCGGCGCCTTCAACTGATGCGCAGAATGCGGCATTGGCAAAGCTGAGTGATGAAATATTGGAAACATCTTATCGTATCGAAGAGATCCGTCGTTTGAGGTTCAATAAGTGGGCATTGGATCAAATTACCGAAGCCCTGGATAAGTACTACGGTATGATCAAAGTCCGCACAGTGAGCGATCTGAAAAAACGCGTTTTAACCAATGCCAATAATAAGGCAGACTTGATCAAGCAATGTGCTCCCATCATTGCCAAAATCAACCCAGATGGGCTGGAGCCTATGACTCGCAACCTTTACGATCATGCACTCAATCTGTTGCAGGAGGCCATGAATGATGACACCAAATTGCTGAAGAGCCTGGGCTCACACTTCACCAATCCCGCATTAACACGCAAATCACCACAGGACTTTTGATCGTGCGTTATTGGCTTGCTCTCATGCTCATAGGGGCATGCTGTTCAACAGCACAAGCCAGGTCTTACGAACCTCTTGCTCTTAGTGGTGACGTTCGTACCGTCCGGGAAGACGCCAAGCCAGTACTCCCAGGTATACGTCCAGTAGAAGTTGAATTACTTGAAGATGCCTTGAGGCGTAAAATGCCACGTACGATTGGCAACTCCAGAGAACTGGCGCATCAGAAAATCATCAGGAACGCAGCACGTAATCCTGTGAAACGGGCACATATCAAAGGCGTATTGGCCGAAGCAATGTGGCTGGAACGTAATCCTCAGTGGGGTTATGTCCAATCCCCCACTGCCAGCCAGCATGATGTCTATACCTGGAGAGCAGGTCGCAACTTTCCCTATACCGCCCAGATCAAAACTCACGGAGTGTCCAATCCTGAAGTCTATGCCAGGGACATGGTCAGTGACCATCGCTCCAATCTTTTTCTGATTCCAGACGACCATGTGGTTCCCTTGAGATCACATCTTGAATCCCAGATGAATGCCCAGCATGCTGCTGGAAATATCAAGCAGGCTGAAGCGATACAGCGACAACGGCAGCGCATACGGGGGCTGGGATTCACTTCGAAACAGCTGGATACCAGCTACACCAGAATTGCCCGCTATGCGTGGAGAGAACAGCACTCTGGTTATATCTCACTCGGAGCTGTTGGTGCAATGGCACTGGGGCCAGTAATCTGGGACGTGCTTAACGGCAAGGATGTTAGTGTCGAACCCCTGCAAAATACGGCCCATGCCGGAGCTTTGATTGGTGCTGAGCGCTTGGTAAATCACACTCTGAAACGTAATAGCAGAACCATCTCTTATCAGGCAAAGGCTAAACCAGCCAATAGCTTCATCAAAGGTTCAATCAGGGGGAATGCTCTCATCGGTGTGGCAGTTCTTAGCGTAGGTACCGGTATTTCACTCTATCAAAATGGTAGTGTTCAACAGACCATCAACAATCCGGTTTTTTATAGCAATCTTGGTGGTAGCGTCAGTGCATTAACGGTAGGAGGCATGGTAGGCATGTCAGTGGGAAGTGGTACTGCCGCAATCACAAAAAATCCTCTCGCAAGTGGGGTCACTGGGACGCTGGCTGCAATCACTGCAGGCGGGTTGGCCTATGCAGGAGGCCAGTATGCCACACGCTCTATTCTGTATTCTCTTGATCCTGACCTCATGCGCAAGGAAGAAAAGGAGCTGATTAAAACAGCTCGTGAGAGTATGGAGTTGCGATTGTCTCAACTGGTAGGCTAAGCATCATTAGTTAGGTATGTGTAGCGTGCTAAAATCGCGCCTGAGATGACCAGCAAACCTTCCAACCCATCCCCCAATACATCAGTTGCATCTGAACAGACTATCCGGCAATTAGAGAAGCAGTTGCAGAGCTGTATGCTGGCAGACCGCTTTGCCCTGGGTCGCAGGCTGCACCAGGCGCGCAGTCTGTTACAGCAGGGCAAGCCGGTTGAGCACAGTGTTCGCGATATATCGGCAAAAATGCGTGTATCCTCCGCACGTTTCGCGGCAAGAAAATCTGCCTTGCCTGTGCCGACCTACCCCGATGAATTGCCGGTCAGCGGCAAGCGGGGAGAGATCGCTGACGCCATCAGCAAACATCAGGTGGTCATCGTCTGTGGCGAGACCGGTTCCGGCAAGACCACGCAGCTGCCGAAAATCTGCCTGGAGCTGGGGCGAGGCACCGCCGGACTTATCGGCCATACGCAGCCGCGCCGCATCGCCGCGCGTTCAGTCGCGTCGCGTATTGCGCAGGAGCTGCAATCGCCATTGGGGCAGGTCGTGGGCTACAAGGTACGCTTCAACGACAAGTTGTCCGAAGGCAGTTACGTCAAGCTGATGACCGACGGTATCCTGCTCGCTGAAACGCAGGGCGACCGTTTCCTCAATGCGTATGACACCATTATCATCGACGAGGCGCACGAACGCAGTCTTAATATCGATTTCCTGCTCGGTTATCTCAAGCAGTTGTTGCCGAAACGTCCTGATCTGAAAGTCATCGTCACTTCCGCCACGATAGATGCGGACCGGTTTTCCACCCACTTCAACAATGCGCCGGTGATCGAGGTTTCCGGTCGCACTTACCCGGTGGAGATTCGCTATCGTCCGCTTGGTAAGCCGGGTTTCATGGCAAAAGAGATCGATGTCCCGGAAGACGAGGAAGACCTCGAACTGCTGGGCCAGGATTTGATGGGGGTAAAAAGAAAAGCCCGTGTTGAATCGCGCTGGTTGCAGGAGGACGAAGAAGAGGAGGCCATTGAAGAAGCGATTCTCGATGCTGCCGATGACCTGTTGAGGTTGGGTGACGGCGATATTCTGGTGTTCCTGCCGGGCGAGCGAGAGATTCGCGACACGGCCGAACATTTGCGCAAATACCAGGGGCGCTCCGCCAAGCTGAGACATATTGAAGTCCTGCCCTTGTTCGCCCGCCTTTCCATAGAAGATCAGCAGAAGATATTCCGTCGTTCCGGCACTACGCGCATCGTTCTTGCCACCAATGTGGCCGAGACTTCATTGACCGTGCCGGGTATCAAATACGTGATCGATGCTGGCCTGGCCCGGGTCAATCGCTATAGCCCGCGTGCCAAGGTCGAGCAGTTGCAGATCGAGAAGATATCCCAGGCGGCAGCCAAGCAGCGTGCAGGCCGTTGCGGGCGGGTTTCCAACGGTATCTGCGTCCGTCTATATTCCGAAGAGGATTTCAACGCGCGCCCTGCGTTCACCGATCCCGAAATCCTGCGGTCGTCGCTGGCTTCCGTCATCCTGCGCATGGCGGCACTCAAGCTGGGTGATGTCGGCGCATTTCCGTTCATTGAAGCGCCAAGCTCAAGACTGGTGAATGACGGTTATCAGCTATTGCAGGAACTGGGTGCGGTAGACCCCGATCGCCAGCTTACGGAAATCGGCCGGCAATTGGCGCGATTGCCGTTGGATCCGCGCATGGCGCGGATGATACTCGCGGCAAAGCGTGAAAACTGCCTGAAGGAAATCCTCATCATGGCAAGCGCACTGGCCATACAGGACCCGCGTGAACGCCCGATGGACAAGCGTGAGGCAGCAGATCAGGCACATAAGAAATTCGCCGATGAGCGGTCCGATTTCATGAGTTTCCTCAAGCTCTGGGTATTTTATGAAGATGCGCTGAAAAACAAGAAATCGAACAAGGATCTGCTCAACCAGTGTCACCAGAATTTCCTCTCTTTCCTGCGCATGAAGGAATGGCGTGAACTGTATGCCCAGCTTTGCGAAATCGTCGATGAAATATGGCCTGAGAGTGTTTCTGTGCGGCAGGCAAAACAAGGACGCGAAGGCAAGGCGAAGGCGCCGCAGACAGTACAGCCAGTACGGCAAGGTGACAACAACGTAGCCGACAAAGTTATTGTGAAGCCTGTCGCGCAGGAGGAGGCGAGTTATGAGCAGATTCATCGCGCACTGCTGGCCGGGCTGCTGGGCAATATAGGTTTCAAGGATGGCGAAGCGGAGACCTACCTGGGTGCGCGAGGCATACGCTTCAACATCGCCCCAGGTTCCGTGCTGAAAAAATCCAGACCGAAATGGGTGATGGCCGCAGAGCTGATGGATACCTCAAAACTCTACGCACGCTGCGTGGCGAAGATAGAGCCGGACTGGATAGAACCGCTTGCGCGCGGATTGACCGAAAGCCACTATTCCGATCCGCGCTGGGACAGGAAAGCTTCACAGGTCATCGCCTGGGAGCGGGTCAGCCTGTATGGCCTGACCATCATCCCGAAGCGTCGCGTGCACTACGGCCCGATCAATCCGGTCGAAGCGCGGGAGATTTTTATACGCGAAGCGCTGGCTAATATGGAGTTCGATACCCGGGCGCCATTTTTCGCTGCAAACAAACAGCTTATCGCCGAAATTGAAGCCTTGGAGCATAAGGCCAGAAGGCAAGATGTGCTGGTCGATGAATACGTGCTTTTCAGTTTTTATGAGAAGCGGGTCGGGCAGGGTATCTACAACGGCGCAAGCTTTGAGACCTGGCGCAAGGCGGCAGAAGATACGCAGCCCAAGCTGCTTTATCTGACGCGAGAAGATTTGATGCGTCACAGTGCAGATGCGGTGACTGAAAAGCAGTTTCCCGAGACTTTGCTGCTGGACGGGGAGGAGGTGGCGCTGAAGTACCGTTTTGAACCCGGTCATCCGCTCGATGGTGTGACGGCGACGATCCCATTGGCCTTGTTGAACCAGCTGGATGCTACACAGGCCGATTGGCTGGTGCCGGGCATGGTTCGCGACAAGGTGACTTATCTGATCAAAGCCCTGCCGAAAACCTTCCGCCGTGTCTGCGTGCCGGTGCCTGATTTTGTGACGGCGTTCCTTGATGAAGTCTCCAACCCCACATCGTCGTTCCGGCGCAGGCCGGAATCCAGGCAAGTAGCCAACGGAGACACCGACCTGGATTCCGGCCTGCGCCAGAATGACAACTCTGAGCTTCCACCCCTGCTCGAAACCCTCGCAGCCTTCATCCAGCAGCGTACCGGCCTCAAACTCAGCGTGGATGACTGGCAAGGCGATTTGCCTGAGCATCTTTCGATGAACTTCCGCGTGGTGGATGAAAAGAACCGCGAACTAGGCATGGGGCGCAACTGGAATGCGCTCAAGCAACAACTTGGGCAAGCGGCACAGCTTACCTTCCGTAGCGCTTCGCCTGATATCGAGAAGGCTGGCCTGAAACAATGGGATTTTGGTGATCTGCCAAAAACGCTCACTTTCAACAGGGATGGACGTCAGCTGACAGGTTATCCCGCGCTGGAAGATCACAAGGACAGCGTTTCGATCAAGCTGTTCGATACGGCAGCGGCGGCCAATATTGCCCATAGAGCCGGTGTCAGGTGCCTGATGCGCTTCGAATTAAAAGAACAAATGAAGCAACTGGAAAAAGGCCTTCCCGGTTTCAACCAGTACGCACTGCAATTGCGCCACCTGGTGACGCCTGACGTGCTGCGTGAAGATATGCTGACCGCCATTGCCGATAGGGCGTTCATCGGGGAAGACGAACTGCCGAGGACCAATGCCGAATTCATGGCGCTCAAAGCGAGAGCAAGAACTCGGTTGCCTGCGGTGGTTGAAGCCAGTGCTCGCCTTGCACAGTCAATTGCTATTGAGTATCAAGACTTGATGCAAAAGCTGAACAGCCTGCCTACGGCCATGGCACGCGTCAAAAAAGAGGTTGAGGTTCAATTAGCATCATTGCTCCCGCCCAAATTCTTTACTTCAACCCCTTGGGAACGTTTGCAGCATTTGCCTCGATACCTCAAAGCGCTGAAGCTGCGATTAGACAAATACCCAAGCAGCATCGAGCGTGATGTGCGGCATGCAGAAGCTGTCAGCCAACTATGGCGACGATGGCAAGAACGGGTAGATGCCAAACGTAAATCTGGTGATGATATTGATCAAGGCTTAGCTGATTATCGCTGGTTGATCGAGGAGTTGCGAGTCTCGTTATTTGCTCAGGAATTGAAGACGCCGTTTCCGGTATCGGTGAAACGACTGGATAAGATATGGCAGGACTTGCACTAACTCGTCATCCCGGGCTTCATTTTTTGTAAGGTAAAACGCAAGTGCGAAATGCTGTGTAATGATTTTCTTATCTAACTCTCAGCGAATGTAGGGCGCCCTGCGAGCTGGTTGGTCTGACCAGAGAGGGCATAGGCTTTTATCCGATATTGAGTAAGCCATTCATGCGTGTTTCCAAACCTTAAATGCAGATATAACAAGGATGATTGCCAAAAGTGGCAGGAGCGCTTGTGTGGGTATATGGCCTAGCAGTTGACCACCGATATACACTCCAAAAACAGAACCTGCGGCCATCAGTAAAACAAAGCGCCATTCTTTGCGAATGATCTTGAAACTCTGATCTTGGCTATATCGAGTGAAGGCAACCAACATGGTCGGCAGACTAACTGCTAATGAAAGACTGCCGGCCAATTTCAGATCGGCGCCGAATAGCAATACGATGGTTGGAATAAGCAGCTCACCGCCAGCCACTCCCATGACTGCGGCAACTATCCCGATGGCAATACCTGCAACCGCACCTGCAGCAGTTAATACCCAACCATTTAACTGAGGCCCGTTGCTTTGTATGCCGTGACCAAATATGAGCGCCACCGCAATGAGTATCAGCAAGACTGAAATGGTTTTATATAAAGTCTTTGACTTAATTCTTGTAGCCCAGCCAGCCCCAAGCCAAGCACCTATTAAACTGCCTGAAAGCAACGTCAAAATGATGTACCAATGATCCAGTATCTGGCTAAAGGAAATGACATTGGCGCGAAAAGGCAAAGCGGTAGCGACAACGATAAGACTCATTGTCTTATTAAGAATAATGGCCTCAAGCGCATTGAAACCAAACAGCGCTATGAGTATTGGCAACCGGAATTCAGCACCACCCAAACCAATTAAGCCACCTAGCGTACCAATTGCAGTACCCGTACCTACTGTGAGCGGAGCATTTTTTTTATTGTTGTGATGATTTAGCACAGTCGATCCTTTTGTATATAATTCTATACTATTTCAATGTTCATATATTCTAAATCTTATTAGAAACATTGGCTTAGCCTCATGCCAACCGGCACTGCGGTTGACTACAGCAAGTGTAGGACGGAATCGAACAGTCCGCCGAATGCAAATTTGAAATACGGCGCACTGTACCCGTTAAGAGCATCACCACCAATCTAAAGCCAACAAGTTGGCAAGATTGGTGCGACAAGCGAGTGGGCCCTACAAGTGGATTGATTTTCAGTGAATCGTCAGCCCAATAACTTGATTCCACGCAGATTCTCCGCACAAGTGCTGCGTATGATGCGCACAAGGTCCTGCGCATAAGCACGCTTCATGACATCTTCCGTTCCAGTGGCGTGGAGTTCAGACCATAGGCCTTTTTTGCCTATCGGCCTCGCAATCACGTATTCATGTTCCAGGTAGCTTTGTATGCCCCAGCTCGGCAATGCCGCAATGCCTCGTCGACTGGCGACTAGCTGCATGATGGCGATGGTGAGTTCTGCCGTGCGTCGTTCCGGCGCTATATTTTCCGGTTTAAGCACATGGCGGATCAGGTCTATGCGATCTTCCGGCACAGGGTAGGTGATCAGGGTCTCGTCAGCAAAATCCTGCGCCGATAAACGGCTTTTCTTACGCAAATGATGTTCCGGGTGCAGGACAGCCAGAATCTCAAAACTGAACAGCGGCAAATGTTTTAATCCACGCACCTTGCTGGATAAGCCGCCTATCACCAGATCGGCTTTTCCTTCATGCAGCAGATGCCAGGGGTCGCTGTGAAAACCCGCGACCAGGTCGATCTCGACCTCAGGCCATGCACGGCGGAAATTATCCATGACGGGCGTCAGCCAATCAAAACAGGTATGGCATTCAAGCACGATGCGCAGTTCGCCCGATTGTTCGCTGTTAAGGCGAATCAGGTCACGCTCTGCTTTATCCAGGGCCGTTAGTATTTCCCTTGCTGCAGCGAGTAGACGCTCGCCCGCAGGGGTGAAGCGCAAGCCCTGCGAAGTGCGCTGAAACAGCGTAATGGCGTAATGCTCTTCCAGCACGCGTATCTGGTGCGAAAGTGCGGACTGCGTGAGGTAAACGCGCTCGGCTGCATGTGCCAGCTTGCCGGTTTCTGCGATGGCGATCAGGGATTTGAGATGGCGGATTTCTATCATGATGTCTATATCATATGAATTTTATTCAACTCTATGCAAATTATTTTCGCTTTTTTAATATAAAAGGATGATCCAGAATTTGCCATCTTTATGAAACAGGTGAACTGAAAAATGGCAATCTCACACGTACTGGGTTATCCGCGCATAGGCGAAAAGCGCGCGCTTAAATTTGCACTTGAATCCTACTGGAAAGGCGATCTTGCTCCGGCTGCACTGCAGGCTGTAGGGCAGGCTTTGCGTGCAGATCACTGGAAGAAGCAGCAAGCCAGCGGCCTTGATTTTGTAACGGTCGGCGATTTCTCTTTTTACGACCACGTGCTGGATCACGCGGTTCTGTTTGGTGCTATCCCAAAACGTTTTGGATTGCCGGCTATTTCCGGCGAGCAGGATTATTTCTCGCTGGCACGCGGCAATGCCAGCCAGCCGGCGATGGAAATGACCAAATGGTTCGATACCAATTACCACTACATCGTGCCCGAGCTAGATAAGGGAACTGACTTCTCGATCAATGCGCATGATTTTCTGACGCAACTTGATGAAGCGCAAAAGCAGGGGTCCACAGTAAAGCCCGTGTTGCTTGGCCCGGTCAGTTTCCTTTACTTGAGCAAGGCCAAAGGCTTTAACCGGCTGGATCTGCTCGATGCACTGGCCGGGCAATATGCCAGCCTGCTGCAGGAACTGCATTACCGCAAAATAGAATGGCTGCAAATCGATGAGCCTATCTTTGCACTTGATCTGGATGACGAATGGCTGAATGCCTTCGACCGTGCCTATGCGTGGTTCAGGACCGTGCGCCCCAAGCTGCTGCTCACGACCTATTTCGCCAATGTCTCTCGCTATCAGGCCAATATCACGCGGCTGCCGGTCGATGGCGTGCATATCGACCTCGTACGTGCGCCGGAACAACTTGCACCGTGGGTCAATGCATTGCCGGGGCATTGGGTGTTATCGGCTGGTATTGTCGATGGCCGCAATATCTGGCGTAACGACCTGGATAAGAGCCTGGTTCTGCTGGAGCCGTGGGTCAAGGTGCTGGGTGAGCGTTTATGGATAGCGCCTAGCTGCTCTCTTTTGCATGTTCCTGTGACTTTGCTGCATGAAGAAAAACTGGATAGCGAAATAAAATCCTGGCTGGCGTTTGCCGATGAAAAACTGCAGGAGCTGGTCATTATCACCAAGGCCTTGAACCTCGGTGTCGATGCGGTTGCCGATGAGCTGGCAGTTTCGCGTGCGGCGATTACGGCACGTAACAACTCAGACCGTGTGCATGCCGAAAGCGTGAAGAAACGGGTCGCTGCCCTTGCGGCGCAGAACGAGGAGCGTCCGGCAGTTTTTACCAAACGCCAGGCGGTGCAGCAAGCCACCCTCAAGTTGCCATTATTGCCGACGACGACCATAGGCTCGTTCCCGCAGACCGCGGAAATCCGTGCCAGTCGCGCCGCTTTCAAGCAAGGATCAATCGGAACGGCAGAGTACGAAACGCAAATGAAAAAGCAGATCGAATACGCGATCCGCGAGCAGGAAAAACTTGGCCTGGATGTACTGGTGCACGGCGAGGCCGAGCGTAACGACATGGTCGAGTATTTCGGCGAACAATTGGCAGGATACGCGTTCAGCCAGAATGGCTGGGTGCAGAGCTACGGTTCCCGCTGCGTCAAGCCGCCGGTGATCTTCGGTGATGTGTACCGGCCGCAAGCGATGACGGTGGATACCGCACGCTATGCGCAATCGCTGACGAAGAACTACGTGAAAGGCATGCTGACCGGACCGGTCACGATGCTGCAATGGTCTTTCGTCAGAGACGACCAGCCGCGCGAGACGACTGCATTGCAACTGGCGCTGGCGATTCGTGACGAGGTGGATGATTTGCAGAAAGCCGGTATTGCCATCATCCAGATCGACGAACCGGCTTTCCGCGAAGGCTTACCTCTGCAAAAGGCTGCATGGGCGCATTACCTCAAGTGGGCTGTACGTGCGTTCAAGCTCTCCGCAGCCGTCGCCGAGAATGCCACGCAGATCCATACGCATATGTGTTACTCGGAATTCAACGACATTCTGCCGGCCATCGCAGCTATGGATGCCGACGTGATCACCATTGAGACATCGCGCTCGCATATGGAACTGCTCGATGGTTTCGGCGAGTTCGCCTACCCCAACGAAATCGGCCCTGGCGTCTACGATATTCACTCTCCTCGTGTGCCTTCGGCTGATGAGATGGAAGCGCTGGTCCGGCGTGCGGTGGAGGTGATACCGGTCGAAAGGCTGTGGATCAACCCGGATTGCGGCCTGAAAACCCGTGGCTGGGATGAAACCAGGCAGGCTTTGCAGCACATGGTGGATGTGGCGAAAAAATTGCGTGACGAGCTGCAAGTCACTGCTTGAAAAAACATGCCTGATAAATCAGCATGATAGAAGTTTGTTCTGGTAATTTATCAATATATTGTGTTTTTGAGTTGACACCACCCCATCCCCTTGGGTTATATTAACTGCACACGGTTTCCGGCTTTTATCCAAAAGCCGGAATAAAAGGGAATCCGGTGAGCGCTTAACTGCGTGAAGCCGGGGCTGCCCCCGCAACTGTAATCGGCGAGCAAATGCCATTCTTAGCCACTGGATGTTCAACATCCGGGAAGGCTGGCAGATTGTGAGCCCGGGTATTTCATACATTCGTGTGAGTGTGTGAAATACCCGGGCCGTACCCGAGAGCCAGGAGACCTGCCGTGGAATTTTTCTTAACGTTTGAGGCGGGGTGTCCTCGGCAGATGGAAGGTGTCGGCTTAATCCTTTAAAGTTTACAAGCGCACTTTCCGCCATGCTGGTCTTTCGTGATTTGTGCATTGCATTTGCATGAGTCCACAAGGATGCCTCTAAAAATTTGAAGTTCTATACGAGACAAGGCGAGAGAAAATTTTAATCGCGCGGCATACAGGCGGTATGCATGCAACCCAATAGGTGCGCGAGGAAGATTTTTGAACAACGCAGTATCGTGGAATTTCATGTTTTTAGAGGCGTCCTGAAGACATACCTGCCCTTTATAGGGAGCAATACCATGGATGATGTTGCGGTTTCCAACAGCAATACCTCTTCTTACAGCAATCTACCCAATCTGCAGATAATCCGCCGTAACGGCGCCGTTGTTGCCTTCAACCCTGAAAAGATTTCCATTGCCCTGAGCAAGGCATTCCTGGCCGTCAAGGGTAACAGCTCGTTGACGGCGCGCATGCGCGAACAGATCGCGGCACTGACGCAAACCGTGGTGGGCGCGCTGACACGACGCTTGCCGACCGGCGGCACGGTGCATATCGAGGATATCCAGGACCAGGTCGAACTGGCCCTGATGCGCTCCGGCGAGCAGGACGTGGCGCGTGCCTATGTGCTTTATCGTGAGAAGCGTGCAGCGGAACGCGCGGCACTGCCAAGCGATACGCCAGCCATTCATATCAACATCGACGGTACGAAACGCCCGCTTGATATCGCCATGTTGATGGATATGGTGAACGAAGCCTGCCGCGACCTCGGTGATCTGGTCAGCGCCAAAGTGGTGGTGGAGCAGGCGGTACGCGATCTTTACGATGGCATTTCATTCAATGAGGTACGCAAGGCGCTGATCCTTTCGGCGCGCAGCCTGATTGAACGCGAGCCTGCCTACAATTACGTGACCGCGCGCTTGCTGTTGGATCTGGTGCGTGCCGAAGTGCTGGATGAAAACGTCAGCCATGCGGCCATGCAGACGCGCTACGCCGAATATTTCCCGCAATTCATCAAGATCGGCATCGAAGCAGGCCTGCTTGATAAACGCCTGGCGCAATTCGATCTGGACAGGCTCGCGGCCGCCTTTGTCGCCGACCGCGACTTCCAGTTCGCCTATCTCGGCTTGCAGACCTTGTACGACCGTTATTTCCTGCATATCGAAGAGCGCCGTATCGAGCTGCCGCAAATCTTCTTCATGCGCGTTGCGATGGGCCTTGCCATCAACGAGATCGACCGCGAAGACCGCGCCATCGAGTTCTACAACGTGCTTTCCAGCTTCGACTTCATGAGCTCGACGCCGACATTGTTCAACAGCGGTACCTTGCATTCCCAGCTTTCCTCCTGCTACCTGACCACGGTCAGCGACGACCTGGACGGCATCTATCAGGCCATCAAGGAAAATGCATTGTTGCAGAAATACGCCGGCGGCCTCGGTAACGACTGGACGCCGGTGCGTGCGCTCGGCTCACGCATCAAGGGCACCAACGGCAAGAGCCAGGGCGTGATTCCTTTTCTCAAGGTCGTCAACGATACCGCCGTGGCGGTGAACCAGGGCGGCAAACGCAAGGGCGCTGTTTGCGGCTACCTGGAAACCTGGCATCTGGATATCGAGGAATTCCTCGACCTGCGCAAGAACACCGGCGATGACCGCCGCCGTACGCACGACATGAATACCGCGCACTGGATTCCCGATCTCTTCATGCAGCGTGTCGCTGAAAACGGCGAGTGGACGCTGTTCTCTCCATCCGACGTGCCCGATCTGCATGATAAGTACGGCAAGTCCTTTGCCGAAGCCTACCGCGAATACGAACGCAAGGCGGATAGCGGCGAGATCAAGCTGTTCAAGCGCGTGCAGGCTGTGCCGATGTGGCGCAAGATGCTGTCCATGCTGTTCGAGACCGGCCATCCATGGATCACCTTCAAGGACCCATGCAATATCCGCTCGCCGCAACAACATGTGGGCGTGGTGCATAGCTCCAATCTGTGTACCGAGATCACGCTGAACACTTCAGCGACAGAAATCGCCGTATGCAACCTGGGTTCGGTCAACCTGATGGCGCACCTTAAAGAGGTTGATGGTGTCTTAGCGCTTGATCAGGGCAAGCTGAGAACCACCATCAATGTCGCCATGCGCATGCTGGATAACGTCGTCGATATCAATTTCTATGCTGTGGGCCATGCGCGTAATTCCAACTACCGCCATCGTCCAGTCGGCCTCGGCATCATGGGCTTCCAGGATGCCTTGCACGCCTTGCGCATTCCCTATGCTTCGCAGGAGGCTGTCGAATTCGCCGATGCGGCGATGGAAGCGGTCTGCTACAACGCTTACCTGGCTTCCACCAACCTGGCGGAAGAACGCGGCGCTTATTCCAGCTTCAAGGGCAGTTTGTGGGATCAGGGTATCCTGCCGCTGGATACGCTCGATCTGTTAAGTGAAGCCCGTGGTGGCCATGTTGAAGTCGACCGCAGCAGCAGGCTGGATTGGGACAGTCTACGTAGCCGCATCAGGACCGTGGGCATGCGTAACTCCAACTGCGTGGCGATCGCGCCGACAGCGACGATCTCCAATATCGTCGGCGTCGCAGCCAGTATCGAGCCTGAATACCAGAACCTCTACGTGAAATCGAACCTTTCCGGCGAATTCACCGTAGTCAACGAGGCGCTGGTGAATGAACTGAAAGCATTAGGCCTGTGGGATGAAGTCATGATTGCCGACATCAAGTATTACGACGGCTCGGTGAAATCGATCGAACGCATTCCGGCGGAGATCAAGGCCCTGTATGCCACGGCTTTTGAAGTCGACCCAAGCTGGCTGGTAGAAGCCGCCGCGCGCCGGCAGAAATGGATAGACCAGGCGCAGTCGCTCAACCTGTACTTTGCTGCGCCCTCCGGCAAGAAACTCAACGACACCTACATGCTGGCCTGGCAACGTGGCCTCAAGACCACCTATTACCTGCGTTCGCTGGGGGCAACTGCCGCGGAGAAATCGACCGGTACCGGCGGGGAGTTGAATGCGGTGTCATCGGTGATGCCGGAGGTGGCACCCAAGCAATGCTTGATCGATGACCCGGACTGCGAGGCTTGCCAATGACGTTGATACCCTGACCGTCATTCCCGCGCAGGCGGGAATCCAGTAGTGCGCGAGGCGCGCTGATTTATTCGCTGGATTCCGGGTCAAGCCCGGAATGACGAGGTCAAGGCTATTTCAAGTAGATAAATTACAAGGAAAAAACATGCTTTCATTTGAAGAAGAAATCATCACCGATACCCCGGCCGAAAAACCGCAACTACATGCCGTGCCACCTGCTGCCGCACCTTTGGTCGCTGCCAACCAGGCTGCTAACCAACCTAGCGTCAGCGGCCGCGTCAATGCCAGCGATAAGCGCGTCATCAACGGCCAGACCGACGTCAACCAGCTTGTGCCGTTCAAGTATCACTGGGCCTGGGACAAGTACCTGGCGGGTTGTGCCAATCACTGGATGCCGCAGGAAGTCTCCATGAGCCGCGATATCGCGCAATGGAAGGACAGTACCGCACTGACCGACGATGAGCGCCTGATCGTCAAGCGTAACCTGGGATTCTTTACGACTGCGGATTCGCTGGCTGCCAATAACATCGTGCTCGGCACCTATCGCCATATCACGGCGCCGGAGTGCCGCCAGTATTTGTTGCGGCAGGGTTTCGAAGAGGCCATTCATACGCATGCCTATCAATACATCGTGGAAAGCCTGGGCCTGGATGAAAGCGAGATTTTCAATGCCTATCAGGAAGTCACCAGCATCCGGGAAAAAGACGAGTTCCTGATTCCTTTCATCAATACGCTGACCGACCCTGAATTCAAGACCGGCACGCTGGAAACCGACCAGCAACTGTTACGCTCGCTGATCGTGTTCGCCTGCATGATGGAAGGCCTGTTCTTCTATGTCGGCTTCGTGCAGATACTGGCACTTGGCCGCCAGAACAAGATGCAGGGCGCCGCTGAGCAGTATCAGTACATCCTGCGCGACGAGTCCTTGCATTGCAATTTCGGCGTCGACCTCATCAACACCATCAAGCTGGAAAATCCGCAGTTGTGGACGGCTGCGTTCCGCGATGAAATCAAGGAGCTGATGCAAAAAGCGGTCGAACTGGAATACCGCTATGCGGAAGATACCATGCCGCGTGGTGTGCTGGGGCTGAACGCCGGCATGTTCAAGGAATACCTGCGCTTTATCGCTAATCGTCGATTGCAGCAGATCGGCATCGATGCACTTTATCCCGGAGCGACCAATCCGTTTCCCTGGATGAGTGAAATGATAGACCTGAAAAAGGAGAAGAACTTCTTCGAAACGCGGGTGACCGAATACCAGACCGGTGGTGCACTCAGCTGGGATTGAGCATGAATGCACGGCAGTAATTTCGTGCTGTCGTGCATTCATGTATTCAATACTTTTGCTACCCCTACATTTTTGCTAAAGGTGTATGATAATTGTGCCGATACAGGTAATTATTTCAGGGGGATGTTAAAAATGAAAAAGACCATCTTAATGGTTTCTATGCTGGCATTCGCCACGTATTCTCAGGCTGCAGTCAAGCCATGTGAAGAACTCAAGGAAGAAATCGCCGCCAAGATCGAAGCTAAAGGTGTACCAAGCTACACCTTGAAAATCGTTCCGATTGATGCGGATGAAGAAGGCAGGGAAGTCGGTACCTGTGACGGCGGTACCAAAAAGATTATTTATATTCGAGGTTGAGTTGAAAACTTGAATCATGCATGGCATTTGAAAACTAAATGTCATGCATGATTCGATTCAGCCATCGAAAACCTTAAAGCCGTTTCTGCCTTTGGCTTTAACTTCATAAAGTGCGAGATCTGCTTTCCGCATCAGGTCTTCGATGGTGTCGCCTGAGATAGGCTGATAGATAGCAACGCCAATACTCAAGCTTACATCTATCGCTACATTACCGATTAAAACCGGCTCGGCAAAAGTCTTCATGATGTTTTGTGTGACGATAGTGGCAGATTCCGGCTTGATGATTTCCTCCAGGACGATAACAAACTCATCGCCACCTATCCGGCTCAATGTGTCGGCTCGACGGATGCAGGTCGCCAGTTTTTCTGCGACAACTTTGAGGAAATTGTCTCCAAAAGCATGTCCATGCGTGTCGTTCAGTTCTTTGAAATGGTCCAGATCGATATACATGACAGCCAGGTAACGATTGAATCGCTTGGCCTGAATCAGGGCCTGTGCCATGCGATCGTTTAATAAGCGCCGGTTCGCGAGCCCGGTCAGGCTGTCGTACATGGCCTGTAATTTCAATTTTGAACGCTCACGCAGCAGGATATACAACGTGGTTCCCAGTATGAAGCTGAATACCACGCTCAGTATTCTCAGCATATAGAAGAAATTGGATGAGAAGTCTTCCGCATTCCTGACAATCGCCCATTGCCATCTGCCGTTAGGCACCTTGCTTTCTATAAGCAATGCGTCAGGGTCACGAAATAGATCGTTATCGCCATAGAATGCCGGTTTGGATGCACCTGAATCTTCCAGGTTACGAATGGCAAATTTGAAATTGGGATTCCCGACGCCATCGAACGCCGCTTTCAGAAACGGTTCTGTATTGATGACGATTGAAATGATTCCCCAGTATGCCCCATCTATGTAAACCGGGTAACGGTAGATCAATCCTTTGCCGCCCTGTACCAGCTCAACCGGCCCGGCCAGGACGCCTGTGCCCGTATCGACAGCTTCCTTCACTTGCGGCCATTGTTCAGGCACTGTTCGGTAATCCAGCCCCAGCGCTGGTTTGTTACCTTCCATCGGGTACATGTAAGTGATTGTGTAATCGACAGCAACCGCTATATTTCGAACGTGTTTTGTCCGGATGTATAAGTCAGACAAAATAGCATTGATTTTTTTAGGATTCAGCTCGGTGTGGTAAGCATTAAAGTAGCTGGTCAGCCCATTGGGGAGAAAAAGCAGGGCATTCAGTTCCCTATCCATGCTGGACCTTAACAAATTGCCATATCCAAGCCCTTCAAGCTGGCTTTGCGCCGCAATCTTGTTGCTTTGTGCTTTGATCAGGGATTCAAAAAGCACCAGAAACAATAATGTGACGAGCAGCGCGATTACGAAGGCGTAGCCGCGTTTTTTCAGTCCGTTGTATATGGTGTCTGATGACATTTATTTTTTAGTTATATTGCTTAACTAGAACAATGCAAGAACAATGCCCGCTCTTCTTTTGTTAAGGGTTTCTAAAAATCAATGCACTGGCCATCAGAGATGATGGGACAGTTGAGCTTCACGCGCGGTTAATTTCGCGTAATTTGAGTATGCACGTTTGCTATAACTTAAGCAAAAACTGCTGGGATTAAGTTAGATTTAAGAGTGAGTGAGGACTTGAAAATGAAGCGCTGGCTTCAATTGCCAGCCATCAGGCCGACAGAGTCATTTTGCAATACAGTCTTCTGCCGCCATGCGGCCAATCGACCATGTGGCTTCTTTTCCCTTGCCCCTTAATTCATAACGGCCGTTGCTGTATGTAAATCCTGAGGCAGATGGCATCGCGGGAAGTTGAAGATTTTCGATATCCCCTGTTGAAATGTTGACATATTTCCCATCGGTGCTGAAGTCTGCAGAAATCATGCTGCCTCGACTGCATTCATACTCAACAGGCGATGGAGAAACCGCTTTTGTGGCACAAGCCGTGGTGACGAACAAGGTAAAACAGCAGACCAGTCCTGCTGTGATGTAAGGGCTAATTGCAGGCATCGTGTTTTCCTCCCTATATTTGCATCAGTGCTTTACGTATCGTATTTTCGTCCAGGTCTTTGCCTATCAGCACTATGCGGGTGATCGGTTCATCCTCATCCCAGCCTTTAAGCAATGTCGGCGGGTATAGCGTGTTGTGTACTGCATGTATCGCCAGTGGGGCAGGCTGGTCTTCCGCATGAACGATACCTTTCATTCTCAGCAGCTCTTCGCTGAAAGTCGTGCAAAGCCATTGCAGAACAGGTTCGAGCTGGCTCCATGTGAGTGGCTTGGGCAGTGTGACAGTGAAGCTGCCGATACCATCCTCATGGTTTTGTGATGGCAGGGTGCCGCGCTGCAAAAGACTGGGTTTCTTGACCTCGCGTAACCAGCGCTGCGGTTGTGCTGTTCTGGTTGCGGGATCGAACAGCCCGACATTGATGATGTCCTGCGGATCGATATCCCCATGCGAAATACGATGAACCGTTGCACCCGGATTGAGTGCGCTGAGTTTTTCTGTCAGGGCGCTGACCTGCGCTTCTGTTGCCAGATCGCTCTTGGTCATCAGCAACACATCTGCCACAGCGGCCTGCTTGCGTGCTTCATTATGTTTTTCAATCTGCTCTAGGCCATACACGCTATCGATGGTGACAACAACCGCATCCAGCCTGTAGGTTGAGTTGATCACAGGTTCATTCATCAGGTTGGCCATGATAGGCCCCGGGTCCGCCATACCTGTGGTTTCAATCACCAGACGCTGGAATTCCGGAATCGCGCTCAATGCACGCTTGAAAAACAGGTCGCGCAGTGTGTCTGCCATTTCATTGGTCAGTGTGCAGCAAAGGCAGCCCGATTCCAGCAACACAGTATTGTCTGCGATATGCTGGCTTTCTACCGTGCGGGCGAGGATGTGATCAAGGCCCGCTTCTCCCAGTTCGTTTATGACGACCGCGGTGTCTTTCATGTCCGGGTGATTGAGCAGCTTGCTCAGTAAAGTGGTTTTACCGCTGCCCAGGAAGCCAGTGAGCAGGGTGACGGGTATTCTTTTATCCATGGCTTATTCTACTAGATGCCGTGCCGGACCACAGCACTATCAATTGATGCCGAATCAGGCAGCGACTGCGTCGTCTTCCATGATTTGAACCTGCCAAACAGGGAAGGGATCGATAAACGATTTCCATTTGTCCATGCCCAGTAACAGCTCTTCTTCCGTTAACAAACAGGCGTCGAAGGCTTCGGTTATCGCCATTTTGTTCATGTTGATACCTATCATGACCAGTTCCTGCTGCCGGTCACCGAAAGGTTTTTCCCAGCGTGTATGAATCGATTGCAGGTGTTCTTCATCTGTCGGCCAGTGCCCGTCTGGCGTTGCTGCCCACCACATGCCGGCTAATTCGTTGCGCGAAATGGCACCAGCCTGGGACCAGGAAGCACAGAATTCAGGGCGGGTGGCTATCCAGAAATGGCCTTTTGATCGAATGACGCCAGGCCACTCTTCACCGAGCCAGTTCCACAAGCGCTGTGGGTGAAAAGGCTTTCTGGCACGATAGACAAAGCTCGATATGCCATATTCCTTGCTTTCCGGTATATGCTCACCGCGTAGCTGCTTGAGCCAGCCCGGTGCCTCCTGCGCTGCTTCGAAATTAAACTTCCCGGTATTCATGACAGTATCCAGCGGCACTCTGCCAAAACTGCTGTGGACGACATCTGCCCGTGGATTGAGGCTTTTCAGAATGCTTTCAAGCTGTGCAAGCTTAGTTGGAGACATCAAATCCGTCTTGTTCAGCACCAATACATCACAGAATTCGATCTGTTCGATGAGCAAATCGACGACAGTCCGCTCATCTTCTTCACCCATGCTCTCGCCGCGATCGGAAATGTAATCACGGGAGCCATAGTCCCGCAGGAAATTGTAGCCGTCGACGACAGTGACCATGGTGTCCAACTGGGCGACATCCGAGAGGCTGATATCGTTTTCATCCCTGAAAGTGAAAGTCTCTGCAACCGGTAAAGGTTCCGAGATGCCGGTGGATTCAATCAGGAGGTAGTCGAAACGGTCTTCTTTGGCCAGGCGCGTGATCTCGACTAGCAGGTCTTCACGCAAGGTGCAGCAGATGCAACCATTGCTCATTTCCACCAGTTTTTCTTCAGAACGCGATAACCCTGCGCCGCCTTCGCGTATCAATTGCGCATCCACGTTCACTTCAGACATGTCATTGACAATGACAGCCACACGCTTGCCTTCGCGATTATTCAGAATGTGGTTGAGCAGGGTAGTCTTGCCCGCACCTAAAAATCCTGAGAGTACGGTTACCGGGAGTTTTTTCATGTGAACGCCTCTATCTTTGCAACAATGTTGCATAATAAGGGTGCATGGATATATTTGCAACTTTGTTGCAAAATTGGGCGGTTTAATTAAGTCGGTGGTTTAATCAGTCAGCAAGGCAAAGGGCGCAGCAGCCCTTGATATTCAGCTCGATGGAATCTGCGCGGAAATCCTGGGGCAGTTTTGGCGTGCGCGGGGAAACATCATCCAGGCAATAGATCTTTCCACATTGCGTGCATTGGAAATGCGCATGGCGATGGCTGGTGTTTGTGCTATTCAATTGGAATCGCCATGCGCGATTGTCTCCAGCGACCTTATGCACGATGTCATTGGCGAGTAACCATTCCAGCACACGATAGAGCGTGACGCGATCAAAGTCGTGGGACGTTGAGAGATCATTGAGCAATTCCTGATGCGTCAATGGGTTATCGGACTTCAACAGCGCTTCGAGTACGACTAGACGGTTTGCCGTCGGTCTCAGGCCGGCGTCCTGTATAATTTGGTTTGCAGTCATCATGGGCTAGAAAATAAAGGGTAGGGGCAGGTTACGTCAACTGCTAAAACAATTAATGAATGTATTTTACGAAGAAGACGGTCATTTCAAAGTAGCCTCCGTGATGTCCGAGACGCCGGGCTCGCTGCAAGTCGAATCGCAAAGCGGCAAGCGCTCTAAAATCAAGGCGGCCCATGTGTTGCTGCGTTTCGAATCTGCGGTCGCTGGTTTCATGGAGGCGGCTCAAGCCGAGTCCGATACTTTGGATATCACCTTCCTGTGGGAGTGCTGCGGCGAACCTGAGTTCAGTTTTGAAGAACTCGCGGCAGAATACTACGGTCGCAAGCCAACTTCTACTGAAGCCGCCGCTGTTGCCTTGAGTTTGCATAGCGCTCCAGTCTATTTTTATCGTAAGGGCAAAGGCCGTTACAAAGCGGCACCTGCTGAAACGCTTAAAGCTGCCCTGGCTGCGCTGGAACGTAAGCGCCTGCTGGCAGAACGCATGGCTGTGTGGATGGAGCAACTGAAGAGTCACGAGCTGCCTGCCGAATTCAGCGATAAGGTCGATGCATTGCTTTATGCGCCGGACAAGAATACGCCTGAATGGAAAGCTCTGGAGCAGGCAGCGTCCGAGGCTAATCTCAATTACATTAAATTGCTGGCCGATTGCGGCGCGATTCCCTCGGCCCACGACTATCATCTGGGTGCGTTCCTGCGTGAATATTTCCCCAAGGGTTCAGACTTCCCCGAGTTCGATATCCCCGCGGCTCCTGCCGGTTTACCTAAAGCCGATATCGCTGCATTCAGTATCGACGACAGCACGACGACCGAGATCGACGATGCTTTCTCCTTGCAGGTTCTGGACAACGGTAACACGCTGGTTGGCATCCATATTGCAGCACCCGCTACCGGCATTACGCCGGATTCGGTGCTGGACCAGGTCGCATTGCATCGCTTATCCACGGTCTATATGCCGGGACACAAGATCACCATGCTGCCGGAAGCCGCTATCGTGCCATTCAGCCTTAATGCAGGTGAGTGGCGACCTGCGTTATCCCTGTATCTTGAAATCGCTGCGGACTTAAGTATCCTGCAGCGGACTACCAGGTTGGAGCAGATTCATATTGCAGACAATCTGCGCCACGATAGCCTGGAACCTTATTTCAACGAGACCACGCTGGATAATGATAGCGGCCATCCTTATTGGCCCAAGCTTTCACTGCTGTTCAAATTGGCTGAATCGCTGGAAAAAGCCCGCGGCAAATATGATCCCAACCGTGCGCCGCAAATCGACTACAACTTCTATGTGGATGATGGGATTGTCCGTATCGTCAATCGCCAGCGCGGGTCGCCGCTGGATAAACTGGTGGCCGAATTGATGATTGAAGCCAACAGCCACTGGGGCGGCATGCTGGCGGAACACAAGTCGCCCGGCATCTACCGCGCGCAGAATGGCGGCAAAGTCTATATGACGATCAAAGCCGAGCCGCATCAGGGCCTGGGTGTAGCGCAATATGCATGGTGCACTTCGCCATTAAGACGCGCGGTCGATCTGGTTAACCAGCGGCAGTTGATTGCAGCCATCCAGGCGCAAGAGGCCCAGCCGGCGAATCTGCTGACCGATGTCATGCGCCAGTTCGATATCACTTACAACGCCTACAATGAGTTCCAGACGCGCATGGAGCGCTATTGGTGCTTGCAATACCTGGTGCAGGAAAAGATGGAAGAGGTCAGCGCCACGGTCTGGCGCGAGAATCTGGTCAGGCTCGACACTCTGCCTTATATCACCAAGGTGCACAGCTTGCCTGAAACGCCAGTTGGTACGCGCGTCCGTTTACAAATCAAACGCATCGATACCTTGCTGATGGAGCTCGATACCAAATTTCTCCATGTGGAAGCCGCATCGATACCGGAAATGGTCGATGCCGTCGTGGAGGGAGCTTAGTCATGTTCCGCATCGGTCAAAGACTCGCGCGAAGCATCCATCGAAAATTTTCGGAAGAGACCAGTGTCGATGTCAGCGAAAGCGATGGCATTCGTTATCTTCACCTGGGCTCGGATACCGTGCAAAGCGCCATGCGCATCATCAATCCGACAGCCCTTGAACTACGTTACACCCGTGGCGTAATGATGTTCCTGCTGTTTGCGCCCAAAGCCAGAACCATGCTTGGCATCGGTTTGGGCGGCGGTTCAATCGCCAGATACATGCATCATCATCTGCCGGATATCCACCATCGTGTGGTCGAAATCAACCCGCAAGTCATCAATGTCGCCCGCAGTCATTTTGCCTTGCCGGATGACGACGAACGCCTGCAAATCATTGAAGGCGATGGTGCCGAATATATTGCTAGCCACCCCGGCACCGCCGATGTGCTTTTTCTGGATGCCTATGGCAGTCATGGCCTGCCGGAAGAACTGAGCTCGCAAACGTTCTTCGATCAATGTGCGAATGCCTTAAGCCATGAGGGACTTCTGGTCACCAATCTGTGGGGTAGCGATAAACGTTTTGATGTCTACTTGCAGCGCATAGAGCAAAGTTTTGACGGGCGGGTGCTGGTGCTGACCACAGGCAAGCCCGGCAATATCCTGGTCTTTGGCTTCAAACGCGAACCCGACGATTTGCGCTGGAGCAGCCTGCGGGAACGCGCAAAACTGCTTGAAGCAGACCACCAGGTCGAATTCCTGGAATTCGTCGAACGTCTGCGCGACCGTAATCCTTGCAGCAACCATCGTCTGTTTTTAGACGCCAATCAGAAAGAAACACTTTGAACCAATTCTTTGCGACATGCCCGCGCGGCCTTGAGGCATTACTCGTCAGTGAACTGATCGAATTCGGCGCCAGTGAAATCCAGCCCACCGATGGTGGCGTCGGTTTTAGCGGCGACATGCTGATGTGCTATCGCGCCAATCTTGAAAGCCGCATTGCCACCCGTATTCTCTGGAAGGTCGGCAGCGGGCGATACACCAATGAAGAAGACCTCTACGAAGCCGTTTATAAACTCAACTGGCCCCAGTGGTTTGAAGTAAAGCACGATTTCATGGTGAAAGTTACCGGCGTTAAATGCCCGTTGAAAAGCCTGGAATTCGCTACGCTCAAAATCAAGGATGCGATTTGTGACCGCTTCCGGCAAGCCGTCAACAGCCGCCCCTATATCGATACCAAAGAGCCGGATGTCCGCGTACATGCTTATCTGGCTGCGGAAGATTACCAGCTTTATATCGACACCTCCGGCAGCGCGCTCTATCAGCGTGGCTTACGTCGCGGCAGTGTGGAAGCCCCGTTACGTGAAAACCTCGCTGCCGGCATCATCCGGCTTTCAGGCTGGCAGCCGGGCACGGCCATGCTGGATCCCATGTGTGGAAGCGGTACATTTTTGCTGGAAGCTGCGATGATGGCGCTCGATATCGCACCCGGCAGCGGCCGCCATTTCGGTTTTGAAAAGCTGAAAAACTTCGATGCATCCGGCTGGGAGAAACTGCGCCTGAAAGTGCTGTCCAGGGCGAAGCCGGCCAGCTTCCAGAAGATATACGGCAGTGATGCCGATTTACGTGCTGTGCGCGTCAGCCGGGAGAATCTAAAGCAGGCCGGTTTGCTGGAAGCGGTGCAATTGAACCATGTGGATATGACCGAAGTGCCAGCCCCCGCAGAGAGCGGTGTGATGATCGCCAACCCGCCTTACGGCATTCGCATCGGCGAAGATGAGGAACTAGCAGCCCTGTATCCAAAAATGGCGGAAGCCCTGAAACGCAGATTCTCAGGCTGGAATACTTATTTCCTCACTAACGATATGCGCCTGCCCAAGCTGATGCGCTTGTCGCCTTCAAAACGTATACCGCTCTTTAACGGACCATTGGAATGCAGATTATTTGAAATCAGGGTGGTGGCGGGGTCTAACCGGAGAGAAAAACCATGAGTGATTCGCTGGCTGAGCTCAGGGCAAGAATCAATCAGTTCGTCAAAGAACGCGATTGGGATCAGTTTCATTCACCCAAGAATCTCGCCATGGCGATGATTGTCGAAGCGGCGGAACTGGTCGAGCATTTTCAGTGGGATACGCTGGAAGAAAGCCGCCAACTGGATGATGAGAAGCGCGAGCAGGTCGGGCAGGAACTGGCAGATACGTTTGTCTATTTGCTAAGAATCGCAGAGGTGACAGGTATTGATTTAATTGAAGCCGCGAATCGCAAGATTGATCTAAATGCCAAGAAGTACCCTGTGGAAAAGGCAAAAGGTAGTAATGCAAAATATACGGTGTATGAGGACTGATTAAAAAATCAATCGAGTCTGATCTTCCCCATTTATTCTACATGGTTTCCTTTGACCGCTAACGCCGCAGTTCAGCAGCTGCGTGCTGCACTAACCAGCGCGACGCGAGCACACAATGAATGACGCACTTGCGTCGCGCCCGCACCGATTCTCCACGGTCCGCTGCAACGGCATGTTATGCAGGCGAGGCATCAAGTAGTAACGGCAACTTGCGCATGTCATCGAAGATAACATGCGCTCCTGCATCCGCCAGACGTAGCTGCGGAGTAGAGGCTGAATAACCGAAGACGCGCATACCCGCCGCAACTCCAGCAGTTACGCCTACTGGAGTGTCTTCGATAACAACGCAAGCGGCAGGAGCAACACCAAAGCGCTCGGCAGCCAATAAGAACACGTCCGGGAAAGGTTTCCCACGAGGAACTTCGGTGACGCTGAACAAGCGTCCTTCGAATCTCGGCCAGAGCCCGGTGATTCCGAGAGTTGTACGCATCTTTTGATGATCGCCACTCGACGCCACGCAGTAAGGCAAATGGATAGCATCAAGTGCCTCCTTAATGCCTGGAGTTGGGCGCAGTTCGCCTCAAGAGACTTTCTCGTGCGTACTTGATACTCGTCAACAAACGTACTCGGCAGCGGCTTTCCCAGCATTCCGGTAATCAGTCCCAGACAGTGGCTCATTGAGTTGCCTACAAACTGCTCGAACATATCGTCAAGCGTTACAGGCAGTCCCAGCTCATTAAGCATTTGCGCAAATACGCGATTCGTAATGAGTTCGCTGTCTACGAGGACACCATCACAATCAAAGATAACCAGTTGCGGCGGCAACGAAGTCATGGGTAGTGGTTCACGCATAGCGTTTGAATTGAGGGGATGGCTTTAGCCTGTCCCGCTTGAATGATGGGTTAGGCGTTAGCATGATAGTTCTCTGGAAAGAAATGCCGCTCGATGAGTTCAATAAGAATGTGCAGAACTTTGATGTGCAACTCTTGGACCCGATCGGCGAAGGCACCAGCTGGGGTGCAAATGTATATATCACTCAAGGTTTCAAGCTCTGGGCTTCGCTTGCCGGAAAGAACAATGACGCCGATACCGAGTGACTTGGCAGTACGAGCCACGTTCAATATGTTCTTGCTCGTTCCACTGGTGCTAAGAGCCAACAAGCAATCACCCTCGCGACCGTGTGCCTCAATGTAGCGTGAAAAGACTTGTTCGTAGCCCATGTCGTTGGCTACACAACTTATGTGTCCGGGATCATTGATTGCTGCCGCGGCCAATGCCGCACGATCTAGGCGATAGCGCCCCGTAAGCTCCTCAGCAAAGTGCATGGCATCGCACATCGAGCCTCCATTGCCGCATGAGTAGACGTGACCCCGACGCTCGAAAACCTTGATCAGCAAGCTGGCAGCATGCTCAATGTTTGCAAGTGCTTGTTGATCAGACAGAAGGTGTGTGAGGGCGGTATGCGCCTCGTGCAGGCTGGATTGGATATGCTGGATCAAAATGGATATCTCGAATTGAAAATGAAAGCATAACGTGGAAATCACTGAACGGCAAAAGCCCACGTAGGTCGGGTTGGAGCATAGCGTAACTCGCCGGATGGAGAGGCGATGTGTGTAATAGGAGTACGGCGGGTATTGGCGGGCTAATGGGTGTTCATATGGATGAAACATCTTATGGCTCCATTCATTGGTGAAGGGGGGAGCAATGAGTTGGCGCAAGATTTCTGGACAGAAAATTTGTTTGATCCAAAAATGATGGTGGCGCACCACTGGCTCAAACTGCTATGGGTATATTGTGTTAGTGGAATAACACAGTTAACACTGACTAGCGTGTTATTAATGATACCCATCACACTGTATAAGAATGGCGGTTCTGACTGGACTTACGCGTTTATAGCTATTGCTGGGGCTACGCTTATTTCTTGGTTTTTGGCTATAATTTTCGCTACAGTAGCTTGGTTGGATATCAAGAGTAAAATACAAGCAAGCAGGTTCTAGTAAGTAGGATAGAAACTGGCAGATATGTAGTTGTTGAGGATTGCTGAAGGGACCGGGATCAATTTAACCTGTATATACCCAGGTGTCAGAGTACTCCCAGCGCTTTAAGGCTTGCCTTGCCCAGTTCCAGACGTCTGTTTACATCAGCAGCATTCTGGATGTCGATGTTTAGTGCAAAAGCATAAATGCACCCATCTTTTTCTACCCAGCCGACCCACCAACCGACTCCTGGATCAGGAGCGTTTTCCCAGCCGGTTTTTCCATATAGTTTCCAGTTTTCACCTTGCTCTGTTAAGAGAATCTCGCGAACGCTTTCCTGAAACTCCTGGGGAAACGGTAATTGACCTTGAGCCAGTTTGGCAAGAAATCGGGTTTGCTCAACAGCGCTGATTTTTAGTGGACCATCCAGCCAGAATCTATCCACGACAGTGCCGATTTCATTATTTCCGAAATCCATATTCAGCAGATTATGCTGCATTTGCTCAAGACCGATACGCCGGGCAAGTTCTTGATAGACCGGAACGTTGGAAAGGGTGATGGCTTCTCGCAGACCCATATCCTTTTCCCAGGTTTTGAATGGTTGCGGTTGTCCTCCATAGGGGAAAATTTCATCCACGCTCTTTACGGCACCTGTTGATAGACCAATCAGCGTGTTTGGAATCTTGAAAGTCGATGCTGGAACAAATCGCGTTTCGGCCCGAATACGATCATGGACATAATACGATTGTGCGGTGACATCATAGAGAACAAATGTGCCGTTTACCCCTGCATTCTTGAAAAGTTCGCCAACCTTGTGGCTTTCTTCCCAATCGGCAGCCTGCGCCTGAAAGGTCAACAGAATGATGACCACGGAGAGAAAATTCTTCATGTTCTTGTCCTGATATTTGCAGTTAAGACCATATTGGTATGCGTAGGATATTGCGCCTTACGCGAGTTGAAAATGCCGTATTAAAAATACAAAGGGCGCCGCAGCGCCCTTCGGTATTTCAAATTATTTACTTACTTCAGTACTGCCAGTGCGGCTTCGTAGTTTGGTTCTTCTGCGATTTCGCTGACCAGTTGGCTATGCAAGACTTTGTTGTTTTCATCCAGTACGACGACGGCACGCGCAGTGAGGCCTGCCAGGCTGCTATCGACGATCTGTACGCCATAGTCCTTTGAAAACTTCGCAGTATCACGGAATGTGGAAAGGGTAACGACATTTTCCAGGCCTTCAGCACCGCAGAAACGGCTTTGTGCGAAAGGCAGGTCGGCTGAGATGCAAAGCACAACGGTATTGTTCAGACCGCTTGCGCTCTTGTTGAACGTGCGGACAGATGTGGCGCAGGTTGGAGTATCGACACTTGGGAAAATGTTCAGTACCTTGCGCTTGCCCGCAAAGTCTGCAAGAGAGAGCAGGTTGCGTTTTGCGTCAGCGAGTTGAAAATCCGGTGCGGTTTGACCTGCTGCTGGCAGGTTGCCGCCGATAGTGACTGGATTGCCTTTAAGTGTAACTGTAGCCATGATTAACTCCTTTATTGATTGCTATTAACTTAAATGGAAACGCCCCCAGTATGAGGGCGTTTTGTGAAGATAGTTTGATACAGCAGCTTGTTTAACCGATCAGATTCCTTAGCCGATCAGGTTTTCGGTCAAATAGCCTATGGTCATGGTCTGGTTATGTAGCACGCTGTCTGTGGTGTTGGGCCGCGGGGCCAATTCACCATAGGAATAAAAGCCGGTGAGTGCTGTTTGCGGCCCTAATATTTGTTGCACCATCTTGATTTCATCAGAGACTTGCTCAGCCATGACACCTTTGCGGCCAACGCAGCTCACGCAGATAGCCAGGCCCGGTTGATTGGTGATGCCTGGTTTTAACCCACCGGTGACGAGATGCGCCGCACCGCCTGCACCTTCGACTAATCGGTCATGGTTGGTCTGGCATAGACGTACGGTTTCGCCTTCTTCTACGTTGCCGGCAAATGTCAGGCTATTGTTAGTGGCATCAACGGCCAGCAAAGTTCTGATCTTTTCAACGTCACGCTTGCCTTCTTCAATAATGGCGAGCGGAAATTTCAGGCCGCTACCAGGAAGCCCCTTGGCGTATGCGTCGCCGATGTACATGCGATACAAAGGCAGCGCCGGCTTGCCATCCATTTCATAGACGACGTTCTTGGTCGAGCGCGTGATCTTGCGTGGAGGCCCGTAGGGTTTCCAGCCGCCTAATGCGCCACTGGACGTGATCAGGTTGTTGCCATAAAGTCCGACAGCGATGACCAGGCCATCTGAAACAACATCATTGATAAGCTGTAAGGTTTTGACAAATGCGCCGCCGTCACCAGCCAGGCCACCCACTATGGGGATATCGCCAAGCACGCTCTGGAACCCGAGCAACAGTTCCGAACCATTGACATTGAGACCGTCGGAGAACACAAGTACTGTGCGCAAACTATCGGCCGAAAGCTGCTTTGCAAGTCCTGCAGCAGTCTCGAATGAGTTTTGCATGCCGTTCATCTTGACGTGGGTGACACGTTGGACTGTTTTTTCCCAAAGAATGGCCGTGATTTGTATGCTATCGTCAAAAACGCCGGCAGGACTGATTTCGCCTGAGGTCGTACAACCTATAATTTGCGCAGTTGGATAACGTTCCTTAAGGAAGCTGGCGAGCTTTCCTTCGGTGAAGCGCTTGACTGAACCAAATACGAGCACCAGATTGGCATTTGGTAACGGCGATGAACCCGGTAGATCCTTCAAAGCCATTTTAGGAGAAACAGATTCTTGACGAATGAGCATGCGATTCTTCCCTTGATGCCACGATTCTTTCGCGGCTTTTATTATCAATATTAATTAGTTAGAACAATTTTGTTTGAGGCTGATTCTTGCCCTCAAAAGAATCTATTCATTTAATTTTTGCTATATTTAACCCCTTTGTTACAAGAATGACAACTTAATGCTATTATTTTTTTGAATGTTGCACACAAATTAAATCTCTATATAGAATAGTGCAGACAAACAAGCGCTAACTTCTCAGGCCTTCCGGAAGGTAGCGATCAAAAAAGGGGATCAGGGTGAGTCAAGCCAATCTAGCTGACGTGAAAGTGATGGTGATTGATGATAGTAATACCATCCGTCGTAGCGCAGAGATATTCCTCAAACAAGCAGGTTGTGAAGTGATACTGGCGGAAGATGGATTCGATGCCCTGTCAAAGATTGCCAGTCATCTGCCGGATGTTATTTTTGTCGACATCATGATGCCGCGCCTGGATGGGTATCAAACCTGTTCCCTCATTAAACGAAACTCCCGGTTCAAATCTACGCCAGTCATCATGCTATCCAGCAAGGATGGCGTTTTTGATCGGGCACGCGGCCGCATGGTCGGCTCGGACCAATATCTCACCAAACCATTCACGCAAGAATCTCTGATAGATGCAGTAAGGACGTATGCATCTGCAGGATCAAATTCACAAGAGGCGGATTAACTCATGACTATAGAAACCATTATGGTGGTTGATGATTCAGCAACAGACCGTTTTTTATTGACTGAAATGCTGGAGTCAGCCGGTTACAAGGTGATTGCGGTTTCGAGTGGTGAAGAGTGTCTGGAGAAGGTGGAAGTGACACCGCCTGATATGGTGCTGATGGATGTGATCATGCCTGGTTTGAACGGTTTCCAGACGACAAGAGCACTTTCCAAGAATCCTGCGACTGCGCATATCCCGGTCATTGTCTGTACTGGCAAGGAGCAGGCTACGGACCGCATGTGGGCCTTGCGCCAGGGTGCAAAAGACTGCGTCATCAAGCCTGTCGTGGTAGATGAGCTATTGGGCAAAATCAAGGAGCTTGGCTAAATGGCCAAAAGCAAGCTCAACCTTCAAGCGTATCAGCAGGACATTCTTGCTCGCCTGAAGGACCTGACTGAAAATACAAATGTCATCACCGCATCCAAACTGGGCGTCAGTATTAATGGCTTTAATTGGCTGATAGCGCTTGAAGATGTGAGTGAGGTGATTCCTTTACCGGAAATTACTCGCGTACCGCAGACCCAATCCTGGTTCATGGGCATGGCAAACGTGCGTGGCAATCTCTATGCTTTGACTGATTTAGCCAATTTTTTAGGTTACCCGGCGACGGCCATCAGTGCCAGCAGCCGCATCCTGCTGGTGCACCAGAAGTTCGGCATGAATGCAGGATTGCTGGTGGAACGACTTGTGGGCTTGCGTTCTTCGGACGACATGGATAAGCAGGACGACATAGGTGAACAAGCGATCTGGTATGTCAACCAGTACAAGGATGCAAACAATGAAACCTGGCATGAACTGGATATTGGTAAATTGCTGGATCAGCATGAGTTCATGCAAGTGGCAGCCTGATTAGGCTTTAATCTTTAAAAATTACCGAAATCATAAAACAGACAATATTAATATTTGGGAGTAATTCAGATGGCCCTCGATAAGGCAAAAATTAGTGCTTTGATAGCAAAGCTGAAAGCCTGGTTCAAGCCAGCCCCTCAACAGGCTGCAGAAACAACAAATCGACGATTGCTGCCAATCTTTATTCTATTGGCTTTTGTGGTGAGTACAGTGACCGCGGTGCTAGGGTTTACGCAAACCCGCAAGGACGGTGATTTCGCCAAGGGTGTGGGCGACGTTCAGGTGTTTGTGCAGCAGATGGTGAGAGATGTATTGCTGTTCTCCCAAGGCGATCAATATGCCCAGAGTCGTATCAAAGCGGCCGAGTCTCGTGTTTCACAGGGTATTGACTCCATGAAGCAGACCTTCGGTGAGGGCTCCCTGGGTAGCATGAATGAACTCGGTAGCGCATGGGAAAAACTGCGAGCCAAGGCTGCGCCTATGCTTTCAACTGGCGGGGTTGGTATTGAAGCCATGGAAGAGTTGGCCGTCATGGGGGATGGCATCCTTGCCACATCACGTGAAATCGTTGACCGCCATACCGAATCCAGCCGGGCCACGAGATGGCTGATCGCGGCTTTCGTCTCGGGCTTTATTGCATTGATTCTGATCGTTTGGAATGGCCGTAAGCAAGCCGAAGCCGAACGGCTGCGCTCTGAAAAGATCGAAGCCGCCAATCTGGATAACCAGGAAGCGGTTCTGAACCTTCTGGATGAAATGGGAGACCTGGCTGACGGTGACTTGACCGTTAAGGCGCAGGTGTCTGAAAACATCACCGGGGCGATTGCGGACTCCATTAACTACACGATTGATAGCTTGCGAGATCTGGTTACCGAGATCAACCGCGCGACAGAGCAGGTGAACCAGGCGACTGCGCAAGCGCAAGAAACCTCAACTTCACTGCTTTCTGCTGCGGAAGAACAGTCCAAGCAGATTGTCGATACTGGTGAAGCGGTTAACAACATGACCAAGTCAATCCTGGAAGTATCAAGCAATGCGGGTCAGGCTTCCCAGGTGGCGCAACGATCGCTGCAAGCTGCTGCGCAAGGTGCGCAGGCGGTACAGAACACGATTACCGGTATGAATGAAATTCGTACCCAGATCCAGGAAACATCAAAACGAATCAAACGCCTGGGTGAGAGCTCGCAGGAAATTAGTGAAATCGTTGAACTGATTTCCGACATTACCGAACAAACCAACATTCTGGCCTTGAACGCGGCGATTCAGGCGGCGTCTGCCGGTGAAGCCGGTCGAGGCTTCACGGTGGTTGCGGAAGAAGTTCAACGCCTGGCGGAACGCTCGTCTGAAGCGACCAAGCAGATTAGCGCGATTGTGAAGACGATTCAGACCGATACGAACAGTGCAGTAGCGGCGATGGAAAAGAGTACCGAGGGTGTGGTTGAAGGAGCCCGACTCTCCGATGCTGCGGGCCAGGCACTGAATGAAATTGAAACCGTTACCAACAACCTTGCGCAATTGATCGGTGCGATCTCTACCGCGACAGTGGCGCAGACAGAAGTGGCTGCAACGGTGAGCCGAAACATGCAACAGATTCAGAACATCACGTCTCAGACGACTGAAGGCACCAAGTCAACTGCAAACTCCATCGGTCAGCTAACTGGCCTGGCCGAAGAGCTGCGCGGTTCTGTGGCCGGTTTCAAGTTGTCTTAATTAGTTGATCGAATAGCGTACTGAATGATCATGAATATATGGGGTAATCGTGGCTGAAGAATTCGATATTGGGCCACTCACTTGGGTAAAAGACGAGATTGACCAGGCACTGAAAAGTGTCCTGGAGAATCTTGAATCTTTCGTGGCTAATCCAGGTGATACCTCGGTTCTGCGTTTCTCCCAGACGCACCTGTTTCAGGTCAGCGGTGCGCTCGATATGGTCGGCTTGCAGGGCTGCAAAAGGTTTTGCGCCGAGATTGAAAAAGTCATCGGCAAGATTGAAAAACAGGTTATTGCTTCTTCTGAAGAGACTATAGCTACCCTTAAGCAATCCATTCAGGTTCTGGACCAGTATTTGCAAGGTCTTTTGAGCGGTTCGCCTGATGTTCCCCTCAAGCTTTTTCCTGCACTGAAAACCTTGGCCGAATTGCAGGGTGAGGCGGTTACAGAGCCCGAGCTCTTTTTCCCGGATACTTCAATTCGCGCTCCTAAAAGTATCCCGAGCGAGGATGTTGAAGAAGATCAGATTCCGTCAGTTGTTTCCAAGCAGCGCCTTGTTTTCCAGACCGCGCTTGTGCAGTGGCTCAAGACCGCTAGTGCCGAGAGCCTGGAAACGATGCGTGGGGCTTTGGAAAACGTACAAAAGACCCAGAAACAAGCCGCACAAAAAACATTCTGGTGGTTAACCGGTGTGTTCACAGAGGTATTGGCACAACCGCAAATTGCCGGACGGAATACAGTCAAGCTGCTTTGCCGCCAGATCGATCAACAGCTTCGCAGCTTGAGTCAGGGCAACACTAAAGCCACGGGCAACCTGCTGCGTGACATATTGTTTTACATCGCGCAGAGCGAGCCGCTAACTGAGCGCATCAGCCAGGTTAAGGAGTTGTTCGAACTGGAGACATTGCTTCCACCGGACAACGGCAGTGATGCGCCAGCAATCAAGATCACTGATGATGACCTTGCTATCTTTGGCGTGCTGAGAGAAGTTATCGCCAATCTCAGAAATGGTTGGTCTGCGATAGCGGAAGGCGATAAACAGGAGTTGCCCGCTTTTACCAGTCAGCTCGGTGATGCAGTCGTTGAATCCCAGAAGCTCAGTCAGCCGGTATTTCCTGCAATGTTCGAAACGCTGCATGGCCTGATCTCCGCGATGTCCGATGAGCCTGCTGAACAGGTATTCGTTGAGGTGGCCGCAAGTCTGAACCTGTTGCAGGATGTAATAGCCGACCAGCATGCATTCGATCACAAGACTGTTCAGAATATCGAAGCACAGACGCAGCGCCTGCAAGACATCTTAAGCGGTGACATTTCTGTACAACCAATTTCCGGCCAGTTGGAAGAGGGCACCCTGCTGGCAATGGCGCAGCAAATCAAAGATGCATTGCAAATCGTGGAGCAGTCACTGGATACTTTCTTCCGCAATCCTGAAGAAAGAAGCTCGCTGAAAGCGGTTGCCAAACCACTCGAACAGGTAGTGGCCGCATTCGACATGCTGGATATGGCGACTCCGACCAGGATTGCCGCGGCATCTGCCAAACTGGTTGAATATTTCCATGAGTATCCGACGTTAGCGAAAGAGAGCGCCCAGAAACAGTTTGAACTGGTGGCCGAAAGCCTGAGTATGCTCGGCTTTTTCGTGGACGAGTTTCCAAGAATGCGCCCTGAGGCTTTGGAGGCACTTGATGCGGCACTGCTGAGGCTGGAAGCTGAGCAAAACCTGCTTGACAGCCAGGCGGTGGCTGCGCCTTCAGCGGATGCTGATGCGGCGGCTGAAAAACCGCCTGTTGAAGCCGGTCAAGCCAAACCCAGGAAAACCCAGGGTAAGCGGAAGCAAGCCGGGCCGGTGACAACTGAATCCAAGTCGCTAGGATCCAAGCCGGTCGATCCCGAATTGCTGGAGATATTCATTGCCGAGGCTGAGGAAGTGCTTGCCAATGTTGCTCAATATTTGCAGGCTCTGCGGGTCAATAGCACCGATCGTGAAGCACTGACAGAAGTACGTCGCGGTTATCACACTCTCAAGGGCAGTGGGCGGACTGTAGGCCTGAATGCGCTGGGAGAAGTTGCCTGGGCAGTTGAAAAGCTATTGAACGTAATTATTGAAAACGATGTGTTGCCAAGCCCCAACCAGTTGTCCTTTATCGAAAAAGCCAGTGCCGCATTCTCTGCCTGGGTTGCTGAGTTACTGGAAAAAGCCGCCAGTGAGCCAGATTACCTTGAATGGCAATCGGAAGCACGGGCTCTGGAAGCTGAATCGGCCAAACAGAAACCTGCTTCAGAGGCCGCAGAGGTTCTAATCGGCGGCACAAGAAAAATCAGTCGTGCCCTGTTCAATATTTTCCTGGGTGAAGCCAGGCAGCATCTGGAAACCCTGAAGGCGCAACATGCTCAACTTGAATCCAGCCCTGTCGGATTTTCAAGTGAGATATTGATTCGCTCTGCTCATACCTTGGCGAGCAATGCCGGCGCGACAGGATTCAAATCCATTTCCGATCTGTCGCGGGCACTGGAGAACTGGCTTGATGTCTTCAGCGATGAGTGGGATGCCAAATCGATCACTTTGCTGGGGAATGTGATCAAATCGCTCTCCGATATGATGGATAAGGTAGAGGCGTTACTGGAACCTAAACGTGCAAGCGGGTTGTTGACCGCGCTCAAAAAAGCCACAGAAAAAGCCAGTCTCTCAGTACCACCGGCAGCCGCGCAGCCAGAAGATGCAATAGAGGCGCAAACTGAAACAATTAAGCCAGCTGAACCGGCTATCCAGGCTGAGATTCCCCAGCCGGATATTAATGATTCAATTGTGGTCAGCAGCCCCCTGGATCAGGAGCTGGTATCGATATTTACTGAAGAGGCTCGCGAGCTGGTGCCGCAAATCGGTAACGAACTTCGCGCCTGGCGCAAGGCTCCTGAAGAAAACAATCACCCCGATGCTTTACAGCGTGCGCTTCATACGCTTAAAGGCAGTGCCCGTATGGCTGGACAGGCTGAAATGGGTGATGTCGTCCACAATATGGAAGACCGTATCATTCAGGCCTTGAAGAGAAAAGTCACGCCAGTTGATTTTGATGACATGTTCCAGGATGTCGACAAGATTGGCGCTTTCCTCGAAGAACTGACTGGAGAGTCTGCCGTTGGCCGCGCGGCTACATCCACCAGCCCTGGGCGAGCCAACAATCGACGTGCGCAGTTCCTGCGCTTGCGTGCGGATGTGCTGGACAGATTGATCAATGAAGCTGGCGAGATCAGTATTGCCCGTTCGCGCATGGAGCGGGAAATGCAGGCGTTCAAGCATTTTTCCCTGGATTTGACCGAAAGTGTATTCCGCTTGCGTAATTATCTGCGTGAGCTGGAAATCGAAACTGAAAGCCAGATGCAGTCACGTATGACGCTGTTGCAGGAAGCACAGGAAGCTTTTGATCCGCTTGAATTCGACCGGTTCACCCGATTGCAGGAATTGACCCGCATGATGGCCGAGAGCGTCAACGACGTTTCTACTATCCAGAATGGCCTGTTGATCAACCTGGATGAGACCGAGTCCGCGTTGCAGCAACAAGGCCGTATGAACCGCGAATTGCAATACGGATTGATGGACGTGCGGATGGTGCCGTTTTCATTGATCTCCGAGCGTTTGCACCGTATTGTCAGGCAAACCGCACATGAACTGGACAAGTCGGTCGATTTGTCCATCGATGGCGAGTCTGTTGAAATCGACCGCAGTGTTCTTGATAAGATCGGCGCACCGCTCGAACACTTGCTGAGAAATTCCGTAGGTCACGGCATTGAGTCAACAGCCGATCGTATAAAGAACCGTAAACCCAAAGCCGGCAATATCCAGCTCAAGGTGAAGCGCGAGAATGATGAAATTATCATTACGGTCGCTGATGATGGTGCAGGTATCAAGCTGGATAAAGTCCGTGAAAAAGCCATTCAAAACGGATTGATCCTGGAAGACCAGGAAACCAATGAGCAGAGCCTGCTGGCGGTGATCTTTGAACCGGGGTTCTCTACTGCCTCTGACGTCACGCAGATCTCGGGACGTGGCGTAGGCCTCGATGCTGTACGCGGCGATATCACTGGCTTGGGCGGTCGTATTGAAGTAGTAAACTCACCAGAACACGGGGCGGTATTCACGATTTACCTGCCAGTGACGTTGACCGTTGCTCAAGTCGTTCTGGTCAGGGCTGGCGCGCATTTGTACGCTTTGCCTTCGATTATGGTCGAGCAGTTGCAAAAGCTGAAAACAGAGTTGCTGGCCGCTGCCTATGAAGCCAAGGCAATTCATTGGGCCGATAGGGAATACCCGATTCACTACTTATCCAGACTGATCGGTGAGGCCGATCAGGAGGCTGAGCAACAAGCTTATAGTCCGATTCTGCTGCTCAGGAGCGGTACGAATCGTATCGCACTGCATGTCGATGAGATTATCGGCAACCAGGAAATTGTGATGAAGCCGATAGGCTCACAACTTGCGCGCGTGCCGGGAATCACCGGTGCTACCGTCATGGGTGACGGTAAAATCGTGCTGATCGTGAATCCGGTGCAAATGGCAAATCGCGAGGTGATAGTCGTCAGCCAGACCAAGCTGTTTGCAGTCGAAGCACCGTCAGTTATCAAGCCAACAGTGATGGTGGTGGATGATTCACTTACCATGCGTAAGGTATTGAGCCGAACGCTGGAGCGTGAAGGTTACATTGTTATCACGGCCAAGGATGGTATGGATGCGCTACAAGTCTTGCAGGAGACCAAGCCGGATATCATCCTGCTTGATATCGAAATGCCGCGTATGGATGGATTCGAGTTTGCAAGAAACGTCCGTGGGGATGCAGAAACTGCACTCATTCCAATCATTATGATCAGCTCACGTACTGCCGAGAAACATCAGAACCATGCAAAGGAACTTGGCGTCAATGCCTTCTTGGGCAAGCCTGTGCAAGATGATGATCTGCTCGCTGAAATCAATATTCAACTTGGTGAGTCTGCAGTCTCTGCATAGCGTTTCGCCCAAAGCGGAACGCTAGTTCCTTGATTTAAAGTGTTATAAAAAATCCTTATCTGGTAGCGGCTACTAGCGAGCTCTAATCAGGTAAAATTAGTCCGTATATGCAACAGCCCTCATTCATTCATCTGCGTTGCCACAGCGAGTATTCCATTGTGGATGGTACTGTCCGCATCGACGAGTACGTAGAACGTGCGGTAGCGGATCAAATGCCAGCGCTGGCTTTGACTGACCTCAGCAACCTTTTCGGTGCCGTCAAATTCTACAAGGCCGCACGTGGTTCTGGCATCAAGGCTATCCTCGGTTGTGATCTCTGGCTTGAGAACGAGGCGAACCGCGACCAGCCATCCCGTATTCTGTTGTTGTGCCAGTCACATGCCGGCTATCTCAGGCTGTGCCAGATACTCACCCAGGCATATCTGCAGAACCAGCATCGTGGTCGTGCTGAAATCAAGCGCGCATGGCTGGCGGAGTTCGGTACGGATGGTTTGATTCTGTTGTCTGGCGCAATGGCCGGCGATGTTGGTCAAGCGCTCCTGCAATCCAACCTCGAGCTTGCGCGTCAACTCGCATCGGAATGGTCGAAGTTGTTCCCCAACCGTTTTTATATCGAATTGCAGCGTTGTGAACAGGCGCAGCAAGACAACTATGTCAGCCGTGCCATGGGTCTTGCTGCCGAGTTGAATTTGCCGGTCGTGGCAACGCATCCCGTACAATTCACTGAAGCCGATAGCTTTAAGGCGCACGAAGCGCGCGTCTGCATCTCGGAAGGTTATGTGCTGGCCGATAAGCGCCGTCCGCAGCACTTCACCCCGGATCAGTATTTCAAGACGCAAGCGGAGATGGCTGAGTTATTCGCCGATATCCCTTCTGCCTTGAGCAATAGCGTAGAAATAGCCAAACGCTGCAACCTGACGCTGGTGCTGGGCAAGAACTATTTACCGCAATTCCCTACGCCCAACGGCGAAAGCCTTGAAGATTACCTGATCTCCGAATCCAGGGCGGGGCTTTCCAAGCGGCTGGACCTGCTCTATCCCGATAGCCAGAAGCGCATTGAGAAAGAACCGGCTTATCAGGAAAGGCTGGATTTCGAGGTCGGTGTGATCGTGCAGATGGGTTTTGCCGGTTACTTCCTGATTGTGGCGGATTTCATCAATTGGGCTAAGCGTAACGGCGTTCCAGTAGGGCCTGGCCGTGGATCTGGTGCGGGTTCTGTGGTGGCTTACAGCCTAGGCATTACCGACCTTGATCCGCTACAGTATGCATTGCTGTTCGAGCGCTTCCTGAATCCGGAGCGGGTTTCCATGCCTGACTTCGATATCGACTTCTGCCAGGAAGGCCGGGATCGTGTCATTGATTACGTCAAGAAAAAATACGGATTGGATGCGGTCTCCCAGATCGCGACCTTCGGTACCATGGCGGCCAAGGCCGTGATTCGCGACGTAGGCCGGGTGCTGGATTTGCCTTTCAATTTCGTTGATAGCATAGCCAAGCTGATTCCGAATGAATTGGGCATCACCTTGCCCAAAGCCATGGAGAAGGAACCGCAGCTTAAAGAGCGTTTCGAGCAGGAAGAAGAAGTCAAAGAGCTGATGGAGTTGGCTTTGAGGCTGGAAGGCCTGACCCGGAACGTCGGCATGCATGCAGGGGGCGTACTCATCTCGCCCGGCAAGATTTCGGATTTCTCACCGATCTATTGCCAGGCTGGCGGGGAGAGCCTGGTCAGCCAATACGATAAGGACGATGTCGAAGCTGTTGGCCTGGTCAAGTTCGACTTTCTGGGCCTGCGTACACTGACCATATTGGATATGGCACTGGAAAACGCCAATCGCCAGCGTGCTGCCCAGGAGTTGCCGCCGCTTTCGTTTGAAACCCTGCCTTTGAATGACAAGCCGACATTCGATTTGTTGAAAGCGGCGAATACTACCGCCGTGTTCCAGCTGGAATCCCGCGGTATGAAAGACATGCTGCGGCAAGCGAAGCCGGATTGTTTTGAAGATATCATCGCCCTGGTTGCGCTCTATCGTCCAGGCCCGATGGATCTGATCCCAGATTTCTGCCGTCGTAAACATGGCCAGCAGCGCGTTGATTATCCGCATCCGGCGACTGAGGCTGTGCTCAAGGAGACCTACGGCATCATGGTCTACCAGGAGCAGGTCATGCAAATTGCGCAGGTGGTGGCTGGCTATAGCCTGGGCGGCGCCGATTTGCTGCGCCGTGCGATGGGTAAGAAGAAAAAAGAAGAGATGGACGCGCAGCGCTCCATCTTTGTTGAAGGCGCTGTCAAGAACGGTACTCCGGCCAAACAGGCTGAAGAAGTCTTCGATCTGATGGAGAAGTTCGCCAGCTACGGTTTCAATAAATCACATGCCGCTGCATATGCCCTGGTGGCCTACCATACAGCCTATCTAAAGGCACATTATCCAGCAGCGTTTCTGGCCGCTACCATGTCCGCGGACATGAATAACACAGACAGCGTGCATATTTTTTACGATGACTGCGCACCAAACGGTATTGAAGTGTTGCCGCCCGATGTTAACCAGAGCGATTTCCGTTTCCTGCCGATCAGCGATAAGGAGATTCTTTATGGCCTGGGCGCGGTCAAGGGTACAGGCCTTGCGGCGATTGAGGTGATACTCGCAGCGCGGCAACAGGATGGGCCTTTCAAGGATCTGTTCGATTTCTGCCATAGGCTGGACTTACGCAAGGTAAATCGCCGGGTGATTGAATCACTGATTCGCGCTGGCGCTTTCGACAAGCTGGAACCGAATCGGGCGGCTTTGCTGGCAGGCGTAAGCCTGGCGATCAGTGCAGCAGAGCAGAGCGGTGCAGCCAGCGGCCAGGACAGCCTGTTTGGCGCGATTTCAGACAGTGCTGCACATGTGCTGCCAGTCGTGCCGGATTGGAATGACGCGGAGCGATTGCAGCAGGAAAAGGCAGCACTGGGCTTCTATTTAAGTGGTCACCCTTATCTGGGTTATCAAAAGGAATTGTCATTCTTTGTACGGGGCAGCCTGGCTACTCTGGTACCAAAGGATCAGCCGCAATTACTGGCGGGCGTAGTGACAGGCATCCGCATCCGCATGACCAGCCGTGGCAAGATGGCGATCGTGACACTGGATGATACCTCTGCACGTATCGAGATTGTTGTAGGTAACGAGTTGCTGAACCAGAATGTGCACCTGATCAAAGAGGATCTGCTGCTGATCGTCGAAGGGCGTGTCAGCAACGATGATTTTAGCGGCGGTATTCGCGTCAATGCACGCAAGTTATACGATTTGCCATCGGCAAGAAGCGCCCATGCCAGCATGCTGAAAATCTCCTGCAATGGCCAGTCTGATGCAAAAAAACTCAGGGAGCTGCTGACGCCTTACTGCCGTCGGGAAAACCCGGAAGAACGCAGAGGTTGTGCGGTCAAGGTTGAATATCACAACGACGGCGGGCGTGTAGAGTTGATGCTGGGAGACTCCTGGCGTGTGGAACTGCATGACGATCTGCTCACAGGGCTGCGCAGCTGGTTGAGCGAAGACAATGTCAGAGTGCTGTATAACTAGTCAATAACAGACCAGAATCCACTATAATTCGAGTCATATGCATTAAAGGTACACGTAATGAAAACCAGTTTCCTGGAATTTGAGCAACCCATCGCTGAGCTAGAGGCGAAGATCGAAGAGCTGCGATACATGCAGGAAGATTCAGCCGTCGATATTTCTGAGGAAATCAATCGATTGCAGGAAAAGAATCAGTCGATGACCAAGGAAATCTACGGCAAGCTTACTGCCTGGCAGATCTCACAGGTCGCTCGTCATCCGCAGCGCCCATATACCCTGGATTATATTCAGGGCTTGTTCACGGATTTTGAAGAGTTACATGGCGACCGCGCTTTTTCTGATGATCCCGCGATTGTCGGTGGCATGGCAAGGTTCGAAGGCCAGCCGGTGATGGTGATCGGGCATCAGAAAGGTCGTGACGTCAAAGAACGACAATATCGCAATTTCGGCATGCCGCGACCGGAAGGTTACCGTAAAGCCATGCGCCTGTATCGACTGGCTGAAAAGTTCGGTTTGCCTATCATCACCCTGATCGACACTCCCGGAGCATATCCCGGTATCGGTGCTGAAGAGCGCGGCCAGTCTGAGGCGATTGCACGCAACCTTTATGTCATGGCCGAATTGAAGACACCGATTATCGGTATCATTATCGGTGAAGGCGGCTCTGGCGGTGCTTTGGCCCTGGGAGTCGTTGATCATCTGATGATGTTGCAATACGCGACTTATTCGGTAATTTCACCCGAAGGCTGTGCTTCCATCTTATGGAAGAGTGCAGACCAGGCTTCTGTTGCCGCTGAGACGCTGGCGATTACGTCCAGCCGCCTGAAAACGATGGGCTTGGTCGATCGCGTAGTGGCAGAGCCGATGGGCGGCGCGCATCGAGAACCTGAACTCATGATGCAGACCTTGCGCCGTGCCATAATCGATGAGCTGGGCAGGTTGCAGGTAAAGTCGATCCCTAATCTTCTTGAAACAAGAATCGATAAGCTCATGAGCTACGGCAAGTTCAAAGAAGTTGCCATCAAGTAGTGCATCTGCAGCTTGAATCTTGGTTTGTCTAGCCTGCGTGATTCTTCAGCAAAACGTACAGCGAAAACACGCGCTGTAGATACACCTGTCAGCCAGCTTTTCTTGAAGCTGGCTGATAATCTCCGCAATATTGTCCAACCGGGTCAGCAACTGATGCTGGCCTTCAGTGGCGGATTGGATTCCCGTGTCCTGTTGCAACTTCTGGCCGAATGCCGGCAATCGCTGGGTTTTGAACTACATGCGATGCATGTGCATCATGGCTTGAGTCCTAATGCCGATGGCTGGGCTGCATTCTGCGAGAAAACCTGCGCCGACTTAAAAGTGCCATTCAGCCTGACGCACGTTGATGTTCCATTAGACAGCGGCACCGGCGTTGAAGCAGCTGCCAGAAGTGCCCGTTATCAAGCGCTGTCAGAAGCAAAATCAGACTATATTGTACTGGCGCATCATCTGGATGATCAGGCAGAAACCCTTTTGCTGCAATTGCTGCGTGGTGCAGGTGTGAAGGGTTTGGCGGCAATGGCCGTGCTGGATCGGGAGCGCCGTTTATTACGCCCGCTTATCGATGTCTCGCGTGAAGAGCTATTCCAATTTGCCACAGAGCGCCAATTGGCCTGGATTGAAGATGAAAGCAACCAGGACAGGCGTTATGATCGCAATTATCTTCGCCATGAACTCATGCCCTTGCTTGAATCCCGATTCAAAGGTACTAAAAAGGTGCTGGCAAGAACCGCAAAGCACATGGCTGAGAGTGCCGGTTTGCTTGATGATCTTGCCCTGATCGATGCCGGCTGTAGTGGATTGTCAGCGCGAGATATCAGGCAAAGATTGCCCTTGGCATGTCTTCAACGATTGAGCCTGCCGCGTGCACGAAACCTGCTTCGCTGGTGGTTGTCATCGAATGGGCTGGATATGCCGAATGCGGCGCGTCTGGAAGAAATGCTGAATCAATTATTAAGTGCGCGTCCAGATGCTGTTATCAGTGTAAAAATCAGTTCGGATACGCATTTGAGGCGCTACCATCATGATGTCTATATTGAATCTCGCCAAAACAGTTCACCTATTTCCTTATTGTGGTCCGGCCAGGCCGAATTGCCATTACCCGATGGCAGTTATCTTGTTTTTGAGAAAAGGTTGGGGCAGGGCCTTGCTTTCGAGCGATTGGGCATTGATAAGTTAAGGGTCGCCAGCCGCGAAGGCGGCGAGAGGTTCAAGCCCGATGCGGGCAGGCCTACGCGCACATTGAAACACCTGCTGCAGGAGGCCAATATCCCGCCCTGGGAACGCCAGAAGTTACCATTGATTTATTTTCACGACGAATTAGCCTGTGTGCCAGGGCTCGGCATCGCTGCAAATTTGCAGGCGCAGCCGCATGAAACCGGGTTGGTGGTCGAGTGGTGCACCGAATGAGTTGCTGGCTGTAGTCTACTTCTTCGCTGTCGTGGATTTGAAATAAGGGGCGAGCACCTTCCAGACATTGTTCAATACCAGCGGCTGTGCAGCTGAAGTCGGGTGCAGGCCGTCGTCTTGCATAAGGTCTGTTTTACCGGCAACGCCTTCAAGCAAGAAGGGCACGAGCGGCAATTTGTATTGTTTGGCTAATACTGTGTAAGTTTCCCTGAACTCCTGCGTATAACGAGGGCCATAGTTAGGCGGAATCAATATGCCGATGAGGGCAACTTTTGCGCCGGATTGCTGGGCCAGTTCAATCATTGCTGCCAGGTTGCGGCGCATGTCGGAGACTGGCAGGCCACGCAGGCCATCATTTGCACCAAGCTGGATCAGTACCAGATCCGGCTGATATTGGCTCAGCAATTGCTTCAATCTGCTTAGGCCGCCACTGGTGGTTTCGCCGCTGATGCTGGCATTGATCACCTGGTGCTTTAACGATTGTTGCTCGAGTTGCTGTTGCAGTAGCGTTACCCATCCATCTTCACGTGGGATGCCATAGGCGGCAGATAAGCTGTCGCCAAAGACCAATACTGTCGGTTCCGGTCCTTGTGCCGCAAAGCCTGGATATGAACTGCTCAGTAGTAGCAATAAAAAACACTGAAAAAACCTGAATCGGAAAATTCTAAACATGCGTAAACCTTTTGCTGTTGAAGCCCTGTCACTGAATAAACATGTTACCAGTAGCGAAGCTGAGTTAACGATACTCGAAAATCTCAATCTAGCTGTGCCCCATGGAGAGCGTCTGGCGATTGTAGGCCGCTCCGGCTCGGGAAAATCCACCTTGCTGGGGTTGCTAGCAGGGTTGGACAGCCCCAGTAGCGGAAAAGTGCTGGTTGATGGCGTGGAGATAAGTAGTCTGAGTGAAGATGGGCGTGCATCGGTACGCGGCCAGAAAATGGGTTTTGTCTTTCAGTCTTTCCAGCTGCTGCCATCACTGACTGCACTGGAAAATGTCATGCTGCCTTTGCAGCTTGCAGGCAGGGATGATGCTAGGCCTTTGGCAGAAGCTGCACTGGCACGCGTAGGCCTGCAACACCGGTTGAGCCATTATCCCAAGCAGCTTTCCGGGGGCGAGCAGCAGCGTGTGGCAATTGCACGTGCATTTGCACCCAATCCAGCTATTCTTTTTGCGGACGAGCCTACCGGTAATCTGGACGCAACGACAGGGCAACAGATTATCGAGTTGTTATTCAGTTTGAACGAAGAGGCTGGAACAACACTGGTACTGGTCACGCATGATGATGCGCTTGCAGCACGCTGTCAGCGTCGATTGGTATTAAGTGAAGGCAAGCTGGAAGAAAATCTGGCCCAAGTTGAAAGTGCGGCCGTATGATGGCTTTTACATTGGCATGGCGACAGTTCAGGAGCCATTGGTCGGCTGGCGACCTGCGCGTTTTATTTCTGGCTTTGGTCCTGGCAGTAACCGCCACAACGGCAGTCGGATTTTTTACTGATCGTATTCAAAATGCGTTGGTAAGGCAGGGCGGTATGTTGCTGGGAGCTGATCTGATGGTCTCCGCAGGCAAGGCATTGCCTGAAACCTACCAGCAGGAAGCCGATCGCAGACAGCTAAGCTCAACCCAAACGATGGAGTTTCCCAGCATGGTGGTGCAGGGGGAGCGCAGCCAGTTAGCTGAAATCAAGGCGGTCGGCACAGGCTTCCCCTTGCGCGGCGAGCTTGTGATTTCAGATCAGGTCGCTGCCATCGGCGTGACTGACACTGCGCAAGCCGCGACAGATATCCCGCAGCCTGGCACAGTATGGATAGAACCGCGCTTGGCGACGCTGTTGGATGTCAAGGTGGGCGATACCTTGGAAGTAGGCGAGCGTCAGATGCCGATCAGCGCGATTCTTGAACGCGAGGCTTCACGTGGCGGAGATATGTTCAGCTTTGCCCCCAGGCTCATGATGAATCTCGAAGATGTGCCATCAACCGGCCTGATTCAGTATGGCAGCCGGGTTAAGTATCAATTCCTGGTAGCCGGTGAAGCGACAGAAATCAACGATTTCTCTACATGGGCCGAAGCCAATGCAGGCAAGGGCGAGCGTGTACAGGATGTAAGCGCCGCCAGACCCGAAATTCGTAGTGCGTTGGAAAAGGCCCAGCAGTTCCTTGGATTGTCCGCCATGGTCGGCGTCATTCTGGCTATTGTCGCAATGTTCCTGGCTAGCCTGCCTTATGTTCAGCGTAGCCTTGATACCTATGCGCTGATGCGTTGTTTCGGCGCATCGAAACGACTGATTATGAAGATATTGCTCTGGCAGACTTTCATGATCGGATTGCTTGGCAGTGCGATCGGCTGTCTACTGGGCTATCTGGCACAAGCCGGGCTGGCCAGGCTGGCTGGCAGCCTGTTTCTGGAAAGCCTGCCAGATCCAACCTGGCTACCTGTGATTACCGGCATGTTGCTCGGTTTCCTTACGATGCTCGCCGTTGTCTGGCCCCACCTTTCCCGCTTGAGCGATGTTCCCGCATTACGAATCCTGCGCAGGGATTTAGGCAATATTGATAACCGCGCGTGGATGGCTTATCTACCGGGCGTTATCATCATTTCCGGCATGATTTTCTGGCATGCCGGTAGTCTCAAGCTTGGCGGCGCGACTATCCTGGTATTTGTCGTGCTATTGACGCTGACAGGCTTGCTGGCCATGGCCGGCAATCATCTGTTGCAACGGTTGCCGGATAGTAAAACCAGTGCGTGGAAGCTCGGCCTTGCAGGCCTGAAACGCCGCCCTGTTATGGCAATTGCTCAGGTTATAGGTTTCAGTCTGGGGCTGATGGCCTTGATCCTGCTTGCTCTGGTGCGTGGGGACCTGCTTGAGAACTGGCAGGCATCACTGCCGCCAGATGCCCCCAATCGTTTTATCATCAATATTCAGCCTCACCAGATAGATGGTGTGAAATCATTCTTTGCAGAGGCTGATATCCCCAACGCCGAAGTGTTCCCTATGGTACGCGGCCGCCTGGTGGCGATTAACAATGCGCCAGTGGATACTTCGAAGTACGTTGATGAACGTGCACGCAGGCTTGCAGAACGTGAATTCAATCTTTCCTGGGCTGCTGATATGCAGGCGGATAATCAGATGCTTGAGGGGCGTTGGTGGACTCCTGCTGAGCATGGAGAGGAGCAAGTCTCACTTGAGCAGGACCTGGCAGATACATTGGGCCTTAAAATGGGTGACCAGCTTACTTACGATATCGCAGGCACGCCGCTCAAAGTCAAGGTCACCAGTATTCGCAAGGTCGAGTGGGATACCATGCGGGCAAATTTCTTTGCCGTGATGCCTCCGGGCTTGCTGGAAAGCTACCCGGCGAGTTACATCACGAGTTTTCATATACCTTTGGGGCAAGATCAGGCTCTGAATGCACTTGTTCGGGAATACAGCAACCTTACCGTAATCGATGTAGCCGCCCTGATGGAACAGGTGCGCGGCATTATGAACAAAATGACTTACGCCGTGGAATACGTTTTTATATTCAGTTTGTTTGCCGGATTGGCTGTTCTATATGCTGCGCTGGTGGCGACCAGAGAAGAGCGTGTGCGTGAAGCTACCTTGCTGAGAGTGCTTGGGGCCTCCAATCGACAGGTGACGCTGGCCGGCCTGGCCGAATTTGCCTGTATCGGCATGTTGTCAGCCGTAGTCGCGACACTGGCTGCGAGCGCCCTGGCTTACTATGTAAGCGCATATATTCTTAACATCCCTTACCAGTTCAATCTGCTGCTTGCCGTTGTTGCGCTGATCGGTGCATCATTATTGGTACCATTTGCGGCATGGGTGGGTATGCGCAGCTTCCTCAATCAACCACCCCGACAGTTATTGCAAAGTGCTTAGACTTAGCCTTCAGTAACAACGATTGTCGGAAAAGTTGGTTCCTAAATTGGTTGTATACAGCCACAACAACCAAAAAACTGGTTGTATACAACCAATTTAAGCGACTAAACTTGTATCAAATTTAGTCGATTTGTGAGAGTCCCATTGATTTTATTCAGTAATTTTCCAGTAAGTGTTTTCTGGCACAGAACTTGATGTTATCTCCATTGATTTAAAACTTTAATAATCTGGGGAGATTACATATGAAACACGCAAATTCATTGCGCCTTAAACTCATTTCTGTGGCCGTTGCAGGTGTTTTCGCAACACCATTTATCAGCATGGCCGAAGAACAAACCACAAAGACTGAAAAGATTGATGTGATCAGTACGACGCCGCTTCAAGGCATCGGTTTGGCGCTTGATAAAGTGCCCGCTAGTGTTCAAGTGGTCAAAGGTGAGGAAATGCAGAATCAGCAGAGCCTGACAATTGCTGACTTTATGTCACAGAACCTGGTGGGCGTTAACGTTAATGAAACACAGAACAATCCCTTTCAGCCTAACGTGAATTTCCGTGGGTTCACGGCATCGCCATTACTCGGCACACCGCAAGGTTTGTCGATTTTTTACGATGGCGTCCGCATCAATGAACCATTTGGCGATGTGGTAAGTTGGGATTTGATTCCAATGAATGCTATTGCAGGCATGACAGTGATTCCTGGTTCCAACCCTGTATTCGGTCTAAATACCCTGGGTGGTGCCATTTCCCTGCAAACCAAAAGCGGACGTACACATCAAGGCGGCGCGGTTGAGGCGTATGCCGGTTCATGGGGTCGTAAAAGCGCATCTGCTGAATACGGCGGTGTGATCGATAATGGCGTGGACTATTTCTTTGCAGTGAATGCGTTTGACGAAAATGGCTGGCGTGATTCTTCTCCAAGTGAGCTTTATCAGTTTTTCGGTAAGGTGGGTTGGCAGAATGAGACGACTGACATCAATCTTAGTCTGACCGCCGCAGATACCGACTTGATTGGTAACGGTTACGTACAAAAAGAATTCATTGATGATTTTGGTTACGACTCTATCAATACCAAGCCAGACCAGACCGAGAACAAGATGGTGCTCCTGAACCTGAATGCCAGCCACTGGTTGAGCGATAAGACCATGTTGAGCGGCAACACTTACTATCGCCAAGCCAGGACCAGGACGCTGAATGGCGACGTCAATGACGATGTAGATGATGATGATTTCCTTGCAGACTGTTCTGCAGCAGCTGGTGGCGCCGATTTTGAGGAAGAGTGCGGCGGAGCGCTCAATCGCAGCAAGTCAAAACGGAATGGTTATGGCTTCACGGCACAGTTGACTTTCGACCATGATTTTCTTGGACATAAGAACCAGTTAATTACAGGTCTTGGTTATGATTATGGTCGTACCAAGTTTAGTCAAGGTACCGAGTTCGGTAACTTGACTGCAAGTCGTGGTGTGGTAGGTGTTGGTGAGTTCAGCGATGAAAATGAGGTGGATCTGAAAGGCATCAGCAAGACCTGGAGCCTCTATGCTACCGATACTTTCTCAATCAATGATATTACGCACCTGACGCTTTCCGGCCGCTACAACTATACTAGAGTGAAGAACCGTGATGGCCTGATTGCACAACCGGATCCTGAATCATTGTCTGAAGATTTTACCTTCAACCGGTTTAACCCGGCGATCGGTTTGACCATCTCGCCAACGCAGAACTTCACGGTTTATGGTAGTTACAATGAAGGCAGTCGTGCGCCAACAGCCATTGAGCTAGGTTGCGCATTCCAGGATCTGGATGGCGATGGTGAAGCGGATACGCCATGTAAATTACCGAATGCGATGGCAGGTGATCCACCTCTGAAGAAGGTCGTCTCAAGAACCTATGAATTAGGTGCACGTGGTAAGTTGATGGCCGATCTTGGTTGGTCAGCCAATGTCTACCGTACTCAAAACACGGATGATATCCAGTTCATTTCTGATTCTGTTGGGAATGGTAATTTCCAGAACGTCGGAAAAACACGCCGTGCCGGCATGGATCTGGGTTTGAACGGCGCGATAAGCAATTTCCGCTGGTTTGCAGGCTATAGCTATGTCAGGGCAACTTATCAGTCTGAGTTCTTTGCTGTCAGTGAAGTCAATACTTCTGCCGATGGTGATGACCGGATATTGGTAAGGCCAGGCGATAAAATCCCAGGTATCCCAGACCATCAATTCAAGTTCCGTGGCGAATGGCAAGCAACGCCGAATTGGTCACTGGGTACCAATATCGTGGCTTTCTCTGACCAGTATTCACATGGTAACGAGAACAACAAGCATACTGGTGAAGGCGCGAAGACTAGCGGCTATACCATTGTGAATCTCGATTCGCGCTATAGATTCGGCAATAGCGGCTGGCAGGTATTTGGCAAGGTGAACAACATCTTTGATAAAGAGTATTACACCGGTGGTTTGCTGGGTGAGAACTTCTTTGACAGCAATGGCGTTTTCCTGGCTGACGATGAACCTTCCGCAATGGTCGCACCAGGCGCTCCGCGTGCTGGCTGGATTGGCGTACGTTATGAATTTGGCGGCAAAAAATCTACGCCGTCTTATGACTTTGACTAAATTCAGATAGGGAATATGCAAGCACAGGCGCAGACGTTTGATAACACGAAAAATACCGAGTTTTTCAAGCAGAAGTTGCGTGTGCTTGTTGTTGAAGATGAGGTGTTGTTCGCCAGGGCCGTAGTCAAACGCCTGCAGAAGGCTGGCTACGATTGCGAGCACGCCGATACTTTGCAGGGCGGACTTGCGATAGCCAAGCAGTTCACGCCGGATATCGTCTTGCTGGATATGCGATTACCTGACGGTAATGGGCTGGATTTGTTATCGGAGTTTGTCGCAAAGGGTATTTCCGTCATTGTAATGACGGCTTTTGGTGAATTGAGTGACGCTGTTAATGCGATGAAGCAAGGCGCCACCGATTACCTCAAAAAACCTGTGGATCTTGAAGAGCTACTACTGGCTATCGGCAAAGCCGAGAACTCGGCTAAGCTGAAACACCATCTGGATTATTCGCGACAAAGAAACTCGCATGATGCCATCGCTGTAGGCGTGGAACTCATCGGCAACAGTCCGGTGATGCAGCGTGCGCGCAAGCAGATTGAGCGGGTTGCGCAATTGGCTGCGATCGAAGCCACAGTTCCGCCAACCGTATTGATTAATGGAGAGACCGGTACAGGTAAGGATGTAGCAGCCAGGCTGCTGCACTTATCCTGCATGAACAAAGACAGGCCTTTTGTCCATGTCGATTGTGCTTCTTTGCCTGCTGAATTGATTGAAAGCGAGTTGTTTGGCCATGAGCGCGGCGCTTTTACCAGTGCCCAGGCATCACGTTGCGGCCTGATCGAAGCTGCCGAGGATGGCACCTTGTTCCTCGATGAGATAGGCGAATTGCCATTGACCTTACAGGCCAAGCTGTTGAATGTGCTTGAACGTCGCATGGTCCGGCGTGTAGGTTCTACCAGGGAGAGACCGGTCGCTGCCAGGTTTATCGCTGCAACCAATCGTGATTTGCAGCAAATGGTATTGGAAGGGCGTTTCCGCTCCGATCTTTATTACCGGTTGAATGTACTCAATATCCTTATGCCAGCACTACGCGAGCGTGGGGAAGATATTCTGATACTGGCTCGCCATTTCGCCAGCCAGACTGAGCGGCGTTATGGCTTGCAAGCCCGCCAGTTCTCCGATGAAGCGATTGAAGTCATCACGCATTACCAATGGCCTGGCAATGTCCGTGAACTCAAGCATCAAATCAGTCGCGCGGTCTTGCTCAGCCGCGACGAGGTGATTAGCGGTCATGATCTGGCGATTGCCATTGAACCAGGCATCTCCAAAATCAATTTTGATAGTAATGCCAGCAACGTGACATTGGATGTCGCCGAGAAGATCCTCATCGAGAACGCGCTGTCACAAGCCAATAACAATGTCTCGGAAGCTGCGCGTCTATTGGGAATCACCCGTATGGCCATTCGCTATCGCATGGACAAACATGGCATTAAAGGCGATTAAACCAGAATCCGGTAAGTGCCTGTCATTCTCCCTCGCGTGATAAAATTCTCCTGAATTCAATCAGGAGCAACGCATGAAAATCGGTACCCCTTTAAGTCCCAATGCTACCCGTGTAATGCTGCTGGGTAGCGGTGAACTTGGTAAAGAGGTCATTATCGCTTTACAACGCCTGGGGGTAGAGGTGATTGCGGTAGATCGTTATGCCAATGCGCCAGGCCATCAGGTCGCCCATCGTGCGCATGTGATTGATATGACCGATGACGCTGCGCTCAGAACCTTAATTGCCCAGGAAAAGCCCCATCTCATCGTGCCTGAAATCGAGGCGCTCAATACCTCCACCTTGGCTGAAATCGAGGAGCAAGGTGTTGCGCAAGTCATTCCTACCGTCAAAGCCGTGCAACTTACCATGAACCGTGAAGGCATACGCAGATTGGCTGCAGAAGAACTTGGTTTGCCGACGTCACCCTATGCATTTGCCGATAGCCTGCAAGCTTTGCAGCAAGCAATAGATGATGGTGTTGGCTACCCATGCTTTATCAAACCGACAATGTCGTCGTCAGGCAAAGGCCAATCGCGTATCACCAATGCTTCCGAGGTTGCTGCTGCCTGGGAATATGCTGCTACCGGTGGGCGCGTTAATCAAGGCGTGGTGATTGTCGAAGGGCAGATCGATTTCGATTACGAGATCACCCTGTTGACCGTGCGCGCAAAGAATGCGAGTGGGAGTATTGAAACGCACTTCTGCGAACCTATCGGCCATGTGCAGCAAAAAGGCGACTATATTGAAAGCTGGCAGCCACAGGCCATGAACATGGTTGCCTTGCAACGTGCACAGGAAATCGCAAAAGCTGTCACCGATAGCCTGGGCGGTTTAGGTTTGTTCGGTGTCGAGTTGTTCGTTAAAGGCGAAGAGGTATGGTTTTCAGAAGTCAGCCCCAGGCCACATGATACCGGCATGGTCACCATGGCCAGCCAGCGTTTTAGCGAGTTTGACCTGCACGCTCGCGCAATCCTGGGTTTGCCGGTTAACGTAAGCCTGCAGCGTCCTGCTGCGAGTGCAGTTATCTATGGCGGTGCAGATACGCAACAATTGGCTTATGAGAATATCGAACAAGCGCTGGCAGTACCGGAATCCGACCTGCGATTATTCGGCAAACCTGAATCCTTCAGCCGCCGCCGCATGGGCGTGGCACTGGCTTCCGGCAAGGATGTCGATGAGGCTCGTGCCCGTGCCAAATTGGCTGCCAGTCTGGTTAAACCTGTAGTCACACCACCAGTTAAGCAAGATATTCATCCATGTTGAACAAACCGCAAGAACCCGGCAGTAGTCGAGCTACTTTTTTCGATTTGTTGGGAGGCCCGGAAAACGGCGGAGTAGAGAAGGTCAGGGAAGTGGTCGAGCGTTTCTATGACGTCATGGATACCGATCCGCGTGCGGCTGGCATTCGTGCGATGCACGCGGCAGATCTCACCGAGGCACGAGAAAAACTATTCATGTTTTTGACAGGGTGGACGGGCGGGCCGCAACTTTATATCGAGCGTTACGGCCATCCGTTTCTGCGGGCAAAGCATTTGCCTTTTGCGGTTGATGAATCAGCGCGGGATCAGTGGATGTATTGCATGATCAAGGCCATGCACGAGACAGGAATTGAAGAACCTGTACTGACTAAACTCGCTGAAGCCTTATATGGAGTTGCCGATTTCATGAGAAACCGGCAAGGTTAAAAAGCTTAGCACTGCTGATCCGGTGAGTAAGCGGGAATCAAGTGCGGGGTGCGCGAGACATATCGGCTGGGTAAGAGAGCGGGTGAGCGTGATGTAATGCGGCAATCCGCCCACGTGGTCTCTTAATCCGGTTCCTCTAAGAGTCCTGGCGTCTCAAACCACCAAGCAAAGCAGCCACTGGCGCCTTGGACCTATTGGTGTTCGGGCGGCTGACCGGTGCCAGGCTGGCATTTGGCGAAGGCTCGTAAGGTTTATCGAACCATGGGTCTTTGCTCTTGGATTTAGGCAGGCCACTGGATTTTGGCAAGCTGCGAGCCGATTGACCCATAGACTCACCGCGATCCTGGCGCTTTTCACGGGGATGGCTGTCGCGATTCTGTTTAGGAGCGCTGGCAATGATGCTTTGCTCTTTGACGATTTCCCGCTTGATCAGCTTTTCGATTTCCTTGAGGTATTTTTCCTCTTCAGGAGATACCAGCGAAATCGCAATTCCGGATGCACCGGCACGACCTGTACGGCCGATACGATGCACATAATCTTCAGGCGCTGATGGAATCTCATAATTGATCACCATCGGCAGCTGGTCGATATCAAGGCCGCGAGCTGCAACATCGGTCGCGATCAACACGGCGATCTTGCCCTGCTTGAATGCTTCCAGCGCTTCCATACGTTCTTTCTGGCTCTTGTCGCCATGGATCGCATCTGCCGATAGACCTTCACGCTCAAGCTGCCTGGCTAGCCTGCTGGCAGTCAGCTTGGTCTTGGTGAATACGATCACTTGCGAAGCATCGCTGCCACGCAGGATTTCGGCCAACTGCGCGTGTTTGTCTGCCTGCGCAACCAGATAGACCTTCTGGGTGACGTTTTCGGCTGTCGCATTGCTGCGTGCCACTTCAATCAAGGTCGGATTATTCAGGAATGCTTCAGACAGTTTCTTGATTTCATTCGAGAAAGTGGCGGAGAACATCAGGTTCTGACGCTGTTTCGGCAACAAAGCCAGGATGCGCTTGAGGTCGGGCATGAAGCCCATGTCCAGCATGCGGTCGGCTTCATCCAGAATCAACATCTGTACCTGGCCGAGCTGCAAAGTACGCTGCTCAACGTGATCGAGCAGGCGACCTGGTGTTGCCACCAGAATCTCCACGCCACGCATCAGGCTTGGTGTCTGGGTCTTGATATCAACACCGCCGTAGACGACGAGCGAGCGCAGGTTCGTATGCTTGGCATATACCTTAACGCTTTCCTCGACCTGAATCGCCAACTCGCGGGTTGGCGTCAGGATCAAGGCGCGTATCGGATGACGTGCCGGCGAAGCGCTGGAACTGGCGAGCGGCAATATCTTCTGCAGCAACGGTAAAGCGAATGCTGCGGTCTTGCCGGTGCCGGTTTGCGCGCCTGCCATCAAATCACCGCCAGCCAGCGCAACCGGAATGGCTTGCGCCTGGATGGGCGTCGGTGTCGTATAACCGAATTCGCTGAGCGCCTTGAGTATTTCAGGCGCCAGCCCTAACGATTCAAACGTGGTGTTCACTGTTTCCACTTCGTTCTCTACTTGCACAGTCATCATTTATGCAAAAGTACGTGGGCGTCTTGCACTGTTGCCACGATCGCCTTCGCTACGCTTTTGGCCAGAGAACGGGCCATTGCCGCGACCTGCATTCTGACGATTACCGTTGCCGGTGCCAGCTGGCTTGCGGTCACCGAAGCTTTGGCCCGGGTTCGCTGTGCGGTTGCGGCTGTCATCACCACGATAACCGCCCTGTGCACCTTGTGTGCGGCCTTTGTAACCAGCGTTGTTGCCTGGTTTTTTACCGGAGCCTGAGCGTGGACGGTCATTCGGACCATCTGTCCTTGGGGCCGGGCGTTTAGGCTCGTAACCTGCCACTACTGTAGGTTCAATGCGCTGACCTGTGAACTGCTCGATCTTGCGTACCTGGTAGCGGTCTGCATGGGATGCGAATGAAACTGCAACACCCATGTTGCCGGCACGACCGGTGCGGCCAATGCGGTGAACGTAGTCTTCTGCGAATTTCGGCAAATCGTAGTTAATGACGTGGGTAATACCGTGAACGTCGATACCGCGAGCAGCGACATCAGTTGCCACCAGGATCTTCACATCGCCATGACGCAGCTTGGTCAATGTGCGGTTACGTGCGCCCTGGGTCATGTCGCCATGCAATGCAGCGGTTTTGTGACCGGCTGCATACAAGTCTTCAGCCAGCAAATCAGCATGACGCTTGGTTGAGGTGAATACGATGGCCTGGTTCACTTCAGCACCGATCAGAAGATGCTCAAGCAGTTTGTTCTTGTGGTTCATGTCGTCAACAAAGTGCAAACGCTGTTCGATGTTGGCGTGTTTTTCTTTTTGTGCTGCCACTTGAATGGTCTTGGGGTTGCGCAAAATCTGGCGCGCGATATTGCCGATGTTGCCATCCAGCGTCGCTGAGAACAGCAAAGTCTGGCGTTCAGCTGGCAAGGCATTGCAGATACGTTCTACATCCGGCATAAAGCCCATGTCCAGCATACGGTCGGCTTCGTCCAGAATCAGCATTTGCAGGCGGGACATATCGATGCGGCCGCGCTCCATGTGATCCAGCAGGCGGCCAGGGGTTGCGACCAGGATATCCAGAGGCTGTGAAAGCAGTTTGTTCTGTAATGGGTAAGGCATGCCACCGACGATACTGACGGTACGTGCGCGAATGAACTTGCCGTATTTGCGTGCAGCTTCGTTGACCTGGGCAGCCAGTTCACGTGTCGGTGTCAGTACCAGGATACGCGGGCCGCGGCTCTTGGATGGATGTGGAGTTGCCAGCAGATTCAATGCAGGCAAAGTAAACGCGGCAGTTTTACCAGTGCCGGTCTGGGCGGAGGCCATCAAATCGTGGCCGGCCAGTACTTCAGGAATCGCCTGAGCCTGGATAGGTGTTGGGGTCACATAGCCTGCTTCTAACAAAGCACGCATGATGGTTGGATCTAAATTCAAACTTTCAAAACTTGTGGTTTCTGACACGAAATATTCCCTTAAAAATTAAATATTCAGCTGTTATGGCTGAAAGGGCGCAAGCAAACGCATTCCTGTAGCTGGCTCAAAGGTGAGTCTGCAACAAAAGGCGCGAAACTAAATGTATGTATTCAGTATTCATACCGGCGCACGGGCATAGCCACTAACCGGTATCAAATACAAGAGAGCCGCAAAATTACATCGGGCTTCGAGAGGCTAGGGCAATGAATCATCAATCAGGCATATGGCTCAACCAGATTGAATCTGGGGCGAAGTATACGCAATAGATTTGATTTGTCAAAGGATTTATCGAAAAACTTTAATAGCATCTGTGTTAGAATCGCGCCCTTTCAATCAAATGGTTTTTGCCGCCAGTACTCCTATGTCCAGAAATTTAAGAAATATTGCCATCATCGCCCACGTTGACCACGGCAAAACCACTATGGTGGATAAGCTCTTGCAACAGGCAGGTACTTACGCCTCCCATCAACAAGTCACAGAACGCGTCATGGATTCTGGCGATATCGAGAAAGAGCGCGGTATTACCATCCTTGCCAAGAACACTGCCGTTAACTATGAAGGTACGCATATCAACATCGTTGATACGCCAGGACACGCCGACTTCGGCGGTGAAGTGGAGCGCGTACTGGGTATGGTCGATGGTGTGGTGTTGCTGGTCGATGCCGTTGAAGGCCCGATGCCGCAAACCCGCTTCGTGACCAAGAAAGCATTGGCGCTTGGTTTGAAGCCGATTGTCGTGATTAATAAGGTCGATCGCCCAGGCGCACGTACCGACTGGGTGATTAACCAGACTTTCGATCTGTTTGCCAACCTCGGTGCTACCGATGAGCAACTGGACTTCCCGGTGGTCTATGCCTCTGCCTTGAATGGTTACGCTACCCTGGATATGAACAATCCATCCGAGACCATGCGCCCATTGTTCGAAACTATCCTCACGCATGTTGAGCCGCCTCTAGGCGATAGCAATGCTCCATTGCAACTGCAGATTTCTGCCCTTGATTATTCCAGCTATACCGGTCGTCTGGGCATTGGCCGTGTACGCAATGGCCGCATCAAGCCCGGTCAGGCTGTCGTTGTGATGAATGGCGATAAGCAAACTGCGCAAGGCCGCATCAATCAGGTGCTGGGTTTCAAGGGTTTGGAGCGCGTGCCGGTTGAAGAGGCCGAAGCTGGCGATATCGTGATCATTTCAGGTATCGATGAAATCGGTATCGGTGTCACCATTGCCGACCGCGACAACCCTGTTGGTTTGCCGATCACTGGTGTGGATGAGCCAACCCTGACCATGGACTTTATGGTCAATACTTCGCCATTGGCCGGTACTGAAGGCAAGTTTGTCACCAGCCGCCAGATTCGCGACCGTTTGACCAAGGAGCTGCTGGTCAACGTTGCATTGCGTGTTGAAGATACGCAGGATGCGGATGTGTTCCGTGTTTCAGGCCGCGGTGAGTTGCACCTGACGATTCTGCTGGAAAACATGCGCCGTGAAGGTTTTGAGATTGCAGTGGGTAAGCCGCGTGTGGTTTATCGCGAGATTGATGGCGAGAAGTGCGAACCTTACGAGATTCTTACCGTCGACCTGGAAGATGATTGCCAGGGCGCTGCGATGGAAGAACTTGGCCGTCGTCGTGGTGAGTTGCAGAATATGGAATCCGACGGCAATGGCCGTACCCGTCTGGAATACAAGATTCCAGCGCGCGGTTTGATCGGTTTTCAGAGTGAATTCATGACGATGACGCGCGGTAGCGGCCTGATGGCGCATATCTTTGATGAATATGCGCCGGTTAAGCCCGATATGCCGGGCCGTCGTAATGGCGTGCTGATTTCATCCGAACAGGGTGAAGCTGTCGCTTACGCGTTATGGAAACTGCAAGACCGTGGCCGTATGTTTGCCAGCCCGGGTGATCGCTTGTATGAAGGCATGATCATCGGTATCCACAGCCGCGATAACGATTTGATCGTCAACCCGATCAAGGGTAAGCAACTGACCAACGTTCGTGCTTCCGGCACTGATGAAGCGGTTCGCCTGGTCACGCCGGTTCAGCTTACTCTGGAATCAGCGGTTGAGTTCATTGACGATGATGAATTGGTGGAAATCACGCCGAAGACCATTCGTATGCGCAAGCGCTACTTGCTTGAACATGAACGTAAGCGTGCATCAAAAGACTGATTGCAGTCACTCAATAAAAAACCCGGTTCTGCCGGGTTTTTTATTGCCATGAAGCCGCGACATATCAATTTGAATCGTCTTAATCAAACGGCAATAAATCAGGCATAGACTCAGCGGAATAAAGTTTTTGGGCAATGGATCATGACGGACGCTGGATTAAATCATCAGTCTCTCGCAGAGTTGACTGCATTCGTGGCGAATGCGCGCAAGGAAGGCTTTTCTTTCAGGCCATCGCAGATCGTCCGCGATAAGGCCTATTGTCATGAGTTGATTGAAACTGTTGTCGAGAGCGGTTCCGCATCTCTTGCCGATTCCGCATTGAAAATTGTCAGCAGGTATCACAAGTTCAATCCTGCAAACATAGGTATCGTTTGATAGGTGCTTTATTGCTTTAGTTTGTAGAAGCGATCTGGCAGCGTTTTGCCACCTGTATTGCTATCCAGTCTGTTCCCGATTGAGTCGCCCAGTTTTGCCAGGCGCTCATTCGGATGCGGATGTGTCTTGTAAAGCAAAGTGAGGCTACCCTCATTCGTGCTGGTCGCCGAGATGGCCTGCAGCACTTCAGGCAGGCCGTAAGGGTCGTAACCTGCCCTGGTTGCCAGTGTGACACCGTCGCGGTCGGCCTCATATTCAGCGTTCTTATCAAGGCCGCGCGCCATGATCTCGGCGCCATTGCCGATCACCTTGTCCAGGGTCTGGTTACCTTTGCTGACCTTGTCGCCCAGCATGCCCGCGCCTATGCTCAGTAACTGCTGTTTCTGGATCACTTTGAGATGGTGTTTTTTCACTACGTGACCGATTTCGTGGGCCAGAACTCCGGCCAGTTGTGCCTCGTTCTCAAGCTTACGGTAAAGCCCCTTGGTGATGACGATATAGCCGCCGGGTGCAGCGAAGGCGTTGATAGCTTCGCTTTCAATCACGCCGAAACGCCAGGGCAGGTCGGCACGTTCGCTCTGGCTGGCGACCCAACGGCCTACCTGGTTTACATATTTCTGTAATGCTTCATCTTTAACCAGGGGCGATGCTCCCAGCAAATTGCCTGTAATCTCGCGGCCCAGTTGCACCTCTTCCTCATTCGACGGATTTTTCCAGTTAAAGGCAGGTTTGGTTTCGTTTGCCGGGGCTGATGTCGTTTTCTCCTGCCCGGTTTTGTCGTTGGTAACGACGCCGGTATCAATACCGCTTTTCTCAGCAGCATCCTTTACCAGGTCTTTGAGGCTCAACGCGTGAACGGGTGACGAAGCAGCGAGTAAAGCAGAAAGGATAAGTGTCTGAATACGCATCATCTTGTTCCTTCCGGTGCTGCAGGCAGGTAACTGAACTTGCTGGCTTTGAGCCCGCCGCTATTGGCAAACTGCTGACCCTGGCTGGCATTCAAAGTAAGGGATTCGAGTTTCTTCATTTCATCTTCATTGAATTTTGCGCTTTTCAGTTCCTGCTCACTAAGGCCGCGAACACCCGTGGTGGCGACAATTTGACCGGTTCCGGCACGGCCGCTTGCAACATTCAATACGCCAGAGGTTTGGCTGCCTGTGCTCGCAGTACCGCGCTTCACTGAGAGCAGGCGCACCCAGCCGGTAGATTTCGGTGTTTTGACTTTGAGCCATGCACCTTGTTTGCTGAGTATTTCCAACTTGTCGTTCTTGGCGAAGCTGCCCACAGTTTTCGCGTCCGCATATGGCTCCGCACGCAGGCTGTCCGCTTTAAGCGCAGTACCGGTTTCTGCCGCGTAAGCACTAGCCATGAAAATTGAAGCCTGCAATAAAAGCAGCGTTGAAAGTAAAGCCTTAAGCATTGATTTCTCCTGTTGTCGTATCGTTGTGCTCAAGTTTGATGATCGATTGCGCAAATAAGCTGCGCCATTGGTTTGCCATGGCTGCGCCCGCAACCAGAACGCCATCATGGGTGGTATAGCGCACTGTAGTGTCGGCCGGTAGCCCAAGACTGCTGACGATGGCCGGCAATTGCCCTGCGAGTTGTTCTGCATCTTGATAGGCCTGTTTGGCATAGTCGGATTTGGCTTCCGAATAGGTCCAGCTCACCACGACCATATCGCCGAACAGTCCCCAGATACCTCCTTGTGCGCCTTTTAGCGCTTCAATATTGCTTGGGGTGTGGCTTGCCAGTTCAATTTTGCGTTTCAGTTTTTTGAGCAATGCGTCGCCTAAAGGTTCTTTGTTTTCTATTAATATCGGCATGATGAGTGCGTGCGTACCGGCTTCGTCCGCCTTGACCCCGAAAGCCAGCCAGCGCTGCAAGGCACGGTCGGTTGCCAGCGCGTAGACTTTTGCCACACTGAAATAGATGATGGCCCAGATAATAGGGCCAGTGAAGTCAAAGTAGGAGTTTGTGAGGTTGATCGTTGCGTAAGAAAAGGCCAGGAGGCCGATCTGGCTGGAACCGAATACTGTGATGAGCTTGTCGCGATCGACTCGGGCGTAGAAAGCCGCAGTCGTAAGCCAGATCAATAGCAGGCTTGCCAATACGTAGGGTGTGGCACCACGCCATACTTTCATGTAATCGCCATGTTTGACATTGTCGATAGCGGTGGCAAGGATTTCCACACCGGGGTGCGTTTTGGCCATGGCCGTGGCTTTCAGGTCGAACAGGCTAGGTGCGGTTGAGCCGATGATGACGATCTTGTCCGTGAATTCGTCCTGTGGGCGCTTTTTGTCCTTGATGCTCATGTCGTGCATGACTTCGCTGAAGCTGACGTATTGATAGGTGAATGGTTTGCCGCGCCAGTTGAGCAAAACGCGTTCAGAGGTGGAGAGCGCGAACCCCAGGTTTTCGCCGATGGTTAAAGGCAGGGAAGGGATGCGCCAGCCGTAATCATTACGGTACAAGCGGTATTCGCGTACGATGCCGTCAGGATCCGGATAGATATTGTGCGTGCCCAGGCGGCCTGAATGGATGGCGGCCTCGAAATGCGGCAGCACAACGGCAATGGTGGCGTCAGGATCGGATTGGCTGGTGAGCGATTCCCTGATTCCGGGAATCATCGATACCTTCACTTCGCTCAATGCATCATATTGCTCGGGCAGGCGCAGAAATGGGAAGAAAGTATTGTCCGTGGAGGCAATGACTTCATTGAAATAGGCATCGCTATCCGGATTGTAGATATCGGCATCACTGAACAGGATGTCAAAGACCACGGCTTTAGGATTCTGCGCCTGAATATTCTCCAGGAACTCACCGAAGACCTGCCGCGGCCATGGCCATCTGCCATATTCTTCAGCCATGGCGGCAAGACTGGCTTCATTGACATCAATGATGACAATATCCTTATCCGGCGGCGGTACTACGACCCGGCTGCGTACCATGAAGTCGAAGGCCTTCTGGCGCATATTCTCGCCGACATGCAGCAGGCTGGCATCCAGCAGGACAAATACAGTCAGCAGCGCAGCGAGATAGAGGTAAAAGTTATTCTGTAAACGTCTGGTGACATTTGCCAGCCACTGGCCAATAAGGAATTTGAGTTTGGTCACGACAGGCCTTTGTGAAAGAGTCGGTCTCGTAGTGTCGCATAAATCAGGATGGATTTAAAACCTTCGGGCGCTAGCCTCAATTGGCAGTGGTGCATGAGGTATAATTTCACCCAATATGATTGATATCGCTATTCTGGTTTTATTGGTGGTTGTTTTGCTGCTGTTGCTCTGGCAGGCAGTACGCTCCTTGCGCGCCAAAGACGCGAATCAGGAGCTGATTGTGCTCATGGACGACAAGCATCGTGCCATGCTGATGGATCTGAATGACGGCCTGAACAAGCTGGGCGATCGATTGATGGCTACATCCAATGAGCAGAGCGACAGGCTGCGCACCCTTGTCACGCAAGAACTCAGCCAGACACGCGAAGCCATGCAGAAACTGCAGACCAGCCAGACCGAAAACCTTTCCTCCATGCGTGAAACCATGCTGGAGAAAATGCATGTGACCTTGTCGGAACAAAGCAAAGCCGAACAAATCCTGATTCAGAATACCATGGGCAACGCGACCCAGTTGCTCACGCAACGTATCGAAAACCTGACGAAAGCGGTTGAAGAACGCCTGGAATTGATCAGCGGCAAGGTTTCGGAGCGTCTGGACGAAGGCTTCAAAAAAACCAATGAAACCTTCATTAATGTCATGACGCATCTGACCAAGATAGATGAGGCGCAAAAGAAGATAGACGGGCTGGCCACCAATGTCGTCAGCTTGCAGGAACTGCTGGGCGACAAGCGCTCCCGTGGTGCTTTCGGAGAGGTGCAGCTGGAAGGCCTGGTACGCAATCTTTTGCCGGAAAGCGCCTTTGAGTTTCAATATACCTTTGCCAACAAGACGCGTGCCGATTGCGTCCTGAAATTACCTGAGCCTACCGGCCTGGTAGCAGTGGATTCCAAGTTTCCATTGGAAAATTACGAGGGTATGTTTGCGGAAGGCGCCGATCGCATCAGCGCCGCAGTGTTTAAATCGGGCGTTAAAAAGCATGTGGATGACATCGCCAGCAAATACATCATTCCTGGCGTCACCAGCGACGGCGCTGTGATGTTCATTCCTGCCGAGGCTGTGTTCGCGGAGATTCATGCCCACCATCGTGATCTGGTCGATTATTCCCATAAAAAGCGAGTGTGGATTGTTTCTCCGACAACGCTGATGGCCGTCCTGAACACGGCACGTGCAGTGCTCAAGGACACTGAAACGCGCAAGCAGGTCCATATCATTCAGGAAGAGCTGTCCAAACTGAGTAAAGACTTCGGATTGTTTGATGTACGCATGAAAAAACTGGCGGATCATATTCGCCTTGCCCATGAAGATGCAGAGAAAGTGCAATTGACTAGCCGCAAAATTACCAACCATTTCGCCAAGATAGAGCGTGTCGAGCTGGATAGCCCAGTCTCCGCGCCTTTACTTGATGAGGTTTCAGAGGAGAATGAAGAATGAATGTTGAACTGGAAGATGAGAACGAAGCTGGATTGATGATGTTGATCCAGCAATATGCGACTAAATTCGGCATCACATTCAGTTCCAGGCTGATGGACGACCCGGAGGCCAAGAAGAAGCTGACGCAACTGATGGCAGAAGCGATCAGCGGCAAACGTGGTGCGGTGACCGATGAAGATGTTCTTAATTAAGCTGTAAATGATTAAAGTTCTATATTTCGCACGGCTGCGTGAATCGCTCGGAATGTCTGGCGAAGTCATTGATATGCATGGCGAGCTTAGCGTCTCAGGCCTGATGGCAACTCTCGCGCAACGTGGTGAACAATGGCAGCAGGAGTTTGATGGCTGCCGGCCCATTCGTGCGGCTGTGAATCAGACGCTGGTGCAGAATAGCGCTCAAATCCGGGATGGCGATGAAGTTGCATTCTTTCCTCCTGTGACAGGCGGTTAGAGATGGCAGTACGTGTGCAGACAGCAGATTTTGATGTCGGTGCCGAGGTAGGCGCTATGCGGCTTGCGCGCAAGGATATCGGCGCTGTTGCCAGTTTTATCGGCCAGGTGCGTGATCTGAATGAAGGTGACCAAGTCACCTCCATGACATTGGAGCATTATCCTGGCATGACCGAAAAGGCGCTGGAAGCTATTGTCGAGCAGGCTAAGCAACGCTGGGATATCTTTGATGCGCTGCTTATCCATCGTGTCGGTGAACTCAAACCGGCAGATCAGATTGTATTGGTGGTAGTAAGCGGCGCGCATCGAGGTGAAGCTTTTGCGGCGTGCCAATTCATCATGGATTATCTGAAAACCGAAGCGCCATTCTGGAAAAAAGAACAAACCGCCAGCGGCGAGCGTTGGGTAGAGGCAAAGGCCAGCGACGACGATGCACGCGACCGCTGGGTTAAACAATAAGAACTGGCAATAAAATCAATACCATTTCGATAAATCAGTATCCAACTCAACAATAAGACCCATATCCTTAACCATCAATGCTCAACACACTCACTCCCAAGCAACTGACACGATCCATTGATCCGGCAACATTGGCGTTTGCCTCTACGGCTGAATTGATCAAACAGTCCAATCAGCCAGGTGGCTGGATAGGGCAGGCGGAAGCCGAAGCCGCGGCACGATTCGGGCTTGGTATCCATCACCCGGGCTTTCATTTGATCGTGATTGGCGAGCCCGGATGTGGCAGAACTTCGCTGATGTTGAAATTGATGCATGAATACGCAGCAAAACTGCCAGTACCGAGAGATATGGTCTATCTCCACAATTTCGATAATCCGGACAAACCTCTGGTATTGCGAGTGCATGCCGGTTCCGGTGCCAAACTCCGCCAGGCCCTGGATCAATTTATCCGTACCCTGGCGAAGACCATGCCTGGTTTGGCAAACGATGCAGTTGCGGTTGAAGCGTTGCTGCAAAAGGAATTTGCCGCCATCAAACAGCAGTTGCAGATCGAGAATGGTGAGCTTAAGAAGTTTGAGAATTACCTGATCGCACTCAGGCAGGACATATTCGACAGTATTGAGGTATTCCAGCATGCACCGGTTGCAGCGGCATCGCCAACAACTGCTGAACTGGTGCTCAGTGCCGAGAATGAAGGCATGCTGGAATCATATCTCATGCGGTTCCGCGCCAATCTGCTGGTCGACCATCGGCAGCAAACCGCAGCACCGGTCATCTATGACGACGACCCGACTTTCCAAAGCCTGTTCGGATCATTTGAATCCGGTTCTGAGCAAATAAGCAACCTGCCGGAATTCATGCGTTTACGCGCAGGCAACTTGTTGCGCGCCGATGGCGGCATGCTCATGCTGCATCTGCGCGATATCGATAATGACCAGCAAAATGGACAGCAGATCATTGAGAAGCTGCATCGGTTCCTGCGAAATGGCCGGGTGCAGATCGAAGAGTCGGTGAGCCACGCAGGCCAGACGGCAAGCACGCACCCGGTTTCTGATCCTGTACCGGTTCAAGTGAGGCTGGTATTGATTGCGACACGCGAAGAGTTTTACCGTTTGCAGGATGAATCAGAGGAATTTGCCCGATTTTTTAACGTAAAAGTCGACTTTTCCGATGATTTCGACGCGAACCCTGATATCTATCGCGCGCTTTCTAATCACATCGCAGAAAGATGCGAGCATTTTTCATTGCCGCATTTCAGTGCTGGCGCCGTGGCTAAAATATTGGAGACCATGCATCGCTGGGTTGAAGACAAAGCCCGCATCAGCAGTCGATTTGCAGAGTTGCAGCAATTGATACTGGCCACAGCCACTGAAGCGAAAAGTCGATTGGCAAAAGGTGGCGACCACGATGGTCTGGTCGAACCGGAAGACGTGATGGTCGTATTGCAAGCCAGCTATAGACGCCATCGCAGTCCGGAGCTGCAGCTACTACGTTCAATCGTTGATGGCGACTTGATGATACGTGTGCAAGGACGCGAATTAGGCCAGATAAACGGCTTAACGCATATCGATCTTGGCGATGCCGGATTCGGTTCTCCGGTTCGTATCTCTGCGCGTTGTTTTGCCGGTGAAGATGGCGTGATCAATATTGATCGTGAAGTGGAAATGACCGGCCCCAATCATGACAAGGGTTTGTTCATCCTGCAAAGCTGGCTCTCTGCTAGCTTTGCCAAGTTGACGCCATTGTCACTCAATGCCTCATTGGTCTTCGAGCAGGAATATCATGGCGTAGAAGGTGATTCAGCTTCATGCGCTGAGCTCTATGCCTTGCTCTCGGCGATCTCAGGTGTGCTATTGCCGCAAGGTATTGCTGTCACAGGCGCCATGAATCAACATGGCGAAGTAATGGCGATAGGCGGCGTCAACGAGAAGATCGAAGGCTATTTCCGCGTTTGCCAGGCGATAGGTCTGGATGGGTCGCAGGGTGTCCTGATTCCCGAACGCAATGCCGCGCATCTGATGTTGAATGACGAAGTCATTGCTGCAGTCGCGGCCAGGCGTTTTCATATACATACTTTTGGCCATGTGCTGGAAGGCCTTGAATACCTTACCGGCTTGAGTGCAGGTGAGGTCGATGAAGAGGGCGATTACAGGCCGGAAAGTGTGATGGGCCGGGTGCAACGCACGCTTGAAAGCTTCCGCAAGATTTACGATAGCAATAAATCAGACGAATAAAGTCCTGACTCCATGGCTAACCAGCACAAGACTAATCTGGATAAATCGGAAGTAGACAAGGAAAAGTGCCGCCTGGATAAATGGCTGTGGGCAGCACGTTTTTTCAAGACACGCAGCCTGGCTGCCGACGCGGTTGATGGCGGCAAAGTGAGAGTCGATAGCGATCGCGTCAAGCCTGCAAAAGAAGTTAAAATAGGTCAGTCAATCCACATTCGCAACAAGGATTTCGAGATTGAGGTGCTGGTTCGTGCATTATCCAATCAGCGCCGGGGGGCGCCAGAAGCCGCATTGTTGTACGAAGAAACGGAATCCAGCCGGAACAGGCGCGCAGAGGTGGCTGTGACTAGGGAAAACGATCATGCGCAGCGGGAGCGCGGGGCGGGACGTCCGACCAAGCGTCAGCGGCGTGAAATCAAAGGTTTTACAGATAGCTGGTAATATCCAAAAATAACGACGAAGGAATACGGACGAATGATATTAGTTACTGGTGGCGCTGGCTTCATAGGCTCGAATTTTGTGATGGACTGGCTGGCTCAAAGCGATGAAGCTGTCATCAATCTGGATAAGCTCACATATGCAGGCAACCTGGATAATCTGGCGAGCATAAAAGATAACCCACATCATATTTTTGTCCATGGCGATATCGGCGATAAGACACTGGTCGCTGACTTGTTAAAGCAATACCAGCCAAGGGCCATCGTCAATTTTGCCGCGGAATCGCATGTCGACCGTTCAATCACCGGCCCTGACGATTTCATTCAGACCAATATCGTCGGTACGTTTAACCTGCTCGAAGTCACCCGTGCCTATTGGCAGCAGCTTGATACGGATGGACAACAACAATTCCGCTTTCTGCATGTCTCTACAGACGAGGTCTATGGCTCCTTAAAATCTGATGCACCGGCCTTCACTGAAAATCACCCATACGAGCCGAACAGTCCGTATTCAGCCTCCAAAGCATCATCCGATCACCTGGTCAGGGCTTATCAACACACCTATGGCCTGCCTACATTGACGACCAATTGCTCCAACAATTACGGACCTTATCATTTCCCTGAGAAGCTGATCCCGCTGATGATAGTGAATGCGCTGGCAGACAAGCCCTTGCCTGTTTATGGCGATGGCATGCAAATCCGGGATTGGCTCTACGTGAAGGATCATTGCAGCGCTATCCGGCAAGTGCTTGAGCGTGGACGTGTCGGTGAAACATACAACGTTGGCGGCTGGAATGAAAAAGCCAATATTGAGATTGTTCAACTTGTTTGCCAGCTGCTGAATGAGCTACAGCCCAGGCCCGATGGCAAAAACTATGCAGAACAGATCACGCATGTGAAAGACAGGCCGGGACATGACCGCCGTTATGCCATAGATGCGAGAAAGATCGCTGACGAACTTGGCTGGAAGCCGAAAGAGACATTCGAAACCGGCATACGCAAGACAATTGCCTGGTACCTGGAGAATCCGGCCTGGGTGCAAAACGTACAGACAGGTGCCTATCGCGAGTGGCTGGACACGAATTACGGTGACCGCAAGCAATGAGTCACGACATGCAGATTCTGCTGTTTGGAAAAAACGGTCAGGTCGGTCATGAGCTGCAGCATAGTTTGCAGTCGCTAGGTCATGTGACCGCTCTGGATTTCGATAGCCAGGATTACTGCGCTGATTTTTCCCGCCCCCAGGATGTTGCTGAAACGGTACGTGCCTTGCAGCCCGACGTGATTGTCAATGCAGCGGCCTATACCGCAGTAGACAAAGCCGAGAGCGAGCCTGAACTGGCTCGTACCATCAATGCAACAACGCCTGGTGTTTTGGCGCATGAGGCCGAAAAGCTCGGCGCATGGTTGGTACACTATTCTACAGATTATGTATTCGATGGCAGTGGCGATACACCATGGCAGGAAACCGACACACCAGCTCCGCTGAACATGTACGGCAAAACCAAGCTGGAAGGTGAGCAATTGATTGCTGCAGCTTGCAAAAAATACCTCATATTAAGAACCAGCTGGGTTTATGGCGCGCACGGTAACAACTTTGCCAAGACCATGCTGCGGCTTGCGCAGGAGCGGGATTCGCTTTCAGTAGTGGATGACCAGGTCGGTGCACCTACCGGTGCCGCATTGCTGGCGCAATTGACTGCCGATATCATTCCCCAGGCGATGGCAAATGCAAACCTGGCTGGCCTGTATCATGCAGTAGCCGCTGGCCAGATATCCTGGTACGGATATGCCAGGTTCGTTATTCAGTACGCAAAAGATCATGGAACGGTCATCAAGGTTCGGGACGAGAATATCAATGCCGTGACCAGCGACCAGTTTCCAACGCCAGCGAGACGGCCGCTGAATTCGCGGTTGAACACCGCTAAATTACGCCAGGCCTTTGGTATTCAGTTGCCGGATTGGCAAGCTGGCGTCATACAAATTTTTGATCAAAATCGAGGTAGGTGAGCGACATGACATCACGTAAGGGAATTATCCTGGCTGGAGGGGCCGGCACCAGATTACATCCGGCCACCTTATCTCTCAGCAAGCAGCTGCTTCCGGTTTATGACAAGCCCATGATCTACTATCCACTTAGTACCCTCATGCTGAGCGGTATACGTGAAATTCTGGTCATCAGCACACCACGGGATCTGCCCAGTTTCCAGCAATTGCTTGGTGATGGCTCGCAGTGGGGCATTCACATCGAATATGCCGAGCAACCTAGCCCGGATGGTCTGGCACAGGCGTTTATTATCGGCGAAAAATTCATTGCTTCATCGCCGACAGCCCTGGTGCTGGGCGACAATATCTTTTACGGTCACGAATTCTCAACAGCACTGGCAGATGCAGATGCCAAGCAGAATGGAGGCACTGTTTTTGCTTATCATGTGCAGGATCCGGAGCGATACGGTGTAGTTGAGTTCGATAAATCCGGCAAGGCAACGAGCATAGAAGAGAAGCCTCTGAAGCCCAAAAGCAACTATGCAGTGACCGGGCTTTATTTTTATGACGAGCAAGTCGTGGATATTGCAAAGGCAGTCAAGCCAAGTGCGCGTGGCGAACTGGAGATCACCTCGGTCAATCAAGCCTATCTTGATAAAGGCCAGCTTAGTGTGAATATCCTCAAGCGCGGTAACGCATGGCTGGATACCGGCACGCATGAAAGCCTGCTGGAGGCCAGCCAGTTTATCGCTACGCTAGAAAATCGCCAGGGCCTTAAAATTGCATGCCCCGAAGAAATCGCATGGCGCAACAAATTTATTTCAACTGAACAGTTTGAGAAGTTGGCCCAACCTCTGGTTAAAAGCGGCTATGGCCAATACATGCTGCGGCTACTAAAAGAAAGTACTTGATTTATGCGCGTTACCCCGACTGCCATTCCGGATGTCCTGATTCTGGAGCCCAAAGTATTTGGTGATGCCCGTGGATTTTTCTATGAAAGTTATAACCAGAAAGATTTTCAAGATGCGACAGGTTTGAATGTCGAATTTGTGCAGGACAATCACTCTCGTTCAGGTAAAAATGTATTAAGGGGTTTGCATTATCAAATCCAGCAGCCGCAAGGCAAGCTCGTCAGGGTGGTACAGGGCGCAGTTTTCGACGTTGCAGTGGATTTGCGTAAATCTTCAGCCACTTTCGGCCAATGGGTTGGTGCTGAACTTTCAGAGGAAAATGCGAAGCAGATGTGGGTGCCTCCCGGTTTTGCACATGGTTTTTTGGTGTTGAGCGAAACCGCCGATTTTCTATACAAAACCACCGATTATTATTGCCCTGAGCATGAGCGCAGTATTATCTGGAATGATCCTGATATCGCCATTAAATGGCCGCTTAATTACGAGCCATCCCTATCAGGGAAAGATAAAACTGCTAATACCTTTAATAATGCTGAGATTTTTGATTCATTTTTTCCATAAGCACCAGAATATAGATATCTCTTCAAAATAAGTAGTGCTTCAAAGCACATTGCAAACGCAAGTAACTTCCTGATAAACTGCGTTCACATCATGAACGCACAAAATCAATGTTAACTGACGAGTATCGCTACAAAATACTCAAGCTGGTTGAGGCTAATCCAGAGATTAGTCAGCGTGAGCTTGCGCGTGAATTGGGAATTAGCCTAGGCAAGGCCAATTACTGTATTCAGGCCTTGGTTGACGTCGGTCTTCTTAAAGCTACCAACTTTCGTAATAGCAAAAATAAGCTGGCTTACATGTATTTGCTTACTCCCAGAGCTATCGAAGAAAAAACTAGCATTACTCTACGTTTTCTCAAGCACAAGATTCAGGAGTACGAGCACCTGAAAAGTGAAATTGAGCTTTTGAGCGAAGAGCTAAAGGCGCATAAATAAATGCATACTTAATCAAATCGGGTTGAATCAAGGTCGAGACATGTCAAAACAGCAGCTACTGAAAAAATTGAATGATAAAACTGCCATCATTGGTATCGTGGGCTTGGGTTATGTCGGCTTGCCATTGATGCTGCGATATAGCGAGGTCGGTTATAAAGTACTCGGGCTGGATATTGATAGCTCAAAAGTAGATGCGTTAACGAACGGAAAATCCTATATCGAGCATATATCTTCAGAATCCATTGCTGAAGCTATTTCAAGTGGTTTTGAGGCCACCACAGATTTCAGTCGTGCAACAGAAGCAGATGCCTTGATTATCTGTGTTCCAACGCCGCTGAATAAATATCGTGAACCAGACCTGAGTTTTGTGACTGGCACGACGGATTCCCTTGTTCCTTACTTGCGTCCGGGTCAGGTTTTTTCCTTGGAAAGTACTACGTATCCAGGTACGACAGACGAAGAATTGAAGCCGCGAGTTGAATCTGCTGGGTTGAAGGTGGGGCAGGATGTCTTTCTGGTATTTTCCCCTGAGCGTGAAGACCCGGGTAACCCCGATTTTACAACGCGTACCATTCCTAAAGTGTGTGGCGGGTTCAGCAAAGATTGCCTGGAAATTGGTGTAGCACTTTATTCTCAAGTGATTGATCAGGTCGTTCCTGTTAGCTCAACGCGAGCGGCAGAGTTGACTAAACTGCTGGAAAACATACACCGTGCAGTCAATATCGGCCTTGTCAACGAGATGAAGATAGTGGCAGATAAAATGGATATTGATATCCATGAAGTCGTTCGTGCTGCTGCGACCAAACCATTTGGCTTTGTGCCGTATTATCCGGGCCCTGGTTTGGGTGGGCACTGTATCCCAATTGATCCGTTCTACTTGACATGGAAAGCGCGTGAGTATGGCGTACACACACGTTTTATTGAGCTGGCTGGCGAGGTTAATTCATCTATGCCAGATTATGTAGTGTCGAAAGTTGCGTCAGGCCTCAATGGTCAGAAGAAAGCCATCAATGGCAGCAATATTCTGGTACTGGGTATTGCCTATAAAAAAAATGTGGATGACATGCGTGAGTCTCCTTCAGTGATTTTGATGGAAAAACTGCGGGATTTAGGTGCAAGTGTTGCTTATAGTGACCCACATATCCCGCATTTCCCCAAGATGCGCGAGCATCATTTTGAGCTTTCCAGTGTCAATCTCACGGCTGAAAGTATAGCTGGTTATGATTGCATTCTGCTTGCGACCGATCACGAGAAGTTTGACTATAGCCTGATCAAGAAAAATGCCAAGTTAATCGTTGATTCGCGCGGCAAGTTTTTAGAACCCGCTGCAAACATCATCAAGGCTTAAATCATGCGTACCTATCCAGCAGCAATTACAGATCGCAAGATTCGTTTCGCATTAGTGGGTTGTGGGCGCATCGCAAAAAACCATTTTGACGCTATTAAAAAACATACCGAGCATACCGAGCTTGTTGGTGTCTGTGATATTGATCCCAAGGCATTAGCTAATGCGGTCGAATATACAGGTGCTAAGCCTTATGCGAGTTTGACAGCACTGCTTGCTGATACTGATGCGGATATTATCGTATTGACTACGCCAAGTGGACTGCATCCAGAACAGACTGTCGAGATTGCAGCTGCTGGCTGTAGTGTGATGACTGAAAAACCGATGGCGACTCGCTGGCACGATGGACAGCGTATGGTCAAGGCTTGCGATGATGCCGGTGTGCGCTTGTTTGTTGTGAAGCAGAATCGGCGCAATGCGACCTTGCAATTATTGAAGCGTGCAGTAGAAAAGAAACGTTTTGGCCGTATTTACATGGTCAATATCAACGTGTTCTGGACCCGCCCTCAAGAGTACTACGACAGTGCAGCATGGCGCGGTAAGTGGGAATTCGACGGCGGGGCATTCATGAATCAGGCCAGCCATTATGTCGACTTGCTAGATTGGCTGATAGGCCCTATTGAGAGCCTGCATGCTTACACTTCAACTTTGGAACGCGACATCGAAGTTGAAGATACCGGTGTCATTAACGTGCGTTGGCGTTCCGGTGCACTAGGTTCCATGAATGTCACCATGCTAACGTATCCCAAGAATCTTGAAGGAAGCATTACTATTCTAGGCGAAAAGGGGACAGTTCGAGTCGGCGGTGTTGCTGTCAATGAAATACAGCATTGGGAATTTGCGGACCAAGATAAAGATGATGAAGCAGTAAAGACCAGCAATTATGAAACAACTTCAGTTTATGGTTTCGGTCATCCGCTTTATTACGAGAATGTCATCAATGTCATGCGTGGCCTGGCTGAACCGGAAACCGATGGCAGGGAAGGCCTTAAATCCCTTGAGGTACTGATCGCCGCCTACCTGTCTGCACGCGATGGTAAGCGTGTTGCCCTTCCGTTGGATTACTGAACGTGGCTATTACTATTCACTCAACTGCCATTGTCGACGAAGGCGCGCAAATAGGCGATGGAACGCGCGTTTGGCATTGGGTACATGTTTGCGCTAATGCCCAAATCGGTAAAGATTGCTCCCTGGGGCAGAATGTCTTTGTCGGTAACAAAGTCGTGATTGGCGATAACGTCAAAATCCAGAACAATGTGTCGGTCTACGACAATGTCACGCTGGAGTCGGATGTTTTTTGCGGCCCCAGCATGGTCTTTACCAATGTCTACAACCCACGGTCAGCGGTTTCACGCAAAAACGAATATCGAAATACGCTCGTTAAACGCGGCGCAACATTAGGCGCTAATTCCACCATCGTTTGCGGCTCTACCGTTGGCGAGTATGCCTTTGTCGGTGCCGGTGCGGTAATCAATCGAGATGTTCCCGCATATGCGCTGATGGTTGGTGTGCCAGCAAAGCAGATAGGCTGGATGAGCCGACACGGCGCACGTCTGTCGCTGCCCTTAAGTGGTAACGCTGAAGCTAAATGCCCTGAAACCGGCGAGACATACCGCCTGGTTGATAGTCAATGTACTTTCGTTGGATAAAAATATGACTGAAGCAATTCCCTTTATTGATTTGAAAGCGCAGTACAAATCGCTTGAGCAGGATATCAAATCGCGCATCAACAAAGTGCTGGAACACGGTCAGTACATCATGGGCCCCGAAGTCGCCGAGCTGGAAGAAAAACTGGCCTCTTATGTCGGCGTCAAACACTGTATCGGCGTGAGCAATGGCACTGATAGCCTGATGATTGCCATGATGGCGCTGGGTATTGGGCATGGCGATGAAGTCATCACCACGCCATTCACTTTTATCTCGACTGGCGAAATGATTGCCTTGCTGGGCGCCAAACCGATCTTTGTCGATATTGATCCTCGTACTTACAATATCGACCCTTCGAAAATTGAAGCAGCGATTACCTCCAGGACCAAAGCCATCATGCCCGTCAGCCTGTATGGGCAATGTGCGGATTTTGACGCCATCAACAGCATCGCAGAAAAGCACGGACTGCCAGTAATAGAAGATGCTGCACAATCATTTGGCGCAAGCTATAAAGGCCGCCGCTCATGTGGTGTGAGCACCATAGGTTCTACAAGCTTTTTCCCATCAAAACCACTGGGTGCTTATGGCGATGGTGGTGCTCTATTCACCAATGACGATACCTTGGCCAAAGCCATGCGCGAAATCAGGGTGCATGGGCAGGATAAACGCTACCACCATCCCCGCATTGGCATGAATGGACGGCTGGATACTATACAGGCCGCTGTGCTGTTGGCAAAACTGGAGCGTTTCGACTGGGAAGTGGAGCAGCGCGCAAAGATAGGTGCACGCTATACCGAATTGATTAAAGAGCAACTTGCAAAGAACCCGCAGTTGAATATCGTCCCGCCTGAGCTTGAGACCTATAACACCAGTGTCTATGCGCAATACACCGTGCGTGTGAAGAACCGTGAGCAAGTGCAGAAAAAACTGAAAGATGCTGGCGTACCGACAGCGGTTCACTATCCAATCCCCCTGCATTTGCAACCTGCATTTGCATCCGCGAAGCGAGGAATTGGTGCCTTTCCAGTAGCAGAAGCCGCTGCAAATGAAGTCATGAGCTTACCCATGCATCCTGATTTATCTAATGAAGCTCAGCATAAAATTCTCGACTGTTTAATTTCCCAGCTAGAACTTGATGCTAGTTAATGATGTATTCCAGGTAAAAAGCGTTGTTTAATATTTTTGACTATCGGAAAGGTTCTCGTTTTCGTCAGAACTTTATCAAAGTTGCATTTGCTAATTTGTTAGCGCAAGGAATGCCTATCATTGCTGCGCCTTTGGTAACACGTTTATATTCCCCATCGGATTTTGGTACGTTTGCATTATTCAGTTCAATACTTGTCATTCTTTCTTCAGTTGCCACATTAAGAGTCGATTGGTCAATTCCTAATGCAAGCTCTCGCCAGCAAGCAATGGTTCTGTTACTGGGAGGAGGAGGGATATTGCTCCTTTTCTCAATCAGCATAGCTTTGCTGGTATGGGCTTATGGCAATAAATTACTAGAGCACTATGATTTGGAGATGCTGCTGCCATTTTTATTATGGCTGCCACTGGCCATTCTTGGTATGGGATTACATCAGTTGCTTCAAGGGTGGCATGTTCGAGAGGCCAATCTATCACCAGTTAGCAGATCAAATATCAATAAAAGCATTTTTATGACGCTCAGCCAAATTGGGTTGGGGTTGATTAATACTGGAACGTTAGGGCTTATTCTTAGCTTGCTGGGTGCAATCTGGGTAAGTGTCATGAGTTTACTGCGCCATACCCTGAATATGTTCACGCTTATTGGTAGGTGTACATATTTGCGTTTTATGTCGACGATGAGAAGTTTTTTCTCCCAGTCATTACAATCGACCGGGGTAGCATTGATAAATACAACAAACCTATCAATGTTGCCAATACTGTTAATTGTTTACTACAGCCCCACAGAGGTTGGTTGGTTGGCTCTTATGCAAAGGCTGGCACTTGCGCCACTAGGTGTTTTTACGGCAGCTCTGGCGCAAAGCTTCTGGGCGGAGGCTGCTGATCAAATAAAGAAAGACCCTGCTGGGCTCCGCAGGTTATACATTCAGTCAACAAAAAAGCTGGTTTATATTTCATTATTACCCGTGTTTTTGTGTGCCCTGGGACCATATTATGTTGGATTAATATTGGGTAGTGAGTGGGATCAGGCCGGATGGGTATTAATCTCGCTGATACCGATGCTATTCGGGCAGGTCGTCGTGTCGCCTCTCTCGCATTTGGTTGTACACAGGAAGCAGCATTGGCAACTATGCCTGGATATCATGCGCTTCGTGGCGACAGTTGCTTCTGTCATGTTGTTAGCAGCAAAAGGCATTAGCTTCATCCCGCTATTGGTATTTGTGTCGATAATCAACCTGGGGTTTTATGGAGTAATTTTTTACCTTAATTTAAAGGCATATAAAATTGATTAAATTCTGGGCGAAGAAGGCGATGAGGCTATATTGCATATTGCTATGTAAGTTGTTCTATCCAAACTGCAAATGGCTTATTACATGGAATCCGATGGCGATTAGAGGCTATTGGATATTTCAGCGCATATTAAACGTAAATGGTGCAAGGGCTATTCCATGGCCGGTCCATTTTACATCCAGGGTAAGCGGAAAGATAACGCTGGGGGACATGGTTGCGCCGGGTATGATGCCGGGTTGTTATATCAATGCGATGGCAGGGATAGAGTTTGGTAGTAATGTTTGGATTGGCCCCGGAGCTAAGATCATTTCTGCAAATCATGACCCTGATAATCTTGAATGCCATTTAATAACGAAGCCGATTCGCATAGGCTCTAATGTGTGGATCGGAGCTAATGCAATAATCCTCCCGGAGGTCGAAATTGGGGATGATGTAATTATTGGTGCAGGTGCTGTTGTTGTAAAAAGTATTCCTGCTGGAACAGTTGCAGTTGGAAACCCGGCGAAGATAATCAAACAAAATACAAAAGGATAATGAATTGGAAGAGCTAGAATCCGAACAGTGGTGGTCAGAGGCTTGGGTTAAGCATATTGAACACTATTTGAATACACATCCTCGAGCAGGGACTTGGCTGTTTGCTATGAGAGGCTTGAGGGATATGAGTATATTAGAGTGTGCCGGAGGTTCATGTCGGGACTCTCGATATCTGGCAGTTAATGGTGTCGATGCTACTGGATCGGATTTTGATCAGAAAACTGTTGATTATCTTCAGCAGCGTTTTCCGAACTCCCCATTGAAAATGTTGAGACTAGATGCATTTAGCACGAATCTTGAGAAAAATTCATTTGATGTCGTATTTAATAATGGATTTTGGGTGCTATTTGAAAGCGATAAAAAAATTGCCGAATTATTGAATGAACAGATTAGAGTGGCTAAAGAACTGGCAATAGTGTTAGTGCATAATAAGAAAAACAAGCGTTTGATGGATATCTTTAAGAAGAAATCTGAACAAGATAGCCTGTATAACATACGTTTTTTTGATCGTGAGGATTTAGAGAAAATATGTTCTCTTGTTGGAATTGCTTCCGATTCTATTTCATTTGAAAAGTTTGGGGGGCCTGTGGATAGAATTTATGGTCTTGCAAAGATATTCCCATGGCTAGCTAATGTCATATATGCCATTACCCCCAAACTTTATAGATTTCAGCCTTGGAGTAGGGTCGAACGCATTGCCTTAATAATTAAGGTTTAATTGCAGTGTCTAAGAGGATAATAACTTTTACTGCATCAATAAATGCGTGGACGCTTTTTCATGCCTGCCAGAAACTTGGCTTGGAGCTTAAAACAACTGAGGCCAAACAAGATATAGCAATACCTATTGGCAATATCCAGGATGAAGGTACCTGGCTATTGTTTACTGAGGAAGCTAATTTAGGAAAGGCTTTGGATGGGGAAATTCCAGGGAGTTTCTGGCCTAAAGGTTATCCACGAGAATTACTGGATGATAAATGGGAGTTTGCCGAATGGCTTGTTAAGCAGCCAGGCCTGATGCATGGGCCTAGGCATGTCTCCCTGGATGATATCTGTTCTCTGGAATATCCATTATTTCTTAAAGCCAAACACTCTTGGCAGGATGAAAAGAAGCTTCCTCGCGGCTGGCTGTGTAACAGCCCTGATGAAGTGGAATATTACAAAGATCAAGTTTTAACGCTCGGGTATAAGCTGGATTCCTTTTTTCTTCAGGAGTGGCTGGGTGAGGCAGATACTCGGCTCTTTTCCGTATGTGGCTTTTTTGATGCCAACCAACCGAAACGAAATATCACCTGTGTGGTAGAGCGGCTGGCAGGTTATACAACTGGCCCTAGCTGCTCTGCTGTTGTTGGGATCATGCCTGATGAGTTCAGTCTGACCCCGCAGGCTTTTGCCATTCTTGATAGGCTTGCTTTCGTCGGGCCGTTTGAAATGGAATTTATCGTAACTGATAGCCGTATCGTAGTTCTTGAGCTAAACCCCAGATTCTGGATGCAGCATGGCCTATTTCTTTCAAGTGGCAATGCTCTGGTTAAACGTTACCTTGAGCTGGATACTGGAGATGATTATTTTCAGCCCGCGCCAGAAAAGCTTTTGTGGATAGATGGCTTATGGATGATAAAGGCTGTGATGCGGTGTGACTTCCGCTTATTCTCAATACTTTGGAAATGGTGTGTCAAGAGAGATTACGCTGTAATCGTGTGTCCTTCACCCTCTGTAACAATAACTACCTTAGCCAGGAAAATAAAAAACTATTGTCTGGATCAATTAAGACATTAGTACGGTATGGCCCGATATTAGGTTATTGAATATTAATCAAGCAGGCTAATTTTGAATACTGATAAACCACTGAATTGTTGGCCCAATACCGAAGCTTTGTTATGGCTTGGGCAGATATTATCTGAGCGGTATGGGCATTCCTTTTTGCTTGAGAGTTCAGATCCAGGAAAGACGCTTATTAAATTACCTGGTGAAGAGGGCTGTGTAGAGATTGTTATAGACCCAATTACGTTTAACCAAAGGGCATCTGACATGCCTTGCCAATTTTGGAATCCGGTTTCTGAAGGTTGGGGTTCTACAATTGATAGCCCTCTACCCATGCCTACCATGAGCAATGATTTACCTGAGTTGTTAATAGAACGGCAGCCTGATGGGTATCGGGTAAATTTCGATATTTTAGGTTTTTCTTATTGGATGCTTGCTCGGGTAGAAGAGATTGACCGGGTTGACTTGGATGGCTATCAACGTTTTCCAGCGACTGCATCTCATGGATACAAGCACGGATATTTGAAGCGGCCAGTAGTTGATGAGTGGTTGAATATTCTTGCACAACTGATTGCTAATACTTGGCCCCACATACAACTGAAGACTAGTCAATTTGAAGTAAAAGTGTCTCACGATGTTGATTGTCCTAGTCTGTACGGATTCAGTTCTCCAATGAGGTTGCTTCGCAATGTTGTGGCCTCAGTGATTAAGAGGAGGGATGTCAAAGCATTATTCTCAGGTTTTTTTATCCGCATGAATACAAAGGAGACGCTTTATTCGAAAGATCCTTTTAATACATTTGATTGGATTATGGATATTTCGGAGCGGCATGGACTTAAAAGTGCCTTTTATTTTATATGCGGACGTACTGATCGCAGAAAGGATGCCGAATATGAACTTGAGCATCCGGCAATACGTGATTTGTTGAGGCGAATTCATAAGCGAGGGCATGAGGTTGGGCTGCATCCAAGTTTCAATACGTATATGGAGTCCCAGAAAATTGTGCAGGAAGCCAGTCGGTTGCGGAGAGTATGTGAAGAGGAGGGGGTGCATCAGTCACATTGGGGTGGGAGAATGCATTATCTGCGTTGGAAGCAGCCTGTAACCCTAATAGGGTGGGAGGTGGCCGGAATGTCCTACGATAGTACGCTGGGGTATGCAGATATGGCAGGTTTCAGGTGTGGCACATGCTTTGAGTATCTTGCATTCGACCCAATAGCATCTAAGAAATTGAATTTACGCATTCGTCCACTTATCGTAATGGAGTGTACTGTTATCGCCAATCGTTACATGGGCCTGGGTCATAGTGATAATGCATTAAAAGAATTTATGTTGTTGAAAAATGCTTGTCAGTCAGTTAATGGAACTTTCACAATTTTGTGGCACAACTCTCAATTGGTTAGTTCAGAGAGTCGTTTTTTGTATCAAACACTGCTTGAAAAATGTTGTTCTGCTAATCTGGCTTAATAAGTTTAATTAAATGGAGTCGTGTGCATTAAGTGTGAGTATTCTACCTTTACACCTAAAAATACGTAACAGATTGTCTAGTTCCGGTATTTCGATTCTCGATAATGTTACGATCATAAAACCACTGGGATATCTGGCATGGTAATGCTGGAAAACATGCTGGTTTGATGGCAATAGATTCCTGTGGGCTCAAAAGAAGCCTATTTTTTTATGGGTTTCCTGTATAACTTACGGAATGAGGTTAAGTTAGTTGGAGCAGGCTGGAATCGACTTGCCTTCATCTAGCTCGGATTTGCTTCTAAGTGCTCCCAAGAGATAAAGATTTCCTACATGGGCAAGCGGCAGATCGAGCAGCTTACGTGATGCTGAGTAGTTGGTTAGCTCATTCATAAACCGGAGCACTTTGAACTTAATGGATTTATTTTAAATATAGGTTGTTTGGCTATTCTAAAATTCCGTGTTTATACAAAAGATTTAACTCAATTCTTATGCGTATCTTAATCATTTCCTATTACTTCCCGCCATATAATTCTGTAGGTGCTGTGAGACCCGGGAAACTGGCAGGATATTTACATGAGAAAGGGCACGATGTTCATGTGATTACTGACCATAATCAGCCCTTCCCATTGGGGAGTGCATGCGTATTGCCTAAAGCAAATGTTACTTACTGTGATGGATGGTCTGTTAATACTCCTGCGGAGATTCTGTCTGGTGGCAAAGCCAAGGTTGCATCTCAAGGATTTGGAGAACATGGGGAACGGTCTTTGATATCCATATTAGGTCAACTATACAAAACCTTTGTCCACTGGCCAGATGCGCAACTTGGATGGATAAAGCCTGCTACTACATCTGGTAAGGAATTACTGGCTGGAAAGAAGTTCGATTTGATTTATGCCAGTGTTCCCTCTTTTTCAGGTTTGATAATCGCTCATAGGTTATCCAAACTGAGTGGGGTACCTTGGATTGCTGAGTTTCGTGATCTTTGGACTGACAATCACAATTATCAGTATCCTAAATGGCGCCAGTGGCTTGAAAGGAGATGGGAGGCTACTCTACTTTCTACAGCAAGCGCATTGGTTTCTGTGTCGATGCCTTTAGTGGATAAGCTTCGGCGATTTGGAAAGCCGGTTTGGGAAGTCAGAAATGGCTTTGATCCTAATGATGATTATGCGGACGCTGCCCCTAATGATTATCTGAAAATAGGGCTGAATATTGTTTTTACTGGAAATATTTATTCTCAACATTACGATTTAAAGTGCTTTTGTGCAGCTCTAGAGAAATATAGGTTGAATGGCGGAATCGCACGTGTGCATGTTGCTGGCAGGAACACCTCTGCTTTTTTAGAAGCGGCTAAAGCATCCAATGTAGACGATCTATTTATTTCTCATTCCACTGTTGAAAGACCGATGGCTCTATCCATGCAAAAATGTGCAGACATACTCCTGACATTTTTATGGGATGGTGGCAGTGAGGAGGGTATTTATTCAACAAAACTTTTTGAATATGCAGGGGCCTGTCGGCCAATTCTGGCAATTGGCTCTCCGCAATCAGATGTTGGCATCTTGCTTGAAAGCTCTGGGATCGGAAAAGCGTGTCCAACTGTAGATGCAGTATTATCAAATCTTGCCCAAATGCAAGAGACTAAGACTAAGGCTGGAGAACTTATAGCTAAACCGAAAAGCGGGTTTGATTTTACCAGGCAAGCACAGTTTGAAATTTTGGAATCCAAATTACTGGAGTTACTTAGCGAACCTTAATTAATGATATTGAGTATTGGAGCTGAGCAAGCCTATGTTGCTTTAAATTGAGGGTGCGTTTATGTAGAAAAGGCATGGTCGATCTGGCAAGCATTCTAGTAGTTAATTTCACTTCTTCTCCTGAGCGTTACATGACTGCTTCTAACGAATTAGACCATGAGGCTTGTATGGGTGAGGCTGCCGGGATGCAGAAAATCTGCCTTGTTTGATAGCAATATTGCTAATACAAGGTTGTTGAATTATTTTTTTCTGGAAGTGACGGCTACATCAGCAGCTGATATGTTGGATGTACAGGCCGATACAGTCATCCTATTTATCATAAATGACGGGAAGTAATTGCCTATCATCTGGAGCAGAAAAAGCATGAAGTATTCGATGGTGCAGTTGAATTAGATGAGAGTTATTTTGGCGGTTTTCACAAGGTTAAACGAGCCTTGGAGGCCCCGTTAGTTTTTGGAAAACTGATAATTAGATTGTGGATGAACATCCACTTAAATGATCAAGACATGGAGTAGTAGTTGATTACAAGCCTAATGCAAACATCTTCGCGGAAATCTGTAGGATTTACGCTGTGGGTGATTTTTTTCTGTTTTTCATGTTGTGCTGCATTGGTTTTTCAAAAGGTTTTGTTACCAATCATATCTCCTGAGACTGCTGGAACAGGATTGCTACCAAATGATGCTACTTATTTCCATGAAATGGCGATAAAGTTTGCTGCAGATATCAGGGAGCATGGTTGGGGCCAGTGGACAATTTTCCCTGCTCATGGCGCATCTGGAAACGTATCAATATTAGCTGCAATTTACGTCGTATTTGGCAATGATCCTGCCTACATTTTGCCAATAAATGCATCAATACATGCGTTTGGGGGCATTCTCATTTTTCTGCTAATTCGAACAATATCAAATAACAGTTCGTCTGGTTTCTATGCCGGGATTATTGCTGCATCTCTCTTTGTCGTCTTCCCTTCTGCACTAAATTGGTATGGCCAATTACATAAGGATGGCTATGCAATTGCTGGTGTATTGCTAGTTCTTTTGGCGCTTATTAGGTCAATTAGTATGCAACAAACTGCAAAAGGTATATTTCTAAATTACCTTGCTATTTTTGTCGGCGTTATGCTCATAGGAATAGTTCGACCGTACAATCTTAAGCTTATATTAGTTTCAATAGTCATACTGCCGTTTCTGGTAGCTATCTTTGCTGCTTTCAAAGGACGATTTCGTGAAAAACTGGGGTTAATTGCGTTCCTTGTTTTTACTAATATTTTTGTGGCATTTTCCAGTAATGTTCTCACTAAAATGGAGCACACTAATGCTGGTGAAAGCTATGGTGAATGGGTTCCATCAACTTGGATTTCACCTGAAAATAGCATTGCCGGGCCTTCATCCGAAAGTGATATTACCCAGCCTTTTAGGTGGGAGAAGTCAACATGGCTACCCTTAACTTTAGAAGGGCAAATTGAGATTGCTGCGAGAACACGTGCTGGATTAATCGAGTATGGGCTCCATGGAAATGCGAATTCAATGATGGACGCCCATGAAACTCCACAAAGTACAGCAGAGGTCCTTGTCTATCTGCCAAGAGCCTTACAAATAGCTGCGCTTGCCCCATTCCCAGCAACCTGGTTTGATAATTTGTCGCCTATGCGCTTGGTTGCGACTGCCGAGATGTTGGTGTATTACATCTGCCTACCTGGAATTTTCTTATTGCTCTGGTATAACAGAAGCACACCTGTGCTTCTTGCGATTTACTTTGCAAGTGTATTTCTTATGATATATGGCTTTACCCTAGCCAATCTAGGTACTCTATATCGGCTTCGATATGCCCATATTTTTATACTTCTCTCACTTGGAGTCTTGGGGTGGGCAACATGGGTTGCGAACTCAGGGAAATTTGATAAGCTCATTAGCTTTTTTAAGGGGCAGATGGAATACGCGCCAAGCATTGCCGCAAAGCTAAATGCTCAACAAACTAGTTCTCGTAAAAATACGATTAGCTCTAGCATTGTTGTAATGATACTTACCTTGATTTGTTTCCTTGGTTTTTTTGCCCGAGACATCATGATGGCTAACGCTTATGGGTTCGGATCCGAGTTGGACTACTTCTTTATTGCACTGATGATCCCAATGTTTCTGGTCACAGTCTTGGCTATGCCTCTTGGTTCAGCATTCGTACCATTTTATTTAGAGTTAAGGGAAAAGTTCTCTGATGAGGAACTAAAGAAAACTGTTAAGGGTGTTGCATCGCTTGTGACATGGGGGCTTTTGATAACTTCTATTGTGGTTTTCCTAATATCTCCTTGGATATTTGATCTGTATTACAGCGGCATGGCCCTAGAAAGCCAGATACTGTTGCGTCAGCTTGCAGTCATTGCTCTTCCGTTATTATTGTTTAGCGGCGTGATGATCCTTGGTAATTCACTACTTAACGCCAAGGGTAAAACAATTTTTACAAGTGTTGCTCAACTCATAGTTCCTGTTGTTGCCATCTTTGCTTTAATGCTATTTGGAAAGAAATATGGGGTCGTAGCTGTGCTTTATGGCATGGTGGTTGGTCAAATATTGAATCTAGCGATTGTTCAATTAAGACTAAGAATTTATAAGACGAGTGTGATGCCGGATTTAAGCCTTCCCCAATTGGCTGAATTCTCACCGCTATTCAAACAATATTGGCCGCTAGTCGGTTCTGCTGTCTTTATTGGGATTGCCGCACCAATTTCCACATTGCTCGCCATGTCTTTGAGTGATGGTGCTGTATCAGTATTTAACCTAGGTAGTAAAGTGGTCTTGTTTTTGACAGGGTTGCTAGGAGCGGTTGTCACTACAGTCATGCTGCCATATTTTTCCAATTTGATGGCAAAAAATCATCTGATCGATGCGCGTCGCGAACTTTCTTTTTTCTTGCTCTCTGCTACCTTCATTGCAGTCCCATTGAGTATAGGGATATACCTCTCGTCAGGCCTTATTGTTGATTTAATGTTGGCTGGCGGTGAATTCAGCATCGAGTCTAGAGAGCAAGTGACACGAGTTATGAAGTATTCTGTCGTGCAACTGCCATTTTTTGTATGTAATGCTTTGTTGCTAAGATTCGCTATCTCTACCAAGCATGTTCTAGCGATTGTGATTATTGCCGTGCTGGGTTTGATTGCGAATGTACTTGTTAGCATATTTCTCATGAACCATATGGGAGTTGCAGGCATCGCCTTGGGAGGCTCTGTAGCTATGCTACTCTCAACTATGTTGTTGGCGCTGGTGCTGGTGAGATACTGGCACATCACACTGCTTGACCTTATTATCATTTTACTTAATTGGATGTTGTTCATTACTTTGCTCATTGGTGTTCATTTCAATAATCTCCCTAGTGTCTATATTGTGGTCATTGCCTATGTAGTGTTGATGGTAGGATATTTGAAGTCATTGGTAGACTTTCGATCTTTAACAATTGGTGTCCAGTCTTGAAGAAGCTTTGCTTTGTTGTTTCAATGCCTATGACGGCCAAGGCATTTTTGTATGAGCCTATTAAAAAGCTGAATCAGGCATACGATATCAATATTGTCTTTAATCTTTCTGATAATGAGTCTGTTCAATGGTTGGATGGACTTGCCAAAGTGATTCCAGTGTCGATTGAGCGGAAAATCTCCTTATTTAAAGACTTCAAATCACTTCTGTGTCTGATCAAGACTTTTTCCACTCATCAATTTGATGCAGTACATTCAGTAACACCTAAAGCGGGCTTGTTAGCCATGCTTGCCGGATTTATCTGTCGTGTTCCGATGAGAACCCATACTTTTACAGGCCAGGTTTGGGCAACAAAATCTAGTTTTAAAAGAAGGTTTTTAAAGTCATTTGACTGGTTGATAGCTAAATTGGCGACCCATGTATTGGTGGATAGTCAGTCACAGAATCAATTTCTGGTCGACGAGGGAGTATTCTCTTTAGGGCATGCCCAAGTGCTTGCTGAAGGATCGATTTCAGGAGTTGATGCCACAAGATTCGTTCCTGATGCTGTCGGCAGGATATTGATTCGAGAGAAGTTCGGGTTCTCCCAGAGTGACGTTGTCATTCTGTATCTTGGACGACTGGCCCATGATAAAGGGGTACGTGATCTGGCCAGAGCGTTTGCAAAAATTACAAAGCCACAGGTTCGATTGCTGATGGTAGGCCCGGATGAGGATAATATGAAATCCGAACTGATGAATTTGGTGGGTGAATATCAGGATAGGGTGCATTTTGTTGGTTTTACAAACGAACCCGAGAGATTCATGGCAGCAGCAGATATATTTTGCCTGCCTAGTTATCGCGAGGGTTTTGGGAATGTGATTATTGAAGCGGCTGCAGTTGGTATTCCGGCGATTGGTTCAGATATATATGGTCTTAGCGATGCAATAGACCACAATCTCAGTGGATTGCTTTTTAGCCCTGGAGATGTCGATGCGCTTGCAAAGCAACTGAATCTGCTTATCTCTGATGCTGAGTTGAGGACAAGGCTTGGCAAGCAGGCGAGAGAACGTGCGTTGACAAAATTCAATAGTGATCGTGTATCCCAGGCATGGTTGGATTACTACTTGGCCAGGCTATGAAGAGGATTTTCGATTTTATTTTAGCGTTGACGGCCATCTTGATGCTTTGGCCAGTCATATTGTTAGTCGCTCTTGCCATCTTTGCCGCAATGGGCAGACCAGTGATTTTCTCTCAACAAAGACCAGGCTTGCATGGTCAGCCGTTCCGGATATATAAGTTCCGTACAATGACCTTATCAGAAGATGAGAATGGTGAACTATTGCCCGATGAACTACGATTGAAGATATTGGGTAGATTGCTTCGAAATCTTAGTTTTGATGAATTACCACAACTTTTTAATGTATTAAAAGGCGATTTGAGTATTGTTGGGCCACGTCCGTTGCTCATGGAATATTTACCACTATACTCAAGTGAGCAGATGCGCCGGCATGATGTTAAACCAGGTATCACCGGTTGGGCCCAGGTCAATGGAAGGAATGCGTTGACTTGGAAGAAAAAATTTGAACTGGATGTGTGGTACGTGGACAACCAGTCCTTTTTATTGGATCTGAAGATCATTATCTTGACCATCAGGAAAGTGTTCGTCAGGGATGGTATTAACCAGAGCGGGCAAGCTACGATGTCAAAATTTACTGGTAATGAGAATGGCTAGAAAAATCATTGTCGTTGGTGCGGGCGGACATGCCAAAGTGGTCATTGACGCTATTGAAAAGCAAGGGGGCACTCATAATATCCTGGTGTTTGATGACAATCCGGATTTATGGGGCAAGCATTTGTTTGGATATCCAGTTATCGGTAATCTGGAAACCCTCCTTGCTCAGGCGCCTAGCCTTGAAATTGAGTATGCTGTTGTTGCGATAGGCAATATCAATCAGCGCCTCAAGGTTGCAAAAGCCTTGGAAGATAATGGTATTCAACTTGGCAGAGTAATTCATCCTACAGCGGTTGTTTCGAAAGGGGCGAAATTAGGACAGGGTACGGTCTTGTTCGCTAGTGCTGTTGTCAATGCAGACAGTCAAATTGGCACCCATGTGATTGTGAACACTGGTGCAACAGTGGATCACGATTGCCATATTGCTGACGGCGTGCATATTGCCCCGGGAGCATCTATTTGTGGCGGGGTGACCATAGGATATGGAACGTTTATAGGCGCAGGCGCTGTTGTCATACCTGGAGTCAAGGTTGGAAGTCATGTCATTGTTGGGGCAGGCTCTACGGTATTAAATGATATAAAAGATAATCTGAAGGTGGCTGGCTCCCCAGCGAGAGAAATTTAAGACGATGATACAACCTTTAAAGAATGAGATTTCCAATTCAATATTGGCAATAGAGGGTGGTGCACCTGTTAACCAGCAACCATTCAAGCCATGGCCATATTACGAAGATGACGAGATAGCCGCGGTAAGAAACTGCATGGTGTCTGGTAAGGTGAATTACTGGACAGGGGAAGAGTGCAGGAGGTTTGAGGCGGAATATGCAGCATATGCGGGTGTGAAATATGCCATTGCACTCACCAATGGCACTGTAGCTCTGGAATTGGCTCTATATGCGTTAGGAATAGGCGACGGTGATGAAGTCATTACTACTTGCCGTACCTTTATTGCTTCCGCAAGTTGCGCTGTAATGCGAGGGGCGAAGCCCATCGTGGTGGATATTGATCGAGTTAGTCAAAATATCACCTTAGATACTATCAAAAAAGCAGTGACACCAAAGACCAAAGCAATTATTGCAGTACATTTGGCTGGTTGGCCTTGCGATATGGATCCAATTCTAGAATTTGCAAATGCGAATGGCATCAAAGTCATTGAAGATTGCGCTCAAGCGCATGGTGCAACATACAAAGGCAAACATGTAGGTTCTTTGGGACACGTGGCTGCGTTTTCATTTTGTCAGGACAAGATTATCTCAACTGGTGGTGAGGGAGGGGTTATGCTGACAAATGATACGGAACTATGGAAAAAGGCGTGGGCTTTTAAGGATCATGGTAAGAGCTATGATGCGGTACACAATCGTGAGCATCCCGTTGGTTTTCGCTGGCTGCATGAGTCGTTCGGAACAAATTGGCGAATGACTGAATTACAAGGGGCAATTGGCCGGCTACAGCTAGAGAAACTGCCTATATGGTCCAAAAAGCGTAACAAGAATGCTGCTATCCTTAGCTCTGGATTTTCGGATATACCAGGTTTGAGAGTAACGATGCCAAGTGCAGATATTGGCCATGCTTATTACAAGTACTATGTGTTTGCTGAGCAGGGTCAATTAAAAGAGGGGTGGAATAGAGATAAGATACTTAATGCGATCAATGCGGAAGGTGTGCCTTGTTTCACAGGATCGTGTGGGGAAATCTATCTTGAAAAGTCATTTCAAGATGCAAAATACGCTCCAGTTTCTCCTTTGCCGGTTGCTCGTGAATTAAGTGAAACCAGTCTATGTTTTTTGGTACACCCAACATTAGATGTGTCGGATATGGAGAAAACGGTACTGGCTGTCCGAAAAGTAATGGCTGAAGCTGTACTGACTTAAATAATCAAAAGAAAAATGATGCTTAAACTTAAAAGAGCACTGAATTTTATCGCATTTTCTCATGACATTCTTATAGCCTCACTAGCTTGGTATGTCGCTTTTCTGCTGCGTTTTAATTTTTCTATCCCTAGAGAATTTATCACTGTAATGCTTTACACAATGCCAGTCATTGTAGGGCTTCAGGCAGCAATATTCTGGAAATTCGGGCTATATCGAGGAGTGTGGCGCTATGCCAGCATTCCTGACCTAAAACGGATCGTAACGACAGCATTGCTCTCGTTACTGGCGATTTCCACTGTATTGATGATTTGGGGTTTTGTTGTACCAAGATCGGTACTCATCCTCGATACAATCTTGCTGGTGTTAATGATGGGGGGAAGTCGCTTTGCTTATCGGATTTGGAAAGAGCATCGAATCTATTCACCAACTAAAAATCAAGGCATGCCAGTGCTGGTGCTTGGCGCAGGTGATGCGGCAGTCAGCTTAGTTAAAGACTTGGCGCGCTCTGAAGAGTGGAGAGTGGTGGGGATTCTCGATGACGATAAAGCTATGCATGGTCGTCAGATTCAGGGTGTGAAAGTGATTGCTGATATTGATCGACTGCCTTCTGTTTCTGAAGACATGTCTGTTGATCACGTGATCGTTGCGATGCCTTCGGTTGCCCATCAGGCTCGGCGTCGTGCTGTCGAGATTGCAAATGAGTCAAATCTTACCGTGCTTACAGTTCCTTCGTTTGAAGATCTAATTAGTGGAAAAGTAAGTGTCTCGCAAATTCGCCCGATTGAAGTGGAAGATCTGCTCGGTCGAGAGCCCGTGAAATTGGACGATGCGGGTTTGCATGGGTTACTAGAAGGTCGGGTGGTGATAGTGACAGGCGCTGGTGGTTCGATTGGCTCCGAGCTATGTAGGCAGATTGTCAGATTCAATCCTAATCTTCTGGTTTGTTATGATCTTTCCGAGTTTGCACTTTACCAACTAGAGCAAGAGTTCTCGAATTCAAGCATCAAGACCCAAGTAGTTTACATTGTGGGCGATATCAAGAATGAGAAGCGGCTCAAGCTGATACTTTCAAAATATCAGCCATCCTGCGTATTTCATGCTGCCGCATATAAGCATGTGCCCCTGATGGAGAACCATAACGTCGCGGAGGCGCTTTCCAATAACGTGCTTGGTACTTACACCCTGGCCAAGGCATGCAAAGAGGCTGATGTAGAAAGGTTTGTCATGGTATCCACCGACAAAGCCGTCAACCCCACCAATGTAATGGGAGCCAGTAAGCGTCTGGCGGAAATGATTTGCCAGGGCATGCAGGATGAGCCGAAAAACAGCGATATGGGTACGCGTTTCGTCATTGTGCGCTTTGGTAATGTACTTGGCAGCAGCGGCAGCGTGATTCCCAAATTCCGCGAGCAGATCGCCAAGGGTGGGCCGGTCACTGTGACACACCCGGACATTACCCGTTATTTCATGTCGATTCCTGAAGCTGCACAATTGGTGATGCAGGCCGGCGTCATGGGAACGGGCGCAGAGGTTTTTGTCATGGACATGGGCGAGCCAGTCAGAATAGCGGATCTGGCACGGGACATGATCAAGCTTTCCGGCTTGCAGGAGGATGAGATCAGCATCGTCTACACGGGTCTGCGGCCAGGGGAAAAGCTCTACGAAGAACTGCTGGCAGATGACGAGCATACCTTGCCGACGCCTCACCCCAAATTACGGATTGCCATGGCAAGAACTGCCGATAAAACATGGGTCAGAGGCTTGGTGAAGTGGGTTGAAGGGGCGCTGCTCTCTGAAGAAGAAAAAGTCAAAGAAGAGCTGAAAATATGGGTAGAGGAGTATATCGGTGATGTTAATGGCTTGAAAACCGATAGTACTTCTATCTCATCCAATCTCACCCTGCATTAAAAAGATCTGCATGAAACATGTTCTCATGAGGTATTTCAACTGTTGAGAATTTGACATCGCAAGACCATAATATTGTCAATTATTGTAAATATTATTGTGATCTTGTCTGGATATGGCAATACTACATATAAACAAACTTTGAATTATTGGATAGCTATCAAAAGTCGTCAGCTTTTATGACACTAGTGTCAATAATTCGACAGATGCTTAGATGTAAAAATATTCAACCTATTGAATATTAATGAAAAATAATGCTTGAGGAGGGTGGTTCGGTTATTGCAGCTAAGTAGACAGGTTGCAACAACTAATTAACTTTAAGCATATTGAGGTAAATATTTTGAAACCGGGGATGGAAAGACGCAGTGGCGACAACATCATCAAGGTCATTGAGGGTTCTTATGGCATAAGAAAGCATGTCGACTTCCTCAAGTGGTTGAGAAAAGATGTGGTGACACAGATATCTCACGAGATATTGATTGCAGCATGGGGAGATTTCAAGACTGGCTCTCTGAGGTACGACATTTCATCGGAATTTCCAGGTGTCACTACCCGTGCCATGTCTGGTATATCCGAAGAAGTTGGCCTGATCATGACAGATCTTTTCAGGAAGTGGTCTGGCAATGGCGGGCGTTGGTTCCTGATCAATAATTTTTCGATGATGTCCGATGCCAACTCCAGTCATCCCTTCATCAATGGCATGCAGCAAATGAACTCCTTGCTGGTATTCGGGCTGAGTGATGAACGCACACAAAGTGACTGCCTGTATGTATTCCTGGATAGCCGCCCTGAGTTCCAGGCTGACTGGCCTGCGTTGCCGATCCTGATGCCACACCTGAATCACGCATTGTCTCGTTTGCAGTCACTCAGGCAACCTATTGCGACGAGTGGCCTAGCTTCGATGACGATCCACAATGATTTTCTGACGACTCGCGAACATGAAGTTCTGCATTGGGTATCTGTAGGCAAAAGCAATTATGAGATCAGCGTGATTCTCAGTATCAGCCTGAATACCGTTAAAAACCATCTGAAGCGCATTTTTAGTAAAATGAACGTCACATCGCGCGCCCAGGCCGTTGCTCGTTACAAACCGCAAGTTCTCAATTGAACCTGCCTTTTTTCGGCACATACAGGCAAGTACCATGGTATTGAGATCAGAAAAGCCAAAATCCATACTGCAACGCAGGGCAAGTCTTAGTAATTCCTTGCAAGCGGGGTTTGATGGGTTGGCCGTAATCGCTATTACCTGGGTGCTTGTAATGAAGTATATCGGGAGTTTTACGCCTGATTACCTGATTATGCTGTTGCTGCTTTTGGGCATATTGGCAATCAGTTATGACAATTTCGCCATTTACCGCAGCAATAGCAGTTTCCGCAAGAAATCGATTGCGATTTTTAAAGCCTGGACCCTGGCTTTTCTTGTGCTCATATTAGTTGGCTTTCTTTCCAAGACAAGCGACATCTATTCGCGAATTCTACTCGCTCAACTTTATTTTTACGGACTGATTAGCCAGATTGGCATACATTACATTTTCCGTCAGGCCTATAAGCTGATTCTGAAGAATAGCGATAACTTCAACAAATCGATGATCGTCGGCAAGTGCGATCTTGCGCAACAACTTGAACAGAAGATATCAAATAATCCATGGCTCAAAGAGCAAGTGGTGCAGTGCGTGGCAATAGAGCATTTCAAGCTTGATGATAGCGAGGTCGGGATCGATATCCGTTCATTGATCAGCTATCTGCGAGAGCAGATCGACCATCTTCAAATTCGCACCATCTATATCGTGACGCCTTTGAGTTCATCCAAGATGCTGGAGGATGTTTTCTTGAACCTGGTCGACAAGCATGTCGCGATTCATTGGGTGCCGGATATCTTCTCCCTGCGTTTAATCAATCATAGTGTGAGAGAGATTGCGGGTATTCCCGTGCTGACCCTGTCAGAGACACCTTTGACCGGTTTGCGCTGGTTACTTAAATCGGTAGAGGATGTTGTGCTCTCCAGCCTGATTCTGATATTGATCAGTCCGTTACTTCTCATTATTGCGCTATTGATCAAACTTGATAGCCCTGGCCCTGTATTTTTCAGGCAGCGGCGTGCAGGCTGGAATGGAAAAACCTTCAAGATATGGAAGTTCCGTAGTATGTACGTGCATCAGGAAGAAAGCGGGAAACTCAGGCAGGCATCGAAGGGAGACCCTAGAGTCACGCGGATGGGGAGTTTTATCCGTCGCACTAGCATTGATGAACTGCCGCAATTGTTTAACGTGTTTTTGGGTGATATGTCGCTTGTTGGGCCTCGTCCCCATGCAATTCAGCATGACCAGGAATATTCGCAACAGATATTTGACTATTTTGCCCGCCATAACATCAAGCCTGGCATGACAGGTTTGGCGCAGGTAAGGGGCTTAAGGGGTGAAACCAGTGATATAGACCTGATGGTCCAAAGAATCGAATCGGACATTCAATATATCAATAACTGGTCGATATGGCTAGATATCTCCATCCTATTTGCTACCTTGTCGGTATTTAAGGATAAAAACGCATATTAATCAATATGTTGCCGGTGTCACCCGAATGGGCTATTGCCCATTTTTTCAAAGCAAATACAATCAGTCCAACTTCAAAGAAAGCGGTAAGTCTGAGTGGCGGAAATTCCGGTGCTTCTCAGACTAACGCTCGACAGCAGTGTCGAAAAACAAACACTACAGCTAGCGCGTTCAGGCATAGAAAAATCGTAAGTGTTTGAAACAAATAAAAAAATAATGCAGCGTCAATTTGGACTGATTATTGCAGTCCTTATAGTTAAGGAAGAGGAGAACAAAACTTCTTAGTTAACTGACATATTTTAAGTATCGGGGATTTGTATGAATACCATAAGTCGCAGGGGCTTGTTGGTGGTTGTTTTGGTTGCTCTGGTTTATACGGCACCAGTATTGGCAGGAAGCAATCATGAAGAGCAGCAGAAGCGAACGTCTGAGTTACATGTTGGGAAAAGTGCTGTAAAAGTAAATGCAAATCAGGAATATGCGGCAAAAGACGAGCGTGTTTTCAGCTGGTCTGATTCGTCCTTAGGCTGGGTTTTTGGGTTGGCTTTATTTGGCTTTGTATTGATGTCGAACAGAAATCGCGTGTAGTTCGGTTTGGCCAAGGTTCTTCTCGATTTGAGAGAGCCTTGGCTTTTTTTTGGCCGCAACAAATAAGTGTTTTTTTTTAAACTATATGTGGTTAATATATGGTGCATATCAGGGGAGTATCATGAAAAAAATAGCTTTATTATTGATAATGGTGAGTAGTCTTTTTGCTGTAAGTATTTCATCGGCTACAGCAGAAGGCTATAAGTTACGCCCGGGCGATGATGTCCAGATATCCGTCTGGGGAGAAGACACTCTCAAGCAAGAAGCCAAGGTACTCCCTGATGGCAGCATCACTTATCCTCTTGCTGGCAAAGTACAGGTTGCCGGGCTCGAGACGCCAGAAGTCGAAGCCCGTATCACTGAAAAGCTCAAAGCTTTCATCCCAGATCCTCAAGTTTCCGTTGTCATCACCAAAATCGAAGGTAACCGGGTATTCATACTTGGCAAGGTCACTAAGCCCGGCCCTGTTCCGATGTCCGGTCCCATGACTGTGCTGGAAGCACTGAGCTCAGCAGGCGGCCTTGATAAGTTTGCCGATCAGTCTGGCATCAAAGTGCTGCGAACCACGCCACAAGGCCAGAAAGCGATTAACGTTAATTACGACAAATTGATACGCGGTCAAAGCCTGGAAAGCAACATTGTGCTGATGGGCGGAGATACAATCGTTGTTCCCTAAGACTGTCTCTTCAGGTTGCTTGTAACTGCCGGAATCTATGTATAATCGTGGCGATCCTGCTAATCCAAGGATGGTCAAATTGAATGAAAATGGGTATCAATTGTTGAACTTTCCTTTGCGGTCAACTAGGCCTTCATTGTTACTGCTGGTGACCGTCTTTTTAGCTCTGTCATATTCGACGGCAAGTGCCGTTGAATGGACTAAGCGTTTCTCCGTCACAACTGGCGTTGATTACGATTCAAACCCAGTTTTGTCGATCGATGACAAGGAACCTGTCTGGATTTATTCGCTGACTCCTCAGGTTCAGTTGGAGGCTGCAGATGTAGCCAATCGCTGGTTTCTTGATGCTGCGCTAGTGATGAACAAGTACTCCAATGAGCGGGAATTGACGGATAGGGAAGACCCGAAATTCACGGTAGGCTGGGATAGAACCTATGAGTCTGGTATGTTCGGGATCGTCGCCAATTATTTCGAAACAACATCCAGAATCGACGAGCTTAGTCGTACAGGTGAGTTTACCGACAGGAATGGTACGCAGAGGACCAAGTCAATCGCGGCAAAGTGGGATCATGCGATCAATTCCCGCCTTGGTATCCTGACCGAGACCAGTTATGGGGATAATAAGTTCAACGACACTTCAGGATTGGGCAGTTACGATATTAGCGATGTACGGTCGAAGCTGTCGTATCAGATGACGGAGAAATTGGTTACTTACGGACAGGTCGGATATTCCTATCTCCGCCCTGATCATATTTATGACGATAGCCGATTGACGAGAACCATATTGGGCGCTGATTACCAGTTATCGGAGACCCTCGAACTAGGCTTGTATGGAGGCTTGTACAACCTCTCCGGGCAGCAGTCCGATAATGGCTGGGAGGCGGGGGCTCATGCGAAATATACACCGACCACACGTACTACTTATGAAGCCGGGTTATACCGCGATGTCGCCGATAGTGGGATTGGTGGATTTCTTGAGTCCGATACACTCCAGTTGAAGTGGAGCTCGGATTTATCCGAGCGCTCTAGAACCGGGGCCGAATACTTTTTGAGAAAGACCAAGAAAGATACTGATATCGACGCCGTCAAGGTGGATTACCAGTCGTTGGCAGCATACTACGAACGCAATCTTTCAAGCCACTGGCTTGCTCGCTTGTCTTTTACGCACAATATTCTGGAGCTGGATGACAAATCATATTCGAATGTGGTCGGTGTGTCGTTAACTTACGATACATTCAGCTTCTGAACCCAGTATTGACAAGTTAATTAAGGATGTAATTACCAATGGCTTTGGAAAAAGAACTATCCCTCGGGGACTGCGTCCTCATTGTGCGCCGTAGATGGCCTTATGTTCTGGTCGCATTTTTTGTACTGCTGCTTATTGCACTGGCAATTACACTCAAGTTGCCATCTGTCTACCGGTCAACCGGAACGATTCTGATCGAATCCCAGGTCGTCAGGCCGGATCTGGTCGGGGAGCAAAGAGAGAGTTATGCCAGAGAGCGCATCGAAGTACTCAAGCAGTTGGTGCTCACCCGCGATAATTTTTACCGTATCGCAAAAGAGTACAATCTTTTTGATCTGGATAAAAAGCCGGATACCAGCCAAGCTGCAATCTATAATGCGATGCGCATCCATACTGATATTGCCTTGCTGGATGCCGAAGTCGGTCAGTGGGGGCAAAAATCCACCTTTGCTTTTCAGATATCATTTGATTACTACGACGTCGATATTCCGCACCGCGTAGCCAATGACATAGTCAGGCTCTTTCTGGACGAGAATGAAAAAGCGAGTAAAACGGCTGCTGTCGGTAAGACTGAATTCCTGAGCAAGGAAGCCGAACGCCTAGAGCGCGATCTGGAAAAAATCGAGGCCGAAGTTACCAACTACAAACGTCAGTATGCAGATTCCCTGCCGCAAAATATGCAGATGCAGGTGACGACCTTGCAGCGGTTGGAAACAGATCTACGTGCTACCCAGCGTGAATATAGCGCAACGCAAGCTGAATTGCGCGCGCTGGATGTTTCCCTTGAGTCTGCCAAAGCCGGCGTAGGGCTGACGACCGATAGCGGAAAACAGACTCCAGCTTCGGAACTTGAAGCCTTAAAGGTTGAATATGCGAAGTTGAGCGGCGTATACAGTGAAAACCATCCTACACTGAAGGCGCTGCAGCGCAAGATCAACAATATTGAGGCAACCGTTGGTCAGGTAGAGGCTAGCAACAAGCCTGTGACAACTACCCAGACGATCATGGTGTCCAAGGTGCAAGCGCAAATCGATACGGCAAATGCCAAGCTTCGAGCGCTGGCTGCGGAAGAGGAGAGTATCCGTGGCAGGATTCGCCAGGTGGAATCGCTGATTTCGAGAAGTTCGCAAACCGAGGGTGGGCTGGTTACCCTTATGCGTGATTATGAGAATGCGAAAATCTCCTATGAAAATGTCAAGACCAAGCTTGTCAGTGCAGAAATGAACCAGAATCTGGAACTGGAAAACAAGGGTGAACGATTTGTATTGGTTGAAGCTCCGTTACCTGCAGATAAACCGATAAAGCCCAATCGAATCCTTCTGTTGCTGGGCGGTATCCTGGGGTCGATAGTCGGTGCCATCCTGCTGGCGATATTGATGGAGAAATTTGACAAGCGCATTCGCGGCGTAGATTCCATCACGGCTGTTCTCAAAATGCAGCCGCTGGCGACAATTCCTTATATTGCCAATCAGGCAGAAATAAACCGAAAAAAATACATGATCTGGTACGTCGGCTCTCGCATACTGCTCGGAATTATCGTCATCTGCGTATTGGTTCATTTCTTTGTCATGCCCTTAGATGTGCTCGCGTCTAAAGTAATAGCTAAATTCAATTAGAGGTTGTCATGGAGAAAATTAAACAGGCCATAGAGAAAGCAAAAAGCCAGCAACTTCATGAAAATGCAGGTAAGCCGGAAGGAAGCGGGAAGTTGTCACGTGTCGCAGCAAAACTGGTACGGAACGATGACGACCTAGCTTCCATCAAATATGAAACCACCCAGGTGCAAACCTGTGATTATGCACATCTCGAAAACAATCGTGTGGTAGCTATCGATAAAAACAACCCGGCAAGCTGGATTTACGACTCATTGCGTACCCAGGTGCTGCAAACCATGGAAGAGAACAACTGGCGTACGATCGCGGTGATTTCGCCAACGCCAGAATCCGGCAAATCGCTGACTTCCATCAACCTTGCCATCAGTATTTCCCAGCAGCCACAGAAAACGGCATTACTGGTGGATTTCGATTTGCGCAAGCCACGCGTGGCAAATTATCTTGGCCTTAAAACGGAAAAGTCAATCAATGATTATCTGGTAGGGCAGGCCAGCGTAGAAGAGATCATGGTTAACCCCGGCATCCCTCATTTGACGGTGCTCCCGACCAATCGCCCTGTCTTGAAATCTTCTGAAGCATTGTCAACCAAGGCGATTGAACGCCTGGTGACGGAGCTGAGGGAAAGATACGACTCGCGGGTTATTATTTTTGACCTGCCGCCAATGCTGAGTTCCGATGATGCAATGGTTTTACTGCCTCTGGTGGATTGCGCTTTGCTGGTTATTGCAGACGGCATGAGCACCGAAGATGAAATCAATGAGACCATGCGCTTACTGTCCAAGACCAATATCCTCGGCGTGGTCATCAACAAGGCCGAAATCGAGCCGCGTAAATATTACTACTAGATATTGTCTTAAATTTGCGTGCAGCTTGAACCACATCATCCGGCAGAGAGCTATTTGCGCCAGCATCTGAGTGACTGGCTATCATTTTCACCCTGTGGATAATGATAGCCAGTAGGTTTTGAGCGAAGGTTCCAGACGGATAACATAATATCCGTTCTCATAAGCAACCGGGATTTTGATTCTTTTTTTGCCTGCATGCCTGTGAAGCTGGAGCCCTGCTGCCGCCTTGACCCTGATTTCGCCCTGTACCAATTCGGAAATGAACTGATTTCCAGCTTTTATATCAGGATGCGACCTTGCCGCCATGCTGATGATGATGTTTGTTGAGCGTGAGATGGGAGCATTGTCCAGGCTTTGCACCACAATCGACGCTGCCGAGGTGCCGATGTCGAACGTTGTGTCGCTTAGCTTCAGTTTTTTTCCGCTAACCCACCCAACGGCTGCCTGAGTTTTTGGGGTATCAATGGTCATGATGCCATCTGCCCAGTTTCGCCGGATTTCCCCAGTATCTGACATCACTTCAGTCTTGTAGACTTGAATCAAGGAGCGGTTGGGATCACTGGATATGATGGCTTTAGCCGGAATAATGGATTTCTTCAACCATGGCAATGCTGTTGTTTGCGGCATGGCGATCAGCAGCTTTCCCCGTTCTGTTGCAGTTCTGATGAACGCGGCGTTATCAGGAGATACCATCTGGCTGAACAGGCTGTCATTTTTCAGGTCAAGAATATAAGTGGTGGATGATTCCCTGATATCTCCTCGTCTGTAAGCCAGTGCCGCTGCCGGCATGGTGGCGAGGAGAGCTGGGTCGTTATAGGCGTGCCAGTCTGAAGGGCTTCCTGTGTCCTGTAGCGGTTCCTGGGAATACGCATATTGCATCAGGGCATCCCATCCTTGCAGGCTTGCCTGCGCAAGCATGTAAACGGGCAGCGTGAATCTGTCGCTATTTGAGAGCGAGTCCCCATTCCATTCCGTTATGGACGTTGGTTTTCCTGGTATCTGGGCAGCTGCAAGCCAGTGCGTGAAGTTCGCTGAATCGAGCGGATTGGATTTCAGTGCGCCCGCTGGTTGGTAGGCATGGGCATCGATCATGTCTCCCGCCGTCAATGCCGGCAGAGAACTCAATGGGTTGTAGCCCCATGTGCTGGTCGTGACAATCGGCACTTTGACTCCCAGGCTGCGTAAATGCTGGATCATGTCAAGATTGAACCGGTATTCAAGGTCATTCAGGAATAGTTTTGAAGATCCGTGCTCCCATGCCCGGAATACCCTGGATTTCGGCAGCTTGTGCTGCTCCGCAAAGCGGTCGGCTTGCTCCATGTAACGCTTGCTGTGATACTCCACGCCCTTGTCCGGCAACAAAGCGTTGCCGAAATGATGGGTAATGTCATTCTCATTGGTAATCAATACTGCAGCGATCGCCGGTTCATCTGCATAACGGGTTTGGGTGTATTTGTTCAGATGGGTCAGGTAGGCGCTATTGAAGGCTTTCATGGCAGCCTGGATTGAGCCATTGACATAGTTATAGCCCTGTATGCTGGCGCTTTTGCCATCCGTGCTGATTTCATCGAATGCAACGATATTGTCGCCGGGTTTGACATGCCGGCCCGCATGTAAATCCAGCCAGGTATAGATGCCTTCATCCTTGAGGCACTTGATCCACCAGTCGATCTTGTCGATCGCGCCTGGATCGATAGGATGACTGTGATTCAGGTCTTCATCCCCGAAAATGTTCGGATTGACCCAGATCGAATCATGATGGTGCAGACGCACCAAATTAAAGCCGAGCGCCGCCAGTCTTTTTGCCTGTGCACGTACCATTTCCCTGGGGGTGTGGAAAATGGCATAGGCGGTGATATTGGTTCCCCAGAACTTGGCAATCGAACCATCTTCGAATTCCAGGCGGTCGCCGGATGCCCGCAGGAAGCCTTTTCGCCCAGCCGGCCTGTCATCCGCATTGAGAAATGAAAAGTCGACAGGGGATTCGCGCCAGTCCAGCATCTGGTACATCCAGTATTCTTGTGCTTCCTGTGAAGCATGCATGTCTTCAGTCTCTGATTTTCGTGCTGCGACGAGTCTATGGGGCTTGTCCAATGAGAGGCGGCTATGATTGGTGATTGCCTTCCAGGATTTTCCGGTTATCAGCGTGCTGATAACTATCGGTTTTTCCTTTGCTGATTTTTGTTCAACTTCAATGACAGAATCGGTATAGGCAAGCGGGGTGGTGGCTACCATCAACGATATGACCACGCAGATGATGGCATGGGATGTTTTGAACACGTTCCCGCGAGGGATATTCGATATCTTGTCCATGAAGCTTGTCATTAAACTCTTCGAGATATAGTGTGTATTTTCTTGATTTATCAATATAAACTTGGTTATTCTTTTGTAGCATTCGTTCTGGCAAGCTTCGAATGGCATACTATATGCGTATTGTTGTCATAATTGATGAATAAAGTATTATTACCCTATACATCAAGGGTTAAGTTTTTTTAAATTGTGACGTACAATGAGTGTAAGTAACTTAAAATTATAAAAATGGCAAAGCCAATACATAATATCTATTAATCAGTTTGAAATTTCGGGGATAACTATTATGAAAATTGGTTACTTATGGAACTTACCTCAAATAAGCTAAATTGGGCTACGTATGCTGTCTCTATTGCCGGAATCTTGTTAGCCGGTAATTCAATTGCGGCAGAGATATACAAATGGAAAGACGATCGGGGCGTTACTCAATATTCCGATAGGCCGCCTCCGCAACTCACGCAAAAGCCGGACCATCAGCAACTCAAGGCATTACTTGAAGCTCAAGTACTATGCAGTGCTAAGGAAACGCCAAAAAATGCGTCTACGGTTGCCCTGTATGAAGCCGCCTCGCAAATGGAAATGGCTAATATCTTCCTTCCGGGCAATACCAATACCATCAGCAGTCCCCTGTCTTCACTGATTGGCAAGCCTGCAACTACTGCAACAGCGATTGCGAAAATCGGCACAGCAACTACACTAGCCAAAACAACAGCTAACACACCTGCTAAAACGACGCCCACACCTGTCAAAACGGCGGCTTCCATAACGAGTGGTTTCAACTCTTCGCCATTGACATCAAGTCTTTCCGGAGTATGGAAGAATGTCCAGGTATTCAATCTGCCTAAAAAGACCGTTGTAGCGGGAACTCCTACTGGTTCAAGTTCAGGATCTTCTGGTGGTTCGAGCTCAGGATCTTCCGGCGGTTCAAGTTCAGGATCTTCCGGCGGTTCAAGTTCAGGATCTTCCGGCGGTTCAAGTTCAGGAT
>CAZOZB010000001.1:419277-658969 GCA_964584185.1 uncultured Methylophilaceae bacterium
GTTCAGGATCTTCCGGTGGTTCGAGTTCAGGATCTTCCGGTGGTTCGAGTTCAGGATCTTCCGGTGGTTCGAGTTCAGGTAGTGATAGCACTACGCACGACCATGGCTTGATGCCGATGGTAAATCCAGTGACTTATACTGCGGATGCTGCCAAGAATTACATCGCACTCAAGGACATCGGGCCGGATAATATCCCATCGCAGCCTGATTCCGGAGAGTTCCGCACGATTGCAAATTTCAGTCACATGAGCTTTAATGATCCGATCGTGTTTCCAGGGAAGGAGGGCGCTGCGCATCATCACACTTTCTTTGGCAACGTCAATGCAGATCATAACTCTACCCATGAGTCATTGCGTGCAAACTGCCTGACGACAGCCGCTGGCGGTGCCGTCAATTGCTCGGGTTACTGGGCACCATCCATGATTGATACTTCCAACGGTACTCCGATACGGCCTTTACAGATGCTGGTTTATTATAAATCTGGCTATACCGTTCCTCCCCAGCATATCCAGGCACCACCACCCGATCTTCGCATCATTGCAGGGAATATGGCTGCTACTTCCAGGCAGGAAAACGTGACTTACCTGTGCGGCGATACCGGATATGATGCGATTCCGAAAAACTGCGGCAAGGGTAAGATATTGCGTATGATGATCGAGCTTCCGCAGTGCTGGGACGGCAAGAGTATGGATTCCGCAAATCATCAAAGTCATATGGCAAAGGCTTCCAATGATTACAATACGCCGAATAAATGCCCAGCCAGCCATCCTGTCGCATTGCCTGTGATTACCTTGAATGTGGATTACAAAATTGCCACAAACAACACATCGACATGGAGGCTTTCGAGCGATAATTACGATTCGAGCAAGCCTGGCGGCTATTCCGCACATGCAGACTGGATGAATGGGTGGAACAAGGACCCGAAAACCGGCCTGAATTTCCTTGAGGTGGTTGTGAAGAACTGCCTGAACAAAAACAAGGACTGCGGTACGAACTATCTGGGTGACGGACGCGAGATGGTCCACGATTACAAGTGGTAAGTACTGACTGAAACGCTCGCAGCATACTGGCCCGGCATGACTTTCTTGCGAAAATCATGCCGGGTTTTTTATTGCCATTTATCTGACGAGGGTGCTTGGATACTTGGCATGCTGCACTGGCGCTTTTTCCATACCAATAATTTCTGGGCTGTCCTGCATGCTTTCTGTGCTTACTATACGTGCATAACTTAACATCAGTCCTGCAATCATCCAGTAAAGGATAGGTGTGATGCCGATGCTGCTGACAAAGGATATGGTGACAAGAATTGCAACCATTGTCGCGATCAGGGATTGGCCACATAAATAGGCTTCGGATTGCTTGTCGCTGACTTGTCTCATGCTTCTGAAGGTTTTGATCAGAACGGCAGCAAAAAATCCGAGAAACAAGGTCAGTCCGACAATGCCTTGTTCAAGGACTATCTGCAGATAGGAGTTGACGATATCCACGATGCCTTCGCCCTGCATCATTCCCTGCATTTCCGGCGATAACCTAGGATCATGAACGCCAAAAAACGGATAGGTCTTGATGAGCACAATAGAAGTGTCGATCAGCTTGTCGCGATACTCGACGTTGAACTGCTCCGATTGTCCGATGATGGGCAGGATGTTGATGATTTTCTCGCCACCGGGGATCACTTTCAGCGTGGGAAGCACAAGCACAAGCGCAATCAGAAAAATTCCCATGTGTTTAACAAGTTTCGGGCCGATCAGGCAGAACACGAAGAGCAGCGCAACGCATCCTACCCAGGGGCCTCTGGATAAGGATGCCACAAGAGCGAGCGCAATGATTGTCCCCCCGATGATGCGAAACAGTTTCGATTTGATTGATGATGACAGGTAAAGGAAGAACCCCAGACTAATCATCATGACAAAGCCGAAAATGATGGAATGGGATAACGATGATGTGGCACGCACATCACCGCCGCGCAACATATAGCCGCCGTATTCCCAGAATATTCCCCAATGCTTGGCTATATCGGCATAAAGTAGCCAGCCGACGGCATGTTCGTAGATGCCGATGACGCCAGCGACGAGAGTGCCGATGAATAGTGCCGTCATGGCCTTTTTCAGATCATGTAGACTTTTTAATGAGCGGCTGGCGACGTAATAAGGAAGAAAATAGTCGGTGAATACATAAATGGCAACCCGCAGCATGTCAGTGAAGGTCGTGCCGCGCAATAAAAGCGCCAGGTAAAGCAGTGCGAATGCGAGGAACAATTTATCCGGCAAGCTTTTTCCAAACGGCTGTACATCAGAGCTGCGGCGCAGCATCAGGTAAGCCGGCAACAGAATGACCAGTGCAAGCAATCTGGGGTAGGTCATGATAAAGAGTTTGTCGACTACAAAGCCGGGGATATCCAACGGGACAGGCGGCACGGCGAGCAAAAGGACAATGTAGAGAGCAATCAGGTTTTCCCTGCGTTTTGCAATACGCCAGACATACACGCCAGCTGCTACGATGAATAGCCAGAAGTTACTGATAACAAATGCAAATAGGGTGACAACGTACCAGGTATTGCGCCAGCTTTTGAATTCATTGGTGTCAGCCAGCGGGCCTATGGCTTTCTTCAGGAAAAAAAAGGTCACTGTGGCTACGACAAAAATATATAGGAGGGCATTGAGTTGGCTGGTCATGGGTTTTCACTGATTGAAATGTATTCGCCGGATTATGGATTATTCTGGTTTTCACGCCTGTAACGTCAAGGCATGTTCAAGCGAAGTTTACAATAAATACCGGGCGATAAAGGAAAATCTATACAGGTTGACCCGGATCGTTTCTAGGATTTTACAAAACTTCCCCTATAATAATCCCGGCCACATAAAAATTTGATTAATCAGACGCCATGAAAATTTTAATCGTTGCTGATAATGCCTCCTTGAAATTCAGCGGTGAAGCCGCACTGCCGCTGTATTATTTCGACCGTATCAGGGAGCGGGGTCATGAGACTTTCCTGATTTCGCATGCCCGTTGTCGGGATGAATTGAAAGGTCGATACGATGCCACGATATATCAGCACATCCATTTTGTTGAAGACAGCGTCTTGCAAAAGGCATTATATGCATTCGGTCATGCGTTGCCGTTCATCATCAAGGACAGGATTGTCGGCCAGTTGATTTATCTGCTCACGCAACTGCGGGCGAAGGTACTGGCAAAACGACTGGTCAAGGAGCATGGTGTCGATATGGTTTTTCAGCCCACACCTATCTCGTCTATCACACCGAGTGCCATGTTCCGCGTTGGTGTGCCGGTAGCGATTGGCCCTATGTGCGGAGGCATGGAATTTCCGCCTGCATTCGCTCATCTGGAGAGCAGATTTTCCAGATTATCGAGTAGAATCGGCAGGCTGGCAGCCAATCTCCTGAATCGGCTTATCCCAGGTAAATTGCATGCTGATATCCTGCTTGTTGCCAATCCCAGAACAAAAAATAGCCTGCCCAGCGGCTGCCGGGGAAACGTTTACGAAATTGTGGAAAGCGGTGTGGATTTGCGTATCTGGCAGCCAAGACCATCGCTGCCAGCATCAGAAAAACCTGTACGCATTGTCTATATGGCAAGGTTTGTCGACCAGAAAGGCATCCCATATCTGGTGGAGGCTTTTGAGCATGTGGCGAAAAAGACGAATGCAGTGTTGGAACTGATTGGAGACGGCGAGCTTTATGAGGCGACAAGGCAGCAGGTCAGCCAACTGGGACTGGAGGGCAGGGTCAATTTTCACGGATGGTTGCCACTTATTGATGCCGAACGGTTAATTCGCGAGTGTGATATCTATATGGTGCCCGCCATCCGGGATTGCGGAGGCTGTGCAATGCTGGAGGCAATGGCGATAGGTTTGCCTGTGATTGCAGCCAATTGGGCCGGTCCTGGGCAGTATGCGGACAATACCTGCGGTGTTGTGGTGGATGTGAAGACCCATGAGCAATTCGTACAAGGCTTAGCCGATGCTATGGTCAAGCTTTCCAATTCACCGGAGTTGAGACAGAAGCTCGGTGAAGGCAGTAAAGTGAGAGTAAAAACCAATTATCTGGATTGGGACGCAAAGGTGGATAGAGTGCTGGAAATTTTTGAAGAAAATATTGCAGCGAAAAGAACCCAAGTGCAACTTGAAGAAGTTGCATAGCCATGAATATGATTCATGGCTCTATGTTAGATAATGAATTTACTGCGGGCATACACCTGTATTTATAAATGTACAGGACAATCAAGCTTTCTTCATGATTTGCAATATGCTTGGAACAGATACCGTTTACTACTATAAAAAAACAGCAAGGCATTGCTGATAGCAACTGGCGACATAGATTGGAATCATCATTCCGCAACGAAAAACCCTAAAAAAGCGTTCAATTGATGCCGGCATCTGGACAATAAGCGGGCATACCGGCAGCCAGGTGTTGCGCTTGGCAAGCAACCTGATCATGACGCGGTTGCTGGTTCCCGAGATGTTTGGTGTGATGGCGCTGGCCAATGTTTTTATTTTCGGATTGCATCTATTTTCCGATGTGGGGCTCCGCCAGAATGTCGTCCAAAGCCATCGAGGCCATGTCGAATCCTTCCTCAATACGATCTGGACAATCCAGATTATCCGTGGTGTCGTCATCTGGTTACTGGCAATGCTGCTCAGCGGGGTGCTGTATGGCGTCAATCTGGCGGGGTGGTGGCCCCAGGGTAGTGCCTATGCCGAACCCGTGCTGCCCCTGGTCATTGCCGTCTTGTCTTTTAATGCGATCATCAGCGGTTTTGAATCCACCAACCTGGCAACAGCCAGCCGCAACCTTGCCATCAAGCGCGCCACATTGATCGATATCGTAAGTCAGTTCCTTGGCATCGTTTTCATGATGGTATGGGCTTTGCTGGATCGTTCCATATGGGCATTGGTTGCGGGTTCGATGACGGGGGTCGTGATCAAAACCGTTTTGACGCATACCAGTCTGCCTGGAATTCAGAACAAACTGCACTGGAATTGGGATGATTTTCATGAAATCTTCAATTTCGGCAAATGGGTGTTCGTTACTTCGATACTCGGCTTTTTATCCAGTAGCGGAGACAGGTTGATGCTTGGAGGCATCATGGATGCTGCCATGCTCGGTTTTTATTCCATTGCTTATTTTATTTTTGCGGCGATGAAGGACATGGTGAGCAAGATAACCAGCAGTGTCGTATTTCCTGCTCTCAGCGAAGTAGCCCGCGACCAGCCGGAACAACTGAAGGAGACTTATTACAAGTTTCGGCTGCCTGTGGATGCCGTGCTGATTCTCGCACTCGGTTTTCTGTTTGCAACCGCCAACCTGATTATCGATGTTCTTTATGATACGCGCTACGCTACGGCCGGCACCATGCTGCAGATTTTGGCTGTTGGCCTTTTCGTGGTCAGGTATGAAGTAACCGGACAATGTTTTATTGCCATGGGCAAACCGAAATTGCTGGCACCATTGATGATTGTTCATCTGCTTGTGCTTTATGGACTGCTGCCGGTTGCTAATCATTTTTACGGCGTAAACGCGGCATTATGGGTGGTTGGTGCTGGCGGGATTGCAACTATCCCGCTGACGATTGCGTATAAGATCAAGTATGGTTTGTTTGACATGAAGAAAGAACTGCTTGTGTTACCGTTATTGCCGGTGGGTTACCTGATGGGCCTGGCTGTGGTGTATTGCTTTCACTATGTCGGATGGGGAGCTTGATGCTGCAACTTATCAACATTTAACCGGGATGACTGCAAAGCACATCCGGGGTATGCGATTCCCCTGATGTGTTTTACAATCGGGCCATGTTTCAAAAAAAGCTATCAATCATTCTTTCGCCGATAGCAAAAAATAAAATGATATGAAATGTCCGGCTTTTCGGAAGCCTGACGCTTGCTGATTATCGTGGCATAAGCTGAAAAGAGAACCACATCATGGCAGAAAGTAGTAAACCGGCAGCAAGTGTCATTATGCCGATCTATAATGCGGGGAAGTATCTGGATGCAGCAATTGAGTCCATACTGTCACAGACTTTTACTGATTTTGAGCTACTGCTCCTGAATGACGGTAGTACAGACGGGTCATTAGAACGTCTCCAACATTACGCTAAGATAGATGAGCGTTGCAAAGTATTTTCCTGGCCGAACAAGGGGCTTGTCGCTACGCAGAACGAAGGCATCAAGCTTGCCTCGGCAGAGATCATTTTCAAGATGGACCAGGATGACATCAGTCGTCCACTGCGCATGGAAAAGCAGATGCGCTATCTTGAGAGCCACCCGGAATGCATTGTATTGGCAACAAGAGTGCAGTTAATTGATTCTGAAGGTCTCCCTATCATGGAGATGGGGGAAAGATATGCTCATGAAGATATTGATCGTGGAAATATGAGTGGCGAGGGATCGTATATTTTTGACCCTACGATTGCAATGCGTAAAAATGCAGTGCTATCCGTCGGCGCTTATCGTTCCGACTATGAATATGCCGAGGACCTTGATCTATGGCTCAGAATGGCCGAGCAGGGAAGGCTCTCATGTTTGCCGGAGGTTCTGGTTGATTACAGGCAGCATCTCAAGAGCATGGGTTATGCAGGGAGAGATAAGCAATTGGCTTCAACATACGCATCTATAACCGATGCAAAACGTAGAAGAGGTTTGCCGGAGGATGCATCATGGCGGACGTCGCTACCTGAGGTTGCCAAGCCTACCGTTTCCGAAGTTCATCGCAAATGGGCATGGTGGGCATTGTCCGGCGGGAATATTGCAACCGCCAAAAAACACGCATGGGAAGCCATAAAAAAACATCCGCTGAATTTTGATAACATCAAGCTGCTGGTATGCGCGCTGAGAGGGCGATAAAAACTCGACGTATTTGTTTGTAGAGTATTCATCAACTTTTTCTTAACACTCATCATTCGGGAACAACATTGCAGACAGGAAACTTTGCTGGAAAGAACATACTGATTACAGGCGGACTAGGGTTTATCGGTTCAAATCTGGCAAGAGCACTGGTCGGATATGGCGCGAAGGTGACCCTGGTGGACAGCCTGATTCCGACCTACGGCGGCAACCTGTTTAATATTCAGGATATTCGCGACCAGGTCGATTGCAATATCAGCGATGTGCGCGATCCCTATGCAATGGAACATTTTGTTCAGGGTAAGGATTTTCTTTTCAATCTTGCCGGTCAGACCAGTCATATGGATTCAATGCTGAATCCGCAAACCGACCTGGAAATCAACGCAGCAGCCCAGCTTTCCATTCTTGAGGCCTGCCGCAAGTTCAATCCTGACATCAAACTGGTTTTTGCCAGTACCCGCCAACTCTATGGCAAACCCGATTATCTGCCAGTCAATGAGTCCCATCCCATCCGTCCCGTAGATGTCAATGGCATCAATAAGCTGGCCGGAGAGTGGTATCACCTCCTGTATAACAATGTTTATGGCATCAAGGCTTGCGCACTCAGATTGACCAATACTTATGGACCCGGCATGCGGGTCAAGGATGCACGACAGACTTTTCTCGGTATCTGGGTACGGTTGTTGCTAGAAGGAAAACCGATCAAGGTGTTCGGGGACGGCAAACAGCTTCGGGATTTCAATTATATGGATGACTGTGTCGATGCGCTGCTGATGGCGGCGGCCAGCGATACGGCGAATGGCAAGGTTTACAATCTAGGCAGCCGTGAAGTGGTCAGTTTGGAGAGTCTTGCAGAGATGATGGTGAACCTTGGTTATGGTGGAGAATATGACCTGATTCCTTTCCCTCCTGAACGCAAGGCAATCGATATCGGGGATTATTACAGTGATTTTTCACTGATAGAAAAAGAATTGGGCTGGTCGCCGAAGGTTGGGCTGCAGCAGGGCCTGCAGAAGACCATCGAATATTATAAATCGAACTATCAACACTACTGGGATACAGAAATTGATACTAATGAATGATTTTAAGGCCGAACCGCAGGCACTGCGTGAGGCCATGCTGTCGGCAACCCGGCGGGTACTGGAATCCGGCTGGTATGTGCTGGGCAAGGAGGGCGAGGCGTTCGAGCGTGAATGGGCAGATATATGCGGGATTGATTACGCAGTCGGCGTGGGCAATGGCATGGATGCGATCGAGATTGCGTTGCGCGCCCTGGATATCGGGCCTGGCGATGAGGTGATCACAACGCCCATGACGGCTTTTGCGACGGTACTTGCCATCTTGCGCGCGGGAGCGACTCCTGTGCTGGCTGATATAGAGGCGGATACTGCACTGCTTTCCATGGAAAGCGTTGAGCGCTGTATTACCCCATATACCAAAGCTGTCGTGCTGGTTCATCTCTACGGTGAAGTACGCAATATGCAGGCCTGGACGGATTTCTGCGAAACCAGAAATATTTTCCTGGTCGAGGATTGCGCGCAAGCACACCTGGCCAGTTGGCAGGGGAAATTAGCTGGTACCTTCGGCAAGGCTGGTGCCTTCAGTTTTTATCCGACCAAGAATCTCGGCACGCCTGGCGATGGTGGATTGCTGGTGACGCATGATCAACTGATAGCCGAGAAGGCTGGCCGTCTCCGTAATTATGGCCAGAGCGTGCGTTATCACCATCCCGAAATCGGCATGAACAGCCGCCTGGATGAAATTCATGCTGCGATGCTTTCCGAGCGGCTGAAGTGGCTGCCTGAGTTTACGAAGCGCAGGCAGCAAATTGCCTTGGCTTATCGCGCCGGAATTCAGAATCCGCTCGTCAATCTATTGCCGGTGCCGCAGGACTCTCTCGCACACGTCTATCATTTGTTTGCCGTCACTTGCAATCAGCGCGATGCGTTGCAGAAGCACCTGCTCAACGCTGGTGTCCAAAGCCTGATTCATTATCCGATACCGATTCATCATCAGGAATCATGCAGGGATCTGGCAAGAGATCCGAACGGCCTGTTGAATAGTGAGCGGCATGCAGATATATGTTTGTCTTTGCCATGCCATCCGCAAATGAGTGATGAAGATGTTGCTCAGGTGGTTGCGGCAGTCAATACCTTTACGGCCTGACATTGGCGGCCCGGATATGCCATCCGGCGTTATAGGATGGCTCGCCGGCAATTACCTGGAAAGTGTTTGATGCGAATATCGTTTTTATTGCCGACAGTGAACATGTCTGGCGGCATCAAGGTGGTTGTGATTTATGCCAGGATTCTGGCAGATAGGGGGCATCAGGTCACATTGATCTCGCCGCCTGCCAGTGTTCCAACTTTTACGGAAAAGCTCAAGGCATGGCTACGCGGGCGTGGGTGGCCCAAGCACGAGCAGCAAGGTTCCCATCTTGATGGCTCGGGATTGGATCATCATGTTCTTGAGACCTTTCGTCCCATTACGGATCAGGATGTTCCTGATGCCGATGTTGCGATTGCCACCTGGTGGGAAACTGCAGAATGGCTGAATGCCCTGGGGCCTGAAAAAGGGGCGAAAGTATATTTCGTCCAGCATCATGAGGTGTTCGATTATCTGCCGTACGAAAGATGCAGGGCGACCTACAGGTTGCCGTTGCATAAAATCGTTATCGCAAAATGGTTGCAGGATGTGATGCGAGATGAATACGGCGATGCTGATGTTGACCTGGTGCCTAACAGTGTAGATAAGCTGCAGTTTCATGCGCCATCAAGAACGAAACAGACCAGGCCGACAGCAGGATTCTTATTTTCCTATGCTGATTTCAAGGGCGTCGATATTACTTTGCAGGTTATTGCAAAGCTGAAGGTCGTTATTCCCGACCTGCGGATCATCAGTTTCGGCAGTGCGATACCGGATGGCGTTGCATACTGGGATGAGCAAATAGAATTCCATTATTCACCTTTGCAGGAGAATATCCGGGATCTATATGCGCAATGCGATGTGTGGATTACTGCAAGCCGCAGCGAGGGATTCAATCTCCCTGCCATGGAGGCCATGGCATGTCGTACGCCGGTGGTTTCAACCAGAACGGGTTGGCCAGCCGAGGCGATTACAGATGGGCACAACGGTTTTATTTGCGGGATCGATGATATCGATGAATTGGCGGCAGGTGCCGGGAAGATACTGAGTGCAAGTGCAACCGAGTGGGAAAGTTTCTCTCTCAATGCGTACAGGACTGTTGAGCACAGTTCATGGCAGGAATCCGTCACCTTGTTTGAGCAAGCACTGATGCGGGCTTGCGAGCGTCAAAAAGCAGGCTGGACTTAGAAGATCACGCATTTTGCTTGTTAATTATTTTTTGATTATAGGACCTCTGTGGATATTTCCGTTATTTATGTCAGTTACAACACGAAAGAGATTACCCGGGAATCTCTGAAGCGTCTGCTTGCATCCGATCACGACCTCAAAATGGAAATTATTGTGGTGGATAATGCATCGCGCGATGATTCGGTTGCGATGCTGAAAGCGGAATTTCCTGAAATCCCCTTAATTGAAAACAAAGTGAATGTCGGTTTCGGTCGAGCCAATAACCAGGCATTGCCGTTGATCCATGGCCGCTATGTTCTGCTGTTGAATACGGATGCCTACGTGGCGCCAGATACGATTGCGAAAACTGTGGCCTACATGGATGCACATCCCGAGTGTGGGATTCTGGGAGCAAAACTGATAGGAGAAGATGGTTCATTGCAACCCTCCTGCCGTTATTTCCCCACGCCTTGGAAGCAGTTCCTGCATGTGACCGGTTTATACCGGCATTTTGGTCAGGTGCGCATGGTGGATGATATGGATTGGGATCATGACAGTGCCAGGAATTGTGACTGGGTACCGGGGTGCTATTACCTGATACGCAAGGAAGTGATAGACAGGGTGGGGCTGTTTGATCCCCGTTACTTCATGTATTGCGAAGAAGTAGATCATTGTTTTGCGACAAAAAAGGCGGGGTGGCAGGTGACTTACTTTCCCGAGCCCGTTGTGCATCTGGGTGGGCAGAGTGCAAAGTCAGACGGAAAATTGTCGACAGGGAGGCAGTTAAAACCCTTGCAAATAGAAAGTGAACTGCTTTATTTCCGTAAAAACTATGGTTTGGCATATGTCTTGCTGAATGTATTCCTGACAACTTTGGCAGACATGATTCGCCTAACCAAGGATTTCCTGAAATTAAAGGACCCGAATGGGTACTTTCTTCATTTCAGGCATAGCTTATTATTATGGGGCCTCTTTTTTAAGACGAAGATGGGAGCACAACCCACCCGTTGAAATAAAAGAAAAATTTAACTACTGCTGCATTTAGTATCGATCGTTATACGGTCGGTTTGGCTTATCGGGGAGCACAAATCAATTGAGCAGATACGTATTTCTACTGGTAGTACGTAGCGTGCCGCTATCTTCTTCTGCGCAAACCGCCCTTAAGGCAGGGGAAATGATAGCCCTGCAAAACGGTTCTAATCTTTCTGTACTCCGCGCAATATCCACCAACCTTTCTGTTATCGATGGTTTGAGACTGTACTTTGCCAGCGCCGCTGCCGGGCTTGTTACATCCGGCCTATCGTCATTTCGCTTTTTGCCCTGCCTACGCTCGAATGGCTTGAACAACGTGGCTTTTACAGCATGATGAAAACCTTCTTGCTGACTGCTCTGGTCAGCGCCGTGATTTTCTTGCCCTGGGTGTACAGGCGCTGTCGGCATTTCGACGCTTTTGTTCTGATTGTCGCCAATAACAGAGCCAATTTGTGGACGGGCAGCAATCCGGAATCTGATGACAGTTACATGCTGCGTCAAAAGCAGCCCTCTATCTTTTCCCCGCCTGGGGCTGTTCCAGGCCTTTTTGGGCTGACTCCCACCCTCACAGCAGGGCAGGATAGATATCACCTGCCTGTGAATCCTTTTATTGGCATCTTTTCTGCAAGTGTAATTGCGATGCTGCTGAACAAGGCGCACGGATTGGATGAGCAAGTGAAGGCTACCAATGTTTGAGCATATCCGCAGCGATATTCAAACCTATCAGGGGGATTGGGGTGCCCAGGGCCTTTGGGTGATGCTGGTATACCGTTTCGGGCGTTGGCGCTACACGGTGCGCCCGGCATTGCTGCGTAAGGTGTTTTCGTTGATCTACAAGGTGCTGTTCAAGTTCATGCAAATCATCACCGGCATTGAACTGCCTTGTGAAACAGAGGTGGGCAAGCATTTCGTCATCGACCATTTTGGCGGAATCATCATCAGCGGTTATGCCAGATTCGGCGATAACTGCAGGATTCGTAACGGTGTAGTAGTCGGTTTGAAGAATATAGAAGATATCGGGGCTCCGGTCATCGGTGACAACGTGGATATCGGCGCAGGGGCAAAGATCCTGGGGAAGATCACTATCGGCAACAACGTGCGGATAGGCGCCAATGCCGTTGTCATCACTGATATTCCGGATAATGCAGTCGCTGTTGGTGTGCCGGCAGTAGTGAAGTGTAAGAAGGACCATGAAAATGAAGATTAAAGAAGATTTCTCTACCCGTGTGGGTGTTGTCATTATCGGCAGAAATGAGGGGGAGCGTCTTGTACGTTGCTTCCGGTCGCTGCAGCCTGATACCAATCGGCTGGTCTATGTCGATTCGGGATCATCCGATTCATCCCAGAGCACTGCGCAGGCGATGGGAGTGGAATTGGTAGCACTCGATACCAGTATTCCATTCACCGCAGCGCGTGCCAGGAATGCAGGTTTTATGCGCCTGATCTCTTTGTATCCCGATGTCGATTACGTACAGTTTGTTGACGGCGATTGTGAAATATCTACCGGCTGGATCATTGCGGCAGCCGACTTTCTCGATGCAAATCCCAAGGTCGCCGTGGTTTGCGGCCGTCGCCGTGAGAAGTACCCGGAAAGCACGATTTATAACAACCTGTGCGATCGTGAATGGGATACACCTGTAGGCGAAACCAAAGCTTGTGGCGGTGATGCAATGATGCGCGCCAAGCAGTTCATGGAGATAGGCGGTTATCGCGAACACCTGATTGCAGGCGAAGAACCGGAGCTTTGCTTGCGACTCAGGTTTGCAGGCTGGAAGATTTGGCGTATCGATCATGAGATGACGATGCATGATGCTGCCATCACACGGTTCTCGCAATGGTGGCAGCGTTCGGTGCGGGCTGGTCATGCCTATGCAGAAGGTGCCTGGCTATACGGCAACACTCCTGAACGGCATTGGGTCAAAGAATCCGCGCGTGCATGGCTCTGGGGATTCGTTATCCCGCTGATTGCCGTTCTGCTGACATTGGCCAATCCATTGGTAGGATGGATGGTATTGCTGGTCTATGTGCTGCAGATGTTGAAGATGCGCTATACACTTCGTAACCAGAATGCCAGTTGGGCTTTTATTACGTTCAATATGTTGGGTAAGTTCGCCGAAGCCTGCGGCCAGATCAAATTCATCTGGAGTCTTCTGACAAGAAAGCAAGTGAGATTGATTGAGTATAAATAGGCTGTTTGGGCATGACACGTAGGGCAAGTGAATAAAGACTGCACTGGCATTTTCGTAAGCCGGGCAGACTGGTCCAGAAAACATAAGCGTTTCTTCTCATGGAAATCTTCGCGTTCCTTTGATGCTGGTTTTATACCCCGGATAGGTGTGTGACTGAGGCGGGAAGGTGTCCGCAGTCCTTGACTGTAGCCAAGCTACCCGATACTGGGAAAATTCACAGAGATGCTAGGGCTTGTTGAAGTTCTGCTATCCTCTCTGCAGAGGATATTCAGGAAAATTGATTGGATATTAAGTATCGCATTTGTTGTTCAGGAAAGGTGAAGGCATGCAGTTTTTTTTAGTGTTGTGGAATGTTGTGTTGAATTGTTTGAACAGGTTACATGAATGGTGGATGCGTAGCAGGCTGTATTATCTGGAATACAAGTTAGGCAGGTTTAGTTATTACCTGCAGGCTTCGGAGCACATCGACGGCTGGGTGAATATCCAGGAGCGGGTCGCACTGGCGCAACGGGCTTACGATTTACCGGAAAATGCCACGATTGTTGAAATTGGCTCGTTCCTTGGTAAATCCGCGATTGTGATGGCCGGTGCACGAAAATTGAAAGGCAGCGGCAAGGTACATTGCATCGATCCGTTTGATGCTTCCGGCGATGATTTTTCAGTGCCGGTTTATGATGAAATCATGAATGCCGAGGCTAGGACGCTACGCGAGCGGTTTGACGATAATATCGGGCGTGCAGGCTTGCAGGATTGGGTAGAAGTGCATGTAGGCACAGCGGAAACCGCTGTCAAGGATTGGCATGAACCGATCGACATGCTGTTTCTGGACGGCGACCAGTCCCGTGAAGGGGCAATGAAGGCTTATGAGGCTTGGATGCCTTTTGTCAGAAAAGGTGGTGTAATTGCGTTGCACAATTCTACTCCCAGGCAGTATGAGGAAGGACATGACGGACACTACCGGATTGCTTCCAGCTTGATCAAGCCGCCTCATTACAAGCAAGTCAGATCTGTTGTTTCAACGACATTTGCTGTCAAATCGGCAGATCAGAACCCAGCTTCAAGGAAAAAATGGCTGGTTCCGGCTTCGGTGTTAATGGCGGTAGCCTATTGTGAATTTGTTTGAAGCGAATAATTTCAAATTAGCGTCGCCCGGCTGGAGAATACTTGAGTAATACCGGTAATGATGTTCATCATAATCAGGAAGCGCTGCTCCAGGCTGACTGGCAGCGTGAACGCAAAGCTTTTTTTTCGTGGGATCCCGGTCGCTCGTTGCTATGCAGCATTCGTAGTTACCAGCGCAACATGCATTCATCCAACCCGGTCAGACGAGTGCTTCTGAAAAGGCTTGCTGTTGTGCGGCATCTGTTCTGGAGTGTTATCTGTGGTGCCGATATCCCGCTGAATACCCGGATCGGAGGCGGTCTATTGTTGCCGCACCCGAATGGCATTGTGATACATCCGGACACAACCATTGGCCCCAACTGTTTGATATTTCAGCAAGTTACAATCGGCACGCGGTCCGGTCTCGGTCCTCCGGTCCTCGGAGCGCATGTGGATGTTGGCGCGGGGGCAAAAATACTGGGTAACCTGACAATCGGTGATCATGCATGTATAGGTGCAAATGCTGTCGTATTGCATGATGTCCCTGCAGGAAAAAGCGCAGTTGGAATTCCTGCCAGAATTCTAGGTTGAAGCAACCAAGGTGCAAGAAATCGAAAAACTCAGAACGTTTGTCAGGCTGGTCCATCATGTCTGATTGGTAAGCATGGACAAAACGGCAGCCTGATGCGTAGCAATGCCGGCACTGGCTTAATTATCATCAGTATCAATACTACATTGGGATGCGGTAGTATTCCAGTGGGAGACCACAAGTAGCCGATCAGGCTATAGACTGAATCATGGATGATGTTTGAAAATAGCACGAAGATAAAAAATGACGGAGCGCAAGTGGATGGGCATTTGATCATGATACAGCCGGTAATTATGGCGGGCGGTTACGGCACGCGCTTGTGGCCATTGTCCCGACAGTTGAATCCCAAGCAGTTCCTGAGGCTGAATGGCGATATGACCATGCTGCAGGCAACGATTCAGAGGCTGGAAGGCATCGAACATGCGCCTCCTTGCATCATCTGTAATGAGGAACATCGATTTCTGGTGGCGGAACAGCTGCGCCAGCTTGATCTTACAGACGCTTCCATTTTGCTGGAGCCGGAAGGCCGCAACACGGCGCCGGCCATCGCATTGGCTGCATTGCAGGCGATGCGGGGCGGAGAGGATCCTGTCCTGCTGGTACTGGCTGCGGATCACTTAATCAGGAATGTTGCTGCTTTTCGTGACAGTATCTTGCAGGCTTTACCGATTGCAAGTGCCGGGAAACTGGTTACCTTCGGTATTGTGCCGGATGCGCCCGAGACGGGTTACGGTTATATCCAGCGTGGGGATAGCCTTGGGCACGGATTCAGCGTGGCAAGATTCGTCGAAAAGCCTGACATGGAAACCGCAAGCAGCTATATCGCATCAGGCGATTATTTCTGGAACAGCGGCATGTTCATGTTCCGTGCCAGCGTTTATTTGAAAGCCCTGGAAACCTTGCAGCCGGAGATGCTGGCCGCTTGTCGCGAAGCGATTGGAAAGGCCAAGCATGATCTGGACTTCATCCGGGTCGATAGGGAGTCCTTTGTTGCCTGCCCGAGCGAGTCTATCGACTACGCAATCATGGAAAAAACCGATAGTGCAGTGATGGTGCCCATGGACGCGGAGTGGAGCGATATCGGTTCCTGGTCCGCCTTGTGGGATGTCAGTGAGAAAAACCAGGACGGTAACGCAATTCACGGTGATGTGCTGACGGTTTCTACCAGTAATAGCTTGATCCATTCAGAACATCGCCTGGTGGCTACGGTGGGGGTCGATGATCTGGTGATCGTGGAGACCAAGGATGCGGTTCTGGTCGCGCACAAAGACATGGTGCAATCCGTGAAGGAGGTGGTGGCTATGATCAAGGAGCAGGGGCGTAGCGAATATGTCAGCCACCGAGAGGTTTACCGGCCCTGGGGCATGTACGATTCGATCGACCATGGTGAGCGCTATCAGGTGAAACGCATTACCGTGAAACCTGGAGGCAAGCTTTCGGTACAGATGCATCATCACCGCGCGGAACACTGGGTGGTAGTCAGCGGTACCGCCAAGGTGTTCAACAATGACAAGACTTATTTCGTTACTGAAAACGAATCCACATTCATTCCAATTGGCCAGATTCATTCACTGGAAAATCCAGGAAAGGTGCCGTTGGAACTGATCGAAGTGCAATCAGGCGGCTACCTTGGCGAGGACGATATTGTCAGATTCGAAGACAAATACGGCCGCTGATCCTGCCTTTTACAATTCACATCCCCTTAACTTACTAAAATGCCATGATTTGAGTGCGAGTCAATGCGGATAGCCTACTTTATCAATCAGTATCCCAAGGTCAGCCATAGCTTCATCAGGCGTGAAATCCTTGCCCTTGAGCGTCAGGGCTTCAGCATCCAGCGTATTGCATTGCGTGGATGGGAAGGAGACCTGGTCGATGAGGAGGATTTGCGGGAGCGGACAAAAACCCGGTTTGTATTGATGGATGGTATGAGGCTTTCTTTCTACCTGATCAAAACACTGGTCTTAAGGCCGTTACGCCTGTTCTCTGCACTCAGGCTGGCATGCAAGCTTGGCTGCAAGGCAGAAAGACCGCTTCCTTATCATCTGATTTACCTGGTTGAAGCCTGCCAGGCATACTGGTGGATGAAGTCATTCGGCGCACAGCATGTACACGCCCATTTCGGCAGCAATTCCACCGAGGTTGTTTTGCTGGCGCATGCGCTGGGTGGTCCAGGATACAGTTTTACCGTACATGGGCCGGAGGAGTTCGACAAACCGCAGTTGCTCAAGCTGTCGGAAAAAATCCGGCATGCATCCTTTGTCGTTGCTATTAGCTCGTATGGCCGCAGCCAGTTGTTCCGCTGGATCGCCCATGATCAATGGCACAAGATCAGGATCGTCCATTGCGGTATCGAGCAGGCTTTTTACGATATTCCGCCCATTGATATGCCGGATACCGGACGTTTGATCTGTGTCGGCAGATTATGCGAGCAGAAAGGGCAGTTGCTACTGCTGGAAGCTTGCCGCGAGCTCAACGAGCGTGGTGTTTCCTTCGAGCTTGTACTGGCCGGCGATGGTGAAATGCGCCCTGAAATCGAACAGATGATTACGCAGTACGGACTGACAGACCATGTCAGTATTACCGGCTGGATCAGCAGCGACGAAGTGCGCGAACGGGTGCTGGATGCGAGGGCGCTTGTCCTGCCGAGTTTCGCTGAGGGTTTGCCGGTGGTCATCATGGAAGCAATGGCACTCAGAAGGTCTGTTATCAGTACCTACGTGGCCGGGATTCCTGAACTGGTCATTCCCGGTCAGAACGGATGGCTGGTGCCTGCAGGCGCAGTGACGGAGTTGGCAGATGCGATGCAGGCGCTGCTGGCAATGCCTGTGAACGGGCTGCAGAACATGGGTGATGCCGCCTATATGCGTGTCAGGCAGCGCCATGATATCGATACGGAAGCTGGCAAGCTGGCCGCTTTGTTCCGCGAGCATGCCGGATGATATTCCTGGAAGCGCTTTTGGCCGTATTTGCCTTCATGCTGCTGATCCCGACGCTGGTATTCGGGTTGCAGGTGTTGTTGGCCTTCCTTCCCGGCAGGAAGGCCGCGCCGGTTGCGGCAGCCGATTGCAGGGTGGCCGTGCTGATCCCGGCGCACAACGAGTCATCCGGTATTGTTGCCACGCTGGATTCCCTGCATCCGCAGTTGAAGTCTGGCGATCGTCTGTTGGTCGTTGCCGATAACTGTTCTGATGATACCGCCAGCATTGCGGCCCAGAATGGGGCTGAGGTCATTGAACGTAACGACAGCACTAATCGAGGGAAGGGTTTTGCCCTGGATTTCGGCATTCGCCATCTGTCGGAGAATCCTCCCGATATCCTGGTGATCGTCGATGCCGACTGTCTCGTTGGAGAACGCGCGCTGGAGAAACTCGTCGCCCATGCGCATTATCATGATAGGCCCACGCAGGCCTTGTACCTGATGCAGGCACCAGATGCCGATCCCGGATTGAAAAGCAAGGTGGCCGAATTTGCCTGGATTGTGAAGAACCGGGTGCGGCCATCCGGTTTTGCCCGATTGAACCTGCCATGCCAGCTGATGGGCACCGGGATGGCCTTTCCATGGAATGCCATCACCGGCATCAACCTTGCCAACGGCAATATCGTCGAGGACATGAAACTTGGTATTGACCTGGCCAGGATCGGCAAGGCGCCGATGTTCTATGATGACGCACTGGTCACCAGTTATTTTCCCATGTCTGCGGATGTGCAGTCAGGCCAGCGTGCGCGCTGGGAACATGGGCATCTGGCAATGATACTGTCAGAATCTCCCAAGCTTCTTGTGCAAGGATTGATTGCTGGCAGAAAAGATCTGGTGGCAATGGCGCTTGACCTCGGCATTCCGCCTCTGGCGCTGCTGGTGGCGATGATCGTGAGCGGCCTGGCCGTCAGTGCGGCTGCGATGGGCTTCGGGGCGTCGGCATTGCCATTGAAGATCGTGCTGTGCGCAGCATTGATACTCGGAATTTCAGTCGTGGCAGCCTGGTGGGGATGGGGAAGAAAAATCATCTCACTGACGACCTTCCTGTTTATTCCGATCTACGTATTTTCCAAGATTCCCCATTACTTCAGGTTCCTGTTCAAACGCCAGAAGACCTGGAACAGAACGGAAAGAGACTAGGCATCAAGATGGATGATTTCGACCGCGAAGTGTATTGCATTGCCGGACTGCCGTTCGATGCAGTCAATATGGAGCAGACGATGGCCCGTATGCGCAATGCGATATTGCAGGAAACCAAGTGTTTCCTCACTACGCCTAATCTTAATTTTCTTGCGTTGTCACAGCAAGATGCCGCATTCCGGCAATCGGTGATTGCCAGCGACCTGGTAATCGCCGATGGCATGCCTGTTGTCTGGCTGGCGAAATTGCTCAGGATACCAATCCGTGAGCGCGTGGCCGGATCTTCGCTCTTTGAGGCGTTCCGCAAGGAGCCGCGCAGAAAAATAACTGCATATTTTTTCGGCGGTCCGGACGGCGTCGCTGAAGCGGCAAGCAAGAGAATCAACGAATCTGCTGGCGGTGTCGAATGTGTCGGCTACTATTCGCCTGGTTTTGGTACGCTGGACGAAATGAGCAGCCCTGCCATTATTGATGCGATCAATGCAAGCAAAGCGGATTTCCTGGTGGTTGCCCTGGGAGCGAAGAAAGGCCAGTCCTGGATCATGAAGAATCTGCCTCTGCTGAAACCGCCGCTGGTCAGTCATTTGGGGGCTGTCGTCAATTTCGAGGCCGACCGATTGAAGCGTGCGCCTATATGGGTGCAGAACATCGGCCTGGAGTGGCTGTGGCGTATCAAGGAGGAGCCCAATCTCTGGAAGCGTTATTGGGGCGACGGTCTGTTTTTTTTGCGATTGATTCTTACGCGGATATTGCCCCACCGCCTGTGGCTGGCCATTAATGCAAAACACCTCAGTCGTGCAGCAGGGAAAAGTGGGCTGGCTCTGGATAATGAGGGCGATATTTCTATCCTACGGGTTTCAGGGGTAATCCTGGACCCGGTAGACGCAGGGATTCGGGACAAGCTGAGAGCCGCAAGCCTTGCAGGCAAGCCTGTTGAGCTGGATCTCTCGCAGACGGATTATCTTTCCCCAGGCTTTCTGGGTTTAATATTGATGCTCAAGAAACAGTTGGACCAAAAAGGGGAAACAATCAATGTTGTCAGATGTAACCCTGCAATTAAAAAATTACTTGTAACCTGCGGCATGGCGTATTTGATAAGATAAGCCGCATGTGTGTGAACATGCTAGGTAGTGCGGCCGTATCTCATGTGAAGGATCATTCTCTGTGGGAAGATCGGGTCAGCAAAGTTATCGACGTACGGCCCTTTAATACAAATACAAGTTGTTGCCGTTGCTGATCTGAATAAGTGAATTACGTGTAAGTGTGATTTAATTATGATGAGTAATTAATAGCTTAACAATTTAGGCATCAATTGATAGTCAAGAAAATTACTGAAAACCAGATAAATTCAAGCAAGGTATTGTAAACATGTACGAAGCCTTTTACGGACTCAAAGAAAAACCGTTCTCAATACAACCGGATCCGGAGTTTCTTTTCTTTGGCCCCAAACACATGATGGCTTATGCCATGCTTGAATACAGTATCCAGAACCGGGCAGGTTTTGCTGTGATCAGCGGCGAGATCGGCGCGGGAAAGACTACATTGATCAGGCATTTGCTGAATAATCTGGATGGTGACGTCCATGTGGGCATCGTCTATAACACGCATCAGAATATCGATGACATGCTGGGCTGGATCATGCTTGCCTTCGGGCAGCAGTATGATGGCATGTCGCAAATTGCACAGTTCGATGCTTTCCAGCAGTTTTTGATCTCCAGTTACGCAGCAGGGAAACGTGTGCTGCTGATCATCGATGAAGCGCAAAACTTGAAACCAAGCGCCCTGGAAGGTCTGAGAATGCTTTCCAACATCAATGTCGACAAGGATCAGTTGCTGCAGGTCATTCTGGTTGGGCAGCCTGAATTGCGGAATCTGCTGGAGAGGCCTGAACTGCACCAGTTCTATCAACGTGTTGCCGTGGATTTCTTTATTCCATTTTTGCAGCCGCCAGAGGTCAGGAGATATATCGACCATCGATTACAGGTGGCCGGTAGGGATAAGCCGTTATTCACGCTTGCCGCCTGCAAGAAAATCGCAGCGGCCACTAAAGGCGCACCGCGCAGCATCAATATCCTTTGCGATACTGCGCTGGTTTATGGGTTCTCTTCAGGTAAGCAGAAGATAGGCGTAGCTTTGGTGGATGAAGTGCTGAAAGACAAGCAGCAGCATGGCATGTTTTCATGATGATTTAAGCCTTATGATACGCCAGTAAGTCTTGCTCATTCTGGTAGAGCAAGACTTGGCAGTTAGCGCCTTGGTTTTGTTATCATTAACCAGGATAAACGTAAAAGCCCATGGGCTTGTGCATCAAACCAATAAATAAAATAATCAATGCAGAAGCGAGTGTCGGGAAACTCCGCACTAGCCTTGCTATGATCAACTTTTCATGAAGGTGATTAACGTTTTGAAAAAGATTACAAAAGCTGTTTTTCCTGTTGCCGGTCTGGGTACACGTTTTCTGCCAGCGACCAAGGCCAGCCCGAAAGAGATGTTGCCTATCGTCGATATTCCATTGATTCAATATGCCGTAGAAGAAGCGATCGCAGCCGGCGTGACTGAGTTGATCTTCGTGACGGGCCGCAATAAACGTTCGATCCCGGATCATTTCGATACTTCCTTCGAGCTTGAGGCCAAGCTGGAAGCAAGCGGCAAAGTAAATACGCTGGAAGCGATACGCAAGATTCTGCCAAAAGGCGTTTCCTGCATCTACATTCGCCAGCCAGAAGCGCTGGGCTTGGGGCATGCAGTATTGTGCGCCAAGCCGGTGGTTGGAGATGAGCCGTTTGCCGTCATTCTGGCAGATGATCTGGTCGATGGCAGTATTCCCGTCATGCAGCAAATGGCAGCACTTTACGACAAAACCGGCAGTTCCATTCTTGGTGTTGAAGATGTGTTGCCGAACGAGACCGGCAGTTACGGCATTGTCGATACAGGCGGCATTCAAGGCGATGCTGCAGAAGTTAAAAGTATTGTCGAGAAACCAAAACCGCAAGATGCACCTTCTACATTAGCGGTGGTTGGACGCTATGTGTTGACGCCGAAGATTTTCGATCTACTGGAGAATGTGCAGCCAGGGAAGGGCGGAGAAATACAACTTACAGATGCCATTTCCGCCTTGCTTGAGCACGAAAAAGTGATTGCCTACCGCTTTGCCGGTAAACGCTACGATTGCGGCAGCAAACTGGGTTATATGAAAGCCAATGTCGAGTTCGCACTCAAGCATCCTGAAATCGGTGCTGAATTCACTGAGTATCTCAAGCAGATCAAAGTCTAGCCAGCGTGAGTCAAACCGATCCGCAGAAATATCTTGATGGCGCCGATCTTTTAATCAGCGCATCTCAAGTGAGTGAAGCGATTGCCAGTATGGCAGACAGGATTGCCGCGGATATCGGTGATAGCAATCCACTAGTCCTTTGTGTGATGGGGGGCGGTGTTGTATTTACAGGCCAACTACTCCCGCAATTACAATTCCCGCTGGAATTTGATTACGTACAAGCCAGTCGTTACCACAATCAGACCGAAGGCCAGAACCTGGTCTGGAAAGTCATGCCGGGCGAGAATGTGACTGGCAGGACAGTGCTGGTGCTGGATGATATTCTGGACGAAGGCCATACATTGGCAGCGATTAAGGATAAATGCCTGGCCCTTGGCGCCAAACAGGTCGTGATTGCTGTTTTAGTGGAAAAGACACTGAATAAAACCAAGCCGGTGGCTGCGGACTATGTAGGCTTGCAAGTGCCTGATCGCTATGTATTTGGGTGTGGGATGGATGTATATGGATGGTGGCGCAACCTGCCGGCCATTTACGCGCTTAAATAACAGGATTCAAGCTGATTTAACCAGAATTCTAACGTCCATGCATTCGACGGATTGTCCCGCACGAATTTTCGCAGTTTTACGGTTCTCCGCTTTTCCATCCACTGTGACCATACCTTCGGCCACCATCACTTTTCCTCTTCCTCCACTATCAGCGACACCTGCCAATTTCAGCAAGTCACATAGCGCAATATGTTCTTTTGCAAGTTCAAATGTAACGATTTGCATGGGATAAGGTTATTCTGAATGGAGTAGAATGTCTGTGAAATATTTCAATACTTGGTGCCCAGAAGAGGACTCGAACCTCCACAGTGTTGCCACCACTAGGACCTGAACCTAGCGCGTCTACCAATTCCGCCATCTGGGCATACAGGATGGGGTCAAACAAAGAGCGCAAATTTTATAGGAAAGATACACTTTGTCAACGAGAAAAAAGCCTGCAAGCGCAAGAACGAAAGCTAATCGAGCAAATATTCAAAAAACCAGCCGTCGCGGAATCGATCCGCATGCCGCGCGCGAGGCCGGAAATTACGCCAATCCGCTACCAAGCAGGGAATTTATTCTGCAAACAATGACCGAGCAGGGCGTTCCTGTTTCTGTTGAAGAACTCTATGATTTGCTGGCAATCAAGGACGAAGAGCAGGAGATTTTTAATCGCCGCCTGAATGCGATGGAGCGTGAAGGGCAGATCATTCGCAATCGCAAGAATGCGCTCTGTATCGCAGAAAAGCTGCATTTGATATCAGGCACGGTACAGGGTCATGCCGATGGTTTCGGTTTCCTGGTTCCTGACGATAAGGAAAAGCTGGGCGGTATCGATTTGTTCCTTTCACCCAAGGAAATGGCGCAAGTCATGCATGGTGACCGTGTCATGGTGCGCCAGGCTGGTGTCGATAGAAGAGGACGTCCCGAAGCCAAGATCGTCGAGGTGCTGGAACGCAAGAACACTCGCCTTGTCGGCCGCATCATTCGTGCCAATGGCTTCTCTATCGTTGCTGCCGAAGACAAGCGTGTCAATCAGGACATCCTGATTCCCTACCATCTGGACATGAAAGCCAAGGATGGACAGGTGGTGATGGTGGAGCTGACAGACCAGCCATCGCCGCATGCCAAGCCCATGGGTAAGGTGGTCGAGATTCTCGGCAACTATGCTGATTCAGGCATGGAAATCGAGATCGCACTGCGCAAGCACCACTTGCCGTATGAGTTTTCGCCGCAGGCCATCAAACAGGCTGAAAGTTATCCCAAGCTGGTTCAGGAAAAAGACTGGAAAGGCCGTATCGATCTGCGTGAATTGCTGTTGATTACGATCGATGGCGAAACCGCGCGCGATTTTGACGATGCCGTTTATTGCGAACCGCAAGGAAAAGGCTGGCGTCTGGTGGTGGCGATTGCCGATGTCAGTTATTACGTCAAACCCGGTGATGCGCTGGACAAGGATGCTTATGAGCGTGGCAACTCCGTGTATTTTCCTCGTCGAGTGATTCCCATGTTGCCCGAGGCACTTTCCAATGGCCTCTGTTCGCTTAACCCTGAGGTTGAACGCATGTGCATGGTCTGTGACATGCAGGTGGATGCATTCGGTAGCGTAAAGCGTTACCAGTTCTATCCATCCGTCATGCGCTCCAAGGCGCGGATGACCTATACCAAGGTCTATGAGATGCTGATGCAGCCGGAAGGCGAAACGGCGAAAGAATATGCATGGTTGATGCCGCATGTGCAGCATCTGTACTCCCTTTATCAAATCATGGTCAAGGCTCGTGAAAAACGCGGTGCGATCGAGTTTGATAGCAGCGAAACCATGATGGTATTCAACGATAACGGCAAGATAGAACGTATCGAAGCCGTGACGCGTAACGAAGCGCATCGCATTATTGAAGAATGCATGTTGGCAGCCAACGTTTGCGCGTCTGATTTTCTCAAGGAACATGAGCATCCTGCGCTTTATCGTATCCATGAAGGCCCGACTCCTGAAAAACTGGAAGCCTTGCGTACTTTCATGGGGGAATTCGGTTTTGGCGTCGGCGGCGGCGACAGCCCGCATGCCAAGGACTACGGCAAGCTGTTGGCACAATTCAAGGGTCGTCCAGATGAGCAATTGCTACAAACGGTATTGTTGAGATCCATGCAGCAAGCGGTTTATAGCCCGGATAACATAGGCCATTTCGGCTTGGCTTACGAGTCATACACCCATTTCACGTCACCGATACGCCGCTACCCGGATCTGTTGATCCATCGTGCCATCAAGGCCGTCCTCAATGGCGAGAAATACAAGGCGGGCGACTGGCAGGAATTGGGTCAGCATTGTTCCATCACCGAGCGCCGCGCGGACGATGCCACGCGCGATGTACAAGCCTGGCTCAAATGCTATTACATGCAGGACAAGATCGGCGAGGTGTTCGACGGTACAGTGGCCGGTGTGACCAGCTTTGGCTTGTTCGTCGCGCTGGATGGCGTTTATGTCGAAGGCTTGTTGCATGTGACCGAGCTTGGCAATGACTATTTCAATTACGATAAGGCCCGTCATGAGATGGCCGGTGAGCGCACAGGGGTTCGCTACCGCCTTGGCGACAGGCTTCGTGTGAAAGTCAGCCGTGTTGACCTGGAAACCAGTAAAATAGACTTTGTTCTGGTGGCAGGTGAAGATGAACCGGATTCAGAGTTGGATATGAAATCGGCAGGCACTTCTAAAACCAGTGCGGCACGTTCAGCGGCTTATGGCAAATCTGCGGTGGGTAAAACGCCGGCAAAAGCTGCAAGTAAAAAATCGCAGGTAGCGGTTGATGGTAAAAGAGCGCCTGCTAAAGCAACACCATCCAAAACCAAGGCTGGCCAGCCAAAACCGGCCAGTCAATCTAAAAAATCCACAAGGAAGTCTGCTGGAAAAACCAGTGGTAAGACTGCGAGTAAACCTAGTAATCGAGGCGTTAAAAATAAATGAGTGAATCCCGTATTTTGTTCGGCTTCCATGCCGTATTGAGCCGATTAAGGCAGCATGCTGCCAGCGTGCAGGAAATTCTGATAGACCGTGACCGTGTTGATGCAAGAATGAAGGATCTGCTGAGCATGGCGGATGGTGCCGGCGTGCGCCATATGCAGGTGGAGAGATCGCGGCTGGATGGCCTTGCTGGCGTCAATGGCCGTCACCAGGGCGTGATTGCCCGCGTGATCGATACGCCGATTCCCTACAAGGATATCCATGACATTCTGGAGTCTGAACTTAAAGAACCGCCGTTCTTCCTGATTCTGGATGGTGTGGAAGACCCCCACAATCTTGGCGCCTGCCTGCGTGTGGCGGATGCCATGGGTGTGCATGCGGTGATCGCACCCAAGGATCGTGCCGCGGGCCTAAGCGCCACGGTGCGTAAGGTGGCATCCGGCGCTGCCGAGACTATTCCCTTCATTGCCGTGACCAACCTGGCGCGTACGATGCGCGAGTTGCAAGAAGCCGGCGTCATGCTGGTCGGTACTGCGGCAGAAGCGGAACAGGATCTTTTTAGCATGGAGTTGAGCGGGCCTGTAGCGCTGGTGTTGGGTGCAGAAGGCTCAGGGCTGCGCCGGTTAACTGCCGAAACTTGCGATGTATTGGTCAGTATTCCTATGTTCGGCTCAGTGGAAAGCCTGAATGTTTCAGTGGCAAGCGGCATATGCCTGTATGAGGCCCGTCGCCAGCGCCAGGCGGCGATGGCGAAATAAGCGCAGATACTCGGGAATTCCACCTTAAAGGTTTATTTTAAGCCGTTAAAATGGTATTTTAACGGTCTTTGCTTGATCTAATCTGGGCATCTAAATCTGGCACTCAAGTTCGTGTATTAATTTTTCATCTGTTTCATCAATTTATCGGAGTCAACATGGCTGTAGAACGCACTTTATCCATCATCAAACCAGACGCAGTAGCAAAGAACGTCATCGGTAAAATCTATACACGTTTCGAATCCAACGGTTTGAAAATCGTTGCAGCCAAGATGGCGCAACTGACACAGGCTGAAGCCGAAGGCTTCTACGCCGTGCACAAAGAACGTCCATTCTTCAATGACCTGGTCAAGTTCATGATTTCCGGCCCTGTCATGATCCAGGCGCTTGAAGGCGAAAACGCCGTGGCGAAGAACCGCGAACTGATGGGCGCAACCAATCCTAAAGAAGCGGCTGCAGGCACGATTCGCGCTGATTTTGCAGAGAGCATCGATGCAAACGCTGTGCATGGTAGCGATTCTGCTGAAAATGCAGCCATTGAAATCGCTTATTTCTTTGGTAAATAAGTCTTAATGACCGTTAATCTGCTCGATCTCAACCAGGCGCAACTTGCTGAATACTTCACAGGATTAGGCGAGAAGCCTTTTCGCGCCAAGCAGCTGATGCGCTGGATGCATCATTTCGGTGAGAATGATTTCGCGCAGATGACGGACATCGCCAAGCCGCTTCGTGAAAAGCTTGCGCTGGAAGCGACGATAACGCCGCCTGTGGTGCAGCTTGAGCAGGTGTCGGATGATGGCACCCGCAAATGGCTGATAGGTGCGGGCAGCGGTAATGGAGTGGAGACTGTTTTCATTCCGGAAGATGATCGCGGTACCTTGTGCGTATCTTCGCAAGTGGGTTGCGCCCTCGAATGTACCTTCTGTTCGACCGGCCGTCAGGGTTTCAATCGTAATCTCAGCGTCTCGGAAATCATCGGCCAGCTCTGGCTGGCGAATCAATCACTGCGCCAGGCCGATGGCTACAATATGCTGCCACTCAGCGAGCGTATCATCAGTAATGTGGTCATGATGGGCATGGGCGAACCGCTGGCGAATTACGACAATGTCGTGACGGCCATGCAAATCATGCTGGACGATTCGGCTTACGGCCTCAGCCGCCGACGTGTCACACTGTCCACTTCCGGCATGGTGCCGGCGATGGATAGGTTGAAGGAAGATTGCCCGGTGGCGCTGGCGGTTTCCCTGCATGCACCCAATGACGCATTACGCGACGAAATCGTACCGATCAACAAGAAATACCCACTGAAAGAACTGATGGCAGCCTGCCAGCGCTACCTGGTGAAAGCGCCGCGTGATTTTGTCACGTTTGAGTATGTGATGCTGGATGGTGTGAATGATTCTGTCGAGCATGCAAAGCAGTTGCTGCAAACGGTTAAAGACGTACCGTGCAAATTCAACCTGATTCCGTTCAACCCTTTCCCGAATAGCGGTTACCTCACATCCAGGCCGGACAATATTCGTCGATTCCGCGATATATTGATGCAGGCCGGGTATGTTGTAACAACGCGTAAGACGCGCGGCGATGATATTGATGCCGCTTGCGGACAATTGGCTGGTAAAGTGCAGGACAAGACCAAACGCAGTTCACGTAGAATTCCTCTGGAGATTGTTGCATGAAGAAGTTGTTAGTTGTCATTGCGGTATTGCTTACTGCTTGTGCAAATCAATCAACCAATCCTAAAGATGTTTCGCAAAAGCGCGATAGCGCTCGCATCCATACAGAGCTTGGTGCTGGCTACTTTTCACAGGGTCAGATTGCTATCGCACTGGAAGAGTTTACCGAGGCTTCCAAAATCGATCCGGGTTATCCCATGGCGCATAACGGTCTTGGGCTGGTTTATTCAGCTTTGGGCGAAGATGCCAAGGCAGATGCCAGTTTCAAGCGCTCGATCAATTTAGACCCCGCCAATTCTGAAGCGCGTAATAATTACGGCACATTTCTATGCTCACGTAACCGTATCGATGAATCCATCAGCCAATTTATGGAAGCGGTGAAGAATCCGCTCTATACGACCAAGGACATTGCCTATCTCAACGCCGGTATATGCTCGCTGAGAAAACAAGATGTTGATAATGCCGAGATCTATCTGCAAAAAGCACTGCAGGTGCAGCCGTTGTTGCATCGCGCATCTTATGAACTGGCTTTGATCCAGTTCAATCGCAGTAAATTTGGCCTTGCACGCGAATATCTACAAACCCCTCTGGTTAGTAGTCCGACACCTGAAATACTCTGGCTGGCCTTGCGCGTGGAACGTCAGCTTGGGGACAAGGATGCAGTGGCCAGTTATGCCTTGGAGTTAAGGCGCAACTACCCGAATTCCGAGCAAACAAAAGCGTTATTATCTGGGCAGTAAAGCATGAGCGATTCGAACGAACTGAATATTTCAGAAGATTTGCCTACCATTTCTGTGGGCGAGATTTTAAAAGCGGCAAGGGAGGCCAAAAAGCTTGATGTTGACGACATCTGCAGCTATCTCCGTTTAAGCCGTCGCCAAGTGATCGCACTGGAGAATAACGATTTCTCGGTTTTGCCAGAGGCGACCATCACCCGGGGATTTATCCGCAATTACGCACGTATGCTTGATTTAGATGCTGCGCCTTTATTGGAGGCCTATAGTAGCTTTTCCGCATCGAATCAACCGCGACCTATTTCCATTCAATCAGAGAACATTCAAATTCCTGGCAATGATAAACGCTCCTGGCTGATGTACATTTTTGCCAGCATGCTCATTGTTTTGCTGGTCACTGCCTGGGTGGTCTATGTGGATTACATACCCAAAGCACCTGCCGTGGCTGACTATGTGCCATCGGAAACCGAGTCGGAGGCTACGGTGCAGCAAGCGCTGCCAGTGGAAGCTCCAGAGCAGGTTGCGTTGCCGGCTGAAGTTGCCCCGGCAGATCAGCCCGCTTCATCGGAGCCCGTCACTGATGTTGAATCATTGCCAGCATCTGGCGTTGCTTCAGAAATCCCGAGTACGGAGCAGGCTATTCCCGCTGGCCAGGCTGTCGTCAGGATCAAGGCTAAAGAGCGTAGCTGGGTCAGCATTACTGATCGAGACAACAAAAATATTTTCGATAAAATCATGGTCGCAGATATCGAGGAAACAGTGCAGGGTCAACCGCCACTGCAGGTCGTTATCGGCAACGCTCCCAGTACGACCCTGATCTTCAATAACCGACCTATTGATCTTGCGCCTGTCACTAATGACAGGGTAGCAAGGCTGAAACTGGAGTAGTGTTGGAATACGCAGTTAAAATCAAACGTCGTAACAGCCATCGCGTATTGGTCGGCAATGTGCCGGTTGGCGGCGATGCGCCTGTCGTTGTGCAGTCCATGACGAACACAGATACCGCAGATGTCGAATCTACGGTTCAGCAAGTGTTTGACCTGTGGCAGGCAGGCTCGCAGATCGTTCGTATCACCGTCAATTCACCAGAAGCTGCTGCACAGGTTGGCAAGATTCGTGAAAAACTTGATGCAATGGGGTGCGATGTCCCATTGGTCGGTGATTTTCACTACAACGGCCATAAACTGCTATCGCAATATCCGGATTGTGCCAAAGCCCTGGCTAAATACCGTATCAATCCTGGCAATGTGGGTAAGGGATCAAAGCGTGACGAACAATTCGCCGCGATGATAGAAGCCGCTATCAAATACGATAAGCCTGTGCGCATCGGTGTCAATTGGGGCAGTATGGATCAAGCCAAGATGGTACGCATGATGGATGAAAATGCATTGCGCGCCGAACCCATGCCCTCTGATGTCCTGATGCGGGAAGCATTGATTCAATCCGCGCTTGAAAGTGCCCAGCAAGCCGAAGCTCTTGGTTTGCCTGGCGATCACATCATTATTTCGTGCAAGGTGAGCAATGTGCAGGATCTGTTGCTTGTCTATCGCGACCTTGCGTCGCGCTGCGATTATGCCTTGCACCTGGGCTTGACTGAGGCAGGCATGGGTTCCAAAGGTATCGTGGCTTCGACCGCCGCATTGTCATTGCTGCTGCAAGAAGGCATAGGCGACACCATCCGCGTTTCGTTGACCCCTGAACCTAATGAATCAAGAACCAAGGAAGTCATCGTCGCGCAGGAGATTCTGCAGACCATGGGTATTCGTTCGTTCACGCCCTTGGTAACCGCTTGCCCGGGTTGCGGCCGTACAACCTCAACTTTTTTCCAGGAACTTGCGCAAAAAATCCAGGGATATCTGCGTGAGCAGATGCCTGTCTGGCGCAAGCAATATCCCGGTGTTGAATCCATGAGCGTGGCAGTCATGGGTTGCGTGGTGAATGGGCCGGGCGAATCAAAGTTGGCCAATATCGGCATCAGTCTGCCAGGAACCGGAGAGACTCCTGTCGCCCCGGTGTTTGTCGATGGTGAGAAAACCGTGACCTTGAAAGGTAATGCCATTGCCGAAGAATTCCAGGCTATCGTCGAAGAGTATGTGCAGCAGAACTATGCCGAGGGTGGCAAGTTGCGCCAGGAGTACAAGGCGGTCAGCGCAGCCAAGACCATCCCGATTCGCGCTGTCTAATGCCAATTTGAATCATCAAGAACCATAATAAAAGAATCCAGCAGCATGGCTGATCAATCTCAAAACTCTAAATCCCAGAACGTTAAATTTCAAAGCATTAAAGGCTTTTACGACATCCTTCCCGAGCACACTCCTCTCTGGTTGTTGCTGGAAGACACAGCGAAGCGCGTGCTGGCGCAGTATGGCTATCGTAACATCCGCATGCCTATAGTCGAGCCTACTGACCTGTTTGTGCGCAGCGTAGGTGAGCATACTGACATCGTCGAAAAAGAGATGTACTCATGGATCGACGCACTGAATGATGACAGATTGACCTTGCGTCCGGAAGGTACGGCAGGTTGCGTACGTGCAGTGATTGAGCACAGCCTGACTTACAACGGGCCGCAGCGCCTGTGGTATATGGGGCCAATGTTTCGCCATGAGAACGTGCAAAAGGGCCGCCAGCGCCAGTTTCATCAGATAGGCGCGGAAGCTTTTGGCTTTGCCGGGCCGGACGTCGATGCGGAACAGATCATCATGTTGTCGCGCTTGTGGCGTGAACTCGGCATCGAAGATGTCGAGTTGCATATCAACACCATTGGCGATGCGAGCGAACGCGCTGAATATCGCAAGACATTGATCGGCTATTTTGAACAGCATACAGAACTGCTGGACGAAGATGCAAAGCGCAGGTTGCACACTAACCCGCTGCGTATACTCGACAGCAAGAATCCCAGAATGCAGGCCATGATCGAATCTGCGCCACGCCTGCTCGATACCCTGGGAACTGAAAGCCGTACGCACTATCATAGCTTGTGCCAATCGCTGGATAACGCTGGTGTCGCTTACCAACTAAATCATCGACTGGTGCGAGGTTTGGATTACTATAACCGCACGGTATTTGAGTGGGTGACGACCAGGCTGGGCAGCCAGGGGACGATTGCCGGTGGTGGTCGTTATGACTCATTGGTTGAAAGACTGGGCGGCGAATCCATGCCGGCCTGTGGTTTTGGTATTGGTCTGGAGCGCGTGTTTCTGCTCATGCAGGAATACGGTATCGAAGCAAAGCAGCCGATGGATGTTTATCTGGTCAATGTAGGTGAAGCAGCAGAGAGACAGGCCTTGGGTTTGGCTGAGCAATTAAGGAATGCAGGGCTGTCCGTGGTTCAGCATAGCGGTGGCGGTAGCTTTAAATCACAAATGAAGAAGGCCGATCGCTCACAGGCCAGATATGCCTTGATTCTTGGCGAAGATGAAGTGCTGGCGAATGAAGTGACATTGAAGCCTATGTTGCAGGCTGGCGAACAACAACGATTATCCATTCAACAAGCGATTGAGAAACTACAAACATGACTGAGCTGCTCAAGATCGAAGGATTGACCGTTACTCCTGTTAATGCGCCAGACAAATTGCTGGTGAGTGATGTCTCTTTCGTGCTTGAGTCTGGTAAAACCACCTGTGTCGTTGGCGAATCCGGCAGCGGTAAAAGCCTCACAGCGCTTTCTGTCATGGGACTGCTGTCATCGCAACTCAAACTTGCCAAAGGCAAGGTCATCTTTCAAGGCCAGGATCTGGTCGGCCTCAGTAACGACGAAATGCGCAAGATCAGAGGGCGTCGTATCGGCATGATTTTCCAGGAGCCGATGACTTCGTTGAATCCTGTACTGACAGTCGGTAAGCAGATCGGCGAGACCCTGGTTGTACATCAGGGCCTCAAAGGCCATATGCTAAAAACCAAGGTTGCCGCATTGCTGGAACAGGTCGGCATTCCCGCCAATCGCGCCAATAGTTATCCGGATGAGCTTTCCGGCGGTCAGCGCCAACGCGTGATGATTGCCATGAGCATTGCCTGCGAACCCGCCATGTTGATTGCTGATGAGCCAACGACGGCACTGGATGTAACGGTACAGGCGCAAATCCTCAAATTGCTTGATGAGCTGAAAACACGCATGAACATGGCCATGTTGTTCATCACTCATGACTTTGGTGTGGTGGCTGATATTGCTGATAACGTGGTCGTCATGTTTCGCGGCGAGATCGTTGAATCCGGCCCGGTTGAAAGTGTGCTGAGCGATCCGCAACATCCTTACACAAAAGCCTTGTTGGCCTGCGTGCCAGACGCTGAGGGCGAGAAACCGCTCAAGCCTATTGATTATGCCTGGCTAAACGAAGGAGTGGCAGCATGAGCGATATTATCCTCAGTGGCAGGCACCTCAGTAAATTCTACAAGCAGCGTACAGGCAAAATGGGCCTGGGCACCAGCCTTGTAAAAGCGCTTGATGATGTCAGTATCGACCTTAAGCAAGGGACGACCCTGGCGATTGTCGGCGAGTCGGGAAGTGGAAAATCCACCTTGGCACGTTGTCTGTTACAATTGCAGCCCTTGGATGCTGGCGAAGTTTTATTCCAGGGTCAGGATTTGGCAAAATTGTCTGGTTCGGCCTTGAGGTCTCAGCGCCGCTACTTGCAGATGGTGTTTCAGGATCCCTTTGCATCGCTCAACCCCCGTATGCGTGTTGGTGAGATAGTGGGTGAGGGCTTGTTGATTCATCAACTGGGTAACCGGGAAGAACAGCGTGCCAAGGTCGTCAGGATGCTTAAACGCGTTGGCCTGACCGAAGCTGATATGCAGAAGTATCCGCACGAGTTTTCGGGTGGTCAGCGGCAACGTATTGGCATTGCAAGGGCTTTGGTGCTGCAACCCAAAGTGGTTGTCTGTGATGAGCCTGTTTCTGCTCTGGATGTGTCGATACAAGCGCAAATATTGTTGCTGCTGAAGGATTTACAGCAGGAGATGAACTTGAGCTACCTGTTCATCAGCCATGATTTACGTGTCGTCAGGCACATCGCTGATGAAGTGGCAGTGATGCACCAAGGCAAGTTGATTGAGCAGGGCAGTGTGGATGGCATTTATCATGCGCCTGCACAAGAATACACACGTAATTTATTGCAATCCATACCCGGCCGCAAAGCAATGGCCGCTTAAATATTTAGTTTTAGGAAATCAGAATGGCACTCGATTTAGAAGAGCAGGATCAGTTAGACGCGCTTAAAACATGGTGGAGAACAAATGGTAACAAGGTTCTGATCTTTGCCGGATTGCTCATCGCGACTGTTGTCGGCTATCAGGGCTGGAAGCAATATCAAGCTCAGCAATCAGAGGCCGCTTCCGCAAAATTCATGTTGCTTGGCGATACCAGCCCGACAGATGTTGAAACGATCAAAGCGCTCTCCGGGGAGATCGTCGAGAATTATCCGTCCACACCTTATGCTGCTCGTGCAGCTTTGCTATCTGCCAAGGTAAGTTACAACGCCAAAGATATCGACAGTGCCAAACTGCAATCTGAGTGGGCCTACAAGAATGCCAGGGAAGATGCCGTCAAGACGCTTGCTCAATTGCAATTGGCAGGCATTCTTTTTGAACAAAAAGATTACGAGGCTGCATTGAAGCTGGTCAATGAAAAGCATGACTCAAGTTTTGATGGTTTATTTGCCGACCTCAAGGGCGATGTTCTGGTTGCTCAAGGCAAACCGACTGAAGCTAAAGTGGCTTATCAGGATGCACTAAAGGCATTTGAATTCGGCAGCCGCTACTCACGCTATACCCAGCATAAGCTGGAAGCGTTGGGAGAATAATGTTGCGCTTGAAGTCAATGCCCGGTCGGATGCTTGCGCTGGCGAGCGTCTTTCTTTTTGGCTGCACCTCTATCACTGATCTCAAAACAGATATCTCCGAGCGAATGTTTGGTCGAGAAGAACTCAACCCACCAGCCGCCTTGATTGAGTTTACGCCAACTGCCACGCCCAAAATTCTATGGAGCACAAAAGTTGGTGTTGCTGAAAGTTTTGATTTTTCTCCTGCCGCCGATAGTACGCATGTCTATGCTGCAAGCGCTCAGGGCGAACTGTTGAAAATTGACGCAGCAACTGGTAAGGATGAATGGAGGATCCGTAGCAGTGAAAAACTGTCTGCCGGCGTTGGCATTGGACCTAACCTGGTCCTGGTCGGTACTGCAACCGGCTATGTCCTGGCATACGACCAGCAAGGTAAGCTGTTGTGGAAATCAAAAGTCAGTAGCGAAGTACTGAGTTCGCCGCGCGTTAATGGCGATATGGTGGTCGTACGTGCCGGGGATGGAAGAATCTTCGGTTTGAGCACAATCGATGGAGCACGTAAATGGGTGTTTGAACGCTCCACGCCTGCATTGACCCTGCGCAGCAGCGCCGGAATTGTGATCGCGGATGGCATTGTTTATGCAGGTTATGCCGGCGGCAAACTGGTGGCATTGCGAGCTGACGATGGTAAAACTTTGTGGGAGGCCTCGGTCGCACAACCTAAAGGCACCACTGAAATCGAACGCATCGCCGACATTACCAGCTTGCCAGTGGTCGACGGTCCTGTAGTGTTTGCTGTTGCCTATCAAGGCAAGGTTGCGGCGATTGATCGCGCTTCCGGCAGAATAGGCTGGAGCCGGGATATCTCAAGTTATACCGGTATCAACGCCGAATCCGGGCGACTTTATTTGTCCCACGCACAAGGCGCGATTTATTCACTGGAATTTGCCAGTGGCAAGACCTTCTGGCGCCAGGGCGATTTACGATATCGCCAGCTTTCAGCGCCGATGCCTATGGGTGACTTGATCGCAGTGGGTGATGTGCAAGGATATGTGCATTTCCTGCAACGGGAAGATGGCGCTTTTGCTGCGAGATTGAAAACCGACGACAGTGCCATCATGCCGCAGCTGACTGAGCTGGATGTTGGTGTCGTACTCGCCCAAACACGTAATGGCGGTCTCTACGCCATTTCACTAAAGTAGGTTCCCGCCTCCCCAATGCTTCCAACCATCGTACTGGTAGGCCGACCCAATGTCGGCAAATCCACTTTATTTAATCGCATGACCCGCACGCGAGACGCCCTTGTGGCGGATTTGCCTGGTTTAACGCGAGATCGCCATTATGGTCGCGGCATGGGCGGCAGCAAGCCTTATCTGGTTGTCGATACCGGTGGTTTCGAACCGCTTGCGGATACAGGCATTCTGCAGGAAATGGCGAGACAGACCTTGCTGGCGATTGATGAAGCCGATGTCGTGATTTTTATCGTTGATGGGCGTAATGGCCTTGCTCCGCAGGATAAGGTAATTGCAGATAAATTGCGCAAGAGCCAGCGCCCAATCCTGCTCGCAGTCAACAAAACCGAGGGTATGCAGCGCGCTGTCGTCTCAGCAGAATTCTACGAATTAGGCTTGGGCGACCCGCTCTCTATTTCTTCTGCCCATGGCGAAGGGGTGAGGGATCTGGTTGAACTGGCTTTGGAGCCTTTTCCCGAACCAGAACCGGACGAAGACCTTGATGTTAGCAGAACACCCAAGATCGCCATTGTAGGGCGCCCGAATGTCGGCAAATCTACCCTGGTGAATGCCTTGCTTGGCGAAGAGCGCGTGATTGCGTTTGATGAGCCTGGTACAACGCGCGATTCGATTGAGATCGATTTGCAGCGTGGCGACAAGCATTACAAGATCATTGATACAGCGGGTGTCCGCAAGCGCGGCAAGGTGTTCGAAGCTATTGAGAAGTTTTCAGTGGTCAAAACCATGCAGGCGATTGAAGAAGCCAATGTGGCTATCCTGGTGGTGGATGCGAGAGATGGCATCACCGAACAGGATGCGCACGTGGCCGCATATATTCTCGATAGCGGCAGGGCATTGGTGGTCGCGATTAATAAATGGGACGGTCTCGAAGAAGAGCAGCGCGACTGGATCAAGCGCGAAATCGATCGTAAGCTCAAGTTTCTTGATTTCGCCAAATTTCACTACATCTCGGCATTGAGAAAAAAAGGCTTGCCTGAGTTGTTCGTCTCTGTAGACGAAGCTTACAAGGCGGCGATGGCGAAATTGTCTACGCCGCAACTGACGCGTGTGTTAATCGATGCCACGACCCAGCATCAGCCACCGATCAGCAAGGGGATCAGGCCCAAGCTGCGTTATGCGCATCAGGGCGGAAGCAACCCGCCTATCGTGGTGATACACGGCAATCACGTGGATGGCATCAAAGACAGTTACAAACGTTTTCTGGAAGGCACCTTCCGCAAGGTGTTCCAGCTTTCAGGGACGCCGCTCAGAGTGCAGTTCAAGCAGGGCAATAATCCTTATGCAGAAACAGATAAATTCAAGCAGGGCGAAGGTATTGTCAGTATGCGCAGGCGCAAGGTCGCAGAACGCGCGACACTGAAGGCCAAGAAAGAGATTGAAGAGAAAAAACGCAAGCAGGGCAGATAAGTCTTATTGCTAAAGCGATAATACTGGCTGATGTAGAGTCAGCCTGACTGAGCAGGCCGACCATCTTCAGTTGGTGGTGTTATTTGGCGTAGAGGCTTTCCCAGAATTTCCACCAAACGCGTTCATCTGACGGTACGGCACTGCCTAACATTGCACTTTCAGGGAAGTTCGTTTGTAAAACGCGCATACTGTCTTGTTTCAGATCATCCATTTCCAGCAAGTCGTAAGCACTGATCATGATGACCAGGGCTTCTTCTTTTGCAGTTGAATCCGGATAGGCTTCAATCACATATTTAGCACGATTAAGTGCAGCAACATAAGCTTTGCGTTTCATGTAGTAACGAGCCACATGCAGTTCGTGGTCGGCCAACTGATTCACCAGGTAGGTCATGCGCAGTGTGGCATCTTTTGTATAGCGGCTTTCCGGATAGCGGGTAACGAGTTCTTTTAGCGAAAAGAATGACGCACGTAAGGATTTTGGATCACGGTCGCTGACACCCTGGCGGGTGAGTTTATCGACAATACCCCGGTCATTGAATGTCGCGATGCCTTTCAGATAATAGGCATAATCGATGTTGGGGTGGTTAGGATGCATTTTGATAAAACGATCTGCGGCAGCGATACAAAGCACAGGCTCATTCTTCTTGAAGTAGGCATAGGCGACTTCAAGTTGTGCCTGCATGGCATGGCGTCCATGCGGATAACGTGATTCCAGGGTCTGAAAATAGGAGATCGCTTTATCGTAATCTCGCTCACGCATCTTCAGCTCTGCTTCGGCATATAAACGCTCTACACCCCAGCCTTTGGTTTCATCCAGTACGGTAGGCGCACCAAAGATGCTGCAACCATTGAGTAAGATTGTAAAGATAACCGCTGTAATTACCGCTAAACTATGCTTCATTTAACAACATCCATTTGCAAGTCCAAATTTGGTTGCACAGATTATAACCGATGACACAAACCACACCTATTACTCTTGAAATTCCCCAAAACCTGGGCGGCTTACGGCTGGACCAAGCTTTGCAACGCCTGTTGCCAGATCAATCACGCTCCCGGCTGCAAGCCTGGATCAAAGATGGCCTGGTGACTATTGATGACAAAGCGACAACCTCCAAGTTCAAGGTATGGGGCGGTGAATTGGTGCAGATAGTTCCGCAGGAATCGCCCCAAACAAATGCATTCAAGGCAGAAGATATTGCACTGACTATCGTTTATGAGGACGAGTATCTGCTTGTCATCAACAAGCCGGCTGGTATGGTAGTGCACCCGGCAGCAGGTAATTGGGACGGCACATTGCTGAACGCGCTTTTGTATTATTTGCCGCAACTGAATGAATTGCCGCGCGCAGGTATTGTTCACCGGCTTGATAAAGATACCAGCGGATTGCTGGTGATAGCTAAAACCATTGCTGCCCAGAACAGCCTGGTCAAGCAATTGCAGGAGCGTACTGTCAAACGCGAATATCGCGCCATCGTCTGGGGCAATATCTGGCGTAACGGTAAAGTCGATCAACCGATTGGCCGGCATCCGCATGCCAGGACCAAAATGGCTGTGACGCGTATGGGCAGGCCGTCAGTCACCCATTACGAAGTCCTGGAGCGTTTTGCAGTCCATACTTATCTACGTTGCTTGTTGGAGACTGGGCGTACTCACCAGATTCGCGTGCATATGCAATATCTCAAGGCGCCTATTGTCGGCGATCCGGTTTACGGCTTGCGCGGCATCGTGCCACATCGCGCAATGACCCAAACGCTGATAGACGCACTTGGCGGATTTAAACGGCAAGCGCTGCATGCCATCAAACTGGGTCTGATCCATCCTGAAACGCAAGAGCCTATGCATTGGCAGATCGAGTTGCCAGCAGACATGAAAGCGATGCTGGAAGCGATGCGAGCTGAAGATATCCCGGAATCTGATGAAGAGCTGGAATTCGATTTTATGGATGATGACCTGGAAGACGGCGAGTTTGAAGAAATCGAGGATGAGGACGATGTTGAGTGAAAGCGATCTGATCTTTCCTGACTGGCCTGCGCCAGCGAACGTCAAGGCGATTCAGACTACCAGAAGCGGCGGCATCAGCCTTGCACCTTATGACAGCCTCAATCTTGGCTCTCATGTAGAAGACAACCCTATACATGTCGTCAGAAATCGCCAGTTGCTGAATCAATATGTGCCTACCGAACCGGTCTGGCTGAATCAGGTACATGGCGTTACCGTGGTTGATGCCGGTGCTACTAATTGCGTACCCGATGCCGATGCATCCTATGCCAGGGTCAAGGGTGCAGTTTGCGCTGCAATGACGGCGGATTGCCTGCCGATATTGTTCTGCAACCAGGAGGGGACAGCTGTCGCGGCAACCCATGCTGGATGGCGTGGATTATGCGATGGTGTTGTTGAAGCTACGGTTGAAGCCTTGCAAGTGCCGCCAGATAGCCTGATGGCCTGGCTAGGCCCGGCTATCGGCCCGCAGGCTTTTGAAGTGGGAGAGGAGGTGCGTCAGGAGTTTATCGCTATGCATAGTGATGCGATTGACGCGTTTCTGCCTGCTGGCAATGGAAAGTGGCTTGGTAACATGTATCGTCTAGCCCAGCTGCGGCTTAACAGGCTTGGCGTCACGGCCATTTATGGCGGTGGTATCGATCAGGACTTTTGCACATATACCGATCATGCCAGGTTCTTTTCATTCCGACGGGACGGTAAAACTGGACGCATGGCATCAATGATTTGGCTTGAATAAGCTGAATAGACCTGTTCGTATCTATAGAACTTCATCACCTGCTGATGGCAGCTCGTTTATAATGCTGATTTTTCTGCGGTTCCTTTAATGACGATTCCCGAAATCCCTACACTGGCCTGGATTCTTGGCGCCAGTTTTCTAGGCGGCCTGCTGAGCGTAGTCAGCGCAGCCGTTTTTGCCTTGAATGCACGCACAGCCTGGATACCAATGCTGGTGAGCTACGCCATTGGTGCGATGCTCGGGGCTGTGTTCCTCGAGATTCTGCCACATGCCTTCAGTGAAGCCAGCAGTATTGAAACCATGGCAGCCACTGTGTTGCTAGGCATATTGCTGTTTTTTGTTTTGGAAAAGCTGGTACTTTGGCGTCATTGTCATGGCGATGAATGCGAAGTGCACGCGCCGCACGAAAGCGAATCCCACCATACTCATGCGCACGGTCATGGCCACGATCAGGGCCGTAGCGGGATGATGATTATGGTCGGCGACACGTTCCATAACTTTGTAGACGGCATACTGATCGCAGCAGCCTTCATGATCGACATCAAGCTTGGTGCCGTTACTGCGCTTGCCATCATCGCCCATGAGATCCCGCAGGAGGTTGGTGACTTCCTTATCTTGCTGCATTCCGGCTATACCAAGAAACAGGCCTTGTTGTTTAACCTGCTTTCAAGCTTTGCCACGGTAATCGGTGGTCTGGCTGCCTATTTTGCTTTGCAGGTAGTCGGCAATTGGATACCTACTATTCTCGGCTTGGCCGCCGCAAGCATGATTTATGTTGCGGTGGCCGACTTGATTCCTGGCTTGCATAAACGCACCGAGCTGAAGGCAACTGTGCAGCAGGTGGTTTTAATCGCGCTGGGTATCAGCTCTATCTGGCTGGTCAAGTTCGTTCTTGAGTAATGCTTGCGTTGGCTCATCTTGCCCGTCCCTTATCGCTTGCTCTTGTAATCGATTCCGTCGCCGCTGAGGTGTGCCTATGATCCAGATGAAAAGTGCACAGGGAAAAAGGCCGTAGAACAGAAAAGTCAGCATGCCGGCAGTGATGCTGGCTTCAGTAAAAGCCATGAGCAGGGTGATATATATCCAGGCAATTGCGACTATGTACATAAATTAATTAACTAGATTAGAAAACATGAGTTTATCGACACCAAAAGTTGGCTTTGTTTCACTGGGTTGCCCCAAGGCTTCGTCCGATGCTGAGCGCATTCTTACCCAATTACGCGCGGAAGGCTATGAGATTTCGTCCAGCTACGAAGGTTCCGACCTTGTGGTCGTCAATACCTGTGGCTTTATCGATAGCGCAGTCGAAGAGTCGCTGGATGCGATCGGCGAAGCATTAAACAAGAACGGCAAGGTGATCGTGACTGGCTGCCTGGGCGCAAAGTCTGGTGTCGTGCAGGCAGCACACCCCAGTGTATTGGCCGTGACAGGCCCGCACGCCCTGGAAGAGGTGATGAGCGCCGTACACATCAATCTGCCAAAGCCGCATGACCCGTATACGGATCTGGTACCTCCCCAGGGTGTCAGGCTAACCCCCAAGCATTATGCCTATCTGAAGATTTCAGAAGGCTGTAATCATCGCTGCAGTTTCTGCATTATTCCCTCGATGCGTGGCGATTTGGTGAGCCGTCCCATCGGTGACGTGATGAATGAGGCGGAAAATCTGGTGAACGCCGGTGTCAGCGAGTTGCTGGTCATTTCACAGGACACCAGTGCTTACGGCGTAGATGTCAAATATCGCAGTGGATTCTGGAATGGGCGTCCCATCAGGACAAGAATGACCGAGTTGACCAGTGCCCTGAGTGAACTGGGTGTCTGGGTCAGGTTACATTACGTCTATCCATATCCGCATGTCGATGAAGTGATTCCATTGATGGCTGACGGCTCGATCCTGCCTTATCTGGATGTGCCGTTCCAGCACGCCAGCCCACGCATATTAAAGGCGATGAAACGCCCGGCCAGCAGCGAGAATAATCTTGCACGTATCAAATCCTGGCGTGAAATCTGCCCCGACATCACCATTCGCAGCACTTTCATTACCGGCTTTCCAGGCGAGACCGAGGAAGATTTCCAGATGCTGCTGGACTTCCTTCAGGAAGCCCAGCTTGACCGCGTTGGTTGTTTTGCATATTCAGCGGTAGACGGTGCAGCCGCTAATTTATTGGATAACCCAGTACCTGAGGAATTGAAGCAAGAGCGTCTGGCCAGATTCATGGCCGTGCAGGAGGCAATAAGCGCTGAAAAACTCAACCGGAAAATTGGTCGAATCGAAACAGTTTTAATTGACGAAGTTGACGGTGACCAGGCCATAGGCCGCACAAGCGCCGATGCTCCGGAGATCGATGGCGTGGTCTATCTGGCAGACGCAGAGGGCCTGCAAGTGGGAGATCTGGTGGAAGTACAGATTACTGATGCCGACGGTCACGACCTCTGGGCTGCACCGCCTTCAAGAGAGTAGGAGCAAGTATTCGAGGCCAGCTAACCGAATAAATCCGGGTTGATTGGACTTGGTCTTTGACTATCGGCACGGTCTTCGATGAAATCCAGTGTGTAAGGGCATCTGCTTGGTTTTTTTACTGCCTTGCGACGTTTGGATTGTGTTGCACTAGTATCAATGAATGGAGTCTGGCTGACGCGAATATAACCTGAAGATCGCAGTTTCTGGCTGGTGGTTTCGAACAGGCTGAGCGGGTTATCGATATTTTGCAGTGTGATACTGCCTTTACTCACTTTTAATACGTTGTACATCACAAATTTGCCGGATGTCTGTTTGCCGTAAATTTCGCCAGTGTGAATATCCACAAGCAAGACCTTTGTTGTTAAAACATGAGCCATATCATAACGATACAATGCCCATACAACAAGCAGATTCGTTGTTTGGAGTGCTAAGCGGGTTCCTGTCTGGATTTAACAAAAGCGATCAATTCTTTCATCGCGAGCGGCTTGCTCAATAGATATCCCTGCATTTGGTCGCAACCAATAGCGGCAAGGAAGTTTTTTTGTAACTGTGTCTCTATACCTTCTGCGATGACACTTAAACCCAGGTTTTTGCCAAGTGCCACGATAGCCCGCAATATGGCTTGATTTGCATGGTCTATTTCCAGGTCACGTACAAAACTCTGGTCAATCTTGATGTTGTCGATAGGGAAGTTTTTGAGATACCCCATACTTGAGTAACCAGTGCCAAAGTCATCTATGGCAAGCTTAATGCCGAGTGCCTTAAGGTTTCTCAAGATGCTGGTAAATTTGGATGTCTGGTTGACCAAAGTGCCTTCTGTGATTTCTATTTCCAGGCATGACGGGTGTAAGCCCGTTTTAGTCAACACGGCATCAATCATGCTGATCAACTTTGGGTTATAGAACTGTCTTGGCGAGATATTGATCGAGACTGGAAGTATCTCACCGGTAGCTTCATACAAGTTGGTGGACTGGATACAGGCTTCTTCCAGAACCCATTCGCCTATCTGTTCGATAAGGATGCTCTCTTCTGCAATAGGAATGAATTTACCCGGTGACACAAGTCCGTGAACCGGGCTGTTCCATCGAATCAAGGCTTCCATTCCCGTCAGCATGCCGGAAGCAAAGCTGGCTTTGGGTTGGAAATATAATTCAAACTCCTTGTTTTTGATGGCGTGCCGCATGTGATATTCAATCTCAAGCCGCTCAAGGAGCAGGGCATTCAGCTCTTTTGTATAAAACTGGAAATTGTTCTTGCCGGCATGCTTTGCCTTATACATGGCGTTATCTGCATGTTTGAGCAAGGTATCCGCGTCCTTGCCGTCTTCTGGAAACATGCTGATGCCCAGACTGCAAGTCACTACAAATTCACGCTCATCGATATGACAGGGTTGCGCGGTGGTCACCAGTATTCTTTGAAGTGTCTGGCTCAGGGAGTCTATGCTGTGCAGGTTTGAAAGCAGGAGCACGAATTCGTCACCGCCAGGGCGGGCGACAGTGTCGCTATCACGAATGCAACTTTTCAGCCGCTCCGCCATCGTGATCAGCAAGTCGTCACCGGCATGATGTCCCATGCTGTCATTGACATCTTTGAACTGATCAAGGTCTACAAAAACGACAGCTAACTGGCTATCAGTGCGTTCTGCATTACGGATCGCCTGATACAGGCGATCTTTGAGCAGAGCGCGATTGGGTAGGCCGGTTAACTCGTCATGGGTCGCCTGATATTCAATGATCGCCGTATTTTCTCTACGTTCTGTAATGTCTTCGACAGTTCCTTCATAGTAAAGAAGGTCGCCATTCTGGTCGCGTACAGTGCGGGCATTTTCCGATATCCAGATAATGCTGCCATCTTTTCGATAAACCTGGGATTCGAAATTGGTGACACGTTCGCTTAATTGCATCAATTCCGAGAATTCGCTGCGTTTATGTTTATCAACATATAGCTGTTGCTCGATATTGTTCAGGCTTCCAATCAATTCATCCGCAGAGTTGTAGCCATAGATTTTTGCAAGTGCCGGGTTGGCATTGATGTATTGACCTTCAGGAGTGGTCTGGAATATGCCTTCAATGGTATTTTCAAAAATACTGCGGTAGCGCTTTTCCGCTTCAATGATGGCTTGCTCACTGGATTTTTTATCCGTGATGTCCTGAATAAAGCCTTCTATGGCCTCTATTTTCCCCTGATTGTTGACTATGCTTTGCCCTCTCTCAGAGACCCAGCGTATTTCGCCACTCTTCTTGACGATGCGGTATTCAAGGTTATAGCGCTGATTTTTTTCAATCGCTGTGTTGATAGCTTCACGCAGTTTTAAACGATCGTCCTCATGAGTGATTTCTTCGTAGGTGATGCCACCGACACGAAGAAAGTCTTCGGAGTCGTAGCCGGTTAACTGAAGACAGCCCTCGCTGATATAGAGCATCGTCCAGTGCTCATCCGGCAGGCAGCAGTAAGCCATGCCGTCCAGATTGCTGAGTAATGAATTTAAAATATGCTCACGGTTATCGAGCCAATTAAGAATGAATGGACTAGCTCCATGCGTATTTCTGTAATCGGTGGGTGAATTAAAGGCCAAGCGTAATCGCATCCGTATCCACAAGGTTAATGATTATAGTGTGACGCATCTATAAGCAATCATTAGGCCAAATCAATGTATGTATATTTCATATTTAAAATTATTAGCTTAACTATCGTTGATCGGCAGCATATTAGAAATCAGTGCCTGTAAAATAAAAAAGCCCCAAAAAGGGGCGGTCTTAAAGTCCAGTTTGGTGCATCATTTTCTTCTTAACTGCATATGAAATTGAATGAGCTCGGAGGCATTCCGCCTGAACCCTGTTCCACTGATATCTTTAACCCACATATGGAGCAAGCCGGTGAAGAATAGATTGGTGTCCTTTGCCAACTCTTGAGGATCAAGTCCTTCTCTCAGCTCGCCTTTGGTGCTGGCACGTTCATAAGTCAATGCGATTTTTTCAGTGATGCCCGAGCAATTGGAGAGAATCTGCTGCAATACATCAGAAAATTCATCCACATACTCGCATTTAATCATCATGATTTCATAGATCTGTCTTGTCTCAATACTTTCATCAAGTACCTGTATAGTGCCTAGCAGGAAGTTTTCTATGCAGGCGAGGGGAGATTCAGAACCCGACGTCAGCAGTGTGTCATCCATACGGTCGATTAATGGAAGAAATACCTGCTCACGCATAGCGTGGAAGACATCAATTTTATTCTTGAAATGCCAGTAGATCGCCCCGCGGGTGACACCTGCATGCGCGGCAATATGCTCCATTGTCGTGCGGCTTACGCCTCGTGCGAGAAAAACTTCGCGAGCGGCATGTATGATGCTTTGTTTTGTTAATTCAGCATTTTCTTTGGTTTTGCGAACCATGGATAATAAATTGCCTTCACATATCTATTTAAGTTAATTCGGGGTTTACATACAGTAATGTTTGTATATAATATACATACATCCTGGAATGTAAGCAAGGATTTTTGCAGGAAAACCGATTAACGACATGGAGTTACACATGCCCAGCTTTAATTTCATCAGCTACAACCTTAACCAATACCGCTTGCTGATGATCAACACAGTTTTACTCATTCTCATGTCAATCGTGCTGACTGCCTGTGGTGGTGAAGCTGCGCCACCGCAAGCCAATGGTGCCATGCCGGTGACGGTTGTAGAGGTCCAGCCATCTGCTGTTCCTATCAGCGCCGAAGCTGTTGCACAAACCGAAGGTGCCAAAGAGGTTGAGATCAGGGCGCGAGTCGGCGGTATTTTGCTGAAGAGGCTATACGAGGAGGGGACGCCAGTAAAGGCTGGTCAAGCCATGTTCCTGATTGATCCGGTTCCTTACGAGATTGCGCTGTCGCAGGCACGTGCTCAGTTAGCCCAGCAGCAGGCGGTGATTGATCAAGCCCAGCGTGAGCAAAAGCGTTTGAAAAGCCTGCTTGAAAGTCAGTCGGTCAGTCAACGCGAATATGACAATGCTTTCTCTGATGAAGCAGTTGCAAAAGCTGCTATGCAACAGGCTCAGGCAAATGTGCGCGAAGCTGAACTCAATTTATCTTATACAACGGTAACTGCGCCAGTGAGCGGTATCTCCGGGCGATTCCAATTCTCTGAAGGTGCCTTGATTGCAGCCAATACAAGCTTGCTGACTACCGTTGTCCAACTTTCACCTATATGGGTCAGGTTCAGCTTCTCCGATAATGAATTGGCTCAACTTGGTGGGCGCTTGACAGAACAGAATGTGAAGCAGGTGAGTCTGGTGCTGCCGGACGGTTCGGAATACAAGCAAACAGGAAAACTGAATTTTGCAGCAAGCCAGATCGACCCATTGCTGGGTACCCAGCAATTAAGGGCGACTTTCGATAATGCAGACCAGCAATTGTTGCCAGGGCAGTTTGTTCGCGCCAGGGTTACAACCGGTCAACGCGACGGCGTATTTTTGTTGCCCCAGGTGGCTGTCAGTACCTCTGATCAGGGCAAGTTTGTTTTTGTCGTGAATGAGAAAAACGAAGCGACCGTTCGTCCTGTCGTTGTAGGGGACTGGATAGGAAAGGATTGGATTATTCTTGAAGGCTTGAATGCTGGCGACAAGGTGATCATCGACAATATCATCAAGTTAAGGCCGGGAGCTGCCGTCGCGCCGAACCTTGCCGGCGCCGAGCCGGATGCAGGTTCTGCAACTGAGCCTGCTACCCCGGATTCATCCCCAGAGAAATCTTCTCAGACATCATCGTCCGAAAAAGTTTAAGCCGGAGTTCTTATGACCAGATTCTTCATTACCCGGCCGATTTTTGCATCGGTTGTTTCAATCATCATTGTGCTTGCCGGTTTGGCGGCAGCGATGAAATTACCGATTGCACAATATCCGCAGATCGCTCCGCCCACTGTGATGATCACGGCGACCTATCCTGGCGCCAGTGCTGAGACCTTATCGAAAACTGTAGCTGCGCCTATCGAAGAGCAGCTGAGTGGGGTCGAAGGCTTGCTGTATTTCAATTCCAGTGCGGATTCCAGCGGCACCTTGACCATCACCGCGACTTTTGAAGTTGGTACGGATGCCGACCAGGCCACGTTCAACGTCAGCAATCGGGTCAATATCGCCCTGCCTCGATTGCCTGACGAGGTGCGCCGTACAGGTCTGATCATTCAAAAACGTTCAAACGACCTCTTGCTGGTGGCGATGCTGACGTCTGAAGATGGTACTTTTGACCCCTTGTATCTCAGTAATTACGGCACCTTGAATGTGCTTGATGAACTCAAGCGCATCAAAGGCGTTGGGGATGCGACGATTTTTGGTGCACAAGACTATTCCATGCGTATCTGGTTACGTCCGGACAAAATGGCACAGTTGGGTGTGACAACTACGGATATCGCCAACGCCATCCAATCACAGAACGCCCAGTATGCGGCGGGCAAGATCGGGCAGGATCCTGCGCCTGACGATCAGCAGATCGTCTACACGGTGACTGCCAAGGGACGGCTGCTTAACCCGGAAGAGTTCGGTAATATCATCCTGCGTGCGGATGGCCCGAGAGGGGTGCTCTACCTGAAGGATGTCGCACGCATTGAGTTGGGCTCACAGAACTACAACATCCGTACCACCCTGAATGGCAATCCAGGCGTGGCTATCGGTACTTTCCTGCAGACAGGGGCCAATGCCCTGGAAACTGCTGATGCACTCAAAGCTAAACTGGAAGAGCTGAAGCAGCGTTTTCCGGAAGGCATGGATTACGCCATCCCTTATGACACCAGCGATTTTGTGAAATCCTCCATTGGAGAGGTACTCAAGACCCTTGGTGAAGCCATGATCCTCGTGATCCTCGTGGTTTATCTCTTCCTGCAAAGCTGGCGCGCCACGCTGATTCCTATCATTGCAGTGCCGATTTCCCTTATCGGTACATTTGCCGGGCTCTGGATGTTCGGATTCTCCATCAATACCTTGACGCTTTTTGCCATGGTGCTTTCCATCGGTATTGTGGTCGATGATGCGATCGTCGTGCTCGAGAACGTCGAGCGTTTGATGAAAGAAGAAAAGCTATCTCCGCTCAATGCCGCAATCAGATCCATGCAACAGGTCTCGGGCGCTGTCGTGGCCATTGTGCTGGTCTTGTGCGCGGTATTTGTGCCTGTGGCCTTCCTGGGCGGTATCGCCGGTGAGCTTTATCGCCAGTTTGCCGTTACCGTGGCCGTGGCTGTCGTGCTGTCCGGCGTGGTCGCGCTTACTTTGACGCCTGCCTTGTGTGCATTGCTGCTTAAGCATGTTCACGCGGAATCCAGGCTATTCCGGCCGTTCAATCGGTTTTTCGAACGCTTGACCAGGTTCTATATCAAGATGGTCACTCTGACGATCAACCATAAAATTATCGGGGCGATTGCCTTCGCCTCTATTATCGGTTTTGTCGTGATTCTTATCAAAACCGTACCTGGAAGCTTCGTTCCACCGGAAGACCAGGGCTATGTCATTACTGCCTTCGTGTTGCCGGACGGAGCTACGCTCAGCAGAACAGCCAAGACCACTGAAGCTGTCCGTAAAGAAATCGCCAAGGACCCGGCAGTGGCAACACAATTTATCATCAACGGCATGGATCTGATTGGCGGCGGCAACAAGACCAGCGCAGGGACAATGTTTGTGCGTATGAAAGATTGGGATGAGCGTACAGATACTGCGGATGATGTAGTGAATAAACTCTTTGGCCTTGGGATGAGCCAGCCCGATGGGTTAGCGTTTGCCTTTAATCCACCGGCTATCCGTGGATTGGGTACTTCGGGTGGTTTCGAGCTATATGTGCAGGCAAGGGGTGACTCCGATCCGATGCGTCTGGCGAGTGTGACCAATGGTTTTATTGAGGCGCTCAGCAAGGAGCCGAGGCTGACAGGTATTAATACCTTCTTCCGGCCTACGGTGCCTCAACTGTTCGTTGAAGTCGATGAAGCGAAGGCGATATCGCAAGGTGTGCCGATTGCCGATATCTATGCCACCCTGCAATCGACGATGGGTTCACTTTACGTGAACGACTTCAACCGGTCAGGCAGGACATATCGTGTGCAACTGCAAGCCGAGCCTACGTTCCGCATGCATCCTGAAGATCTGGGCAAGGTCTATGTACGTTCCAATGCCGGCATGATGGTGCCTTTATCCGCCTTGAGCACGGTCAAGAATATTGTCGGTGCAGAGCAATTGGAGCGATATAACGGCCTCTTGTCTGCCAAGGTTCTGGGTAGCGGTGCAGCTGGCGTAAGCTCAGGTGATGCAATCAAGCTGGTTGAACAGATTGCCATGAACAATCTGCCTGATAACTATCAGCTTGCATGGACTGGCCAGGCTTATCAGGAGAAGCGCACTGGTTCCGCTGCCATATTCGCTTTCTCGTTTGCGATCATCATGGTGTTCCTGATCCTGGCGGCCCAGTTCGAGACCTGGACGTTGCCGCTGGCTGTCATCATGGCCGTGCCTTTCGCACTGACCGGGGCATTGCTTGCGGTATTGTTTAGAGGCATGCCCAATGACATCTATTTCCAGATCGGCTTGATTACGCTGATCGGGCTGGCGGCTAAAAATGCCATCCTGATCGTTGAGTTTGCAACACAGAAGCTGGAAGAGGGCTTTAGCGTGGCAGATTCAGCGATCGAAGCGGCAAGGTTGAGATTCCGTCCAATCGTGATGACTTCAATGGCGTTTGTGCTGGGTATCGTACCGCTGGTGATTGCCACTGGTGCCGGTTCCGCTGCACGACGCTCAATGGGCACTGGCGTATTCGGCGGCATGATCATGGCTACATTTATTGCCACTATATTTATCCCTCTGTTCTTTGTCTGGTTAACCCGTAAGCATGGCGAAGTGACCAAACGAAACGAGACAGATGGTAGTACTGCAAAGGAAACGGCATGATGCCAAGAACTAAAATCGCTGGATGGTTGTTATTAGCTACATTGTTGCCAGGTTGCGCACTGCTTGGGCCGGATTACCAGCGTCCATCATTTTCGCTGCCCGCCATGTTTGGCAATGATAGTGCAAGTGATGCTGATCAAGCTGCATTAACTGCTGAAAGCCCATGGTGGGAGCTTTATCAGGATCCGGTTCTAAATGACTTGGTCAGCAAGGCGCTGGAGAATAATTCAGATATCAAAATCGCAGTAGCTCGCGTTGAGGAGGCTGATGCCTTCATGCGTGAAGTAGGCTCTGCCTTGTTCCCGCAGATTGATCTTGATGCCGGCGGTAGCCGCTCGCGCATTTCTCAACTGGGTCCGAATCCGCTATTTGGTGGTGTAAAGCCGATTAGAGAAAGCTACAACATTCGCCTGGGCACATCGTTCGAGCTGGATTTCTGGGGTAAATTGAGACGCGCAAAAGAGTCTGCCAGGGCACAGGCACTGGCATCACGCTATGCAAGAGATACTGTCGCCTTATCGCTTGCAGGTCTGGTGGCCAGCAACTACTTGCAATTGCGCAGCCTTGAATCGCAGATATTGTTGTCTGAAGACAGCTTAAGAACGCGCAATGAAAGCTTGGCATTGACCAAGAGGCGTTTGGAAGGTGGGGTGTCTTCTGCGCTGGATGTGCATCAGGCTGAGGTTGCCAGCTCAAATCTGGCGGCACAAATTGTCGAGCTCAAAAGACAGCGCTCAATTAGCGAGCACCAACTGGCCGTACTGACTGGTCAACTCGACTTGAAAGTAGCAGCCGGTGATATCGATCAACTGCCGTTGCCACCATTGCCGCCAGTTGGCTTGCCTTCCAGCTTATTGGAAGCGCGTCCGGATGTCAGGCAGGCAGAGGAGGAACTGGTCGCACAAAATGCCAATATCGGTGTTGCAAAAGCCGCCTTGTTCCCAACTATCTCACTTACGGCCAATTATGGTGGAGAAAGTGCGGAACTGGGCGATGTGCTTAAGTCTGCCGCACGTGTCTGGAGTGGCGGCCTTAGTTTGAATTTGCCTATATTCGATTCCGGTCGGTTATCTGCACGGTTGGATCAAGCCACTGCTCAACAGAAACAAGCCTTGGCTAGCTATGAAGGTGCAGTTCGTACAGCATTCCAGGAAGTGAATGATGCCTTGGTCACAGCAAGGCAAAACACGGAACGCGAAACTCTACTGAACGATAGTAAGGAAGCTGCGAAAAAAGCGATGGAAATTTCTGAGAATCGTTACAAGTCGGGTTACTCTGCCTATATCGATGTGCTTGATTCACAACGTGTTTATAACGATACCGCTATTACCTATATCCAAAGCCGTCAAGCGCGGCTGATGGCGAGCGTAGACCTGTTTAAAGCCTTGGGTGGCGGTTGGCAGGACACGATAGCGCAAGAGGCAGCAAAGAAATAATACCGTTGCCGTCACTGGAACAGTCGAATCAGGCTCTGGTATAAAGGTTGATACTATTCTTCTGGATAGCTTACCCTCACCCAGTCGTCTTTATCTTCAATTGAAGATTCAATCTGGATGATTGATTTCTTGTTTAAGTGATTAATCTGATAAAGGCCGTTTTCAGTGAATTCCATTCTGGGCAACAGCAATGATGGCCAGTTTGAGAGCTCTGGTTCTGCAGGTAGATACATGCAGGAGAATGCAAGAAACCTGCTGGGGCTCGGATGCGTATTGATAGAGTAGTCGCCTTGTTTTTCCAGCTTTAGATCGGCATGACTCAGTTGCATCCAGCTTGCCTGCTTGCTGATTATCTTGATGCCGATATGATGCTGGCCGTTGGCAAGCTTCTTGATGCTTCTGATAGTGCCTATAACGAATCTATGGCGCTGATCTTCAACGATCATGCCGACCAGTTTACCCAGCTTGATGGTTGCGGGTAGTTCCGTGCTGACTAGGACTCCATAGCCGCTGGAACTCTCGTCACTGATCATCCAGCGCTCTCTGGCAAGGTCCTCATAAAGCACCCTGCTGGGCGCTGTTCTGATTACCGTATGTTTTCTCAGGCGTTCATCCAGGCTTTCGTCACTATCTGAAGATGAGAGGGGGGTGCGATCTAGCGTAATCCTTTTCAGTTGTTCGCATATTTCCTGAAAGCCGTAGGTGACGGCGACGCTTTTGATGACCTTTTGCCTGTCTTCCGCTCTCCGTTGGCGTTTGTATGCTGATCTTGACCATTCAGATCGCAATAAAGTCAGTATTTCAAGCAGGGCACCGCTATTACCTATGGTTTCCAGATCATGAGGCAAGTCTTTATCCAACGCTTCTATGGCGGAATCTATCTTGGTGGATAGTTGATCCGTATCCCAATAGCGGCAGCTCGGTGTGGGTTCGAATAATCTTATGCGTTTTGAACCCTGGCCTTTTGACAGGTCAATATAATAAAGATGTCTTTGCTGGTCATAATGTTTTGTGATCTTTGTCCATGGAATCCATTTCTCCAGAAGCAAAGAGGCTCTTTCCACTTGCAGCTTATTCAAACCGGATTGCCCGAGGCTGTCCAGCATGCAAGCCTGTACGAAAGATGCAGCGAGGTGTGAATCCAACTCGCCACGATAAAGTGGAACCGTGAGGTCCAGCAACGATTCCTGCTCCAGAATCTTATAGATATCAAATATCTCCGACCAGGTCATGCATGCAACCGGCTGTTGGCAATAATGACGCCACTTGGCCATCGAATAAGCTGCCAGCAGTGCCCGACCAAGCACCAGTGGCAATCGATTGTAAGTAAAGATGATGTCATCCGATGTTTCGAAAAAACGCTTGATCAGGCTTCGATACCCGATGAATATCTGTCTGTGATAGAAATAGATGGTTTCTGAGATTCTGCTTTCGAGCTCAGGCCTCATGGTTTCCAGCTCTACGAACTGTCTGGTGATTTTGTTCACGCGGTAACGGTTTTCCTGGTCGATCGCTAGTAGCGCGCGCAGGCGTTCGGCTTCATTCACTGATTCGTCAGCAAAGTAGCCTTTTAGCATGCGCGTCGAATTTTCGATCGCAGTGAGTTCGTCGATTTTTTCCAGATCATCAAGCCATTTCAAATCAATAGAGGCTGATGAGTCCAGGTTCCTGCCAATCAACTTGCCAAGAAAGGATTTCATTTCATTACCTGAGAAAATTATTAGTACACCAAAGTTAGTACACCCTATATATAGCGAAATCCGTACCATCTTCCAGTCCACTGAAATTTGTAAATAACACTATGATAAATAAGCATTAATTTTATTTATCTCGTTAGTTCTGAACGTGTGATGTCGGGATATGGGCGATTATTCCTATAACTGTCGATATTCCGACTATCTCAAGGCGAGCCCCATGCATTGCGCGTGGTAAAATCCTGTTTTGATTTTTTTGTTTATCTATGACCATTCGCACACGTTTTGCTCCGAGTCCTACGGGCTTTCTTCACATTGGCGGTGCTCGCACCGCCTTGTTTTCATGGGCTTACGCTCGCAAAAATAAGGGCAGCTTTATTTTGCGTATTGAAGATACGGACGTGGCACGTTCGACTCCGGAAGCCGTTCAGGCCATATTGGACGGAATGCATTGGCTAGGTTTGAATTGGGATGAAGGTCCCTTCTACCAAATGCAGCGCATGGAGAGGTACAAGGAAATCATTCGGCAGATGCTGGACGAGGGCAGTGCATATTATTGCTACGCATCGAAAGAAGAGCTGGATGCCATGCGTGAAGTGCAAATGCAGGCAGGCCTGAAGCCGCGATATGATGGACGTTGGCGTCCGGAAGAAGGTAAGGCTTTGCCACAAAAGCCGGAGAACGTGCCTCCCGTTGTCAGATTCAAGAACCCGGCGAGTGGTACGGTAGCGTGGGACGACCTGGTCAAAGGACGTATCGAAATTTCCAATGAAGAATTGGATGATCTGATTATTGCGCGGGCCGATGGTACGCCGACCTATAATTTCTGTGTGGTGGTCGATGATTGGGAGATGGGTATCACGCATGTGATTCGTGGAGATGACCATGTGAACAACACACCAAGACAAATCAATATGCTGAAAGCTTTGCGCGCAACCGTGCCGCAATATGCGCATCTCTCCATGATTCTCGGGGATGATGGGCAGAAGTTGTCCAAGCGTCATGGGGCCGTCAGCGTAATGCAATATCATGAGGATGGATATTTGCCTGAAGCCGTGCTGAACTACCTGGGGCGACTCGGCTGGTCGCATGGGGATGACGAGGTATTTGATATCGAGCAGTTTTGCCAGTGGTTCGATTTGGACCACATCACTCCATCTGCGGCCCAATTCAATACTGAAAAACTCAGATGGTTGAACGCTCATTACATTAAACAGGCCAGCTTGACCTATCTGGCAGATGATATACGCCAGCGCTTACAAGCAAAGGGCGTGGTGGTTAACGAATCACCTGCACTAGAGGCTGTGATCGGGCTTTATCGTGAACGTATTCATACCCTGAATGAGTTGGCGGATGCAATTGCCTATTTCTACCAGAAGCCCGTGTTTGATGATGCGGCAAGGCAAAAGCATTTGACACCGGAGATTCTGCCCGTCCTTAAGAAGCTGGCAGAGGATTTGAGTAAAGTCAACTGGTCAGCAGAAGCCATCCATGCGGTCATTGAAAGTACAGTGCAAGCCAATGAGCTTAAGTTTCCGAAGATCGCCATGCCGTTGCGCGTATTGGTTACCGGCGGTGCTCAATCCCCAAGCATTGATTCCGTAATGGAATTGCTGGGGCAGAAAGAGGTTCTGGCAAGGATCAATGAAGGCATCTGAGCATTATTTAGATAAAATTTGAAAATGCCAGAACGAAAATGTACTCAAGTATGTCAACTAATTGTTAACGGATGACTTGTATTTAATCCAATTCAACCTAATATATTAAGCTGTGTCTTACCTATAAGACTCTAAAGAAAAGGGCATAAAATGAACGTAAAAGGGCAGACGCTACAAGACCCATTCTTGAACGCACTCCGCAAGGAACATGTTCCAGTTTCGATTTATCTCGTCAATGGTATCAAGTTGCAAGGTCAGGTTGATTCATTTGATCAGTACGTCATCCTGCTGAAAAACACGGTCACTCAAATGGTTTATAAGCACGCAATCTCGACTATTGTGCCAGCTCGTGCGGTTTCGCTTTCGTCGGCAGCACATCCTGAGGAATAATCTTCGTTGATATTGGTGTCGCTGATGTTGGATAGCCATGTTTGATCGACCAAGCGGCGGAGATGCTGCGGTTCTGGTCAGTCAGGATTTTGGTGAAGCAGATTACGCGGAAAGTCTGCAAGAGTTAAGGCAGCTTGTCATTAGTGCTGGCATGAATATAAAAGCTACGGTGGAAGGGCGCAGGCCCAAACCCGATGCGAAATATTTCATTGGTTCCGGCAAGGCTGATGAGCTGGCATTGACGATGCAGTCAACCGAAGCGCGTGTCGCTGTTTTCAATCACGACCTCAGCCCATCGCAACAGCGTAACCTTGAGCAACTTCTTGAGTGTCGAGTAGTTGACCGTACTGGCCTGATTCTGGACATTTTTGCCTTGCGAGCCCAAAGTCATGAAGGCAAGCTGCAAGTCGAGCTGGCCTTGCTTGAGCACCTGTCGACCAGGCTGGTCAAGGGCTGGACCCACCTGGAGCGCCAAAAAGGTGGTATCGGTATGCGCGGCGGCCCAGGTGAGACTCAACTTGAGCTTGATAGGCGGATGCTGAGGGTCCGTATCAAATCTTTACGTGAAAAGCTTATCAAGCTTAAGAAAACACGAGGTCTGCAAAGACGGGCACGCAAGCGTTCGCATGTACTCTCCGTTTCTCTGGTCGGCTATACCAATGCAGGCAAATCCACTTTATTTAACCGCCTGACACAATCCGGTGTTTATGCTGCAGATCAGTTATTCGCAACGCTAGACACTACTTCACGTAAGCTCTTTATTCCCGAGAGTGGTCCTGTCGTACTGTCTGATACAGTTGGCTTTATCAAACATCTTCCACATGCCCTGGTCGAGGCCTTTGGTGCCACTTTGGAAGAAGCTGTGCAAGCCGATCTGTTGTTACATGTGGTTGATGCTGCAAGCCCGAACCGCGATGAGCAGATTGCCCAGGTCAACCTGGTGCTTGATGAAATTGGCGCGACAGATGTCAGGCAGGTACTTGTACTCAATCAGATTGATCGTTTGGGAATGGAGCCCGGGCTTGAGCGCGATGAATATGGTAGAATCCGCACAATACGAATTTCCGCGATGACCGGTGCTGGAGTTGATCTGGTAAAGTTAGTCATGATTGAGCATCAGCAATCGATAGTTAAGAAAACGGCCGAGCTCACTGATTTTCCTGATGTTGATAAGTCAGAAAAGGTCGCTCAGCTTGAATAAATCAATTAATAGCTTTGGAGTAATTTATGGCAAATGATCCCGGTTGGGGTAACCGCAACAATAGCGGCCCGCCTGATTTGGACGAAGTTTTGCGTGAGTTTGGACGCAAACTGAATGGCTTGTTTGGTAAGTCTGGTAAAGGTGGTGACAATCAGGCTCCAGATGGTGATGCCAGGAACGTAGCCATATTGCCTATCATCGGCCTGATTGCCATTATCTGGCTTGCTACAGGTTTCTATATTGTGGACCAGGGTTCTCGTGGTGTTGTCCTCCAGTTTGGCAAGCATGTCGAAACCACCCTGCCAGGCCCGCGCTGGCATATCCCATACCCGATCGAAAGCGTGACGGTTGTCAACATGCAACAGGTTCGGACCATAGAAGTTGGTTATAGAACTGCTGATGGAAGCTCTGCGCGTAGCAAGGAATTGCGCGAGTCACTAATGCTGACTGATGATGAGAACATCATCGATTTGCAGTTCGCTGTTCAATATAACCTGAAGGATGTCGAAGAAACGCTTTTCAACAACCGCGACACTGAAAACTATGTCCGTGGCGTTGCAGAGACTGCAATTCGTGAGATTGTTGGTAAAAGCAAGATGGACTTCGTGCTGTATGAAGGCCGCGAAGAGATTGCAGTAGATGCCCGAAATTTAATGCAAAATATCCTGGATCGCTATAAGACCGGTATCAACGTCGTTAGCGTTACCATGCAGAACGCGCAGCCGCCAGAGCAAGTTCAGGCAGCTTTTGATGATGCAGTGAAGGCCGGACAAGATCTTGAGCGCCAAAAGAATGAAGGTCAGGCGTATGCTAATGACATCATTCCTAAAGCACGTGGTACAGCTTCCCGTTTGCTGGAAGAAGCTGCTGGTTACAAGACGCGTATTGAAAATGAAGCAGCCGGTAATGCAAGCCGGTTTGATCAGATCCTGACGCAGTATCAACGTGCGCCTGAAGTAACGCGCCAGCGTCTGTATCTGGATGCGCAAGAGCAGATTCTTTCCAGTGTCAGTAAGGTGGTGGTCGATCAGAAGGGTGGTAACAGCCTGCTTTATCTACCGCTTGATAAACTGCTGTCAGCTGGCGGAGCTACTGTAGCGCAGGATAAGAATGCTCCTGTTTCCAATCAGTCGGCTACTCAGATTGAGTTGGAAGCTCAGCGTACACGTGATGCTTTCCGTAGCCGTGAACGAGAAACCCGATAAGGAATTGCGAGAAAAATGATGAGTAATCCCATATTAAAAAATCTCGGTACAGTGCTTCTGGGCTTGGTAGTGATATTGCTACTGATCAGTTTCTCTGCATTTACTGTGGATCAACGTGAACACGCCCTGGTCTTCCGTCTGGGTAAGATTGTTGCAGTGAAGAAAGAACCGGGCCTGTATTTCAAAGTGCCATTGGTTGATAACGTTCGCTACTTCGATAATCGTATCCTGACCTTGGATTCTGCCGATACGGACCGTTTCATTACCAGTGAGAAGAAAAACGTACTGGTCGATTCATTTGTTAAATGGCGCATTATCGACCCGGAGAAATATTATGTATCCGTCCGTGGCGACGAGCTGCAGGCCGAGCGCCGTTTATCGCAGACTGTGAATGATGGTTTACGTGCTGAGTTCGGTAAGCGCACCATCAATGATGTCGTGTCTGGTGAGCGCTCCAAGATCATGGATATCCTGCGCGAACGTGCAGACCGTGATTCACGCCAGATCGGTATACAGGTACTGGATGTACGCCTGAGACGCGTTGACTTGCCGCAGGAAGTCAGTGAGTCTGTCTATCAGCGTATGGAAGCTGAACGTAAGCGTGTTGCAAACGAACTTCGTTCCGAAGGTGCTGGCGCTGCTGAAAAGATTCGTGCAGATGCCGACAAGCAGCGTGAAATCATTATCGCTGAAGCCTTCAAGGATGCTCAGCGCACTAAAGGTGCTGGTGATGCGAAAGCATCCGAGATCTATGCACAGGCTTATAGCAAGAATCCGGAGTTTTACGCTTTCTACCGCAGCTTGGAAGCCTATCGCAACAGCTTCCAGAACAAGAGTGATGTGTTGGTGCTGGAACCCAGCTCCGAGTTCTTCAAGTACATGCGCGATTCATCCGGCCGTAAATAGAACCAAGAGGTTGCTTTGACAACAACCTTGTTAATGGCTTTCGGCCTTATGTTGGTGTTGGAAGGGGTGTTGCCTTTAGTGGCACCCCAGGCATGGCGTGAGACATTCAAGCGCATGATTGAACTGAATGATGGTCAGTTGCGCTTCGTCGGTGTATTTTCGATGCTTGCCGGCCTTTTATTGATCTTGATGGCTAAATAACTTTTGGCCGGCTATTTTCCATTTCCCTGATAACTGATAATCTGTTTTTCCCTATGCGTAATTGGCTACTCCCGGAATACATTGAAGATGTGCTGCCTGCAGAGGCCGCACGTATAGAGACTTTACGCCGTCGGCTCCTTGATCTGTTCAAAGTGCATGGCTACGAGTATGTGATACCTCCAATGCTGGAGTACCTTGAATCGCTCATTACAGGTGTCGGGCATGATCTTGACTTGGCAACATTTAAAGTTGTGGATCAGTTGACTGGTCGCTTGATGGGTGTCCGTGCCGATACCACACCGCAAGCAGCAAGAATTGATGCGCATATCTTGAATCGTCAGGGTGTTACCCGTCTTTGTTACGCTGGTAGCGTGCTGAAAACCAATCCTGAAGGCTTGGCGCAGACGCGTGAGCCCTTGCAAATCGGGGCAGAGCTTTTTGGTCATGCCGGCGTCGAAAGCGATGTTGAGATTCAGCGTTTGATGATCAAATCCCTGCAGGCAGTTGGTGTTAAATCACTGCATATCGATTTCAGCCATGTCGGTATTTTCGGTAGCCTGGTTAAACAAAGCAAGCTTTCTGACAATCTTGAACAGGCTTTATATGCTGCCCTGCAGAGCAAGGACCAGACCGCGGTAAAAGAACTGAGTGCTGATCTGGATGCTACGACCAGAGCGGCTTTATGCAGTTTGACTACACTCAATGGCGGTGTTGAAATTCTGGCCGAAGCAGAAAAGCTGTTGCCCGGTCATGCCGAAATCGGGCAAGCACTGAGTGACCTGCGTCATATAGGTGAGCAACTGGCAGATCTGGGTGTGGATGTCTGTTTTGACTTGTCCGAACTGCGCGGCTATCACTACCACAGCGGTATTGTTTTCGCAGCTTATGCACAAGGCTACGCTGGCCCGCTTGCACTGGGAGGCCGTTATGATGAGGTCGGGCTTGCATTTGGCCGTGCCCGGCCAGCAACAGGTTTCAGCCTGGATCTGCGCGGTGTGGTCACGGCATTGCCGTTAGCTGAAAAACAGAGAGCGATCTTTGCACCGTACTCTGCAGATAAGGATTTACAGGCAGCAATAGAAGTATTGCGAGCTGATGGTCATGTGATTATTCAGGAATTGCCTGGTCATGAGCAGCACCGGACGGAGCTTGGATGCGACCGTCGATTGGAAAAACAAGGGTCACAGTGGCAAGTGGTTTCAGCACCAGATCTGCTGAATTAAAATTTAAAAAAGTATCAGGTAAATCATGGTTAAAAACGTTGTAGTGATCGGCACCCAGTGGGGCGATGAAGGTAAAGGTAAAATCGTTGACTGGTTGACCGACCATGCTCAAGGCGTAGTGCGTTTCCAGGGAGGCCATAACGCAGGGCATACATTGGTCATAGGCCAGGGCACGGCACAGCGCGAATACAAGCTTAATCTGGTACCTTCCGGTATCGTTCGTGACGGCATCAAATGCTATATCGGCAATGGCGTCGTGCTGGATGTCAGCCATCTGCTGGAAGAAATTTCCGGCCTGGAAAAAGAGGGCATTGAAGTACGCAGCCGTTTAAAAGTGAGTCCGGGTTGTCCATTGATACTGGATTGCCATGTGAAACTTGATAAAGCCCGCGAAGCTGCAAGAGGTATCGATAAGAAAATCGGTACAACAGGCAAGGGCATAGGCCCCACTTATGAAGACAAGGTGGCGCGCCGCGCTTTACGTGTATATGACTTGTTCTATCCGGAACGGTTTGCCGAAAAGCTGAAGGAAGTCTTCGATTACCATAATTTCGTGCTGGTCAATTACTTGCAGGCCGAGCCTGCCGATTATGAGGCGCAGTTGGCAAAATGCATGGAGCAGGTTGAGTTGCTGCGTCCCATGGTGGCGGATATCTCTGCTGCGCTTTATGAAGCGAATGATGCAGGCGAAAAACTGTTATTCGAAGGTGCTCAAGGTACGTTGCTGGATGTCGATCACGGTACTTATCCATATGTGACTTCATCGAACTGCGTATCCGGTCAGGCATCTGCAGGTACTGGTGTAGGCCCGAGTATGTTGCATTATGTGTTGGGTATTACCAAGGCTTACACCACCCGTGTAGGCGGCGGGCCATTCCCGAGCGAACTGGACATAGAAACCATAGACCTGCCTGGCTATCAGATGTCCAACAAGGGCCGTGAGATCGGCACCGTCACCAAGCGCAAGCGTCGTTGCGGCTGGTTCGATGCGGCTGCATTGCGCCGTTCTGCCAAGATCAATGGATTGACCGGCCTCTGCATCACCAAACTGGATGTGCTGGACGGTATTGCAGAACTGGATATTTGCACTGGTTATGAACTGGACGGCAAACTGATCGATATGTTGCCAGTAGGTGCGGACGATGTTGCACGCTGCAAACCTGTCTATGAGACTCTGGCTGGCTGGAGTGAAAGTACTTTCGGTATCAGCCGCTGGGAAGACCTGCCAGCCAATGCCCAAATCTATCTGAAGCGTCTTGAGGTGCTGTGCGGTGTACCGGTGGATATTGTGTCGACAGGCCCTGAACGCGACGAGACCATCGTCTTACGTCATCCATTCGGAGCATAAATGCGGTCCCACGGAGAAAAACGTCTTGCCTGGGCGTTGACCGGTTCCGGTCACTACCTGCGTGAATGCCTCGATATCGTCAGCCAGTTGCAGGATGTCGATCTGTTTCTTAGCAAGGCCGCTGCCGAGATTCTCCAGCAGTATGGCTACAAGCACAATGTCGGGCGTGTTTTCCAGGATAAAACCGCAAGCAGCGTACCGGTGGAGCTTTTCTACGAAGGTAAATACCACACACTGGTGATAGCGCCTGCAACCTCGAATACCGTCGCGAAAATGGTCGTCGGTATTTCAGATAACCTGGTGACCAATCTTTATGCGCAAGCGGGTAAGACGCGTGTACCAAGTATTGTGTTCGCTTGCGATACCGAACCGGAAATCGAGTCGGAGGCGCCTCGCGAAAATATCGTGAAAGTCTATCCACGCCGTATCGATCTCGCGAATATGGAAACACTCAGAACCTTCGAGGAAACCACGGTTGCAGGAGACATGCTGCAGCTCCACACCGCCATCCAAGACCGTTTGGCATGCCTGAAAACCTTCTCTTCCTGACCGGAAAGCTCGCCGAGAAAAGTCTGCATAAGGTGTTGGCAGGCATACAAGCTGACGATAAGCATCCGCAGGATTTCAAATATCGCATTGCGCAAATCGGCGTATCAGTAGCAGCACTGATGACGCCGGAACTGATCCTGCGGCGCTTGCCAGATGCCGGTGATGCTGACAAGATCGTCTTGCCCGGCCTGTGTCGCGGCGATTTGACTAAGCTGGAAGAAAAATACGGCATTCCGGTTGAGCGCGGTCCTGAGGATCTGAAGGATCTGCCGCAATTTTTTGGGCGCGGCGGTAAGGAGCCTGATTTGTCCAGATATGATGTGAAGATATTCGCTGAAATCGTCGAGGCCCCTGATTTGACGGTCGACGGCATCATCCGTCGCGCTGAAAAATATCGGCAACAGGGTGCGGATGTCATTGACCTTGGTTGTTTGCCGAATACACCTTTCCCGCACCTTGCCGATGCGATCAAGGCATTGAAGGAAGCCGGCTTTGCCGTCAGCGTCGACTCGCTCAATCAGGAAGACTTGCTGCTGGCGGGCAGGAGTGGTGCGGATTATCTGTTGAGTCTCAATGAAAAATCCTTATGGATCGCTGACGAAGTCGCTGCAACGCCGATTCTGATTCCATCTACTCCAGGTAACATTTCTTCGCTGTATCGCGCGATTGAAGCGATGCAGAAAAAAGGCCGGGCATTCATTGCCGATGCCATCCTCGACCCGATTCCTTTCGGTCTGACTGAATCAATCGTTCGATATCAACGCTTGCGAAAACGCTATCCTGATATCCAGATCATGATGGGCGTCGGCAACCTGACAGAATTGACCGATGCCGACACGACCGGCATCAACGCCATTCTGTTCGGCATCATCTCTGAGCTGAGAATCAATGCCGTCCTGGCGACATCTGTCAGCCCACATGCGACGAATGCCGTTGCAGAGGCCGATATCGCAAGGCGCGTCATGTATGCAGCGCGTGAAGATAGACGCCTTCCACGCGATTACAGCAACGGTCTGCTTGGCTTGCATGATAGGCGCCCATTCAATTATACGGATGAAGAAATTGCGGATTTTGCTGCGGCTATCAAGGATCCGAGTTTTCGAATTCAAGTGAGCGAGACTGGCCTGCATGTTTATAATCGCGACGGCCTTTTCCATGATACAGACCCTTTCAAGTTGTATCCGCATCTCAAAGTCGATGACGATGCCTCACATGCCTTCTACCTTGGGGTAGAGCTCGCACGTGCACAGATCGCATGGCAGCTGAAGAAGCGCTATAAGCAGGATGAAGAGTTGGAGTGGGGCTGCAATACCGAACAAAAAAATCCGGAAGGACGTGTCGCCCACCGGGATGCTTCCCTCAAAGAAAAACGGGCGAAGAAGGAATAAGACCCATGCCCCTGATTTATGAAACCATCATCACCAGCCTGGATGCTGAGAATCAGCCATATATCGCTCCCTTTGGCGTCAGGGAGGAGAACGGCCTGGTATTGATCGCACCATTCCGGCCATCAAGCAGCCTTGATAATCTTCTCCATCATCGATGTGCTGTCATGAACTTGACGGACGATGTACGCATCTTTGCCGGTACGCTGACTGGACGTCGTGATTGGTCTCTAACTCCTGCAGAAAAGGTGCATGGTGTCGTGTTGGCATCTGTCTTGACTCATCGGGAACTTGAGCTGGTCGATGTTCGGGAAGACCAAACAAGACCTGAATTGCTATTCAAGGTGGTGCACGAGGTTCAGCATCATCCATTCCAAGGCTTTAACCGGGCCCAGGCAGCCGTGATAGAGCTTGCCGTATTGGTCAGCCGGCTGCACATGCTGCCAATGGAAAAGATAGACGCAGAAATCGCTTATCTGGCGATTGCCATTGAAAAAACAGCAGGGGAGCGCGAGTTGCAGGCCTGGCAGTGGCTGATTGAGCGTGTGGAGAATTATAAAGCTGAGCTGAACATGGGGAATATTGCGTGACTGGCCTATTAATCAGTGTCACCAGTCTGCATGAAGCAGAAACCGCCGTCAGGGCTGGTGTCGATATACTCGATATGAAAAATCCTGCTGAAGGTGCCTTGGGTCAATTGCCTCTTGCAACAATTGCGGAGATTGTTTCAGTCACAAACAAAAGATGTGTGACGAGCGCGACTATCGGTGATTTGCCCATGAAGCCGGAACTGTTGGCAGGAGCCACTGAGCATCTGATCGAGACGGGTGTGGATATAGTCAAAATCGGATTTTTTGGGCACAAATATCATGAAATCTGTGCTGATGTCATAAGCCGTGCTGCAAGGGGGCGGGTGAAGTTGATCGCTGTTTTGATGGCCGATGAATCCCCTGACCTCACGGTTGTACCCGCTCTGAAAGCAGCTGGATTTTATGGCGTGATGCTTGATACCTCGATAAAGCAGAAGAAAACCCTTCTTGACCACTTGAATACTCAGCAATTAAGCGAGTTCTGCGAACTTGCCAGAGACCATGATCTGGTAATCGGTCTGGCTGGCTCCCTCAGGGAGTCGCATATCCCCATTCTGGCGGAGCTAGGTGCAGATTACCTGGGTTTTCGTGGAGCGGTCTGCGCCAACGTGAATAGAAATGCAGAGCTAGATGAAGGCAGGCTGTTATTAATTAAAGATTTGTTGTATAAAAACAACAAATCTAAGTGTGATGCCTTATATGTTAGGTACATCACATAAGGCGCGCATTGCACGTGATACATTCTTTCCGTATAGTTTGTTTATCTGTCGTCCACCTGGAGTAATTAGAATGAAGAAAAATTTGATGAGTCTGGCAATTGCCGGCGTTTTAGGGTTTGGTGTTGCTACAGCTTCTGCTGATGATGCATTTGAAGGTTCTTGGTATCTGGTCCCAGGTGTGAGCTACTTGCACACGGATAGCGACCTGGATGCCGACAATGGCCGTGGCGGTTTCCTTAAAATTGGTAAAGAACTTAGCGAGCATTGGGACGTACAAATCGGTGCTGGTCATGCACGTGCTGATGAAGATCTGAATATCGCGGGTTCGGGTGGTAAATACAAGCAAACGCTACTTGGTGTCGATGCACTGTATATGTTCAGCCGCGATAAATTCCGTCCTTTCCTGAGCGCTGGTCTGGGTCTTGCACGTAATAATCTGGACTACGATATCAATGGTCTTGATATTGGTGACAAAAAGACATCATGGATGGCCAATGTAGGTTTGGGTGCACAGTATCTGTTCAATGAACATGTTGGTATCCAGGCTGACTTGCGTCATGTATGGAGTCGCGCAGATCTTGGCAGCAATGCCGGAGCATTCGGCTTGAGCGATCCAGGTACTGTAGGTAATACATACTTCAACCTTGGCGGTATTATTCGATTCGGTGTTCCAAAACAAGCAGTTGCGGAAGCTCCTGCTCCAGAACCAGTAGCGGTAGCACCGGAACCAGCTCCTGCCCCTGTAGTTGAGAAGGTATGTAAACCTAAGGTCGAGCGCTTCTTGCTTTCTTCAGAAATCCTGTTTGGCTTCGATAAAGACAAACTGAAACCAGAAGGTTTGCAAGTGCTTGATAACGATGTGATTCCAAAGGTCAAGGGCGAGCCATTTGAAGTCGTGTTTGTTACAGGACATACGGATCTTCTCGGTTCAAATGAATACAATGATGCATTGTCCTTGCGCCGTGCTGAAGCAGTGAAGTCATACATGATTAGCCAAGGTATTGATGCAGGCATGATCTCGGCTTACGGTGCTGGCGAATCTACTCCAGTTGAAATCTGCTCCGATAAGCTTCCACGCAAGCAGCTGATTGAGTGCTTACAACCTAACCGTCGTGTTGAGATTGAAGCCAGTCGCAAAGACGTGGATATGTGTGAATAAATCAGCATAATTAACTTAAAAGCCCCGCATTGCGGGGCTTTTTTATGAGCAAAATGACAAAAGAAATCATCAATGTTGATCTTGTAATCACAGCCAAGTGGATTGTCACGGTTACGGACAAGGTGCTGGAGCGCTCAAGCGTTGTTATCGACGATGGAAAAATCATTGATATCATTGAGCAGGCTGACTTGCATGAACGATACGCTGCAACGACGAGCGTGACGCTGGACGAGCACGTGCTCATGCCTGGCTTAATTAACCTGCATACCCATGCGGCCATGACTTTGATGCGCGGCCTGGCTGATGATCTACCCTTGATGATCTGGCTGCAAGAGCATATCTGGCCAGCAGAAAAACAGGTATTGTCCGAGCGCTATGTGCGTGATGGCACCTTGCTGGGTTGTGCCGAGATGCTGGCAGGTGGAACCACATGTTTTGCTGATATGTATTTCTATCCTCAAGCCGTGGCTGATGCAGCGATGCAGGCTGGGATGCGCGCAAATGTAGGCCTGGTCGTTCTGGAGTTTCCCACTTCCTATGCCAGCGATGCAGATGATTATCTATTGAAGGGCCTGGATGCACGTGATACATGGAGGAATCATCCGCTATTAACTGCAAGCCTTGCTCCACATGCGCCTTATACGGTTGAGAATCGCAGTTTTGAGAAAATCCTGACATATGCCGAGCAATTGGGCCTCGGTATTCATACGCATTTACATGAAACTGCAGATGAAATTGCACAAAGCCTCGATCAGTACGGTGTGAGGCCTCTGCAAAGGCTGGCGGATATCGGCATATTGGGGCCAAATTTCATTGCGGCACATTGTGTCCATCTTGAGCCTAAAGAGATAGAAATGCTGGCAGAGTACGGCTGCCATGTGGCACATTGTCCTGCTTCCAATCTGAAACTTGCGAGTGGAATTGCTCCTATTTTTGAGTTGATGCAGAAGAAGGTGAATATCGGGATCGGTACCGATGGCCCCGCAAGCAATAACCGTCTGGACATGTTTGCCGAGATGCGTCTGGCAGCCTTGTTAGCAAAGGGGGCTAGCGGCAATGCAGCGGCCTTGCCGGCAAACAAAGCACTGCAAATGGTCACGATAGATGCTGCCAGAGCCTTGGGTCTTGATGATAAAATCGGCTCGATTGATATAGGCAAGTTCGCAGATCTTACGGCGGTAAGAATTGCCGACCCTGAAACTGTGCCGTGTTTCGACCCCATTTCACATCTGGTCTATGTTCTCGGGCGTGAACATGTGACCCACACCTGGGTGGCTGGTGAATTACGTTATCAAAAACTTAAGGGACAAGATGGCGTCTATGCCAATATCGAGCCTTCCGAGTTGAAGGAAATCACATCCGTATGGCAATCAAGACTGGCACAATTTAAATGACTGCAATCAATACTGAAATAAATAAAGATCAAAATGTCGATCCCGCAGAGTTGCATAAATTTGCTTCGCTCGCGCATCGTTGGTGGGATAAGAACAGCGAATTCAAACCATTGCATGAAATCAATCCATTACGCCTGGATTATATAGACCAAAAAACAGGTTTGCAGGGCAAGCGTGTGCTTGATGTGGGTTGCGGCGGCGGCATACTGGCCGAGTCGATGGCTGCCAGGGGTGCTGAAGTCACCGGTATCGACCTGGGCGAAAAGGCGCTGAAAGTCGCGCAGCTGCATAGTCTGGAAAGCGGTATCAAGGTCGATTACCGGCTGCTCTCTGTCGAGTCATTGGCAGCAGAAAACCCGTCAAGTTACGATGTGGTGACTTGCATGGAGATGCTGGAGCATGTGCCTGATCCTTCCGCGATTATTGCAGCTTGCGCCAAACTGGTGAAACCGGATGGTCACGTCTTTTTTTCAACGATCAATCGTAATCCTAAAGCTTATCTGTTCGCCGTTATTGGCGCTGAATACGTTCTGAACATGCTGCCTAAGGGCACGCACGAGTATGAAAAATTCATCAAGCCGTCAGAACTTTCTGCCTGGGCCCGCCAGAGCGGCTTGTCTGTATCGGGTTTGAAGGGAATGGGTTATAACCCGCTGACCAAGCGTTATTCGCTAGGTGACGATGTCTCCGTGAACTATATCGTACACACCAGCAAATAATCAGCGAACAGCATGATACTTTTTGACTTGGATGGCACCCTGGTTGATACTGCACCGGATTTGGGATATGCCCTCAACCTGCAACGTGAGCGCCATGGCTTAGCGCCGTTACCACAACGCGATATAAGGCCATATGCATCGCACGGTTCAAAAGGACTCCTGGCTGTCGGGTTTAACCTCGCTCCGGAAGATAGCCGGTTTCCTGCGATGCGCGAGGAATATCTCAACCTTTACGATCAGGTGTTTACTCGTTCCCCAGTACTGTTTGATGGGATAGCCGAAGTTCTGCAGGAGATCGAGCAAAGAGGGATAGCTTGGGGCATCGTCACCAATAAGCCCAGGCGGTTCTCCGAGCCGCTGATCAAGGCAATGCAATTGGATCAGCGAGTAAGTTGCCTGGTATGCGGCGATGATGCTGTACGTGCAAAGCCGCATCCGGATACTCTGCTCATGGCTTGCAACATGACGGGAATCAAAGCGGGAAGCTGCGTTTACGTTGGCGATGCGGAACGGGATATCGAGGCGGGTAGGGCTGCGGGAATGAAAACCATTGTTGCGTTGTTCGGTTATATCGATGCGGACGATAAGCCTGGGCAATGGGGTGCAGATGCCATGATCTCGAGCCCTGCGGAGCTGCTGGCTCTTTTGTGAATTTTACCTGACGCTGCGGCGTTCCATCATCGCCTGTGCCAATGTGCCGCTATCCACATGTTCGATTTCACCACCCATGGGCAAGCCTCTGGCGATGCGGCTGACTTTCAAGCCCCGAGCCTTCAATAATTCACTGACATAATGTGCTGTGGCTTCACCCTCAACCGTATAGTTGGTGGCAAGAATAACTTCCTGAATCAGTCCATCCTGGGCGCGCTTGATCAGTTTGTCCAAGTGGATTTCCTTGGGGCCGATACCATCAAGCGGCGATAGCCGACCCATCAACACAAAGTACATGCCTTGATAAGCCTGTGTTTGCTCAAGCATCATCAAGTCGGTGGGCATCTCTATGACACAAAGCAGGCTGGCATCGCGTTTTTCCGATGCACACAATGAGCATACCGCTTGTTCGCTGAAGTTGTTGCAAAGGCTGCAGTGGTTGATCACGCTGAGTGCCTGGCTTAGCGATACGGCTAGAGTATTCGCCCCCTGGCGATCCCGCTGAAGCAGATGATAGGCCATGCGTAGCGCAGACTTGGGACCAACGCCGGGCAGGCAGCGCAATGCCTCGACTAATTGCTCAAGTGCTGGTGGATTGCGCATGTCTCAGGTTCGATTTTCTGGTGTCTAGAATGGCAGTTTCATGCCGGCAGGCATCAAGCCGCTCATGCGTTGTTGCGAGGTGGCTTCAGCCTTGTTCACTGCATCGTTCAGTGCAATTACCAGTAAGTCTTCCAACATTTCCTTGTCGTCTTTCATCAGACTGTCATCAATGCTGATGCGTTTGACCTCATTTCTACAGGTCATGGTGACTTTTACCATGCCGGAACCAGCCTGTCCTTCGACTTCTACGGTCGCAAGCTCAGCCTGGGCGCGTTTGAGGTTTTCCTGCATTTGCTGGGCTTGCTTCATGATATTGCCCATGCCACCTTTCATCATCTGTTTTCTCCTGAATGACGGGTTATTGAATTGGTTTGATACTGGAAGGAATGATCTGTGCGCCGAAATCCCTTACCAGCGCCTGAACAAAATCATCTTCACGAATAGCGGATTCTGCGGCGGATTGTATTTGGGCTTTTTCCTGGCTGATCTGTGCAGCAGGCGTGTTTCCTGTGCCGCCGACATCGAAATGTAATTTGATGTTTGTACCGAAATGCTGGACCAGGGCCGCGCGCAGTTTGTCCTGGTAACTTTGATCCAGCAGATGCTTGTGGGCCTCGGGTACCGATAGATAGAAATTATGCTCATCATGGCGCAATAGCTCGCAGTTCTGCGCCAGAGCCCTGGCCAGGCCGAGCTTTAACTGATCGACAAGACGACGCCAATTGCCATCAAAAGGCATGGATGAAGAATCCGCCGCCGGTGCTGGAGCAGTCTCTGGTGCTTGCGTTTCTGCAACGGTTTGTTCAACTGCCGGCGGTGCTTGTTCAACATTGGCTATCGCTTGTGCAGCGGGTGCGGTTTTCTCAATGGCCGCTGTGCTGGGAATTGAAGCAGGTTTTTCAGTTTTCGGGCCCGATGACTCAGTGGGCATGAATGCCAGCATGCGCAGCAGGCACATGGTGAATCCGGCAAACTCATCCGGTGCCAGCCCGATGTCCCGGCGACCTAACAGGACGATCTGATAAAACAGCTGCACCTGCTCTGCGCTGAGTTTTTGTGCGAGTTCCGTTAATCTTGAATACTCTGGTAGATCATGTGAAAGGCTGTTCGGCGCTGATTGACATACCGCAATCTGATAGAGCAGATTTGCCAGGTCAGCCAGCGCTCCTTCAAAGGAAAGGCTTCGTTGTTCCATCTGCTGGGCGTAGGTCATCAGCTTGGCACCGTCTTGCATTACCAGGGTATCAAGCAGGTCGAACAGGTAGCTCTGATCGATCGCACCAAGCATAGAACGTACTTCCTGCTCTTTTACAGCGTTGCCGCCATAGGCGATCGCCTGGTCCAGCAAGGAGAGGGCATCACGCATGCTGCCATTGGCAGCTCGTGCAATCAGTTGCAGCGCCACGGTATCGAACGGAATGTTTTCCTGCCCGAGTATCGATTGCAGATGTTCGCTGATCGACACACCGGACATCTGTCTCAGGTTGAACTGCAGGCAACGGGATAGCACGGTAACTGGTACTTTTTGCGGGTCAGTAGTGGCCAGGATGAATTTGACATGCGCTGGCGGTTCTTCCAGCGTCTTCAACATGGCATTGAACGCATGCCCAGTGAGCTGATGCACTTCATCCAGCATATAGACCTTGTAGCGGCCCTGTGTCGGCGCATATACGGCTTTTTCCAGCAAGGCCGTCATGTCATCTACGCCACGGTTCGATGCGGCGTCCATTTCGACATAATCGATGAAGCTGCCCTTGTCGATCGCTATGCAGGCTGAACATTGGCCGCACGGCTTTGAGGTGACGCCAGTTTCGCAATTGAGTGATTTTGCCAGGATGCGGGAGAGCGTGGTTTTACCGACTCCGCGCGTGCCCGTGAAAAGATAAGCATGATGCAAGCGTTGCTGATCCAGTGCGTTACTCAATGCACGGACGACATGTTCCTGACCAACCAGCGTTTCAAACGATTTGGGACGCCATTTTCGGGCCAGAACCTGATAACTCATACTTGAATACTCGCGAGATTAAGAACTTAATTACAGTGACTCAACTTTAGCTGAAATCATGGCTTAAGTCTAAACAGCTTTGGGCAGCAAACTTCGTGGAATAAGGGGCGAGCCCAACCCCCGGCACTTACTTCAGTAGTTGTGGCTGCTTCCTTCCGGACCTGACCAGGTTGGCTACTTTGTAATGCGGGGAGGCCCGCCTTGCCGAATTTTACCCTAAAACCATACTCAGGTACCATGACGGTCAATCTTAACTTGAGCTATTCGCATTAAATTACGGTTATCGGTGGCTAGATAAACCAAGAGTCATGCGCTATAGTAGTTTGTATTTGGAGATATTTGAGAATAATAACAATGAAAGTTTTTCATTAGGCAACAATGGGTTTGCTGATCAAATCTTTCGGGGGATTTCCTGGGCATATATGGGGTCGGTTTTCTGATCCGTCAGCCACGCTGATCGGGAGGGCAATCCTCTCATTCCTGGTTTTCGCCGAGAGCCTGATCTGTGTCTTTTGGATATTTACCCTGTCCAGTCTTGGTGAGGGTTACGCCTTTATGGCGGCAGTGCCTTATGTGTACATCATTATTTCATATGCCAGCTTGCTGGTTTTTTATCGCCTAAAACGCTTCGAACACTTTATCTTTACCCAGTTGGTCATGCTGCTGGTCATGCCATTCTTCATGCAATGGGTGATCGGCGGGTTTCAGGCTTCAAGCGGCGTGGCGATATGGGCAATTCTTTCACCTGTCGGTGCGCTCATGATCTTAGGCACCAAACAATCCACTCCCTGGTTTGCTCTTTTTATCGCCCTGGCGGCAGTTTCCTGGCAGATGAATACAACTTTTGCCGGCAATGCCTTGCCGATTCCGGAGCATGTGAAAGATACATTCTTCGTCATGAATCTTTGCGGAACTGCAACGATCCTGTACATCGTCATGCGTTATTTCCAGTCGCAAAAAGAGCGTGTCTTGAAGGCGCTCGCGGCAGAGCAGGCCAGGTCGGATAAGCTGCTGCTCAATATCCTGCCTGAGTCCATTGCCAGTCGGCTGAAGGCTGAAAACCTCAATATTGCTGACAACCATGAATCTGTCACCATCATGTTCGCAGACCTGGTCGATTTCACACAGATCTCTGCAGGCATGCCGGCGCATAAACTGGTGAACTTGTTGAATCAGGTTTTTTCTCGCTTCGATCAGCTTTCCGAAAAATATGGACTTGAAAAGATCAAAACGATAGGGGATGCCTACATGGTCGTAGGAGGCGTTCCCAATACCATGCCGGATCATGCGCAAGCTGTGGCCAATATGGCTTTGGATATGCAGGTTGCATTAAAGGAAGTTTCGGGTAAAAACCGGAAAGAGCTCAAAATGCGTATAGGCATCAATAGCGGGCCTGTCATTGCAGGCGTCATCGGTAGCAGTAAATTCAGCTATGACTTGTGGGGCGATACAGTCAACGTTGCCAGCCGCATGGAGCATTATGCAGCGCCGGATACGATTCAAGTCACTGAAGCCACATACCAGCTATTGAAAAATCAATTCGATTTTGAATCTCTTGGGCAAATTGCGGTGAAGGGCAAAGGTGAGGTGGATGCTTATGTCCTTACCGGAAAGCTCCAGTAAATTGTCATATCCTGATAAATATTATGCCGGAGTTTGGTCACTCGCATGAGATGCGCTATAATCCCGCCTCCTAAGCGGAGAGGTGGATGAGTGGTTTAAGTCACCACCCTGGAAAGGTGGCACAGGGGCAACTCTGTCGAGGGTTCGAATCCCTCCCTCTCCGCCAGTCATATTCTCGTTTTTTCTCAAAAGCAGGCCGTTAAATTGAATGTCGTCGGCATTCTTCTTGCTGCTGGTCATTCCCGCCGGTTCGGCGCGGAAAACAAACTGGTTCAAAAGCTGGCAGATGGCACCATGATGGCTTTGTCTTCTGCGCAACACCTGATGGCGGCTTTGCCGGACTCGGTAGGCATTGTTCGCCCGGATTCTGTGATCCAGGCAAATTTGGTTGAACTTGGCATGGCAATAACGACTTGCAAGGAACATGAGCAGGAAATGGCAGCAAGTCTCTCCGCCGCCGTTCGTCATGTCAGGCTCATCTATCCTCAAGCTGGCGGGTATGTTATCGCACTGGCTGATATGCCTTATATTCGCCCACAAACGATACATGAGATCGCAAAGAGGATTGATTCTGGCGCAGCAGGTATCGTAGTGCCCAGATATCAAGGCAGGCGGGGACATCCTGTAGGATTCTCAGTCAGATTTACCGAAGATTTGTTGGATATTGCCGGAGACCAGGGGGCAAGGGCCTTATTTGAAAAGTATCCGTCCGAGCTGGAGTTTTTCGACTGTGATGATCCCGGCATTCTGGTGGATATAGATACCCCTGCCGATCTCATGAAAACGCGGTCTGATTAATCGGTAGCTGGATTCATTCCCTTATGGAATCTATTGGCTAAGTAAGACAAGCCCGGTGTGAGTACTGCGCAGATTCAGATGCTGCAAGGCGTTGCTGTGTCCGTACCTGAATAATCTCAGCCAGAATGGCGATGGCAATCTCGGATGGCGTGCGGCTGCCGATAGCCAGACCTACTGGACCACGCAGGCGGCTGATCTCATTCTCGCTAAGATCGAACATGCCCATACGCTCACGTCGTTTCTCCTGGTTTTTACGAGAGCCCAGGGCGCCGACATAGAACGCCTCGCACTTGAGTGCTTCCAGTAAAGCCATGTCATCCAGTTTGGGATCGTGCGTGACGGCGACAATCGCGGTATGTGCATCCGGCTGGATCGCCTGCACCACATCATCAGGCATGCCATCGATCCACTGCACATTATCAATACGCCATTGCGCGCGGATGTCTTCGCGCGGATCGCAGATAAGTACGTCGAAATCCAGTGTTTGCGCCATGCTGGCCAGCATGCCGCCCAACTGGTTGGCGCCGATGATTAACAGGCGCCATTTGGGGCCGAAGTAGGTATGGAACCAGTCACCTTCCAGCAGCGTAGAGCTGCCAGGCAAGGCCTCGGAAAGCTTGATTTGACCTGTGTGAATATTGACCGAGCGTTTGATTAGCTGCCGCCGTTTCATGTGCTCGATCAGCGGCAATATCTGCTGGCTGTCCTTCAGCGGCTCGACAAAAATTTGCAGCCTGCCGCCACAAGGAATCCCGTAGTGCTGGGCCTCATCTCTAGTGACGCCGTATTCCATCATGGAGACAATTTGCGGCAGTTGTTGATGTTTTGCCTTATCCGCCAAATCATCTTCGATACAGCCACCGGAAACCGAGCCTATGAGCTGGCCATCTTGCCTTACCGCGAGGATTGCGCCGGGCAGGCGAGGGGCGGAGCCCCATGTCTGCACCACGGTAAAGAGATGCACGCGATGGCCCTGTTGCAGCCATTCACTAGCCCTGGTCAGGACTTCCCAATCAAGCGAATTCATGAGCTATGCCAATTGATTTGCGATCGGCAGGGTGCGGATGCGCTTGCCTGTGGCGGCAAACACGGCGTTGGTAACTGCGGGAGCAATAGGCGGCAGTCCTGGTTCACCGGCGCCACCCATTTTTTCCGTGCTCGGCACAATGTGCACTTCCACTTTTGGCATCTGGCTCATGCGCAATACCTGGTAATCGTTGAAGTTGGACTGAGCGATCTGTCCATCTTTCAGGCTGATCTCGCTCGTCAGTGCCGCTCCCAGGCCAAAAGCGATGCCAGATTCCATTTGAGCCACAAGTGACTCAGGATTGACTGCCAGACCGCAATCGATGGCGCAAACCACACGATGGACTTTGACGGCACCTTCGACCACCGATATCTCAGCAATCTGGGCTACATAACTGCCGAATGACTCATGCACGGCAACACCGCGGAACACGCCGCTCGGGAGTTTGCTACCCCATTGCGCTTTCTCCGCTGCCAGGTTGAGCGCAGCCAGGTGACGCGGATGGTCCTTCAGTAGAGTTCTTCTGTATTCCAGAGGGTCCTTGCCTGCGGCATGGGCAAGCTCATCAATCAGGCTTTCCATCACAAAGGCGTTCTGGCTATGCCCGACTGAGCGCCACCAAAGTACGGGGATGTCAATTTTAGGGGAATGCAGATCCACCATATGGTTCGGTGTTTGCTTGATGTAAGGAGAGTCTGCCACACCCTCGACAGAGGTGGCATCAACACCATCTTTGATCATGACGGCTTCAAACGGTGTGCCTGCCATGATGGATTGGCCGACACAGGTATGCTGCCATGCAACAGGGTTGCCTTCTGCATCGATGCCGACTTTTGCCTGATGCAGATACATCGGGCGATAGAAGCCACCTTTGACATCATCCTCGCGTGTCCAGACTGTCTTGACAGGAACGCCGGCAGCTTTCGCTACATGGGCCGCTTCAGCGACGAAGTCGGAGGCCGGGTTGGCTCGCCGGCCAAAACCACCGCCGAGGAAAGGGGTGTTGATATTCACTTGCTCCGGCTTGAGGCCAAGGACCTTGGCAGCGGCAGCCTGGTCAACGCCAGGCATTTGCGTGCCTGTCCAAATCTCGCAGCTATCCTTGCCTATGCTTACTGTGCAATTCAGCGGCTCCATGGGTGAATGTGCCAAATAGGGCATGGCATATTCGACTTCTATGGTTTTGGCTGCTTTGGCTAGGCTGCTCTCCACATCGCCAGCTGTTGAAGCAATCGCACCTTTTTGTTTGGCGGCCTCACGGAAGCTGTTGAACAAGCCTTCTGAACTCAGTTCAGCATTAGGTCCGGCATTCCATTCGATTTTCAATGCATCCCGGCCTTGCTTGGCTGCCCAGTAATGATCGGCAATCACGGCAACACCGGTCGGTACCTGTACGACATTGACGACACCGGCGATCTTTCTTGCGGCGCTATCATCGAACGATTTAACCGAGCCGCCGAAGTATGGGCTGCGTGCGACCATGGCTGTCTTCAGGCCTTCAAATTGAATATCCTGGCCGAATATGGCAGTGCCATTGATTTTTTCCGGGCTATCCAGGCGCTTGGTCGCTTTGCCGATAATCTTCCAGTCTTTCGGGTCTTTCAGCGCGACTTCGTCCGGTGCCTCAAGTTTTGCAGCATCGTCAGCCAGTTCGCCATAGGTGAATGCCTTGTCACCGGCAATTACGGTGCCATTTTCCGTACGGCAGTCACCCGGCGACACGCCAGATTTTTGTGCTGCGGCATTAATCAGCAATGTGCGCGTCATCGCACCGGCCTGGCGGTAACGATCGAATTCTGACCAGGTGGTGGTGGAGCCGCCAGTGATCTGCAGGCCGTAAGCGGTATGTGCATACACAGGTGCGGCAGGTGCATGTTTTACGGTAATCCTGCCCAGGTCGACGTCAAGCTCTTCAGCGATCAGCATGGGAAGTGTGGTCCAGATGCTTTGCCCCATTTCACTGTGAGCCAGCAATACGGTGATACTGTCGTCGTTGCCGATATGCAGAAAGGCATTGGGGGCGAATGTCTGGTTGTCGCCAGGTGCCGCGCTTTTCGACATGAAGCGTTTTGCATGAGGAATGGCGAACGCGATAACCAGGCCGCCAGCAACAAAGGCCGAGGCTTTAAGGAAAGTACGTCTTGATACGTTTTTGATAGCTTCCATCTGGGTGCTCCTTAAGCCAGTTTGCCGGCAGCATTGTGAATGGCCGCACGAATACGAGGGTAGGTGCCGCAGCGGCAGATATTGCCGTTCATGGCAGCATCAATATCAGCATCCGTAGGAGATTTATTCGTATTCAGCAGTGCCGTGGCTGCCATGATCTGGCCGGATTGGCAGTAGCCGCACTGCACTACATCGATTTCCTTCCATGCAGACTGCACTGCCTGCCCGACCGGATCGTTGCTGATATCTTCTATGGTGGTGATTTTCTTGCCCACCGCTAATGAGACTGGTGTGATGCAGGAGCGGATCGCCTGGCCGTCCAGGTGCACGGTGCAAGCGCCGCATTGCGCCATGCCGCAACCGAATTTAGTGCCGGTCATATGAGCGACATCACGCAAGGCCCATAATATGGGCATATCCTCTGGTACGTCCAGTTGCCGTTCTTGACCATTAATATTTAAAGTCAGCATGTTGTCCTCATGATGTCAGGTAATTGATCGGTGAAAATATTTACGCACCAGTATGCGTAAATCATCACACTCGATAAATGGAAATATGTTTATTTTAGAATTCCATTATGTGGAATAATTGAGCCATGCTTAATAGACTAGAAATGATGCGTATCTTCTGTGTGGCTGCCGAGTCGCCCAGTTTCAAGGACGCGGCCGTAAGGCTTGGTGTGTCGCCGCAAGCCGTGACACGGGCTATCAAGGAGCTTGAACACACTATCGGCGAACCCTTGTTTTACCGCAATACCAGGCACATGCGCATCACGGACTTCGGTGAGCAACTGGCGCTACGTGCGAAGGGCAGCATTGCCGAGATAGATGAGCTTTTCCGGCGTAATGATCCGATGCCTGACAACGATGTGGCCGGCACCGTCAGGATCACGGCACCAACTGTGATCGGCCGGCGCTTCCTGCTGGAAGCCTTGAGTGAAATCAGTTTGCAATATCCGCAAATTACAATCGATTTGCGTTTGTCTGACACCATCACGGATGTGATCGAACAGCAGATCGATATCGGCGTGCGTGTCGGGTTTCTGCGAGACAGCAGTTTTGTTGCGCGCGCCACGGCCCAGATCACCTTTTTATCGGTAGCGACACCGGCGCTGATCGCTAGAGTAGGCGAGCCTTCAAGTATCGAGGCCTTGTCTTCACTGCCCACCGTAGCGTTGATTGATAACAGCTCAGGGCGCATCTGGCCCTGGTACTTCGGCGATACCCAGCAGATAACGCCAAGTAATCGAGTATTCGTGACCGATGATGCGGAAGCGGAGGTCAACATGGTGTTGCAAGGGGTAGGCTTCGGGCAAATTGCAGATTGCCTGGTGCAGAAGGAGATAGAGCAGGGCAGGTTGGTGCAGGTGCTGGAACAGTTTACGCCGCCCCCTTGGGATATCTACGTTTACAGGCCGCAGCGCGGGCCAGTACCTGCACGGATTAGAATTGTTTACGACCAAATCTTGAAAGCGGTTTCGCAAATATGAGTCAGCCCGAGCAAGCCAGCCAAAGCAGTATCAGTTTCAAGGAGGCTTTCTGGTATTGGCTGAAGCTCGGATTTATAAGCTTTGGCGGCCCCGCAGGGCAGATTGCCATGATGCATCATGACCTGGTCGAGAAAAAAGGCTGGATATCGGAGAAACGATTTCTGCATGCGCTCAACTATTGCATGCTGCTGCCAGGCCCTGAAGCACAGCAGCTAGCGACATACATCGGCTGGCTCATGCACCGCACCTGGGGTGGCATCATTGCAGGTAGCCTGTTCGTACTGCCTTCTTTACTGATCCTGATTCTGCTGACCTGGATATACCTAAGTTACGGCCACTTACAGCAAATCGCAGGCGTGCTTTATGGCATCAAGCCTGCAGTGGTTGCGATTGTGCTGTTTGCCGCCTATAGGATCGGTTCGCGCATCTTGAAACATGGTGCGCTGTGGTTGATCTCCGGTGCTGCATTCATCGCCGTGGCATTTTTTGCCGTGCCGTTTCCTTATGTCGTTCTGGCTGCTGCAGTGTTGGGTTATGCTGGCAGCTTGCTTAAGCCGGAGATTTTCGTTCAGCAACCTGTGCATCATGCTGATACGACAGCTTCAAGCAAGGCAATCCTCGGCGACAACACGCCAACGCCTTCGCATGCCATCTTCAGGTTCAAGCGCTTTTTCTTGCTGGCCGTTGCCGGCCTTGCTACCTGGGCTCTGGCGCTGGGTGCATTGGCTTTGGTATATGGCTGGAATGCCACATTGACGCAAATGAGCTGGTTCTTTACCAAGGCGGCATTGCTTACATTTGGCGGCGCATATGCGGTATTGCCCTATCTGAATGAGAGCGCAGTCCACACCTATGGCTGGCTGACAGCGCCGCAAATGATCGATGGCCTGGCGCTTGGCGAAACCACGCCGGGGCCGCTGATTATACTGGTCGCTTTTGTCGGCTTCGTCGGCGGCTGGACGCACCAGGTATTCGGCAGCGACAGCTTGTTTCTGGCTGGAACTGTGGCAGCTCTTGTGGCGACATTTTTTACCTTCCTGCCATCTTTCCTGTTTATTTTTATCGGTGCGCCATTTGTCGAATCTACGCAGGGCAATCTCAAATTCAGCGCACCGCTGACAGGCATTACGGCAGCCATTGTCGGCGTCATTCTTAATCTGGCATTGTTTTTTGCATACCATGTATTGTGGCCGCAGGGATGGGGTTCATCACTTGATGTTTTCTCCCTGATAGCTACCGTGATTGCGCTTATCGCCTTGTTTTACTTAAAAATCAGTATCGTCCGAATGATCCTGCTCTTTGCCCTGGCTGGTATCGCCCATCATATCTTCTTCATTTAAAAATAGATTGAACACTCAACAGGCTTGATTTTATTGCCGTAGAGCATCACGATAAGCATGTAGCACTTGCATTTAAGGGAATTGAAAAACGAGTCTTTAAAATAACAACAAGCAATGGGGGAGTGGTAAGCATGAATCCAATTACGCTGTTTAAACTGTTTTTTAAACCAACTGCAGGCTGGGAAGAGTTGATGGCGAGCAAGCCGTCGATGCATCGCCTGTTTCTTCTGCACGTATTACCTTTCGCACTCATTCCGCCCGTTATGATCTATATAGTGGGCAAAAATCACACCATACTGTTTTTCGACCTGTTGCCCGGTAGTAAATTATTGCTTGTAGCGTTAATCCTGTTTCTTGTTCAGCTTGTTGTGGTACCTGTCATGGCCTCCATTCTGAGGCAACTGGCGGAAATTGCGGATGCACATCCTACCTACAGGCAGGCATTTGTCCTGGCTGCAGTAGCGCCAACCCCGTTATGGATGGCGCCCGTCTTCCTGATCGTGCCGGACATCATAGTCAATATCGGCATTACCTCACTGGCGATGATGGCTTCCGCAGGCTTCATCTACTTCGGCATACCAACGGTTTTCAAAATCAAGGAACAAGGTCATGTCTATCTGCTCTTTGGTGCGATATTGATGGCGGGCGCAACCGCGTGGGGCTTCCTGATGGTCTCTACTTTTGTCATCTGGGGCAGTGTGCAAAACCTGCAATTCGCAGTCGGCCCCGCTGTGGGATAAACAGGATGTAGAGTAAAAAGGCCACCATGTGGCCTTTTTTATTGGGTATGCATATCTTATACATACCCTTAGATAGAACGATTAACGTTAAAATGAGTCCATAACAACAACCATTCAGCAATTGAATTTTGTAATACTGGGGAAAATCAGATAATGAAATGTGCGCAATTCGCTTTCTTTGTACTACTAGGTTCGTTATTTGGAGTGAGTGTGGCTCAAGCAAGCTGTGAAGGTATATACAACCACCAATTCAAGACCCTGAATGGCGAAGACGTCAATCTGTGCGATTATCAGAAACAGCCGATACTATTGGTTAACACCGCAAGTAAATGCGGCTTTACTCCGCAGTTTGAAAAGCTGGAGACGATGTACAAGAAGTACAAGGATAAAGGTTTGATGATTGTCGGGTTTCCGTCCAATGACTTCAGGCAGGAGCTTGCAAGCAACAAGGAAATCGGTGAGTTCTGCCGCAAAACCTATTCTGTCAATTTCCCGATGATCACCCAATCATCAGTTGTCGGTCCGAATGCCAATCCGCTGTACAAGGAACTCGCCAGGATTACCAAAGAACCCCCGATGTGGAATTTCTATAAATACCTCATTTTGCCAGGCGGTGAGGATATCTATGTCTACAGCAGCGATGTTGAACCAGAGTCCTATCGGGTGATGCGCAGGCTCAAGCCACATCTAAAGTAAAATATAAAGTTAATAATTTATATTATTGATTATATTTAATTTTATATTTCATTGATTTGCGCGGTAAAATGCGTGAATGACACAGCACAACACACCTTTTTTCCATCTTGATCCCGACTGCATCCTGAATGCCATAGAAAGTGTTGGTTTGCGTGGCGATGGCAGGCTGCTTGCACTCAACAGTTATGAAAACCGTGTGTATCAGGTCGGCATAGAAGATGCGCAACCTGTAGTCGTCAAATTCTATAGGCCCCAGCGTTGGACTGACGCACAAATTCTGGAAGAGCACGCCTTCGTGCGCGAACTGGCCGATGCCGAAATCCCCGTTGTAGCGCCTGATTCCATTCATGGGCAAACCTTGCTGCATTACCGGCAAGATGATGCTGATTTTCGATTCTCCGTATTCCCCAAACAAGGTGGCCGCACACCAGAACTTGATCGCAAGGGTAATCTGGAATGGATAGGCAGGTTCATCGCCAGAATCCATGCCATAGGCGCACTCAAACCTTTTGAGCAACGCCCTGCGATAAATATTGAGACTTTTGGCCTAGAGCCTAGCCAGTTTCTACTCTCCAATGACTTTATTCCACAAGACCTGTATGAGGTCTACAAGGGCGTAGTGAACCAAGCATTGGATGGCATCAGGCGTTGTTATGACAGGGCAGGTGATGTGGCTGTTATTCGCCTTCATGGCGATTGCCACATGGGTAATGTGCTGTGGACCGATGACGGCCCGCATTTCGTGGATTTTGATGACAGCAGGAGCGGGCCTGCCATCCAGGATATATGGATGTTGTTTTCCGGCGAGCGGGGCGAGATGGTCGGCCAACTCAATGAGTTTCTTGCCGGTTATGAAGATTTTTACGACTTCGACGCGCGTGAACTGTATTTGGTGGAAGCACTCCGTACCTTGCGCCTGATCCACTATGCTGCATGGATAGCGCGTCGATGGGAAGATCCGGCTTTCCCCGTGGCTTTTCCCTGGTTCAATACGCAGCGCTACTGGCAAGACCGTATATTGGAGCTCAGGGAACAGATCGCCCTGATGGATGAGCCGCCACTCATGTCAGGTAACGGTAATTTCTAGGGATTGACCTGACTAGCTATCCGGTAGAAAAATCCAAGGATGGCAGTTCATGAAAATCATTAGGCGTTAATCATGATTGCGGGCAGGGCGAAAAGCAAACTTCAAGCGCAGAATGCACTCATACCAACAACAACACAAGGTTGTTAGTTGATTAACCAACATAAGGAGATACATCATGTGGACTAAACCAGCTGCTACAGAAATGCGTTTTGGCTTTGAAGTTACCATGTACGTTTGCAATCGTTAATCAAGTTGCAGACAATCTGATTATGCAATCGTCAGGATTGCATAGCGCTAATAGCGCAATCGTTAGTATTTAACGAAATCGGATTCAGGAAAACGGGCGCTTAGGCGCCCGTTTTTATTTATTCAAAGCCTTTATTAGCAATGTGTTTAGGCTTTTTATCCAAGTCCTCATTCACATTGTGCTACCCTAAAATCCTGTAACTTTTCATCATTTGGATAACCTGGTCTTAATAATTACATGAATCTCACAGAGCAATCACAAAGTACACTCGATGCTTTACTGAGACAAATGCGGCGCAAGGAGGATTTTCCTGCGTTATCCAACACCATCAGTGAAATCAATAAAATCGCCGGTTCGGAAACATCTTCCACCAACAGCCTGACCAAAGCCATTCTTCAAGATTTCTCGCTGACCAATAAACTGCTCAAGCTGGTTAATACCGTTTCTTATGGCCAGTTCGGCGGTAAAATCAACACCATCTCCAAAGCAGTGGTGATTCTGGGTTTCGACACCATACGTAATGTGGCGATGACCTTGATCCTGATCGAGTTCATGCAAAACAAATCGCATGCTGGCCAATTGAAAGATGAAGTGATCGCCTCGTTTTTTGCAGGTCTGGTAGCGCGGCAGCTTTCTGCCAGCAACCAGATGCACAATCTTGAAGAGGCCATGATCTGCGGCATCTTTCATCACCTCGGGAAACTCCTGGTTACGTTCTATTTCTTTGACGAATATGCAGCCATCAATCAGCTGATCGAGCAGGGCACACCGGAAAACAAGGCTGCCTATGATGTGCTGGGCATCTCTTACAGCGACCTGGGTACCGGTATCGCCAAAAGCTGGAATTTCCCCAGCCGCCTCATTACCGGCATGCAAAGCTTGCAAGGGCGCAGGATCAAGCCGATAGCAAGTGAACTGGACCAACTCAATATCACCGTCAATCTGGCAAACGAACTTACGAGCTTGGTAGCCAAGACCACTGAAGAAGGCAGGGCGGATGCCATCCAGAAGCTATTGAAGCGTTACGAAAGTGCCGTGAAACTGGATGCAAAAGAATTGAACCTGGCGCTGGAGAAAAGCCTTGAAGAGATCAACATGCGTGCCTCTATCCTGAGTATCAGCACAGGGCACAGCGAGTTATTAAAACAAGTCGGCCACTGGACGGGTAAAGCCATTTCGCCAGAACAGGAAGCTGCGGTAACGCCACAAGAAGAGGGGCAGCAGTCTGCATCTATTGATGCGCATGAAAGCGAAGAAATACTGCAGGCCGGCATACAGGATGTCACCAATACCCTGGTTAGCGATCATGAGTTGAACGACATCCTTCACATGGTGGTTGAGACGATGTATCGCGGCATGCAATTCAATTGTGTGCTCATGCTGTTTCGCGACAACAAAGCCAATGCCATGCGCGCTGGCTTTGGTTTGGGCAGGAGTGTCGAGCAGATGCTGCCCAAATTCGGCTTTCCGACCAAATTCGAGCCGGATGTCTTTCACCTGGCGATTGAGAAAGGTGTGGATATCGTCATCGAAGATATCGCCGCAGACAAAATCGTCTCCAAGATTCCAGACTGGTACCACAATGTGTCGGATGCCAAGAGCTTCTTGCTCTTGCCTGTGATGGTGAATAACAAAGCGGTCGCTTGCCTGTATGCCGACATGCTCACCACCAATCAGCTTGAAGTATCAGCCAAACATCTAAGCTTGTTGCGTACCTTGCGCAATCAGGCAGTGCTGGCCATCAAACAGAAGCATTAAGCTTTATTTTCACCTTTCATCTTGCCCAGCTTCGGTGGGTAAAACCACCAGGTCGCAACGACGAGTAAGCCGAATAACGTATACGCAGTAGTGAAGACCCACGATGGCGCATCATGGAAAAGTACCCTTTGAACCCAGTATTCGATAAAGCTATCGCTATACGGTGTTGCGCCTGCCTGGGTGCGTAACCAGGATTCCAGCGTGGTTAAGGGGCAGGTGATACCCAGCCATGACTCTGCGATGACAATTGCGATAGCGAGCAGATGCGAAATACGGAACCATAGGTGGTTGACCCAATGCCAGGTTAGCAGGTTGCCGGCGATGATAAACACCAGGCCGCCGATAACGAACAGGACGATACTGAAGTGCACGAGCAGGACGATATCCGCAAGAAGCTGGTAGGGCAGAGATGCGTTCATTCAATAACTCTTCCAACGCTGAATTGCAGGGACAGGCTATGGCTTTCTATCAACCAAACCGATAAGAAGCCATCACCACATTCATCACGTTATCCAGAACAATACGTTCGCCTATGTCCGCACCAGCAGCGCCAGCCACCACCATCAAAGGCATCAGATGGTCCTCGTGCGGGTGAGCGCGCCGCGCCGCGGGAGATTGTTCCCACTGCCTGAGTTTCTCCAGGCGCGTAGCTTCATCCGGTTCAGTCACGGCATCATGCAAATATTGCTCGAATTCAACCGAGACCTGCATGGATTCGGCCCGCCCAAAGCCGCGCATGTTGTGATACGTCAACCCGCTGCCGATAATCAATATGCCTTCATCGCGCAGGGTCTGCAGTGCCTGCCCAGCGGCAATATGCTCACTCACATCGTAATTGGCTTTCATTGAAAGCATGACGACAGGCACATCCGCATCTGGATACATCAGGCCCATGGGTACAAAAGTGCCGTGGTCAAACCCATGATCCGGATTTTCCGCACAAGGAATACCTGCCTGCTGAAGCAGTTCTCGCACTCTTGTCGCCAGCGACGGCGAACCAGGCGCGGTATATTGAATGTGATAGGTATGCTCGGGAAAGCCATGATAGTCATAGACCATGGGAGGATGCTCAGCAGTCGATACCGTGAAAATCCGTTCTTCCCAGTGCCCTGTGATGACCAGCACTGCCTTGGGCTTGGCCGGCAGGCTATGCGGCAGGTTCCTGAACGCCGATTCGGTAATTGCATACTGATCTTTGACACCGTCAATATACGGCCACGGCCCGCCGCCATGTGAAAGAAAAAAGGCAGGAAATCTTGTTTTACTCACGTGTAATTTTTACTCCGAAGGCAGAAACTGAGGGTTCCAGACCACTTCCCATAGATGCCCGTCCAAGTCCTGGAAATAGCCAGCGTAGCCTCCCCAGAATGCGTCTTGCGCAGGTTTCACGATAACGGCTCCAGCAGCTTGCGCCTGCTTCATGACGGCATCGACTTCAGCCTTTGAAGCAACGTTGTGCCCAAGCGTGAACTCGGTTGCGCTTTTTGGCGCCAGCGGAAGCCCGGTATCATGCGCCATGCTCTTGCGGGGCCAAAGCGCCAGCTTCAAACCGGCCTGCAAGTCAAAAAATGCCACAGCGCCATATTCGAATTCCTTGCCCACGATTCCCTCGCTCTTCAGGCCAAGGCCGTCACGGTAAAAGCGAACAGCGCTTTCCAGGTCATCGACGCCAATGGTGATCATGGTGATGCGGGGCTTCATGGCTTTGTACTCATTGATGCATAAAGCTTATGTAAATCGTATGTCATGTTGGATATGTTGAATTCTTTCCAGTTAATCTTTTTGTGCGGCTGCATCGGCAGCGATCAACCCAACGCCGACGCCACCAGCGCCAGCCGCGCCGCCTCCGGCCCCACCACCAGCTCCGCCAGCGCCCTTTGCTTCACCTCGCTCGCCACCTTCACCATCCCCGCGTCCTGAGCGCTGTATGCGGCTTGGCCCGGATGCAGGGAGTACAAGGCTGCGGGGAATGGCCTCCAGGCCCAATTGCGTGCGCAGATCAGAGCGCAAAGCTTCGATCAGCGGCTGGTAGTCCACAGGTTCGCCGTTCTTTAAATGGTTTATACATTTAACCGCAAACTCAACCTGAGTAAGCGAACCGAAGAGCACGATGTCTGCAAGCGTTTCCTCCATCTGCGGCCCATGTTCCTGCAAGGCGGGAGAAAATGAGCCGGCAAGAGACCTGTATGCGGCAACAAGAGATTTAAGGCGTTCCGTCTCTTGCCTGTTCTCACGCTGCCTGCGCTGCTGCACGCGTTGCATGACGAATATGCGAATCACCAACAGCACGACCGCAACGAGTAGTGAAGCAATCAGTGTAAGCGGAAGAGGCCCGAGTTCAGTCAAACTCATGATAATTAGTGATCCTCAAATATATTGGTAAACATGGTCATCCATTATGATACAAATCGCACTTATGATCTAAAATGAGCAAAAAAGCCTTCACCGGAAGTGAAAGCTCATTGTATTTGCCGCGCCTGCATATATGAGGTTAATAACATGAAAAAAATACTGCTTACTCTATTGCTGGCATGTACCAGTACTACCGCAATGGCCAACTTGTTCCAGATCGATTCAAACGACAACGAAGTCGCATATGCCGATTTGGATACCATCAAAAAGGCGGGGCAGATAGTTTCAATGTGGTCGTTATATGACTTGAAAAGCATAAAATATCTGGCCAGAAAAGCCTATCAATCCACCAAATTCCATATTGAATACAAATGTGATAGTGAGAAGATCAGAATCCGCGGCATGCAATTCTTCAGCGGAAAAATGGGTGAAGGTGATGTGATCTACAAGGAGTCATTCACCGATGTCTGGACAACCATGGAAGGTGTCGAATCCGAGTGGCGATATGCTTGTTACAGCAGTAATTAAATAAAAAGGCTAGTGTACATACGCTAGCCTTTTTATTTAGTTCACCAGTTCAGACGAAAAAATAACTGAATTATTAAAAATAATCCGGCAAGACTTTATCCATGTCGGTTTTTAGAGTTCTGTGCTTTTTCGTGTTTCTTTCCTAGAAACCAAACTATGCTTTCGAGAAGAAATCCTAGTGGGAGAAAATAGGTGTATGCCGAGATAACACCAACAGCCACACAAGAAAAAGCAACGATATGACCCAATATTAAAAATGTATTGCGCATAGTTTTTCAATCTAATCCTTAGCGTGTAATTACTATATGCAATTACTATTCTGTAGGCAAATAATCTGCACTTGAGATGGCATATTGCTGGGCGCTCAATCAGAAAGACTGCTCCACCAAAGAAATCTGGTTTTTATTACTATTGTTACATTGAGATTTTAGAAAAGCTTCTCGATACGGTTTTGGCTGAATATCCAGAGAAGTCTGCAGTAGTCACAGTCAGAAAATGAAAAAGGCCAGCGCCTAAACGCTAGCCTTTTAATATCTGGCTCCTCGACCTGGGCTCGAACCAGGGACACACGGATTAACAGTCCGTTGCTCTACCGACTGAGCTATCGAGGAATCGGAGAAGGCGCAATAATACTGGCTAAGGAGTCTTTGGTCAATAATGAAGTGAGGATAAATTGTGAAAAAGCATAGACGGATTCTTATTGCTGGCCTTGGGCTACTGGTGGTTTTGATTGTTGTGCCATTCCTGATTCCCATGAGTTCGTACATCTCGCAGGCTGAGCAGGCGGGGAGCTCTGCATTGGGAGTGCCGGTCAAGATCGGTTCTTTGCGCTTTGCCATTTTGCCTACGCCACGCCTGAATGCGGGCGATGTGGTGGTGGGCAATAATGAGGATTTCACCGTGGAGAGTGTGACGGTGATACCTGCGATATTTTCATTGTTTTCTGATGTGAAGACGATATCGAGCATGACGGTAAAACGTCCGGTGATAAAGAAGTCGGCATTGGAGATTCTTGCAGCGCTGACCGGGAGCGGGAAAGAAAAGCCTGAATCCATGGCAGTGACGGTTCGTGAGATCAGCATACGTGAGGCCAGGCTGATCTGGCCGGAGATGGATTTGCCTGAGGTGGATATTGATTTGTTCCTGACGCGTGAGAACACGCCGGAGGCTGCGAGAATCGAGACTACCGATAGTAAATTGCGGATAGATCTGATTCCGGAAGAAGACCGGCAACTCATAGCATTGACTGCCAGGAATTGGACGTTGCCAGTGGGAGTGCCTTTGCTGATCGATAAGATGGAAGGCGAGATGATCTTGCGTGATGACAAGCTTGATGTTCAGGCTCTGGATATTGATCTTTATGGGGGCAAGGTGAGCACGACTGCCATCTTGAACTGGCAGAAGGATTGGGAGCTCAACGGCAAGTTGAGTGTAGCTGGAATGCAGTTGGCGAAGCCGGTCAGCCTTGTCAGTAAGTCGACGCAGTTGAGCGGCAGCTTGAGTGGCGATGGCAGCTATAAAGCGATTGCCGCGGAGCCAGCGAAACTGCTGGATCAGCTCCATGCGAATTTCCAGTTCAAGGTGTTGAATGGTGAGCTTGATGGAATCGACCTGGCAAAGGCTGCAACATTGCTGGTGACCAAAGGCGGGGCCGAAGGGCAGACCAAGTTCGATACGCTCACAGGCCTGCTGAATGTTTCAGGCAAGCAATATCATCTGCGCAACCTGAATGTGGTTTCCGGCCTGCTGACGGCGACTGGTGATGTCAAAATCAAACCTGACAAAGCATTGGATGGCGTGGTCAAAGTCGAGATCAAGACGGGAATGAGTATCGCTGCTGTGCCTTTGCAGGTATCCGGCACTACCGATAAGCCGGTTGTATTCCCGACCAAAGCGGCATTGGCCGGTGCGGCGGCTGGTACGGCGATACTTGGGCCGGGGGTGGGCACCAGTATCGGCATACAGGCCGTGGATAAGATCAAAAATCTATTTGGCGGCGGCGAGGATTAGCCCGCAAACGAGATTGGGTTAAATGCCAAGCAGTGCTGGCAGATCCCTGATTGAATCAATCAGCGCATCCGGCTTGATAGCTGAGGCATCGGCATAGCTTTGCCGGTATTTGCCTGTACGCACCAAAATACCTCTCAAGCCAGCCTGTTGCGCACCGCCGATGTCGGAGTCGATATCGTCACCGATCATGCCGGCATCGCTGGCTTCCAGTTGCATGTCATCCAGCGCGATTTTAAAGAAATCAGCGGCTGGTTTACCTATCATCATCGCCTCAGTGCCGCTGGCGTATTCAAGCGCCTGTATGAAGCCGCCAATATCCATCTGCAAGCCATGTTCGGTTTGCCAGAAACGGTTCTTGTGGATGGCGATGAGCTTTGCCCCATTGCTCAGGCAATTAAACACTTCATTGAGCATGGGGTAAGACCATGCATTGCCGATATCGCCCACGACGATGAATTCCGCTTCGGTATCCGATTGCCTGAACTGGGCAAAATCCTGCCTGACATCATCTGCCAGCAACAACCGGCAAACCGGGTCGTTCTGTTTTTGCAAGTAGCGCAGTGCAGCTTGCGGTGCGCTGATGATCTCTTCTGCGGGGATATCAAATCCAAGCGTATTGATTTTTTTATTCAACGAGGCGAGGGAGAGGGTGCTGGTATTGGTGACAAAGCGGCAGGCAATGTGGCTGTTGCGGATGCGCGATACGGCCTCCAAAGCGCCTTCGATAGGCTTGCTGCCTACGTAGAGCACGCCATCCAGATCGAACAGCATGCCTTTGATAGATGAGAACTGATTCATGTTTTCGCTCCCCAGTGAAAGGATTGAACCCATTTTGCTTAAATTAGAATTTAAGCAAAAATTAAACCAGCGATGGTGTTTAGTTTCGTACGTTTGAGGTGTCAGCCAGCATATTGATGCGAGCTAACACCTTATTTTCAGCACCTGATTTTCAGGATAGCGCCTGTTCGATGCGGTTCAGCGCTTCTGTCAGGTTTTCCATGGAGGTGGCGAACGAGATACGGAAATAACCTTCTGCGCCGAATGCCGAGCCTGGCACGACAGCCACACCGACTTTTTCCAGCAAGTATTCTGAAAGTGCCATATCTGTGGCTTCAGTGATTTTGCCCGATGCCACCAGATTGGCAATGGCTACGCGCGCGTCAGGAAAAGCATAGAACGCGCCGCCGGCTTTGATGCATTTCAGGCCCGGTATCTGGTTGAAGCGATTCACCACGTAATCATGGCGTTTGATAAATGCTTCCACCATCGGAGTGATGCATTCTTGCGTGCCATCCAGCGCCGCCTGTGCCGCTACTTGCGAAATGGAGGTCGGGTTGGAGGTCGATTGCGATTGCAGGATCTCCATGGCCTTGATGATGTAAGCCGGGCCGGCCGCATAGCCTATACGCCAGCCGGTCATGGAGTAGGCCTTGGATACGCCATTCAGCACGATACAGCGGTCTTTTAATTCTGGCGCTGCATTCAGTATGTTGTAGAACTTCTCACCGGTGAGGTTCACATGCTCGTACATGTCGTCCGTTGCGACCAGTACATGCGGGTGGCGCTTCAATACTTCACCCAGGGCCTGTAGCTCGGCCAGCGTGTAAACCGAGCCGGTCGGGTTGGAGGGTGAGTTGATCATGAACAGTTTGGTTTGCGGCGTGATGGCCGCTTCAAGCTGTTCTGGCAGCAATTTGAAATCCTGCTCGATGCCGCATTGGATAATCACGGGTTTTGCGCCGGCCACGAGTGCGATGTCAGCGTAAGAGACCCAATATGGGGCAGGCACAATGACCTCGTCGCCAGGGTTCAGCACCGCAAGCGCAAGGTTGAAGATACATTGCTTGCCGCCCACACCGACGATGACTTCCTTCTCGGTGTAATCGAAATCGTTATCGCGCTTGAACTTTGCGACGATTGCTTTTTTCAGGCCGGGAATACCCGCTACAGGCGTGTATTTGGTAAAGCCGCTGTCGATGGCTTTCTTGGCAGCGTCCTTGATGTGTTGCGGCGTATCGAAATCAGGCTCGCCAGCACCCAGGCCGATGATGTCCTTGCCTTCAGCTTTAAGTTTGGCAGCACGTGCAGTGACTGCAAGCGTGGGTGATTCTTTGATGGTTTGAACGCGCTTTGAAAGCACCAATTCTGGTTGCGACAAGATCGAAATCCTTGAGTAAGGTTGAAGAGGCAAGAAAAACCGTAATTTTACTCACAAATTCAAGCGCGCGTAACTGGCAAGCTACAGAAAATCAACAACTTGTCGGGCAACCTACCGCTTTACTGAATTCTGCCGCGATATTTTCATCAATACCGAGCAGTGCCACGTTGATGGCATGCATTTCTGCTGTATCGCCTTTCTCCGAAGCAAGCACGCCAATGCGGAACAGCGCGTCGGTATTAATGTCATCCAACGCTACAGATTTGTGGTAGGCTTTTTCGGCTTCGGCCTTGTTTCCCATTTTTTCGTTAGCGAAGCCGAGTTCGTACCATGCATCGGAATTTCCCGGCTCGGCCTTTATCCAGCGATTAGCGACTTCAGCCAGCGCTTTCCAATTCTCATTGATCTCAGGTCCCGCGATCTGCAGGAAGTAGGGCATGCTGCCAGGGACGATACCTTCCCAGAAGGCATCGCCTTGAATCGGAAAGTTGGTTTCTGCTTCACGCGTTTCCAGCTCTGCCAGCCATTCGATAGGAAGGGCATAGAAGTAGGCATTGCGGCCACCGGTCTTGAAAGTATTGATGCCGATCAATCGGCCTTCGTCATCAAACAAGCCGCTGCCGCTGGCGCCGAGCGCGAATCTGGCAGTGGTGCGAATGACGTTGCCGCCATCCATCTCAAACAGTGATTTGACCGCGCCGTTTGAGGTGAGCGGGGTAGGTACGCCGCTGGAGTGGCCGATGGAAATGACCGGCTGGCCTTTTTTCAGGCTGTCGGCATTACCGATTTTTACCGGCGGAACTTGCAAGCCCTCTGTTTTCAGCAGGCAGAGGTCGTGCCAGCGATTGGCCTGAACTGAAACGATGCTGTAGGAGTCTTCTCCACGGGAAACCCATGCTTGCCTGGTTTGTCTGAACGTGTGGCAATTCGTCAGTACTTTGTTTTCACCTACAATGACACCAGAGCCGTAAGCCAGGCCGCCATCCGTCTTGTAGCCGCGAATCATGACGGAAGAGAAGAATGAACCCAGCAATTTTTCCCGATCGTAGGCATAGGCCGATGGTAGATAGCATATGACAGCTATCAATAGCAAAAAGTAGCGCATGTCATTCCCCAGAATAGATAATGGGTTTTGCCGGGACCCATTATTGCTGACTGGAAAGCGTGACCAAAGTTCTGGGTATGCATGGGTGCGCAAAGATAGAGAGCAGATTGAATAAGCCCTGTTAAAATGGAAATCTTGATTTAAAGGCAGAAAACGTGTTCGTTACCTACCCCAACAGCAGATATCAGTTGCATCAGCCATTTCCTCCCGCTGGAGACCAGCCGCAAGCCATCGAAAAGCTGGTTAACGGTATTAACCAGGGTATGAATTACCAAACGCTGCTTGGTGTGACTGGTTCGGGCAAGACGTTCACCATGGCGAACGTGATCGCGCAGATCGGCCGTCCGGCCATTGTGATGGCACCAAACAAGACGCTGGCGGCGCAGTTGTATTCCGAATTTCGCGAGTTCTTTCCGAATAATGCTGTGGAGTATTTCGTTTCTTACTACGATTACTACCAGCCGGAAGCCTATGTACCTTCGCGCGATCTGTTCATCGAAAAAGATTCGAGCATCAACGAGCATATCGAGCAGATGCGACTTTCTGCGACCAAGGCGCTCTTGGAGCGTGAAGATAGCATTATCGTCGCCACTGTTTCAGCGATCTACGGTATTGGCGACCCGGTCGATTATCACGGCATGGTCTTGCATTTGACCCAGGGGGATAAGCTTTCCCAGCGCGATGTGATTCTGCGTTTGACCGGCATGCAATATGACCGTAACGAGTTCGATTTCGATCGCGGCACTTTCCGCGTGCGCGGCGATGTGATCGACGTGTTTCCTGCGGAAAACTCGGAAACGGCTATCCGGATCTCCTTGTTTGATGACGAGGTGGAATCGCTGACTTTGTTCGATCCGCTCACAGGCCAGATTTTCAGCAAGATCCAGCGTTACACGGTTTATCCCTCCAGCCATTATGTGACGCCGCGTGAAACGACATTGCAGGCGATGGAAAAGATCAAGGTTGAGCTCAGGGACAGGGTGGATTTCTACATCAAGAACCAGAAGCTGGTCGAGGCGCAGCGTATCGAGCAGCGTACCCGCTTCGATCTGGAGATGCTGAATGAAATCGGTTTCTGCAAGGGCATTGAAAACTACTCGCGCCATCTATCCGGTCGCGCTCCGGGTGATCCGCCGCCGACACTGATCGATTACCTGCCAAAGAATGCGCTGATGATCATTGATGAGAGCCATGTCACGGTACCGCAGATCGGCGGCATGTACAAAGGAGACCGCTCGCGCAAGGAGAACCTGGTCGACTACGGCTTCCGTTTGCCGTCTGCGCTGGATAATCGCCCGCTTAAGTTCGAAGAGTTCGAGAAGATCATGCGGCAGTCCGTGTTTATCTCTGCCACGCCGGCAGAATACGAACGGACGCATCAGGAGCAGGTGGTGGAGATGATCGCCCGCCCGACTGGTTTGATCGACCCGGAAATCATCGTCAAGCCGGCCGATACGCAGGTGGATGATCTATTGTCTGAAATCAAGCTCAGAGTGGCTGTAAAGGAGCGCGTACTGGCCACGACACTGACCAAACGCATGGCGGAAGACCTGACCGATTATCTTGCTGAACATGGCGTCAAAGTGCGTTATTTGCATTCCGATATCGATACGGTCGAGCGAGTGGAGATCATCCGCGACCTGCGCCTGGGCGAGTTCGATGTGCTGGTCGGCATTAACCTGCTGCGAGAAGGCCTGGATATCCCCGAAGTATCCCTGGTCGCGATTCTGGATGCAGATAAAGAGGGCTTCTTGCGTTCTGAGCGCTCCTTGATCCAGACCTCTGGCCGTGCAGCGCGTAATTTGAACGGCAAGGTGATTTTCTACGGCAATACCATTACGCGTTCGATGAAGCTGGCGATCGATGAGACACAGCGCCGTCGTACAAAACAGATCGCTTTCAATGAAGCCAATGGCATCGTGCCTAGGGGCGTGACCAAGCGCATCAAGGATATTATTGATGGCGTTTACGATAAAGATGACGCCAAACGTGAATTGAAGGCTGCGCAGGATCAAGCCAGTTATGAGTCTTTGAGCGAGAAGCAGATTCTCAAGGAAATGAAGCGTCTGGAGAAAGCCATGCATGACAGTGCGAAGAATCTGGAGTTTGAGAAAGCCGCTGAATTCCGCGACCAGCTGAAGAAACTCAAGGTGAAGTTCTATGGGGCAGAGATTCCGGATTAGTCCTGTGTTTTTCTGCTTGCGATTCTGGCGCCCAGATAGCCCGCAATAAACTGCGGTACCGAGATGGCCGTCATAAAGATCAATGCGATTGGCCAGAGTGAGGCTGAACTGCCATTGATGATGGCGGAAATGAATTGACCTGCTGCCATTGACAAAGTCCAGCGCCAAGGCCTTTCTGGAAAGAAATAGCTGATCGCAAAAATGACCAGGCTCATGATGGGAATGCCTGCGCTGTAATACAAGCCTGCATCCCAGGCTTCATTTCGATTGGTGATGGACGCGATCGCCAGGCAAACGACAATGCCTGCCGAGGCTGAAAGTACGTAAGGAATCTGGTTGCCCTGCGTATTCATCAATCTAGCTCTGTAGACCGCGCGCGTAGATTGCGTAAGCGATGATGCCGAATACCATGGCGTTCCTTTTCTCAATGATATTGAGAGTCTAATCCTGCAGGCTGGATAGGTAAATCTGAGGATGAAAAAACAAAAAGCCCCGAAACTCGGGGCTTTTTGTTACTACTACTTAGCTAATTGGAAACCGCTTACTTCTGGGTCTGAACAATCACTAAAGGCTCGTCTTGTGCCTGTTCGCTGCCTTTTTGCTGCCAGGCAGCGGCTTTGCGTGGCTTGGGAGTAGCAGCTTCAGGCTTTTTTTCTACCTTGATGGCCTCGCCTTTGGTTTCCACCAATTGCAAACCGCTTGCAGCCAGATCTACCGGCTTATCTTCCGCTGGTTTACGGCGACGCGGCGCGCGTGGTTTCTTCTCGGCTTTTTCAGCGGCTACAGGTTCTGCTGCATTGGCTTCAGTTTTCGCTTCGACTTCTGCTTTGGCTTCAACCGGTTTGGATTTTTCTTCCTTGGCCGGTTTTTCCGCTTTTGGCTCAGCCTTTGTCGTTTCAGCAGTGCTGGCCTCAACTTTAGCTTCGATTGCAGGTTGTGCTGTTACGGTAACTTCTGCCGGTGCTTGCTCGACGGTAGGTTTGGTCGAAACCACTTCTGTGATTTGCGCCGTCATGAATGTCTTGTTGTCGTCATTCACTTCGTTGCTTACAGCATAGGCAGCAGCATTTTCAGGGTTTGTTGCGGCTGATTGACCTTGCTGCGGGCTGTTTTCACGTTGTGTGCTTTCATTACGCGCTCCACGGTCACGGCGGCCATTTCTACCGCGACGGCTGCGTTGTTCGCCATTGCCCTCTGCCGGTGCTGTAGCCAAGGCCGGTTTTTGCTCATTTTGCGGACGTTCAGCCTGCTGGCGCTCTGCCTGCGGACGATCATTGCGCTCGTTACGGTTTGGCTGTTGGTTCTGACGCTGTGGCTGGCGATTGTTGCGCTCGCTGCCAGTTGCAGCAGCATTTGCATTGCGTTCTGGCTGATTGCCTGCATTGCCTTGAGGACGATCGCCACTTGCACGGTCAGGGTTGCGGCCGTTACGGTTGCGATTGCGGTTGTTACGGTTGCCACGGGTAGCTTCACGACGTTGTGCGGATTCAGTGCTGGCGACTTCTTTTTTCTCGCCCAGACCAAACCAGCCAATCAGGCGGCTGACCAAGCCAGGCGCCTTGCTTGCTTTTGCTACAGGGCTCTTGGAAGCTGGCGCTGGAGATGCCGGCGTGATGCCTTTGACTGCGGCTTCAGCCTTGACCAGCTTAGGCTCGTTACCAGCGCTGATGATTTCTTCTTCGCTTGGCAATTCAACCATCTCATAACTTGCACGGCTGTTTTCTTCAGTCACGTCATCGCTGCGTACACGCGTGATGGTGTAGTTGGGTGTTTCCATGTGGATGTTAGGAATCAACACCACTTCTACTCCCATGCGCTGCTCGATCTTATGGATATCCGCGCGTTTTTCATTGAGCAGGAATGTAGCGGCTTCAACAGGTAATTGCACCTGGATGATGGCGCTGTTTTCTTTCATTGCTTCTTCCTGTGTGATGCGCAGGATATGCAATGCAGTGGATTCTATGCCGCGGATATGGCCTGTGCCATGGCAGCGCGGGCAGGGGATATGATTCGATTCACCCAGGCTTGGACGCAGGCGCTGACGCGACAACTCAAGCAAACCGAAGCGCGAGATCTTGCCTGTTTGAACGCGGGCCCTGTCGTAATGCAAGGCATCGCGCAGGCGGTTTTCAACTTCACGCTGGTTGCGCTGGCTTTCCATGTCGATGAAGTCGATGACGACCAGGCCGCCCAGATCGCGCAGGCGCAACTGGCGCGCAACTTCTTCCGCCGCTTCAAGATTGGTATTGAACGCGGTCTGCTCGATATCCGAACCCTTGGTCGAACGACCGGAGTTGACGTCGATGGAAACCAATGCCTCCGTGTGGTCGATGACGATGGCACCGCCGGAGGGCAGGCGGACTTCACGCGAGAATGCGGTTTCGATCTGATGTTCGATCTGGAAACGTGAGAACAGGGGAATCTCGTCCTGGTAAAGTTTTACGCGTGCCACGTTGCCGGGCATGACATGGTTCATGAACTGCACAGCCTGCTCATGGATGTCTGGCGTATCGATCAGGATTTCGCCGATGTCTGGTTGGAAATAATCGCGGATGGCGCGAATTACCAGGCTGCCTTCCTGATAGATCAGGAAAGCGCCGGTCTGAATCGTGGAAGCGCCTTCGATGGCAGTCCATAGTTGCAGCAGGTAGTTCAGGTCCCATTGCAGTTCTTCCAGGTTGCGGCCAATGCCTGCGGTACGAGCGATGATGCTCATGCCATTCGGTACTTCAAGTTGAGCCATGGTGTCACGCAGTTCGTTGCGATCTTCACCCTCGATACGACGGGAAACACCGCCGCCACGAGGATTGTTCGGCATCAGGACCAGATAGCGGCCAGCCAGGGAAATAAAGGTGGTGAGGGCGGCGCCCTTGTTGCCACGTTCATCCTTGTCAACCTGGACGATAAGTTCCTGGCCTTCTTTGAGTACGTCCTGGATACGTGCGCGGCCGCCTTCTGCGTCATTCAGGAAATAGCTGCGAGCGACTTCCTTGAATGGCAGAAAACCGTGCCTGTCAGTACCGTAATTGACGAATGCGGCTTCGAGCGAGGGCTCGATGCGGGTGATAACACCCTTGTAGATATTGCTCTTACGTTGTTCTTTACCTGCAGTTTCGATATCGAGATCGATGAGTTTTTGCCCATCTACGATGGCGACGCGCAGCTCTTCAGACTGCGTCGCATTGAATAACATGCGTTTCATTGTATGACTCCCGCGCTCGTGGCGGGCGGATGAGGTTGCCTGGCTACAACAGGTGAGAATTGCTGGGCACCCGACTATATGATGGGTCGGTTTTTAAATTTTAAGTAAGCAACCTAGTTCAAGCTACTTGCTCGTTAGCACGAGTAAAGGCGTGTTTGTTTGTACACGCGCAGAAGCGCTTTTTGACTAACAACATGGCCATTTCAAGGCCTCTTTCCGCGATTTTGGACACACTAACTCAGTTAGGTCGCTGGAAAAATATCTGTTATCGATATGCGGTAACAGATTGAATTAGTTAACGAAATTTCTCGTAAACGATAAGTGGTTAATCTCTATGCGTTGGTTCTGTTTGAAACTGTATCTCGGCTAAGCCGACAATATCGGCTAAAATTCTATATTTCCAGCTAACTCTTACCGCGTATTGCATTTGCAACATCATCAGCGGTGACTAGAGCGCAATAAATTTGTGACAAATTCGCTACTAATTTTTATTTGGCGAGCGAGTTAACCAAGGTATTTGTTGATTCAATTATGTATTCCCGAAGCGAGTGCCTGAGCAGTCGGATCGAAAATCAGTGCATTTATTTCTAAATTTTTCAAATGCAAACGTAGTATAGGCGAGATGACTAATATAAGCAAAGCAAGTATAAGCAAATCAAGTCAGCCACTTGCGGATAAAAAGCCAAGTGTGACGATGCAAACCGTCGATGAGGGAAGTGCAGGGCAACGCATCGACAATTTTCTCGCCAAAATCCTTAAGGGTGTACCTAAAAGCCACATTTATCGCATTTTGCGTAGCGGCGAAGTTAGGGTTAACAGCAAACGCATCGATGCCAGCTACAAATTGGTGATGGATGATGTGGTGCGTATTCCGCCTATCCGCATGGCGGAGAAACCTGAAAGTGCCGAACTGAAGCCCGGCCAGGCGCCCAGATTCGAGAAGAATATCGTCTATGAAGACGAAGCCTTGCTGGTGATTGACAAGCCTGCCGGCTTCGCCGTGCATGGCGGCAGTGGCATCAGCCGCGGCGTGATTGAGCAATTGCGCCTGGAAAGACCGCATGCCAAGTTTCTCGAACTCGTACATCGTCTTGATCGTGAAACATCGGGAATACTGATGCTGGCCAAAAAACGTGCGGCGCTTGTGCAGCTACACGATGCCATCAGGAACAATCAAACTGATAAGCGTTATTTGATGCTGGTGCATGGCGATTGGGTCGAAAAGAAAAAGCGTGTCATCTTGCCACTACATAAGTATGTGTTGCCGAGCGGTGAGCGCAGGGTTTCAGTGCAGGAAGACGGGCAGGAGTCGGAAACGGTTTTTTACCTGCGCAAGAGTTTTGGCGAGTTCAGCCTGTTGGAAGCGCAACTGGTGACCGGCCGCACACATCAATTGCGCGTGCAGTTGGCCCATTTGGGTTTTCCTATCGCTGGCGATGACAAATACGGCGATTTCAATGTCAATAAAAGCATGCATAAACGTGGCTTGAAGCGCATGTTCCTGCATTCCGCAGAGACCAATCTAAGACATCCCCTATCAGATGAAAAACTCAAATTGACCGCGCCTTTGCCTGTTGAGCTGGAACGCTTTCTCCAACAATTGGAAGCCGCCTCTCATGCCTAAACAATTTGATCTGATCGTGTTTGATTGGGATGGCACGCTGGCCAACTCCACGCAGATGATCGTCGATTGCATGCGCGAAGCCAGTGCCGATGCCGGGCTGCCAGTGCCTGAAGAGACTGCAGCGAGCCATATCATAGGTTTGGGCTTGGTCGAAGCGGTGCATGCTTTGTTTGGTGAGTTGAGTGATACGCAGTTTCAACAGCTTGTTGCACGCTATCGTTACCATTATTACGCACGCGATGAAGATACCCCCTTGTTTGAAGGCGTAGCTGAGGCTGTCGATCATTTGATGGAATCAGGATTTATGCTGGCGGTTGCAACCGGCAAAGGGCGCAATGGTCTTAATAAATCCCTGGAGCGCAGCGGGCTTGGCAAATACATGCATGCCACGCGCTGTGTCGATGAATGTTTTTCCAAGCCACATCCGCAGATGCTGCATGAACTGATGGGCGAACTGGGTACAAGGCCGGAACGAACCCTGATGATAGGAGACACGAGTTACGACCTGCAGATGGCGAGCAACGCAAATGTAGCCAGCCTTGCCGTGACTTATGGCGCACATCCGGAAACGGAATTGAAGAAGCATCAGCCGCTCGCATGCTTTAACCGGTTCGACATCCTGAATCAATGGCTGGTAGCGCATGCCTGAACGTACTCGCGTCATATGCAAAAGCGAAGATGTACAAGAACGCACGCAAGGTTTACGCTTTGCATTGCCGGAGTTGGGAGAGCGCATCACTGGTTTCGTCGTGCGCTACAATGGTGAAGTGCATGCTTATGTGAATCGCTGTGCGCATGTGCCGGTTGAGCTGGATTGGAATGAGGGTGATTTTTTCAATATCAGCAGGGATTACCTGATTTGTGCAACGCATGGCGCCCATTACCAGCCTCAAACCGGTTACTGTGTGATGGGGCCGTGCAAAGGCAAGATACTGGAAAAGATTCATGTATTAGAGCGTGATAACGAAATTTTGATTCAACTGGATTCAATTAGCCAAGAAGGTTTGAAAAATGTCTGAACTGCAACAAAACGATCCAAACTGGGAACGTCAAACGATAGAGAAACTGGCTTTTTCAGCCATTAAAGAACAGCGCCGCTCACGCATGTGGGGCATATTGTTTAAATCGCTGACATTTATCTACCTGTTCGCATTGCTGTTCATCGCCATGGACTGGATAGGCAAGGGTGCCGGGCCCAAGCTTGAGCACACTGCGCTGATCGATATCCAGGGGGTGATTGGCAGCGGTGAGGAGGTCAATGCCGATTCTGTCGTTTCCAGTTTGCAGGCTGCGTTCAAGAATGAGCGGACCAAGGGGCTGATACTTCGCATCAACAGCCCGGGTGGCAGCCCGGTACAGTCCGGCATCATCAATGACGAGATCAAGCGTTTGCGCAAACTGCATCCTGAGGTTCCCGTATATGCTGTGGTTGAGGACATATGCGCTTCCGGCGGTTATTACATCGCTGCCGCTGCAGATAGGATATACGTGGATAAGGCCAGCATCGTTGGTTCCATCGGCGTATTGATGGATGGTTTCGGTTTTACCGGGACTATGGAGAAATTGGGAGTCGAGCGTAGATTACTGACCGCAGGTGAGAATAAGGCGATTCTTGATCCGTTTTCACCACCTAATGAAAAACATCAGGAGTTTGCGCAAGTCATGCTGGATGAAATACATCAGCAGTTCATTGATGTTGTGCGTGAAGGCCGCGGTGATCGCCTGAAAGAAACGGCAGAAACTTTCAGCGGCCTGTTCTGGAGCGGTGAGACCAGCATCAAGATGGGCCTTGCGGATGCCCTGGGAAGCTCTGAGTATGTTGCACGTGAAGTGATCAAGCAGGAAAAGATCGTCGATTTCACTGTGAGAGAAGATTTCGCATCACGTTTTGCCAAGCGCCTGGGTGCTTCTGTGGCGAACCATATCTCTTTGGGTGGCTTCAGATTGCAATAAGCTAAGTTGGTCAATAAAAAGCCCTGTTCGCTTACGCGGTCATGGCTTTTTTGTTGCTTGTGCGGTGGATGCTTATTGCTGCGAGTGCACGTAATTAATCAATCCGTTTGTTGAGCTATCAAGGTCAGTTGCCGGGTTTTCTGCAAGCAACTGCGGCAGGATGCCTTGAGCCAATTGTTTGCCGAACTCCACGCCCCATTGATCGAAGGAGTTAATGTGCCAGATGATGCCTTGTACGAAGATCTTGTGTTCGTACAGCGCAATCAGCTTGCCCAATGTCCTTGGCGTCAGCTTCTCGAACAGGATGCTATTGGTTGGGCGGTTGCCGCCGAAGACACGGTGCGGCAGCAGGGCACGAATCTCTTCATCGTTCACGCCCTGTGATTCGAGCTCATGCTTCACTTCCAGCGCGGTTTTGCCTTGCATCAGCGCCTTGGTTTGCGCAAACATGTTTGCCAGCAGGATCTTGTGGTGTTCGTCACCGTTTTTACCGATAGCGTACTGACTCTTGCGAGGCATCAGGAAATCGCAAGGGATTAGCTTGTTACCCTGGTGGATGAGCTGATAGAACGCGTGCTGACCATTGGTGCCGACTTCACCCCAGATGATAGGGCCGCTGCTGTAGTTGATTTTCTTGCCGTCACGATCAACAAACTTACCGTTGCTTTCCATATCGGCTTGCTGCAGATAGGCAGTGAAGCGTGACAGGCCTTGGTCGTAAGGCAGAATGGCATGCGTCTCGGTATTGAAGAAGTTGTTATACCAGACCCCGAGCAAACCCATGATCACCGGCATATTCTGCTCCAGTGGGGCCGTGCGGAAATGCTGGTCCATCTCATAGCCGCCAGCCAGCATCTCTTCGAAATTATCCATGCCTATATAGAGTGCGATGGATAAGCCGATGGCAGACCATAATGAATATCGACCGCCGACCCAATCCCAGAACTCGAACATATTGGCGGTATCGATACCGAACTCGCTCACAGCCTTGGCGTTGGTGGATAGCGCTACAAAATGCTTGGCGATATCTTCGGGCTGTGTCGTGCTTTGCATCAACCAGGTGCGCGCAGAGCGTGCATTGGTCATGGTTTCTTGTGTCGTAAATGTTTTTGATGCAACAATGAACAAGGTCGTTTCCGGATTGCAATGCTCAAGCGTCCTGGCCAAATGTGCGCCATCGATATTCGCAACAAAATGTGCATTTAATCCAGGAGTGGAGTAGGGCTTGAGCGCATTGCAGGCCATCAGCGGACCCAGGTCTGAGCCGCCAATGCCGATATTGACTACATCGGTGATCTTTTTGCCGGTATAGCCTTTCCAGCTGCCGTTACGAACACGTTCGCTGAAATCGCGCATTTGCGCGAGTACGCGATTGACATCAGGCATGACATCTTTGCCGTCTACATAGACTGGCGTGTTGCCGCGGTTACGTAATGCGGTGTGCAGGACTGCGCGATGCTCGGAGAAATTGATCTTTTCCCCGCTGAACATTTTGTCGCGCATGGTCTCCAGGTTCATGTCACGTGCTAGTTTAAATAACAGTGATAACGTTTTGTCTGTAATACGATTTTTTGAGTAATCGAGTAGCAGGTCGCCGAACTGAAGTGAGTATTTCTGGAAACGGTCAGGTTCGTTATCAAACAAATCCCGCATGTGCAGCGGGAAGACTTCTTTCTGATGATCGGCAAGCTCTTGCCAGATAGGGAAGTTGGTAGGGTTTGTCATTGAGTGTCAGTGTGCGTAATTTATTTGGTTGGTTTTTTACTGAATAGATTTTGGTTTGAATTCTATTTTAGCTTAATTATGACACCAGCTAAAGGCGGTAATGTGACAACAATGGATTGCGGATGATGCATCCAGGGTGTCGGTTCAGTATCGACCCCGGCACCATTACCTTGGTTGCTTCCACCGTAACATGCAGCGTCGCTGTTAAACAGCTCGACATAATGGCCGGCTGATGGCACGCCCAATCGGTAGGATTCACGCAGTACCGGGGTGAAATTCAGCAACACTATGACAAAGCTGCCGTCATGTGCGCGACGTGCGTAGCTGATGACCGATTGATCCGAGTCATAGCAATCGATCCATTCAAAGCCTTCGGGCTCAAAATCCAGTTCGCTCAGTGCCCGGCTGCTTTTGTATAAATGGTTGAGATCCTTACAGGCGTGCTGCACGCCTTTATGCCAGTGCGTAGCGAGTAAATGCCAGTCCAGGCTGGCGTTTACGTTCCATTCGCGTCCTTGACCGAATTCATTGCCCATGAAGTTGAGTTTCTTGCCTGGTGTCGTCATCTGGTATGTCAGCAGCAGGCGTAAATTGGCAAATTTTTGCCAGGTATCGCCAGGCATTTTGTCGAGCAAGGAATACTTGCCGTGAACCACTTCGTCATGGGAGAAGGGCAGCACAAAGTTTTCGCTGTAGGCATAAAGCTGCCCGAACGTGAGCTTGTCATGATGGTAACGGCGATGAATCGGATCGTTGGCTATGTACGCTAGCGTGTCGTTCATCCAGCCCATGTTCCACTTCATGGAGAAACCCAGGCCGCCAAGATAGACTGGCCTTGAGATCATGGGCCAGGCGGTGGATTCTTCAGCTATGGTAAGCGCACCGGGGAAGTCTTCGTGCACCATTACGTTGAGTTGCTTGAGGAATTCAATGGCATCCAGGTTTTCGCGTCCGCCATACTGGTTCGGCAGCCATTCGCCATGCTTGCGTGCGTAGTCGAGGTAAAGCATGGAGGCTACTGCATCAACGCGCAGGCCGTCTATATGGAACTCACCTAGCCAGTAATTGGCATTGGCCAGCAGAAAATTGCGGACTTCATTGCGGCCGTAATTAAAGACATAGGTACCCCATTCCTGGTGCTCGCCCAATCTGGGATCTTCGTGCTCGTAGAGCGCGGTGCCATCGAATCTTGCCAGTGCCCAGTCATCCTTGGGGAAATGGCCCGGCACCCAATCCAGAATAATGCCGATATCCGCCTGATGGCAGGCATCTACAAAAAAGCGCAAATCGTCTGGTGTGCCGAATCGGTTGGTGACACCAAAGTAGCCCGTAGTTTGATAACCCCAGGATTCGTTCAGCGGGTGTTCCGAAACCGGCAATAACTCGATGTGGGTATAGCCCATTTCCTTGACATAAGGAATCAGGTCGGCTGCAAGTTCCCGATAATTAAGGAAATAACCCTGCTCATTACGTTTCCATGAACCCAGATGGACCTCGTAACAATTGAACGGGGCGTGCAGCCAATCAGCAGTTGCACGTTTTTGCATCCAGTCATGGTCTTGCCAAGTGTGGTGCGCCAGGGAAGTTACTTTTGCCGCAGTGCCTGGCCTCTGTTCAAAGCTGAAGCCATATGGGTCGGTCTTGATATGGATATTGCCTGTATCGCGATTGCGGATCTCGAATTTGTATAGCTCGCCGATATCGAGGCCGGGGATGAAGATTTCCCATATGCCGCTTGAGCCGTGCGCCCGCATGGGGTTGACGCGGCCGTCCCACTGGTTGAAATTGCCGATGACGCTGACGCGCTCTGCATTAGGTGCCCAGACTGCAAAGCGAACACCATTGATTCCATGCTGTTGAATCAGGTGTGCGCCCAAGGTTTGATGCGCCTCGAGCAGTCGGCCCTGTCCAAAAAGATAGATCTCATCGCTACTGAGGCTGGATGGGAATGAATAGGGATCATGTTGTTCGTAACTGGAACCATTTGATTCCACACGCACCAAACAAGGGCGGTTTAAAGAACCATCACCGTGCCACTCGAAAATGCCACTGGCATGGGTGCGTGTGAGAGGGTCCCAGCCTTGCGCTGTTTTTAGCCAGACCCGCTCGGCATAGGGGAGAAACGCTCGAAAAACTTGCTTGTAGGCATCGCCTTTTAATCCATCGTGCAATCCTAGATATGCAAACGGATCATGATGTTTTGCATCAAGAATAAGTTCTTGCTGAATATCCTGTTTAGGCTTGGCCAAAGTTTTTCTCTTTAAAATTTATTTTTTGTAATAGCTCATGATTCTACTAGATTCCCGCCAAATATCGCGCCTATAATGGTCTCAGAGCAGTAGATAAAAGGCGGGGATGGCTTATTACTAGCACTTGTCTGGTATCGGGAGAATGCCAAACTATAAATCAGGAGAGCTCAAAATGCAGCAGGATTTAACATCTTCTCGTTTCATAAGCGCGTTAACAAAAAACACGGTGGCGCTTATTCTGGCAGGCGGTCGAGGAAGCCGCCTTAAAGATCTGACTAATTGGCGAGCTAAACCTGCGGTGCCGTTCGGCGGCAAGTTCCGCATTATTGATTTCCCTCTTTCCAATTGCATCAACTCCGGCGTCAGGCGCGTTGGTGTCGTGACACAGTACAAATCACACAGTCTGATTCAACACATACAACGTGGCTGGGGTTTCCTGAGAGGCGAATTCAATGAGTTCGTCGAGCTGTTGCCAGCCCAGCAGCGTATCGAAGAGGAATGGTACAAAGGTACCGCCGACGCTGTGTTCCAGAACCTTGATATCCTGCGCATGATGACACCAGAGTATGTGCTTATTCTGGCAGGTGACCATATATACAAGATGGATTACGGCCAGATGCTGGCAGACCATGTGCGTAACAAGGCCGATATGACGATCGCATGCATCAACGTCCCGATTGAAGAAGCCAAGGCTTTTGGCGTGATCAAAGTCGATGAGAACGGCCGCGTGATCAATTTCAAGGAAAAATCACCGACGCCCGATCCTTTGCCGCATGACCCGACCCAGGCTTTTGCCAGCATGGGCATTTATGTATTCAATGCCTCATTTTTGTACGAACAACTGATTCGTGATGCCGACGACCGTAGCTCTACGCACGATTTTGGGCATGACATCATTCCTTACCTGATCAGCAAGTATCGTGTGTTCTCCCATAAATTCACTGACAGTTGCGTGGGTGCGGCTAATGGTAACTACTACTGGCGTGATGTTGGTACGGTAGATGCTTACTGGGAAGCTAATATGGAGCTCACGAAAGTCGTGCCTGAACTGAACCTTTACGATCATACATGGCCGATCTGGACACATCAGGAACAATTGCCGCCCTGCAAATTCGTATTTAATGACAAAGGCCGGTGCGGCGGTGCCACGGACTCCCTGGTCTCCGGCGGCTGCCTGATCAGCGGCACCATGGTGAACAGTTCGGTGCTGTTCTCCGATGTGCGGATTCATAGTTACAGCAAGATTGAAGGTGCGGTATTACTGCCTAAAGTGGAAGTGGGGCGTAACGTGGTGTTGAAAAACGTCATCGTCGACAAGGCGGCCAGAATACCTGAGGGCATGCAGATTGGTGTTAATCCGGATGAGGACCGGAAACGGTTCCATGTGTCTCCGAATGGTGTCACCCTGGTGACTCCGGAGATGTTGGGCCAGGGATTGCACCACGCACGCTAGCACCAAATGTGCCCATCGCGCGGCACATGAATGAATTCTTTTAGAAATAAAGGCTTTGCTAATGTCTGCGTCATCCAAGCTTTATCTTAACCTTTACTGGCACATGCACCAGCCAGATTACCGCGATACCATCACTGGGGAGTATGTCCTTCCGTGGACATATCTTCACGCCATTAAAGACTACACGGATATGGCCTATCATCTTGAGGTCAATCCAAAAGCTCGGGTCACTTTCAACTTTGTGCCAGTGTTGCTCGATCAGATTGAAGATTATTCTGAGCAATTCAGAACCGGGCAAATCCGCGATCCGTTGCTGGCACTGCTGGCAGAGAAGGATTTAAGCAATTTGTCGGATGAGCGTTGCGAGCTGATCATTGAGAGCTGCTTTAAAAGCCATCATGAGAAAATGCTGGCTCCCTTTGCGCATTACCAGCGGCTTTACAACATATTCAAGACCCTGGAGTCCGAGAGTGTTACGCCATTCAATTACCTCTCTGCGCAATATAAGGCTGACCTGCTGGTGTGGTATCACCTGGCATGGACCAGTGAGAGCGTTCGCCGTGAAAATAAACTGATCCAGACTCTGATGGAGAAGGGCTTCCAGTTCAGTCTGGACGACCGCCTGAAACTGTTCAAGCTGATTGGTGAGCTGATAGATGGATTAATCCCACGCTACAAAAAGCTTCAGAAAACCGGCCAGATCGAGATCTCGTCGACGCCGCACCATCACCCTATACTGCCTTTGCTGCTTGATTTCAGGTCTACACGAGATGCGATGCCGTATGCGCCCTTGCCGCACACGAACCAGTACCCCGGCGGCAGGGCGCGTGCAGAGTCGCATATCAAGATGGCCCAAGCCTCACATGCCAAAAGATTTGGCAATACCCCTGTCGGCATGTGGCCGGCTGAAGGCGGGGTGTCTCATTCAGCACTTTCGCTGATGGCGGAGAATGATGTGAAATGGGCGGCTACGGGAGAGGGCGTGTTGGCAAACAGCCTTTACAAATCATTCCAGACTTCTGATTTGCCGCCGCGCTACGATTATCTCTATAAGCCTTATCGTGTCACGGACGGCACGCGCGATATCGCCTGTTTTTTTCGCGATGACGTGCTGTCCGACAAGATAGGCTTCGAGTACTCAAAATTGCATTCCAATGATGCAGTCAGGGACTTCATCGCCACGCTTGAGCATATACAAAGTACGACGCCGAAAGGCGAACATCGCGTGGTCAGCGTCATCCTCGATGGTGAAAATGCCTGGGAGTACTATCCATACAACGGCTATTACTTCCTGAGCGAGCTTTATGAGGCTTTATCAAACCATCCTCATATCGAGATGACCACGTTTAGCGACATTCTGGATAAGTGTGAGAATAAGTCGGTGCTGATGGGAGATTTGCCGGCAGTGGCTGCAGGCAGCTGGGTCTACGGCAGCTTCAGCACCTGGATCGGATCGGCTGAGAAAAACTTCGGCTGGGATTTGCTCTGCGATGCCAAGAAAGTCTACGACAGGGTCATGCAATCCGATCTGCTGAAACCGGAAGAAAAGGCCGCATGTGAGCGTCAGTTGGCGATCTGCGAAGGTTCAGACTGGTTCTGGTGGTTTGGGGATTACAACTCTGCCATGAGTGTTGATAGTTTCGATAGGCTTTATCGCCGTAATCTGGGCAATCTCTATTATTTGCTTAAGCAGCCTGTGCCTAACATTCTCAACAAACCAATCAGCGTTGGTAGCGGCGATCCTGCGGTCGGGGGCACGATGCGTCGTGGACAAGAAGTCTAGTTATGCATTTTTTATCAACATTCTGCGGGGAGCAGAGACTTGCCTAAATCAGTCGCTTTGTTATTGGGTGTGCATGCGCACCAACCGGTAGGTAATTTCGAATCAGTTCTGGATGATGCGCACATACGATGCTACGGGCCGTTCCTACGTGTGTTATACCAATATCCAGATTTTCGTTTTGCCATCCATATCAGCGGCTGGCTGCTTGAATACATGCTGAAAAACTACCCTGAGGACATGGCCCTGCTCAAAGAGATGGTGGCGCGTGAACAGGCTGAATTGTTCGGGGCAGGATTTACCGAGCCAGTCCTGGCAGCGATTCCCTCCAAAGACAGGGTTGGTCAGATCAATCGATTATCTGCCTATTTGAAAAAAGAATTTGGTGAGACGCCACATGGTGCCTGGCTTACAGAGCGCGTGTGGGAATCCACCGTCGTGCCGGCGTTATCGGAAGGCGGGATCAGTTATGTGACGGTCGATGATTATCACTTCATGTGCACGGGTAAGGATAAGAATGCGCTGGGCGGATACTTTTCCACTGAGGAGGACGGTCATCAGATCGATCTGTTCCCGATCTCTGAGGCTTTGCGCTACCGCCTGCCGTTCTCGCCTGCAGAAGAGGTGGTCGGCTATCTGGAGAGCCTGGCGGATGACAGCAAGCATGCTGCCGCGATCTATTTTGATGATATCGAGAAGTTCGGGATATGGCCCGAGACCTACGAGTGGGTCTATGAACGTGGATGGCTGAGAAATTTCATTGAGGGTGTGCTGAACTCGGACATCATCAAACCCATGCGGTACAGCGATTATCATGCCATGGCAAAGACTCGCGGCATCGTTTACCTGCCAACGGCTTCCTATATTGAAATGAATGAGTGGACATTGCCTGTGCCGGCTGCGCACCATTATGCCGATCTGGTGCAGCAGGAAAAGCACAATAACTGCTTTGAACAGACCAAGCCCTATATTCGAGGCGGTATCTGGCGCAATTTCTTCATGCGATACCCGGAATCGAACTGGATGCACAAGCGCATGCTGCACCTTTCGGCGCGTTTCCATGCACTGCCGGCCAATAAGCAGGCGCCTGAAATGCTTGCGGCCCTATATGAATGTCAGGCCAATGATGCCTACTGGCATGGCTTGTTCGGCGGCTTGTATTTACCGCATTTACGTCGTGCCGTATTCAACGCCATGATTACATTGGAAGTCCTTCTTGATGAAGTCACCGAGCGTCCGTTCAAGGCATTGTTCGATCTGGATATGGACGGCTTCGATGAAGCCTTTCTGCAGAATGGAAAGTTGCAGGCGATTGCCAGGCTGGATGGCACAGCTTCTATCTGTGAGCTGGACTCTTACGCATTGCGCCATAACTTTGGCGATACCCTTACCAGGCAGGCAGAGCACTATCACCGCAAAGTGAATGCGCAGCCAGACCACGAGGCCGGTGGGGGCGCTATCTCAAACCCGCATGAGCGCATGAGTTCCAAGCACGAGATTACCGCAGCGGATATGACAACTGATGCCTATCGCAAAACCATGTTCATCGATTTCTGGAAAGATGAAGCGATAGGTGAGGAGTTGATTACTTACCGGCGGCCGACCTCAAGCAAGAATTCCCTAGATTTCTGCGCCAGCTTGAAAGGCGGCAAGATCGGCAAGAAGATAACCTTGAACAAGGATGCCTTGTTTGTGAATTACAGCTTCAGCAAGCTGCCCAGGGGCTCGTTCAAGGTTGAGATCAATCTGGCGATGCCGAGTTGCGATGGCCCTGCAGGGCGCTTTCGTATCGGGGAAAACATCCCTTGCGGTTTTGGTCAGCCATTAACGTTTGCCGGACTCAAGGAGATTTCCCTTGAAGACGAAGTACTGGGCGGTGTTGTACACCTTCATACCAATCTTGCCTGCGCTTTCACCAGCTATCCGCATTTCAGTGTTTCACAATCCGAAGCCGGTTTTGAGAAAATCATGCAAGCGGTGACGCTGCAACTGGAATGGCCGTCGGATACGCTGACTGAAGATCTGGAAATCAGTATCCAGGTGGTATAAGGGGCTGCGCCATGAAGGCTGAAGTACATTACATCCTGTTGATTGAGTTCAAAACAACCCAATGAGCCTGCGTATCGGAGTTGATATTGGCGGTACTAACCTGAGGGTTGGTGTGGTCGATGGCTCAAGAATGATTGATGAGTTCAGATCTGCGGCTGACTTTTCTGCCATCTGCCATTCAAGTCCTGCTGATATCGCATGGCAGAAGATCATCCAAATTACAGCCGATGCACTACAGGAGATGTTGCGACGTTTTCCTGGCGTAGCATCTATCGGGGTTGGTTTCCCTGGTTTTATCGATCCCATACTTGGCACCGTTGCTCAATCACCTAATTTGCCTGGTTTGCGCGATGTTGACCTTGCGGGTGAGCTGTCTCGGCTGCTTGATCGGCCCGTGATGGTCGAAAATGATGCGCTGGCTGCTGCCTATGGCGAATACCGGCTGCATCCGGAAGCGGCAGCCAGCCTGATTTATCTTGGGCTGGGCACCGGGGTAGGCGGGGGGCTGATTGTGAACCATCAACCATTTGTCGGCCAGCATGGCTATGCAATGGAAATCGGCCATCTGATTGTGGAGCCGGATGGTCGGCTTTGCGGCTGCGGAAACCGTGGTTGTATGGAGCAATACGCTTCAGCGAGCGGTGTCAGCATCAGTTACCACGCCCAGACGGCCAGGAAACTGGATGCCAATGCAATCGCCCAACTTGCGCAGGCAGGCGATGCGGATGCCATCGACGCCTACCATCTTGCTGCAAATACCCTGGCGCAGGCACTCGCGCATATCCTTAAAGTGGTCGATATCAAGCAGGTCGTTATCGGCGGCGGCATGAGCCATGCATGGCCACTGATGTCGCAAATTTTTCATCGACGTTTGGATAAAGACCTGATCCCGGTTTTGCGCAACAGGATTGCCGTGAATATCTCCAGTAGCGGCGATCATGCGGGGATTATTGGCGCTGCTTTGCTCTCCGCCAACCTGCAGCCTTAACTTTACTGCTGCTAATCACTGCTGACGATGCAGTTCCGGCCTTTTTGTTTGGCCAGATAAAGTTTTCTGTCGACTTCCTTAATGAATGTGAGTGGCACATCTTGATGGGATGGCGTTTTAGTGGCGACACCGCTACTGATGGTCAAAACATGGCTGACCTGGGACTTTGCGTGGGGAATCTGCTGCTTGAATATCAGTTTCCGGCATCTCTCGGCGACTTTCCTGGCGGCGGCTTCATCCGTTTCCGGCAGAACCAGCACAAATTCCTCGCCGCCAAACCTGGCAAAGAAATCACGTGAGCGAGTCGCTGCAGAGCTTAATGTCTTTGCCACTCGTTTCAGGCAGTCGTCTCCTTGAATATGACCGTATTCATCGTTGTATTGTTTGAAATAATCGATATCCAGCATGATTAATGAGAGTGGCTGGCTGTTGCGTCTTGCATTAGCCCATTCCAATTCCATAATCGAATCGAACATGCGTCGATTGGCGACGCCTGTGAGCCCGTCCTTAAAAGAAAGGTCTTCCAGCTCTTTCTGCAGACTGAGTAATTGATGCTCGGTTTTCTTGCGCTCGCTGATATCAAACATGAAGCCGATCAATGAGTCGACCTCGCCATTCTCATTGCGAACTACGTGAACCACATCTCGAATCCAGACATACTCACCGTCCTTGGTCAGCGCCCTGTAATCAGCTTCGTGGTCAGTACCTGCTTTCGATTGCGCAACACAAAAGTTGACTACCCACTCCCGGTCTTCGGGGTGCATTCTGGAGGCCCAGTCATCCACGCCGACCCAGCTTGAGGGCGGCCAGCCGAGCAGGCTTTCTATTTGCGGCCCGATATACGCAAATTTCAACGTGCTCCACTCTATTTTCCATGGAATGGCTTTGGTGGATTCCAGCAAGGTCTTGTAGACAGCGCTGTCAGGCTCGATTCTGTTTTCGGTATCGCTCATGTAGGTGTCTTTGTCTTATCACTAACTTGGCTAATTGTAGCTCGGAGTTGCTCCAAATTAACCCATATCGGCAATATCGCATTTTCAGACAGGGTTTTCATCTTTCTGTCATATGTCTTGGTTATTGTCACACCGAGAAAAACTCTATGCAAAAGCCAGAACATTCCATAAATAGCCACTCCTCGACGTATCGTCCTTATAGTCAGTTAAGGGCTACTACGTCGATAGCTATTGATGCCATTCCTAAGAGTTCTGCAGAAGAACTTGACGACATCATAAGGCATCAGTGCTTATCTGCCGTATTCCAGCCGATTATCGATTTATCCAATGCTGGCGTGATCGGGCACGAAGGGTTGATACGTGGGCCATTAAATACGCCTCTGCACATGCCCCTGGCGCTATTCGAAGCGGCAAAGAATGAGCAGCTATCCTCGATCATCGAGTATCTGAGTTGCGAGGTGGTATTGCAGACTTTCGGTGGCTTCCAAAGCAATTTGAAGCTTTTTCTCAATGTCAGCCCGGAGTCCTTTACCCAGTATGAAGGCAAGACTGCGGCCATACTGGCATATACGCGCAGGGTCGGCCTGGACCCAAGGAATATTGTCATTGAGTTGACTGAAAGTACCCCGAATTTCAATTATGAACTGATTAAGAGCGCTGCGGAATATTACCGCAGCATGGGGTTCGAGATAGCGATTGACGATCTGGGCGAAGGTTTTTCTAGTTTACGGCTGTGGTCCGAATTGCATCCGGACTACGTCAAGATCGATAAGCATTTTATCCAGAATATCAATAACGATCTGGTGAAGCTGGAGTTTGTCCGCTCGATTCAGCGGATCGCGGAGTGTTCCGGGGCCAAGGTCATTGCAGAGGGAATCGAGAGCCAGGCACAACTGAACATTGTTAAGGATCTGAAGATTGCATACGGGCAAGGCTATCTGTTTGCAAAACCTGTTGCCGAGCTTCTGCTGGATGTCACTGACGATGTACGTAAGCTGATCTGCTCAAACAAGGTGAGTGTCTTTCCTAGCTCTGTGCCGAATTACCGCGTCAAAGACAACCTTAATAAATTGCATGAATATGTCGAGCCTGTCACTCCGGAAACTTCAAACGACGAGGCATATGCCATTTTCGAGGCATTGCCTCAGCTTTACTCGATCCCTGTGGTGAAAGATGGCGTTCCGGTCGGCTTGATCAGCCGCTACTCCATGATCGACCGTTTTGCGCGCCTTTACAGAAGGGAGCTGTATGGCAAGAAATCCTGCGATTACTTCATGGATGGCCAGCCGCTGATCGTGGAAAACGATATGGGGTTGCATGCGCTGAGCGAACTGATTACCAAAATGGAGCCTCATCATCTTTCCAACGGTTTCATCGTCACCGAGCGCGGGCGTTACCTTGGTGTCGGCAGCGGACACACATTGTTGCGCTCAATCACCAAGATGCAGATCGATGCAGCACGCTATGCCAATCCCTTGACCATGCTGCCCGGCAATGTGCCGATCAATGAGCATATTGATCGATTAATTGATGCAGAAGCTACTTTTGTAGCCTGTTACTTTGATCTGGATAATTTCAAGCCATTCAATGATGCCTATGGCTTCCGTCGTGGCGATGAGGTGATCCAGCTGACTGGCGCCTTGTTAAGCCAGGAAATCGATATGGAAATAGACTTCATCGGGCATGTCGGCGGTGACGATTTCATCGTGATGTTTCAAAGCGCGAATTGGGAATCACGATGTCATGAGATCATGAGAAAAATCGGCGAAGCGATTCCCGATTTCTACGACGATCCAGACCGCCAGCATGGCGGTATTGAGTCCGAAGACCGCTCAGGCAACCGGGTGTTCTATCCGTTTGTCAGTATTTCGATTGGCGCGGCTAAAGTAATGCCGCATATGTACAGTAGTCACCACGAAGTTTCAGCGGCCATGGTATCTGCAAAAAAACAAGCCAAGAGCCTGTTGGGCAATAGCTTGTTTGTTGAGCGTCGCTCCCCCTGACTCAGGCCGCTTTTAGCGTTTCTGCTGGGGATTTCCTATCAGGCAATTGTGCAATGGCCTGGGAAATCACAGCGCTGATATAGGGCAGGGACTGCAGGCTTAACATCGCCACCCAAAGCTGGGCATCGAGGTTCTCTACACCCCGCGATACCAGCATTGCCACTGCCGAGAATATCAAGGCCAGCAGCAAGAACAGTTCTTCACGAATCGGTTCAATAACAGACAGTTTGCCTGCCAGGCTTTTACCTTTGGCCGTAGGTTTAAAGACACCGTCTCTTTTTACGATGCCCATGATAATGCCCTTGGCGATTGCATGTGACAGCCCCAGGCTGGCTATTGATGCGCCAAGAATATCAATCCAGCCGCAATTCATGGTTTTTCTGTAGAGAATCGGCCCCATTGCAGCCTTGATGATGAGGAAGCATATGATAGGCATCAGCATGATGGAGACTGGCAAGCTGAAGGATTTCGGGAAGGCCAGCATGGCGATCGTCCAGCCAATAGACCCTATGGTGAAAAACAGCTGTAGTGCGTCGCCAAGCCAACCGAACCAGCCGGTCAGGAAATGATAGCGCTGGCCGAAAGTCAGGGTCGATCTGCCAAGCAACTTGGGCAAGTGGTGCTTCAGGATCTGCATGGCACCGAAAGCCCAACGGAAGCGCTGTGACTTGAGTGCTTTGTAATTCGAGGGTGTCAGGCCGCGCCCGAAGGTTTCATCAATGTAGCGCAGCTCGTAACCGTCCTCTAATAAGCGTAAGCCGAGTTCGGTATCTTCACATATGCACCATTCAGACCAATTGCCTGCATCTTTCAATGCCTGGCTGCGTACAAGTGTCATTGTGCCGTGCTGGATCAGCGCATTTCGTTCATGCCGATGATGCATGCCGATGCGGAAAAACCCTTCAAACTCCCAATTGCCCATACGGCGGAAGATATTGTTTTCCCAATCACGGTGTGCTTGAGGCGCCTGAACGACAGCCACGTTATCTTCAGAGAAATGCGGGATGAGGACTGACAGCCAATCCGGCGTAACGACATAATCCGCATCTACCACGCCGATCACTTCCACCCTGGGATCGGTGTGCTGAATCGCAAAATTCAGCGCCCCGGCTTTGAATCCGGGCCATTGAGGCAGGTGGAAGAATTTGAAGTTCTGGGGCAGTGCGGCCATATAGGCTTCTACCGGCTTCCATAAGGCTTCGTCTTTGGTGTTGTTGTCGATGACGATCACTTCATAGTTCGTGTAATCGAGCTTTGCCAGGCTTTCAATGGTGGCAATCACCATTTCAGGAGGCTCGTTGTAGCAGGCAAGGTGCACCGAGACGAACTTCTCCTGCTCCGGCGGCAATGGTTCCGCTCTTTTATAGAACCTGCGCCAGCCGCCTTTGAACAACACTTCACTGAATTCTACGCCGTAGATCATCAGTACTGCTGAGGTCATCAACATGGCGATAATCAGGCCAATCAGGATAACGAAATCCCTGAGGGTGTAGTAGTAGTCGCTTGGCAGGTTCCAGGCGATGACCAGCGTCGTGATACAGGCCTGCATCAATACCGCCATCGAAATCCGGCCTCCCATGCGCCAATGACGGAAGCGATATGAGATAAATATAATCGGCAGAAATGCCAACAGCGTAGCCCAGACTGCTTTGTCTACCCATCTGTTATCCCTGGGAACAGCGCCGACCAATGAATATTTGGGTTTGCGCTCACCATCCAGCATCCCCCAGTAAGGGCCGGCCCAGCCTTCAATATCGACTTTCCAGGGCTGGTCTATGGCTTCCATCAAGTAATAGTCGTAATTTTCGTAAGCTGTTTTTGCGAGAAATTCGCGGACAAACTGGGCCTGATTCACTTGTGATGCAACAGATGCGCCGATGGCCGGGCCTTTGCTGGGCCAACCTATCTCGGTAATGACAATCTTCTTGCGCGGAAATGCTTCCATCAGCTCGTTGTATCGTTCAATCGAGTAATCAACGGCTTGCTCTACAGGCACACCTTCATGATAGGGAAGTAAATGCACCGCTATAAAATCCACATATTTGACAAGCTGTGGATTTTTAAGCCAGACATGCCATGGCTCTGCCGTTGAGATGGGGAGTTTGGTTTCAGCTTTCACCTTATCCAGATAAAGGATCAGCTCAGGGACTGATAAATCATTTCGAAGCAATACCTCATTGCCAATGATCAGGCGTTCAATGTTTGGATATAGCTCCGACTTGGCTAAAAGTGTTCTTATCTCGCGCTGGTTGTCTGCGTCGACAGGGCCCAGCCAGGCACCAGCGGTCACTTTCAATCCCACCACACCTGCCAGCGCTACCACTTCCGGGTTCTCAACCGCGCCATAGGTTCTGATACGGTCCGTGTAAGGCTCTAATATCCGCAAATCATTAATCAGCTGGTCTGTCGTAGGGTAAGTCCTCTCCAAAGGACTTTGGCCGACCTGGAAGCCGCTGTATGCAAAGCCATGGACGAGCGGAGGGGCATCAATCAAGGGCAAGGCGCGGTTAATGACAAACCATAAACTGGCATGGACAATCGCAATGGCAAGTGCGAAAAGCAGGGGTGAGGTATAGCGGTTTGCAGCAGCAATCATGGATTCGAGGTAGCAGAACTTAAAGAGTGATTTTTATGAAGGCCTGATGATATCAGCAACAGGGTTAGAACCAGCCAAACCCAGGCATGGATGTTCATGGGTTCGATACATAAGAAAATAATGATCCCGATGCAAGCCGTTATGGTCAGCTCCAGATAGTCTTTTCGCATGCGGCCAATACCATAATCTGCAACAAGCAGCACGAAGCCGAACTGCATGCATGGCAACAAAAACAAGCTGATGGGGAAATCCCGGTACCTGCCGTCTGCAAGCAGCAGGCTGATGCAGATAAAAGCGGATATGCCAAGTGCCCAGATACTGGCTCGTATCCAGTTCTTTGCAGTGCCATTAGCTGAAATAATCAGCGAGGGTATGGCAAATACGCCGATCCAGCCTGCGATTGATACGCCTCCAAGCGCTATCCACTCAAAGATGTCCCGACTGGCGGAAATCAGATACCCCAATTGTAAATAAGCCATCAACCCTGCACTTGCCCCAAGTGGTAAAAATGTAAGTATTTTTGTTGTATTATTCAAATGCGGGTTTGTGGCATGGCTTAAGGATGCAATCAGGCCAAAAACCAGCACGCCCAGAAATGCAGCTAATAATGGCTGCCAACCATCTTTTCGTTCCGGCACCGGATCGACCAGGGAAAATTTCGGTTCGAGCTGGGTGTCGTATAGACCCCAATGCCCCCCGACCGTTCCTTCAAGCACGCGCTTCCAGGGTTGGTCGAAAGCTTCAATCAGGTTGTAGTTCCACTGTTTCTCATGCGCTATCTGCAAGAATTCACGGATATAGCGGGCCTGGTTCACCTGGCTCGGTGCCGATCCATTACGATGCCGCCCGATACTTGGCCATCCCGTTTCCCCAATAAAAATCGGTTTACTGAATGTACTGTTCAGCAAGGTCATCACTGTATTGGCGTGAGGAATTGCATCTTCAATGGATTGCGGCTCGTCTTCCCAATAGGGCAATACATGCGCCGTGATGTAATCAACCGAATCTTCCAGGGACTTGTTTTGCAGCCAGTATTCCCAGACATCGGCGTAAGTGATGGGTACGTCCGTGCTTTCCTGTGCTCTTTTCAGATAAGCCTGCATTTTTGTTATCGGTTGCTCTTTCCTCAGCAACACTTCATTACCTACGATTAATGCCCGGATAACCTCTGGATATTGATTGGCGAGTTTTAAACCCAGTGTCAGCTCACGATTGTTTTCTGCATCTATCCAACCTATCCATACGCCAAGCAAGACTTCCAGGCCTAATTTGCTTGCTGCTTCAGGGACATAATCAAGCCCCTGTGCTACGGAGTAGGTGCGGATACAATCAAAGCGTTCGGCAAGCAAGGCCAGGTCGCGGTCTATCTGATCATGGCTAATCAGAGTGCCTTTGACAAATGGGCTTTGGCCTTTGGTGTAATAAGGCGCATACGATGCGCACTGTAATTTCTGGCTGGCTGCATGTTCAGGCACAATGATTTCTATTGCCTGGTTCTGCATCCAGAGCCAAATGGAAATGAATGCTAAAAGAACCAGATTAATTAAACTGAACAACCAGAGTTTTTGACGGGGCATGAACAATCAACCGATATTTTATAAAATTGTGACTGCAAATTTACTGTAAGCGAAGCATAAATGCCCTAGCATCATAAGTCACCTTGGCAGGCAATACAAAAATGCTGTAAAACAAATGCTTCGATAAGCGCATCTCGCGATACAATTCTGTATATATACAACTAATTAATTTCCAAGAAGCCAGATGAGACATCTTATTTTTTTTGTACCTGTATTTTTTTGCATTAGTAGCATTGCCCATGCGCAGCCTGATTTTACTGGCGTGAATTACAGCGGTAAATATAGCTGTCAGGGCGAAAACCAGAAAGTAGGCAAATATAAGGTTGAGGTGACATTGCGGCTCAACCTGGTGACCAGCACCGGTAAATTCGGTGTCTATGAATATACGGCTGAAACGGAAAACTCGGTTAAATTCTATGGCAATGCCATATCCATCGGTAATCAATTGGCTGCCAGCTACTATCTCGATACTGTGCGCCGCAAGGGCGAACCGACTACTGGCCTGGCCACCGTCAAGCGTGTGTCGGCCGGTCGCTGGAGTTTCCTCAACCAGTATTTTGAGCCGGACGACTTCGGCGGCATTTACGGCACAGAAACCTGCTTAATGCACAAGCCTGAGGTTATCAAAGCGCCGAAGGCTGAATAGAACAGTCATATTGCTTAGCTTATTTGCTTCAGGTGCTGCGCCAGTGCCCAGGCAACATGTTCTCTTATCATCTCTGAATCATCATTGCTTCTTGCCTCAAGCGCGCTGATTATTTCCGGTGTGCTTGGCGCATTGCCAAGACCTACTGCAATGTTTCTTAACCATTGCTCATAGCCGATTCTGTAGATGGCGCTGCCTGCCATTCTGTCTTTGAAGGTTGCTTCGTCCCAGGCAAACAGCTCGATCAGCGAAATGTCATCCAATCCATGGCGCACGTTGAAGTCATCGACTTCGGTCAATTGTGCGAAGCGGTTCCATGGGCAAGTGAGCTGGCAATCATCGCAGCCGTAAACCCGGTTGCCAATCAGTGCGCGAAACTCTTCCGGTATGCTTTCTTTCAGTTCTATCGTCAGGTATGAAATACAACGTCGTGCATCAACCTCATAAGGAGCCACGATGGCCTGGGTAGGGCAGATGGTGATGCATGCTTCGCATGTGCCACAGTGATTTTGACCTTGCTTGTCGGTCGGCAAGGGCAGGTCAGTATAAATCTCACCCAGGAAGAACCACGATCCCGCTTCGCGTGAAAGCAGCAGCGTATGCTTGCCACGCCAGCCCAGCCCGGCTTTCTCTGCAAGCGCCACCTCCAGTACCGGGGCGCTATCAGTAAAGACGCGATAGCCGAAGCCGCCAATCTCATGTGCAATCTTTTCGCATAAGCCCTGCAAGCGCTGTCGCAATACTTTGTGATAATCACGCCCGAGGGCATAACGTGAGATGAATGCCGACTCGCCATCATTCATCACGGTTTCGCTATCCTTGGCATTCGGTGGCAGGTAATCCATACGCACAGAAATGACGCGTACCGTTCCTGGCACCAACTCGGCAGGTCTGGTTCGTTTATCACCATGTTTTGCCATATAATCCATAGCACCATGAAAGCCTTTAGCCAACCAATCGCGATGTGCCTGTTCAGCCTGGGTCAAATCCGTGCCAGTAATACCTACTGCACTGAATCCAAGCTCAAGGCCCCAGCGTTTGATGTCAGCGGCAAGGCCGGATAGGTCGTTCTCGTTCATATGGTTAAAGATTTTACACTGTACCTTGCAAATGAGGCAGCGACGCTGGCTGTGGGCGCACAGCTTGCCAACAGCTTGATTCCTGGCCTGACAATTTATCTGCATGGAGACCTTGGCGCTGGCAAAACCACTTTGGTACGAGGCTTGCTGCACGGACTAGGGCATTCGGGTAAAGTCAAAAGCCCCACATATACATTGGTTGAACCTTATGTTATTTCTAGGTTAAATATCTATCATTTTGACTTATATAGATTTATAGATCCTGAAGAATGGGAAGCTGCTGGCTTCAGGGATTATTTCAACCCACAAACCATATGTTTGGTAGAGTGGCCGGAAAAAGCAGGGGATCTGATTCCGCAGGCTGATATGGATGTCATATTGACGGTTAAGGATGAGGGCAGAATACTTACTATCAAGGCCAACTCTCAGCAAGCTGAACAGTGTTTGTCATACGTGATTTCAGAAACTCAACTCAAAGCATTGAATGACTAGACTACTTATTAAAACATGGTTCTTCTGCAGCCTGATGCTGATTACCAGCGCCGCCAGTGCAGCGCTCAGTATCACTGCGACGCGCGTATGGCCTGCACCGGACTATACCCGCATTACCCTTGAGGCTACACAGCCGATTTCCCACAGTATGATTACGCTGAAAGATCCCGAGCGTCTGGTCATCGACTTGCAAGAGGCTGAACTCAGCCCGGCGCTGCGTAGCCTTGGCGATAAAATCCTTTCCAGCGATCCTTATATCAAGCAGGTGCGTGTCGCCAACTTCAAGCCCGGCGTGGTTCGTGTGGTAGTAGACCTCAAGTCTGAAGTGCGCCCAGAGTTGTTTTTACTGCCGCCAGCTGGTGAATACAATCATCGGCTTGTGCTTGATATCTACCCTTTGGTCGATCCTCTGATGGCTTTGCTGCAGCAACGCGAGTCTGCAGTACCAGCTCCTGATAGCGATACCAGTGCAGGGGTCATCTCGCCGGATTCCACCGTGACTCCGGTGCCGCCTGTCTTCGTCGAGCCGACACCGCCGGCCGTTCCCCCGCAAATACCTCCGCCGATGATTGACAAGAAGCCCAATAGCCGCATGATAACCGTGGCCATTGATGCAGGGCATGGCGGGGAAGACCCCGGTGCGAAAGGCGCCAACGGTTCTTACGAAAAACACATAACATTGGCTATTTCAAAGAAATTAAAAGCTTTGTTGGACAAAGAACCCAATATGCGCGGTGTCTTAACGCGGGATGGCGATTATTTCATACCGCTCAATGGCCGCGTCAACAAGGCTCGTAAAATGCAAGCCGATTTGTTTGTCTCCATCCATGCGGACGCCTTCACGCGACCGGAGGCACGGGGCTCATCAGTATTCGCTCTCTCTGAACGCGGTGCTACCAGTGCCTCTGCACGTTACCTGGCACAAAAGGAAAATGAATCGGACTTGATCGGCGGCGTCAGTCTCAATGTGCAGGACCCGCACCTGGCACGCACATTGTTGGATCTCTCGCAAACAGCCACCATTAACGACAGCCTGAAGCTTGGTAAAGCCGTATTGGGAAACATTGGCACGATCAACAAGCTGCATAAGCCGCATGTAGAGCAAGCCGGGTTCGCTGTATTAAAATCGCCCGACATCCCATCGATCCTGGTGGAAACGGCTTTTATCAGTAATCCGGAAGAAGAGCGAAAGCTGAACGATCCCGCTTATCAGGACCAAATGGCCAGGATGATTTTTGATGGCATCAAAAAGTATTTTGCCAGTAATCCAGCGTTGTCAAAAACCAAAATAGCAGCTGAATAACAAGAAAGCAGCCGATGAAAAATCAAAAAGGCCTGGTCCACTGGTTTCTGTTGATACTGGTGGTTTTTATTGCCTTATTCGCGGCATACACCTGGCTCGTCCTGAATTGGTCATACTCCGACGGCGAGCGTGCCGGCTATGTCCAGAAGTTCTCGAAAAAAGGCTGGATATGCAAAACCTGGGAGGGCGAGCTCGCCATCATCAACATACCAGGCACCCTGACTGAGAAGTTCCAGTTCACGGTACATGATGATGAGGTCGTCAAGAAAATCAACGATTCACTGGGTAAGAAAGTCAGCCTGGCTTATGACGAACATGTCGGTATTCCAAGTTCATGTTTTGGTGATACAGGATACTTCGTGTCAGATCTCAGGGTGGTCGAGTAACTGCCCTCGCATCTAAATTTCAGGTAACACATTCAGGCCTGGTTCCCAGCGGCTACGATAACGCTTAGGCAGGTAGCCGAGCGCATCAAAGAGATTAAAGTTGAAGCAGGTTAGAATGCTTCGTGTGTCTTGAAAGAATAACGATATGAAAATCACGTTTCTTGGGGCTACTGGTACCGTCACTGGCTCAAAATATCTGGTCATCAGCGGTGATAGCCGTGTCCTGGTCGATTGCGGACTATTCCAGGGCTTGAAGCAATTACGCTTGAAGAACTGGAAGCCGTTACCAGTGGATCCGTCAACAATAGATGCTGTCGTACTGACCCATGCACATATTGACCACACAGGCTATTTGCCGCTGCTGGTAAAGAATGGTTTTAGCGGCAAAGTGTATTGCAGCAATGCCACGATGGATCTTTGTCAGATTCTGTTGCCGGACTCTGCGCACTTGCAGGAAGAGGAGGCGCGCTATGCCAATATGCGCGGATTCTCAAAACACCATCCAGCTTTGCCGCTTTATACACAGGAAGATGCAGAGCGCGCGCTGGAATTGCTTGTTCCCGTTGACTTTGAGCAGGAGATACAAGTTGCCGAAGGCGTAAGCGCCAGGTTTTCTCCTTCTGGCCATATTCTCGGCGCTTCGATGATCACGATCCGTGACGCTGATTGTTCCATCCTCTTTTCCGGCGATCTGGGCCGTCCCAATGATCCTTTGATGTTGCCACCGGCCATTGCTAAACAAGCCGATTACCTGGTGCTGGAGTCCACTTATGGCGACCGTCTGCATGACAATATAGACCCGGAAATCAAGCTGGCTGAAATCATTAACCGTACTTATCAGCGCGGCGGTGTGCTGGTTGTGCCGGTTTTTGCAGTGGGGCGCGCTCAGGAGATGTTATATTTCATCCAGACATTGAAAAACAAGCGGCTGATTCCTGATGTACCCGTATATCTCAATAGTCCGATGGCTGTCGATGCAACCGAGATCTTTATGCATCACACAGATAAGCACAAGCTGACAAAGGCAGAGTGCAAGGTGCTGGCGAATAGTGCCCGTATGGTGAATAGCGTCGAGGAATCACGCTCGCTCAATGAGATCAAGCATCCGGTCATTATTTTATCAGCCAGCGGCATGGCCTCTGGCGGCAGGGTGGTGCATCACATCAAGGCATTCGGACCAGACCCGCGAAACACCATACTCTTTGCCGGGTATCAGGCTGCAGGCACCAGGGGTGCAGCGATGCTGGGAGGTGCCGAGAGTGTTAAGATCCACGGTGCATATGTGCCCATCAATGCTGAAGTGGATTTCATCTCCAACCTCTCTGCGCATGCCGATTACAGTGAGATCTTGGATTGGTTGAGTCACTTTGAGAAAGCGCCTGTCCGGACTTTCCTGACACATGGCGAGCCCGTAGCGGCAGATGCCTTGAGGCATCGTATCGAAGAGCAGATGGGCTGGGATGTTGTTGTGCCCGAATACCTTGAAACCATAGAACTGCGAGCAGATAGATAGTGGCTTTGATTAAACTTTTACCCGACCAGCTCATTAGCCAGATTGCAGCGGGCGAGGTGGTCGAACGCCCGGCATCGGCTCTAAAGGAGTTGCTGGAAAACAGCCTGGACGCAGGCAGTACTGAAATCACCATAGCACTGCTGCAAGGCGGCGTGAAACAATTGCGCGTTGCCGATAATGGCCATGGCATATCGAAAGATGATCTGACGCTGGCGTTGACACGTCATGCCACCAGCAAGATATCAACGCTTGAGGATCTGGAAGCTGTCGGCAGCTTGGGCTTTCGTGGTGAGGCCCTGGCCAGTATCGCCTCGGTCTCCCGTACTCAAATATTAAGCCGCTCAAACGCTGAGAAACATGCCTGGCGCATCAGTTCCGAGGGCAGCACTATTTCTGCGATAGAGCCTGCCGCACTTGATGGTGGCACCGTTATCGAGGTCTCTGATCTGTATTTCAATACGCCAGCCCGGCGTAAATTCCTTAAAACCGAAGCGACTGAATTTGGTCATTGCGAAGCTGCTTTTACCCGGGCAGCCTTGTCGCGCCCTGACGTCACTTTCACGCTGCAGCATAACGGGCGTGAGTTGAGTCGTTTTTCCGCCAGCGAGCCAGAGCGTCGATTTGATGAGGTGTTAGGCAAGGAATTCATCGCCGAATCATTCAGTGTGGATGAATCCGCTGCGGGTTTGCGTTTATGGGGCATGGCCGCCAAACCTACATTTAATCGTAATAGCCGCGATACGCAGTATGTGTTCGTAAACGGTCGTTTTGTGCGTGATAAGCTGATCGCGCATGCAATTCGACAGGCTTACCAGGATGTGCTGCATCATGATCGCCACCCAGCCTTCGTATTGTTTTTAGAGCTGGATCCGACCCTGGTTGATGTGAACGTGCATCCTAGCAAGACCGAGGTGCGTTTTCGTGACGGCCAAGCCATTCATCGCTTTATTTTTCATTCCTTGCATAAGGCGCTGGCGGTGCCGACCGGTCAATCGAACCTGGTTACCGCCAGCCAGGCGTCGTTCAACCCGTTCAGTCCCAGCACCTATAGCCAGAATCCAGGCAGTTCTCCGGCATACCCCACATATCAATCCAGCATCGATTTACGCGCTAACGAGGCACCGGGTTTCTATCAGAATCTCTATGGCGGCATCGCGCCCCAACTGAATGATGGGAATAACAGTGTCAATGCCGGGTTAAACGCGGCAACGCATCAAGCCAATCCGCAGGAGTTTCCTATGGGATTTGCCGTGGCGCAGATACACGGTGTTTACATCCTCGCGCAGAATCAGCAAGGCATGGTCGTCGTCGATATGCACGCTGCGCACGAACGCATCATGTATGAACGGCTGAAGAACGCGCTGGATATGGATACGGTCCCCATGCAGCCTTTGCTGTTGCCGGTGAGTTTCAATGCAGACAGGCTGGAAGTTGCTACTGTGCAGGAGCAATTATCGCAAGGCCAGAACAGTTTGCAGCAACTGGGGTTCGATCTGGCGATTCTCTCGCCCAATACTCTCGCAGTGCGTGCTGTCCCCGTCATGCTGCAAGATGCTGATGCAGTGGCACTTGCACGTGATGTGCTGCGCGATTTGCGTGAGTTCGGCGCGAGCAGGGCGCTGACTGAACGCAGGAATGAAATGCTGGGCACCATGGCATGTCATGCCGCGGTGCGTGCCAATCGCATCCTTACCATTACTGAGATGAATGCGCTGCTGCGCGATATGGAAGCCACCGAGCGATCGGGCCAATGCAACCATGGTCGCCCGACCTGGTTTCAGGTGACCATGGCAGAACTGGACAAGATGTTCATGAGAGGCAAATAGGCTTTATGAAACGACTGGTGTTTTGTTTAACTTGTCTTCTCTGGAGCGGTGCGGCGCTGTGCCAGACTGAATTCGGCACGGTGGATGAAATCGAAGGTTCTGCATACATCGTCAATAACGCTGGCCAGCAGATGCCGGTCAAGCTGGGGCAGGTGATCCATACCGGCGAAACCGTGCATACGGCCACTAGCTCCGAACTGCATATCACCAGCTCGGATGGCGGATTGATTGCCCTGCGTCCCAACAGCAGTTTTCAGGTGGACGAATATATTGCTACGCATAGTCCGGAAGATAAGGTGATCTTGCGCCTGATCAAAGGCGGCATGAGGTCGGTGACCGGCTGGATTCCAAAGCATCATCCGGAGAGCTATGAGGTGCGGGTATCGACCGCATCGATCGGTATCCGCGGCACAGATCATGAAGTGCATATTGTCGATGCCGGACAGCATAAAGGTGGCGTGCATAACCGCGTCCATGAAGGCGCGACCGTGTTGCGTAATGCTTCGGGAGAGGTGCATATCGGAGCAGGGCAGTTTGCCCATGTTCCGCATGATGATAGACAGGCTCCAGCACTGCTGCTGATCAAGCCGAAATTTTATGATGGTTTGATGCTCAACATTGAACATCGTCTGGAGCGGCGTAAAGAGGAGTTCAAGCATTTACTGGATGAAATCAGGGATGCTTGGCTCCGGCGATTTAGCCGGGATGCGTGATAAAAAATGCGCTGCCAAGGAAAGTTAATCAAAGGGTTCGATAGCCAGGGACATGGTTTGATCGAAACGGCTTCTTCTTGTGAAAGCCAGCGCTGTGGACATTAATCCGACTGCCATTTTTCTGATGGGCCCAACCGCCAGCGGCAAAACCAGTGCAGCGGTCGATTTGTTCCAGCGCCTGCCGATAGAGCTGATCAGTGTCGACTCTGCACTGGTTTACCGCGGCATGGATATCGGTACGGCAAAGCCGGATGCAGCAATACTGAGACTTGCACCGCACCACCTGATTGATGTGATCGACCCGACAGAGGCTTATTCTGCCGCGCAGTTCAGGAAGGATGCCTTGCACTTGATGGGTGATATCACGTCCAGGGGAAAAATCCCGGTGCTGGTTGGCGGCACGATGCTCTATTTCAAGGCCTTGCAGGGCGGGCTGGGTGATTTACCCGAAGCCAGGCCGGAGATTCGCGCAAGGCTGGATGCGGAGGCCGCACAACATGGCTGGCCAGCCATGCATGCAAGATTGGCCAGGGTAGATCCAGAAACGGCATCAAGGCTGCAGCCGACAGATTCGCAACGTATTCAGCGCGCCCTGGAAGTCCATGAGGTTTCAGGCAAGACCATGACGCAATTATTCACTGAGCAAACCGATACAGCGCTGCCTTATCGCTTGCTCAAATTAGCGTTGGTGCCTTCCGATCGCAGCGTACTGCATCAGCGCATTGCCGTCAGGTTCGAGCAAATGCTTGCTGCCGGTTTTATTGATGAGGTCGAAAGCCTGCGAGAAAGATATCCTTCTTTGCACGCTGACATGCCCTCGATGCGTTGCGTGGGTTACCGGCAGGCTTTGCAATATCTCGATGGTGAATTCGGTCTGGATGAGTTGCGCGAGAAAGGGATTGCCGCGACCCGCCAACTGGCTAAACGCCAGCTGACATGGTTACGCGGCATGGATGATACGGTGGAGCTGGATTGCCTGGATGCACAGCTTAATGAAAAAATATTTAATCAAATAAATCAGTTTGTTAAAAATATTATTTAACAAACTGATTTAACTTAAATCTTCTGGATTTCTCCCTTATATTTTCCCGTCCAGACCCATCTGGAAATATTTGTGAACGATTTTTTCCTGGTTCTCCAGTAGCCAATCGATACTCGGTTCGTTGTTCATGGCTTTTTTGATGGCGGCAGCAGTTGCCTTGCGGTGAATGTCGAACAGGATCTTGTGATCCAGATCGTCCTGTTCTGCCACGATCGGGTTGAGCCAAACTGAGACGATAATGCCCAGGTCGTTGGCTTTTTCCTTCGGGATGTCGCCGCAACGCACTGCATCCAGCACGCCATTGGCAATCGCAGCCTGCACGGTCCCCATCAGGATATTGGTATAGCGCGTATCTTTCACTGTGACCTTGCTGACCATGATGGTGGCAGGGCGTACCATGATGTCGGTATTCATGATGGCCAGCACACGGGTATGGCCTTTGACCTGATCGCCCAGCAGGTTGGCGAAAGCTGTACCCATAGGCCCATCCATCTCGCCAATCGCAACTTCAGGTTCTGCTGCCGTGCCAGCCGGGCCGCCAGCAACCAAAGCTTCGCCGACGCGCATGATGGTTCTTTCGCTCATAATGATTTACTCCTGTAATGAAATGATGAAAGTGAAATGAATGATGAATAGTGAGATGACAAAATCGAAGCCTTACAGGCTGAGAATGCGATTAGCCGCTTCGGTACACTCTTCTAATGAGGCGACCAGCGCAAGCCGCACAAAGTTCTGGCCGGGGTTGACGCCATGCGCTTCGCGCGCGAGGTAACTGCCCGGCAATACGGTGACATTGAAATCGCGATAAAGCCTCAATGCAAATTCGGTGTCCGGCATATCCGTGCGTGCCCACAGATAAAATGCGCCATCGGGTAAATCAACTTCCAGCCTGCTTTTGATAAGCGGCGTCACGGCCCTGAACTTTTCATCGTATAAACGGCGATTTTCAATCACATGGACTTCATCGTTCCAGGCTGCAATACTCGCTGCCTGAACCGTGGGGCTCATGGCGCAGCCGTGATAGGTTCGATACAGCAGGAATTTCTCAAGGATTCTGGCATCGCCGGCGACAAAGCCTGAACGCATGCCTGGCACATTGGAGCGTTTGGAAAGCGAACTGAAAATGACCAGGCGTGTATAGTCGCGGTCCAGTTGGTGCGCAGCCTGTAATGCGCCCAATGGCGGATTCGCTTCATCAAAGTAAATCTCTGAATAGCATTCATCAGCCGCAATCACGAAGCCGTAACGGTCGGATAACTCGAAGATCTGTTTCCATTGGTCGAGCGACATGATCTTGCCGGATGGGTTACCGGGCGAGCATAGGTAAACCAGCTGCGTGCGTTGCAGGACTGCTTCGGGCACGCTGTCAAAATCCATTGCGAAGTCGTTCTCGGGCAGGTTATTCAAAAAATAAGGTTCTGCACCTGCGAGGAAGGCCGCGCCTTCGTATATCTGATAGAACGGATTCGGCGAAATGACCACTGGTGCCGGGCGGCTGTCATCAATCACGGCCTGTGCGAAGGCGAACAAAGCCTCGCGGCTGCCGTTGATCGGCACGATTTCCTTATCGATATCAAGTGCAGGGATGCCATAGCGCCGGCTCAGCCAGGCAGAGATTGCTTCACGTAACGCTGGAATACCTGCAGTCGTGGGATAATTCGCCAGCCCGGACAGATTGTTGACCAAGGCATCTTTAATCAAGCCTGGTGTCGCGTGCTTGGGCTCGCCGATCGAAAGGTTGATCGGCTGGTAGGCCGGGTTGGGTGCCACCCCAGCAAACAGGTCGCGCAGACGTTGAAATGGGTAGGGTTGTAGCTTATTCAGATTCGGGTTCATTCGAGTATTATAAATTGAGCGGCAAGAGTACAAAACATTAAATGCAGATCAATAAACATCATCTAGCTGTGTTCGGCCTGCTTTTCGGCGCTGTCTGCTGGGGCGTGATCTGGTATCCGTATCGCATCATGCAGGAAGCGGGCGTTTCCGGCGTCGCTTCCAGTTTCTATACCTATTCGATTGCTGCGGTCATTGGTCTGCTGATTTTCGCCAGGCATTGGCGTGGCTTTCTCAACCTGCCGCAAAGTGCCTATTGGCTTGCCCTGGCAGCCGGCTGGACCAATCTTAGCTATGTATTGGCGGTGATAGACGGCGAAGTGATGCGGGTCATGCTGTTGTTCTATCTTTCACCTCTGTGGACCCTGATCCTGGCGCATTTCTGGCTGAAAGAGCGTTCGGGATTGAAAGGGGTGATGGTGATTGCCATCTCGCTCATCGGCGCATACATCATGCTGTGGCAACCCAATTCATGGCCTGTGCCCAGAAACGATGCCGAGTGGCTGGCGCTTGCTTCGGGTATGGGCTTCGCGCTAAGCAACGTGATCACTCGCCGCTCGACCCATTTGAGCTTGCGCGTGAAGTCCATGGCTGTCTGGCTGGGTGTTATTACTGTGGCAATGGTGATGATTCCATTTCAGGATACGCCGTTTCCAACACCAGAATTTTTTACCGGGACCAATTGGCTCATCATGATCATGATTGCCTTATTGCTGATTGCAGCAACATTGCTGGTTCAATACGGAATTACGCAGATTCCGGTCACTCGCGCTTCGGTCATTTTCCTGTTTGAATTGGTCGTAGCTGCGATCGCTTCATATTACTGGGCAAATGAGGCCATGTCCTTGAGGGAATGGCTGGGCGGAAGCTTGATTATTGTCGCGGCGATTATTGCAGCGAGACTGGAAGAAAAACCTCAATCCTGACGGCTCTATAAATTTTATAGTTGTATATTTTAAGTTGATAAAAAGCCGACATTTAGTCGGCTTTTTATTTGGAGCAGCTTACTTAACTGATATTAATTAGCTGGTGCCGGTTCCGCTACAAAGATCTCTACACGGCGGTTCTGTGCACGGCCGCTTGAAGTGTCATTGGAGGCAACTGGCTCACGTGCGCCACGGCCATCAATGGTGATACGGCTTGATTGCACGCCACGTGCAGTCAGGTAATCGCGCGTGCTGGCGGCACGATTGACAGAAAGTGGGTTGTTGATGGCATCGCTGCCTGAGCTATCTGTATGGCCGATAATCGTGATGACAGTACCCTGGTTTTCATTCAGGCTGGTGGCAAGCCTGTCGAGGATGGGACGGAAATTCGATTTGATATCAGCACGGCCGGTGTCGAATGAAATATCGCTGGGAATGTCCAGTTTCAGGCGATTATCCGCAGTCTGCGACACGCCGACACCTGTGCCAGCAGTGGCCTGTTCCATTTCCTGTTTTTGGGCTTCCATCTTTTTAGACCAGACATTACCGGCAATCGCGCCGCCTACGGCACCCACTCCAGCACCGATTGCAGCACCTTTCGAACCACCGGCAACTGCGCCTACTACTGCGCCAACGCCGGCACCGATACCTGCACCCTTGGCTGTACCTTTTTGTGTTTCAGACATGTTCGCGCATCCGCCTAGTGTCAGTGCAGTTGCAATGGCGATGATTTTTAATTGATTATTCATGATAAAACCTTTCTTGATTATGTTGTGGTTGATTGCACTACTGGGTTGGAAGTTCTTTTGTGGCCTGGCCAAAATCCGTTAAACGTCATAAACACAAGGGGCATAACGATCTGAGTTCGATTATTGTTTACGCGGCGGTGCAGAATACAATGATTTTCCGGGTTTTACCGATGGCTTTGACTGATTCCCTGGTCTCCGGTCAGGATCATGGCGCTGACCGAACTGCTTACGGTATCCTTTTGGTTCATTGTGCCTGAAACGATAAGGATACCCGTAAATATAGCCAGGCTGGGATTGCTGCTGGATGATGACCGGTTCAACTACACCACATGCTGTATACATCAGGCTTTTTCTTGCATTCAATACATCGGGATTGCTAAACGAAGAGTTGGCTTCAGCCTCAAGGTTACGCTTCGCATTTTCGCAGGCGCTGGACGAAGCCATTTCAGCTTTAAGGGTTGCTTCTGATTTCTGAGGTTGATTGGCGAGTTCCTTTTCAGCTTGTGCAACCCAGGCTTTATGTTCTGGTGTCGTTGCCAGGGCTTTGGCGCGGGTCATGTCATTGGCATTGATTGCTGCAATCACTGCATTATCAAGCTGGCGCATGACACGAGACTGGCCATCTTCTGCAGGATTGCCGGGATCAAACACCATAATGTCTGTGATGACCTCAATATGACCCTTGGCGCAAGGGCTGTCTGAATAGACTACTTGTTGATTAGCGCCTTTACATTTATAGACTTGCGCGTTGGCGCTTGCGCTGAACACCAAAAGCAGTGGCAATAACAAATATGGAGACATTCAAAGCTCCGAGAATAATTCACTTATCCGCTTGAGACCATCGCTTTCACTAATAATTCATCTTGAGTGCCTGTCATTATCATCCGATGATTAAATGGGCTCAAGCGAGTATGGTACCGAAACCGCCGCTGTCGCCAATGCCTTTCGCACCTTCAGCCGTGAGGCGCAATTTGAGCGACAGGTCGTTGCGGGAGTCGGCGTAGTTCAGCGCATTTTCCTCGTCGATTTTGCCAGCGCTGAACAGTTTAAACAGGGACTGGTCAAAAGTACTCATGCCGATATCGGTGTTATTGGCCATGATCTCCTTGATTTCCTCGGTTTTCTGCTTCTGTATCAGCTCGGCGATGTAAGGGGTGTTGATCATGACTTCCATCGCAGCGACACGTTTGGTCTGTTTGCCTGGGATCAGGCGCTGCGAGATGATGCCGACCAGATTCAGCGACAGGCCAAGCAAGAGACCGGCTTTGGCATCCTGCGGAAAAAATGAAATGATGCGTTCCAGCGCCTGGTTGGCATTATTGGCATGCAAAGTCGCCAGGCAAAGATGCCCGGTTTCTGCATAAGCCATGGCTTGCTTCATGCCATCCATATCGCGTATTTCACCAATCAGGATAACATCCGGCGCCTGGCGCATGGCATTTTTCAAGGCATTGTCGAAGGACAGTGTATCAATCCCGACTTCGCGCTGGTCGACTACTGATTTTTTATGGGGGTGGACGAATTCAATCGGATCCTCAATGGTGACAATATGACCAGTTGTTGTCGTATTGCGGAAGTCGATCATGGAGGCCAGCGTGGTTGATTTGCCGGACCCGGTCGCTCCAACCACGAGGATAAGCCCACGTTTACGCAAAATGAGTTCTTTCAAGATTGCAGGAATCCCCAGCGCTTCGAAAGATGGTATCTCGGTTTTGATGTGGCGAATGACCATGCCGACTTCCCCGCGCTGACGGAATACGTTGACGCGAAAACGCCCGATATCCTTGCGGCTAATGGCAAAGTTCATTTCGTATTCCGCTTCAAATTCCTTGATCTGGTCTGCACTCATCATGCCATAGGCAATCTCTTTTACCATGCCAGGCGTCATGACCTGGCCGTTGATCGGCATGGTGTCGCCTTCAATATCCATATGGATCGAAGTGCCTGTGCTGAAAAAGAGATCCGATCCGCCTTTTTCGACCATGAATTTGAGAACCGGGGTGATATCGACTGCAGCCATGATTTTCTCTTATGTGGTTGTTTTAATTGTCTTGATGGATTTTATTCATCGATTTAAAAATCACTTTAGCATAAGCTATAAAATCTGTGTCTATGCCTTTGCAAGATATCGTTTCCAGACATCCTGGTAGCAATTTTCCAGGTCCCTGGCAAAGCGTTCGGTATCGAACAGGGCGGAATTCATCTTATTGGTTTGCAGCTGCTGTTTGATCGATTTCAACTTGGCAGTATCGGACGACAGTTGCAAGGCTTTTTCTTCATATGCCTCAAGCGAGTCCGTAATCAATTCTGTCATGCCCAATGCATTCAACAGGCTGCCTGCCACACGGCCGGCGAAGCTCCGGCCAGTGCAGGTCAGCAGTGGCAAGCCCATCCACAATGCGTCGCTGGCAGTTGTGTGGGCATTGTATGGCAGCGTATCGAGAAACAAGTCAGCCAGTGCGTGCCGTGCCAAATGATCCGCAATCGGTACTCTGGGCGCGAAAATAATGCGATTCGCTTCCACATCCTGCATTGCCGCTTCACGAATCAGGTTCTCTTTGGCTACGGCGTTGCTTTCAAGCAGCCAAAGCACGCTGCCGGGTCTGGCTTTCAGTAACCGCATCCATATTTCGAAAACCTCCGGCAGGATTTTGAAGGTCTGGTTAAAGCAGCAAAAGACAAAGCCATCTTCCGGTAATTTGTACTCCGTACGTGTAGCAGCCTTGCCAACAGGTCGCTTGCGGTCATTGGGCTGGTAGCAGACAGGTAAGGGTAATAGCGTTTCGGCAAAGTTATCCGCCTGGTCTTCCGGTGTAATAAAAGCGTCGGTCAACACATAATCAAATAATGCATGCTGCTGATTCGCTCCCATGGTGCCCGGATAACCAAGCCAGTTAATACTTATCGGCGCAGGTTTTAGAGCCAGTACTGCACTGCGGCTGGACTGCGTAAAACCGGTCAGGTCGACCAGAATGTCGATTTGATCCTGATGAATGCGGTCGGCGGTGTCTATGGTCGATAGGTCGCGGATGTCAGTAAAGTGATCAAAAGCCTTTTCCAGACGTTTGCGTTCAGGCGTCTTATCATCCACTGCATTGGAATAGGCGTGGATTTCAAATCTATCTCTATCATGCAGCTCGATTAGTTCGCTGATCAGGAATGCCAGGGGGTGTAAGCGGAAATCGCTGGAGATATAGCCTATACGCAGCTTTTCGTGCGCTGTATTTGCCACGAATTCATATGCTTTGCGGGATTCTGCTAGCTGGGAAAAACGATTCTTCACCCAATTATCCGCACATTGCTTCTGTTCCTGGGGCGTCGTGCCCGGCATCGCGAGAAAAGCGAAAGGCGAAACTTGTGCATCTGGTACTTCAGTGACCAGTCGTCGGATTTCCAGAATATCTTTTTCCAAACCGGCCCAATCGCAGGCGTGCTGTTTCTGGTGTACCAGATGTACCCTGGCATGGTGCAGTTTGGGGTTGATATGCAGCGCTGTCTGGTAAGCCGCAATAGCCTCTTTAAGCCTTCCGGTTTCACGTAGCACATTGCCCAGGTTGTTATAGACATCAGCATCATCCGGCATCAGCTTCAATGCCTGCTGGTAGCTTTTCAATGCGGCATCGCTTTTACCCAGTTCACGCTGCGCATTGCCCAGATTGTAGTACAGGGCGCCATCTCTCGGGTTCAGGCCGATGGCTTCGGCATAAGCGGCTTCTGCCCACGTATATAAGCCCTTGTCATGGCATTCGAAACCATGGGAATTCAAGGCATGGCATAGCGCTGCTTTTACATCATTATTGCTTGGCAACATTCTCAGCACACGCCGGTAACAGGCAGCGGCTTCTTCATGGCGTCGTAACTCCAGATACGCGTTGCCCAGATTATTCTGTAAATCAATGTCATCCGGCGTTATTTGCAAGGCTTTCTTGTAGCTGGCAACAGCCTGTTCCGACTGGCCGTTAGCTCGCAGAGCTGCACCATGATTGTTTAAGTAGTCTGGATTGTCCGGTTCGATATCAAGCGCCTGGCCGATCATGTTGATTGCTTGCGCATGCCGCCCTGTCTGTTGGCAAACAAGGCCCAGGAGATGTAGCGCCGCTGCATTACCAGGCTGGCTTGAGAGTAGCTGCCGGTAATAAGTTTCTGCCTGGGCTAATTGGCCGCTACGATGATGTTCAAGTGCTGATTGGAATAGTGAGTCGGTCATTATTGTTTACAGGTATTCAATTTCAATTTTCAGCAAGGCGGGTAAGGCCTTTGACAAAGTGCTTGAGGCCTAACTTTCGCAGTAAAAAGCGATTAGGGTCAAGCGCAGAAACGACTTTGCTTGATAATGGGAGAGGGTCACCGCAGATCGCCGAAGCTAACAACTCCGCACAAACAGGTGCCTGGGTCATGCCTTTGGAACCATGCCCAGTGTTGATATACAGGCCTTCAAGATAAGGCAGGGCAGGTAATTGATTGTAGTGTTTCGGCGGGTTTTGTATCAGTGCATCAGCATCCATTATTGCACCGACCAATGGCAGATAGTCTGGCGTAGCTACCCTCAGTGCTGCGCGGTCTTGCAGGTTTTCAGCCATGAGGCTTTGTTGCAGTTCGGGAGACATTTTTTTAAGCATGGTCATATTTGCCTGATGATCTTCGGCCCTGACTTCCAGTGAGGTGTCGTCAGGTGAGAATGTCGCGCCCAGGCAGTGATGACCATCGATTTCAGGGCTTATGTAGCCATCAGTGCAAATCACCGTTCTTAATTTCCGGCTGGTTGGCGATGCGGGGACAAGAGAAACCTGCCCTCGCACCGGTTGCAGCGGCAGGTGTGCCGTTTGATTGAATTGCAGGCTCTGGTTGGCTGTGGCAATAATCAGTACAGGTGCTTCATCGATCAGCTTTTCGCCATCCCATACCTGCCATATGCCATTGCTTTTTTCTATTCGGATGGCTTCTGTCGCAAGCTTGAGCTGAATGTCCGGGGAATGATGAATCAATGCTTCACATAGCGCTTTAGGTTTCACCCAGCCCGCATGGGGGAAATGCAATGCATCTTTTGATATATCAATCCCGGCAATCCGGCTTGCCTCATCTGAATCTACCCAGCGCACGAAATCTGTCGGGAATCCCCGATTTGATACTGCCTTGCAACGATCCAGCTCCCTTGTATCAAAAGCCAGTTGCAACAGACCACAGTGGGCAAAGGTGTCTGGTGTTAAGCCCAGGTTGTCAATTAAACGATTGCAATATAAAAAACCGGCAAGCGAAAGCTGGCTCATCACGGTTTCCTGCATGGCGAGGCGAGGATAAATGACCGCGACAGGATTGCCGGAAGCTTCGGCAGCAATCGATGTATGGCGTTCGATCAGCGTCACTTGCCAGCCGCGTGCTGCCATGGCATGGCTGCTGGAACAGCCTGCGATGCCAGCCCCGATTACAATAGCCCGGCTCACTGTATTTGTGGCCGGATTCTCTCCGGTTGTATACCGGCCACAAAGCATTTCACGTTTTTGGCCAAAACCGCTGACTTTTTCAACATCGAAACCGGCCTCCATCAAGCCACGTTTTACCATGCCTGCACTGGTGAACGTGGAAAAAGTGGTCTGATTATGCGACAGGCGCGCCAATTGCCTGAACAGTGCGGTTTGCCACATATCCGGGTTCTTGGACGGGGCGAACCCATCGAGAAACCAGGCATCCACACTGGCATGAAGTTGACTTAACATGCTGCTGGCATCGCCAACCATCAAGGTAAGCGTTATATGCCCGTGTTCAAATACCAACCTGTGCATGCCGCTTGATAGGTGACTATAGCAATCCAGTAATTGTTGGCTGAACGGGGCAAGCGAAGGCCAAAGAGCGAGAGCTAGCTTCATGTCATGTTGATTCAGCGGATATTTTTCGACACTGATGAAATGCAGCCTGGCATTTCGAGGAGCGGTTTTTGCCCACAAATCCCAGGCACAAAGGAAATTCAGGCCAGTGCCGAAGCCGGTTTCAGCAATGGTGAACTGACCTGCTGCCAAGGATGCCCAGCGCTCAGCCAGATGATTGTGCTGCAGAAACACATGCTGGCTCTCGGCTAGTCCACTTTCGGTTGAAAAGTAGATGTCACCAAACTGTTGAGAGTAGGGCTGGCCGTTCTGCCAGTCGAGTTCTACCTGGCTAGTTTCCATCGCTGAATTTAGAGCCAACTTGCATCTGGTTTTGAATAGGGAACTGAAATAAAGGTTTCTGACATAAAATGCTTGATATCAAATCAATTGGATATTGTAACCATGCACGTCCTGGAGTACACCATTATTCCTCTAAATTGCAATGTCGATATTGGGCCGCTCGCCAGTGCTGTTGAGCCGGTAAAACCGGATCATATTTTTATAACCCCCTGATAAACAGAACTGATGGCACATTTCACATTACTACGTACCGACCTTGCTGAAGCGCCTTCGGATTGGCTGATGAAACACGTGCAACGCATCAAACCGTCCGGCCATGTGCTGGATGTGGCTGCCGGCAAAGGCAGAAATGCGCGCTGGCTGGCTCAGCAGGGTTTCAGGGTTGAAGCTGTCGATAGAGACCCGCAAGCGCTGGAGAGCATGAAGGGTGTGGAAGATATTAGTCTCAGGGTGGCCGATATCGAGAATGATGGCTGGCCTTATATCGGGCAGAACTTTGATGCAATTGTGATCTGCCGCTATCTACATCGTCCGTTGTTTCCAGCGCTCTACGAAACCCTGGCGCCCGAAGGTGTCTTGATCTATGAGACATTCATGCAGGGTCATGAAGCATACGGCAGACCAAGCAATCCGGATTTCCTGCTGCGTCCTGACGAGCTGCTGGAGGTTTTCCAGAACCAGCTTGAAGTTATTGCGTTCGAGCAAGGATTTCAGGAGTTTCCCAAGCCCTCAGTGACGCAGCGCATTTGCGCTATCAGGAAAGCCTAGGCCAGCTGGTTAAGATGATCGGGGACTGGATGACCATAATCTTTAAATGTGATGCCGGTTGTCAATGGTAGGCTTCAACTTAAGCAGTATCTAGCTTTCCAGCTAGACTAATCGGTATACTTGAAAATATATTCATCCCAAACGGGCTCATCTCCATGGCTAATTTCAATTTTTTAATCGGTATTGCGTTTATCTCATCGATTGCCTTGCTGCCAGCATGCACTTCGTCTCCCTTTAGTCCGTCATCAACATCTGTTGATGCTGTGGGTGACCCTGCGAACAGGCAATGGCCAAGCTATGGTCGCGATTACACCAATCAGCGGTTTTCACCTGCCACGCAAATCAACCGCGACAATGTCAAAAACCTGGCACTGGCCTGGAAATACAACAGCGGGGTGAAAATGACTTTCCAGGCTACACCCATTGTGGCAAACGGCGTCATATACCTATCCTTGCCGTTCAACCAGGTGGTCGTGCTGGATGCGAAATCCGGCCGTGAATTATGGCGCTACGAACATCAGCGCAGGGCAGACTGGAAACTATGCTGCGGGCCAGCAAATCGTGGTGTCGCAGTAAGTAACAGCAAAGTATTTATCGGTACTGTAGATGCCAGGTTGATCGCCCTTGATGCCAAGACAGGCAAAATACTGTGGGATATCAATGTCGTCCAATCGAATGTCAACACTGAGACCCAGGGCGAATTAAATACCAGCGACCCTAACAGCACAGCCAAAGTGACTGGCGGTACAGGAATCGGCATGGCTATGGCACCTGTGGTCTATCACGATAAAGTCATGATAGGGGTCACTGGTGTAGGTTATGGCCTGCATATCGACAACCCGACAAGTGATGCGCCTCTGGGTGCCGTGATTGGCGTGACCGGCCGTTATGGTCGCCCCGGCTTTCTTGCAGCCTACGATGTAAACTCAGGTAAGAAAATCTGGCAGTTTGACAGCATCCCGGAGGAGGGCTGGGAAGGTATTTTTGCTGAAGCCACAGCTGATGGCGTGCCGTTGAATCGTGACATTGCTGCTGAAAAAGCTGATCTGGCTAAATATCCAGATGCCGCAAAATATGGTGGTGGTTCAGTCTGGAGCACTCCTGCGATTGATCCGGATTTGAACCTGCTGTACTTCGGCACCGGCAATCCCTCTCCACAAATGAATGATATCTCACGACCAGGCGATAATTTGTATACCGTCTCACTGGTCGCGCTGGATGTAGATACCGGAAAATTACGCTGGTACTATCAACAAGTGCCGCATGATCTGTGGGGATATGATGTTGCAAGCCCGCCGGTACTATTCAATTTACAGGTGGATGGAAAGCAGGTTCCCGCTGTTGGCCAAGCCAGCAAGACCGGCTGGTTTTACGTGCATGACAGGCTCACGGGAAAATTACTGCTCAAATCTGAAGCTTTCGTACCTCAGGAAAACCTGTTCGCCAAGGCCACAAAAGAGGGCACGCGCATATTCCCCGGTATACTCGGCGGTTCGAACTGGTCACCTGTTTCGGTCGATCAAGCTGGTCAACAAGTATTCGTTGCCGGCATCCATGCACCAATCAATTACACACTGCATGAAACACCCGCCAAAGACGGCATGCCCCCCATTCGGTATGCTGCATCAGAACCTCTGCAGGAAGAGCGCTGGGGTTTATTGAGCGCAATCAGCCTTACCGATGGCAAGATTCGCTGGCAGCAGAAGACCGAACAACCATTGATTGGCGGTGTACTGGCTACAGCTGGAGGGTTGGTCTTTATGGGTGAAGGCAATGGCAACTTTAACGCCTATGATACAGACAGCGGCCATTTGTTGTGGCAGGCTACGGCAGATGCCGGCGTGAATGCGCCACCTATCAGCTACGAGATCGATGGTGTCCAGTATGTTGCAGTCGCTGCTGGCGGCAACTCCATCTTCGGATACAAGCAAGGTGACAACCTATTGGTGTATTCGTTGTCGAAAAAATAGACCTGTGTAAGCGTAATTATTTTGGCGCTTACTCGCCTTACATCCCCTGTCTAAATTCGCAATAAATACAACAGGGGATTTTATTGAGAGAAGCGTACCGATGAACAGAAAAAACAATATCCTCGCTTTTGCTATAGCGATGTCTTTACCATTGACAAGCGTAGCCGCGGAAGATTGGCTGGTCATAAGCAACAGCACCTTGATCAACACCGGCCAAAAGTTATCTTTGGAAATCGTTAAGCCTGATAATGCACCCTGGCCAGAAGCACTGAAGCTTGAGTTAAGCGGAGCAGGCGTTTCAGAAGAAGTCGTTCTGGCCAGTGACGAAACAGATAAAAGTATCTCTGCAAATCGCCGAAGCTACAGCCTGATACCAGGAAAAAAATATGTTGGTGTAGTAAAAGCCAGGCTGGCAGATGTTGAATCCAACCAGTTCTTGCTTCTGGCATCGTCAGAGGATGACACCGGCCCCATTGCTGTTGTGGTTGAGCCTGATTCTGCAGCAGACTCAAAGCCTTCTACTGTGCCAGAAACCAGTTCGTCTCCTCAGATTGTCATTGCCAAGCCTGGCGATGAACCTGCACTTTCAGCACACGAGCCGACCTATTTTGTCGTGGGCGATAGTTCGGATCGCGGGGCCGATGCCAGATTCCAGCTTAGTTTTAAATATCGCCTGTTCGATCCCGAAGGTATTTTCGGCAGATTCTCGCCGCTTTTCAGCAACCTCTACTTCACATACACGCAAACATCCCTGTGGGATCTGGGCGAAGATTCCAGCCCCTTCCGCGACACCAGCTACAGGCCGGGCTTGTTTTACAAATGGGCAGGCAGTGACGAGTTCCTCTTGCCTGATGAATGGCGGGTAGGAGTGGAGCATGAATCGAACGGTAGAAGCGACCTGGATTCCAGGGCCATCGATACCGCTTATCTGGTTCCTTCCTGGCATCTGGACCTGGCGAATGGCAGGCGTTTTTCCTTCATGCCCAAGATATACCACTATATCGATAAGGATGAAAACCCGGATATACAGCGTTATCGCGGTTATGTTGACTGGGCGGCACGCTATGGCCGTGAGGATGGCCTGGTCCTTCATGGCTTGTATCGCCAGGGTACCGGAGGCTATGCCACTGGCCAGCTTGATATCTCATATCCGATCAGCGAGAGGATATTCGCCCGCACCGGCAGCTTTGTGCATTTGCAACTATTCTCAGGTTACGGCGAAACATTGCTGGATTATGATCGTGACCGCGATACGCAAATTCGCCTGGGCATATCAATCGCGCGTTAAATGTAGCTTTAGTATCACAGAGGTACTAGGCGCGCGATTTCAGTTCCGTCTTTAATTAAAAAATAGCAGCATGAATCATAATTCATTCAAGCTTTGCTATTTCGTTGAGGCTGGATTGAAGTGCTTCTTTATCTTGATACAAAGACATTGGTAACTTTAAAAATGCTTCTATACGTTTGCGTAAGATCGAATAAGCTTTTTCAAAAGCGGCATCGATTTCCTCATCCGTACCTGTCGCTTTAGCGGGATCTTCAACCCCCCAATACGCCCGTATTGCATTACCAAGGTAAGCAGGGCAGGTCTCGCCCGCAGCACTGCCGCATACGGTGATGACGATATCAGGCGTGATCGGCAAGTCATTCCAGGACTTGCTGAAATATCCTTCGGTAGGTATCCCTTCACGTTGCAGCAATGCAATTGAGCGCGGGTGTACGTAACCCGCTGGATTGCTGCCCGCGCTCATGGCGCTCATGCCTTCAGGTGCCAACACATTAAAAGTGGCTTCAGCCAGTACCGAGCGGCAAGAATTGCCTGTGCATAAAAACAGGATGTTCAACTTGATTCCTTTCCATTTTCGTACCAGGCACGTGATTTGTTCACAATCGCCACCACCGTCAGCATGACGGGCACCTCGATTAGCACACCTACCACTGTCGCCAAAGCTGCACCAGAATCGAAACCAAACAAGGCAATTGCAGTTGCTACAGCCAGCTCAAAGAAATTAGAAGCGCCGATCAAGGCGGAAGGACCTGCCACACAATGCGCCACACCGAGTTTCTTGTTGAGTAAATAAGCCAGTCCGGAGTTGAAATACACCTGAATCAGAATAGGCACGGCCAGCAATAGAATGATCAGCGGCTGGCTCAATATCTGCCTACCCTGAAATGCAAACAGCAATACCAAGGTAACGAGCAGGGCGCTGATGGAAATGGGCTGGATGGTTGCCAGGGTTTTATTGAGGCGATCAGCATCGCCATTCAGCAGCTGGCGCCAAATCTGGCTGATTATTACAGGAACGACAATAAACAGGGTCACAGAGAGTAATAATGTGTCCCAAGGGACGGCGATATTCGATAAACCCAGTAGCAGCCCGACGATAGGCGCAAAGGCGAATAGCATGATCACATCATTGATCGCCACTTGGGATAGAGTAAATTTCGGCTCGCCATTGCACAAATTGCTCCAGACGAACACCATGGCTGTGCAAGGCGCAGCAGCCAGTAATATAAGACCTGCAATATAGCTATCAATCTGCTCTGCCGGCAGATAGGGCGAGAATAGATGGCGAATGAATACCCAAGCCAGCAGCGCCATGGAAAAAGGTTTGACCAGCCAATTGATCGCCAGTGTGACGCCTATACCTTTGCCATGCCTGGCTACCGCTCGCATCTGCGATAAATCGACTTTAAGCAGCATGGGGATGATCATCAGCCAGATCAGCACGGCAACTACCAGATTGACTTCTGCAATCTGGATCTGGCTGATCGCCTGAAACAGGCTGGGGATGAGTTTGCCTAAGCCTATGCCGACCACAATACAAGCCAGTACCCACCAAGTCAGGTTGCGCTCGAAGGTGCTGATTCCCGCTACCTTTTCGTTCATTTGCAGCCAGCAATTTTGCGCGCGGCAAACTTGATCGTTTCCTGCACAGGTGAGCAGCAGGCATTATCTGGGCGATCATCGGCTGCCATGTTGAAGGTCGGTGCGTTGTCCAGCGTGTGGTAGCTTTCCCAGGCAATGCCGGAAGGATCCTGTACCCAGTGTTTGTTCGATTTTGCGTAGCAGCAGGTAGTACCGGTCTGGATCAGCATATTGAGATCGGCTTTTTCCAGCCGATCCCTGATTTCAAGCAGTTCGCCATCGCTCTCTACCTGAATGCCAAGATGATCCAGGCCGGGCTTGTTACCGCGCCGACTAATCGCAAAATTGACCCGCGGATCATCCAGCATCCATTTTGCATAGTCGGTTTTCTCAATCGCAGGACTAGAGCCGAATAGATCGTTATAAAACCGGATACTTTTTGCCAGATCGTCAACAGAAATATGGACATGCATGCGTTTCATCGTATTTTCCTTCGCCAGGTTCAAAGAGGGGGGCAGCAGCTTTTTTGTCCGCCGCAACAGTTTTCCATCAGGTAGGCAACAAGCTCGTTCATCGCCTTGAAATCCGTCGAGTAGTAAATGAAGCGGCTGGATTGCTCAGCCTTGATGAGTCCAGCATGGGTAAGCTCTTTTAAGTGAAAGGAAAGTGTGCTCGCAGGGATGTCGAGGCGCTTACCTATTTCACCAGCAGCCAAGCCAGAAGGGCTGTTTTGTACCAACAGCCGGAATATCTCCAACCTTGCTTCTTGAGCGAGGCAGGAGAGGATGACAACAGCATCTTGAGTGTTCATGTTTCTATATTTCCATAAATATAGAAACATTGCAACGAGAATCGCTTCCAGATGCTCATTGAATATGCAATTAACGATGAACTTAGACTGCTATTGCCTGTGAATCAGATTAAGTAAATCTAAAGGCTGGAGAATGTCATGGTCCTAGCTTGGCTAGCGCCTTTTTCGCCTCAGTCATTCTTTTGGATCTGGATAGCTGAATCAAACGTTCTTCGGCGATGGCAAAAATCCCATTCTTCAACACATCAAAGTTTGCCAGACATTCATCATCAGTGAGTTCGTGCAATGCTTTACCAAAAAGGCCGTAAAGATGCTCGGTTTCAACAACGAAATCAGGCAGGTTGGGAGCAAGCAGCTGAATTTTGTCTTTCATGCCCAATTCCCTGTACTGGCTTTCATTCCAGCCTTCATTGAGCGATGCCGTCAGATGCGCTTCATTAATCAAACTTTCAAACACCCTGCGCAAATAGACATAAGAGCCGATTCCAATACCATGAGTAGCAAGGTCGATGGCTGTGTTCAGCTCATTAAGCAGGTTTCTGGATAGTACTTGAGCAAAGTCTATAGTTTCAGCCAGGGAGTGTTCGGATAGAGGAGGATGCTGACCGATCTTGACCAGGTGTGTGTCCTCCACAGTGAAGTAATACCTGAGTTCGTGAGCATCCCTGGTGCATTGAACGGTCTTTTGGATGTTTCTGGTATCCCAGATTGAGAATTGCTTGGAGACCTCGCCGGGATTGGATATAGGCATCAGTGCCGAATATTGCTTGTATTTCTTCATCACATCTTCCAGGACATGTGATTTGAATGTCGAGTCCAGTCGGCAAAATGGGCAATATGCATCAAACGTTTTTTCAAACAGAAGAATTGATTCGGCAACCTTTTGTTTTTCGTCGCCGATGTCTATTTTTTCATACAGAGGCAGCCTTAGAAGCCAATCTAAAACTGGATATTCCAAATTCACTGACACTTACTTCTCCCGGACGATTAATGCCTTATTTTTAAGTATATTACTGCCTCATCAATAGAGTAGCATCAGTTCCGGTATCAGTATTTACAATCCGTCGAATATTTGTGGTTTTGAAATAAATCTGAATTTGACAGGGTGAAAAGATAGCAAAGGAAAACAAAAAAGCCACCTTGCGGTGGCTTCTGTGTTTTGGCGTCCCCACGGGGATTCGAACCCCGGTCGCCTCCGTGAAAGGGAGGTGTCCTAGGCCTCTAGACGATGGGGACCTATGAACTTTTAACGAACAACATTTTACTACAAAACTGCACTTAATTTAAGGAGAAATTAAGCTAAATTCTTTCTTTTCTTGCTTACCACCATTACAGCAGATTTCTTGGTGGAGGTAAGCGGGATCGAACCGCTGACCTCTTGCATGCCATGCAAGCGCTCTCCCAGCTGAGCTATACCCCCGAAAAGAGGCGCAATCTTAAAGAGGCTCGCCGATATTGTCAACGAAATTCTTCAAAAACCAGCATAAGAGCCCCGCTGGGTATGGTCGACGAAATTGAAGGGGAATCTCTATGCAACACAATGGTGGAAAAATCAAAGCCTTATTTGCCAGGTCACAAACCGGGATGGACGCAGAAGGCTCCATCAGCCATTGAATCAGCGCCTGAACAGAGACTTGAGCTTTTTCTTCTGGGTCTTGATCATGCGCTTCATCGATACCTTGGCATTGTAAAGATGGAAGGGCAATCTATGCCAAGCGCTGAACTCTTTGCCTAGCTCGTTCATGTATATCTGCATGAAGCGATCGCGACCTTCGCTATGCAACTTATTGCAGATGCGTGTCAAATCGGAAATACGTTTGGACAGCTCGGTGCCTCGCAAATAAAAGTGAGCTCGGCCGGTATCAATCAAGGAGAAGCTGAGTTTGCCATCGGATTTCTTCACCAGGATGTTGCCGCCAGACAAGTCCCGGAAAAATACGCCGCGGCCATGCATCGTCAACAGATAAGCGGCAAGTTGTGTGTAAATCTCCATCTGCGCTATGCCTTGAAAACTGCTCTCACCTTGTGCAAAGGCCGAGAAGATGTCACGTGCGGAGAAATCAGCCTCTACAAACTCACAAATGTAGTAATTCTGCGTGAGCGTTTTATCGCCGACTTTCTCGAAATAGGCGATAGGTCTTGCGGTCTCTACACCGCGTCGCAGCAGCTCGCTTGCGCCATTCCAGCTACGCAGGCCTTTGGATGGCTTGAACCGGTCCAGAAACTTTTTGTGCAGGTGCATACGAACCGGCTGCTTGATGACCAGTTTCCTGGAGGGATCGCGCGGGTCGGCAATTGTCCAGATGGCATTGCGCGCCTTGCGCAAAACGGCTGCTTTTGCTGGCGCAGCGATGTTGGCTGGGTTTAATGCCAGCCTTAGCAAGTCGGCCTCTGCAGCGTTCTCAGCTAAAATCGCGCCGCGCCAATCACCCTGGCGGTATAAGTAATGCGTTTTCATGATGTGTGCATCAATCGCCAGATCATCGATCAGTCTGGCTTTTGTGTTCACAAGCACCCGGCGATCTTTTGGCCAGCAAAGGTAAACAGGCGATTCCGTTACAAAGTCGGGTGCTGCAGGTAGCACTGCACCATCACGCGATATGCATTCAGCTTCTGCCAAGTCTGCCTCGGAGTATATATCGCTTAAGGCCGCCGCGCGTCCGTTAATCACCCAGGCGGCATGTATCACTTTGTCCTGATTGCTGAAGGCATGGACTTCGAGTCCATTGGCATCGTCCAGGCAGGCTTCGTAATAGCTTCCGGGGATCAGGTCGGCAAAAGTTTTGAAAGCCTTAAACGCTGGCCGGATACGGAACTCATGACCCAGCACCGAAGCGTAATGGGTAATACGCTCGAGCTTGGGGTATGCATCAATGCCATCATCGACAAGTCCTTCACGATGGCAAATCAGCGGGCCCCAGCTAGCGCGTTTTAATGCGCCGGAGGCTGCGCAGAGCAGCATATAGCGCGCGAGGTAATCGGCCTGTTTTTCTTCACCGTTTGCCAGTACGCGATGTATGCGTGGCAGTGTCCAGAAGGCAGAAGGGGAGTGGAGTTCAGGCGCACCAAAGTTTTCGCCGATTTCTTGCAATACAAAAGCTTTTTTGACCAGCCGGAAGCCGCCTAGCGGAGCCAGGCGGTGGCCTAGTATCTTGTGGTCATCGCGTTCAGGTTCTGTACAGCGCTCAGAAAAAAGGTTGTTGGTGTGTATGTCAGGCAACTGGCCACGACTTTTCAGCAGCGCCAATATGCCTATGTTGTAAGGTGGTTCAAAGTCCGTGATATTCGGGCCGGCAAGCTTGATTTGACGCGCTTTTGCCTCGTTATACGCAATATCCCAAGCCGTCAGGAAAGTGTCCAGCGTATAACCAGCCCAGCGCTTGCGATTGATGGTTGAGCCAATTTCGAGGATTTCAATTCGGCTGCCAAAACGATCAAGCGTGGATGTAACGAAGTTTCTCCATTCATCCTGTGCCGGCTCTTCCTGCATCTGCTTGGCAGCATCGAACGGTTGTACCAGATGCAGCATCACCTTGAAACCGTGAGCGATAAGTTTTTCAAGGAAGCGAGCCACATGATTGCCGGCATCGCCATAAGTGAAATCCAGCCGTACCTGGCGAATGCCAAGCTCGTTCAAATAGTTGATGACAGCGTCATCGGTGGCTGGATCTTCAGCAGTGGCTACGCCTATACCGGCAAAGTCGGAAGGTATGTGATGCCCGGCTGGCGGCTGGTAACCTTTTTTTGAACGTAATTTCCCGCTCAGCATGTAGGCAAAATTCGCCCGCACAAACTGCCGCATTGGGTTGGAGGGAGATGTGTGATTCAAATCGTTAACTTATTAACACTGGAATGTATATGAGGACCTGAAGCTTAACCTCTAATATTGGATTGCGCACTAAATTGGCTTAAATCGACCCTTGGAAGAGGCTCCCAGCCTGATTTACGATGCTCAGCCACGACATTGGTGAACACGCCGCCACGTACATAGAACTTGGCGGTCAGGCGCATGAATTTCGGCTGTGTCGCCGTGACAAGATCATCCAGAATACGGTTGGTGACGGCTTCATGGAAACAGCCTTCATCGCGGAATGACCATATGTAGAGTTTCAAACTTTTCAATTCCACGCATTTCTGGTCTGGAATGTAATCCAGATACAATACGGCAAAGTCAGGCTGTCCAGTCTTTGGGCAGAGGCATGTGAACTCTGGAATTTCCATGTGGATATGAAAATCGCGTTCCGGTTTCGGATTATCGAAGGTTTCAAGCGTCTTGCTGGGTTGACTGGACATAATGGCTACCGTATAAATCTAAATAATGTTCGAATTCGTCATTATACAGCCACTAACAACAACCTTGACGCCCAAAAGTACGACTGACAATTGCGCCTGACCCATCTCAAACTCGCCGGATTCAAATCTTTCGTAGATGCAACCACCTTGCACCTTCACGGGCAGCGGGTCGGTGTCGTTGGCCCCAACGGCTGCGGCAAATCCAATGTCATGGAGTCTATCCGATGGGTGCTAGGCGAATCCAGCGCCCGCGAAATGCGTGGAGACTCCATGCAGGATGTTATTTTCAATGGCTCTGCCAATCGTAAGGCAATCTCTCGCGGTAGCGTGGAGTTGATCTTTGATAACAGCCTCGGCGGTGCCAGCGGCGAGTGGTCGCAATATGCCGAGATATCGGTAAAACGCGTGATTGAACGTGAAAAAGGCTCCAGCTATTACATCAACAATACGCCGGTCAGGCGTCGCGATGTTGCCGATCTGTTCCTAGGCACAGGCCTTGGCGGCCGGGCCTACGCCATCATTGGCCAGAATACTATTTCGCGGATTGTCGAGGCAAAGCCTGAAGAACTCAGGGTATTTCTTGAAGAGGCAGCCGGCATCTCCAAATACAAGGAACGTAGGCGCGAAACCGAACTGAGATTGCGTGATACACGCGAGAATCTGATCCGCGTGGAAGATATCCGGCAGGAGATGGACAAGCAGATTGTTCGCCTTGAAGCGCAGGCCGTGGTCACCCAGCAATATCATCAGCTGCAAACCGCACTTAAGCATGCGCATGGCCAGTTATGGCTACTGAAAAAGCGGGATGCCGGTATTGCCTGGGAAAAAACCAAGCGCCAGGTAGAAAAGCTGGTGAATGATCTTGAATCGCAAATGGCGAATTTGCGTAAGACCGAGAGTACGCTTGAAAGCCTGCGCCAGCAGAACTTTGCCTCAAGTGAAGCCGTGCAGGCAGCACAAACGCATTATTACGAAACCAATGCCGAAGTCTCCAATCTGGAGCAGCAGGTCAAGCATACGCAGGAAGCACGCGAGCGGCTGAATATGCAGTTGCAGCAACTTGCCGCGCAATCTGAAAAACTGGGTGTACAAAAAATCAGTCTTGATGAAAGCCTTGCTGAGCTTTTGCTTAAACAAACTCAAGCCGATACCGACGAACAACAAACCTCCGAATCCCTTGCCTCCATCAAGGCGAGCCTGCCAGCACTTGAAGTTGCGTTTTCGAGCAGCCAGCGAACCTTGCTGGAAGCGCAGAAAGCACTTGATGACACAGAGCAGGCCGTACGCCTCGAAACCACGCAGCTTGGCTATGCCGATCGCAATATAGAAGAATTGCAGCATCGTTTGCAGCGCTTGCAGGCGGATTTGCAGAACCTGCAATTGCCAGATGCTGCAAATCTGGAATCCAAGCGCGAAGAACTGGCTGGTTTGCAAAAGCAGTTGTCGCAACTGGAGCAGGAGATCGCTGAGATGCGCGCCAAAGAGCAACAGCAAACCGAGGCGATCAAGGCTTTTCGATTGAAACAGCAACACGAGCAGCGCAATACTGCCCAGCTTGAAGCGCAAATCAACTCCCTGCACAAGATACAGCAATCTATTGGGCATGAAGCCAAGCTTGATGAATGGCTAAAGCAGCGGAGCCTGAGCAATGCAGAGCGCCTTTGGCAGAAACTATCGATTGCCAGCGGCTGGGAAACCGCTCTGGAAGCTGTTCTGGGTGCGCGCCTGAATGGCATTTTGCAGCCGCAGGCTCAATTCCTTGACTCGTCGCGTCCACCTTCTACCATTGTTCTGGCAGAGACTGGTGAAGCTGCGCCTGGCCAGAGTGCTGCATCATCGCTCAAGCCCCTGATTTCCGTGCTTGAGCACATGGCCCCGGAGATTTTCGGGCCGTTGCAGGACTGGCTTGAGGGCGTCTATTTGCTTGATGACCCCAAAGATGCGGCTCAGGCACGCAAGCAGCTTAAACCCGGTCAATCACTGGTAAGCCGCGAGGGAGATATCTACACCCGCTACAGCCTGACTGTATTCAGTCCGCAAAGTGCCTTGCATGGCGTGCTGGAAAGGCAACGTGAGCTGGAAGCGCTGCAATCGGAATTACCCCAGGCCCAGGAGGCTGTTGTCACAGCAACAACCAATCTCAGGCAAGCCGAAGAGGGCGCCCAGCATTTGCAACAATTATTGCAAGAGCGTCAACAAAGCCTGCGCAACATTAGCCAGACAGGACATCAACTCAGCCTGGATATACAGCGCCAGGAACAGCAGCTTCATCATGCCATGGAGCGGAAAAATGCAATTTCACAAGAGTTGGAGTCGCTGGATGCAAAAATTGAAAGTGCTGTGATACATAAGCAGGAACTGCAATCGCGTATTGAACAATCTGCCCGGCGCCTGCCCGAATTGAAATCAAGCGCTGAAACAGCTCAGCAAAGCCGTGAGCGTGAACAGGTCGCATTGAATCAGGCGCGACAATCCTTGCAGAATGCTGAGCATGCATTACAAGAAAAAGTATTCAATAAAAAATTAATTATTAATAATATCAATCAGATAAATAATACAATTAATTCAACAGATGAGGAATTGAAAGCGCTGGAACTCAGGAAGAGGGAATCGCTGGAAATGCTTGATGCCGCAAAAATGGACGGGCTGAAGGCTAATCTTGAGCGCGCCTTGTTGCTGAAGCAGCAACGTGAAGCCGCATTGGCAGAAGCACGGAATCAGCTATCCCAGGCAGAGAGTGAGCTGCAGAACCAGGAACGTAATCGCATGCAGAACGAGCAAATGCTGCATCCACTTCGTGATAAGCTTGAACAATCAAGGTTGGCTGAGCAGGAAGCCAGACTGCATTTTGAGCAGTGCCAGGCGGAACTGATGGCAACTCAACTGGAAGAAGCAGTCTTGGCTGAGCAACTATCTGCATCTACCAAGGTACCTGATCTGGAAAACAAAGTGGCTTCACTGGCCCAGGAAATTGAAGGCTTGGGCGCGGTGAATCTCGCGGCCATACAAGAACTTACGAGCGAACGTGAACGCAAGGAATACCTCGATAGCCAATCGCTGGATTTGAACCAGGCGATTTCGACATTGGAAGATGCGATTCGCCGCATAGATAAAGAGACGCGCAGTCGCTTGCAGCACACGTTCGATGAGGCTAATCGCCATTTTGCCGAACTGTTTACACTACTGTTTGGCGGTGGGCAGGCAAGACTGGAATTGCTTGGTGAAGAGATACTCGATACCGGCATGCAGGTTTTTGCGCAGCCGCCGGGTAAAAAGAACAGTACTATTCATCTGCTATCGGGCGGTGAGAAAGCATTGACGGCGCTGGCGCTGGTTTTTGCGTTATTCCGTTTGAACCCTGCACCGTTCTGCCTGATGGATGAGGTCGACGCGCCTCTGGATGACAGCAACACGGAGCGGTTTTGCAATCTTGTGAAAAAAATGTCCGAACGCACACAGTTTTTATTTGTGAGCCATAATAAAATAACCATGGAAATGGCACAGCAATTGATAGGCGTCACGATGCAGGAATCTGGCGTTTCGCGTATCGTTGAGGTGGATATAGAAGCTGCCATGCGCATGCACGATCAAGTCATGGCGTAAGTCTTGGAGAAGAGTGATTAAACATGAGTGATTTACAACTTGCTTTACTGGTACTGGGCGCAATTATTATTTTTGCGGTAGTGGCCTTTAATTGGTGGCAAGAACGCAAGTTCAGGAATGAAGCCAGCAAGGCTTTTGATTCGCCAAGGCGCGATGCCCTGATGGATGATGAATTCCATTTTGATGAAAATGCCATCCTGAAAGACGAAACGCCTGCCCAGCGGCATGAGCCTGCAGTTTTTGAAGAAGATGATTTTGATGAGAACAGGCGCATTGCGGAAGACACCTTCCAGGAGATCGTTAGCCATGACGTCCTGCACGAGAAACATGAAGAAATCCCGCCATTCCGGGAACCGGACGCGGCTGAATTTAATTCGGCCTGGGAAGACTTGGAACAAGAACCAGAATTGGCAGAGCCAGTAAGTGAATCTGATGCATATTCCGCCAAATCCTACGAAGAGCATACTTGGCACGCCGATATCAAGGAACAGGAACTGCCAGAACAAGCCTCAATGGCAGAGTTGAATGAAGAGGCGGGTTTTGATGAGCCTTTGATAAGCCAGCCAGCCATTGAAGAAACTGTGGCTCGTCAAGCCAGCCCTGCGCCAGTAGTGGATTCAATCGCACTGAGCTCGGATATTGATCCGCGAGTAGACCTGATCGCCGTCCTTTACCTGCCCCAGGCTGTTACCGGCGATAAATTGCGCGAATTCCTGATGTCTGTCACCGACATCGACAAACCCAAGTACTTGCATGGCCTTGACACTGACGGCATATGGAGACTGATGACGCGTGAGCAGGAGCCGGTGAGTTTTGTCAAAGCCACATGCGCGCTTCAATTGGCTGATCGTTCCGGGTTTGTTTCACGGAATGCGCTTAACCGCTTTCAGCATGAAGTAGATCGTATCGGCCTGAAATTAAACGCGCAGGTCGAGTGGCAAACGAATGGTGACGCCTGGCAGCAGGCTAGCGAACTTGACCAGTTCTGTATCGATGTCGACCAGATGGTCGGGTTCCATTTGGTTCAAGGTGGTAATGGACCTTTCACCGGGACTAAATTCAGGGGGCTGGCCGAGGCCAATGGATTGGTTCTGGGTCATGATGGCGGTTTTCATAGCGAAAACGAGCATGGCCGCCTATTCTCTGTCGTCAATCGCGACAATCACCCCTTCAGCCTGGATATGCTGCGCACTTCGGTGATTCATGGCGTGACGTTCCAATTGGATATCCCACGGGTTAAAAACTGCCCTGAAATATTCAATCAGATGGTACTTACCGCCAGACAAATGGAAACCAGCCTCGGTGCCACGCTTGTCGATGACAACCAGCGTCCGATCGGTGAAACGCAAATTGAAAAGATTCGCCAGCAATTGAAAGTGATTCACGCGAAGATGGTTACACGCGGTATTATCCCCGGTAGCCAATCCGCATTACGTTTATTCTCCTGAGCGATGCAATATCCTGAACAAGCTGCGCAGCAGATAGCATTACTACGCAAACAAATCCTCCAGTACGACCACGAATATTACGTTCTTGACGCGCCTACGGTACCGGACGGCGAATACGACAAACTGTTCCGCGAGCTGCAGGCCTTGGAGCAGGCATATCCAGAGTTGGTCGATGGCGACTCACCGACACAGCGGGTAGGCGGTGCGCCACTGCCGGAGCTTATTCCGGTCCGGCACCGTGTACCGATGCTATCGATTGAAACCGAGACGGATATCACCGCCAATGGCGCTCGCGCATTCGACACCAGAACCCGTAAGAAACTTGGCCTGAGTGAAACTGACCCGGCTATCGAATACGCAGCCGAGCTCAAGTTCGATGGCCTGGCCATCAGCTTGAGGTACGAACAAGGCCTGCTTGTGCAAGCGGCTACACGTGGCGATGGCGAGGTGGGCGAAGATGTTACTCAGAACATACGCACCATACGCCAGATCCCACTGAGACTGGAAGGCATAGCTCCGGCAATGCTGGAAGTGCGTGGTGAAGTCTATATGAGCCGTCCGGATTTCGAGCGTTATAACGCAAGACAGCGGGATTTAGGTAAACAGACACTGGTCAATCCTCGCAATGGAGCTGCGGGCGCAGTGCGGCAACTGGATTCAAAGTTGACTGCCCAGCGCCTGTTATCCTGCTTTGTCTACGGCCTGGGAGAAGTCCAGGGCTGGGATGTGCCCGCCACACATTCCGAAGTTTTGAATGCCTTACAGCGTTTCGGTTTTCCAGTATGCGCGGAAAGAGTGGTCGGGCTTGGCCCTGAACCCTTGATTCAATTCTACCAATCGATCGCGGCCAAGCGTGACAGCCTGCCTTACGATATTGATGGTGTCGTTTACAAGGTCAATCGCCTATCCTTACAGCGTGAGCTGGGCTTCCGCACACGCGAGCCAAATTGGGCGGTTGCGCATAAATTCCCTGCCCAGGAAGCGTTAACTGAAGTTTTGGCGATAGATGTGCAAGTCGGCCGCACGGGCGCCATCACTCCTGTTGCGCGTCTGAAACCGGTTTTTGTGGGTGGTGTGACAGTAACCAATGCCACGCTGCATAACCAGGATGAGATCGACCGCAAAGATGTCCGCGTAGGCGATACGGTTACTGTGCGCAGGGCAGGGGACGTGATTCCTGAGGTCGTTGCCGTGGTCAAGGAAAGACGGCCTGAGTTTTCGATAGCCTATAACCTGTTGTCGGCCATCAATCATCAATGTCCGGTGTGCGGCTCGCATGTCGTGCGCTTGGAAGATGAATCGGCAGCGCGCTGTACTGGCGGACTATTCTGCTCGGCACAACGCAAACAAGCGATCCTGCACTTTGCCTCACGGCGCGCCATGGATATTGAAGGTCTTGGCGAGAAGCTGGTTGACCAGCTGGTCGATGCTGAACTGGTGCACACGCTGGCCGACATTTATAAGCTTGATGCGGAGACGCTGGCAAACCTGGAGCGCATGGCAGAGAAATCGGCGCAAAACATCATTGCAGCCCTGCAATCCAGTAAAAAAACCACGCTGGCACGTTTTATCTACGCGCTGGGCATTCGCAATGTGGGTGAAGCCACTGCGAAGGATTTAGCCAGGCACTTCGGAAGCCTGCAAGCCCTGCTCGAGGTCGATGCGGAAAAATTGCAGCAAGTGCCGGATATCGGCCCGATTGTGGCAGACTCCATCGTGCAGTTCCTTGCCGAATCGCATAATCGCGATGTCATCAATGCGCTGATTGAAGCTGGAATCCATTGGGAAGAAAGCTTGGGAACCAATACCAATGGCATATTCAGTGGCAAGACACTGGTGTTGACAGGTACCTTGCCAAGCATGTCCCGCGATGAAGCTAAAGCACTCATCGAAGAAGCCGGCGGCAAAGTGGCGGGTAGCGTATCGAAGAAAACCGACTATGTCGTTGCTGGCGCAGAAGCTGGCAGCAAGCTGGGAAAAGCAGAGTCGCTGGGTGTTAAGGTTCTTGATGAGGCCGGTCTAATGGCCTTGCTTGGATCAGAACGCTAGCCGGATGAATAGCGGCTAGCCATTTCAGATGCTCGCCTTCAGCAATTCGTCGAAAACGTAGAAAAGAAACTTTCCCCAGTAAAACTAATCCCTATGGGTAGTTCATTGAAGATTTGCATGGTCGCCGAAGGTGCTGCGGATATCTACCCAAGATTGGGTCCCACTTCGGAGTGGGATACGGCTGCCGCCCAGTGTGTGTTGGAAAGTGCTGGCGGCAGTCTGCTGGATACGCAAGGTATGTCCTTGCTTTACAACACCAAGGATTCTTTGCTCAACTCTGAGTTCTTTGCTGTTGGGGATACAGCACATGATTGGAAACAATATCTGCAATAAGTAATAAATCATGCCTGATCCGTGACCAATGTCCTGTCAATGAAACTTTAGAAGCAAAATTTCAGATGCGTGCAGAATAGGTTGCCAACATGCTCATAGGTAAAAAGCCAGATATCCTTCCGTCAGAAATCACCCCGCGTGACGTCTTCGAGAATCGTCGTAAGTTCATCAAGGCTGCTGGCTTAGGCTTGGCTGCCGGCGCGGCAGCTTTTTCAGGTATTCTGCCCACTACATCTCATGCTGCCAATGAACGGCAGAAAATAACTTCTTTTAGAAAAACCGCCTACGGTAAAGAAGAAAAGCTGACAAGTTACGAAGACGTCACCACATACAACAATTTCTATGAGTTCGGCACAGGCAAGGGTGATCCCGCCGTGCATTCCAGGTTGTTCAAGCCGACGCCCTGGAGCGTGTCGATCGAAGGTGCAGTCAAAAAACCCAAGAAAATCTCAATTGAAGACATCTTTAAACTTGCACCGCTGGAAGAGCGCATCTATAGGATGCGCTGTGTAGAGGGCTGGTCAATGGTCATCCCCTGGATCGGCCTGCCTCTATCAAAGCTGATTCAGTTCGCTGAACCCACAGGGAATGCCAAGTTTGTTGAATTCATCTCACTCGCTGACCCGAAGGTAATGCCAGGCGTGCGTGTACCTATCCTGAAATGGCCGTATATAGAAGGCTTGCGCATGGATGAGGCGATGAACCCGCTCACCATCATGGCACTTGGCCTATATGGCGAAATATTGCCCAACCAGAACGGCGCACCGATGCGACTGGTAGTGCCATGGAAATATGGCTTCAAGGGCGGTAAGTCCATCGTCAAGATCCGATTCACAGATAAAATGCCAGTCACGACCTGGATGGACTCAGGGCCATCAGAATACGGCTTTTATGCCAACGTGAATCCAACCGTTGAACATCCACGCTGGAGCCAGGCCACGGAGCGGCGTATAGGCGGCGGCTTGTTTTCCCCGCGTATCAAAACACAGATATTCAATGGTTATGAGAACGAAGTAGGGCAGATGTATGCTGGTTTGGATCTGCGTAAGAATTTCTAGCAGGTTCCTTGTCTATGTCATTGAAGCAAATCAGCAAGCAACAGCTATCCTGGATTAAAGCCATTCTTTTCGTATTGGCGCTGATCCCTTTAGCCAGGCTTGTTTGGCTCGGCTATAACGGTAACCTTACGGCTAACCCCATCGAGTTCATTGAGCGTTCAACAGGCACATGGGCCCTCATCATCCTGCTAATAACGCTTGCCATGACGCCAATCAGACTACTGACAGGTATTGCCTGGCAGATTCAGTTACGAAGAATGATGGGGCTTTTCATGTTCTTTTATGCCTGCCTGCATTTCACTACCTACCTATGGCTGGACCATTGGTTTGATTGGAATGAGATCGCCGGACATATTACCAAGCACCCTTATGTACTCGTTGGATTTTCCGCGTTTGTACTGGCATGGCCATTAGCGCTTACATCGACCAATTCAATGATGCGTCGCTTGGGTACACGCTGGAAACAGCTTCACTACACGGTCTACCTAGTAGCCATCCTCGGCGTGCTACATTTCTGGTGGCTGGTCAAGAAAGACATTCGTGAGCCGCTGCTATATGCCGTTATCCTGGCAGTATTGCTGGGCATCCGTATTTACTACAAATACAAGAAGCGCCTCTCCCTTCGTGACAAGCTGAAAGATAGTGTCTCTGCAAAGGGCACTACTGCCTGATGTCTCAGTTTGTAATGCCTTCCACCTGTTGCACGATATTGTTTTCAAGTCTTTAGCGACAGGATTCTTTTCATCCCAACTCATTAGATTAGCAATTAAAAATATTTAATATATTAAAAACATAAAGATATTAAATATACATAATAAATAACATTACATATTGCGGCCATCTTTATTGCTTGATTGGTTCATATAAGCGAAAATTGCGTGATTCCATTCAGTTCAACCATCTTGGCTGAACAATCATTAGCAATTCTGTCTTAAATATAAAAACCAATAAGGAGGGCGCCATGCAAAACCAGATAGATATTTTTCTATTGTCTTTGAATGAATTCTGGGGGCAAGTAGTCACGTTTTTCCCTAAGTTACTTGCTGTCATAGTCATCCTTTTCTTTGGCTGGCTATGCGCGAAAGTGGCTTGCATATTGGTTAAGCGGTTTTTGGGGCTTGTGCGATTCGATCAATTTGCCGACAGATCGGGCCTGGAGCAATTTCTTAGCCATAGCGGAGTAGATTTAACCTTGAGCGGCGTCATCAGCATGGTTATCTACTGGCTTGTTATCTTGCTGTTTGTCATTACCGGCGCAAATGCGCTTGGCTTGACAGAAGTGGCCGGCATGCTCAATTCATTAGCCAATTATCTGCCCAAGATCATTGTTGCCATCCTGATTCTAATATTCGGTACTTTGCTGGCCAGATTTGTTAACCGCCTGGTTTTTGCCTGGTTGCATGGCATCAAATTTGAAGGCGCATTAGCCATCAGCACGACTGCGGAATATGCGATCCAGATTTTCGCCTTATTCGTTGCCTTGGAGCAACTGGATATCGGCACTCAACTCCTGACAGCGTTATTCGTAATCGTATTCGGAGCAATATTCCTGGCACTGGCAATTGCATTCGGCCTTGGGGGTAGGGATAAAGCAGCCAAGATCATTAATGAATTGGATAAGAACAGAAAACCCTAAAATATCTTTTATTTTACATAATATACATTATGCGAAGTAAAGTTTGGTATATGCCGTAAGGAGTCAAACATGCGGCATACACCAAAATTCTCCTCAAAGCCCCAGAACTTTTATCCTGAACAAAACTTACACCTTTTCATTTCTAATGTCATAGCTCTGTCGAGATATCTCTATATTTGGCCATTCGCTGACCATCCAATCGACTAAAGCTGTAACTGGTACCAGAAAATCCCGACCACGATCTGTAAGGGTATATTCCACCCGCGGCGGCACTTCCGGGTAAAGATGACGGGTAACGATGCCATCTCGTTCAAATTGTCGCAAAGTAGTTGAAAGCATTCTTTGCGAAATACCATCTACCCCACGCATTAATTCAGAAAACCGCAGGCAATGGTTATCTGCTTTCGCCAATGCCACGATTACCAGCATGCTCCATTTATCACCAAGCCGCGATAACAGGTCACGAACTGCGCAAGCGCCATGAGTATGGGATGAATCTTTAGCTATGATGTTTTGATCTTTCTTCATGACTTACCTTTATGTAACTAGCTGAGAAAAAAGTGCCTTCTTGTTTTCAATCAAGTAACTATATAGCATCTAGTTACTTATTGGTACTATTGAAGGAAACAAGATGTCACATACAGTCCTACACATTGATAGCAGCCCGCTTGGCGAGCATTCGGTATCACGCAAGCTGACTGCAAAAGTTCTGGCTGAGCTTAAAATAACGCATCCAGATACTCAGGTTATTACTAGGGATTTAGGTACATCGCCTTTGCCGCATTTGACTGGCATGACTATAGGCGCTTTCTTTTCACCACCTGATCAGCGCAATGAAGCTTTGAATGAGGCAATAAAGCTGTCCGATGAAGTAGTCGATGAGGTGTTTGCTGCCGATGTGATTGTCATTGGGACGCCAATGTGGAATTTCGGCATTCCCTCATCGCTAAAGGCATGGATCGATCACATCATCCGCGCTGGCCGCACATTCCAATACAGCTCTTCAGGGCCTGAGAGCCTTCTTCCAGCCGGTAAAAAAGTCATCATCGTATCCTCTCGTGGCGGTATTTATAGCGCTGGGCCGATGCAGGTGATGGATCATCAGGAAACCTATCTTAAAGCCATCCTGGGATTTGTCGGTTTGCATGATATTTCTATTATCCGTGCCGAAGGTGTCGCTATGGGCGAAGAAGCTAAAAAAGATGCAATAGGCTCAGCTGAGGCTCAACTGATAGAGGCTGTCGCACAAATTCATTAAAGCTAGCCTTTGGGCGAGTTAATTGATTCGATATGTTTATGTAGATGCGAACCTAAGTAATGCGCCCTGCTTTCTTCTGTATGCAAAGTAATGAAATGATTACTTCAAACCAGCCCATCGCATTAATCCGCGCATCAGATATGCCGCAATTCCCAATGCCGCCACACTTGTTGCCCATATCAATAACAGCCATCCCAGGCGCTTTAGCCAGGTATTAAGTGTTGATGGTGTGGCGGGCTTGTCAGTGGTATCCATCTTCATAACGCACTTTGCCGCGAAATACGTAATACGCCCACAGCGTATAAGTAAGAATGACGGGGATAATAATCAAGGTGCCGATCAGGGTGAAAAGCTGACTTTCTGGCGGTGAAGCAGCTTCCCATACATTGATTGACGGAGGGATGATATTGGGCCAAATGCTGATGGTGAGCCCGATATAGCCCAGAAAGATAATGGCCAATGCTGCCAGAAAAGGCACTTTGTCGCGTTGCCCTTTCAGCGCGGTCAAAAGCCAGACGATACAAAGGCTTACTAACAGAGGCACAGGACTGAGATACAGAATGTTGGGCATGCTGAACCATCTCGTGAAAATATCCGTATGCCCAAGCGGTGTCCAGACACTGACTGCGACGATAAAGACAACCAGCAACAAGGCGAGAGGTCTTGCCAGTTGAAACATGCGTTGCTGTAACTCCCCTTCTGTTTTCATGATCAGCCATGTACTGCCCAGCAGACAATAGGCAGCGATCACACCTAAGCCGGTAAACACTGAAAATGGGGTCAGCCAATCCATCACGCCTCCTGCATAGGCGCGATTCTCAACCGAAATGCCATTGATATAGGCACCGAGCACCACGCCTTGAAAAAATGCCGCAGTCACAGATCCGGCGATAAATGCCTTGTCCCAAATGTGGCGCTCATGGTCGTGCGCCTTAAAGCGGAATTCGAAGGCGACACCACGGAATATCAAACCAAGCAGCATGAATATAATCGGCAGGTACATGGCATTCAATACGATGGAGTATGCAAGCGGAAAGGCCGCCAACAGTCCTGCTCCACCCAGTACGAGCCACGTTTCGTTGCCATCCCACACAGGGGCAACCGTATTCATCATGACATCACGATGCTCGCGTTGCGGTACCAATGGATATAGCATGCCTATGCCCAAATCGAAGCCATCCATGACGACATACATCATGATGGCGAAAAATATGATGCCAGCCCAGATAAGTGGTAGGTCCACAGTCACTCCTTAGCTTGTGAAGGATTATTATCCGGTTCCACCGGCAGCGGCTCTTCGGTCACCGACATCGGCCGCATCGGTTGTTTATCCTGCCCTGGCCCGCCATCAGTTGGCAGATCGCCCTCATGAGGAATGGGGCCAATCTTCACCAGCCTCAGGATATAGATAATCCCCAGACCAAAGACCGTTAAATAGACGATGATGAATAATCCCAGCGTCAGGGCCAAAGAACTCGCTGGATGCGGCGACACTGCATCGGCAGTGCGCATCACTCCATAGACCACCCAAGGCTGGCGCCCTACTTCCGTGGTAATCCATCCCGCCAGAATGGCGATGATGCCAGTTGGCCCCATCAGCAAGGCAAAGCGCAAAAACAACCTGGAGTCATAGAAACGCTGCCGCCAACGCAGCCATAGGCTCCATAAACCCAGCGCAATCATCAGCAGGCCCAACCCTACCATGATACGGAAACTCCAGAAAATAATGGTCGAGTTGGGCCTGTCTTCTGGTGCAAATTCCTTAAGGCCCTGGATATTGCCATTCCAACTATGAGTAAGGATCAGGGAGCCGAGATGCGGGATCGTCAGTGCGTATTTCGTGGTCTCTTCTTCCATGTCGGGCCAGCCGAACAAGTTGAGCGCCAAGGCTTCGCCTGGCTTGTTTTCCCAATGGCCCTCGAGCGCAGCGACTTTTGCGGGCTGATGTTCCAAGGTATTAAGACCATGCATATCCCCTACCACGGCCTGAAGGGGTGCTACGATGAGGAGCATCCACATGGCCATGGAAAACATCTTGCGTACGGCAGCATTATTACGCCCACGCAGCAAATGCCAGGCGGCTGAGGCACCAACGAACAAAGCTGTGCTCAAGAAAGCCGCCATGCTCATATGAAGTAAGCGGTATGGAAAGGACGGATTGAAGATGATCTGCAACCAGTCCACCGGAACCATGACGTTATTAACGATTTCATAGCCTTGCGGGGTCTGCATCCAGCTATTGGCAGCCAGAATCCAGGTGGCTGAGACCAGGGTGCCGATAGCAACCATCAGCGTCGAAAAGAAGTGCAGGCCGGGACCGACCTTGTTCCAGCCGAATAGCATGACGCCAAGAAAACCGGCTTCGAGGAAAAAAGCAGTCAGCACCTCATAGGCGAGCAATGGCCCCATGATGCTGCCGGCAAACTCAGAGAAAAAGCTCCAGTTGGTGCCAAACTGGTAGGACATCACCAGCCCTGAAACCACGCCCATACCAAAATTGATGCCGAATATCTTGAGCCAGAAATGATACAGGTCTTTGTAAACCTGCTTGCCGGTACGCAGCCAACTGGCTTCAAGCACTACCAGGTAACTCGCCAACCCTATGGTGATTGCCGGAAAAATAATATGAAAGGAAATGGTAAAGGCAAACTGTATACGCGCAAGTTCCAGTGCCGTGAATCCAAACATATATATATATCCCGAAAAATGGATTAACCAGGCCTAACGATGGTTAAGCCTGCATTCGTGTAGCTCAATTCAAGATGGATCAAGGGGATGAATTCCCCTTGATCCATTGCCTTAGTTATAAGACTTTTTGCGCTTCTTTTCCATGTCTTTTTCAACCTGCTCACTGAGCGCATCCACATCGCGGTTTATTTTCGCGGCTTCCTCTTCAACGTCCTTGGGTCTTTCCTTGGCTAACCCCCGGTTATCCGGGGATGGACGACGCCCGTTCTCCAAAGGAGAAGTTGGCTTTTTCATCGAAAGGTTCCATCATTATTGCCGGATCTTGGATCATCTACGATATCGCCCCCAGGTTGTGGTGGACGTTCGGGCAATCCTTTTACAGGGTCTTCTGGCGGAACAATGATTCTTTCGCCTTCATTGGGCGTTTTAGGAGGCACCCGGATACTTTCCGAATCCATTGTACATGGCGGTTTAGGACCGGAAACCGAGCTGTCGCAAGGCGGTAAAGTATTATCGACAGGCGGAGGGCCGGCAAAGGCGCTTGGGCTTGCCAAGGCAATCGCTAATAGAAAAATCTTATACATTGCTTTTCTCCTTGTTAATTAATAACTTGGATAGATATTGAATGGGCCGGGGATTTATGGACAGTCAATACTTCATAGGAATGCCACCAGCTTGTTCCTTCAGATTTCTAAAACGGTGGCAAATTAAATTTGTGCACCACCACCCTATTTCCAGTAATGAAAGCAGGTGGAGATGCCGTCAACCACTACCCATTCAGTTTATTCAGTAATGCTTGGGAGAATGCAGGGACATCGCCAGGCTTTCGGCTAGTGACAAGATCGCCATCAATTACCACCGGCTCGTCGCTCCAGGTAGCGCCAGCGTTTCGAAGATCTTGCTGCAGGCTAGGCCAGCTGGTGACATGTTTGCCATCCACAATCCCGGCGTCGATCAAGGGCCAAGGGCCGTGGCAGATTGCTGCAATCGGCCTTTCCAATCGAGAGAAGTCGCGTATGAAATTAATCGACTCTGCGCTCAGCCTCAGGCGATCCGGATTAGCGACTCCGCCTGGAATGACCAAGGCTGCAAAATTTTCAGGGTTGGCTTCCCGAATATTCAATTCGACCTCAAAACGATTAGCTGGCGTGGAATGATTAAAACCTTGAACTTCCTCACCTTTAAGTTTTGGTGAAACCAGCACGACTTCGATGCCGTTCTCTTCCAGAAACATGCGAGGGCCGATATATTCAACCTGCTCAACACCATCAGTCATCAATACGGCTACACGCTTACTTGATTTATGTAAATCAGTTTGGGTTTCCATGCTTGTTACCTCCTGGCTATGAATGGTTTGTTTAATTTACGACAGGGCTATTCCGGTTGAGTTCTATATAAATCGTCCCACATAAAATAACAGGGGTTAATTAATTGCTTAAGGCATGCGAATCAGGCCGGCAGAACTTTCCACTGAATCCACCATCGAAAAAATACATTTTGTTAATCAAGTAAATTACCTGATGACTTCAATTTTCGATGCACGCCGATAATATTCGGGATATATCCAGCTCGCCTCGTCGAGATATGCCGCTATGCGCGCAATTGGGGAAATTGCGTTATGTGAATGATGGCCAGCCGGGATTTTCACGTAAACGCCACGGGGCAAAATTCAGGTATCTAAACATCGATGGAAAGCCCCTGAAGGATCCAGCCCACCTCGCCCGCATCAAATCCCTGGCTATTCCACCTGCCTGGGAAGATGTCTGGATATGCCAGCACACCAACGGGCATCTACAAGCGACCGGCAGAGACTCCAGGGGGCGTAAACAGTATCGCTACCATCAACAATGGCGCGAAGTACGCGACGAGATGAAATACGATCACCTTGCTGAGTTCGGTCTGCATCTACCCCTGATCAGAAAAGTAGTGGATAAGGAATTGGCCAGGCCAGGCATAAGCCGCACCAAGGTGCTGGCGACTATCGTATATTTGCTTGAGAGCACCATGATTCGCATAGGTAACGATGCTTATGCAAAAAATAATCAATCTTTCGGGCTCACGACATTGCGCAACCGTCATGTGCAAGTAAATGGCAGCCAGATCGAATTCCACTTTCGCGGCAAAAGCGGTATCGAACATCAGATCCAGCTACGCGATTCACGGCTTGCCCGCATCATAAAACGGATTAAAGACCTGCCGGGGTACGAGCTGTTCCAGTATATGGATAGCGACGGGCTACGGCATGCAATAGACTCATCCGACGTGAATGAATACCTGAAAGAGATTACAGGCAGGGACTACACAGCCAAGGATTTTCGCACATGGTCAGGTACGGTACATACCACCCTGGCATTGAGATCGTTACAGCAATTCACAACAGTTGCAGAGGCGAAGAAAAACATAACGCAGGCGATAGAGGCGGCAGCGAAAAAACTCGGTAATACTCCCGCTATTTGCAGAAAGTGCTATGTGCATCCGCTCATTATCGAGAACTACATGGCAGGCAAGATGACCGACATAACAGAAAATGCGAATGATATGGAAGATGAAAACCGGGCCCTGGCTTTTATTGAACGCTACATCCTGGACATGCTACAAGGCAAGCCTGGCCCGGATTCGGATTCACCATCAATGAGACAGCTGGCGGTCTAATCTTTCCAGCACGCCTTTTCTATGTTTATGTTCCATTTCATAGCTGCGGATCTTACGCTTCTGGCTGGTAGTCAGTGATTGCAAGTGTGGGTCAATTTGGGAAATCGTCAACCTGTTGTAATCCTTGATCGGCAGGCCTTTGTCACTCGATTGACCGCGAGCCCTGATCTGCTTTTCGTCCCTGGTTTCTCCTAACTCCTTGCGCTGTTTGTTGACTATCCGTGCTGCAACTTCCTCTTCGCGCCCCTTATAGCGCTTCTCTTCCTTGAAATTCCCAACCAGTTTCTTGTATTCACGTTCACGTTTAGGACTGGCACCTGCTGGCATGATCTATCTCCTAAAGGTTGTTGGAAATATTTTGAAACCAGCAGCTTTATAAAGTTCTTAAAGATTGAGACCAAGCCTGTCGTGCTCGAAAGAGCAGGCTGGAGTACAGTACGGGCGAGAAGTGTTACTTATGAAAACAGAGGTGGAAAAGCGGGGGAAATAAAAAGCCGGAAGCAATTCAACTCTTCCGGCTTATCTGTTTATTTGTTATTGAAGAAGGTAATGTTCATTACCCTGTCATTTACAAACGTTAACTCAGTCTGCTTGTATGTCCTTTTTGCATCATAACGGACTATATCTGAGTAGTACCACATTTCAACATTCACTGGCTTTGAAGTTTCGCCCGGCTTTTGCCCCAGCTGGGCTATAGCCGCGTTGGCGTTTGAGGGGCGTACGCCCTGCTCTTTCTTGATTGGCTGGCCAAGTTGTTGGGTGATCGCACGTCTGTTCTTTCCGCTAAAAGCGTTTAAGAACTCATCTTCAGTATAGGTTTTCTTAGCTTGCGCTGTCGTTGCTGGCTTCGGTTTTGCAGTGTCAGCAAAAACTGGATTGAATACAAAAGCTAAGCCTATGATTGCGAGCGAGATACAGGTTTTTTTGCTAAGTTGCATGTCGGTTCCTAATTCTATATGTGCATTCGATTATCGGATTATCGCACTTTTGTTAAATGCGTGCATTCTGCAAACTAAATACTGACTCTCAATCCGTCGTAGCCTAAACGCACGGAGGGTGGCAGCTGTTGACTGACCGTTTCGAATTCAATCTCATGTGTCATATGTATCAAATAAGTCTGATTCGCCTGGATGAGACTCGCATATTCCAAACTTTGTTCCAGATTTATGTGTGTGGGATGCGTTGTGAATCTCAGGCAATCCAGCATCAACACCTCCAAACCTTGTAATAAGGCCATTGAGCTTTCCGGTATGGCCGATACGTCGGTGAGATAGGCAATATTGCCGATTCTGTATCCGAGAATGTCGCTATTGCCATGCTTGACAGGGATAGGGGTGATTTTTACGCCGAATAGCTCGAATGGCTCTGAAACGCGTTTGACAGCCAATACCGGCAAGTCCCAGAAATTACTGGCTTCCCTCAGCACATAAGGAAACTTGTTGGCAATGTGCTGAATGGTGTCATGGCTGCCATACAGCGGTATCTGCTGGCGTTGTATCTGGCAGAAGGCCCGCAGATCATCGATGCCGTGTAAATGATCAGCATGCGTATGTGTGTACAGGACTGCATCTACCCTGTTTAGTCTTTCGCGTAGCGCTTGCTGGCGGAGATCAGGGCCAGTGTCGATCAGAATGGTCTCACCGCCAGGCAGAACGATAATCGATGAGCACCTTGTTCTCTTATTACGGACATCTGTTGATATACAGGTTCGACAACTGCAACCAACCACCGGCGTGCCGGCACTTGAGCCGACACCAAGCATAATCAGCTGCATCGCGTAGCGTGCTTGAAAAGCCGGAAAAAGTTTTCTGACGTGGCGGCGGCCAACTCTTCATAAGTGATGCCACGAAGTCTGGCGACTTCTTCAGCCACGTACTTAACATAGGCCGGCTGATTTGTTTTTCCACGGAATGGAACCGGCGCCAGGTAGGGTGAGTCGGTTTCAACCAGTATGCGATCCAAAGGAACCTCTTTAGCAACCTCTTTCAATGAAAGCGCATTCTTGAAAGTCACAATGCCAGAGAAGGAGATATAGAACCCCATTGCAATCGCCTGAGTGGCAACCTCCAGACTTTCTGTGAAGCAATGCATGACACCTCCGACCAGTTCAGCTCTTTCTTCTCGCATGATGCGCAGGGTATCTTCGGCTGCTGACCGAGTATGAATAATCAACGGCTTGCCCGCCTGGATGGCTGCCCTGATATGAACTCTGAAACGCTCTCGTTGCCACTCGAGATCTCCAGTAAGGCGAAAGTAATCAAGACCGGTCTCCCCTATTCCAACCACCTTTGGGTTTTTGGCTAGTTCTACCAGTTGATCGACACTCAGGGGAGGCTCGTCTTCATAATCAGGGTGCACGCCGACAGTGGCATAAAAATTATCATAGGCATCGGCAACAGCCAATACCTGAGGGTATTCGCGCAAATTGACAGATATACATAAGGCATGGCCGACATGGTGGTCGGTCATAGCCTGCCTGATATCAGGCATATTGTCGGCAAGTTCGGGGAAATTGAGATGGCAGTGGGAATCTACGAGCATTTGACTACTTTAATTAGGTGGTTACATTGTGTGAGTAGGTTTGCCCGATTTAAGTGCCCCACCAAGTAGTCCTTCGATCTTGTTTCTTGCTTCCTGACCGCCGTCTTTCTCGCTGAACTGCACGCCGATGCCTTGCGGGCGGCTCCCTTGCGTAATCGGCGTCACCCAGATGACGTGCCCGACCACTTTCAATTTGGTAGGGTCTTCCAGCAAGCTCAGCAACATAAACACTTCATCACCAATTTTGAAGGATTTATTGGTTGGAATAAAAAGCCCGCCACCTTTTACAAAAGGCATGTAAGAAGCATAGAGCGCCGCCTTCTCCTTGATTGCCAGGGATAACACACCTGGCTTGGGCGCTGAGCTGGCTGAGGACTGTTCTTCAGGAGGCAATGCGGACATAGTGTTTAATCAACTTTTTTCATGAACAATTGCGTGTAAGTAAGAAAAATAGTTTCAAGCTGCAACTCATTATTCAACGGATGATAGGCTGATTTCTTGGCTTCATTCAGTTTACGTTGAAAGTCCAGCAGCAAGCCTAAGTCTACGCTCTTGGCCATGGCTTGCAAAGCGCCTGCATGCTGGTTGTGATAGCGAACTTGACCAGTCAGCAGGCATGATAGCAGGTCATATACCCATTTTTGCAATCCATCAATCGCCACTTCCATACCTTGAGCTGCGACGGTGGATGCAGCGAGAAATGGATCCAGCTTTCTGCCTTGCACGAATAGTTCGGTATTGAACATGGCTGTACCCTGTTCGCCGTTCCTGATAACACTCAGCGGTGCGCCACCCGCATAATCAAGCAATCGCTCTGCGTCGGCCTTGCCTTGCTGTTTTAGCCAGGAGAGTGCGGAATCTCTTGCAGGCATCGGCATGTCGATCTTTTGGCAGCGACTGATGATGGTAGGCAGCAAACGGTTGAGTTGATGTGTTACAAGAATGAAGATAACGCCAGCCGGCGGCTCTTCCAGCATTTTCAGCAGGCCATTGGCAGAAGCTGCGTTCAAGGCTTCTGCTGGATGTATCAGCACAATTCGAAGACCATCACTTTGATGGCTGGATAGCGCAAGGAAATTGGCAAGCTCACGTACCTGCACCACACTGATCTGCTGGCTTTTTTTCGTGGTTTTCTTTGCGTTTGAGGACTCTGGGTCTTCATCGGAATCCTGCTCGGGTGCCAACAGGCGAAAGTCAGGGTGATTGCCCTGTGCATACCAACCGCAGCTTGGGCATGCGTTACATGCTTCACCGTCAGGCTGAGGCGACAGGCATAACAGAGACTTTGCCAGTTGCTGCGCAAAATCAAATTTACCTATGCCGCTATTGCCATGCAGCAGCAACGCATGAGGCAAACGCTCGCGCTTGTTCGAAATCTTGGCTAGCGTTTCTGATTGCCATGGGAAGACAGACATAGGGCTAGATATTCGCAATAATTTTCATTAAAGATTGCTCTACCATTTCAATCGGCTGATTGCCATCGACCACACGGAAACGCTCTGGTGCGGCTTCTGCGCGATGAAGGTAAGCATTGCGTATACGAGTAAAGAATGCGGGGCTTTGCTGCTCAAACTTGTCAGGGCTTCGCGCGCCAGCCAAGCGCGCGACACTGACTTCAACTGGCACATCGAACAAGATAGTCAAATCTGGTTGCAATCCCGGATGCACCCAGGCTTCCAGCTGTTCTATCTTACTGGCAAGCACGCCTCGCCCACCCGATTGGTAGGCGAAGCTCGCATCAGAGAAACGGTCTGAAACGACATACTTGCCACTTGCCAACGCTGGTTCAATCACTTCGGAGATATGCTCCCGACGCGCTGCGAACATCAATAAAGCCTCGGTCTCAGGATGCATGGCTTGATGCAACAGTAGATCACGCAGACGTTCACCTAATGCCGTGCCTCCCGGTTCACGCGTGCTGAGCACCTGCAGGCCCTTTGCCTGCAATGCGCCGATAATGGTCGGGATATGCGTGCTTTTACCGGCACCATCCATACCCTCTAGTGTAATAAATTTACCGCGCACCCTGGCCCCTTCTTAACTGATACTTGACTACTGCCCTGTTGTGTTCGACCAATGTCGACGAAAACGCATGACTGCCATCGCCCTTGCCAACGAAATAGAGCGCTTTTGTTTTTGCCGGATGCAACGCAGCTTCGATAGAAGCCAAACCTGGCATGGCAATCGGTGTTGGAGGCAATCCGGCTCTGGTGTAGGTATTGTAAATAGTATCTGCCAACAAATCCTTTCTGCGGATGTTGCCGTCAAAACTTTCACCCATGCCATAAATCACTGTGGGATCGGTCTGCAGGCGCATGCCTATACGTAGGCGATTGGTGAATACGCCTGCGATGGTTTTGCGCTCGTCCGCCCTTCCCGTCTCCTTTTCAATGATGGAAGCCATGATCAAGGCTTCATACGGTGTCTTGTACGGCAAACCAGCCTCTCGCTGCTGCCAGGCATCGTTCAATCTTGATTGCATGGCAAGATAGGCACGCTTGAGGATATCCTGGTCTGTCATCCCCTTGCTGAAGAAATACGTGTCTGGGAAGAACAAACCCTCAGGATGCGCCTCTGCAGCGCCTATATTCTCAAGTATCTGCTCGTTTGTATAAGCCATCGTGATGTGCTTGATCGAGTCGTTCTTCATCATGGCATCACGCATTTGCTGGAAAGTCCAACCTTCAATAAACGTGATACTGGCCTGGGTGGTTTTACCGCTGGTAATCGTTACAAACAGGTCGTAAGGCGTTGTGCCGTTTTCAATCAGGTAATTACCTGCTTTGACCTCGCCAGCTTTACCCATCAGCCTGACCAGAATCATAAAACTCAAAGACTCAGATAACACGCCCTGGCTTACCAATTGCTCTGAAATTCCTCGCAAACTGCTGCCGGCCCTGATATCTACTTCAAGAACATCATCTTCAAGTGTGATTGGCGTTGAAATGAAATATAGCATCCAGCCGCCGAATAGCAACGTAATGAATAATGTAAGGAAGACGAGCCGATTGATTAAACGCATGTTACTCCTGCAGAAGTTTTCTTAATTGGGCTGCCAAAGGTTGCGGCTGCCATTGTGTCTGACCTATTTCCACTACCTGCCAAACGCCAAAAAGACTGTTGGCGATCATGATTTCATCGGCATCCAATAATGTACTCAATGGGATATGGGCAATGTCGGTCTCAAATCCAAGGCTGGAGGCAAGTTCAAGCACCCGTTGACGTGTTACGCCGGCTACCCCGCAACGCGCCAGATCCGGCGTGAATATCGTCTTGCCATACCTGGCAAATAGGTTGCTCGCGGTGCACTCGATTACGTTCTCATAGATATCCAACAGCAAACCGTCGGCAATGGCGCCATCTGACCATTCGGCGCGTGCAATAACGTTTTCCAAGCGGTTGAGATGCTTGATACCGGCCAACCTCGGTTGGTGTCCCAATCTGGTTTGGCACAGATACAATCGAACACCCTGTTCAAAATTGTGCTGGGGGAATTGAGGATAGGCAGATTTGATAACGACACGGTTCGGTTGCGCCAGAGAAGGCATGGAATAGCCTCTCTCACCTTCACCACGCGTTATGATGATCTTGGCTACTGCTTGCTGACTACCGGAAAACAATCGTTCAATATCGTTTAAGAGTATGTTGGCACTTGGGCAGACGATACCCAGCACATTGCAGTCATGTACCAGTTTGGCGTAATGAAGTTGCCACTGCTGTGGCCGGCCCTCATTGATGACCAATGTGCGGAAAATGCCATCTCCATAAGCAAAGCCACGATCGAGTGGAGATAAGTTGCCTTCTCTGCTTCCGTTAATTAGGTAATCTTGTGTTCCTGGTGTCGTCATTCAGCAGACTGGCTCATTTTGTTGAGATGGCATAACGCCATCGTAAAGCATGTTGCTGAGAGGATAAAGACTTGAGTTTTCTGAAATTTTATTATTCAGAAAACTCATCCACAAAACCTGTGGATAGTTTTGTGGATGACCTTCGAATAACGATGCTAACTCACGATAATTATTAGCTTTTTTACTTAGTGATTAGATTTTGAACAATTTATAAACCTATATTATTCAATGGCTTATAAAAAACACCATAGAAACAACCACTAAAGCATGCATCCAATTGTCACATGCATTAAAACTGTGCATAAGCGCAAGTTTTTAATGCATTTTGACAGAGTATCCGCTAAGTATTTAACTATTAAGGGATTAGATTTTTTTAAACACCAAACTTCCGTTAGTACCACCAAAGCCAAAGTTATTTTTCAATGCATGCTCGATTTTCATGTCGCGTGCAGTATTGGCGCAAAAATCCAGATCACATTCAGGATCCTGATTGAATATGTTGATGGTTGGCGGCGAAATCTGATGGTGAATCGAAAGCACAGTGAATACTGATTCCAGGCCACCTGCACCGCCCAGCAAATGACCCGTCATGGACTTGGTGGAGTTGACGACCAGATTCTTTGCATGATCTCCAAAAGCAGCTTTGATCGCATTGGTTTCGTTGGTATCACCCAGAGGTGTCGATGTACCATGCGCATTGATGAATTGGATTTGATCAGGATTAATGCCTGCATTTTGTATCGCATTCCGCATGGAGCGACGCGGGCCATCCATATTAGGCGCAGTCATATGGTAGGCATCGGCACTCATGCCATAGCCGACTAATTCTGCATAAATCCTTGCGCCACGCTTCTTGGCTGATTCATATTCTTCCAGCACCATGACACCGGCACCTTCGCCGATGACGAAACCATCACGATCCTTGTCCCACGGGCGGCTGGCCGTCGCTGGGTCGTCGTTGCGGGTGGAAAGCGCACGCGCGGATGCAAAGCCACCAACTGAAAGTTCTGTAATAGCAGCTTCAGCACCACCGGCGACCATCACATCTGCATCACCATATTCGATCATGCGTGCGGCATCGCCGATGGAATGAGTGCCGGTTGTACAGGCAGTCACGATAGAGACATTCGGGCCTTTGAAGCCATACATAATGGAAAGATTGCCGGAAATCATATTGATGATCGTGCCTGGGATAAAGAATGGCGATATCTTGCGAGGCCCGCCTTCATCGTAGGTATCGTTGGTTTCTTCGATCAGGCGCAGGCCGCCGATACCGGAACCGATAGAAACACCGATACGCTCGGCGTTTTCTTCCGTAGCAACGATTCCAGAATCTTTAACTGCCTCAATTGCAGCAGCCAGGCCGTACTGTATGAACGTATCCATACGGCGAGCATCTTTTGCAGGCAGGAACTCCGATACATCGAAATCCTTTACCTCCCCTGCGACCTGGGAAGCAAAGTTACTCGGATCGAATTTGCTGATTCTGGTGATACCGGATTTACCGGCGATAAGATTTTCCCAGGCTGTTTGCACACCAATACCAACCGGTGATACAACGCCCAAGCCAGTGACTACGACTCTTCGTTTTTGCATGCTTTATATGTTAAGAGCGCTAAGAAGCGCTCTTATTTTTAAATTGATTAAACTGCCGGGGCTTACTTTAAGTTCGCGGAAACGTAGTCAATTGCTTGTTGTACGTTGGTAATCTTCTCGGCTTCTTCATCCGGGATCTCGCAATCGAACTCTTCTTCCAAGGCCATGACCAACTCAACTGTATCCAGTGAGTCAGCGCCCAAGTCATCAACGAAGGAGGATGTATTCTTCACATCAGCCTCGTTTGCACCCAGTTGCTCAGCAACGATCTTTTTAACGCGTTGTTCGATGTCAGACATCTAAAATACCCCTTTAAAATATTCAAGCTTATAAAACTCAGGCTATTCTAACAAAAGTCCTGAGGAATTCAAAAACCTTAAATGCACTAATTACAAAGCGCATCAAACCATCAACATACCACCATTCACATGCAAGGTTTCGCCTGTGATATAAGCTGCATTAGGAGACGCCAGGAACGCAACGGCAGCGGCGATTTCTTCAGCCTGCCCCAATCTTCCGGCAGGAATGTGTTGCAGCAACGCCTGGCGTTGCTCTTCCGGTAATTCACGCGTCATATCTGTATCGATAAATCCAGGTGCTACGCAGTTTACCGTAATCCCGCGGCTACCGACCTCTGCCGCCAAAGATTTACTGAAACCAGACATGCCGGCTTTTGCTGCCGCATAGTTGGTTTGGCCTGCATTGCCCATATGGCCGACAACTGACGAAATATTAATAATACGACCTGAGCGCGCTTTCATCATCGGGCGAATCACAGCTTGAGACATACGATAGACAGATGTCAGGTTAGTGCCGATCACGGCATTCCAGTCATCGTCCTTCATGCGCATCAACAGCGTGTCGCGCGTAATGCCTGCGTTGTTTACCAGTATCGTCACATCGCCGAATTGTTCATTAATGGCTTTGAGCAGTTTATCTACCTGCTCGGCATCGTTCACATCCAGCGCCATGCCAGTACCTTTGATCTGGCTTTGTTGCAAGGCTTGGGAAATCTGTTCAGCGCCTGAAGCCGACGTGGCTGTGCCGATCACTACCGCGCCCTGCTTGCCCAACTCCTGAGCAATCGCTGCACCTATGCCGCGGCTTGCGCCCGTGACCAATGCAATTTGTCCATTGAGCATCATGTCTCCTTGATTACCTTATTTCTGATTAAACTGTTGATAGGCTTCGCCCAAAGCTTCATTGCTTGTAAGTGCGATACAAGGCAATTCAGCGACAATGCGTTTGCTTAACCCGGCAAGCACTTTGCCAGGACCGCACTCAGCACTGGCCACAACGCCTTCACCATGAATACGCTGAACAGTTTCTACCCAGCGAACCGGGCTATACAACTGCCGTACCAATGCATCTTTAATTTTTTCAGAATCAGTATAGGCAGCAACATCTGCATTATGCAGTACCGGCACCAGGCCAGCAGACATGGTTACGCCTTCGATATAACGAGCCAGCTCATCAGCTGCCGGTTTCATCAATGCACAATGGGATGGAACGCTTACAGGCAGCGGCAATGCGCGCTTCGCGCCTTTTGCCTTGGCTAACTCCATGCCACGTTCAACTGCAGATTTGTGTCCGGCAATGACAACCTGGCCGGGCGAGTTCAGATTGACCGCTTCGAGCACCTCGCCCTGAGCTGCTTCAGCGCAAACGGCACGTACAGTATCGTCATCCAGACCGAGCACTGCTGCCATCGCGCCAACGCCTTCAGCCACGGCGCTTTGCATCACTTCAGCACGATAGCGCACTAATGGCAGCGCATCTTGATAACTGAGCACCCCTGCAGCTACTAAAGCCGTATATTCGCCCAGGCTGTGGCCAGCCATCAGACTTGGCAACTGCCCATCACGCGCTTGCCATAACCGCCAGGTAGCGACCCCTGCAGCGAGCATGAGCGGCTGTGTATTGGTGGTTTGATTCAACAAGTCATTGGGTTCAGTGGCCATGTACCAGAAATCCTGCCCGAGGATATCTGAAGCTTCGGCAAAGGTTGCCTTGACGATTGCATGGTCAGCAAAGCCTTGCATCATGCCTACCGATTGAGAACCTTGACCAGGAAAGAAAAAAGCAAATTTCATCTAGTTTCTCTTAAATAGTTTTGATTATTTTAGTTTTAAATACAGGAGCTAAAGGTATGGATGAAACTGAATAGTTCAGTATTTCATCAATATCGAGCCCCAAGTGAAACCACCACCGAAAGCTTCCATCAGAATGGTTTCTCCACGCTTGATCCGGCCATCTCTTACAGCCACATCCAACGCAAGCGGAATCGAGGCTGCAGAGGTATTGCCGTGGACATCCACGGTTACGACGACGCGATCCATACCCATGCCTAATTTCTTGGCTGTGGATTGCAAGATGCGGATATTCGCCTGGTGGGGCACCAGCCAATCGACATCAGATTTCTGTAAGCCATTTGCCTCCAGCGTTTCATCGACGATCGCATCCAAGGTATTTACAGCCACTTTGAACACGGAGTTACCTTCCATGTAGACCGTTTTGCTGCCCTCTTTTTTCGAAACGCCTGACGGCACGTTCAAGAGGTTGGCATAACTACCATCAGCATGCAGGTGTGTGGAGAGTATCCCTTGCTCATCGCTGGCTTTCAGGATGACTGCACCAGCGCCATCGCCCCAGAGGATGCAATTGCTGCGGTCGGTCCAATCAGTGATGCGTGACATAGTTTCAGCACCGACCACCAACACACACTTTGCGCTACCGCTCTTGATGAAATTATCTGCAGTGGCAATGGCATAGACAAACCCGCTACAGACGGCCTGGATATCAAATGCTGGGCAATTTGAGATGCCGAGCTTGTCTTGTACCAAACATGCAGTGCTAGGGAAAATACGATCAGGCGTTGTAGTGGCAATGATGATTAAATCAATCTCGCTTGCCTCGATACCTGCAGATACCAAGGCCCTGCGTGCTGCTTCAACCGACAGGTCGCTGGTAAATTCGCCATCAGCGGCAATGTGCCGCTGACGGATACCCGTACGACTGACTATCCATTCATCTGTCGTATCGACCATCGCTTCCAAATCGGCGTTGGTTAAAATCTTTTTTGGCAAATAGCTGCCTGTTCCTGCAATACGTGAATACTTCATGCAACCTCTTTCGGTGCAGATTCTGCCAGTGGCCCTGAAGCAGGGTTTGGTTTGATATGTTCTATCTCTAATTGTTCGGTGATTCTACGCAGGACGCCGCTACGCGCTTCTTCAGTGGCAGCCCTGATGGCGTGCAGGAAAGAAAAAGCATCAGCGCCACCGTGACTTTTGACCACAATGCCGCGCAAGCCAAGAAAACTGGCACCGTTATAGCGCCTGGGATCCAATCTACGTTTGAATGACTTGAGCACCGGCATTGCCGCCAGCGCCATCAGCTTGGTGAGCCAGTTGCGCTTGAACTCTTCAATCAGGAATTTGCTCATCATCTGAGCCACGCCTTCTGTGGTTTTCAATGCCACATTGCCAACGAAACCATCACAGACGACGACATCCGTCGTTCCCTTATAGATATCAGTGCCCTCTACATTGCCATAGAAGTTGAGGTGACTGGCACGAAGCAGCTCTCCCGCCTCTTTGACCACCTCATTACCCTTGATATCCTCCGAACCGATATTCAACAGGCCTATGGTCGGACGCTCTTTATGTTCAACGCAAGAAACCAGCATAGCTCCCATCACGGCAAACTGCAGCAATTGCTCTGGCGTGCAGTCGGCATTGGCACCCAGATCCAGCATATAGGTAGTGCCTTTTTGATTGGGCAAAATGGCGGCGATCGCAGGACGATCAATACCAGGCAGGGTTTTGAGCACAAATCGGGCAGTAGCCATCAAAGCGCCAGTATTGCCGGCGCTGACGCAGGCATTGGCTTCGCCGCTTTTGACCAGATTGATGGCAACGCGCATGGAAGAGTCTTTCTTGTTCTTCAGTGCGCTTTGCGGTGATTCATCCATGGTGACCACTTCGCTCGCATGGTGAATGCGAAGACGAGGGCCGGTCTTGGCACCTTTGGCTGATAATTCAGCTTCGATAGCCTCAGACAAACCGACCAGGATGATATTGAGTTCGTCATCCTGCTTCAGCGCTTGCAGCGCAGCAGGTACCGTGACATGAGGGCCATGATCGCCCCCCATGACATCGATAGCGACAGTGATATCCATGTTCGCTATTAGATTCTGGAAATATGAGAGATAAAAACAGTTAGCGAGTGAGCATCACCCGCCACACTGAGTTTAATGAGACTTACTCGCCCTTCGCAGGCATTACCTTACGGCCACGATAGTAGCCATTTGGGCTAACGTGGTGACGCAGATGTGTCTCGCCAGTTGTTGGCTCAACAGCCAATGCTGGGTTAGTCAAGAAATCGTGTGAACGATGCATGCCACGCTTGGATGGTGACTTCTTGTTTTGTTGAACGGCCATGATAATGCTCCTGTAAATACTACTTCATTAGTTTCGCCAGTTTATTTCTTGCTTTTCAGCAATTCCAACTTGGCGAATGGATTAGGTTTTTTATACTCATTCATGTTGCTGTCGTTAACGCATTCACCCTCTTTGTGCTTGGGTGCGATCGGTAACGCTAACAACAATTCATCTTCTATCAAGTCCAGCACACGCATTTCAGTTTGAATCGGCAGATAATCTTCGTCATCGCCCTCATCTTCCGGTGCCGGCATTTCAGATTCATCACGCACCACATAGTGCGTATCAATCGTCACTTCATGTTCAAACGGCTGCAAACAGCGCTGACAAGTCAACTCCAGGCGACCTTGCACTTGCAATCGAAGGTAGGCAGCGTTTACATCCTTGCCGCCCTGCAACCGGCAATCCAACTCTCCGCTCGTGTTAGCCAGCGAGTCCTCAAGACGTGAAAATTGCAAGACCGGGATTATATCATGAATTTCAAGCGCTTTCTGCGCAAACTCAATGTTGTTAATCACCGTACTCTGATTGATTGATGCAGCCATAGGGGGCGCATGATATAATCTTCGTGATTTTGTGTCAAAAAATCAGGTTTTTCTGACCAAACATTTGTTTGGTTTCTTTTTGAATTCGGGTTCGTTTGTGATCAAAAAAATACTAGTTGCTAACCGCGGTGAGATCGCCGTGCGTATTGTCCGCGCATGCTCGGAAATGGGCATCAAATCAGTCGCTATCTATTCCGATGCCGACCGCCATGCCCTGCATGTAAAGAAAGCGGATGAGGCTTATAACATTGGTTCCGATCCTGTGATCGGCTATCTCAATGCTCACAATATAGTGAATTTGGCAGTAGCTTCAGGTTGCGATGCCTTGCATCCCGGCTACGGCTTCTTGTCTGAAAATCCGGAACTTGCTGAGATTTGCGCTCGTCGCGGCATACGATTCATTGGTCCCAAGGCGAAGGTCATCCGCCAGATGGGAGACAAGATCCAGGCACGTAATGCCATGATCTCCGCCGGCATTCCATGCGTACCCGGCAGTAATGGCAATCTGGCCGACCTGGAAGAAGCGCGTGCACTAGCCAAGAAAATTGGCTATCCCGTCATGCTGAAAGCCACAAACGGTGGCGGTGGCCGGGGCATTCGTCGGTGCAATGATGAAAAAGAGCTGCTGGGCAGCTACGACCGCGTGATTTCAGAGGCCAGCAAGGCTTTCGGCAAACCGGAAGTGTTTCTGGAGAAATGTGTCGTTAATCCCAGGCATATTGAAGTGCAAATTCTGGCAGATAGTCACGGCAATGTTATTCATCTATTTGAACGCGATTGCTCAATTCAGCGCCGCAACCAGAAATTGATCGAAATTGCACCATCCCCCCAACTCAGCAAAGCGCAGCGCGAATATATAGGCAAGCTTGCAGTCAAGGCGGCAAAAGCTGTGGGTTATGAAAATGCGGGAACTGTCGAATTCCTGCTGGATTCCGACAATAGTTTCTACTTCATGGAGATGAATACGCGCTTGCAGGTTGAGCATACCGTGACGGAATCCATCACAGGCATCGACATCGTGCAGGAACAGATTCGCATTGCAGATGGTATGAAGCTGCAATACAAGCAGGACGAAGTACATTACCGTGGTTTCGCCATGGAATTCCGCATCAATGCGGAAGACCCGAAAAATGACTTTTTACCGAGTTTCGGTAAAATTACACGATACTATGCGCCAGGCGGCCCGGGCGTGCGGATGGACGCAGCGATGTACAGCGGATATGTTATCCCGCCCTACTACGATTCAATGTGTGCAAAACTGACTGTATGGGCCCTGAACTGGGAAGGTGTCATTGAACGCGGTCGTCGCGCCTTGGATGACATGGTGGTTTATGGCGTCAAAACGACGATTCCTTATTATCAGGAGATCCTGAAACACCCGGATTTCAAGCGTGCGCAGTTCAATACCAGCTTCGTTGAAGCTCACCCAGAGTTGGTGAACTATGCAACCGACATCCCGCCTGAAATGATAGCTGCAGCTATCTCGGCAGCGATAGCTGCCCATGAAGGCATTTGATCACCAATTTAAATCTAAAGCGATAAGTTAAGAATATGGCTAAAGTATATGTTTCAGAACTAGTTTTAAGAGATGGACATCAGTCCATGATTGCTACGCGACTGCGTATAGAGGACATGTTGCCGATTTGTTCGCAACTGGATGCCATTGGTTTCTGGTCCCTGGAAGCCTGGGGCGGTGCAACCTTCGATGCCTGCGTAAGATACCTCAAGGAAGATCCTTGGGAGCGGCTGAAGAAACTACGTAAAGCCTTACCTAATAGCCGCATTCAAATGCTGTTGCGCGGACAGAATTTACTCGGCTATCGTCATTACTCGGACGATGTAGTACGCGCTTTTGTACAGAAATCAGCCGATAACGGTGTCGATGTTTTCCGCATTTTTGATGCGATGAATGATCTTCGTAATTTGAGAGTGTCGATTGAAGCGGTAAAAGCTGCAGGTAAACATGCAGAAGGCACGATCAGCTACACTACCAGCCCTGTACATGACATTCCGCACTTTGTGGAGCTGGCAAAAGAACTGGAAGCCTCTGGCTGTGACACACTGGCGATTAAGGATATGGCTGGGCTGCTGACCCCACAAACGACCGGCGACCTGGTAACAGCATTACGTAAAGCCATCAAACTGCCTATTCACCTGCACAGCCATGCGACATCAGGCTTGTCTGCCATGTGTTTCCTCAAAGGCGTGGAAGCGGGCGCGACTATTCTGGATACGTGCAATTCAGCATTTGGTGAAGGTGCTAGCCACCCTTCCACCGAAAGCATCGTGGCTGCGTTGCAGGGCACGGAATATGATACCGGCCTGAATCTTGTGGCATTACAGGAAATCACCGCTTACTTCCGTGAAGTGCGTAAGAAATACTGGCAGTTCGAAAGCGATTTCACTGGCGTGGATACGCGAGTACTCGTGAATCAGGTCCCTGGCGGCATGATTTCAAACCTGTCCAACCAACTAAAAGAGCAAGGCGCTCTCAACCGTATGGATGAAGTACTGGCTGAGATCCCTCGTGTGCGTGAAGATTTAGGCTTCCCACCGCTGGTTACCCCCACTTCGCAGATCGTTGGTACACAAGCGGTGCTAAACGTAATGACAGGGGCACGCTACAAATCAGTAACCACCGAAGTCAAAAACTACCTGATGGGTCAATATGGTAAGTCGCCGGCCCCCGTCAATCCTGATGTCAAAAGCCTGGCAGTAGGCGATGCGGAAGTCATCGAATGCCGCCCTGCCGATATGCTGGAAGACGAGATGGAAAGACTGCGCCTTGATTCGTCAGGCTTGGCAAAAAGTGAAGAAGATGTACTGACCTTTGCCATGTTTCCAGACCTTGCAAAAACATTCTTGCAAGAACGCAATGCCGGTTCGCTCAGAGCAGAGCCGCTACTGGACAAGGAAGACGTTGCTTCGAGTGCTGCACGTTATGCCCCGAATGAGTTCAAAGTCACGCTGCATGGCGAAACTTTCCATATCAAGCTTACTGGCAGCGGCCATGCCGGAGAAGAGCAAAGACCGTTTTATGTCTCCGTCGATGGTATCGCCGAAGAGGTCATTGTCGAAACCTTGAGCGAGATCGAAGTTTCAGACGGCTCTGGCAGCAATGGCAAGAAAAAAGTAGTTTCATCAAGTGCAGCTGGCGACCGCCCACGCCCAACACATGAAGGTTGTGTAACTACAGCGATGCCAGGAACGATTGTGGATGTCAAAGTAGCTGCTGGCGACAAAGTGAACGCAGGTGACGCAGTATTGGTGATTGAAGCCATGAAAATGGAAAACGAGATCCAGGCGCCGAAATCCGGCATCGTCATTGCGGTCCACGTCAAGAAAGGCGATACCGTCACGCCAGATGAATCGCTACTGGAAATTCAACCAGCTTGATTGAATCCCACTAACGCTTCAGACTAAAGCCGATGGCGATTGTGTCATCGGCTTTTTTGTTAATTTCGAAAAGTTATTAAGAATATGCACTCACCACAGATCATTCTGGCATCCTCTTCCATATATAGACGCGAATTGATGGAGCGCCTGCAGATGCCGTTCATCAGCATTTCTCCTCATGTAGATGAAACACCCCTGAATGAAGAACTGCCACAGGAGACCGCTTTGCGCCTTGCCCAGGTCAAAGCCCGCAAAGTGGCTGAAGACCACAAGGATGCCCTGGTCATTGGCTGTGACCAGGTCGCGACATTAGACGATATGCAGTTAGGCAAGCCACTCACGCATGGCAACGCTGTAACACAACTGCGAACGATGCGCGGCCGGGAAGTCATTTTTTACAGCGCCTTATGCCTGTACAATGCTGCGACAGGCAATATGCAAGCCGAGACTGTGCCATATGTAGTGAAATTCAGGGATTTGAATGACGAGCAAATCGAACGTTACTTGTTAAAAGAACAACCCTATCATTGTGCCGGCAGTGCAAAATCCGAAGGATTAGGAATCGCGCTGATTGAATCCATGACAGGTGAAGATCCTAACGCACTGATTGGTTTACCTTTGATCAAACTTATCACCATGCTGCAGAATGAAGGCGTCAACGTAATATAGCTGACATCGTTCTGGAAACTCACTTCTGGAGAACCCATATGTTCAAACCTAATATTCTTAGTTGCTGTATTGCCAGCGTATTCATGTTCAGTATTCCGGCGACCTTTGCTAACGAAGTTCGCAGTACCCTGGACGATCAACAGAATGTCGCCGTGACCATTTACAACAATGATTTGGCCCTGGTCAAAGATCAACGTAAAATCAAGCTGAATACTGGTTTGAACAGCCTGGCTTTACGAGATGTCAGCGCACAGATACGCCCGGAAACAGCGCTGCTAAGAAGCTTGAATGGTTCACTTACCGTATTTGAGCAAAACTTCGATTTCGATTTGCTCACACCACAAAAACTGCTTGAGAAATTTGTCGGAAAATCCGTTGAAATCATCAAAACAAACCCAGCTACGGGTGTGGAGAGTAAAGAACAAGCACAAGTGCTGGCGGCAAATAATGGTGTCGTGCTGAAGATAGGTGACCGGATTGAAACTGGCATTCCAGGACGTATTGTTTACAACGACGTGCCGGCAAATCTGCGTGACCGCCCGACACTTGTCGTACAACTCAACAACAAAACCTCCAGCGAGCAAAATGTTGAACTGAGCTATCTGACAGGCGGGCTGGGCTGGAAAGCTGACTATGTCGCAGAGCTCAATGCCAATGAGGACAAGCTGGATCTATCTGGCTGGGTGACATTGAGCAATACCAGCGGTACAAGCTATCGTGATGCCAAGCTGCAACTGGTAGCAGGTGACGTCAATCGCATATATGAACACCGCCCGATGATGATGGAGTCATCAGTACGCATGAAAACCATGGACATGGTGGCTGCTGCTCCGATGGCAGAGGAATCATTGCTCGAATATCATCTATATACGCTTGATCGCCCCACCACGATTGCCGAAAATCAAACCAAGCAGGTCGCCCTGCTTTCCGCTAGCGGTGTACCGGTGCGTAAAGAGCTTCTGCTCAGAGGCGCGGATTATTATTATCAATCCAGCTATGGTGATTTAGGGCAGAAGTTAAAAGTAGGCGTTTTTGTTGAGTTCGATAACAAGGAAAGCGCCAAGTTGGGGATGCCTTTACCTAAAGGCATCATGCGCGTCTATAAAAAAGATAGTACGGGCAATGCCCAATTCGTCGGTGAAGATAGAATAGACCACACGCCAAAGAATGAAATCGTGCGCCTCAAACTGGGCGAAGCTTTTGACGTGACTGCCGACAAGAAGCAGACGGATTTCAAGAAACTGCCCAACCCGGGCAAAGGCAGCAGCGCGTTCGAAAGCGCTTATGAGATTACCCTCAAGAACGCTAAAAAAGAACGTGTAACGGTGATTGTGCAGGAGCCCATCCCCGGAGATTGGAAAGTCATCAATAGCAGCCACCCAAGCACGAAAGCTGCAAGCAATACCGCAACATGGAAGATTGACATCCCCGCCGAAGGCAAAACTGTGCTGACCTACCGTGTCCAGGTAAAGTATTAATCAGGTGCAGTGTTGATCGAATAGATATGGCTCTCGGAACACTTTATCTGATCCCGGTAACCCTTGGTAATGAGGCTTATGACAACGTCCTGCCCGCGGACGTTGTCAGCATTGCACGAGGGCTCGACGTCTTTGTGGTTGAGAACGAAAGGTCGGCCAGGCGCTTTCTGAGTAGCATCAAGACCACCAAGCCGGTACGTGAGCTTGAATTGCTTACCCTGAATGAGCACACCGTTGATAAGGATATCCCGGCACTGCTCACTCCACTGTTGGCAGGAAAAGATATGGGAGTGATGTCTGAGGCTGGCTGCCCAGGCATTGCCGATCCAGGAGCAAAGCTTGTTGCACTGGCTCATCGCCATGGCGTCCGAGTGAAGCCTCTCGTCGGCCCATCCTCGATACTGCTTGCACTTATCGCCTCTGGCCTGGATGGCCAGCGCTTCAGCTTCCTGGGCTATTTGCCTGCCGAGAAATCTGCACGCATAAGCAAGCTGAAGGAAATAGAAAAACGCTCAGAGAAAGCGGATGAAACCCAGATTTTCATAGAAACCCCCTATCGCAACCAGCATTTGTTCGAGGATATTCTCGCAAACTGCCTGCCTCAATCCCGATTATGCGTAGCGACCAATATCACCCTTGAAAGCGAGTCGATTCAAACCAGGTCGATCGCTGAATGGAAAAAAGCAACTGCGCCGGAGCTGAACAAACAACCCACCGTGTTTTTAATCCTGGCATCCTGACTGCCATTTACGGTAAATTGGCTCTCATGTGAGAAGCATGAGGAGATTAAGAATGCCGAAACTGGTCATTAAACACGTTGTATTGTTCGGTTTTATGCTTTCAGCCACGGTGCCGATGGCAAATGCAACTGAAGATCCATACACAAGATATACAGAGGAAAGCCGCAAAATTGCGCAAGAGTTCATGCAACAGCTTGCCGGCACATTAAAGCAGCAACTGGAGAGTGCAGGAACTGAAAGTGCCATCCATATATGCAAGGAAGTAGCTCCCGCACTTGCAAGGCAATATTCCACAGATGGCAGAGTGGTTAAGCGTGTATCGTTAAAGCCGCGCAATCCATCCCTGGGAGTACCCAGTGAGGAAGAACGCAGTGCGCTTGAAAATTTCGACGAAAAACAACGTGCTGCAAACAACACTACCCCAATGGAGCTTGCTACGACCTACGAAGATACTGATGGCGCGTGGTTTCACTACATGAGGGCCATTCCTACCCAACCTCAATGTCTGCAGTGCCATGGCAAAGTGGAAGAAATTTCTGAGAACGTCAGGGCACTGCTGGCTAAAGAGTATCCGGCAGACCGTGCAACCGGTTACAGTGTGGGTGAGATTCGTGGAGCAGTATCAATCAAACACGAATTAAAATAAGACTCAGCCGCTTACCAGCAATTTCCTGACAGGCGCGTAACTCCTTCGATGTATGGCTGAAACGCCATGATCTACAAGTCGCTGCATATGGTCTTTTGTTGGGTAGCCTTTATGTTTGGCAAAGTCATATTGAGGGTATTGAAGATGCATGATTCGCATCTCTTCATCCCGTGCTGTCTTCGCCAATATTGAAGCTGCGGCAATAGAAGATTCCTTGCTGTCACCCTTGATGATGGCTTGTGATGGGATATTGATTTTCGGGCAATGCAAACCATCAACCAGGACCTGATGCGGAACAATCAGGGCACCCTGCTTATTCTTTAAAGTCTCGATTGCGCGCTTCATCGCAAGCAAGCTGGCTTGCAGGATATTGATTTCGTCGATTTCCTCGACACTGCTACTGGCGATTGCCCAGGCTAGTGCGTATTCTTTGATCTGGATGGCAAGACTCTCACGCTTGGCTTCGGATAGCGTTTTGGAATCCGCCAGGCCTGCAATGTGATGTTCGGGATTCAGGATGACCGCTGCCGCATAAACTGCACCGGCCAATGGCCCCCTGCCTGCCTCGTCGACACCGCAGATCAGCAAGGCTTTATATCCTTAAAGGTAGGCCAGGATAGCATCGGCAGCTTTTTCTTCGGTATTCTGGCGTAAGGTATGATGCATGCGCGTGAATTCTTCACGAATTTCAGCCATCAGCGTTTTATCTTCAATTAGCTTCAGGGTTGCCTCAGCCAACTTCTCTGGCGTTGCATCGTGCTGCAGTAATTCAGGTACGACGAACCGCTCAGCCAAAATATTGGGCAGGCCGACATAAGGCAGGTAATTCATACGCTTGAGCAATTGCCAGCTCAATGACGGCATGCGATATGTGATGACCATTGGGCGCTTGATCAACGCAGCTTCCAAGGTTGCAGTGCCGGATGCGACGATCACCGCATCTGAGGCCTGCATTGCCATATGGGCGTGCCCAAACAGGATCTGCATTGGCAAATCCTGAGCATTGTCATCGTATATTGCCTGCTGGAAGATCGCTCTGGTTTCTTTGGTGACCAAAGGGATCAGAAACCTGATATCAGGCCGCTTGTTTAATATTAGCCTCGCCGTCCGGACATATAGGTTTGCCAGTTGCCTGACTTCGCTCTGCCGGCTACCAGGCAACATGGCAATCACATTTGTTGCATGAGTCAGTTTGAGGTTTGCGCGCGCCTCCTTCATATTCGACTCTATAGGCAGTATATCGGCGAGCGGGTGCCCGACATAAGTCACGGGAATATCTGCTTCCTGGTAAACCTGAGTCTCGAAAGGAAATAGCGCCAGCATATGAGAAACCGCTGACTTGATCTTTTTGATGCGCCCCTTACGCCATGCCCAGATAGAGGGGCTGACATAATGAATCGTGCGTATCCCTTGGCTCTTCAGGTTACGTTCCAGCGTAAAGTTGAAGTCCGGCGCATCAATTCCAATGAATAAGTCTGGAGGGTTGTCCAGAAAGTGCTGGGTGAGCTGCTTACGCAGCCTGAGCAATCCCGGTAAGTGCCTGAGCACCTCGACATATCCACGTACAGAAAGCTGTTCCATAGGAAAAAGTGTCTTGGCACCCTCTGCCATCATTTTAGGGCCGGCAATGCCGACAAACTCCAAATCCGGGCGGCGTTTCTTTAGCGCACGAATCAGGTGGCTACCCAACAGGTCGCCTGAAGCTTCTCCAGCTACAATTCCAATTGTGGGCATAGTGCGGTATCTTTCTAACGAACAATACCGCGGGTAGTGGTATTCAGGAAATCCAGCAGCAACTTGATGTCAGGGCAGATTTCGATTTGCTTGGCCAATTCGGTTTTGGCTTCTTCAAAACTAAGGCCGTTACGATACAGCGTTTTATAGGCACGCTTGATCTGGGTAATGGTTTCAGGTGAGAAGCCGCGTCTTTTGAGGCCCTCGGAGTTGATGCCATGTGGTTTTGCATCATAACCGGCTGCAGTAATATAAGGCGGGATATCCTTGAATACGACAGAACCGACAGCGGTGATCACATGCGAGCCGATTTTGCAGAATTGATGTACCAGCGTGAACCCGCCAAGAATCGCGTGATCATGCATATCGACATGGCCTGCCAGAGATGAGTTGTTCGCCAGTATCGTATGGTTTCCGACATCGCAATCATGGGCGATATGCACGTAAGCCATAATCCAGTTGTCGTTACCGACACGTGTCACCCCCTTGTCTTGCACAGTACCCCGATTGAACGTGCAGAACTCGCGTATGGTGTTGCCATCGCCGATTTCCAGCCTGGTTGGCTCGTCTATGTATTTTTTATCCTGTGGCGCCTCGCCGAGAGAAGAAAAATGAAAGATGCGATTATTTTTACCAATTGTGGTCGGCCCATTGATCACCACATGATTACCAATGGCCGTGCCACCGGCAATATGGACATCAGGACCAATCGTCGTATAGGCACCCACCTCGACAGTACTGTCGAGCTCAGCTTTAGGATCAATAATTGCAGTTGGATGTATACGTAATTGCGACATGCGAGCTTCTAAAAAGAAAAGATTTAATGGAGATTATTTTTCGATCGCTTTCAGTATGCACATGAACTCTGCCTCTGCGACAACCACGCCATCCACAGTGGCCTGGCCAGAATATTTCCAGATACCGCGCAAGACCCTGTCAATCTTGACATTGAGGACAAGCTGGTCACCTGGGGACACTGGCTTTTTGAAGCGGGCTTTATCAATACCGGCAAAGTAATAAACAGAATCGTCGCTTGGTTTGCTATCCATTGTTTTGAAAGAAACAATGGCCGCAGCTTGTGCCATCGCCTCAATAATCAGGACACCAGGCATCACTGGATGATATGGGAAATGCCCAGGAAAGAACGGCTCGTTGATTGTAACGTTCTTGATTGCCGTGATTTCCTTACCAACCTCATATGAAAGTACGCGATCCACCAATACGAATGGATAACGGTGAGGAAGGTGATTTAATATTTCATGGATATCCATGCTGGTATCTGCTGATTCTGCCATGCTATTCCCTCAATTCTTGCTGTTTTTCTTTGAATCATCTAATAACAAGAGTGTTTTCTCCAGTTGTTTCACCCGCTCTGTCAGTTCACCCAGGCGCCTCACATTGGCTGCCGTTTTCAGCCACTGCTCGTGAGCCTGGAATGGCATCAGCGAGGTATATGTGTCAGATCTTGTCAGCGAGCGCGTAATCATGGTTCCTGGAGAGATCGTTACATCATCGGCGATTTCCAGATGGCCCAGTATCATCGCTGCACCACCGATTTTACAGTGTTTTCCTATGCGGGCACTGCCAGCAATTCCTACACATCCCGCAATGACGGTATGTGCGCCGATTCTGCAGTTATGGCCAATCTGTATCAGGTTGTCGAGCTTTACCCCCTGCTCAATCACCGTATCATCCAGCGCACCCCTGTCTATCGTTGTATTGGCCCCAATCTCGACATCGTCTTCAATAACAACCAGGCCAATTTGCGGAATTTTCACCCAACGGCGATTTTCTTCGGCATAACCGAATCCATCCGCACCGATCACTGTCCCTGAGGCTATGGCGCAGTTCTTGCCAATAATGCAGTCATGATAAATGACGACATTTGCAGCGATTCTTGTGTTCTCGCCGATGACGACCCCGGATTCAATTATGGTTCCAGCACCCACTACGACATTATCCGCTAACTTGGCGTTTTTACCGATAACAACATTTGCTCCAATCGAGCAAGTTGGCGCTATGGTTGCAGACGTATCAACGACAGAGCTGGGATGCCTGCCTGCATCAAATACAGGCACAGGGTTCATCAGACTGGAGAGTCTGGCGAAATAAGCATAAGGATTGTCTGTGACAATTCTAGGGATTTGCGTGGCATCACGACACGCGGGGTTAACGATGACCGCACTTGCTTTTGTGTGGCTTAATTGGGGAAGATACTTGTTATTGCTGACAAAAGTAATCTGCCCTGCCTGCGCATGGACCAGAGAAGCCAGTCGGTAAACCCTGATGTCAGCATCACCTACCAACTCCCCACCAAGCTCGGAAACTATATCGCCAAGCGAATAACCTGTATTAACCACAGAATAATGTTACTCGGTATCTCTTATTTTTTACCTAGTGCTTTCAATACCTTATCGGTAATGTCGATTTTCTTGCTGGCGAATGCAACACCACCGTAGACAACGAGATCATAGCCCTCGGCTTCAGCAACTGATGTCACTGCCTTGTTGATACGATCTTGCAAGCTACCAAGCTCTTCATTCTTGCGCAGGTTGATATCTTCACGAAGTTCACGTTGTTTGCGCTGAAAATCAATCTTTAAATTAGAGGCATCACGCTCTTTGTTTTTACGATCAGTTTCAGAAATGGTCAGGCTATCTTTATCCAGCTGGGCTTCAATATCCCTGATCTGCTTTTGCAGACGCTCAAGCTCGGATGTACGCGGGCTAAATTCTCTTTCGAGTTTCTTGCCAGTTTCAGCCGTCTGAGGCGCTTCCTGTAAAATCTTGTCAACTTGTACATAGCCAACTTTAAGTTCAGCAGCATGAGCTTGCGTGCCATAAACGAACAAGCCAGCGATTAATATAGATTTTAAAAACTTATTCAATTGATATCTCCTGATTTAAGTCAATTTAATATGTCGTATCCATTGAGTACTAGAATTGGGTACCCAACTGGAACTGCAATACTTGTGTCTTGTCGCCCTCCTGCTTGTTCAGTGCCTTGGCAAATACAAGCTTGATCGGGCCGAATGGGGAATACCAGCTAATACCCAAACCGGTTGAATAACGCAACTCGTCAAGGGAAATGGATTCATCAGTGCCATAAACGCTACCAGCATCGAGGAATGTACTCAGCCGAAGTTGCTTAGAGTCTTTCATGCCAGGTATGGGGAAATAGATTTCAGCATTTCCAAGCAACCTTTTGGTACCACCAACAGCAAAGTCCTCACCCGTCAGGCTGTCTGCCTCGCGCGGCCCAATAGCACTGGTCTCATAACCTCGAACTGAATTCACGCCACCCACATAAAAATTCTTGAAGAACGGAAAGTCACGATCTCCATAACTGTCAGCATAGCCTATTTCGCCGTTTAGCATGAGAGTAACATTTGTGCTCAAAGGCCTAAACCATGAATGTTTGTATTCAAGCTTGTAATACTCAAGATCCAGGCCTGGCAAACCAATTTCCGAAGTGATCCGCTGTAGCACACCGCTGTTAGGGAACAGAACGTTATCACGAGTATCGTGTGCCCATCCCAGATTAAGCAGCAAACTGTTGTTGCTACAGCCATTATTGTTTGCACTGCCGCAATAGCGTTGGAACCTCAGCGGGCTTCGGTCATTCAATTCGACTTCAGTGCTATCGAAAGTCAAACCGGCACTGACAGAGTCCCGCTCGTTCAGCGGCATGCCGAATCTAACACCAAGACCATAAGATGAGCTCTTATAGCTGGCGATGTCCAGTGATGTCGTATCGACATCACGCCTGTAAACGTCAAAACCGCGGCTAATGCCGTCAGGAGTGAAATACGGGTCGGTGTAGGAAAGTGAATACGTGGTATTGATATCACCCGTATTGACCTGTGCGCTAACCCGATTACCTGTTCCCAGGAAGTTGTTCTGGTTGACGGTAACCCCGAAAATAACGCCTTCAGAGCTGGAAAGACCAGCGCCGAACTGGATGCTACCGGTAGATTTCTCTGTCACGTTGATGTTCAAATCCACCTGATCGGTCGTACCTGGCACAGCTGGTGTTTCCACATTCACATCTTCGAAGAACTGTAGCCGCTCCAGCCTTTGTTTGGAACGGTTAATCTTTTCCGCGCCGTACCATGCAGATTCCAGTTGACGCATTTCCCTGCGCAGCACTTCATCTCGAGTTCGTGTATTACCCGTCAGATTGATGCGTCGGACGTAGACGCGGCGGCCCGGATCAACGAAGAAAGTGAAGCCAACAGTGTGATTGTCTTTATCCACTGCAGGCACTGCATTGACGTTGGCAAACGCGTAGCCATCGTTACCAAGCCTGTCGCTAAGGGCCTTGCTGGATTCAGTCACTTTTTGACGATTAAAGAATTCGCCGGCTTGCACGCTGATCAGAGCAAGCGCTTCATCCTCGGGCAGTAAAATCTCGCCCGCCATCTTTATCTCGCTGACTTTGTACTTGGCACCTTCGGTGATATTGACGGTAATATAAATATCACGCTTGTCAGGGGTAATCGAAACCTGGGTCGATTCGACATTGAACTCAAGATAACCTTGATTCATATAGAACGAACGCAATGCTTCCAAATCAGCAGTCAATTTCTGCTTTGAATACTGGTCGTCCTTGTTCCACCAACTTAACCAATTCGGTGTAGTAAGTTTGAACTGTCCCAGCAGGACATCATCCGTGAAGTCCTGGTTACCAACGATGTTGATGCTGCGAATCTTGGAAACCGCACCCTCTTCAATATCGAAACGTATGGCCACCCGGTTACGTTCCAGGGGGCTGGCAATGGTCTTAACAGTAGCAGCATATTTGCCTTGCGCCAGGTACTGACGTTTGATCTCCTGCTCAGCCCTATCAAGCATGGAGCGATCGAAGATCAGGCCTTCGGACAAACCGATCTGCTTCAAACCTTCCAGCATCTTGTCACTTGGAAAAGACTTATTGCCCTCAAAGCTGATGGAGGCGATCGCGGAACGTTCCTGTACCAGAACAACCAAGACGCCATTGTCGGATTCGATACGGACATCTTTGAAGAAGCCAGTAGCGTAAAGCGATTTAATCGCCTGGGTGGCCTTTTCATCGTCCATGGTCTCGCCGACTCTAACTGGCAGATAATTGAATATTGTGCCGGGTTCGGTACGTTGAATACCTTCAACACGAATATCTTGAACTACAAACGGTTCGATTGCCCACGCGCTGGATACATAAGCACTGATAATAAAAGGCAAAACGTGGTTGAGCTTGATCCTAAATCCCATTAAGTTCAGCCTGTGAAAAATCGATTAATATCATTATAAAAAGCCACGACCATCAATAGCCCTAGCAAGAATAAACCTACGCGCTGACCAACTTCCATAACGGATTCGGAAACAGGGCTGCCCTTAAAAATTTCCACCATATAATACATCAAATGCCCACCATCTAACACTGGTATAGGAAGCAGGTTAAGCACCCCCAAACTGATACTGATCAGTGCCAGGAAGCCCAAAAATGCCTTCCATCCGATATTCGCACTCTGCCCGGCATAACTGGCGATGGTAACCGGGCCACTGATGCCTTTCCATGACACATCGCCGGTGATCATGCTACCCAGCATTTTTAAGCTGAAAATCGATGTTTCCCATGTCTTTACACTCGCTTTCGCGACCGCATCCAACGGGCCATAACTAACGTTGACGATGATTTTGTCCAGCTCGGATTGATCGATACGATTCATGGCGCCGATACGCCCGATTCTGGCATCGCCCTCGACTACGGCCTCTGGCGTAATCAACAAACTCATGGACCGGTCATCGCGCATGATGCTTAACTGAATTTGGTTTTCTGGATTCTTGCGCACAATATTGACGAACTGCTCCCAGCTACTCACGGTCACGCCATTCACGGCCTGTACTTGATCACCGACTTGCAAGCCGGACTTTTCTGCCGCACCGGATTGAACCATGTCGCCAATAACGGCTGGAACAGTTGGCTGGTAAGGCTTCATTCCCAGCTTATCCAGGAAGTCAGCCTCGTAATCATCTTTACCGATGCCGGCCAGGCTGAGGCGATGAAGGTGCAAATCACCAGATTCACCCTGTGATTCAATATCGACGACTCCGGATTTCAATGATTCCTGCAATAGAACCCAGCGCACATCCTGCCATGTTGGTGTAGGTATACCTGCAACCTTTTGTATGACCTGGCCGGATTTCATGCTGGCCTGGGCTGCGGGAGTGCCTGGCGCGATCTCGCCCAGTATGGGCTTCATGCCCATTACGCCATGCATGAACAACAGCCAATAGAGAAATATAGCGAGCAAGAGGTTGGCGGCTGGACCAGCAGAAACTATGGCAATGCGCTTCCACACCGATTGACGGTTGAACGCGCGGGAAACATCTTCATTGGGCTCGACATTACCTTCACGTTCATCCAGCATCTTGACGTATCCGCCAAAAGGCAGCGCCGCCAGGACGAATTCGGTATTATCCTTACCAAAGGTTTTTTTGAACAAAGGCTTACCGAAGCCGATGGAGAAGCGCAAAACTTTAACGCCGCACCAACGCGCCACCTGGAAATGACCGTACTCATGAATTGCGATGAGTACGCTGAGTGTAACTATAAATGCGACTATGGTTAGCATCTAGCGGCTACACATCCATGCATTGGCGAGCTGGCGTGCTTGCTGATCAGCCGCAATGACAATTTCCAATGTACTTGCCGGCATAACTGAAGATTGTTCAAGTACGGATTCAATCATGGCAGGAATATCCCTGAACCCGATCTTATGATGCAAGAAAGCATCGACAGCGACTTCATTGGCTGCATTCAAAACAGCCGGTGCCGTACCGCCTGCTTTAAGGGATTCAAAGGCAAGTCTGAGACATGGGAATCTCACGATATCAGGGGCTTCAAACTCGAATGTTCCTATCTTGAAAAAATCCAGGCTGCTAACGCCGCTTTCCAGTCTATCAGGGTAACCCAAAGCATATGCGATAGGCGTTCTCATATCAGGATTGCCGAGTTGAGCCAGTACAGAACCATCGACATATTCAACCATCGAATGAATCACGCTTTGCGGATGCACAACCACTTCGATCTGTTCCGGGCTGGCATTAAACAACCAGTACGCCTCAATGACTTCCAGGCCCTTGTTCATGAGTGTGGCGGAATCGATGGTGATTTTCGGCCCCATCACCCAGTTGGGGTGGTTCAGCGCCTGCTCCGGGCTGACCTTTTCCAGGTCAGATAATGTGGTCGTACGGAACGGCCCTCCCGATGCAGTAAGCAGAATCCGTCGAACTCCCGCTTCATGCAGGTGCTTGCTGCGTTGCTCCGGCATCACCTGGAATATTGCATTATGCTCACTATCGATCGGCAGCAAGGTAGCACCGCCCTGCTCTACAGCCTGCATGAATAGACTGCCGGACATGACCAGAGTTTCTTTATTGGCCAGTAATATCCGTTTACCTGCGTCGGCGGCTGCGATTGATGGCTTCAATCCGGCAGCACCGACAATGGCAGCCATCACAGTGTCGACATCTGCATGCGCACTGACGAATTCAAGTGCCGCCAGGCCACAGAGCACTTCCGTGTCGCTACCAGCCAAACCAAGACTGGTTTTTAATCTTTCGGCAGCAGCTTCATCAAGTAACACCGCATAACGCGGGGAGAATTGCAGGCACTGTTCATGCAATTCATCTGCTCGACTGTTGGCAGTCAGGGCGAATATCTGGAATTTTGCCGGATGACGGGAAATGACATCAAGCGTCTGCTTGCCTATAGTGCCGGTAGCACCGAGGATAGTGACTAAATTGGCCCTATGCATACAAGGACTCCATCACTAAATAATAAGTAGGGAAATAAACAAAAAACATCACCAGGGGCAAGCTGGAAGTCAGCCCGTCTATTCTATCCAGGATGCCTCCATGGCCCGGCAACAGGTTACCGCTATCCTTCACACCAGCCTGCCTTTTAACCAGAGACTCAAGCAAGTCTCCCATGATGCTCAGTACGGTAATACCCAATAGACCCACTATCGTCCAATAAGTGAGGGATAGGCTGATACAGAGGATCAATCCGTATATCGATACAGCGACCCATGCGCCCAGCACCCCTTCCCATGTTTTCCCCGGGCTGATCTGCGGCGCCAACTTGTGCTTACCGAAGCGCTTGCCGGAAAAATAGGCTGCGCTATCTGCAATCCAGACTGTCGCCATCACCAGGAGCAGTATCCATGGGCTGATGTCGCGCAGGCTGACCAGGGCCAGCCAGGTAGGGAAAAGAATGACGACTCCAATGGCAGCCAGCAACACAGGCTGCTTGATCTGGAACCGGGCGATAAGCCAGGTTGGAGAAAGCATCAACCAGAAGACAGTAGCGGCCAGGATGCCATAAAACATGACTTGCGGCTGCAATGTCGGCAGACCGATATCATCCGCCAGCAGCACGACAACGCCCAGAGCTGTAAGCGTGCTGGTATAAACATGGCGCCACGGTCTGGCGAACTTCGCCATGCCTGCCCATTCCCAGAAAGCTACCGTAATGAATATCAGCATCAGCAGAGCCCAATAAATATCCGGCAATAGGAAAACGGCCCCAAGAAAACCCGCCATTAAGACAATAGAAGTCAATACACGGGTTTTAAGCATTCTTATGTAGCTCGGTATCTGGTGTTGATCGGGTTAATTGCTCGCTAGTCCGGCCAAATCTTCTTTCTCGCGCCTGAAATGACTGAATAGCCATATCAAATGCTGCCTGATCAAAGTCCGGCCAAAGTGTGTCGGTGAAATAAAGTTCGGTATAAGCAAGCTGCCATAACAGGAAGTTACTGATACGTTTTTCGCCACCGGTGCGAATGAACAAGTCCGGCTCAGGCGCATAATGCATGGACAGGTAAGCAGCTAAATCATCTTCGGTATAGCTATCTGGCTTTTCTGCCGAGTTAGCCACCAATTTGTTAAACGCCTGCATCAGATCCCAGCGCCCGCCATAGTTGGCTGCGATTGTAAGGGTCAAGCCCGTATTATCCCTGGTTAGAGCCTCGGCTGCTTCGATATGGGCGCATAGGGAAGCATCAAACTGGGAACGGTCACCGATCACTACCATGCGAATATTGTTTTGATGCAGCTTGTTTACTTCCTTGCTGAGTGCCTCCATGAACAGGCCCATCAAAAAACTGACCTCTTCCTGCGGTCTGCGCCAATTCTCGCTACTGAAGGCAAACAAGGTAAGGAACTCAATCCCAAGCGAGGCACATGACCTGACCATGTCGCGCACAGCTTCAACGCCACGTTTATGGCCAGCAACCCTGGGCAGGAAACGTTTCTTCGCCCAGCGTCCATTGCCATCCATAATGACTGCAACATGCCGTGGTACAAGGGATGCGTCCGGGATTGATTTAGTGGAGCTGTTGAATATGACCATTACCGCTCCAGAACTGAATATTGCACTTGTATGGTCAGCTTAATTAAGTACGACAAATATCTAGACTGCCATCAGTTCAGCTTCTTTGACTTGCAGGAGCTTGTCGACTTCAGTGACAAACTTGTCAGTCAGCTTCTGAACCTCATCCTGCATGCGACGCTCATCATCCTCGCTGATCTCTTTGTCTTTGGTGAGTTTCTTTAACGCGTCGTTGGCATCGCGTCTGACGTTACGTAGCGCCACTTTGGCGTTTTCGCCCTCTGTACGTACGATCTTGGTCATTTCCTTGCGGCGTTCTTCGGTCAGCATGGGCATGGGGACTCGGATCATATCGCCATTGGTTGCCGGATTCAGGCCGAGATCGCAATCACGGATAGCCTTTTCAACCTTACCTATCATGCTTTTTTCATAGGGTTGGACGTTCAAGGTACGCGCATCGCCCAAGTTAACGTTGGCTACCTGGTTGACTGCGACCATGGAACCGTAATACTCCACCATGACATGATCCAGCAAGCCGGTATGTGCACGGCCTGTGCGAATCTTTGCCAAATCTGTTTTTAATGCCTCCAGCGATTTCTGCATCTTCTGTTCAGCATTTTTTCTTACGTCTTCCAGCACGATTTCCTCCTTACATTTTTCAATCGCATGCCTTGTTACGGCAATACTTTTGTACCTTCGTCTTCACCCATTACAACGCGTTTAAGTGCACCCTGCTTGAATATACTGAACACGGAAATAGGCAAGTTCTGATCTCGACACAAAGTCAGCGCGGTTGCGTCCATGACTTTGAGGTTTTTGATAATCGCTTCATCAAAAGTAATCGTTTTATAGCGCATGGCATCGGGATGCGTCTTGGGGTCATCAGTATAGACCCCATCGACCTTGGTCGCCTTCAGGACAATATCCACATTCATCTCCATACCACGCAAGGCTGCGGCAGTATCCGTGGTGAAGAACGGGTTACCTGTTCCTGCACCGAAGATCACGACACGCCCTTCTTCCAGATAGCGTATCGCTTTACCACGAATATAAGGCTCAGCGACTTGTTCGATATTCAGTGCGGATTGCACACGTGCCTTAAGGCCGACATGCTTCATGGCATCCTGCAGGGCCAGCGCATTCATCACAGTGGCCAGCATGCCCATGTAATCGGCTGTTGCCCGGTCCATACCTTCGGCTGCAGGCGCCACACCCCGGAATATATTGCCTCCGCCGATGACGACAGCAACCTGCACACCCAGGCCAACAACTTCCTTAATTTCTTCTACGATACGTGAAATAGTCGCGCGATTGATGCCATAGCTATCATCGCCCATCAGCGCTTCGCCTGACAGCTTAAGCAAGATGCGTTTGAAGGCTGGAGCGCCAGGTATAGTCTGCGATGAGATGTTGGATAAGTCGGACATATCGCTCCCGTAGTGTTGCTATTCTTGTTGTTTACCCAGGTTTCCCTGAATTAATCGTGCAAAAACGTTAACAGCAACATGCATTGATGTGCTGCTAACGTTTCGTATTATGACATTTTTGCACAGCAAGCTGTGCGGTACAGACTTAAATCTTGGCTGCAGCAGCTACTTCAGCAGCAAAATCGGTCACTTTCTTCTCGATACCTTCGCCAACCACAAACATGGTGAATGCAGCAACGCTGGCGTTGTTTGCTTTCAGCAATTGCTCGATGGTCTGTTTGCCGGTTGGATCCTTAACAAAGATCTGGTCCAGCAAGGCAACGTCTTTCAGGAATTTCTGTACGGAACCTTCAATCATCTTGGCTGCAAATTCCGGCTTGCCGGATTCAGCGGCTTTCTGTGTAGCAATTGAGCGTTCTTTCTCGATCAATTCAGCAGGCACGTCATCCCTGGAGAGTGCTACGGGCTTGGAAGCTGCAATGTGCATTGCGATATCCTTAGCCAGGGCTTCGTCACCGCCAACCAGATCAACGACTACGCCAATCTTGCCGCCATGGATGTAGCTGGCAAGCTTGCCTTGCGCATTGAAGCTGACGAAACGGCGAATGGTGACATTCTCACCAATCTTGCCAATCAGTTGAGCACGTGCATCCTCGATCACTTGATCGCCAATCTTCAAGGCGGAAAGCGCAGCGACATCGGCCGGGTTCCTGGTGGCAACAACTTCAGCCAGATTGCGACTCAGAGCCAGAAAGTCATCGTTCTTGGCGACGAAATCGGTTTCACAGTTGACTTCGACGATAGATCCCTGTTTGCCATCAGCACTGACGTAAACGCCAACCGTGCCTTCAGCAGCCACACGGGCAGCCGCCTTGCTCAGCTTGCTACCCAGACGCGCACGCAACAATTCTTCGGCCTTGGCCATGTCGCCACCAGCTTCAGTCAATACTTTCTTGCAATCCATCATTGGCGCATCTGTGCGCTCACGTAGTTCTTTCACCATGCTGGCGGTAATTTCAGCCATGCTTTACTCCTAATATTCTTCGATTAACAATATTCAGATATAAAAAAAGGGGCACTAAGCCCCTTTTTTTAGGGTTATTCCGCTGCGACTTCTTCTACTTCAACAAATTCTTCTTCAGTAGCCGACTTCACAATCTCTGCAATCGTTTGGCTGCGACCTTCAAGCACCGCATCCGCAATACCTCGTGCATACAGGCGAATAGCGCGGCTTGAGTCATCATTGCCAGGGATCACATAAGCGATACCATCTGGTGAGTTGTTGGTATCAACAACGCCGATAACAGGAATGCCCAGTTTGGCAGCTTCAGTTACCGCACCGCTTTCATGACCAACGTCGATGATGAAAATGGCATCCGGCAAGCCGCCCATTTCCTTGATACCGCCGATGGAACGCTCAAGCTTTTCAACTTCACGCTTGTAGCCCAAAGCTTCTTTTTTACCGAACTTTTCCATACGGCCATCTTCAAGCATGGCTTCGTAGTCGGTCAGACGCTTGATGGATTGCTTAACTGTCTTGAAGTTGGTCAGCATACCGCCCAACCAACGGTGATTGACGTAAGAACAGCCAGCGCGCAACGCTTCTTCCTTAACGATCTCACGCGCCTGACGTTTGGTGCCAACGAACATGATGCGGCCCTTGTTTGCTGCAAGCTGACGTACATACTTCAGCGCATCTTCAAACAATGGCAGTGATTTTTCCAGGTTGACGATATGGATCTTATTGCGGTCACCGAAGATATACGGTGCCATTTTAGGATTCCAGTAACGGGTTTGATGGCCGAAGTGAACTCCAGCTTCCAGCATTTGACGCATAGTAACGGACATAATAGTCTCCAGTAAGGGTTATTGCTTCCACATTCCCAACAACACCAAACTTTGCTTAAATCAAGCCAGGCTTGGCACCCTGTACGGGGAATGTGTGCAGATTTCCACTGACAGGACGATTCCTGCCAAATGGGTGCAGTATGCTACCATAAGCACCTGTTTGGATTCAAGGAAAATTAGGCTTTTAGAGCCGCTAGAAGGCATTATGGCGATTACGATTAAGAACGATGTTGATATTGAAAAGATGCGCGTGGCAGGAAAGCTTGCCTCCGAGGTGCTGGATTTTATCACTCCGCATGTCAAACCAGGCGTCACAACCGGGGAACTGGACCAGCTCTGCCATGATTACATGGTCAACGTGCAGAAGACCATCCCTGCACCGCTGAATTATGCGCCACCAGGCCATGTACCTTATCCGAAGTCTATATGTACCTCGGTCAATCACCAGATATGCCACGGCGTTCCCGGCGAAAAGGTGCTGAAAAACGGTGATATCGTCAATCTGGATATCACGGTCATCAAAGATGGTTATCACGGCGACACCAGCCGCATGTTTTATGTTGGGGAACCTTCCATACAAGCCAAACGCTTGTGTGAAATTACTTATGACTGCATGTGGCTTGGCATTGCCAGGATAAAACCCGGAGCAACGCTAGGCGATATCGGTCATGCCATTCAGACTTATGCTGAAAAGAACGGTTATAGCGTAGTTCGTGAGTTCTGCGGGCATGGTATAGGCAAGAAATTCCATGAAGATCCTCAAGTCCTGCATTACGGCAGGCCTGGTGCCGGCATGAAGCTGCAGGCCGGCATGATATTCACGGTAGAACCCATGATCAACGCCGGCAGGCGCGACATCAAGCAGTTGAATGACGGCTGGACCATCGTTACCAAGGACCATAGCCTGTCGGCACAGTGGGAGCACACTGTGCTTGTCACCGAATCAGGCTATGAAGTATTAACGGTTTCTGCTGGAACGCCGGCAGTTCCCAGCATCGTCTAGCATGCGTTCGAGTTCTGCCACGCGCGAACCGGAAAACTTCGCCAAGGCCTGGCGTGAGCGCCTTCAGGCCGAACAGGCGATACTCAAGGCCAGTTTTTCCGAGAATGCCAATACCTCCCGATTGCTTAAACAGCACAGCAAACTGGTTGATACCCTGCTACAAGACTTATGGCGTACGGCCGGGATCAGCCAGGACGTATGCCTGATCGCGGTCGGCGGCTATGGGCGCGGAGAGCTATTTCCCTATTCTGACGTTGATCTGCTGATTTTATTGCCGGAAAACGCCAGTGCTGAAGTCAATCAATCCATAGAATCGTTGATAGGCTTGTTCTGGGATATCGGCCTTGCAGTCGGACACAGCGTAAGGGATCTGAAGGAATGCGCTGAAGAGGCTTCCAAAGACGCTACAGTGCAGACCAACTTGCTCGAAGCGCGCTACCTTACCGGCGACAAGGCCTTGTATCAGCAATTTGAGTCGCTGCTTGGCAAGCTGCTTGATCCGGCAGAGTTCTACCAGGCAAAAATGCTGGAGCAGCGCCAGCGCCATGCGCGCTTTAATGACACTGCCTACAATCTCGAACCCAATATCAAGGAAAGCCCTGGCGGCCTTCGCGACCTGCAGAACGTACTCTGGATCACTCGCAGCCTGGGCCTTGGGCAAGATTGGGCATCCCTGGAAAAGCATGGACTGCTTACCCACAAGGAAGTGCGTCAGATCCGTCGTCATGAGCGTCATCTGCAGATGTTGAGAGTGAGGCTTCATTACCTGGCGAATCGTCGCGAAGACAGGTTGATCTTTGATTTCCAGAATGATCTGGCAAAAGCGCTGGGCTACGTCAATACGCCAAAGCGTCGCGCCAGTGAACAGCTGATGTATGGATTTTACAATAGCGCGAAATTCATTAGCCTGATGAATGATGTGCTTTTGCAGCTGCTGGAAGAGCGCATCAACCCCGATCAGGTTTCCGCAACGCCCATCAACAGCCGATTTGAAGTTCGCCACGGGCTACTCGATGTTAAATCAGCCACGATATTGCAGCGCGAACCCTCCACGATACTGGAAGGCTTTTTGTTACTGGAAAAGCACCAAGAGCTCAAGGGCATGAGTCCCAATCTTTTGCGCACGCTACATCGCGTCAAGAATCTGGTGAACCGTGAATTCAGGCAGTCGGACAAAAACAAGGCGCTTTTCCTCAAAATACTACAAGAACCCGTAGGTGTGACCCATGCACTGCGGCTGATGAATCGCTATGGCATTCTTGGTAGATATATACCGGCCTTTGGCAGAATCGTCGGGCAGATGCAGCATGACCTTTTCCACGTATATACGGTTGATGAACACATTCTGAACGTGTTACGCAACCTGCGCCGCTTTGCACTGCCCAAGTTCGACCATGAATTCCCTCTCTGCAGCAAGCTATTCTCTACATTCGATGCTCCGCATCTGCTATATCTGGGCGCCCTTTTTCACGACATTGCAAAAGGTCGAGGTGGCGACCATTCCACTTTAGGTGCTGTTGATGCCAGAAAATTCTGCCGTCAGCATGGCCTATCCAAGCCTGATGGCGAGCTGGTCGCATGGCTGGTTGAATCTCACCTCACGATGTCCAGTGTGGCTCAGAAGTCAGACTTGTCAGACCCGGCCGTCATTGAGGATTTCGCAAATCTGATGGGTTCCGAATACAGGTTGACTGCGCTTTATCTGCTTACCGTTGCTGATATCCGCGGAACCAGCCCCAAGGTGTGGAATGCATGGAAGGCCAAGTTACTGGAAAACCTGTTTTTTGCAACCCGGCGCTCCCTGAGAGGCGATACGAAAAATGCAGAAATGGAAATCGAGCTGCGCCAATCACAAGCCAGGGAAAAGCTGAGCTACTATGGCATTAATCAACGCAGCTATGAAGATTTGTGGTCGAAACTGGGCAAGCAGTATTTCCTGCGTTATGAATCACAGGAAATCGCCTGGCATACCCGCCTGCTCATACCTCATGAAGCCACGAATGATGTAGTCGTACGTGCACGCCTCAGCCCGGGTGGAGATGGCATCCAGACGATGATCTACACTGCTGACAGGGATGATCTGTTTGCGCATATCTGTGGATTTTTTGAACGCACCGGATACACCATTGTTGAAGCACGGGTATACACAACATTGCATGGTTATGCGCTAAATAGTTTTATTGTTCTAGATCAAAATGATAAGTCGATAAGTTACCGTAGTTTATTAAATTATTTCGAATACGAACTCACTCAAAAACTGGCGGAGAAATCCGAACCCACCCCTCCGGTTAAAGGCCGTATAAGCAGGCAAGTCAAACATATGCCAATTCCTGCCAGCGTTACCTTCAAGCCGGACAGCAACAGCAGCAACCATACCATTGAAGTAATCGCCAATGACCGCCCTGGCCTTTTATCCCAGCTTGCCAGCATATTTCTCAAGCATCAGGTGCACCTGCACAATGCCAAAATCAACACATTGGGAAATCGGGCTGAAGATACCTTTGTCATTTCGGGAAAGGCCGCAAAAAAACTGAATGAGCTACAGCTTAGAAAGCTTGAAGAAGAGTTACTCACACAACTTTAGGACCATCAGTCATAAGCTGTGCAATATAAGCTGCGAAAATTGAACCTATAGCCACTATATGTGCTCTTACGCACATAAGATCAGTTTATAAAGCCATGATTCATAGTGAAAAGTAGCAGCTAGTCTATTCAGCTGTGTCGGATTTTCGATCGGGGATAATAAGGAGAACACCATGACCTGCCTTCATCACCCGCACCAAAATAATCTTCTTGCTGCCTTGAATGAGAAAGAATACGCGAAGCTGTTCGCACATCTGGAACTGGTTGAGTTACCGCTAGGGCATATGATTTATGAGCCAGGTATTCAACAAACCCACGTCTATTTCCCTACCACCATGATCGTGACTTTATTCAGCATTATGGAGGATGGCTCAACAACTGAGATTGGCATGGTGGGCAATGATGGAATTGTCGGCACACATTTTTTTATGGGTAGTGAAACAGCCACCAGTTCGGCCATTGTTCAAACCAGAGGCCATGCTTACCGGTTACATGCGCAAATACTTAAGGATGAGTTCTGTATCAACGACTCCATACGGCATCTGCTACTGTGCTATACCCAGACGCAGTTCGTACAGGTAGCCCAGACCGCAGTATGTAACCGCCACCATTCAGTAGACCAGCAACTCTGCCGTTGGTTGTTGCTGAACCTGGACCGCCTGCCATCAAACAAGCTCATCATGACACAGGAGATGATTGCCAATACGCTTGGCGTACGCCGAGAAAGCATCACGGAGGCTGCCGGAAAATTACAGCAGGCTGGCTTGATCGAGTACCACCGCGGACATATCACCATACTTGACCGGGAAGGACTGGAGGCGATGGCCTGCGAATGCTATGCAGTAGTCAAGAATGAGTCCAACAGGCTGCTCCAGGAAGTTGCTGCTCCTTCATTTTGACAATGCAGTAATTTCGACGATCAGCACCAAATAAAAAACCCACTAATTCAAACGAGTTAGTGGGCTTCGGCTTGAATCAGGCGTTTTTATCCGCCTGTAAACAAACTTAGTTGAGTGCGTCTTTCAGAGCCTTACCAGCGCGGAAGCCTGGGGCTTTACGTGCTGCGATCTTCAACTCTTTACCGGTTTGTGGGTTACGGCCAACGCGTGCAGCGCGTGCAGAAACGGTAAATGTACCAAAACCAATCAATGTTACAGTGTCGCCGCCCTTGAGCGCTGAAGTAACGCTATCTGTGAATGCATCAATCGCCTTACCTGCAGCTGCCTTGCTGATACCTGCTTCTTTAGCGACTTGTTCAATCAGTTCTGCTTTATTCATTAGATACTTCCCTTGAGTTATTGTTCGGAATTGTTATCTTAACCCAGCATTAAAGCCTTTTCACCACTTATTTATGCAGAAATTAATAAATAATTATAATTAAGCTTTAACGGAGGAACCTGCCGCCACTAATATCGATCAATGCGCCGTTGATGTGCGATGACATGTCGCTGGCAAGAAACAGCACTGAACTCGCCACTTCTTCTGCCATCGTATTGCGGCCCAACGGAGTCTGCTTGCGATAAGCTTCAAGCATCTCCTCGGTGGAATGTATCTCATGATGCTGGGTTTCCACAGTGCCAGGCATGATGGAATTGGTACGTACATGCGGCGCCAGTTCTTTTGCCAGGGTATGCGTAAACACCATCAAGGCTCCCTTGCCACCGGCATAAGCGCCAGCACCATTAGCACCGCCGGTCTGCACGGACAGGGAAAGCAGGTTGATAATACGACCGCTACCAGTCGCACGTAAATGCGGAATAGCTCTCCTGGTTACCAGAAAAGCACTGGTTGAGTTGATATCCAACGACTTCCGCCAAACCTCAACCGAGCATTCCTCGATCTTGGCACGTTTAACCAGGCCGCCGCTGTTATTGACCAGAATGTCCAATCTTCCTGCTGCGGACACCAATTGATCGACAACACGGCTGGCTTCTTCCTCCACTGTCAAGTCACCCTGCAACAGGACAGCATTGATATTTTCGGCTTTTAATTCAGCCAGCAAGGATTCCGCTGCTGCCTTACTACTGAAATAATGCACGCCAATGAATGCGCCTGCCCTGCCCAGCGCCAGTACGGATGCCTTACCAATACCTACCGCGCCACCTGTCACCAGGGCCACTTTGCCGGTTAAATCGAGTGTTTGTTTAGGTACCATTACGCTCTCCTCTCATCAGTCTTTAAAATCAGACCTTAATTATCACACTAAGCCATAGAGTATGTGAAAAAACCCAAACTTCTCAGTATATGAAAATTATTTGATTATTAAATTCAATGAATTACAGTGTTTTATTTTATTTAGTTCAATTAAACCTTAAACTTTTATTACAATTTAAAACTTAATTAGCTTAAAACCGAAGGTCTGGTATGCCCCAAACTGTAAAATATATAGCCGTTTTCCTGCTGATCCCTTTACTCTCGCTCAGCAACTTATTATCCGCTGAGGAACCCCCTGCTGAGACCAGTGAAACTGTTGAAAATGACAATCAAGCTCCGGAAGCGCCAGCTGCCGAAACCCATCCAATCCATGTGTTCAAGAATGCTACCGTGCCTGAGTCTACTGATCCGATCAAGATTTCGTCCACATTCGGCACACAAAACCTCAAACTCTATAAGCTGCCGTTCGAGGACAACTACCCCACCGGCCCTTTTGAGCGGCTGCATGACAATCAATATCTTTTCATTACAAAATGCGGCGAAGTCTATTTCACAAAACTTGAAGAGCAGCTTGAATTAATCAAACCTGGGAAAAGCCTCACCAAATTCATCCCTGGCGGCGAAAACTCTACAGATGAGAGCAGTGCCAAACAAGTCGTCTATTGTAAAGACCTCTCAGGGGTCAAGGACTCGCTACTGATTGGCAATTCGCTATTCGTTTCCTACACGACTTGGGACGAGGCTTTTAACGGCGCCAGGTTGGCTGTTTCTGAGTTTGGCATTGATCTGGAGAATGATGAGGTCATCTTCAAACGAGAAATCTACTTAAGCAGGCCCGCTATTAAAGAACCTTTCCTGGGCCATCAAGTAGGCGGGAAACTGGCACTTGGAGAAAATAACAATACGCTCTTTCTCAGTATAGGCGATTTCTCCAAACCAGAGCGTGTACAGGACAAAACCACATCAATAGGCAAGGTTATCAAGATTGATCTGCAAAGATTGAGTGCTGAAGTTTTTTCCACCGGCCATCGCTCACCGTCCGGCGGTTTGTTCTACGACAGGGATTCCAATGAGCTATGGCTATCAGAACACGGCCCAAGGGGTGGTGATGAAATCAACCTGGTCAAGAAAGGCAAGAACTACGGCTGGCCGATTGTCAGTTACGGCACCATCTATGAGCGCGATGGCATGGGGAATTATTACGGCAACAAATTCAATAGCCACGATGGTTACGAGAAGCCGGTCATGACCTTTGTGCCATCTGTCGGCATCGGTGCAATCGCAAAATATGCCGATACAGGCAAGAATGACTATTGGGACAACGACTACTTTATTGCGGGTATGGCAGCCATGACACTGTACCGGGTAAAGAAAGAAGGGGCGAATCTCGTGTATGCGGAGCCAGTGCTAACAGGCTATAGAATCAGGTCCATTAAAATAGATGCGCAGGGTAATTTCTATATGAAGACCGACCACAACCAGTTCATTGTCTCCGAATAAAGTATCGATTTATAAAGTCCTCATACTTAGTTTAATGACCGGGCAAGCACCGAATGGTGCTGATTTCAGTTTGAGTTAAGCTTCAAGGAATAAGGTGCTCATCATCCAATCGGCAAATGAGCACCTTATGGCTGGCAGCAAAGAAATAATATTCAAGCATTATCCGTTAACCAATATTGCCGCAGCCGCTTTCGCTTTGAGCCTTACTTACTCCGAAGCACGCGCGCAATCCGAACCTGCACTCAAAAAAGAAAACAAATTCGAATTATTTGCGGATACACGCCTGCGTCTGGAATCTGATTTCGACTCAGTGGATGAATCGGGGCGAAAAAGAGAGGATCGTGATCGCATCCGGCTACGCGCACGACTGGGAGCCCGCTACAAATTCAGCGAACATTTCACAGCACAGGCCCGAGCCAGAACCGGGCCTAAATTCAGCCAGCAATCCACCAATATCACACTGCTTGATCTCAATGGCAATGAGCCTGATGATTTCAGCGTGGTAATGGACCAATGGTTCATCCAAGGAAAATCCGACCAGATTGAAGGATGGTTAGGCCGCAACACTTTTCCCTTCTGGCGGCACAATAACAATGAAATGTTCTGGAACGACAATGCCACCATTGCTGGTGGCTACGTGCAGCTTGCCCTGCACGAAGCCCAAGCCACAGAAGTGCAATTACGCTCCGGCTATTTTGTGCTGCCGGATGGCGCAATCGACTTTTCCGGCCAACTGGCAGCCGCACAGTTAGTTGTTGATCATAGACTAAATGAGAACTGGAAGATGACAGCCAGTGCAGGATACTTCCATCTCAATGGCTCTGGAGATACCAAATATCTTATCGATGGCAATGGGAATCGCGATTACAAGATTGGGATAGCTTCCATAGAGGCAGAGAAGTCGATTCAGCCAGGGTTTCTCGATGCCAACTTCATCCGCTTCGGCGCAGACCTGATTCGGAATTTTGCCAATTACTCAAGTAACGATAGCGACCCCGTAACGGCCGGGTTCAGCAAAGCTAAAGACGGTTTCACAGTATCAACGGCATTAGGCAGCACCATCACTGACACAGACGGTGCCGGCAGATGGCAAGTGGCTTATATGTAGCGTATATCGAGAAATTGGCGATCAATTCCGCATATGCCCAATCAAATTGGGTGCGCTGGGGAGCAGATCGACAAAGTGACGTCAGCAACCTTAAAGGCCATGAAATAGGTTTTCGTTACTGGATGAGCAAAAACGTGGATATCAACAACCGATTGTTTATCGTGGATTCAATTACCACGCCGCAAGATGGCAACCGCTTTCGCGTGGATTTGAATATACGTTTTTAGCAACGGCTAATCATTGTAAATTCACGATTCCTAGCGATTCAGCCAGATCTTTTGACATGGATCAAAACACCTCGTTGTCAATGCTATACCTTTCATATTGAACATTAATGAAAGGGTCTGTATGAACAAGAAACTGATAGTCACAATGCTGGGGTTAGCCGCAATAGTAACGGGGTGTACGGATAAAACTCCCCCAGATGAAAATTCGACTCAAGCCGCTCAAGTCGAAGCGTCAAATCAAGTAGCGCTGCTCGATGAGCCGATCAAACCAATTCAGCCGGCCAAAGTTACCGCCCCGAAATATGTCGACTTGGGTATGAAACTGTACTTCGATCCGCGCCTTTCAAAGTCAGGGTTTATCTCTTGCAACTCCTGTCACAACCTTTCCATGGGAGGTACCGATAACCTGAAGACGTCGATTGGCCACAATTGGTCCAAAGGCCCGATCAACTCCCCTACTGTTTTGAATTCCAGCCTTAATCTGGCTCAATTCTGGGATGGTCGTGCTGCAGACTTGAAAGAGCAAGCTGGCGGCCCGATTGCCAATCCAGGCGAAATGGCGTTTACTCATGAACTAGCAGTCGATATGTTGCGCTCGATTCCCGGATATGTTGCCGAATTCCAGGAAGCCTTCGGTACAGAGGAAATCACGATTAACGAAGTGACTTTGGCAATTGCGGCCTTTGAAGAAACCCTGGTCACACCGAACTCTCGTTTTGACCAATGGCTGAAAGGCGACAAGAATGCCATTAGCCCAACAGAGTTGGCTGGCTATAACCTCTTCAAGAATAGTGGCTGTGTTGCTTGCCATAATGGTGAGGCGGTTGGTGGCAACTCCTTCCAGAAAATGGGCGTAGTTGAACCCTACCATGCTACCAGCCCGGCTGAAGGCCGATCTGCTGTAACAGGCAATGACGCGGACCGTTTCAACTTCAAGGTACCCACACTGCGTAATGTGGAGCTGACCTATCCGTACTTCCATGACGGTGAGGCGGATACACTAACTCAGGCAGTGGATACCATGGGACGTTTACAGCTCGGCAAGAAGTTTACCGATGATGAAAACGCTCAAATCGTCGCATTCCTGAAAACATTGACCGGCGATCAGCCATCATTCGTGATTCCACAATTGCATCCGTCTTCAGACAAGACTACGCGCCCTCAGCCTTTTGCTAATTGAGATACAGCAAAACGCAGCACAAAAAGTGGCTCACAAGGAATGTGAGCCACTTTTTGTTTCTAAAGGCAAATAGACTCACAAACAATCAGTTTGTATGCCCTGGTTATATTTTTTCTGGAAGCTTATTCAAAGGGCCGGATAAAATGAATTCGATGGTTTTGGATACGAAACCGGCACAAGGAAAACCGCGGTTTTGAAAGGTAGTACCAGTCTGCGTTTTATTGGCGGAAGCGGTGAGATTCGAACTCACGAAGGGCGTAAACCCTTGACAGTTTTCAAGACTGTTGCCTTCAACCACTCGGCCACGCTTCCATCTTGAGATGGCTTAAACATAACATCCATACTGCATGTTTAAACCATTTGATGACTTTGAATATGCTGCTTACTTCAGAGCAGCGCGCATTTTACCAGAACAAATTTCAGTCGTCTTGTAATTCCTGCCCGGGAAACAAAACATCGGTATACCCAAAACTGGCAAGATCCTTGATGCGCATGGGATAAAGAATACCATCCAGGTGATCACATTCATGCTGCACAACGCGGGCATGGAATCCGCTGACCAGGCGATCTATTGGCTTGCCATATTGATCAAAGCCCGTGTAATGCAAACGTTCATGCCTTGGAACAATCCCGCGCATGCCGGGCACAGACAGGCACCCTTCCCACCCATCTTCCATATTCTCGCCAACAGGGCTCAACACAGGATTGATCAGGACGGTATATGGCACCTGCTCCGCATCGGGATAGCGCGGGTTGGCGCCGACACCAAAAATCACTACGCGCAAACTCACCCCGATCTGGGGAGCGGCTATGCCAGCGCCGTTCATGTGTGCCATGGTATCTTCCATATCCTGGATCAAGGCATGTAATTCCGGCGTATCGAACTGCTCAACATGCGCAGCTTTCTGCAGCAATAAGGGGTCACCCATGCGTAGTACAGTTCTAATCGCCATGTAACACCACCACTTGTTCCAATAAATGACGCACGCGCTGCATGGTCTCTGCCAATACGATGCCGATATCGTCGTAACTGATGCCGTGCAAACTGCTGCCCCGCCCTGCTGCGTGATTTGCTACGGGGCAGATGGCTGCATATTCAATATCCAATTCTCTTGCAAGGGCAGCTTCCGGCATGCCTGTCATTCCTACCATAGTGGCGCCGTCGCGCTCCAGACGGTTGATCTCTGCCGCCGTCTCAAGCCGAGGGCCTTGTACTGTTGCATAGACCCCGCCATCGACAATTGATTCATTGGCCTGCATGGCGGCCTTTTTGATGAGATTGCGTATTTCTGCGCTATAGGGCTCGGTAAAGTCAATATGCCTGACCGGTAGTTCCTGCCCATCATGAAAGCTGTTTTTGCGGCCATATGTGTAATCAAGAATTTGATCCGGCAATGCAATACGGCCCGGGCCCAGGTCGGGATGAATGCCTCCGACTGTGGCGACAGCGACAATATGTTTTACGCCTTCCGAGTGCAGGGCCCACAGATTTGCAAGATAATTGACTGCATGCGGCGGAATGGTATGGCCGCCTCCGTGACGCGCGAGAAAGACCACCTCGCGTCCGCCAACTTCACCAAATACCAGAGGGGCTGATGGTTCACCATAGGGTGTGCGAATGATCTGACGTTTGATGACTGTCAGATTGGCCAATTGTGTCAGGCCGGTGCCGCCGATAATACCGAGCATGGGTTTTCCTTGAAACTTGATACTCGGGATTGTAACGTAAAGTTCAGGCAATCACCTTCGACCGTGCAGGCCGAGCAGCCTGATTTGTGGCATACTTAGGCCCGATATGAATACCCAAAATTCACAGGCAATGGCCAGGGATAGCCTCGCCCTTGCACAAAGCCATTATGAAAACTTTCCTGTCGCTTCGGCTCTGCTGCCCATGCGCCTGCGCAAACCGATAGGCATGATCTATTCCTTTGCGCGCCAGGCGGATGACTTTGCCGATGAGGGCGATCTCAGTGCGGAACAACGATTGTCGCTACTCGATGGTTTTCGCCTTGAACTCGATAGAATCCGCGACAAGACCACGCCGGAAACCGAATTTTTCGTGGGCCTGCAATCCACTATCGAGCAACATCAACTGCCTTTGGCGCCTTTTTATGATTTGCTCGATGCTTTCAGCCAGGATGTCACCAAGACACGCTACGCTGATTTTGGCGAGGTCATCGACTATTGCCGCCGATCTGCCAATCCCATCGGCCGCTTGCTGCTGCATCTCTATGGCATGGCCACACCGCGCAATATCGGCATGTCGGATGCCATTTGCTCATCACTGCAAATCATCAATTTCCTGCAGGATGTCGCGATCGACTACAAAAAAGATCGCATTTATTTCCCGCAAGACGAAATGCGCAAATACAAGATCGAAGAGAGCCAGATTGCCAACGCCAACACGGCTGGCACATGGGGGCTTTTCATGGAGTTCGAGATCAATCGCGCAAGAAAACTGCTCCAATCCGGCGCACCACTAGGCCTGGTGTTACCTGGCCGCATCGGCCTGGAGATGCGTACCATCATCGCAGGTGGCGAGCGTATCTTGCAGAAGCTGCACAAATCACGCGGCGATATGTTCAATCAGCGCCCTGTCCTCAAGTCCTGGGATTGGGGATACATGCTTTACAGAGCCGTGACAAAAAGATGAGCCCACAAGAATATTGCCAGGAAAAAGCCGCTGCCAGCGGCTCCAGTTTTTACTATAGTTTTCTGTTCTTACCCAAGCCAAGACGCGAGGCCATCACCGCACTTTATGCCTTTTGTCGCGAAGTCGATGACATTGCCGACGAATGCACCGATCTGCAGATAGCCCGCACTAAACTGAGCTGGTGGCGTGCCGAAATCGATAACCTGTACAAAAACCAGCCACAGCACCCGGTAACAAAAGCATTGGCTCCAGCTGTCCAGAACTACGGCTTAAGCGCAGAACATTTCCAAGAGATCATCGACGGCATGGAGATGGATCTTGAATTCAATCGCTACCAGGACTTCAAGCAGTTGCAGCTGTATTGCTACCGGGTTGCCAGCGTGGTCGGCCTGCTCTCGGCCTCCATTTTCGGCTACAGCAATCGGGATACGCTTAAATATGCACACGATCTGGGCATGGCTTTCCAACTGACCAATATCATTCGTGATGTCGGGGAAGATGCCAGGCGTAACCGAATCTACCTGCCCTTGGAAGAACTGGCACAGTTTGGCGTATCGGAAGAAGACATCCTGCAATGCAAGGAATCCGAACAGATTCAGAAGCTGCTCGATTTTCAGATTGAGCGTGCCGAGGGTTTTTATGATCGCGCCCTCAATGAATTGCCGGAGGAAGACCGCAAACCGCAACGCACGGGGCTGATCATGACGGCTATCTATCGCACCCTGTTGCGCGAGATTAAAGCAGATGGCGCACAAAAAGTACTCAACGCCAGAACTTCACTTACACCATTGCGCAAACTTTGGCTGGCGTGGACAACCTGGATCAGGGTTTAACTGAAAAGTGGCGCATGTAGCTGTCATTGGCGGTGGATGCGCTGGTTTGGCAGCCGCCGCCAGGCTGGCCGAACAGCATATCCCTGTCACACTGTTTGAAACCAGCCCGCAACTGGGCGGGCGTGCTCGTGGCATCCAGTGGAAAGGCCAATCCATGGATAACGGCCAGCATATTTTACTGGGTGCTTACAGCGAGACCTTAAGCCTGCTGAAACTCGCAGGTGTAGCGGAAAATCAAGTCCTCCTGAGATTGCCGCTACAACTCACCATGCAACCGGATTTTGAACTGCGAGCCTGTAACCTCCTGCCTGCCCCATTACATATTCTCGCAGGCTTGATCCATGCAAAAGGCATTTCCTGGCATGAGCGCTGGTGCGCTATCCGTTTCATGGCATGGATGAAACTCATCGGCTTCAAGCTCAAACAGGATGCCGCACTAGCCGAACTACTCAAGATTCGCGGTCAATCGGTAAAATTGACCAAGCTGTTGTGGGAACCGCTTTGTCTTGCTGCATTGAATACACCCTTAGCCAGCGCCAGCGCCCAGGTGTTTCTGAATGTATTGCGCGATAGCTTTTCCAAGGCAAAATCCGATAGCGATATGTTGTTGCCGAGACTGGATCTCTCCGCACTGATGGCAATGCCTTTAGCTGATTTCATCACTAAAAACGGTGGCCTGGTCAAAACCGGTATGTGTGTCGAGGGCATTGAACAGGATGGTCTGCAATTTTCAGTAACGGCTGCCGATGGAACCGTATCAAAATTCAGCCACCTGGTTCTGGCGGTTTCGCCCTTCCGCCTGGCAGATATCACGAAGAATCTACCGGCACTTGAATCAGCCAGGGCGAATTGCAAGGCGATGCAATACCAGCCGATTTGCACGATTTATTTACAGTACGCAGAGCATATCGAGCTGCCTCGACCTATGACAGGACTGACAGACGGTCTAAGCCAATGGGTATTTGATCGTGGCCGGCTCTATGGCCAGCATGGCCTGGTCGCTGTAGTCATTAGTGCAGAAGGTGAACATCAGGGTTTAACCCAGGAAGCGCTGGCTGCAAGAGTCGCCGATGAACTTGGCAGTGCATTCCCCGAGCTGGCTACTGTGCTGAGCAAGCCTTCGTGGCACAAAGTCATCACGGAAAAACGTGCGACCTTTGCTTGCTCGGTTAACCTGGAGAGACCGCAGATGATGACCAGTATCCCGAATCTCTATCTTGCCGGCGATTATGTTGCAGGAGATTACCCTGCCACGATTGAAGGCGCTGCCATAAGCGGTGCGAGCGCAGCAAAAGCCATTATCCAAAGTATCTGAAAAGAAAGCCTCTGCATGTCGACTAAAGTATTTGAAAACAACAAGCAAGCTGCTCAAAACAGCCTGAAGGATCGGGTGATTTTTGTCACGGGTGCAGGACAAGGGCTTGGCCGTGCCGCTGCATTGGCTTTTGGCCGGCGTGGTGCAACCGTTGTTCTGGCCGGCCGCAGGCAAAAGAAACTCGAAGCGGTCTACGACGAGATTCTGGCTGCCGGCTCACCTGAGCCTTTCATCTTTCCGCTGGATATGGAAAAGGCCAGTGAGGATGATTACAAGGCGATTGCTGAAGGTATTTACCAGCAACTTGGCAGGCTTGATGGCATTTTGCATAACGCCGCACACTTTGATCGCCTGGCGCCGCTCGAGATTCATACGGCAAAAGAGTTTGAGCGCATGTTCAAAGTCAATGTCACAGCGCCTTTTGCGCTGACTAATGCCTGCCTGCCATTACTCAAAATGGCGCAAGACGCGTCCGTGGTTTTCGTCTCAAGCACAGCAGGTCACGAAGCATCTGCATATTGGGGCGCGCATGGCATCAGCAAAAAGGCAGTGGAGCATTTAATGCAGACCTGGTCCCTGGAATTGGAGCAATACCCCCAGGTGAGATTCAATGCTGCGATACCCGGAGCAATACAGTCGCCGCAACGCAAGAAAAGCCATCCGGGAGAGGTTCATACCAGCTTGCCTGGCGATCAGCATTTCATGGCGCTGCTTCTCTACCTTCTAGGCCCAGACAGCAGAAACGAGCAAGGACAGTTATTCATTTAAGTTTAAAAGCTCATGCAGACGGTGTACTGCATGTCATCCACTATCGCAGATGTCTGTGCAGATACACCCGGCATGTTGCCGAGCTGAATAGCACGTATCGCGCCAGAATGCGTTTGCCCATCGTCCAGAGCAACATCCATCATTTTGGCCAATTTCCCTGGTATTTCATCGCTACAAGCCACTAGTGCATTAAGCACACCAATATCAGTTATGCCCGACTGACTGAACCCGTGCACGCCCTGCAAACCTATTCGGCCGCCCAGGATATTTTTAGGCAGATAACTCCGTTTTTCAGTTGCAGAGCCGAAACCGGTCTCTCCGCCGGCGACTCCAGCCAGCCTCAAATGCTGCCAGATCAGGAACGACTCATCACCACTGTCTTCTGAGTTCCATCCGCCATTGATAGTGCCATTCCCTAAAAGAGCAATATCCGATGCCAGGACGCCTCCAGGGAATCGTTTATCCGCCATCGGATCATCGCCAGGCAGGGTTCGAAACTTACCCTGATAGCTATAAATCAGCGTCTGAATACCGATAAATTCCTGATTCAGCTTTTTGACCTTGGCTCTCAGGACAAGCTCATAACCATTCAACACGCCGAAGATCAGCAAACTGATGATAATCAGTACCGTTGCCATCTCTATGAGCGTAAAGCCGGGCGAGTTCTTTAAACCATCTCGATTGCTGTATCGGCAACAATTCGATTTTGCAATCATCATTATTCTCAATATCAAATACTGAACAGGCTGATGATTGCAAGATGTATTCCTGCCACATAAAAATTACTATCTTATTGATATACATAAACATATAGGATGAAGATCATTGTATTTGGATAAATATCCAAGATTTGGCTCAAGTTTAGTGACGTAATTGACAATATTTCATCAACTTATTGAATATTAACCATTTAAGTTAAATGGTTAATATTCAGCCTGAATCGATGATGAATGCATAGAGCGCTTATGCGGCTAATGAACTTCTTGCATGTAACGGTCATCACATAAGTTCGTAGCATTGATTTGGAGGAGGCGATATGCATATCAAAACCTATAAATTAACTGTTGGATGCTTACTGATGCTCGGTCTGACTATCGGCACCATTAGCGTAAGCCAGATAGCATCGGCCCGCGATACGATCAATTTCACCGATAGCAAGGGCAGCGCTCTCAAGATAAAACCCGAGTATTTTGATACTCCGCAGGCCAAGCAATTCATGTCCAGTGGCAAAAACCCCTATATCGGCGACAAGAAAGCCATTGAAAACGGTAAAAAAATCTACCATCTCTATTCATGTAACCAGTGCCATGGCAGCAATGCTCAAGGACAGACTGCTCACGGCTTGACTGGTCCCCGCTACAATCACGCCAAGAGCGCCGAAGATAAAGGCATGTTCGAAATCACCTGGGCTGGTACCGATGGCGGCATGAGCGCAAAAGGCAAGGGTTTGATGGATCCTACAGACCCCAGCAATGGCTTATCGCCTGATGAGTTACTTCAAGTGATTGCCTGGATCAGAAGTCAAGGCAGCTAATAGCACAAGAAGCTGGTCTAACTAACTATTATTGCGCAATTCGTTGAGCGCTTGTTCCAGGCGCTCAACGCCCACCACCCTGATGCCGGCGATAGCCTGCTTCGGCAGATTGGATTTGGGAACGATGGCATGCGTGAATCCAAGCTTGGCAGCTTCTTTCAAGCGTTCCTGGCCGCGTTGCACAGGGCGCACTTCACCAGCCAGGCCGACTTCACCGAATACTATAAGTTTATTATTTAATGCTTTGTTTTTTAAAGAAGATACAATTGCTAATATAACGGCAAGGTCGACTGCCGGTTCTGAGATCTTGACCCCGCCTACCGCATTGACAAAGACATCCTGATCAAAACAGGCAACGCCGGCATGACGGTGCAAGACAGCCAACAACATGGCCAGCCGGTTCTGTTCCAGACCCACACAAAGTCTTTTCGGGTTAGGTGCATGCGCCTCATCGACCAATGCCTGAACTTCAACCAGAAGCGGCCTGGTACCCTCTTGCGTGACAGTGATACAAGAACCGGCAACTTCTTCTGCATGGTGCGACAGGAATAAAGCCGAAGGATTGCTGACTTCTCGCAGCCCTTTTTCCGTCATGGCGAATACACCCAACTCGTTCACTGCGCCAAAACGGTTCTTGAAGGCACGAATCAGGCGGAAACTGGAGTTTGGGTCTCCCTCGAAATACAGTACCGTATCAACAATATGTTCCAGCACACGAGGTCCTGCCAATGAGCCTTCCTTGGTGACATGGCCGACTAGGATGACAGTGATGCCAAGCTGCTTGGCTGCCCGTGTCAGCTGGGCCGAACATTCGCGCACTTGAGCCACTGAGCCCGGCGCGGACTGCAAGGCTTCTGAATAAACGGTCTGGATTGAATCGATGACGGCAATATCAGGCTTGTGGCTTTGGAGAATCGCCAGAATCTTCTCCAGCTGAATTTCGGCAAGCAAATCGATCGGGCTGGCATCCAGCCCAAGGCGCTTGGCCCGCATGGCAATCTGCTGAGCGGACTCTTCACCACTGACATACAGCGCTTTTCTCTCTTTGCCTACATGGCATAAGGCCTGAAGCAACAAAGTCGATTTACCGATGCCCGGATCGCCGCCTATGAGCACGACACCGCCCGCCACAAGCCCGCCGCCCAGCACGCGGTCAAACTCACTGATGCCGGATGTCTGGCGCGGAATTTCTGCCGCTTCGACATCGGCCAGTTTTTGCAAGCCGGTAGTTTCTGCCAATGCAGCATAGCGGTTGGCAGCGGGCGTTTCTGCAATCGTTTCAACCAGGGTGTTCCAGGCATTGCAACTGGGACACTGGCCTTGCCATTTGGGAGATTGCCCGCCACATTCCGTACAGGTGTATACCGTTTTCGCTTTAGCCATTACCCCACAACCTGCACAGGTACACGCGCTGCCAGCGCGCACAACAATTCATATCCAACCGTGCCGGAAGCCTCGGCAACCTCATCTACAGGCACCTGCCCGCCCCATAACTCGACCGGGCTGCCTATCGAGGCTTCAGGGATATCCGTGATATCTGCAAACAACATATCCATCGACACACGCCCCAGGGTTCGCGTCCGCTTGCCATTGACTGCGATTAGAGTGCCATTGGGGGCATGGCGAGGATAACCGTCCGCATAGCCGCAAGCCACAATACCGACCCGAGTGTTTTTGTCAGCGGTAAACCGTTGGCCGTAACCAACGCTCTCGCCAGCGTTAAGATCCTGAATAGCAATAATTTCACTATTGAGCGTCATGACCGGGCGTAATTTGTAGGACTGGGCTGGCGTACCGGAAACTGGCGTCGCGCCATAAAGCATAATGCCAGGACGAACCCAGTCCGCATGCGTTTCCGGATGGCGCAGTATGGCAGCAGAATTAGCCAGTGAAGCTGGATAAGCCATGGCCTCGGTATTCTTGCGAAAGATAGCCAAAGGCTGGGAAACCCCTGCACTGTCATCAGCCGTCGCAAAATGCGTCATCAATGTAATCTGATCGACATTCTTACAGGCTCCCAAGCGTTTGACGGCCTCTGCATAATGTTCCGGCCTGAACCCGAGACGATTCATGCCGGTATTCATTTTGACAAACACGGATACTGGACGGGTCAGCTTAGCCGCTTCCAGCATCAGGACCTGTTCTTCATTATGAATCACAAGGCTGACCTCGGCACTTGATGCCTCATTTAATTCACCCGGGTTGAAGACACCTTCAAGCATCAGTATCGTCTGGTTAAATCCAGACTCACGTAAGAAAACCGCTTCTTCCAGACCCAATACCGCAAATCCATCGACTTGATTGATGCCTTGAGCCACACGCAGCAAGCCATGGCCATAAGCATTGGCCTTGACTACCGCCATCACCCTCGATTGCGGTGCCAAAGACTTCACAATGTCGAGGTTATGGCGTAACGCGCTGTGGTCTATCGTGGCAAGAATCGGACGCATGGATTAATAGGCATCCGAAGATGTGAAGTTTTCGAAGCGCGTATGCTCGCCGAGGAAAGTCAGCCTGACGCGGCCGATTGGACCATTACGCTGCTTGGCAATGATGATTTCGGCGGTGCCTTTATCAGGCGAGTCCGGATTGTAAACCTGGTCGCGGTAAATGAAGAGAATCAAGTCAGCATCCTGCTCAATCGCACCGGATTCACGCAAATCGGACATTACCGGGCGCTTGTCAGGGCGCTGTTCAACGCTACGATTGAGCTGGGAAAGGGCGACTACGGGCACATCCAGCTCTTTCGCCAGGGATTTAAGTGATCGTGAAATCTCCGATATCTCGGTTGCACGATTCTCGCTCTGACGGCCGGATGCACCCGACATCAACTGCAAATAGTCGATGACGATCAAGCCCAGTTTGCCGGTCTGTCTGTGTAAACGCCTGGCGCGCGCGCGAACATCAAATGAATTCAGGCCAGCGCCCTCATCGATAAAAATCGGTGCTTCATTCAACCTGCCAAGCGCTGTTGTAAGCCTGACCCAGTCCTCATCCTCGAGTCGGCCAGTACGCATGCGATGCTGATCCAGGCGCCCTACCGAACCGATCATACGCATCGCCAGCTGCGTAGCGGCCATTTCCATTGAGAACACGGCGACAGGCAAGCCGGTATCCAATGCGACGTTTTCGGCGATGTTCAAGGAGAACGCCGTTTTACCCATGGATGGGCGACCCGCGACAATAATCAGATCGCCAGGCTGGAAGCCTGAAGTCATTGAATCCAGGTCAGAAAATCCGGTCGGGACGCCTGTGACATCGCTCTGGTTGTCACGCTGGAATAGCTGGTCGATACGGTCTGCGACTTGCGGCAACAGCACCTTGATATCAAGAAAGCCTTCCGTGCTGCGCTTGCCGCCTTCGGCAATCTGGAAAATCCTGGATTCGGCTTCATCCAGCAGTTGCTGGGCATCCCGCCCTTGCGGGCTGTATGCACTCTCTGCGATACCGGAACCGACTTCCACCAGCTTCCGCATGATCGCCCGTTCACGGACAATTTCGGCATAACGCCGGATATTCGCGGCAGTTGGTGTGTTTTGCGCCAAAGCGCCGAGATAGGCCAGGCCACCTACGGCAGACAGCTCGGCAGCGTTGTCGAGGGATTCAGCTACCGTGACGATATCTGCAGGCCTGTTATGTTCTATCAGCTTACCGATATGCTCATAGATCAGGCGGTGGTCATGCCGGTAAAAATCGCTTGCAGTAAGAATATCCGCGATCTTGTCGAGTGCTTCATTTTCAAGCAGCAAGCCGCCAAGCACGGATTGCTCGGCCTCAACGGAGTGCGGGGGTAGTTTTAGTGATTCGAGTGAGTCGTCAGCCATAACGACGAATTATATAGCACCGGATAATGCGTAAGGAGTTCCAGCCCAGAAATATACGCAATAAAAAAGGCTGCATCGAGCAGCCTTTTTTATCTATTGCATTTTCAGTGATTAAGCAGCTTCGCCCAATACTGATACAGTGATTTCAACCAGAACATCATGATGCAAGGCGATGCTGACCGGATGGTCACCAACAGTTTTCAATGGGCCTTCCGGCAAGCGGATTTCCGACTTGACCACTTCAAAACCTTGCGCGGTCAGTGCGTCAGCAATGTCGCCATTGGTGACGGAACCGAACAAACGACCATCGACGCCAGCCTTTTGTGAAACTTGCAACAAGTAACCAGCCAGCTTTTCGCCACGCGCTTGCGCTGCGGTCAACAAAGCAGCCTGTTGCTTCTCCAACTCGACGCGACGCGCTTCGAACTCAGCCTTGTTGGCTTCAGTTGCACGCTTGGCTTTACCTTGTGGAATCAGGAAATTACGGCCATAGCCATCTTTAACCTTAACAACATCACCCAGATTACCAAGGTTGACGACTTTTTCTAATAAGATAACTTGCATGATCGCTCCCTCTTAGTGCTTGTCAGTGTATGGAAGTAAAGCGAGAAAACGTGCGCGCTTCACTGCTGATGTCAACTGACGTTGGTACTTGGCTTTGGTGCCGGTAATACGTGCAGGAATGATCTTGCCGTTTTCCGTGATGAAATCCTTCAACAGATCCACATCCTTGTAATCTACTTCTTTAATGCCCTCTGCTGAAAAACGGCAGTAGCGGCGGCGTTTAAACATATCACGTGCCATGTTAGTAATCCTTTAAATAATCTCTAATGCATTTAAATGTAATACCAGTTGTGTGCTTTTCAGGCTTCGTTTTGCGATAAACCCGGCTAATTTAACCTGGCTGGCCAGCTGAATGCTCTTGGCCTGGTTGGCGATATTGCCTATCGCCATGACTGCCATTTCACATTCAACCTTGCGTTTTGTTTCGGCTTCAATCTGCTCTGAAACATGGCGCACCACAAAACTCAACAACGGCAAACCTGCTGGTGTGTAGCGAAGCGGCTCTAATTGCACGACTTCCCCACTCAACACTAGCTTATTCAATTAAGCGGAAGCTTCCTCTGCTGCAGGCGCTTCCTTGACAGCATCCTTGCTCAGTACTGACTTCGACTTCTCTTCCTTCATCATCGGGGAAGGCTCAGTAACGGCAGACTTGGTTGCCATCGTGAGGTGACGGAGAACAGCATCGTTGAACTTGAATGCCAGTTCAAGCTCATCCAGCACAGCCTGGTTACATTCAATGTTCATCAGCACGTAATGTGCTTTGTGGATTTTCTGGATCGGGTAAGCCAGTTGACGACGGCCCCAGTCTTCAAGGCGGTGCATGGCACCACCGTTGGATGTCACCAATGTGCGATAACGCTCGATCATCGCTGGTACTTGTTCACTCTGATCCGGGTGGACGATAAAGACCACTTCATAATGTCGCATAGATACTCCTTTTGGATTGGCAGGCTCTCATTTATGCGTGATGATGAGCCAAGGTTGAAAAGTCCGCGATTATAAGCAATTCCTGCAGAAAAGGCTAGTTAAATCAGGATGTTTGATCCGGGATTCTGCCAACAACTGAACTGCCGGGAATGAAATAGCTACTGGCGCATCATTTGTATGGTCAGAAAGCCGAGCGCTGTCATGATGAGCGAGCCGATCAAATGGCTCAGAATATGCACCGAAGCCCAGCCATACTGCGCGCGCGATAGCAGATCGAAAGATTCCGCGGAAAAGGCCGAGAACGTGGTCAGGCTGCCAAGGAAACCAGTCGTGACCAATAAGCGTATTTCTGGCGGAATGGAATGCTCACCGGAAAAAATCGCCAGGGCAACACCAATCAGGTAGCCGCCTATCAGGTTCACTGCCAATGTTCCCAATGGAATGGCAGGATGAACCGCATTCAGTAAAAGACCCAGACCCCACCTGGCCCAAGCGCCTAATGCTGCACCGACGCCGACCGCGATAAAACCGCTCGTTCCCATCATTTTCCCCAACTCGATAAACCCTGCTTGATTCGCTGATAACACCTCAGTATGATGAAGCGCGAAAATTGACTCAATCAAAATTTAGAGCTTCAGCCATCTTCGACTCACAGAATAATAACAATCATCACCCAGGTACTTTATCAGTGCGTATCCTATTTGTAACTTCTGAAGCTTATCCACTCATCAAAACCGGCGGACTCGCCGATGTCAGCGGCTCACTTCCCGCAGCGCTTCAGGGCATAGGGGCGGACATTCGCATTCTGCTGCCGGGTTATACACAGGTCCTGGAGAAAATACAGAATCCGCGGCACCTGGCGCATATCGGCAACCTGCCCCTGATCGGCTCAGCCAATTTGCTGATCGGCAGTATGCCTGAGACTCAAGTGCCAGTCATGGTCATTGACTGCCCAAGCCTGTACCAACGTTCCGGCAGCCCTTACGCTGATGCCAGCGGGCGGGAATGGGAAGATAATGCGCTGCGATTCGGCATACTCTCCCGTATTGCGGCAGTGTTGAGCTGCAGCGATAGCCCTGTGAGTGACTGGTCGCCTGATATCGTCCATTGCAACGACTGGCAGAGTGGCTTGACACCGGCGTTCATGCACTACATGCCGAACTCATCACAGGCCAAATCCGTCATCAGCCTGCACAATCTCGCCTTCCAGGGATGCTTTCCTGCCGAATGGGTCGAGCGCTTATGGCTACCCACAGAAAGCTATCAGATGCACGGAGTTGAGTATCATCATCAACTATCATTTCTCAAAGCCGGCATCTATTACGCAGATACGATCACGACAGTCAGCCCGACTTATGCGCAGGAGATTCAAACCAGCAAATTCGGCTTTGGTCTGGAAGGTTTGCTGGCAAGCCGCCAGCACGAGACCAAGGGCATCCTGAATGGGATAGAGACCCAGGAGTGGAACCCTGCAACGGACCCTTATCTGGCAAAAAACTATGATGCTGAACACCTGGCCGGGAAAAAGGCTGTCAAAAAATCGCTACAAACCCAGCTCGGCCTGAAAGTGGAAGCAGACATACCCCTGCTAGGTGTCGTCAGCCGGCTTACGCACCAAAAAGGGTTGGATATGTTCCTCTCTGTAGCAGACCGCGTACTGCAGGACGGTTGCCAGATCGCACTCCTAGGCGGTGGCGAGCTCCAGATGGAACAAGGCTACAGAATACTGGCTCAGAATTATCCCGAACAGGTCGGCGTCACTATTGGTTATAACGAACCGTTATCGCACCAGATCATGGCTGGTGTGGATATTTTCATCATGCCTTCCCGTTTTGAACCCTGCGGCCTGAATCAGATGTATGGACTTCGCTACGGCACCCCGCCAATCGTTACCCATACCGGCGGACTGGCGGACTCGGTTACAGATACCAATGATGAGAGCCTGAGGAACGGCACAGCTACAGGCTTTATCATGCCCGGCACAGACTCTGCACAGCTTTTACTGACGATTGAACGTGCCTTGACCTACTATCGTGATGACAAGTCCTGGCGCAAGATCCAGCGCAACGGTATGCGACAGGACCTGGGATGGACCCATAGCGCCCAGGAATACATGACACTCTACGAACAACTTCTGAATCAGCCTCGCTAGCCGTCTGTTAGCCGCCCGTTAAACCAAGTCCGTTAAAAAAGCCTGACACAAATGTTTCAGGCTTTTTTCTTATTTCTGCAATAAACATTGCGTAAATTACAGCCTAGATAAAGCTTTAGTTTGGCACGCTTAATGCTTATGTATAAGCGAGCTTTCTCCAAAGCTTTACTTCTCCTCCCTTCGGGTGCGCTAGTCGCACCCACTTTTTTGCCCTGAACATCATTTCTGAATGCCATTAATCGAGCTTGATAAAATGTTCCCTATAGTACTTAAGCTCTTCAATTGATTCATAAATATCAGCCAATGCCTCATGCTTGCTGGCCTTCTTGAAACCGGAATAAACCGTTGGTTTCCAGCGTCTTGCCAGCTCTTTGAATACACTGACATCCAGGTTTCTGTAGTGGAAATATGCCTCTAAATTGGGCATATATTTCGCCATGAATCGTCGATCCTGGCAAATTGAGTTGCCGCACATCGGAGATTTGCCTGCCGGTACATATTCCTTGAGAAAAGCGACCATCTGCTCAGTAGCGGCCTCTTCATTCAGTGTGGAGGCTTTTACCTTATCAATCAGGCCGGAGCGGCCATGGGTTCCCTTGTTCCATGCATCCATTCCGTCCAGAACAGCATCAGATTGGTGCACAACCAGGACTGGCGATTCACCCAGTACATTCAGTTCCGCATCAGTCACCACTGCGGCGAGTTCGAGGATGCGATCGTTGTCAGGTGATAACCCGCTCATTTCCATATCCAGCCAGATCAGGTTGTCGTTATTCAGTGCCATCATGATTTCCATTAAAATTATCTGATATACCGCGATTGGTGAACCTTCCACCCAGCGATGCTTCTATAATGTTATTAGTTTAACTGAAAACCCTTAAAACATGGCTTCCACCCTTACTACCGTATTTGTTGCACTTCTCGTCATTACCACCCTCACCCGCATTTGGCTGGGCCGTCGTCATGTCAGCCACATCCAGTCCAATCGCAATCAGGTGCCGCCTGCATTTGCAAGTAGCATCAGCCTTGACGCCCATCAGAAAGCAGCTGATTACTCAACTGCCAAGACCCGTTTAGTCATTGCTGAAAGTATTGCCCAGGCGATACTGCTTGCGGTTCTGACCATAGGCGGCGGCCTGATGCTCATAGACGAGACATGGCGCGGCGTGCTGGCTGAGAGCGAGATCATTCGCGGCGCATTGGTGATCCTGACTGCCTTCCTCGTCAGCTCTGTGATTGAATTGCCTTTCGACTACTACAAATCCTTTGTAGTAGACCAGCGCTTCGGCTTCAACAAGATGACGCCTTCGATGTTCTTTACCGACATTGTCAAACACAGCATTGTCGGCTTGCTGCTGGGCGCCCCCATCCTGTTTGCGGCGCTTTACCTGATGCAAGGTTCGGGGCAATACTGGTGGCTCTATTTGTGGGTGGTCTGGAGCGTATTCAATTTGCTTATGTTGGCGATCTACCCGACCTTCATTGCACCGTTGTTCAATAAGTTTTCGCCTTTAGCTGATGAATCGCTGAAAAGCCGCATCGAAGCCCTGCTGACAAAATGCGGCTTCAGGTCTCAAGGATTATTTGTGATGGATGGCTCCACACGCAGCAGTCATGGCAATGCCTATTTCACAGGTTTCGGCTCAAGCAAACGCGTGGTGTTCTTCGATACCTTGCTTGACCGTCTGGATACGAACGAGATTGAAGCGGTATTGGCCCATGAACTCGGCCACTTCAAGCATCATCACGTCATCAAGCGTATCGTCCTGATGTTTGTAGTCAGCTTTCTCGGCCTGGCACTACTCGGCTGGCTCAAGCAGCAAGGCTGGTTCTATGAAGGCCTGGGGATTACCCAGCCCAGCGATTACATGGCGCTATTGCTGTTTCTCCTGGTCAGCCCTGTATTTCTGTTCCTGTTGCGCCCGCTGATGGCAAGCTACTCGCGCAAGAACGAATTCGAGGCAGATGAATATGCCGCCAGGAATGCAGATGCCAAATACCTGGTGGAAGCTCTGGTTAAGCTCTATCGTGACAATGCCTCGACATTGACACCGGACCCGCTGCATTCGGCCTTCTATGATTCGCATCCGCCCGCCAGTATCCGCATTTCGAAATTGGCGAAATTTACCGGATAAATGCAATGAAAACGTACGCCATGTTGAGAACACCGATAGCTGCAAGTCTGCTATTTTTCTCATCCATGGCGTATGCAGAACCTTTTGCCGAAGGCGACTTCAGCATCGGCAAAAACCTGGTGGAAAAACATTGCATTGCCTGCCATGCAGAGCGCTTTGGCAGCGATGGTTCTGCCATCTATACGCGCGAATACCGCATAGTCAAATCTTCTCGCGGCCTGCTTGCACAGATTCGTAACTGCAACACCATGCTCGACCTTAAATGGTTTGAAGATGAAGAATTGCATGTGGCGAACTACCTCAACAAGACCTATTACAAGTTTGAACAATAATTGAGCGATACACAGCAAGGCACGATCACCGCCGCTTACGGCAAGCGCTACGGTGTAGAGCTGGAAGACGGCCGCCAGATCAGCTGCGTGACCCGCGGCAAAAAGAACGACCTTGCTTGCGGGGATATCGTCAAAGTCAAGCTCACCGATAGCCATGAAGGCGTCGTTGAAAGCTTCAATCCACGCAGCAGCCTGCTGTATCGCAGCAATGCCTACAAAACCAAGATGCTGGCTGCCAATGTCACGCAGGTCGTCATCGTGCTCGCCACGCAACCCAGTTTTTACGAAGCCCTGCTCAATCGATGCCTGATCGCCGCAGAAGCAGCGGGTATCGGCGCTGTAATCGTACTGAACAAATGCGATCTGGCCAGGAATGACGATGCCATACAGTCTTTAAAACTCTACCAGGGCTTGGGATACCAGGTTCAGCCGCTTTCAGCGAAAGAAGACATCGCACCGCTCAAACAATGGCTCAAAGACCATACCAGCGTGCTGGTCGGCCAATCCGGCATGGGCAAGTCGACTATCGTCAACGCCTTGCTGCCTGACCTGCAAGTCAGGACCCAGGAAGTCTCTACCGTGCTCGATAGCGGCAAACATACGACGACGGCAGCTCATCTTTACCACCTGGATGCGAATAGCCATCTCATCGACTCGCCGGGCTTGCAGGAATTCGGCCTGCATCATTTAAGCATTGAACAATTGGAAAAGGCCTTCGTCGAGTTTCGACCCTTTCTTGGCAAATGCCGTTTCAATAACTGCAAACACCTGAAAGAACCCGACTGCGCCTTGATCATGGCAACAGAGTCTGGACAGATCGATCCTCAGAGATTAGCCTATTATCAGGATTTATTAGGTGAAATCGCATCATGACCACTGCCCTCGTCTCACATCCTGATACCTTGCTGCATGTGATGGATGGCTCCCATCCCGAATCACCTGCCCGCATTACCGCCATCAAGAACCTGCTCAAATCGTCCGGCGTGGAAGACAGACTCAAGCATTACGAAGCGCCGCAAGCCACTGATGAGCAACTCACTCGCGTACATACGCCCGCTTACGTCAAAGAGATAAGGCGCCTTGCACCCAGGGCTGGCCTGGTCAGGCTGGATCAGGATACGGCCATGGGGCCAATGTCACTTTCAGCCATCCTGCATGCCAGTGGCGCCAATGTGCTGGCAACTGACCTGGTCATGACCGGCAAGGCCAAGAACGCTTTCTGTTGCGTCCGTCCGCCTGGACATCACGCTCACAAGGCTCGCGCAGCCGGCTTTTGCATTTTCAATCATGTTGCCGTTGGTGTGGCCCACGCGCTGACGCACCATAAGCTGAAGCGGGTAGCGATTATCGATTTCGATGTGCATCATGGCGATGGCACTGAAGAGATTTTCAAGGACGACCCGCGCGTCATGCTCTGTTCCACTTTCCAATGGCCATTCTATCCGGGTACTGGTGCGGATAGCAGGACTGACAGGATGATCAATGTGCCGTTGGCGGCAGGCACCGACGGTAACGGCTTTCGCAAAAAAGTTGAAACCGAATTTGGCCCGGCCCTGGAGCAGTTCAAACCTGAACTCATTTTTATTTCAGCAGGCTTTGATGCGCATGCGGAAGATCCTCTGGCGCAACTGGGTTTAGTAAAAGAAGATTACGTCTGGGTAACCGATTTCGCCATGGATGTCGCCTCCCGCCATGCAAAAGGCCGCATCGTATCGTCACTTGAAGGCGGCTATCACTTGCCGGCATTGGCAGAAAGTGCTGTTGCACATATAAGCACGCTGGCTGGCATTAAGTAGCAGATCAGCCTTATATCGCTATCTATTGATATAATCCATCCCCATGCAAATCACTACACGCCTTGAATTCGATGCCGGGCATCGCATCCCCTGTCACAAAAGCCAGTGCAGGAACCTGCACGGTCATCGTTATGCGATTGAAATCACCCTTTCGGGCGATATTATCCAGCAGGAGAATACTTCCGAGAACGGCATGGTGATGGACTTTTCTGATGTGAAGGCAATCGCACGGCGTGCCGTGGTCGATGTCTGGGATCATGCGTTTCTGGTCTACAAAAACGATACCGTAGTGCTGGATTTTCTCAAGACACTGCCTGACCATAAAACCGTCATCATGAGCACTGTACCCACGGCAGAAAACATGGCGGCAGAAGCTTTTCGTATTTTAAAGTCGGAATATCAGGATACTTACGGCAACCACCTGAAACTGGAACGCGTGCGTTTGTATGAAACGCCAAACAGCTGGGCTGACGCACTCAGCTAAGTTCTTTGAATGAAACAGCTATTCGGCTCTCTGCAAACCTGCCCATAAGCAATTACCGGATTTCGCCAGCCCTGCCAGGTACTCCTCGTGTGCTGCGGACTCTTCTGCGCCAGCCTCAATCACCAGCAACGGCCTGGCAAGCACGTCAGCACTAAACTCTGCACCATCCTTGACATCATCAAGCAGCTCCATCATCAGGCTTTCCTGACCACGCGTCATCGCCATGTAGACATCGGCCAGCAACTCGGCATCCAGTAGAGCGCCGTGTAGCGTTCGCCTGGAGTTATCCACCCCGAAGTGCCGGCATAGTGCATCCAGGCTGTTACGTTGCCCCGGGCGCATCTCCTTCGCCATTTTCAGCGTATCAATCACAGCTCCGCTGACTGACCCGATCTCGGGTTTGTCAATTTTGCCGAGTTCTGCATTGAGAAAGCCCACATCGAACGGTGCATTGTGAATAATCAGTTCCGCATCCGCGACGAATTGCAAAAACTCATCGGCAACATCGGCGAACCTGGGCTTGTCCTGCAAAAACTCCAGCGTGATGCCGTGAACTTCCTGCGCTCCCTGATCGATCTCACGATCAGGGTTAAGATAAATGTGAAAATGATTTTTAGTCAAACGTCGGTTAATCGCTTCGACTGCAGCGATTTCGATGATGCGATGACCTTGTGCGGGTGAAAGGCCGGTGGTTTCGGTATCCAGAAAAACTTGTCTCATATCGCTTCCTTATATTGACTGGCGTTCAAGAAACTTGCGCACCCTTGGTTCGCCAGGGCATCGGCTCGTTCATTACCCACATGCCCAGCATGCCCCTTGACCCAGATCCATTCAACTTCATGGCTCTGCACCAGTTTATCCAGCTGCTTCCATAGATCATCATTCTTGACCGGTTTCTTGTCACTGGTTTTCCAGCCGCGTGCTTTCCAGTTATGGATCCACTCTGTCATGCCTTTTTGCACATAGACAGAGTCCGTGTAGATTTTCACTTTACACGCACGCTTCAATGCCTCCAGAGCCTTGATGACCGCCATCATCTCCATGCGGTTGTTGGTGGTCAGCGCTTCACCGCCGCACAAATCGGTTTCATGATCTCCATAACGTAACCAGGCACCCCAGCCGCCAGGGCCGGGATTACCCTTGCAGGCACCATCGGTATGTATTTCTATTACTTCTTTGCTCACGTCTCTACTCACTTTTTGAATCATTTTTATGATGATGTTGATTGTGCTGGCTTGGTTGCCGCTGTGTCGGCGCCGTCACCAGGCTTTTGAGTGGGCTCTTTTTCCACTCGGGGCGAATCACACGCATGCCCAACACTCTCTTTTTGGCGACTATAAAATAAATCCCTCCCATCATGGGCCACCAGCCACTACCGGTTTTATCCATAAAGTCGCAGCGTTTTAACCATGATGGATTACTGAAAGGCAAAGCATAGCAATCCATTTTCACGCTCACAATTTCAAAATCCAATAACGCCAGCCAATCCTTTATCCTGAGCAAGGAAAAGAACTCGCCATGCCAGGGATAGCCCTTCGACCTGGCTGACAAGCGTTTCAATCCCCATGCGCTTAAAGGATTGAAACCGGATATGACTATGTGTCCTTCAGGCACCAGGATCCGCTCTGCGTCACGCAATGTCTGATGCGGGTCATCGCTGAACTCAAGTACATGCGGCAGCAATAACAAATCGATGCTATTCGTCTGAAATGGCAATTGTGTCGATTGACAATTGACAGCACCTTGTTTGGCACCCGCCTTGAGTGAAAACGGCATGCGGCAACTTCGCAGGAAATCCACATCCAGCATGCCAAGCTGTACTGCATTGAAGCCAAAAATATTGGCTACGGCATCATCAAACAGCGCCTGCTCTTGCGCTTGAAGATAAGCACCGAGCGCACTCGCCAACCAGGATTGCTGATTATGGATCAAAGCATCAACCCGATTTGAAGAAGGTAAACAGGGCCAAAGGCTGTTATATTTGAAGTCATGTTAGAGATTCTACCAATCCCAGCATTCGAGGATAACTATATTTGGTTAATTAATGACAGCAAGCATGCTGTTGTTATTGATCCGGGTGATGCAAAGCCAGTAATCAAATGGCTTGAGCAGAATCAGCTGGTATTGGATGCCATTCTCATCACACACCACCATAACGACCATATAGGCGGCGTTCCAGAGCTTATCGGCAAATATGGCTCGCATGTCTATGCGCCGGCAAAAGAACGCTATGATTTCCCTCACACTGCCCTTGCTGAGGGTGACGAGGTTGATCTGAGTCAGATCAACCTCAAATTAAGGGTCATGGAAGTTCCTGGCCATACCCTGGGCCATATTGCCTACCATGCCCATCCATACCTGTTCTGTGGGGATACTTTGTTCTCCTGTGGCTGCGGACGCTTGTTTGAAGGTACACCAGCGCAGATGTATCAGTCCCTGCAACGGCTAGCAAAGTTACCCGAAACCACACAGGTTTACTGCACCCACGAATACACCGCGCACAATATCAATTTCGCACGCGAACTCGATCCGGAAAACATTGCGCTGCAGGAACGCCAGCGGGAAGTTCGCATCCTGCGGGAGCTCAACAAACCCAGCCTGCCCAGTTCAATCGGTCTGGAGTTGCAGATCAACCCATTTCTAAGATGCCAGGACCCAGCCATCAAAAAAGCTTCAAATGCGATAAACGTTGAATCTCCTCTGGAGGTTTTTACCATGATAAGAAATATGAGAAATCATTATTAATCATATAAATAAGAGATATTCTAAAAGAAAAACTTTTACTTGACGCCCGACCACTCAATTCGCTACCATCCTTTAACCCTCCAACTTGCCGAGAATCACTACATGCTTGTAAAGTTGTTTCTGACATCAGCGACAGTCTTATCCTTCGCTTTTCCCTCATATGCTGAAACCACAGACAATCAAATCGATGTAGCTCAAGAATTCACCACCGACACTCAACAAGAATATGCCTCCAATGCACAAGGCATCACTCTTGAACTCAGCCCTGAAGAAGACCTCTGGCAGCGTATCAGGGACGGTTACGAGCTAGCACAGCTTCAATCCCCCCTCACAGCCAAGCATGAGTCATGGTACGCCTCACGCCCGGATTACATGCAGCGCATGATTGCCCGTAGCGAACGCTATCTGCATTACATCGTAGAAGAAGTTGAAAAGCGCAACATGCCAAGCGAGATTGCCCTGTTACCGATGATAGAAAGTGGTTTCAACCCGCAGGCACTATCCCGTAGCCGCGCAGCCGGCATATGGCAGTTCATGCCTGTCACAGGCAAGCATTTTGGACTGCAGCAGGATTGGTGGGCGGATCATCGTAAAAATGTGACTGCCGCCACTGACGCCGCATTGGATTACCTGCAAAAACTGCATCTGATGTTCGGCGACTGGGATCTGGCCCTGGCTGCCTATAACGCAGGCGAAGGTACCGTCAGACGAGCCATGGAGAAGAACCGCAAACTCGGGCTTCCGACCGACTATCAAAACCTGTCGCTGTCAGATGAAACCAGGAACTACGTGCCCAAACTGCAGGCCATGAAAAACCTGATCGGCAATCCAGAGCAATATGGTTTAAGTATTGAAAGCATTCCCAACCAGCCCTACTTTGCCAAAGTAAGCGCGCCGGAACAAATTGATGCCCAACTGGCTGCCACATTGGCTGAGATCCCATACGATGAGTTTGCGGCACTTAATCCGGAATACAACCGCCCGGTACTCACGGCCAAGGGCGATAGTATTCATGAAATCCTGCTGCCAGTGAGTGCGGCAGATATTTTCCTCACCAACCTATCCAATTACGAGCAACCCTTGGTCAGCTGGCAGACGTACCAGGCAAAGCGCGGAGAAAAACTGGACGCCATCGCACACAAGTTCGGCATCAGTACCACTGAGCTCCGTAATGTGAACAGCCTGGGAAACAGTAAAACAGTAGCCAACAGCAGATTGATTCTAGTACCGGACTCAGACGCAACAGCAGACTCCAGATTAGCGATCGATCAAGGCAAGTATGAAATTTTAAATGCCAGCTATGGTGAGGAACTCAAATCAAAACAAGATATCAGACACAAGGTTCAAGCCAATGAAACGCTTTACGCGATAGCATTGCGCTATGGCGTGACTGTCAAGCAGATCATAGCCAGTAACCAGCTTAAAAGCAGCCAGCTGAAAATCGGACAAGTACTGGTTATTATCGGCAGCAGCAAGGCTGCGGTACAAAAACAAGCAGCAAATCACAATCGTGACATGACTTAAAGCGGGGATGTTTTGAAAAAAATCAATTCAGTAAACGGTTGCCTGAACGCCGATAGCAGACCGTGCAGATCATTAGATCAATCGAATTTTCTGCCAGCCCGCAATCTTCCAGAAAAACGCTAGTTCCCGGTCACATCCCATCATGCCATTCAGTCGATTTCTCTATCTTGTTGCCCTGGGTTTGCTCGCAGGCTGCGGTTCTTCCAGTCAGACATCGACTATTGATTACGACAGCCTGTACCCACCAGCCAATGGTGGAAGTACCGTCGAGGCGATGATAGGCGAACCCAGCGGGTTGATCCCCATGATTGCCGGAGAGTCCGCCGCGTCAGCCATTGCATCCCATATTTTCAACAGCCTGCTGAAATATGATAAGAACCTGGACCTCGAGGGCGAGCTGGCAAAATCCTGGACAATCTCAGAAGATCAAAAAACCATCACATTTGAGCTGAAGCCCGATATGAAATGGGCTGATGGGAAACCGCTGACAAGTGCGGATGTATTATTCAGCTGGCAGCTTGTCACCGACGAAAACACACGTACACCTTATGGCTCGGACTATAAACTGGTGATCAAGGCTGAAACGCCCGATGCTTTAACTTTTCGCGTCTCTTACCAGGAACCCTATGCGCCGGCACTGGATACCTGGGCTGGCTTGCAGATATTGCCCAAACATCTGCTTGAAGGGCAGGATATCAATACCACTGCATTCGCAAGAAGACCGGTAGGTAGCAACTATTACAAATTAGAGCGCTGGCTGAACGGCGAGCGCATCACACTGGTTAAGAATCCTTTATCCACACAAGGCGAGGCAAGAATCGGACGATTGGTATCACGTTTCATTCCTGACGCGGCATCCCAATTCCTGGAACTGATGGCCGACAATATCGACTCAATGAATCTCAACCCGATTCAATATGCGAGAATATTCCCGTCCAGACCTGATCTCACACAAAAAATCGCACTCTACAAAGAACTCGGGAACAGTTATACCTACCTTGGTTTCAATCTGAAACGTAAACCATTCGATGATATTCGCGTGCGCCAAGCCATCAATTACGCCGTCAATAAGCAAGAACTCATAGACGGCGTGCTGCTCGGTCTGGGAGAGCCTGTATCATCGCCATATAAACCAGGAACGCGCTGGACCAACCCTGATCTGGCACCCTATCCTTATGATCCACAAAAAGCCCTCGCCTTGCTGAAAGAAGCCGGTTATGAAGACACCAATGGCGATGGCATATTGGACAAGGATGGCAAGCCGCTCAGTTTTGAAATGCTGACCAACCAGAACAAGCAACGCGAAATGAGTGCAGTACTTATTCAGAGACGATTAAAAGAGATCGGTATAGATGCCAAAATACGCGTCCTGGAATGGGCAAGCTTTGTTGGCCGCTTTATCAAAACCGGGGAATTCGATGCCGTGGTGCTTGGCTGGAGTTTGTCGCTCGACCCCGACCAGTACAGTATCTGGCACTCATCCCAGCAGGCTCCCGGTCAGTTCAATTTCATAGGCTATAACAATCCGGAAGTTGATAGGTTACTGGAACAAGGCCGTCTGGAACTGGACCCGGAGAAACGCATGAAAATTTATCATGAGTTTGCCCGACTCTTGCAGGAAGACAGCCCAATTGTGTATTTATACGCAGGCTATGGATTACCTGCCATACACAAACGTATTAAAGGCATCGACAATCCTGCACCACCGGCTGGCATAGGCCACAACTCGCATGAGTGGTACATTCCTGAGCCGCTTCGCCGGCGTGAGATAAGCGCACAGTAATCATGATCAAATATCTGCTTAATCGCCTGTTCTGGATGATACCGTTGTTGATTGGAATCAGCCTTATTTCATTTTTTATCATGCATCTGGCGCCAGGTGACATTACAGCATCCGAAGCCAGTTTCAACCCCAAAGCCAGTGAAGAGTCCCGTCAGAAGCTACGTGAAATCTACAATCTGGATAAGCCCGTCATCGTCCAGTATGGCTTGTGGCTGAAGCGCATGGGCACTCTGGACTTCGGCACTTCGTTTGCCAGCCATCAACGCCCGGTTTTCTGGCAGACGACCGACGACCAGGGCAATGTGACCAAGGGCATGATCCAGGATGCCCTGCCGATTACGCTGCTGATTAATATCTTGAGCCTTGCATTGATCATCTCGGTCGCGCTGCCGTTAGGGGTCGTCTCGGCACTCACAAGAAACCAGCTACCGGATCGAGCCATTACCCTATTTGTATTTGTTGGCTTTGCAATCCCCGGTTTCTGGCTGGCACTGATGCTGATGTATTGGACTGGTGTTGTAAACAACTGGTTACCGATCTCAGGTCTACATAGCGTTGGTTATGAAAATATGGGGGCTGTAACGCAAGTTCTGGACATGCTCAAGCATCTTATCCTCCCGGTATTCATTTCGGCTCTCAGCGGCCTTGCCGGCATTTCTCTGTTCGTTCGAAATGGCATGCTGGATGTACTGCACCAGGACTACATCACAACAGCACGTGCAAAAGGCCTAAGCGAGAACACGGTGGTCTATGGGCATGCCTTGCGTAATGCGCTGCTGCCGCTCATCACGATTTTCGGCCTCTCCATCCCCGGCCTGATTGGCGGGTCTGTCATCGCAGAATCCATTTTTGCCATCCCCGGCATGGGTAAATTGTTCTATGACGCTGTGCTCATGCGCGACTTCCCGGTCATCATGGGTATACTCACCATCGGCTCAGCACTGACGCTGATAGGCAATCTACTGGCCGACCTGGCTTATGCATGGGCTGATCCACGCGTTCGCAGAGGAGTGATGCAGTGAAACGCGCCCTCTCCAACCCATTGGCACTCAGTGGATTTATCATCATTGCCGCCGTTATGTTGCTTGCAGTGTTCGCGCCATTGATCGCACCCTTCGACCCGGAAGCCATCGACGTGAAAGCGATTCTATTAGCGCCATCTTCGATTCATTGGATGGGCACTGACGGGCTTGGTCGCGACGTGTTTTCCCGCATGCTCTTTGGTGCACGAGTTTCGCTGATGGTCGGTATTGTCGCCGTAGGAATCGCCACTGCCATTGGCATCGTGCTGGGTTCTATTTCAGGTTATTACCGCGGCTGGGTCGATGTCTTCATCATGCGCCTGGTCGATGTGATGCTGTCCATTCCCACCTTCTTCCTGATTCTGGCTGTGATTGCCTTTCTCACACCTTCGATCTGGAACATCATGATCGTCATTGGCCTCACTTCATGGATGGGCGTAACCAGACTGGTTCGCGCTGAATTTCTCAGTCTACGTGGACGAGAGTTCGTCATGGCATCGGAGACCCTGGGCGCACGCGATGGCAGGCTGATATTCAAGCACCTGCTACCCAACAGCCTCACCCCTATCATCGTCAGTTCCGTGCTCGGTGTAGCCAGCGCAGTATTGGTCGAGTCCGGTCTCAGTTTCCTCGGCCTCGGCGTGCAGGCACCGCAGTCTTCCTGGGGCAACATACTGACAGACGGCAAGGAATACATCGAATTCGCATGGTGGTTATCTCTCTTCCCCGGCCTGGCGATTCTGATTACCGTGTTAGGGTATAATTTGCTTGGCGAAGGTCTGAGAGATGCCCTGGACCCGCGTAGTACAAAATAACAAGCCCTGACTCCAATCATGCAATCGCATGCACTAAGCAGTACGGGCGGAAATTCAGGCAAATCATCAAGCCAAAATATTTAGAAGGATAGTCTCATGGGATTTCTTGCTGGAAAACGCGCACTTATCGTCGGCCTGCTTAGCAACCGTTCAATAGCTTACGGCATTGCCGAAGCCATGAAGCGTGAAGGTGCTGAACTCGCATTCACCTATCAAATTGATAAATTTCAAGACCGCGTCACCAACCTCGCGGCAGATTTCGATTCCAAGATCGTCCTTCCCTGCGACGTAGCAGATGACGCGCAGATTGATGCCTTATTCCCAGCGCTTGCAAAACATTGGGACGGTTTCGACATCCTGATCCACTCGGTCGCTTTTGTGCCAAAGGTCGCGTTGGCTGGTGACTATCTCGAGAGCGTAACTCGAGAATATTTCCAGATCGCACATGACGTCAGCTCATATAGCTTTTCTGCCCTGGCCAAGGCCGCCCTGCCAATGATGGAAGGCCGTAAAGCCAGCATGCTAACAGTCAGCTACCTGGGTGCAGAACGCAGCCTGCCGAATTACAACGTCATGGGTCTGGCTAAGGCCAGCCTCGAAGCCAATGTGCGTTACATGGCACAGAGCCTTGGCCCTAAAGGCATACGTGTAAACGCCGTGTCCGCCGGTCCGATCAAGACCCTGGCTGCCTCCGGCATTTCAGGCTTTGACAAGATTCTTGGTTTTAATGAAAAGCACGCACCACTGCGTCGCAACGTCACCATTGAAGAAGTTGGTAATGCAGCAGCCTTCCTTTCCAGCGACCTGGCATCCGGCATCACCGCCGAGATCACCTACGTCGACGGCGGAATGAACACTACTGTCGCTGCAGTGGTTGATTAACAGCTTCTCCATCAATAAAAAAGGCAGCTTCAAGCTGCCTTTTTTATTGAAATGAATATATTAATCCAAAGACTAATTATTCATTATTCACCCCAGATTGCAGAAGCTGCTGATTGACGGTGACCTTGTTCTTATTGCGTAGCGATTTAAGATAGGCATCGACATACTCGGCTGCCAGAGCAGCTTGCAACTCAATCTTGGCAGTCTGGCGCTCGCTTTCGTCATCAAGCAGGGTATTGCCGACAGCTGACACCTTGATCAACAAAAAGCCCTTATTCGCATCAGCGACACCTGTGTATGCAGGCAACGTATCCGTCTTCACTTTAAATGCATTGGTCATCGTCAAGTCGGTCAGGCCTTGCGCATCTTTACGGTCGACGACAACTGGCGGAATCCAATCGAGGCCCTTTGGTTCTTTACCCTGACGCAACTCAGCCAGCGCAGCTTCACCATTCTTGATCGCGATTTTTGCTGCCGCTTCAACACGCAGGAACTCTTCGATACCTGCTTGTACTTCCTCGAACGTTCTCGGGGCAGTAGGTTTATGCTCGACCACACGTGCCACCATTAATGAATTTGGTGCCACTTCAACGGCTTCAGTATTGCGCCCTTCTTTCAATACTTCCTCAGAGAACACCAGATCACGTAATTTATCGCTCTTGAAAACTCTTGCGACATCCTCACGGCTCATCCACGGTGTCTTCTGTATTTCGAGATCAAAGGCTTTGGCCGCTGGCTCCAGGCTGGCTGACTGCTCATAAACGATATTACTGAAGTCTTCTGCATTCTCCGTAAATTTGGCCTGAGCTTTTTGGTATATCAGTTCACCACGGATTTGCGGCGCTACGCTGGCAAAACTTTGCGCTTCACCTGAAATCTCAGTCAACTTGATGATGTGGTAACCGAACTCCGACTCGACCAGATCACTAACAGCGCCTGGCGTCATTGAAAATACGGCATCATCAAACGCCTTGACCATAACACCACGGCCAAACATGCCTAAATCACCGCCATTTGCAGCAGAACCTGGATCTTGCGAGTATTTCTTGGCAAGCTCAGCGAATTGATCGCTATTTTTCTTTACTTCCTCAAGAACTTGCAAAGCCTTGTTACGAGCTTCTTCTTTTGCCTCAGGTGTTGGACTCAAACCGAAGCCAATCAGGATATGGCTGGCTCTTCGTTCCTCATCGCCCTGGAATTTATCTGCATTATCATCATAGAATTTCTTCATTTCCTCTTCAGATACCTGCATCTTTGGCAACAAAGTATTAGCAGACATCAACACAAATTCGAGTTGAACCTGCTCCGGAATCTGGAATCTTTCCTTATTCTTTTCGTAGTATTCTGCAACTTGGGCTGGCTCAACCACTACCTCAGCCAGAAAATCAGAAGTCTTGATCTCTGCCACACTCACTTCACGCTCCTGCAGCTCAACCTTAAGGGTCTGGTCTGCAAGACTGTCAGGAATGTAAGCAAGCGAAGCAAAACCTTCCCTGGCTTGCTGTGCCTTCAGATCCTGCCTGATCATCTCTTCAAAGCCTTTTATCGTCAGCCGGTTCTGCGTCAATAGTTGATAATAGGTTTCTTCAGAGAACTTACCGCCAGCGTCAGCAAACTCGGGCATGCTAGTGATATATTGACTCAATTGATCATCACTGATATTAAAATTAGCGCGCCTGACTTCGGTATAAAGCAGCTTGTCGTTAATCAGCTTATCGAGCACTGATTGCCTGAGTTCCGGTCTCTCAAGTATGCTCAGATCCGTCTGGCCTTCGGACTGCAATCTATTTCGTAGATTCTGCAGTGCGGTGCCAAATTCCTGAACGGTGATGACCTCACCATCCACCTTGGCAATTGGCACATTTGAGCCGGCACCCTGAAGATATTGGTCAATACCAAATAGTGCAAAAGGCACCGTAATTAAAGCCAGAATTACTTTTGCCAACCAACCTTTAGTGCGTTCGCGAATTGCTTCCAACATAACAAAGACTTTCTCTGTTTCAACATCAAAATTAAAGTATTAGAACTTAAAAGTAATCGCGCTGATGGCGCGATTAACGCATGAATATAGCATACTCAGTTGTACGATGACAGGATAAAGCGCTGGTAGTTCTTGGCAAAGGCATAAAGACCAGCAGTGCAATGTAGGGAATGGAAGCAGTCAATAGCTGCAAAATTGGACGGTACGGAAGAGATTGGAACGACAGAAAAGAAAAAAGCGAGCACGAAGCTCGCTTTGATCATCATTGGCGGAGTGGACGGGGCTCGAACCCGCGACCCCCGGCGTGACAGGCCGGTATT
>CAZOZB010000002.1:0-150195 GCA_964584185.1 uncultured Methylophilaceae bacterium
TGCCGAATCGCCGTGCGTTCAAACAGCACCTGGAAGCTGGCATACGCCGCTGCTCGAGACTCGAAAGTTCGCTGGCAGTTGCATTTATCGACCTGGACGATTTCAAGCCGATTAACGATGACTACGGCCATCACGTGGGCGACGAGGTCTTGCAGGTGGTTGCCAAACGACTGAACGGCGCTGTACGCCGTTGTGATCTGGTCGGGCGTATCGGTGGAGATGAGTTCCTGGCGTTGATCGAAGATATCAAATCCAACCAGGATATCGTCACCATAGTCGAACGCATTATCCATTCACTGCGTGAAGTCTTCTACATCAATCACCACGAGCTGCATATTTCAGCCTCTGTCGGCATCGCCGTCTATCCTCGCGACGGAGATATCGAGCGTCTCATGATTGCGGCCGATTCTGCGATGTACCATGCCAAAAGCGCGGGCAAAAACCAGTTCCGTTTTTACGACAAGGAAATGGAACTCGCTTCTGACCGCCTGCTGGAGATGCAAAGGGATTTAAGAAGCGCATTGGAACGTAATGAATTTGAAATCTATTACCAGCCCAAAGTCGATAGTAAAACCTACTCCCTGGCCGGTGTTGAGGCTTTATTGAGATGGCAGCATCCAGTTAAAGGCTGGATTGCCCCCAGCGTTTTCATTCTGGCTGCCGAGCGGTTCGGATTGATGAATCAAATCAGTCACTGGGTGGTTGAAGAAAGCTGCCGCGCACTCCATCGCATGCGTAGCATGGGCATTCATCTGCAGGTTTCAATCAATCTTTCGACACAGCAGTTCCGTAATCCTGAATTGGTCAATAACGTATTGGAAGTTCTCAAACGTTTCGACCTGCCGAACTCTTGCCTGATGTTTGAAGTAACGGAAGCGACTGCCCTGAGCAACCCGGAACAGTTCAATGCGCGTTTGGAAGAGTTCCGGGCTGCCGGCATCGATATCGCCATGGACGACTTTGGCGCAGGAGACTCCACTATTGCCGGCCTGCAAAAACTCAATGTAAGCCAGCTTAAGCTGGACCAATCCATCACCAACAAAATTACCGAAGACAGGAAGTTCTACGAAATCGCAGATGCGCTGATACGATTTGCCCATGCGCTGGAACTCTCTGTTGTTGCGGAAGGCGTTGAGACTGAAGATCAATGCCATGCATTGACCGAACTCGGCTGCGACCAGATGCAGGGCTATCTTTTTGGACGCCCGGTACCGGAAGAACGCCTGCCGCAACTATTCAGGCAGATATCGACCATGCACAACAACAGCTGAGCAAACATCAAGTTTAGCGGCTTCAAGTTTCTTGGCTTGAAGCTAGCTGTTAGAATGGCGTTTTAGTATCTCCAGCGCAAATTCCAATGAAGCTTTATGGCATCCCCAATTGCAACACCGTGAAAAAGGCCCGCACATGGCTGGACGAACACGGTATCAGCTATGAATTCCACGATTTCAAGAAACAAGGAATTGATATCCCTACCCTTGAAAACTGGCTCAGCCAGACATCCTGGGAAAAACTCGTCAACCGTGCCGGCATGACCTGGCGCGGCCTGAGCGACGAAACCAAATCAAGTATCATCGATAACAATTCCGCCATTCAGCTGATGATGGAAAAAACCTCCGTCATCAAACGCCCTGTGCTGGTCAGAAATGGACAGATACTCTGCCTCGGCTTTGACGAAACCACTTACGGAAAGCTGCCCTAGCCATGTCAAAAACACTGGATCTCGCCAAAGACCTGATTGCCCGCCGCTCGAATACGCCAGATGACGCAGGCTGCCAGGAAGTCATGATTAAGCGTCTGGAACCGCTTGGTTTCAAAATAGAGCGCATGCGCTTCGGCGATGTAGATAACTTCTACGCACGCCGTGGCAGCAACGGCCCGTTGCTGGTGTTTGCCGGACATACCGACGTGGTGCCTACCGGCCCGGTTGAAAAATGGCATACCCCGCCGTTCGAGCCGACCATCAAGGATGGCATGCTCTATGGTCGTGGCGCGGCGGACATGAAGACCTCCTGTGCCGCCTTTATTACTTCGATTGAAGAATTCATCGAAGAAAACCCTGACCATGCAGGTTCGATCGGACTGCTGATCACTTCCGATGAAGAAGGTATCGCCATCAATGGTACGGTTAAGGTGGTGGAGGCCTTGCAAGCCAGAAACGAGTTGATCGACTATTGCATCGTCGGTGAGCCGACATCCAACAAAGTGGTTGGCGACATGATCAAGAACGGCCGCCGGGGTTCATTATCCGGCAAGCTCACAGTGAAAGGCGTGCAAGGCCACATTGCCTATCCGCACCTCGTCAAAAACCCTATCCACATGGTCGCACCAGCCATCAAGGACATGGTCGAGACGGTGTGGGACAACGGCAATGAGTACTTCCCGCCTACTTCCTGGCAGATTTCCAATATGAACGGAGGCACCGGTGCAACCAATGTCGTGCCGGGTGAAGTCGAGATTCTGTTCAACTTCAGATTCAGCACTGCGAGCACCGACGAAAACCTGCGCGAGCGCGTACATGCCATTCTGGACAAGCATGCACTGAATTACGATCTGGAATGGGAATATTCACCGCCTTACATCACTCCGCGCGGCAATCTGGTCGAAGCCATTACAGAAGCGATTGAAGAGTCTTATGGCGTCACACCGGAGTTATCGACCACTGGCGGCACATCTGATGGCCGTTTCATCGCCGATATCTGCAAGCAGGTCATCGAGTTCGGCCCACTCAACGCCACCATCCACAAACTTAACGAGTGTGTCGGTGTTGCGGATATAGAGCCATTGAAAGACACCTACAAGCGCACAATGGAAAAGCTGTTATTAGCCGCAGATGAGCGCAGATAAACAAAGATCAGAACTCAATTCAATCACCGAAAAAATCATCGGCTGCGCCTATACTGTCGGCAATACGCTAGGCGCCGGATTCCTGGAAAAGGTTTACGAAAATGCCCTGGCTATCGAACTCAGGAAAGCGGGACTGGAAGTTGAGCAACAAAAACCTGTCAAGGTGTCTTATCAGGGCCACGTCGTTGGAGAGTTTTTCTGCGATCTGTTGGCAGAACAGTGCATCATCATAGAACTGAAAGCACAAAAATTTATTGAAGAAAGCCATACCGCCCAGTGCATAAACTATCTAAAGGCAACCGGCTTGAAAGTTTGCCTCCTGATTAATTTCGGCAAACCCAAAATAGAAATCAAGCGTTTCGTTCTGGATTTTTAATCTGCGTTTATCTATGTTCATCTGCGGCAAATTATTATGAATTTCAATCTAGCTCACAAAGAACTTTTCACCATCCGCGACTGGCTGCGGTTTACCGTCAGCCGTTTTGAAGAATCCAGCATCTTCTTCGGCCATGGTACGGATAATGCCTACGATGAAGCCGTCTGGCTGATCCTCAGCGCGTTGCATTTACCGCTGGATACGTTGGATAACTTCATCGATGCACGCATCACCGAGCCGGAGCGCAAGCATCTGGCACACCTGATTGAGCGCCGGATCACCGAACATATACCGACTGCATATCTATTACGCGAAGCCTGGCTAAAAGGTTTCAAATTCTATGTAGACGAGCGCGTCATCGTACCGCGCTCATTCATCGCTGAACTGCTGGAAAACAACCTCAGCCCTTGGGTCGATTATCCTGAATTGATAGAAAGCGCTGCTGATATCTGTACAGGTAGCGGTTGCCTGGGCGTTCTATTGGCGCATGCATTCCCGAATGCCGGTATAGACGTGGTCGACATCTCGCCTGATGCCATTGCCGTAGCCAATATCAATATCGGCAATTACGGCCTGCAAGATCGTGTCACTGCCGTTGAATCCGACATGTTCACCGCATTGGCGGGGAAACGCTACGATTTGATTATCAGCAATCCACCTTATGTGGATGCCCCTTCCATGGCCCAGTTGCCACGCGAATATCGCAATGAACCGCAAATAGCACTGGGAAGCGGTGAAGCGGGTCTTGATCATACCCACACGCTATTAAGCCATGCATCGGAGCATCTGAACGATGGCGGTTTACTCATCGTCGAGATCGGCCACAACCGTGATGCCCTATTGAATGCCTATCCTGACCTACCCTTCACCTGGCTGGAAGTCGATTCCGGCGACCAATTCGTATTCCTGCTTTACAAAGAACAGCTTCCATAAAAATCAGTCTTTACGCCCAATAGTCCATATGGACTATTGGGCGTGTCATATTTCTGTCACATGATTGTAACTTGAATGGCAAGGTGATCTGGCTTTGCCCTGATCATCTCTCAAGGATTCTTCCTCAAGGCAAAAACATGATGACACCTGAACTGAAAAATTTCATTTATCGCAGCTGGCTATTTTTCGGCACGCTCACTGTCCTGATTATCATCACCGTCAAACTCTGGCCGGCCAGCGAAATGGCCCTGTTTCAGGAAGACGGCCTGATTGAGAGCGGAACGGCCATAGTTGACGGGATTGCCGCAATTCTCGGCTTCTATGCCATTTACCTCGGAGTAAGCAGAGGCAGGGACATGCTGGATCGTCTGGCAATGTGGACGATTCCGGTGCTCAGCACTATTTGCGCGCTGGATGAAATCAGCTGGGGAGCACGCCTGTTTGATCTGCAGATGCCGGAAATGAAAGGCGGCGGTGAATTCGATGGCATCCATGACATATTTGTCATCCTGCAAAGGCTTGTTGTGGATGCCGAGCCTTCTTCGCTGTTTGCTGTAGTTATCCTGCTGGTAGCACTTCTGACAGTGATTGCCTACTGGCAACGCGCCTTCATTACGGCCTGTCTCAAATATTCAGTCAATACGACGCTAGGCCGCCCGCTTGCATCTGCAATTATCCTGCTGGCATTTGCAACATTACTTGACCTGGAGCATGGCAGGATCATTTCCAGCCTGGAAGAATATGCGGAGATTTCTGCAGGATTCTTCCTTCTTCTGGCTGCCTACAACAGCTTAAGAATGGCATACGTGGCTCGAAAAGAATCAGCAGAGTCTGCTTACCTGAACCAAGCCAGGACTTAAGTAAGCCTGTAGAGCAGTATCCGACAAGGGCCCAGCCTGCTCATTCAATCTTATGCTCCAGTCTATGCATCGGACTGAAAAGCAGAATCACCAGGAGCAGGATCGGCAAGCTCACAGACAAATAACCATACTCAAGATAGCCTCCTGCAGCAGACAATGCGCCCAGAAAAAATGCACTCACGGCTGGCGCCAGTTGACGCAACCTTGCAGTCGCGCGCGCTTTAAGTTCTGCATTTTTGCTGTATACGATATCTACAACATCTATCACCATATGCGTCACGTTGCCCGTCATTACCGTGGTATGCACGATACCCGCTAATGTCGTTCTGCCGCCCGCGCTTTGAATCGCCATCGCAGCCGCCCCCAGCATGCCGGCAAAAATCGCAGCCAGCTCGGTATCCGATTCCAGTGGCAAAGGCGCCTGCAAACCAGCGATCATAAAACCCGTCAACAATATCCCCTGCACTGCAAATAGGATTTTCAGGGGAGATTTCTGACGCTGCTCGTAATCGAGCACAATAATGCGGGAAGCCGCAACACCAAGCAGAAAAGCCGGGAAAGCGAGCAGCTTGAGCAAGCCGCCTTGCATGGGGTTTACCAGCATCGCCCCCATCAGGACAAAGTTGCCTGTGATATGCGCGGTGAACAAACCGAAAAGGGCGATGAATCCGAATGTATCGACATAGCCGCCGATAAAAGATAACAGTGCAATCATCAGGTATGAATGTCTTGCAGTCTGCATTGCCATGCTTACCTGGGTATATCGGCCCTGGATATATCAGCCTGGCTCATGCGGAATGGTTGGGAAGCAATACGGTTTGATATGGTGAATGCACGATCAAGTGCGACATTCAGCGCATCTGCATCCGTTTGCTGCATCATTTTCTGCAGCCATTGCCATACCAGCTGCACATCACCCATCGCCCTGTGACGATTTTCCACATGCAGGTTGTGCCGGTAAATGATCGAATCGAGATTGTGCCGTTTTTCCAATGGAAACAATAACCTGGACAACTCTACGGTACATAGCATCGACTTATCGAAAACACAAGCCGCACGCCTGAACTCTTCCTGCAGAAATCCACGATCAAAGCTGGCATTGTGCGCAACCACCACCGCATCATTGAGATGGTCGTTCAATAACGGAATCACTTCGGAAAAAATCGGAGCAGAAGCCACCATGGCATCGGAGATACCGGTAAGTTCGAAGTTGTCCTGGGGAATCCTGATGGTAGGGTTGATCAGGCTCTCCCATGTTGCAACAACACGCCCCTCTTCAATTCTGAGTAAAGCGATTTCCGTCACTCTTTGCGTCCTGGAATCCAGGCCGGTCGTTTCCAGATCCAGGATCACCAATGGCGAACGCAAAAGGCTCATTAGCCACGGCCTTTGTTGCGATCACTCCGCTTTTGCTGTTTGGGAGGCGTTAAATCACTGGCCTGCCTCACCCGCCTGTTTGCACTTGGCTTTTTGGCTATGCCGGGTTTCTTGCCTGTTCCAGGCTTGTTAGCCGTCACTGGCGGCCTGGCTCTGGCTGCTGTGGTTGGTGCGGGATGATCAGTTCTCTGCTCTTTAGTTACCTTGGCGCTGCTTCTTTCAGCCCCATTTCTTTCCATTCTGGCATCTTCACGTGCCGGGACGGCATTGCGGGATTTCGGCGTATATGCCGTAGCAGCTTTCTCTATCTCGCGCTTGCTGCGTTGTTTAAGCGGACCCTTCGGTGCTTCCAATCCTGCCCATTGAAGCAGGCTGATGACATCTTTCGGTTCCACCGCCATCATCATGCCGCGCTTGAGGCGCGGTGGCAGCGCGACCGGGCCGAAGCGCACGCGCATCAAGCGGCTGACGGGCAACTGAAAAGCCTCGAACAAGCGACGCACTTCACGGTTGCGGCCTTCGCGCAAGATGACCTGGTACCAGTGGTTGGATCCCTCACCGCCTGTGGCGCGAATATGGTCGAAATTGGCAGGGCCATCTTCCAGCTCAATACCCTGGGTCAATTGCGATGTTTGCTCGTCTGTCAGCTCACCGAAGATACGCACGGCGTATTCACGTTCCACTTCATAGCGAGGATGCATGAATCGGTTAGCCAACTCGCCGGAAGTGGTAAATATCAGCAATCCCGATGTATTGATATCCAGGCGGCCGATCGCAATCCATTTACCGCCTTTGACACGGGGTAGTTTGTCGAATACGGATGCGCGCTTTTCAGGGTCGTCCTGGGAAACAATTTCGCCTTCCGGCTTGTGATAAAGCAATACTTGCGGCAGTTCCGGCGTAAATGACAGCCGTACCGGACGGCTATCGACACGCACAACATCGGTCGGCACGATGCCTGCACCGACCTCAGCCACGTTGCCATTGATGGTGACACGGCCGCTTGCTATCAGCGCTTCCATATCACGCCTGGAACCCAGACCAGATAGCGCAAGCAGCTTATGCAAACGCTGCGGGACTGCATCCGGGTCGATAACGACTGGTCTGGTTTTGATTGCGCCGGGATCACGCTGCTGTTTGAAAGGACGGGCCATGAAAGCTGCTTTGCAATAAATGCTGTGAAAAAATAAGTGCTTATTATAAAGCACCAGGGACCGCTACAACGAATTAAGCGAAGTCGCGACTGCTTTATAGTTCGAGCTGGACGTCCTGCTTGGTGAAAATCTCCATTGGCGGTAAATCTGCCAGGGAGCGTAGATTGAGATCATCCAGGAATGTCTTGGTCGTGGCGTAGAGCGAAGGCCTGCCCGGCACGTCACGCTGGCCGACGATATCAATCCAGTTCCGCTCCTGCAAAGTACGCATGATATTGGGATTCACCGCGACACCGCGTATCTGTTCGATATCTCCGCGCGTCACAGGCTGCCGATAAACGATGATAGCCAAAGTCTCCATGGCGGCGCGTGAATAGCGTTGCGGCCTTTCCGGATTGAGTCTTGCAAGAAATGGCGCATACTCGGCACGCGCCTGGAAACGCCAGCCACTGGCAACCTGTACCAGTTCCATGGTCGATTTTGCACTTTGCGGCTGCCACTCGTTCTTGAGTTCATCCAGCAGCATGCGCAGTGTAGCCCGCTCCATACGGCCTTCGAACAGCTTCAGCATCTCATCCAGGGAAAGCGGTTCCGAGGCGGTAAGCAACGCCACCTCTAGTATCCGCTTCAATTCCTGTGTGTTATTGGGTTCGTTCATCTAGGCTGGGGAAAGCTTAATCGGAATGATTGATTTGCAAATAAATCGGTGAATATGCCTCTTGTTGCGTCATGTGCACCAGGCCCTCTCGCGCCAGTTCCAGAATCGCCAGGAAACTGACAACCAGCTTGGAAAGTCCGTCGTTAGCAATATCGAACAAAGCTGAAAATTCCAGCATCTTGTGTTCTTTGAGTTTTCGCATAATCTGGCTCATATGCTCGCGCACCGAAAGCTCTTCACGGCTGATTTTATGGTGTGTGAAATGACTGGCACGCTCCAGCACCGATTTCCAGGCCGCCATCAGATCCTCCAGCGAGATGCTGGGCGGTTGCACTTCGGAGATTTGCTCATAATAGGCACGTGCCACCATGATCTCCTGCCCGACTTGCGGCATTTCATCCAAACGCTGTGCTGCCAGCTTGATGGCTTCATATTCCATCAAACGGCGAACCAGCTCGGCACGAGGGTCGTCCTCTTCTTCAATATCGGCATGTTTAGGCAGCAGCATGCGTGACTTGATTTCAATCAGCATGGCCGACATCAACAGATAATCAACAGCCAGCTCCAGCTTGTGTACGCGCATTTTCTCGACATAGGTCATGTATTGCTGCGTCAGATCAGCCATGGGGATGTCGAGAATATCGAGGTTATTCTTGCGTATCAGGTAAAGCAGTAAATCCAGCGGCCCTTCAAAGGCCTCCAGGTAGACTTCAAGTGCATCAGGCGGAATGTAAAGGTCATGCGGCAGCTCCGCAATCGCCTCACCGTGTATCCGCGCACTTGAAGCCGGGACGATCACGAGTAATTCAGGCCCATTGCCTCGCGCACCTCGCGCATGGTTTCCCGTGCCAGCTTGCGTGCACGTTCACAGCCTTCGGCAACCACATTCTTCACCAAGGTAGGGTCTTCCGCATACTGCGCGGCACGTTCCTGTATCGGTTTCAATTCTTCCAGCACGGCATCGATCACCGGCTGTTTGCATTCGATACAGCCGATCCCTGCAGATTTACAACCATGCTGCACCCACTCCTTACGTGCATCGTCGGAATAGACTTCATGCAGTTGCCAGACCGGACATTTCGCAGGGTCGCCCGGATCGGTACGACGGATTCGTGCAGGATCGGTCGGCATGGTCCTGATCTGCTTTACGATAACATCGGGTGACTCACGCAGAGAAATGGTGTTGTTGTAGGATTTGGACATCTTCTGCCCATCCAGGCCCGGCATCTTCGATGCGGGCGTCAGCTTGTATTCCGGCTCGATCAGGATGATCTTGCCGCCGCCCTCGAGATAGCCAAGCAGGCGTTCCTTATCGCCCAGGCTCAAGCCCTGCTGTTCGTCTATCATGGCCCTTGCAGCTTCCAGTGCTTCTTCGTCACCGCTTTCCTGGTAGGCATTACGCATTTCTTCATACAAGGCACTACGCTTACTGCCAAGTTTCTTGATCGCAGCCTCGGCCTTTTCTTCAAAGCCGGCTTCCTTGCCATAGATGTGATTGAAACGGCGTGCAATCTCACGAGTGAATTCAATGTGCGGGATCTGGTCTTCGCCGACCGGCACCTGGGTGGCTTTGTAGATCAGGATATCGGCGCTTTGCAGCAAGGGATAGCCGAGAAAACCGTAGGTGGACAAATCCTTGCTTGAGAGTTTCTCTTGCTGATCCTTGTAAGTCGGCACACGTTCCAGCCAGCTTAGCGGGGTGATCATGGAGAGCAATGTATGCAGCTCGGCATGTTCAGGAACGCGCGATTGAATGAAAATCGTCGCATTGGCAGGGTCAACGCCGGCAGCAAGCCAGTCGATCACCATTTCCCAAACGCTTTCTTCAATTATTTCCGGCGTGTCGTAATGTGTTGTCAGAGCGTGCCAGTCCGCAACAAAAAACAAGCACTCATGCTCGTGTTGCAACCTGATCCAATTCTTTAGAACTCCGTGATAGTGACCCAAATGCAAGCTTCCCGTAGGACGCATGCCCGATAAAACACGCTCAACAGCCATAGTAATGATTAAAACCCATAATTAGATAGTGTGATTATACGAATAATCGCGTTGATTAAGTGGTAATTGCACCAATCAACCAGATTGTGCCTTTAATGAAAGGCATCATGATCTGCGAAAGCACACCGGTAAACAGTAAGACAATCAGGATAATAAAGCCGAAGCGCTCCAGTTTCGAGAACTGGTAAGCCAGGTGATTGGGCAACAGACTGACTGCAATGCGCCCGCCATCCAGCGGCGGCAACGGCAGCAGGTTGAGTACCAGCAATACGACGTTAATCATGATGCCGGCCTGTGCCATATAAGCCAGTGGCGTGACGAATGCAGCGGGTGCATGAGCTGCAAAACCGAAGACAACGGCCCATAGAATAGCCATGACCAGATTCGATGCCGGACCGGCAGCGGCGACCCATAGCATGTCGCGCTTGGGATTACGTAACTTGCCGAAATCCACTGGCACCGGCTTGGCCCAGCCAAACAGGATGCCGCCGGCGAACATGGTCAAGGCGGGGACCAGGATGGTACCGATGGGGTCGATGTGATTGATAGGGTTCAAGGTAATCCGCCCTTCCAGTTGCGCAGTCATATCGCCGAAATATCTTGCCACATAGCCATGCGCAGCTTCATGCACGGTAATGGCGAAAATGACTGGCAAGGCATAGATTGCGATTTTCTGTATCAGGGTCAGTTCCATTATTTTCCTATTGTTTATGGATTAAACATCATCATTGCATATTGCTAATCGAGCCCGAACGGGCCGGGATCACCCGCACCCAGGCGGATCAATTGCGGCTCGCTACCGGTCAGATCAATCACTGTCGTCGGTTTCGCCACGCAAGCGCCTGCATCAATCACCAGATCCACCTGGTGCTCCAGGCGATCACGAATTTCCCACGCCTCATTCAAAGGCTCGCTGTCATCCGGCAGCGTCAGTGTCATACTCAGTAGCGGTTGATTCAATTCATCAAGTATGGCCTGGGTGACGGCATGCTGGGGCACGCGCAAGCCTATGGTGCTACGTTTAGGATGCTGCAGTCTACGCGGCACCTCGCGCGAGGCTTTCAGCACAAAGGTATATTGGCCCGGCGTATTGGCTTTCAATAGCCGGAACTGGCTGTTATCGACCTGGGAATAAGTACCGATTTCTGCCAGATTACGGCAAACCAGGGTGAAGTGATGGGACTCATCAACCGCACGGATATCACGTATGCGTTTTTGTGCATCAGTATTGCCCAGGATACAGCCCAGCGCGTAAGTCGAATCGGTGGGATAAGCGATCACACCACCGTTGTTCAATATAGAGACCGTCTGATGAATTAATCGTGCCTGCGGATTTTCCGGGTGAATCACAAAATACTGGGCCATTAATGCATGTCGTCCTTCAAAAATTCCGCTTCCGGCCAATCTTGCCAGACAGGGACGCAACCGGCAGGCAATGGCGGCAAGCGCCCCATTTCCATGTAACTCAAACCTTGTCCATGATAATCAGAGCCTTGCGATGCCTGCAGGCCGAACATTTGAGAGATGCGCGCGAACTCTTGATATTGATCTATCGTATGACTGCCCGTGACGACCTCTATCGCTTTGCCGCCGAGTGATCGAAACTCCTCCATCAGCTCCAGCATTGTGGGGCGCCCCAATTCATAACGGCCAGGATGCGCGATCACAGCCGTTCCGCCGCTATTCACAATCCAGCCCACAGCGTCTTCCAGGCTTGCCCAGCAGTGCTCAAAATAACCCGGCTTGCCTTTTACCAGGTATTTTCTGAATACCTTGCGCATTTCGCTGGCATAACCTTTTTCTATCAGGAAACGGGCAAAGTGCGTGCGGCTGATGATGCCTTTTTTGGCATAACGGTAGGCGCCTTCCAGGCTGCCATGAATGCCGATCTTGTCCAGGCTTTCAGCCATGCCTTCCGCCCTGGTATGACGGCCAGCGCGGATCTGCTGCAGCCCCTCAGCCAGCGGCCGGTAATTGGGGTCTATTTTCAAACCGACAATATGCAATGTACGCTTACGCCATGTCACCGATATTTCCACGCCATTAATCAATTCGATGTCATTTTCCTCTGCACTGGCCCTTGCTTCATCCAGACCTGCTGTATCATCATGGTCGGTTAATGCCAGTACCCGTACGCCGTGGCTGGCTGCGTGCCTCACCAGTTCAGTGGGCGTAAACAGGCCATCCGAAATATTCGAATGACAATGTAAATCTATGTGGGAAAATGTCGTCAAGTGTGAAATTTTGAATCTTGTGACCTAGACTGAATCATAGCAAAATACGCTTAGTCTCACATGGATTAGATAGACCCGCCTTTTAGCCGCCCACCTTCAATTTTTAAGTCTGGATAATGTAATGAAGTTTTTGTTTGACCTGTTCCCTATCATCCTCTTTTTTGCAGCCTTTAAGATCTACGACATCTATGTAGCTACCGCGGCGGCCATAGTCGCAACCATCCTGCAAATCGGGTGGGCGAAATATAAGCACGGCAAAGTCGAAGGCATGCTGATTGCCAGTGGCGTGATTATCGTGGTCTTCGGCGGCGCCACTTTGCTGCTGCATGATGAAACCTTCATCAAATGGAAGCCTACCGTGCTTTATTGGCTATTTGGCTTGGGTTTGACGATTGCCAGCCTGTTCTTTAAGAAGAACCTGATTCGCAGCATGATGGAAAAACAGATCAGCATGCCCGATGCCATCTGGAACAAGCTGAACAGGGCATGGGCCGGTTTTTTCATCATGCTGGGCTGCCTGAATATCTATATCGCCTACAACTTCACCACTGAAGCCTGGGTCAATTTCAAGCTGTTTGGCACCATGATCCTGATGTTTGCGTTCATCATCGGCCAGAGCCTGATGATCAGCAAATACATCGTTTCCAAAGATCCGGAATAAGAGGACAGGCTCATGTGGTACGCCATCATCGCAGAAGACACTCCCAATAGCCTGGACAAACGCATGGCCGCAAGGCCTGAGCATCTGGCGCGTTTGCAGCAATTGCAGGATGAAGCAAGATTATTATTGGCAGGACCTTTCCCCGCTATCGATAACGCCGACCCGGGAACTTCTGGCTATTCGGGTAGCCTGATTATTGCAGCATTTGCCAATCTGGAAGCGGCAAAAATCTGGGCTGAAGCAGATCCCTTTGTTGTTGCCGGGGTTTATGCCAGTGTCACCGTTAAACCATTCCGCAAGACTCTGCCTGCCCTGCCCGTTTTGCCTGATATTGAGCTGGATTAATTATGGGACTGGCAGAGGAAATACGGCAAAAGCTGGACGTATTGTCGCCAAGCAGGCTGGAACTGGAAGATGAAAGCGCTGTCCATGCAGGACATAAAGGCAACACTGGAGGCGGCCATTTCAAGCTGCTTATCGTAAGCTCGCAATTTTGCGGAAAATCACAGATAATCCGCCATCGCTTGGTATATCAAGCACTTGCCGGATTGATTCCACAACGAATTCACGCGCTCAGTATCCAGGCACTAGCCACCGACGAAGCTGGCTGAGCACTTAACAAATAACCATCCTAAGGAACGATGTATGAAACTGATTAAAAGCACACTGATCGCACTGACCTTGTTTACGCTTACCCAGCCAGCCCTGGCGGCAGAAAGCGTTGCCACGGTCAACGGCAAGCCTATCAAGCAATCCCTTTATGATTACATCAGCAAAGATGCAACTGCACGCGGCCAAACCGTTGATGCAAACGTCAAGGAAATGATTGTCAACAAACTCATCAGCAGCGAACTTATCTATCAGGAAGCACAACGTATCGGCCTGGATAAACAAGCTGATTACCTGGCCCAGGAAGAACTGAGCCGTCGCGAGTTGCTGGTCAACTCCTACCTGCAAGACTTCATCAAGAAAAACCCCGTCAGCGAAGCCGCGACCAAAGCCGAATACGACAAACTGAAAGCCCAGATGGGCGATAAGGAATACAAGGCACGCCACATTCTTGTCGCTACGGAAGCTGAGGCCAAGGACATCATTGCGCAATTAGGCAAAGGCGGCAATTTCGATAAAATCGCGAAAGAAAAATCCAGCGACCCAGGTTCAAAGGAAAAAGGCGGTGATTTAGGCTGGTTCTCACCGGGCGGCATGGTCAAGCCATTCAGCGACGCTACGGTTGCGCTCAAAAAAGGTGGCGTAACGCAGACGCCGGTGCAGACACAGTTCGGCTGGCATGTGATTCAGCTGGAAGATACCCGTACAGCACAACCGCCGGCCTACGACAAAGTCAAAGACGGCCTGCAGAAACAGCTGCAGCAACAGAAACTTGAAAAAGTGCTGACCGACCTTCGCAGCAAAGCAAAAGTCGTTACCAATTAAGAAATATGCATAATAAAAAAGGCCTGTTGATACAGGCCTTTTTTTACGCATTCAAACTATGCACTCAAGCCGATAGCGCCCGCTAGCTGATCTGCGAAAACTCCAGGGCATTGCCATCAGGGTCACGACAGAACAGTGCAGCACGACCGGACATGCTTTTGGTATAGGCAATACCTGCAGCATCCAGTGCTGCGATAACCGCTTCAAGGTTCTTTACATGCATGGCGAGATGGATGTCGCGCCCCCCATGGGCCGGACGCTTGACATTGGCATACGGATTCTCGACTTCCATCAAGTGGATCTGATTCGGTCCAATGTCATACCAGACCCCGGGAAAGTCCTTTTCAGGACGCTTGGGGTCCGGTTTCAAACCCAGCAAGCCTTCATAAAAGGCTCTGGACCTGGCCAAATCCGACACCACCAGGCCTGTGTGAAGATATTGTGTGATTTCTATCATTTTGAATGTCTCAAGCTTAAGATCTGAACATGAAATAAACTGCACCCAGCAAACACAACCCTGCCCACAGGAAATCCAGCTTGATCGGCTGATGCATGTAGTAAATAGCAAACGGTACAAACACCGCCAGCGTGATTATCTCTTGCAGGATTTTAAGTTGTGCCAGCGACAGGACAGTAAAACCGATGCGATTAGCTGGAACCTGCAAAAGATACTCGAATAAGGCGATTCCCCAGCTTAAGAATGCCGCAACAAACCAGGGTTTGTCATTTAAGTTTTTGAGATGGGCATACCAGGCGAATGTCATAAAGACATTTGACAGCGTAAGCAGTATGACCGTCTTTAATACGACCGGCACAACAGACTCTGTTGCTTAAACCGCGTCTTCTCCAGTTTCGCCGGTACGGATACGAACGACCTGTTCAATAGGAGTAACGAAAATCTTGCCATCACCAATCTTGCCTGTGCGTGCAGCCTTGATGATCGCCTCGACAGAAGCATCAACCAGGTGGTCTGCGATTACCAGTTCCAACTTGATTTTTGGCAGGAAATCAACGACATACTCTGCACCGCGATAGAGTTCAGTATGGCCCTTCTGACGGCCAAAACCTTTCACCTCTGTCACGGTTAAACCAGTAATGCCAATTTCAGACAAGGCCTCACGGACTTCATCCAGCTTGAATGGCTTGATTACCGCTTCGATCTTTTTCATTATATGCCCCTTAAAATTATTTTTTGAATACTGAATACGTACATCATGACGCAAAATTGAATTTGGATGTTATAGGATAACGCCGGTCTTTGCCAAACCCCCTGTGGGTAATCCTCACGCCAATAGGTGCTTGCCGGCGTTTATACTCATTGCGATCGATCAGATTCAGAACACGTTTCACATCGTCTTCAGAATAGCCCATGCCGACAATCTCGTCGCGGCTGCAATCATGCTCTACATAAGCTTCCATAATCGCATCGAGTATCTCGTATGGCGGCAGACTGTCCTGGTCGGTCTGGTCCTGTCTGAGTTCGGCTGATGGCGGCCTTGTGATGATGCGCTGGGGAATAATGGGAGAAATACCGTTCCGATACTGCGCGAGCTTGTAAACCAGGGTTTTAGGCACATCTTTCAGCAATGAGAATCCGCCTGCCATATCGCCGTAGAGGGTCGAATAGCCGACTGCCATCTCACTTTTATTCCCGGTAGTAAGGACGATGCTGCCGAATTTGTTGGACAATGCCATCAACAGCATGCCGCGTATGCGGGCTTGCAGGTTTTCTTCAGTAGCATCGAACGGCAATCCGGCAAAATCCGGGGCCAAAGTCTCTCTGAAATGCTCGTAAAGGGCTTTAATAGGTAGCTCGGAATATTTGACACCCACATTCTTCGCCATTGACTCGGCATCCTGCACGCTGATGTCTGCCGTAAATTCAGAGGGCATCATGACGACACGCACTGCATCGGCTCCCAATGCATCCACTGCGATCGCCAGCGTCAGTGCAGAATCGATGCCGCCTGACAAACCCAGTACAACGCCGGGAAAACCGTTCTTCTGTACATAATCTTTCAGGCCAAGACAGAGTGCTTTGTAGACAGAAGGCTCCAGGCTCAGGTTAGGGAACATCTCTGCAGATAATGGATGCTCATCCTGCAATTCGACAATACCAAGTGATCCTTCATATTCCGCTAACTGCTGGGTCAGATTACCAACCGAATTGAGTACAAAAGACGCACCATCGAACACAAGCTCATCCTGCCCGCCGACCATGTTGGCATACACAATGGCAAGGCCGGTTTCCTTGACGCGTTCACGCACTACTTCATAACGCTGAGACTGCTTGTCGATGTGAAAGGGTGAAGCATTCAAGGCCAGTAAAACCTGTGCGCCTGCCTGTTTTGCTTTGATGGCAGGTGCGGATTCCCATACGTCGGCGCAAATCAGCACGCCGAACTGGATTCCCCCATGAGTAAAAACCATGGGATTCTCGCCCGGAGTGAAATAGCGCACTTCGTCAAAAACGCTGTAATTGGGCAACACGTGCTTGTGATACGTCGCTTGAATCTTGCCGTTTTCAACCAGGGAGGCGGCGTTGTAGCAAAGCCCGTTCTCCATTACAGGGTGGCCGATCAGCAACGATATGCCGCTGAGAGTCTCGGCGATTTGCGTTAATGCCATTGCGCACGACTGGTTGAAATCTTCACGCAACAACAGGTCTTCAGGGGGATACCCGCTGAGGGCAAGTTCGGGCGTAATCAACAAACTGGCGCCAGCGCGTTTGGCCTGCTCTGCATAATGCAGGATCCTGGCGCGGTTACCGCCGATGTCGCCCACAGTACAGTTGATCTGCGCGATGGCGATTTTCATTTAGCCGGCTCTGGATAGATATTGATAGGAAGCGATATAAGCAGAATGATTACTTTCCACCGGCATCTTTGATGAGTTTTACCACTTCGGCATTCTTGCCTTTAAGCGCATAGACATAGGCTGTAAGACCATATTGATCACGCGCCTTGACCTTGGCTCCGCTATCCAGCAGAAGCTTGACCAATTCAGTATCGCCATTGACTACGGCAATCTGCAGCAAAGGCGTACCTTCAGAATCCTTGTGGTTGACGTCGGCACCCCTGGCAATCAGCTCTTTCGAAGTTTCAAGCTGCGACTTCTTGACAGCCCAGGTCAGTGCAGTCCACTTCTGATGATCGCTGGAATCGACTTTCGCGCCTTTCTCCAGCATGGCTGCAATCGCTTCAGTATTGCCCTCCCTTGCCGCATATATCAGCGCGGTAGCGCCATAGCGATCGCGTAGAAATGCGTCGGCTCCATTCGCCAGCAGGATTTTGATGGTCGGGACATCGCCATTTTTGGCGGCATACATCAACACGCTTTTACCATCATCGCTCCTGGAATTGGCGTCCACCCCATTCTTCAGCAGTAAATCGATCATCTCGGAATAACCTGAGGTCGCAGCCATGCCCAGTGCGCTCCATCCTGAGTCATCGCGAACTGTGGGATCTGCACCGTTTTCCAACAATACCTTTGCTGTTGCAACAAAGTTCTTCTTTGCTGCAAACATCAGCGGTGTCCATCCACCGCCATCCTTGGCGTTGACGTTCGCACCTTTTTGCAGCAAAGCCTTGGCGGCATCTGCTTTATCTTTTCGCGCGGCGTACATCAAGGCTGTAATGCCATCCTTGTCTTTCGTGTCAGGATTTGCGCCAGCCTCCAGCATAGCCCGCAATGTAGCTACATCGCCTTTTGAAGCGACGGTGAGCAGATAGGGGATTTCTTCAGCACTTGCAGGTACCGCCAGGATACCCAGAAGCAATATCAGAAATAATTTATTAAGCATTCTGTCTGTCATCCCAAAAAGGAAAAAATGAGCGGAATCAAACCGCCTTGGCTTTGATGGCCGCTTCTACCGCGGCACCCAATCCAGCCGGTGAGCTTGCCACGACCACGCCCGCATTTTCTAATGCGCGGATCTTGTCTTCTGCCTTACCGCTGCCACCGGAGATGATCGCACCGGCATGCCCCATGCGCTTGCCTTTAGGTGCCGTCTGGCCTGCGATATAACCTGCCACTGGCTTGCTTACATGCGACTTGATGTACTCAGCCGCCGCTTCTTCATCGCTGCCGCCGATTTCGCCCACCATGATGATGGCTTCTGTTTCAGGATCAGACTCAAACAGTTGCAGGCACTCAATAAAGTTAAGCCCGCGAATGGGGTCACCACCGATACCGATACAGGTAGATTGCCCCAGGCCCAGCGCCGTGGTTTGATGCACCGCTTCGTAAGTCAGCGTACCTGAACGTGAAACAATGCCTACCTTGCCACGCAGATGAATACTGCCGGGCATGATGCCGATCTTGCATTCATCCGGCGTTATCACGCCAGGGCAGTTGGGCCCGATCAGCTTCACGCCATTGGCTTTCAGCGCAGCTTTCACATTAAGCATATCCAATACCGGGATACCCTCGGTAATACAGACGATCAGTTCAATACCGGCATCCGCAGCTTCAAGGATAGAGTCGGCAGCGAATGCAGGCGGTACATATATAACTGAGGCATTAGCGCCGGTTTGGTTCACTGCATCGCGCATGGTGTTGAACACGGGCAAATCCAGATGCGTTTGACCGCCCTTACCTGGCGTCACGCCGCCGACCATTCTGGTGCCGTAGGCCAGCGCCTGCTCGGAATGAAATGTGCCTTGCTTGCCGGTAAACCCCTGGCAAAGTACTTTGGTATTTTTATCGACTAATACGCTCATATCAAACTTTCACTGAATTCACTGCTTGCTGCGCTGCATCGGTTAATCCGGCGGCAGAAATAATGGACAAGCCGCTTTCAGACAGCATCTTCCTGCCCAGGTCAACATTCGTGCCTTCCAGGCGGACGACCACCGGAATCTGGATTCCCACTTCCTTCACTGCGGCGATAATGCCTTCGGCAATGATGTCGCAACGCATGATGCCGCCGAAGATATTGACCAGTATGGCTTTGACATTGTTATCGGCAAGAATAATCTTGAATGCCTTGGCAACGGTTTCTGCCGTTGCGCCGCCGCCCACATCGAGGAAATTGGCTGGCGCGCCGCCATGCAGCTTGATCATATCCATGGTCGCCATCGCCAGGCCTGCACCGTTGACCATGCAACCGATATTGCCGTTGAGCGCAATGTAGTTGAGCCCGGCATGATGCGCCACGGCCTCTTTTTCGTCTTCCTGGCTCCAATCGCGTTGCTCTGCCAGTGCTTTCTGGCGATAAAGCGCGTTATCGTCCACGCTCATCTTGCAATCCAGAGCCACCAGGGCGCCTTCAGTCGTCACTACGAGCGGATTCACTTCAAGCAAGGCCAGGTCGTTTTCCTTGAATAAACGATACAGGCCCTTGAGCAGCCTGGAGAACGCACCGATCTGCTCGCCGGCCAATCCCAGTTTGAATGCCAGGTTACGGGCCTGGAAATCCACCAGGCCGTTCAGTGGATCGCATACTTCCTGCAGGATCTGTTCTGGGCTATTTTCCGCAATCTCTTCTATATCCATGCCGCCTGCGGAAGAGGCAACGACCACCACACGCTCCAGGCTTCTGTCTACCAGCATCGACAAGTAAAGCTCACGTGCAATCGGCAAGGTCTCTTCAACCAGCACGGTATTGACCGGCTGGCCGTCAGGCGCATTCTGGTAAGTCACCAGGCGACGGCCCAGCAACTCCATTGCCAGTGCCTGCAACTCCGCTTCCGATTTAACAACCTTGACGCCGCCAGCCTTGCCGCGACCGCCGGCATGCACTTGGGCCTTGACGACCCAGGCACTACCGCCCAAAGATTGCGCCGCATCTTTGGCTTGTTGAGTGGTTTCCGCGAGGATACTTTTGGGGATAGGCAGGCCATATCGCTGTAACAGCTGTTTGGCCTGAAATTCGTGCAGATTCATGGGAGTGGCTACGTCGTTCGGAAAAGTTGTATTTTGGCGGAAATCGTCAGGTAATGCCAGTAAATACGCCATCAGCAGCATGACCAAAAGCCGCTATAATGTTGTGATTCGTTAAATTAAGAATTTAAACATGCGTCTTGTTGTTCAAGGTTCATCGGTCCGCAGTCAGCATCTGGCCGCCATTACTCACCTGCTCCCCCGCTACCGCGGCGAGCAATTCACGCAAGTCGGCGAACATGCCTACTACCTGCCCAACCAGCAGGAAATCTCGCTGGAAGTGCTGCATTTTTGCGCTGCGGAAAAAATCGACTGCGCCTATGTGCAAAATCACCATACCCTGAAAAATATCGGCCTGGCGGTGATGGACATGGATTCCACCCTGATCAGCATCGAGTGCATCGACGAAATCGCCGACATGTGTGGCCTTAAGCCTGAAGTCGCTAAAATCACCGAAAGCGCCATGCGTGGCGAGATTGAGTTTGCCGAGAGTTTGCGGCGCCGTGTAAAGCTGCTGGCCGGTCTTGAAGAATCCGCCCTGCAACGCGTCATCGACGAGCGCCTGCAACTTAACCCTGGCGCCATAGAATGGATTGCCTGTTGTAAGGAAAACGGCATTAAAACCTTGCTGGTCTCAGGCGGCTTCGACTTCTTTGCCGAACGTGTACAAGCCATGACAGGCCTGGATTACTTCCGGGCCAACTCTCTGGAGATCATTAACGGCAAGCTGACCGGCAATGTGCTGGGCAATATTGTCGATGCACAGGCCAAAGCTGATTTCCTGATAGAGCTGGGGCAGGAACTTGGCTTGAAGCAAGATCAGATCATTGCCATCGGCGATGGTGCCAATGACCTGAAAATGATGTCAGCCGCCGGTGCGGGCGTTGCCTACCATGCAAAACCTATCGTGCAGGAACAAGCCAGCTACGCATTGAACTATTCCGGCCTGGATGGCCTCATTCATCTGTTTACTGTTTGATCTAACTAAAGGAGCTACAAATTGCTTAAGCATTTCTTAATCCCCTTCTGTCTCTTACTGGTATCGTTCGGCGCGCAGGCGCAAGCGACCACCGTCGAACTGAAAACCAGCCAGGGCTTGATCGTGCTCGAACTCAATAGTGAAAAAGCGCCGAACACCGTCGCCAATTTTTTGCAGTATGTGAACGATGGCCACTACAACGGCACCATCTTCCACCGCGTCATTGCCGGCTTCATGATCCAGGGCGGCGGCATGGATAAGAACCTGAATGAAAAACAAACCCGCGACCCAATCAAGAACGAGGCAGACAACGGCCTGGCCAACAACATCGGCACGATTGCCATGGCCCGTACCAGCGACCCGCATTCAGCCACGGCACAGTTCTTCATCAACGTCGCTAACAATACGTTCCTGAATCACACCGATAAATCCCAGCGCGGCTGGGGTTACGTGGTATTTGGTAAAGTGGTCAAGGGTATGGATATCGTGCAACGCATTTCCACCATGCCTACCGATGGCGGTGATGTACCCCTGCAAACGATTACGATTGAATCTGCGACAGTCAAATAATTAACAAACAAAAATTTAGCTTCTGATGTTGTAATCAAATACTCAACTTTCTCGTTAAGATATCTCAACTTTTTGTTTAGCAGGATCGGGGGGAACAATGCGCTGTGCAGTTTTTATGTTCATTTCTTTATTGTTTTCCTCTCTGACATATGCTGAACAATGTGACAAGATATCCAAGTCTTTGCAAGGCGCTTGGAACTGGGAAGTAAGAGGAGAACAGCACAGCATCGAATTTCTAGGCAGTGGCAACGCGGCCTTAATAGATGGAAAATCTAAAGAAATTTATCTTTGCTCGTCATACACAAGCAGTGTATTTAAATATGTGACATATCGTTTTTCAACAAAGCAAGACTGGAATTCGTACAGCATAAAATTACAAGAAGAAGATAATTTTTTGGGCTCTGCTGGCGCTGAAATTACAGTTGGGTTTAAGAATTACTCACTTCAAAAAAATGAAGCAATCACAAACTTGCCTAATACATTTGAAACCGACTTGGTAGCTAGATTCAATACTTCAATAGGCTTTGAGGGGCAATTATTCCCATCAATGATTATTGCCACAGCCTTTAATAGTAAAAATCCTAGCATATGGGCAACAAATCAAGAAAAACAGAATAAAATTCTAGGTGATGAATCTGGCCCTGTAAGTGTTTTAATAAGAAATGAAGAAGCTAATACATTTATAAGGATTGAAGTGAGTTTAGGCAAACTTGCTGACACCAGCATCTATGAGGGAACTCTTTTAGATGCTGGTTCCGTGTATGACATTAGACCAAAAATTAACTTTGACTTTGACTATCTATTATCAATTAAACAGCCTATACCACTTAATTCAAAAATTGTAATTTTCATTAATGGTGAAAAAGTTGACGAAAAGATATACACAATAAATGTTCGTTCCATTAATGATGCACCCTTTGCAGTCATTAATCGAGATGCGCAAAAATATTTAGATACCAGTTGGATATTCGCTGCTTATGTCAATGAAAACCATCCCTGGATTGATCAACTTTTACGTGAGGCACTCAACACAGGTTCAATTACGTCATTTACCGGCTACTTAACTGAGCAACCGAATGATGTACATTCCCAAGTTTTCGCTATATGGAACGCACTCCAACGTAGAGGATTCCAGTACAGCACCATAACAACACCAACTGGCTATTCAGAAAAAGTTTTCAGCCAATATGTCCGGTTCTTTAGTGATTCGATTTTAAACTCTCAAGCCAATTGTATTGACGGCACTGTTCTGTTCGCATCAATTCTTAGAAGAATTGGAATTGACCCAATTATTGTTTTAATCCCAGGGCATGCTTACCTCGGCTTTTATCTCGATAAAAACAAACAGAATGCTGCTTATCTAGAAACCACAGTGATCGGTCATACAAACTTACGTCAATTTGTTCCAGATGGGACAATCACTGGTGACTTATCCAGACTTATGGGATTGCCTACGCAGAACAAAGCTTCTCTAAATGCTTACATTACCGCTCTCAAAATGGGCGCAGGACATACTGGGAAAGCAGGATCTAGATTCAATAGCCAAAACTTTCCTAGCTATAAGAAAATTGATGTGTCTGAAGCCAGAAAAATTGGCATTCTTCCAATTAATCATTAATTTTATAAGTTTAGTAAGGCCAGCTCGGCTTCAGTAAAACCTGCCTCACGGCGCGCCTCGATATTAAACGGGCCGCGCAATACTGGCGCTCTATATTCCCTCGCCAGCCGCTCATAAGTTTCAACGGCCTCTAAACCGCGCTGGTCGCACAGGTAATTGAACCAACGATTACCAATCGCCACATGCCCGATTTCATCGCGCAGTATAATATCCAGAATCCCGGCGGCATTAATATCGCCTGCCTGAGCCAGCTTTACACGCAAGGCAGGAGTCGCATCCAATCCGCGCGCCTCCATGGTTCTAGGCACCAGTGCGATACGCGCAAGAATGTCATCCTGTGTCCGTGCTGCCATTTCCCACAGACTGTTATGCGCCGGAAAATCTCCGTAAACGTAGCCCAGCGACTCCAGATGCGCGTTCAACAAAGAGAAATGATAAGCCTCCTCAGCTGCCACCTTGAGCCAATCTTCGTAGTACTCGCGCGGCATCCCGGCAAAACGCCAGATGGCATCAAGTGCCAGATTGATGGCATTGAATTCAATATGCGCCAAAGCATGAATCAGAATCGCCCGGCCCTCCGGTGTGTTCATCGCACGTTTTTTCACTTGTAGCGGCGAAACCAATTCAGGGGCATCTGGATGACCGGGTGAAGGGGATTCTGAGCTGAATTCAATATCGGCATCCAACCTAATCAGATGAGAATTCCAATCCTCTAGAATCTGTGCCGTGCCAGATACTTTGTTTTCAGGGTCGCGTTCGGCAAAGACATCTTTTGCCTGTTGACGCAATCCCCGGCTTGGCATATTGATTTTCATTGGATGATAGGTTGCATAGTGAGTACGTTAGATTAAACTACATCCTTACTTCTCAGGAAGTCATTATGAAGCTCATCATGTTTGGCGGAATTCAAAGATTTATTCAAATCGCACTGATATGCATTTTATCATCCTGTGCCAATAGTCCTCGCTCAGTAAGCATCACGGAAACCGAGATACAGCAGCGGATGACAGAGCATTTAGCAGTGCCGATTTCGTTTTTGAAGATTTTCGACATGAACCTGACCAACCCAGTCATCAAACTGGATGAAGGATCCGAACGTTTAAATGCGCAGCTTGATACGCAGATCAGCGATCCGCTTAGCGGGGAATCGCTGACAGGAAAAATCAATATCTCTGGCAAGCTGTATTTCGATGCTACGAGAAACGCAGTGATGCTGACTGAATCGAAGGTTGAGAATCTCAATATCCAGGGCATGGGGCTGGACGACAAATATAGCGAGTTGTTTAACCTATTGGCCGCAAGGCTGGGCGGTGAGTTTTTCAACAATGTGCCGCTTTATACACTAAAGCCGGATGAGCTAAAAATAGGCAATAAGCGCTATACACCGAGTGATTTCAGGATTGTTGGCCGCGATTTGAGGATTACCTTGCAGCCGCAGTAGTGCCATTTTCTTTGCATAAAAAAGCCACGTTCAACGTGGCTTTTTTATTGTGTATCTATTTTTGTAGATTTATAAGATGAATCAATTGATTGGTACCCAGACCAATTCCCCGGCTTTCATATCCGGAACAAGTATATATTTGCCATCAGTAGTAAGTGCAATGTCGGCAGCGGCCTGAAAGCCATCCTGAACCAGCTTGACTTCATCATGCAACACGCTGAACACCTTGCCATTCTTCCAATCGCTGACATACATCAGATTATTGGGATGATGGACCAGGCCATCACCGCCACCAAAACCCTCGGCAAGATCGGTCAGGATATTGTTTTGCATGTTGAGGCTATACAGAACTCCCGAAGAAAAATCGACGAACAGCAGCACATCGCCAGAATCATCCATCAGCAGGCCATTAGGCGCAAGGATGCGAGGGTCCTGGGTATGGTCGATGATCGGCGTTACCTTACCATCGAGGCTGATACGATAAATAGCACCGCCTTTTTCCAGGTCGCCGCTATCGCTGACATACAGGTGATTACCTTGCAGATCCCGTTCCAGATCGTTCAGGAACTGGGGTGTGGTGGGGAAAGCCTCAGCCGGTACAAACACCTTCCAGTTGCCATCTGGCGCTACTTTCAGGATACGTGTTTTATCAGCCACATAGAGATAGTCGCCAATAATCGCCAGACCCTTGGGGTCATCCATGCCGGTAGCGAAAATGGAGAGTTTGCCTTTCCCATCGATCACACTGATCTGGCCGTCGCCATCTTTGCCAAACTCATTGATTTCAGAAACGAATATTCTTCCGTCCTTGGCTTGAATCACCGATTCCGGCGTTTTCAAACCCGTGACTTTCTGGGGTGGCGCTGCGCATGCGGATAAGCCGCCCAGCAGCATTGAAAGCCCTGCGATTGAGCTGAGGATTAAATTTGATAGATGCATTAGAAAAACCTTTCGTTACGTTAATTCACACGCTTAAAGAAGTAGTTCATGTCGATTGGCTTTGCTGGCGGCAAGGCAGCCACGGTAGCACATGCCGTTGCCGCATTGATATTGTTTATGCCATCTGCTGCGATGGATTTGAGCTTTTGATCTTCACGCATTTTAGCAACCAGGTTATGCATTGCCGTTCTGTACACGCCTTCTATCTGCTGTTGAGGAAGAATATCCAGGAACCCATGCTTTTTCGATTCACCGACATATTCTGCCAAAGGCTCGCCGTTGCTGGTAAACGTGTTGGCGGTAATCTCACCATAAAAGGTCTTCATCTGCGGGTTGTAATACATACGCGGCTTGATCCAGACCAGGGATTTTCCGTCGCTGCCCGCAGTGCACATCGAAACCTCGCCGAACTCTTCTGCGAGCATGGCTTTAGCGAGCGGCTCAACCGCCGGCCCCTGCTCAAACCAGTAGCCGTAGTAATACTGCCACAGCTTGACTGAATGCGTGTATTCCTGCGGGCTGATGTAGATCAGCATATTCGCAGGCGCCGCTTGCGCTGCAACTGGCGCCGCAGCCAACATCAGTGCAAAACTAAAGTGTTTCATATTCATCATGCACCCTTTCACAAAATGTTAATCCAGTTTGCTGTTACTGAGTCAAGCTCTTCAAGTCAGGACATCGGACCAGATGTTGTTCGCCCAATCATAAGCATAATTGCCTTCCAGTTCGGAAGGCTCATCCGATACCCCGCCGCCTTCTGCAGGCAGCATGATTTTCTTCAGCTTATCGTAGCGATATACATGCGCAACATGCATCGCCATTTTGTCACTGACAAAACTGTAACAAGTGTTGGCAAATACCGGCAGCGGGTCGGGTTCCATATTGCTGAATGCAGCCACAATTGCACTGGCGCATACGCGTGCCTGCGAGGTTGCCATGTGCGCAGACTTGGGCAAACCGGCGGAAACGGCATCTCCCACGATGTAAATATCAGGCACGACTTTTGATTCATAGGTGAGGAAATCAACCTCGCACCATCGTGAATCGACATTGGCTACACCCAGCATTTGTGCAATCTTGCCCGCACGCTGTGGCGGAATCACATTCAACACGTCCGCAGTGACGCTTTCAAACTCTGTTTTTACCTGCCGCTGTGCGACATCCAGATCGACCACGCTGCTATTGGCACGGTAATCGACCATGCCTGGATACATTTCCGACCATACCTTGATAAACAGGTCTTTTTTGGAAACGATATCGGGGTTGGCATCCAACACGATAATTTTGGCAGTCGGGTTATGTTGCTTCAGATAAAAAGCCGCCTGGCAGACGCGTTCATACGGACCCGGCGGGCAACGGTACGGTGCCTTGGGAATAGTGATGGCAAAGACGCCGCCAGTTGGCATGGCACTCAGCTGCTGATGCAAATTGACAGTCTGCGGCCCGGCCTTCCATGCATGGGGGATCTGCTGCTGTGCTTCATCACTTTGCAACATGGGTAATTCATCGTAAATAAAATCGATACCGGGTGCGATAACAAGTTTGTCGTAGCTCAATTCGCCACGCGCTGTTTTGATTTTTTTAGTGCCTGGGTCAACGGAGATCACGGTATCTGTTATCCATTGGATACCGTGATTCCGCTTCAAGGCGCCGTAACTGAAGCTCAAATCGTCCAGCTGTTTGCTACCGCCCAGAACCAGGTTACTCAACGGGCATGAAATGAAATATGGATTAGGCTCGATGACCACGGCCTCAACCCCGGCATTGCTCCAGTTACGCAGGTATTTCGCTACGGCAGCGCCCGCATAGCCGCCACCTATGATGACTACTCGCGGTTTATTGCCGGAAGACTGGATCAGGGCTTGTGTACATCCGCCCAATGAAGCCAGTACCGAACCGGCAGCAGATAGTTTGATGAATTCGCGACGATCAAAGCCCATGGCATTCAATACTTAACTATGGATTTCTGACATTGGCGGATGGCGGTAATTGAGCGTTTGCCCGCAACTGTCTGGAGAAATGATCGGCAAGCTCGACAATTTCCTGTTCTGTGATGCCTTTGGCATGCCGGTGCATGACCGTTGAAGAACGCGTACCCGATTTGAATGACTGCATCTGGGAAATGAAGTACTCGGGATTCAGCCCTGCAAGCACAGGCGTACCGCCGACACTATTGCCATTGGTGCCATGACATGCAGCACATGATGAAGCTAAAACTTGTGTGTGGATACTAAGGCGGGCATAAGCATCATCAGCCCACACACCGGTTGATAACAGCAGTAACAAGCCTGCCAAACCAGTGCAATGGGCTTTGATCATGATTCAACTCGTTTGATTAAACTCGTGAAGAATTTATCGAATTAGAAGCACTTTTCCTCTTCACAACCATCATCCCTGACGCCAAGGTCAAGCAGAAGCTTTACCATCTCAGCTTTACCTTCGTCGCGCAATGGGCGCAGGATTGAGACATCAGCCAGCATTTTCACATTGATATCGGCACCCCTGGCTGCCAGCAACTTGACCACTTCTTTGTGACCACCTAATGCAGCCAGATGGAACGCTGTCAATCTGCTGATTTCATGGCGCCAGTTCAAATCTGCACCACGATCAATCAACAGTTCAACCATCTTGACGTGACCCTTTTCTGCCGCGATGTGCAGTGCGGTCCAGCCGAAAAAGAAATCTTTAGGGGATGCAATTTTCTCATCCAGGTATTTTTTCACCAGCTTGACGTTATTATCCCCAATCGCCTGTGTGTATTCCATGTGCTGATCATCGGTCATGGCAAAACTTGCTGACATAGGTAGCAGAAGTGCAGCAGCCAGTAAAAGGGTTTTGATCATATTCATACAACTTTCTCCTGATTCTTATAATTAAAAGACTATTCGACAAATTTTCTTGCATTGCGGAACATACGTATCCACGGCCCATCTTCACCCCAGCCCTGCGGATGCCATGAATGCTGTACCGTACGGAATACCCGTTCGGGATGCGGCATCATAATGGTAAATCGCCCGTCTGTCGTGGTTAAGCCTGTGATGCCTTGTGGTGAGCCATTCGGGTTAAACGGGTAAATCTCCGTTGCCTGACCAGCGTTATCAACAAAACGCATACTGACTAGTTTCTCCCTGACCAAGGCATTGACAGCGCTCTCATCAGAAAATTCCGCATATCCTTCACCATGTGCCACGGCGATGGGCATACGGCTTCCAGCCATGCCTGAGAAGAACAATGAAGGCGACTCCATGACTTCAACCATGGCAAAACGTGCTTCGAATTGTTCGGATTTATTACGCACGAAGTGCGGCCATAAATCAGCGCCAGGAATAATACTGTGCAGGTTGCTCATCATCTGGCAGCCATTGCACACGCCCAATGCGAAAGAGTCGCTACGGTTAAAGAAACCGGAAAACTCATCGCGTGCACGGGAATTGAAAAGAATGGATTTAGCCCAGCCTTCACCGGCGCCCAGTACGTCACCGTAGGAAAAACCACCGCAAGCGACTGCACCAATGAAATCTTTCAAACTGATGCGGCCGCTGATGATGTCGCTCATATGCACATCATGCGATTCAAAACCCGCACGGTCGAATGCCGCCGCCATTTCCACCTGGCCGTTGACGCCTTGTTCGCGCAAAATCGCCATCCTGGGTTTTGCACCGGTTGAGATATACGGGGCCTCGACATGATGAGCCAGGTCGAAGGTAAGTTTCGCATGCAGGCCCGGGTCGTTCACATCAAGGATGCGGTCATATTCCTGTTGAGCGCATAACGGGTTGTCGCGCAGCTTTTGCATCTGGTAGGTAGTTTCAGACCACATGCGATGCAGATCGGTACGCAATTCGGCAAATTCCACCTCGCCCAGACGGCGAATGATAAAGCCATGGTTATTCAGCACGGGCGTACCGATGATATGGACACAATCACCGATAGCTTCTTTCAGTGCGTCTTTAATAGACTCGGCTTCGGCAGTTTTAACCTGAATGACTGCGCCCAGTTCTTCATTGAACAAAACATCAAGAATATCGCCATACAACCCGCTGATATCAATATCCAGACCGCAGCGCCCTGCGAAGGCCATTTCAGCCAGGGTAACGAACAAGCCGCCGTCTGAACGATCATGATAGGCAAGTAGTTTGCCGTCAGAATTAAGATTCTGAATCGCCCCGAAGAATGCCTTGAACTGTTTAGGATGATCCAGATCAGGGCAAAGATTATCTGTCGCACCATAAACCTGGGCCAATGCAGAACCGCCGAGACGGTTCTTCCCATAGCCGAGATCGATCAGGATCAGGCTGGTTTCGCCATCATCCAATTTCAATTGCGGTGTTAATGTCTTTCTCGCATCCGGTGTCGGCGAAAAAGCCGTCACCACCAATGAAATCGGGGCTGTCACCGATTTCTTCTGGCCGCCCTCCTCCCATACGGACTTCATGGACATCGAATCCTTACCGACGGGAATACTGATACCCAATTGCGGGCAAAGCTCCATGCCGACTGCACGCACGGTATCGAACAATGCTGCATCCTCACCGGGATGCCCGGCTGGCGCCATCCAGTTTGCAGAGAGCTTAAGGTCGCCCAGTGTTTCTATGTAACTTGCTGCGATATTGGTAATCGCTTCACCGATGGCCATGCGACCGGAAGCCGGCGCATCGATCAAGGCCAGAGGCGCTTTCTCGCCGATGGCAAACGCTTCACCACGATAGGTTTCATAGCCAGCAAGCGTAACCGCGACATCGGCCACCGGCACTTGCCATGGACCGACCATCTGGTCGCGTGCTATCAGCCCAGTCACAGTGCGGTCGCCGATCGTGATCAGGAAGGTCTTATCAGCCACGCCCGGCAATCTCAGCACACGCTCTACTGCATCTTTAAGCCTGATGTTAGCGGTATCGAACTGTTCAAGGCTGCGCTCAAGGTGCACAACATCCCGTGTCATTTTTGGCGGTTTGCCGAGCAGAACAGATAAATCCATATCGACCGGCTTGTTACCGAAGTGGCTATCTTCAACCGTCAAATGCCTGTCTTCCGTGGCGTAACCCACAATGGCGAAAGGACAGCGCTCGCGCTCGCAGATATCAGTGAACCGAGGCATATCCTCCTGTGCGATAGCCATGACGTAACGCTCTTGCGCCTCATTGCTCCAAAGCTCGCGTGGTGACATGCCGAGTTCTTCGTTATGGACGTTACGCAACTGGAAATTCGCACCGACACCGGCATCATTCACCAACTCCGGGAAAGCATTTGAAATACCTCCGGCACCGACATCGTGAATACTCAAAATCGGATTTTCATCGCCCAACTGCCAGCAACGGTCGATCACTTCCTGTGCACGGCGCTCCAGCTCAGGATTGCCCCGCTGAACCGAATCAAAATCCAGGTTTTCCGTGTTCGCGCCGGTGTCCATGCTTGAAGCGGCACCACCGCCCAGGCCGATCAGCATCGCCGGGCCGCCAAGTTGAATCAGTGCAGCGCCCGGAGGAATCGGATTTTTCTTTGAGTGTTTGGCAGAAATGTTGCCGACACCGCCTGCCAACATGATGGGTTTGTGATAACCGCGCATCTCCCCGGCAGATTCGATTTCCAGTGTACGGAAATAACCGGCGATATTGGGACGGCCAAACTCATTGTTGTAAGCAGCGCCGCCCAAAGGGCCATCGACCATGATCTGCAATGCAGAAGCAACGCGTGATGGTTTGCCATAATCACGTTCCCATGGTTGCACAAAACCTGGGATATTGAGGTTTGAGACAGAAAACCCGGTCAAGCCGGCTTTTGGTTTGGAGCCGGAACCCGTTGCGCCTTCATCACGTATCTCCCCTCCGGCACCAGTCGCAGCACCTGCAAATGGTGAAATGGCTGTGGGATGGTTATGCGTTTCGACTTTCATGAGGAAATGCATATCTTCCTCAACGTAATCGTAACGGCCATCGGCATCCGGATAGAAACGCCTGGTCGGCTCACCCGCCACGATCGAAGCATTATCAGAGTAGGCCACCACAGTTTTGCCCGGATAGAGTTTATGCGTATTGCGAATCATGGCAAATAGCGAGCTATCCTGCCTGATGCCATCAATCACCCAATCCGCATTGAATATCTTGTGGCGACAATGTTCAGAGTTCGCCTGTGCGAACATCATCAACTCGACATCTGTCGGGTTACGGCCGATGCGTATGAAATTTTCCAGCAAATAGTCCACTTCATCAGCAGATAGCGCCAGGCCCATTTCAGCATTGGCTGCCTCCAGGGCAGCCTTGCCTCCAGCCAGGATATCTACCGCGCTCATCGGCGCTGGCACAGCCTGGTGATAGAGGCGGTTTGCGTCTGCAAGGTCGGGGAAAACCACCTCGGTCATACGGTCATGAATCAAGGGCTTTAAGCTCTGAATTTCCGCTTCGTTCAATGGCGCGCCATCTTTGGTTGTCACATAGTAAGCAACGCCGCGTTCAATGCGGTTCATGCTCTCCAATCCGCAATGCCTGGCGATATCGGTGGCACGTGAGGACCAAGGTGAGATCGTCCCGGGACGCGGAACCACGAGGAATAAATCACCAGATGGCGTTTCTTCCGCCAGCTTTGGTCCATACGTCAGTATCTGCCCAAGTACATTTTGCTGGGCATCGCTGAATGCAGTCTCAGCCCAGGCAAAATGCCAGAACTCAGCGTAAATATGAGTGATCCGTGGCACGCTATTACGTGCACTAGTGATGATTTTATCCAGACGGAACCGGGAGAGTGCTGCACTGCCGCGAAGGCTTAACATATGGACATTTGACATGAGTTGGCTGGACAAGAATCAGCGAATTGGAAAACCTGAATTTTACCAGAAACCATGTACGATTAAGCTGGCAACTTGCATTCAAGTATCAAGCTGATATATACGGCAGGCAAAAAAAGGCCCCCGAAGGGGCCAGGCCACCAAACTTGATATGATTTAATTCAAAAGAACTCTATATGTATTTATCGATGCCCACGACCTGAATGCTTGCTGTGATGGCCGTGCCCACGATAATGATGATGACCTCCTCTATCGTAGTGATAATAGGCCTTGGGTGCATAGTAGGCTCTTGGCGGCGGGCTGTAATAGCGGTAATAAACAGGTGGTGCATGATGGTAGATCACCGGAGGTGCTGAATAGAAATGCACGGGTGGCGGGCCAACATAATAGCCGGGAGAACCAATGTTAATGCTGAACCCGAATGAATCCCTTGCGAAAGAACTCGGTGCAAACGCAAGCAACGCGGCAAGCAGGGCAAAACGAATCGCTTTCATCATATAACTCCTATCTAAAAGTTTACGTCCCCGATCTCCTTAGAACGCAGAAACTTGCAACAGGTTTACATGGAATTCATTTTTACCGATGACTTTGATGCTGCGTTTACCTGCTTAATGACCCAAACACTTTTTTCAACAGATTGCTCGCCTGCCCCATCGGATTCTCCCTGATGGCTTTTTCTTCAGCTGCCATCATCAGATAAACGCCATCCAGCGTTTTCTGGGTCACATATTCCTCGATATTGGCCTGCTCTTTTTTCACCAGGCCATATTTCATTCCGGCCTGTGCAAACTTATTGTATTGCTGGGCCAATTGCACATCTTCTGTCGCTTTTCTAACAATTGGCAGAAACTTCTCGGTCATTGGAACAGATGTGGTTTTTCTAAAATATTGCGTAGCTGAATCGTCACCACCGGTCAAAATATTCTTTGCATCCGTCACACTCATCTGTTTAACGGAATTAATCAACAGCGCCTTGGCCTCAGGTACCGCAGCTTCTGCGGCGCGATTCATTTTCAGCACCAGTTCATCCGCCTGCTTGCCCATGCCGAACATGCGCATGGTTTTTTCTGCTTTATTCAGGGAGTCTGGCAATGGGATTTTCACTTGGGGGTTACCCAGAAAGCCATCCACTGCACCCAATTTACCCACGGCTTTGCCGGCGCCCTGAATTAAAGCCTCTTTTAATCCGTTGCTTGCTTCCGTATTCGACAAAGCACTTACACCTCCCGCATGTGCATGAAATACAGAAAAAGCGATGAAAGACATTAAGGCTAAAGTTGTCAGATAACGACGCATAAACACTCCAGTAATAATATGAGCCAACAAAAAGGGAGATTGCATTGCGCATAGTCTACTCATCGGCTAGCGTAATGCAACCTCCCTTAGAGGTAGTTATATGGAGGTAACTATATTTTCTGACGCTTGGCTGGCTTCACTTTCCAGATGTTTTCAGCATACTCGCCAATGGTGCGGTCACTGGAGAATTTTGCGATGCGTGCAACATTCAGAATGGCACGACGGCTCCATTCCTCCTGGTCCTTGTACAGTTCTCCCACCATATCTTGCGTAGCAATGTAGCTGGCATAATCGGCCAGCAGCAAATAGTTATCCCCTTTATGCAGCAAGGTATCAAAAATCTGGCGATAGCGGTCCGGTTGATCCACTGAAAAGAAGCCGCTATCGATCATATCAAGCACTTCTTTCAACTCTTCATTGGCATGGTAATAATCCCAGGGGTTGTAGCCAGCTGCCCTCGTTGCAGCCACTTCAGGTGTTGTCAGGCCGAAAATGAAGATATTCTCGTCACCGACTTCTTCCTTGATTTCCACATTGGCGCCGTCCAGGGTACCAATCGTCAAGGCACCGTTAAGCGCCATTTTCATGTTACCAGTGCCTGATGCTTCGGTACCCGCAGTCGATATCTGCTCGGAAAGATCGCTGCCAGGAAATAAGATCTCGGCCGCAGAAACTTCGTAATTCGGGTAGAACACGACCTTGAGTTTATCTTGCACTGCCGGATCATTATTGACGACACTTGCCACATCATTAATCAAATGAATGATCTGCTTCGCCATCCAGTATCCCGGCGCCGCCTTGCCGCCAAAAATCACGCTGCGCGGCGTTGCATCAGGCGTACGGCCCGTGCGAATACGATTATATAAAGTGATCACATGCAGGATATTCAGCAACTGGCGCTTGTATTCGTGAATGCGTTTGATCTGTACATCAAACAGACTGTTCGGATCCAGGCTTACGCCGGTCAACTTTTCAATCTTATTGGCCAACCGAACCTTGTTTTGATGTTTGACCTGACGGAAGACTTTTCTGAAGTCTGCATCTTCTGCGAGCGGCGTTAGCTTCTTGAGCAGGCTCAAATCCTTTTGGAACCCCTTCCCGATCGCGGTTTCTATCAAGCTGGTCAGTCCCGGATTGCATTGATTCAACCAACGCCTTGGGGTGATGCCATTTGTGATGTTGACGAATTTCTTAGGGTAGATACGGTGAAAATCTGCAAACAAGGTGGTTTTTAGCAGTTCACTATGCAATGCCGCAACGCCATTGACCGTATGACTGCCAACAACGGCAAGATGCGCCATGCGTACGCGCCTGCCGTGCGACTCATCGATAATGGACACACGCGTAAGCAATTCAGTATCCCCGGGGAACTTGTGGTTCACCATATGCAGGAATTCATAGTTAATCTGATAAATGATCTGCAAATGACGCGGCAGCAGACGGCCGAACAACTCAACCGACCATGTTTCCAGCGCCTCCGGCATCAACGTGTGATTGGTATATGCGAAAATCCTGCCGACCAGATCCCAGGCCTTATTCCAGGCCAAATGATGTATATCCATCAATTGGTACATCATCTCTGCCACAGCAATTGCCGGGTGGGTGTCATTGAGCTGAATAGCCACTTTTTCAGCCAACTGTCCCCAACCGCTATGTGTCTGCAGATAGCGACGCAAAATGTCTTGAATCGATGCTGATACAAAAAAGTACTGCTGCTTAAGGCGTAATTCTTTACCCAATTCGGAGCTATCGTTCGGATAAAGTACTTTAGAAATACTCTCAGAGAAATTACGCTCTTCTACCGCCTTCTCATAATTACCGTCATTAAAGTGGGTCAGGTCGAACTCACGAGCCGCTTTTGCAGACCATAAGCGTAAATTATTGACTGTTTCAGTATCGTAGCCGGGGATAGGCACATCATAAGCCATGGCAACAACTGCCTCGTGGTCAACCCAGCGATGCTCAACTCCGGGCTCAACGCCTTTATCTTCAGGAAGATCGACGACTCTCCCGTAGAACTTCACGATGTAGGTGCTTTCAGGACGCTGGAATTCCCAGATATTGCCATAACGCAGCCAATTATCCGGGTTCTCGCATTGCTGACCATTAATGATGGATTGCCTGAACATGCCATATTCGTAACGAATGCCGTAGCCGGTGCCGGGAATATCCATGGTTGCCATTGAGTCCAGAAAGCAGGCAGCGAGCCGGCCCAAGCCTCCATTGCCAAGCGCAGCATCTGTTTCCAGTTCTACAACATTCTCTAAATTCTGCCCCAGCGTTTTCAGGCCTTCACGCACTTCGGGCTCAATGCCCAAATTTAGTGCAGCGTTAGATAACATGCGGCCAATCAGGAACTCCAGTGAGAGGTAATAAACGCGCTTTGGATCTTCTTCGAAATAGGATTCAGATGTATGCACCCAGCGCTCGACTACATGATCTCGCACCGTATTTGCTGTTGTCGCATACCAGTCACGCGGCGTTGCGGCACCGGCTGTTTTAAATGAAGAGTAGCGCAGATGGTTTTCAAGCGCCTGAATAATTGGAGTATTTTCTGTTGCGACATCTGGAGTATCGCTTTTCTTTGCGGAGCTTTTGGATGTGGATTTTGTGGTCGTCATAGTTTGCGTCTTTCCATCTCCATCAGTATTAATGCCACACAAATGCATGGGCATATCGGAATGAATACGATTATAAACTAGCAAGAAGCATACTCGCCCGATATATCAATTCTGGTTTTTTCAGATGAATTTATTATTAAATCGAGATCATTTGAACAATAGATAATGATAACCATTCTCATTTAAATAAATTCATGGTAAATTACCGGCCATACGAATCCCAGCTAAGGACTGGATTCGACACTAAATGAAAGCAAGCCACTGATGGGCATATCCCTAGGCAGCCAGCTAGCGTGAAATTCAACTATCTGGGGGCCCATTGTGGACAAAATCAATTCAAGTAAATTCAAGCGCAATTGCATTTCAGCAGCTATCGCACTCATATATGCAAGCAATCCGGCGATCTTATTAGCCGAACAGGATGCTGCTGAAGAGGCACAAGAACCAAACAAAGCCAGAATCATGAATGAGGTTGTAGTCTCAGCCACTCGTACCGAACAGGATGTCAATGACGTAGCTGCAACGGTAACCTCAGTTACAGACAAAGATATTGAACAACAAATGCCAACAGACGTAAAAGACCTGTTGCGTTATGAAACGGGCGTTTCAGTACGTTCCGCGCCAAATCGTGCATCAGGCGTTTTCCGTGCTACTGGCCGGACTGGTAATGAAGGTATCAATATCCGCGGTCTGGAAGGCAATCAGGTATTGCTGCAGTCCGATGGGGTTCGCCTGCCGATGGCTTACGTTCCTGGCGGCCCATTCGCTGCCGGACGCGGTGATTACATTGATGTTGAAGCGTATAAACGTGTCGAAATCCTGCGCGGTCCGGCATCCACTCAATACGGTAGCGATGGCTTATCCGGTGCGGTCAGCTTCCTGACCAAGGACCCGCAGGATCTGCTAACTCTGGGCAAACCTTGGCAAGCGGCATTGAAGACCACTTATGCTTCAGTCGACAATAGCTGGACTACCGTTCCTTCTTTTGCCTATGCCAATGATGTCGTCGAAGCCATGCTGTTGGCCAGCATCCGTAATGGGCGTGAAACCGAAAATATGGGTGATATCGGCACGCGCGACATCACCCGCACCGAGCCCAACCCTTCAGATATCGAATCGCAATACCTGCTGGCAAAACTTGTGCTCAAGCCTAGCGAATATCATAAATTCAAGATTACGATCGAAGACATGGATCGCGAGGTAAAGACCACACCATTCACTTTCTTCGGTGATTCATTCGGCTCCCCAAGCCTGACCAACATCAATGTTAAGGAAGATATCACCCGCCGTCTTTATAAACTGGATTATGCTTACGATAACAATGGCAATCGCTGGTTTCAGCGGTTAAATGCCAGTATCTATCGGCAGGATTCCAAGAACGAGCAATTCGGTCTGGAAGAACGCTCTACCAATCCTGTATTACGTACCCGTAATACAGATTATGCCGAAGACGCCATTGGCGGCAGTCTGCAATTGGAAAGCAACTTTGGTGACCAGATTGCACACCGTGTAATTTACGGTGTGGATGCGAGTTTCACCGATGTCAGCACGCTGAGTGACGGCTACAACTCGCCCAGGATACTGGCTTTGCCCGGATGTGCACCCCCCGCTACGACCTGCAATCCGTTCCCAACCAATAAGACTGCTCCAGATACCGATTACAGACTGTATGGTGCATTTATTCAGGACGAAATCAGTATCGGGCAGTTCAGCATCATCCCTGGCCTGCGCTGGGACAGATTTGAGCTGAAACCGCATGCGGACGATTTATACCGGGTACAGAATACGGCGGCACCCACCTCGTTAGAAGATGACGAACTATCGCCCAAGCTCGGTGCGATCTGGAAGCTGGATCCGCTAGCCAATATCTTTGCCCAGTATGCCCACGGTTTTCGCGCACCTACGCCTAGCCAGGTAAACGGTGGCGTGACCAACCTCAATCCCGGATTTGGTGATCCTTATACCTCAATCGGTAATCCCAATCTCAAACCGGAGACCAGCGATTCGATCGAATTGGGCATACGAGGACGGAACGAGCGCCTGCGTTATAGCGCCAGTACGTTCAAGGGTAAATACAAGGACTTTATCGCCACCAATCAGTTAGTCCAATCCGGCGTGCCTATAAGTGGCGGTGTGATTGGCGATGTCTTCCAGTCCATCAATATCGGTGAGGTAGATATCCACGGTTACGAGTTGCGTGGCGAATGGGCATTCAACGCAGATTGGAGTCTCTCGGCCGCCTACGCCCATGCCAAAGGCGATGGAAAGGAGAATGGTATCAAGACGCCACTCTACAGCATCGACCCTGACAAACTGGTGGCCGGCCTGCGTTATGACAAGGATGGCCGCTATGGCGCGCAGCTCATGGTAACAGCAGTGGAACGCAAGAAGCGCAATCCAGATTCGACAACACGCTACAATACGGAGAGCTTTGAAATCGTCGATCTCGCGGGCTATTACCAGGTCAACAAGAACTTCAGTGTCAATGGTGGCGTATTCAACATTTTTGATCGCAAATATCTACTCTGGTCTGATGTACGCGATCTGAGCCCGACTTATGCCCAGATCGACGCTTACACCCAACCCGGGCGTAATGCGTCAATAAGTTTCAAATATCAATTCTAAGGAAATTATTCTGAAGAAAATCTGTAAAAGATGACTAATCAGGCCTGTTTCCAGGTCTACTCAACAGCCCAGTGGTAGCACAATCTGCCGCTGGGCTGTTTGTTTCCTGCAGCCCGGGTTTCTTTCGAGTAAGTTTAATAACCTTATGCCCTATCACTCCGCTACATAGGGTCGCTACCGCATTTGCGCCGCCTCTTACTTACCCATGCGGTTGCAGCCGTACTTGATATGAGGAATAGCGTAAGTAATTTTCAAGCGATTGATAACTGCTGCTTCCAGCATATCTGCCTAACGTGAAACATCGCGGTATTTGCAACAAATTAACCACAATCTGACGACAAATTCCTTACATTTGTAAAATAGCCTTCAAATAATAATAGCAACGATTCTCATTTAGATTCTCATATGCTAGAATCCGCCCTGCATTCAACTTAATTATTAAGAGCAAGCCATCGTCCGGGTTTTAATCCCCAGAAAGCTAGCCAGCAATTTTCAACTACTTTGTTTTAACTATCCCTGGGGATCAATTCATGAATCACATCGGAAGCAATACATTCAATTTCCGGCGCAATCACATTTTTGCCGCCATTGCGCTCATTTATGCAGCCAGCCCGCTAACAGCATTTGCCGAAGAAGCAATCACCACGGATGCAACTACTCCCGAAGAAATACAGGCGCCGAGCCAGGCAAGGCTTTTACAGGAAGTTGTCATCTCCGCCACCCGCACTGAGCAGGATGTCAATGACGTAGCTGCAACGGTAACCTCAGTTACAGACAAAGATATTGAACAACAAATGCCAACAGATGTGAAAGACCTGTTGCGTTATGAAACCGGTGTTTCGGTACGTTCCCTAACCAATCGCGCGTCTGCCGCATTCTTGAATACCGGGCGCGGCGGTAACGAAGGCATCAATATCCGTGGACTTGAAGGTGATCAGGTTCTGCTGCAATCAGACGGCGTTCGCTTGCCTATGATCTACGACAGCGGCCCATACAAAGCTGGTCGTGCGGATTACATTGATGTTGAAGCGTATAAACGTGTCGAAATCCTGCGTGGCCCGGCATCCACCCAATACGGCAGCGATGGTTTATCCGGTGCGGTCAGTTTCCTGACCAAAGACCCGCAGGATCTGCTAACCCTGGGCAAGCCTTGGCAAGCAGCATTGAAGACCACTTATGCTTCAGTCGACAATAGCTGGACCACAGTTCCTTCTTTTGCCTATGCTAATGATGTAGTCGAAGCCATGTTACTGGCCAGTATTCGCAATGGACGTGAAACAGAAAACATGGGCAAGAACAAATCCCGTGACTACAACCGTACGATTCCCAGCCCGACAGATGCAGAATCTCAATACATACTGGCCAAACTGATTCTTAAACCAAGCGAGCATCATCAGTTCAAACTCACCGTTGAGGATATGGACAGAGATATAGACGCCAATATACGCAGCTTCAGAAATACCGTATCGACAACCGGAGTTCTGGCTTCATCCGCAAACATCACCGATGTGGATACTACACAGGACATCACGCGCCAGTTATACAAGCTGGATTACAGCTACGATAATGGCAAAAACCGCTGGTTTCAGCGCCTGCATGCCAATCTGTATCGCCAAGATTCGGATAACGAACAGTTTGCAGCAGAAGAAAGCTCTGTGAATCCAGTGCTACGTACTCGGACGACTAGTTATGCCGAAGAAGTTATTGGTGGTAGCCTGCAACTAGAAAGCAACTTTGGGGACAATATTACACATCGATTGGTATATGGCCTAGACGCAAGCTTTACCGACATCACCTCATTCAAAGATGGCTATAACTCTCCAGCAGTTCCAGGGCTAGGTGCATGCGCTGCCACAACTTGCGGACCCTTCAGACAAAACAAAGCATTCCCCGATACAGACTACAGACTATATGGCGCATTTATCCAAGATGAAATCAATATTGGTCAATTCAGTATCATCCCTGGGCTACGCTATGACCGTTTTGAGTTAAAGCCCAGTGCGGATCAATTGTACAGAGTAAATAATACCGTCGAGCCAAGTGCACTGGAAGACGATGAACTGTCACCCAAGCTGGGCGCCATTTGGAAAATATCGCCGATGGCAAACATTTTTGCACAGTATGCACACGGCTTCCGCGCACCAAAACCATCGCAAGTCAATGGTGGAACTACCAATCTGACATCATTTTATACATCCGTTGGCAACCCAAATCTCAAGCCCGAGACCAGCGACTCGATTGAGTTAGGCATACGTGGGCAGAACGACCGTATACGCTACAGCGCCTCAGCCTTCAAGGGTAAATATAAAGACTTTATTGCTAATAATGAAAGAGTTGGAGGTAGCGGGACAGCAGCAGACCCAACCATATATCAGTCTATAAACCTGGGTAACGTCGAAATTAGCGGTTATGAGCTACGCGGGGAATGGGCATTTCATGACAATTGGAGTACTTCTGCATCGTTTGCTCACGCAAAAGGAGATTCCAAAGAAAATGGTGTAGAAAAGCCCTTAGAGACTATTGACCCGAATAAACTGGTGCTCGGCTTGCGTTATGATAAGGAAAGCCGGTACGGTGCACAAGTTCTAGTAACTGCTGTTGAACGTAAGAAACGCAGCCCACACACATCGACTACGCTTGCATCAGGAGCCCTGCCTCCAGTTACGACTGACTATCACAGCCCATCTGGTTTCGAAATTGTCGATATTGTTGGCTATTATCAATTCAATAAAAATTTCAGTGTTAATGGCGGTGTATTCAACATATTTGACCGTAAATATCTGCTCTGGTCCGACGTAAGAGGAATCACCGAGCTGGATAGATTAGGACAAGCAAACCCTGTTATTGACTCTTTAACCCAACCAGGCCGTAATGCGTCAGTAAGTTTCAAATATCAATTTTAAGGTTTTAGATGCCTCCAATAGCAAGATGGTTTAGCGCTGGGCTGCTGGCTGCAGGGTTATTTACCTGCAGCTTGGCAGCCCAGGCTGCTACAGTACTGTTCATTTCCTCCAGCCCGGTTTCTCCGGGTAAGTTCAACAATCTTGCCAAGGTTGCCGAGCCTTATGACATCAAGGTGGAATTTCGCTTGGCTGAACGGCTTGCCACGGATATCAATGCAGATTTGTTCAAGCAGGCTGATTTAGTCATTTTTGACGCGCCGAGAGATCATATCGAGGCATTCATACGCACGCGACTGAGCAATGCGCTGCCGGGCCTTGAGAAATCAACGACCCCTTTTATCTGGATGAGCACCCAGAAAGATAATGCCCAAGGCCTGCCTGAGCAGTTGGCGCACCGCTTGCATGCTTATTATGTCAATGGTGGTCGGCATAATTTCCAACATTTTTTTCAAACCTTGCAGGCGCATTTTGCCGGCAAACCGTGGGATGTCATTGCCGACCCTATTATCTTTCCGCTTTCTGCCGTTTACCATCCTGATGCAGAAAACCTGATTTTCGATACGCCAAGCGCTTATCTGGCGTGGCGCAAGCTGCCTCAGGACGATCAATCAAAGCCGGTCATTGCGATTGCCATGCACCAGCAATACATCGCCGCGGAGCAGACTGCCTTTGTTGATGACCTGATTCGTAAAATCGAGCGCAGTGGCGGAATTGCCCTGCCCTTCTATAGCCCGGTAATGGATGCGGACTCTATCCGAAAAATGACCACGATTGATCAAAAGCCAATTGCGGACGTACTGATCAATACGCAGATCATGCTCAACCCGGAAGGACGCCGCACAGAATTCGAAGCACTGGGGATTCCTGTCATTCAGGCCATGCCCTATCGCAAAGGCGATGAAACCGCCTGGAAAAACGACCCGCACGGTGTGGCGCTGATGGATGTACCGTTCTATCTGGCACAAGCCGAATATGCCGGAGTAACCGACATTCAGATTTCCGCCGCAACGCGTGCCAGCGATGAGCAGATTGTCGCCATTGATACGCAAACCGATGCCGTCATCAACAAGGCGATCAATCTCGCCAAACTGCAACACACAGATAACAAGGACAAGCGCATTGTCGTCTTTTTCTGGAATTACCCACCCGGCGAAAAGAACCTGTCGGCATCATTCATGAACCTGCCGCGCAGCCTGGATGTCACGCTGGCCGCCATGCGTGAAGCGGGCTACCAGGTGCCGGTCACCGATGAGAATCGGCTGATCATGACATTGCAGCGTCTGCTTGCGCCGTATTATCGTCCACCCGAAGACCAGTCCGAGCTTCGCACGCTGCTGAACGAAGGCCTGGCCGAGCGCCTGCCGGTCAAGACCTATAGTGCATGGTTGAAAACGCTGCCTGTCGATGTCCAGAACGCACTGAACGAGCGCTGGGGCGCACCGGAAAAATCATCCATGGTACTCAGACTGAACGGCGAGGCATTCTTCATCGTGCCGCGCCTGAAAATGGGCAATGTCAGCCTGTTGCCGCAGGCTCCACGCGGCGAACGCTGGGAAGACAAGGAAAAGTCGCTGTACCACTCGACCAGCGCAATCCCTTCCCACTTCTACCTGGCGAGTTATCTCTGGGCCAAGGAGCAGGTGAAAGCACACGCACTGGTGCACTACGGTACTCACGGCAACCAGGAATGGCTGCCGGGCAAGGAGCGCGGCCTTTCCGTCCATGATTACCCGATGCTGGCGGTCGGTGACGTGCCGGTCGTTTATCCTTACATCGTTGATAACATTGGCGAAGCAACGCAGGCCAAGCGTCGCGGTCGTGCAACCATCATCAGCCACCAGACTCCGCCGTTCGCTCCAGCCGGCCTGCATGCCAGCCTGACGCACATCCACGACCAGTTGCATGCCTGGATAGCCCAGGACGAAGGTGCGGTGAAAGAAAAGATCAAGGCCGATTTCCTGCAACAGGTCAGAAAAGAACGTATCGACAAGGATATGGGCTGGAGTGCGGAACGCATCGCCAATGAGTTTCCGGCTTTCGTTACCGAAGTTCACGATCACCTGCACGAGCTGGCACGCACTGCCCAGCCGATGGGGCTGCATACTTTCGGCCGTGGTGCCGACGAGCAATGGCGCATGACCACGGTGCTGATGATGATGGGCAAGGATTTCTGGGAAGCGGTTGCCGGTCCCGGTGAAGAAGCCGATGAAATGCTGGTTGGCGATTACACCAAGTTGAGTGAATCTACGGCTTACAAACGCCTGCAACAGATTGTTCATGGCGATGCAGCAGATGCCGCAACATTGCCTGAAAACGTACAGCCTCTCGTGGCAAAAGCCAGGGACTGGTACCGCGACCTGGGCGCCCGCAACGAAATCACCGCCTTCCTGAGTGCGCTGGATGGCCGCTACATCCCTACATCCTATGGCGGCGACCCGATCAAGAACCCGGACGCGTTGCCGACAGGGCGCAATCTGTATGCCTTCGATCCTTCGCGCGTGCCGACAAAGGCAGCCTGGGAAGCCGGCAAGGAAGCGCTGGAAAACCTGCTGGCGACGCATCGCACGCAAACCGGCAAGATTCCGAAAAAACTCACATTTACGCTGTGGTCGGTGGAAACCATGCGCCATTTCGGCATGCTGGAAGCGCAGGCATTATGGGCAATGGGCGTGGAACCGGTCTGGGATGCAGGCGGCCGTGTCACCGATGTGCAACTGGTGCCGCGCGAGAAGCTGGGCCGTCCGCGCGTGGATGTCGTTTTATCTGCCACTGGCCTCTATCGCGACCATTTTCCCAACGTCATGAAACAACTGGCCAAAGCAGCCAAGCTTGCCGCAGAAGCGGACGAAGCTGATAACCCGGTGGCGGAGAACAGCCGCCGCATCGCCAGTCAGTTGCAAAAACAGGGCGTGAGCGCGGAAGCCGCGTTACGTGCCGGGCAAACCCGCATCTTCTCTTCGGAATCCGGCCGCTACGGTACCGGGCTGGACGACGCGGCACCGGCCACCGATACCTGGAAAGGCAAGGAAGAAGGCGACCGCAAACTGGCTCAACTCTATCTCTCGCGCATGCAGTTCGCTTATGGGCCGGATGAAGCCGAATGGGGCCAGGTCGGCGACAAGGGTGTCAATCTCTATGCCGAACACCTGAAAGGCACCGAAGGCGCTGTACTGGCTCGCACCTCCAATCTTTACGGCATGCTGACCACGGACGACCCGTTCCAGTATCTGGGCGGTATCGGGCTGGCAGTCCGTCATCTCGATGGCAAGGCGCCTGAGCTTTACATCTCCAACCTGCGCGGCTCCGGTTCCGGCAAGGTGGAAGGCGCTGCGCAATTCCTCGCCAAGGAGCTGGCAACCCGTAATTTCCACCCCGGCTATATCGAAGGCCTGAAACGCGAAGGCTATGCCGGTACACTGCAAGTACTGGACGGCATCAACAATTTCTGGGGCTGGCAGGCCACGTCACGCGAAATCGTGCGTGACGACCAGTGGGAAGAGTTTGTAGACGTATATGTACGAGACAAGCATAAGCTCGGGCTCAAGCAATGGTTCGAGAGCAAGAACCCGCACGCATTGGCGCAATCCATAGAACGCATGCTGGAAGCCGCGCGCCAGGGCTACTGGCAAGCCAACCCGGCGACCGTGAAAGAATTGAAAACCCGTTATCAGGATCTGGCTAAACGCTACGATGTACGTACAGACAATGCTGCATTCAATGCTTATGTCGCCACCGGCTTCGGCCTGCAAGGCGCGCAGCAGCCTGAATCTGCAGCAGCTGCCCAGCAGGCTCCGGAATCAGCCCAGGAGCAAGCTGAGGCGCAACCTCAGACACCTCCACCTCCACCGCCCATTCAAGGTATCAAGCTGGAACGTGTAGAAGAGCCGCAGCCATCCAAACAGGCACCATTGCTGTCGTTTGCGCTCGCTCTTCTGGCGTTATCCATCGCCGGTGGCGCTGGCCGCGCCTGGCGTACCTGATTTTTCATTTTGATGATTTACCCATTCGGAGCTTTAACATGCAAAACCAAATAGAATCTTCCATGTACCTGGTGGGCCAGCTGTTCCTGATACCCACACTGGCCTTGATTTCCCTGCTGTTTCTCTATGCATTCTGGGTGCTGGGCGAATTCGTCGTACTGTCTTTGCGCCGCAAGAAAGGCCGAGGCAAGGCTCTGCTGGCGGCCTACCGCAAGCAACCTGATCTAAGCGATGATGCGCTTGATGTGCTAGCGCACAAAATGCTGGAAACACAACGCATCGCCAGCCGCGTTGCGCCCATGCTGGGTTTGGTCGCTACCATGATTCCGATGGGGCCTGCCCTCAAGTCGCTCTCTGATGGCAACCTGGCCGATGTTTCAGGCAACTTGACCGTTGCGTTCTCCGCCGTCATTCTGGCGCTGATTGCCGCCTCCATCACCTATTGGGTAGTGAACGTACGCCGCCGCTGGCTGGCTGAAGAATTGCTCGAAATCGCAGCAATCAAACAAGGAACCGCAAAATGAGCATGAAGCTACTGCATGAACCCGAAACGGAAGATCCCATATTATCCGTGGTCAATATTATCGATATTTTCCTCGTCATCATTGCCGCCCTGCTGATTACCGTTGCAAAGAACCCGATGCTAAATTCATTCAGCCACCAGGATATAACCGTGATTACCGATGCCGGTAAGCCCAATATGGAAATGGTTGTGAAAAAAGGCGAGAAGATCGAGCGCTATAAGGCCAATGGAAACATTGGCGGCGGCGATGGCGAAAAAGCCGGCGTTGCTTATCGCATGAAGGACGGTTCCATGATTTATGTGCCCGAATCTGCCGAGGCAACGGAATGAAGTATCTGCTGATAGCTTTTTTCGGTTTTGCAATCTCCCTACCTGTTGCTGCGCAAGAGCGGATTATTGATACCAGCAACGGCCGTGAAATAACGCGTGCCGAGCTCATCAGCATCCTGTCGGAGAAGCAATTCATCCTGCTGGGTGAACTGCATGACAATGCCATGCATCATCAGCATCGAGGCGAGCTGTTGGCGGCATTGGAACAGTCAGAACCCGTGGTCGTGGCAGAGCATCTTGAGCGGGGCAAAAGCTTTATTGACACAGGTAATCTGCAGGCTGACCTGGAACAGGCAGGATTTGATGCAAAGGGCTGGCGCTGGCCGCTGCATGAATCACTTTTTGCCAGTGTGCGTGATCACAAGCTGCCTTTGGTAGGCGGTAATATTCCACGGCAAATGGCCAGAGATGCGGTAAGGCAAGGAACAGAAGCCTTACCGGCAGAACTTGTTGCAATCATTGCGGAATCGCCGCTTGCAGACTCGGATCAGGCCGCACTGGATGATGATTTACTGAAAAGCCACTGCGGCTACCTGCCCGGCGAGATGCTGGAAGGGCTTCGCTTGGCGCAGCGTGCCAGAGATGCAGCCATGTTTGATGCCCTGGCAAAAACACAAGAGCGCCCTGCTATTCTCCTTGCCGGTAATGGACATGTACGCCTGGATTACGGCATTCCCAGTCTCATACGCCACCGTCTGGCCGATGCCAGCTACGTCAGCATCGGCTTTATTGAAGAAAGCCAAACTTCGGCAACTGACATGAGCCAGAAGCGCGACCGATATCACTATTTGTGGATAGTAGCCCCGCCCTCGCTTTCCAGAACAGATCCATGTGAAAGTTTCAAAACTCGCAGCAAAGACGCATCCTGACAACCGAGGTTGCCGGGCATTTTTTGATAATTACATATTTGATTAAATGAGCATCATCCATACATCCAGTATTTCAGCCAGCCAGTTAGCCAATACCAGCCCGGAAGAATTTGCCAGGCATCTGTCTGGCGAACCGCAACATGCCGCGTTATGGATCAAGGCTGCGGCAGAACAGGGAATGCCTGATGCACAGGCACTTCTGGGCCAGATTCTGCTGGATGGTCGCGGCATATCCCAGGATGCCACGCAAGCGCGCTACTGGTTTGCCAAGGCCGCCGATCAGGGCCACCTGATGGGCATTAACATGCTGGGACGTTGTTATGAGCTTGGCTGGGGCGGGGAAATCGACGCCGCAGCGGCAGCGGTTCAATTCAAACGAGCCGCCGACCAGGGTATGGAATGGGGCATGTACAACTATGCCAATTTGCTGCTCAGAGGAAACGGCGTATCCAGGAATGAAACAGAAGCATTGAATTGGCATCGTAAGGCTGCAGCACTAGGCAATGCCAAATCCCTCAATGTAATAGGCAGGTTTTATGAAGAAGGCTGGCTTGTCGAGGCCGATCATGCCGTGGCCGCCGAATATTATCGGAAATCTGCCGAAGGCGACGACTTCAGGGGTCAATACAACTACTCCCTGCTGCTGGCCGAGCAGGGAAAAATGACAGATGCCATATACTGGATGCAACAAGCCCTGGCTGGCGCACACTTGCGTTTTGCCCGCACCATGGCCTCTACGCTGTCATCCTTCCCCACACCCGAGTTCAAGCAAATCGCCATATCGGCCCACGAGAAATGCTGCCAGCTCGGCGACCAGGACGATTACTTTGCCTACGGCCAGGCTTTGCTTAACGACAGCAGCAAACCTGCCAATACAATCCTTGCTCGAATCTGGCTGATGCGCGCGGCAAGCCAGGGACACCAGGAAGCAAGGCAGAAACTGGCAGAATTGAACGCCGGGAATTAAACGCCGGCAAGAATTCTACTGACCGTCAACGCATCAAGCGTAAATCTCAACGAAATCATCAGCGATGGGCCGATGATTTCAGGACAATGTCACCGGTGGAACGTCCTTCAATTCTCGCCGATCTCATGGTCATCATAGATTGATATGACTATGGCAACTCACGCCAATGAGAAAGCCCCTCGAAGAGACATTGTTTACTGCACTTCTGCCAGTCGATCTACAGTATCGGGATAACGTTCAACCAGTTTGATTAAAACCGCCGCTTGCGCGTTGGGCTTTGCCCTTCCTTGCTCCCAGTTTTCCAGCGTCCGTGCATTCGTCCGCAGATATCGAGCAAACACAGTACGCGATAGGTGTAGTCGCTCGCGTAATGCCAGCACTTCACCGGCACTTATCACAGGCGCTGTTTTTGCCTCTACCTCATGCGTCCGCAGTGTGATTTTCTTCTGTCGTTCATCAGACAGGGCTTCGAAACCCTCTGTAATTTCAGTAAACAGATTACGCTTGATCATTTTCTTGCCTCCAGTTCATTTGTCAGCATTGCCTTGATTGCCTTTCTTTCGCGTTCAGATCGGCCATTTCATCCTTGTCATAGACGGTAAAGAGCCAGAACTGCAAACCACCTGACCACCAGTAATAAATGACCCGTAAAAGCCACCACGCTTGCCTTTACCTCTGCGTGGATCTGCAAACCGCATCTTGCGCAGTCCACCGGTTCCCTCAATAACATCTCCTGTTTCCAGATTCAGCATCATTGCCGCTTGTAACTTGCGAAATGCCTCATCATCCAGATAATCTTTCCGGTACCTCTCAAATGCCGGTATTTCAACAAAGATTGCTTTCATAGATTCTCAGTATACGCAGATTGCGTATACTAATCAACATCGATATAAAACAATGAGGTATGGGGCGGCTTAGCCCCATGTAGACTGACGGCAATACGCTTCCATGGGGCGTTTTTTCGCGTTCGCCCATGTCTCATCACTATCGCCGGACAAGACTTCGCACCCTGTAGACCATACCTCCCCGAAAGGGGCTTTTTGCTTTTCAGGGTTTCGCCTTGCTATGATCCTGCTTCGCTGGGAAGCAACAATAAGGAAAAATAACGATGCGTTCCGATCTCTTTTGGCTGCGCGCACTCACATCATCATTACATCGCATGACAGGTTTACAAACAGCAACACACCGGCAACGATGAGTTAATAGATGTCCCTTCTATACCGGCCCGTAGCCGCGAGTGTAGCCAGAGCATCCTCGCCAATGATGCTCCCCAACGCATGGTGCACGGCCGGCGCCATGCCGGTCGCGCTTCCGCAAACCAGGATGGCTGCACCCTCTGCTATCCATTCCTTTACATGTTCAGCGTTGCGGGTGAGAAGGTCCTGCACGTAAACAGGCGTAGCCTGATCACGTGAGTATGCAATATCCAGCCTGGTCAGGCTGCCTTGCATTTTCATGTCCTGCAGTTCGTCCATGAAATAGCTGTCGTATGCGGCGTTGCGCTCGCCGAAAACCAGCCAATGGCGATGTTGCCCTCTCCGCACGCTCGCTTGCAGATGGGCACGCAATCCCGCAATGCCGGTACCGTTACCGATGAGTATCAATGGCACGGCCTGTGCGGGGGGATGAAACATGGGGTTGGATCGTACACGCAGTGCAATTTCAGTGCCTATGTCGGCAAACGTGGTCAGCCAGCCTGAGCCATGCCCAAGCTGACCATCACTGTTCCTCACCTGACGGACGACAAGCTCGAGACTGTTCCCTGCTTCGCTATTGGGTTTAGATGCCATAGCGGGTATAGATGCAATAGAGTATTCACGGTGCGGCAATAGCTTCAGGCCAGCAGCCAGTTCCATCGGCTGCAATTTCCGCAGGGCGTCGATCTCAGTGCTTGCATGCGGCAGCAGCTTGTCAGCGAGCCATATGCTCCATGGAATCCCTTGTCTATCAGCCGCTGCGGAATGATCCAGGCCCAGGGCATCCAGAAATGCCATGATTGCGGATGGGTCATTGCGCGGGCCAATTTCGGCAATGTCGCCTGCCGACCAGCCGTCGTGGGTTTGCAGGGCATCCAGCGTAAGATGATAAACTGGGCCGCCGGCACTGCCGGGATTCAGCAGGCGCCGCCCGGCCAACTGCCATGGCTGGTAATCAGGCGTCGTCCAGTCTGCGGATTCCGTGGCGCCAGTGAGCAAGCCCAGTTGCGATTGCCAGTGACGCAACGCCCCGGCATCGCTGTTGTCCACCTCGACCATATCGAAGAGCGGTAAGGCATGGCATTGTTGCAGCCAGGCATCCAGCGTATGGCCAAAGCCGCAGAAGTACGAATACTGCCTGTCGCCCAACGCAAGCAGACCATATTCGAGTGATTGCAAGTCGACATCGCTGGCCATTACATTCAATACGAAATCCGTCGCAGTATCCGGCGGGTCGCCTTCGCCAGTAGTACTGGCAATGAACAGCACACGCTTATAAGACCTTAATGCAGATGCGCTTACTGCATTGAGCGCACTGACTGTGACATCCTGCCCGGCAGTACGTATAGCATCGGCGGTCTGCTGGGCAAGTTGCTGTGCATTACCTGTCTGGCTGGCGAATGCCACCAGAATATCCGCCGCTTTTTGCTTATCTTCAGCTTCTACCTCTGCTTCTGAAACTGAATCTATCGAAAGCGGCTGGCGGCGGCGAAAACACCATACCGAAAACAGCAAATACACGGCGATGATGACAAATGCGAGCAATGGCCGATTCAAACCGCCACCTCTTCTGCCATCGCCAACAGGCTCGGTGAGCTATATTGAACGGGCGTGCCCGCCTCCAGCACCGTGAAGGTAACCGCCAGGTTGCGGCGCTTTGCATACTCCATTCCCGCCTGCAAACCGAGGACGGTAAGTGCAGTAGCGTATGCGTCAGCGTGCATGCAGGATGCATGCAGAACAGTCACGGCAGCCGGTGCATGCCTTACCGGATAACCTGTCCGCGGATCGATGGTGTGCGAATAACGCACACCATCGTGGTCGAAATAACGGCGGTAATCTCCTGATGTGGCAACGGCCATGCCATGCAATGCAGCAATCGTCTGCGCACCATTATCTACCGCCACAGGGCTCTCCAGTTCAACCCACCAGGGCTGCCCGTCGGGCTTGATGCCATAACCGTAAAGCTCGCCACCCACTTCCACCAGGAAATTGCCGATGCCGTTTTTTTGCAATCGGCTTGCAATCAGGTCAACGCTGTATCCCTTGGCGATGCCGGAAAAATCCATATATAAGCCGCCCGGCTGCTGGATGGTGCCGTCCTGCAGCACGATGCGCCACCATCCGCAGCGTGCCTCGGCCTCTGCGATGTCGGCTTGTGTTGGAGGAGTGGTGCGTGCCTGGCCTGGGCCGAAGCCCCACAGGTTGACCAGCGGGCCTACGGTAGGATCGAAAGCACCTTTTGTATCGGCGGCGACGGCCACGGCGCAATCGAACACCAGTGCAGCATGTTGCGGTAATGCATGGCGGCTTGCAACAGGTGCGGAATTAAAGCGGCTTAGCCAGGAACTCGCCTGCCAGGTGCTCATTTCGTCGATGACCAAGGCAAGCGCCTCCTCCGCCAATGCGGAAACTGCATTGCGGCCAGCCTTGCCGTCTTGCCCCCATTTGCCCTCTTGAACCCATTTGACAGACCAACTGGTGCCCATGGCATGACCGCTGACGTCAAGCACCTCGCCTTCAGGCAGACGAGGCGGCAACCCCGCCAGTTGCGGCGGTATAAGAATACGGCGCTGCAAGGCTTTTACTGCGACTGTACTTCCAGCGTTACGCTGTAGGAAAGGCTGCGTTCCTTGGCTTGCTTGGAGCTGACATTCTTGTCTTTCAGTTCGGCATCCAGGTAATACATGCCAGGCTGAGACCAGTTCACTTTAACCTTGCCCTGCTTGTCCGACGTGTAACGTGTTTCGCCCAGAACATTACGGTAACGGCCTTGGCCGCTGACCACTTCGACTTCAACATCTGCGGCAGGCTTACCATCGACCAGCACCTGGAACTCCGCAGGCTCGCCCGTGACAAGATCGTTAGGATGCGTAACGGGCAAAACTTCCAGGCCCAGGCCGCTAGGCTTGATTGGTGTAGGAGAACCCAATGTGACAAAGGTCATGACATGCGTCACTGATTCGCCCACCTGTAAATCCTGGGCATTGGCAGGAACTTCTTTCGCAAATGCTTCTGCAGTGCCCATAAAACGCTTGGACTTGCCATCCTCTTTCCAATTGGCACGCAGTCCTCCGCGCTGGATATCGAAGGTATACGTTCCGCTTTTTTCCAGCTTCAGGTCAAACGTCGTGCGCAGCTCACCTTTTGACACATTGACAGCTTCGGGATGGCTACCGTCCGGCGCAGTGATAACCAGGGTATCGACCGCCAGCGGACGATGATTGAAAAAGAAAATATCATTGGATACAGCAGCGTCGAATGTCACGAACTGTGCGGAGGACAACACCGTGCTGGAAGGCAACAGCCACACGCTGTGCGCCTGTACTGTGCCGGCTGTCAGGGTAGCTGCAGCCAGGCTGATTGATAACAGAGTACGTTTAATAGTTGGGTACATGGAAATTCTCCGCAAGATGTAAAGTTAAGGTTTGATGGCTTGTGCTGGACTCAAATCAAGGCTTGATGACTTATGCTGACATCAAGTTAAGGTTTGATGACTTAATGTTGACATCAAATCAAGGCTTGATGTCTATGCTGACAGCACCCAGCTCCTGGGTACCCGCAGCCTTCTGCGTTTCCGCTTTGGTCACAGGCCAGTTGAAAGGGAGGCGTACCAGCTCGCGGCCGCCTTTTTCGCGTGCAGCTTCGACGGCTACGCGGTATTCGCCTTTTTCCAGCGATGACAGCACTTTGTCGTTGAAACTAAGCGTATGCTCGCCCACAGGACGCGTTGCCCCGGTGACGCCATCCAGCGGCACCTGCACATCGCGTCCACCTTTGCGCCACCACTGACGTAAATCCTTCAGCCATTTGGTGCCCGCACCCTCCGGTCCGGATTTCTGGGCATACCAAAGCGCCAGGTTCTGAGCGATGCTCTGGTCAGTACGTTCGATCCAGACCGCCACATAGGGGCGATGGTATTCCGACGCGTTGATCTGCGGCACGGTTATCTTGACACTAAGCTCAGCCGCCATACCCTGATGGGCAAACAGGCCAGCCACAAGGGAAGGCAGTATTACAGGAACCCAATTACGCATAGATCAACTCCATTAGGTAATAATTAATTTACGAAAAATTTCCGGTTAGTGAATAAAAAGGATGGCCAACACCAATGGCAACACTATCCCTAATCCAACCAGCGGCCAGGTGGATGGCCTGTTTGCGGAATGCATATACAGCAGGCACAAACCGCTCAGGCTGAATACCAGGGCTGCCACTGAAAACACATCCAGGAACCAGCTCCAGGCAGTACCGGTGTGGCGTCCTTTATGCAGGTCGTTCAGGTAGGAAACCCAGCCGCGCCTGGTCAATTCGTAATTCAGTTCACCGCTTTCCGTATCGATGGTCAGCCAGGCATCCCCGCCGGGACGCGGCAAGGAAACATAAATCTCGCCGTCCGACCATTCGGCTGGCTTATTGGCCGCATCCACATCCATTGTTTCTGCTATCCATGCCGATACCGAAAACGGTAATGGTGCTTTGCTGGAGATAGGCTCCACATGCAAATCCTTCAAAACTGCTGGAGGAAGATTAACCGTCTGATTGCTGACTATAGGCTTGGCTTCAATATGGCCTGCATTATTCAGCGTAATTCCGGTGACTGCGAATAACAACATGCCGACCAAGCAGGCAGCGGAACTTATCCAGTGCCATAAATAAAGCTGGCGTAGCCAGAATGCCCGCTTTTGCTGATTTTCAGGTGTTTGCATTTACAGTCAGGGCAGGATATATCTGATAATTTATATGATAATGAGAATTAATCGCATTATAGCAAATCGACCTACTAACACTAGTAAAGATTGCACAATGTTCTGCATGGCTCTTAGATGCCATTCGCCAAATGTTATATTGCTGTATTTTTGGAAATCTAATATGGTAGCCATCAACATCTCCGCCATTTCTGCGGAACAGGCTGCGTACGCTCCATAATCTCTGATGCAGTTATCAAAAAACCCTATAGAGACAATCGCCTCCATAGGGTTTGGTTTAAGTATATTGATTGAAACTATACTAAGTGATGTCGCTTTAGAACTTCATGTCCAGCGTCAGGAATGACAAACGCCCTGGTGCTACGCTGGCAAAGTGACGGGTATAAGTCTGGTTGTAATAACGCTCATCCGTCAGGTTTTGAATATTCAACTGCACAGAGAAGCGCGGGTCGATTTCATAGGCAGCCATGGCATCCCAACGTACATACGAAGGTACATACAGCATATTACCCGGATCGGCATACACTTTATCCACATAGAACGCACCGCCGCCGACTGTCAGCTTGGGCAGTATTTCGTAGGTCGACCATATACTCAGGCTGTTTTTAGCGATGCCGGGCATATCATTACCCTTATTGGCGCCACCGCCTAAATCAGTGTAGCCACCTAGAGCACTACCAACTTTGCTCTGCTCGCTGTCCAGATAAGTATATCCGGCAAAAATGTCCCATTTATTGGTGATCTTGCCTGCCGCACCCAATTCAAAGCCATTGACCTCAAACTCGCCAGCATTCTCATAGTCTCCGCTTGCCATCAGTACGCGTGCGTCAGACTTCACAGTATGGAAGGCAGCAGCGGTCAGGGACAATCCGGCCAGTACATCCCATTTCGTTCCCACTTCGAAACTCTTGGTACGCTCTGGCTTCAGATCCTCCAAAGCCGCATTGAGGTTATTGCCATTTTCATGGTTACCATCTGCATTTCCCAGACCTACTGGTGTTGAAGAGGTAGCATAAGAGGCATAGATGCTGGCATTAGGTTGCAGCTTGTAAACGACACCAGCCTGATAGTTGAAGAAACCGTGTTCTGCACTGGCAGCAGCATTCTCCACACTAAACCTGTCATAGCGCAGACCACCGTTCACTATCCATTTCTCACTCAAGTCTATGCTGTCAAACACATAAATCGACTTGTTTACGCTTTTTGTTGTACCAGTAGGCCGGCTGCTGAATGATTGAGAACCAGTCCATACATCATTTGGATTAGGATTGCTTAAGCTGCCATTTGGTCCATTGGGATTCACATTGGTTGAGGCAAACGCATCAGTTTCCTCGCGGCTGAATTCAACACCGGTATTGATATTGTGTTTGATACTGCCGGTATTGAATGCGAATGACAAATCCGTCAGGTTGGCAATCGCAGTGGTTTCTGTCTTCCGCGCCTGCAGGCCACGCGGTGCAATATCTGCTGCCTGTTGTGCGGCATTTGCGAGAACTCGCGTAGTGACATATTCATTGCCGGTCTCGCTGTAGCGCAGCGTGTTACGCAGTTCGACATTGTCATTAAAAGCATGTTTCAGCTCAAAAGTACCAATATCAGCTTCGGTTTCCTGATAATCACGACCCTTCAAGCCGTAGAAGTTATCTTTATCAACACTAATAGGCTTGTTCTTAACAGTACCATTGTTATCGCGGTATGGATGACCACGGTCCGGCATATCATCGGTTTCATAGTGATACCAGCTCAAGGTTGCTGAGGTCGGCGTACCCAGGCCCAGTGTAATGGATGGCGCAAAACCCCATCTTTGCACATCAACAGAATCACGGCCCGGCACATCAGCATCATGTGCCATTCCGACTAGTCGAATGGCAGCGTTCTCGCCCAACTGGAAGTTGCCATCGACAGTTGCACGGCGATAGCTATCCGTACCTACACCAATAGAGGCATTGGTAAAATTACCTTCCCTGGCCTTTTTGGTGACAATGTTGATGCTGCCGCCTGCAGAACCACGTCCATCATAAGCACCACTTGGGCCTTTCAATACTTCAATCTGCTCGATAGCAAATATTTCACGCTGCTGGGAACCAAGGTCACGCAAACCATCGACAAAAATGGCGCTTTGTGAATCAAAACCGCGAATGAATGGGCGATCGCTAAAAGCAGCACCCCCGCCTTCGCCAGTACCGAAAGTGATGCCTGGAGCTGTACGCAATGCTTCCTGGAATGTTGTTGCACCGGTATCCTTGATGACATCTTGAGTAATCACGGTGACTGACTTAGGTGTGTCAATCAAAGGCGCAGTGAATTTGGTCGAAGACGCTTTTTCGGCCTTATATCCGTCATTGATTCTTGGCGCCGCTACATTAACCTCTGGCAAAGTTTCGTCACTTGCAGAATTTTCGGTCTTGTTTTCGTCTGCATTAGCCACTGGTAATGAGCTCAATGAAAGCAACACCGCCATGGTTAACGGCTTCGGTTTAAATATAGTTTGCATGGATGGAATTTCCCCCTTTTAAATTACTGGCTGGCTGGGAAGAGTTCCACTGGCTGGCTAAATTAATGAATCAAAAAAATTACAACTTACTTGATGAGGCAGCCGGTCAAGTTCTGACAGATGTCAATTCTTGACCTACATGTTTATGATTTACAGTTGCTATTCTGGCGTACTGACAAAGCCCAACTTCTGAATGCCGGCATTCTGAGCATCTGCCATTACTTCAGCCAATAACTGATACCGTGTTTCCTTGTCGGCGCGTATATGCAGTTCCGGCTGGGGTTCCTGTCTGGAAGCTTGCTGAAGTTTCACCGTCAACTCACCTTGCACCATAGGCACATCATTCCAGTACATGCGACCCGTCTCATCAATCGAGATGGATATCACTTCAGGCTTCTCCGGAAGCGGCTGGCTGCTGGCCTGCGGCAGGTCAATCTTCACAGCATGTGTCAGCAATGGCGCAGTAATGATAAAAATCACCAGCAGCACCAGCATCACATCAATCAACGGAATCATGTTGATTTCGTTCATGGGTGCAGAGTGATCACCCGAACTGAAGCCGTGACCTGAACCTATCATGCCGGAACCTCATGCAAGTGTGCCGATTGCTTTTCTGCTACCTGGCGAACTGTTTGCGTACCATCTCTAAGCGCAGTACCGGTGGTCAGCAATACATGGACTTCCTGAGCAAAGCTCTCAGTCTCGGCAAGCAAATTACGATTCATGCGCACAAAGAAGTTATAAGCCAACACTGCAGGGATAGCGACGGCCAATCCGAGTGCCGTCATGATGAGCGCTTCGCCGACAGGTCCAGCCACTTTATCCAGCGTGGCCTGGCCGCTCAGACTGATGCTGGCCAGGGCATGGTAAATACCCCAGACAGTACCGAACAAGCCGACAAACGGTGCAATACTGCCAACAGATGCCAATACTGTCAGGCCGCGCTCCACTTGTATGGAATACTGCCCCATCACCTTGCGCATACTGCGTGCAATGAACTCATCCTGATTACATACCTCGGCTGATTGCTGCGGCACATGACGCTGATAATGCTCGGATGCCTTAAGCGCCTGGATGACCAAAGAGGATGCAGGTGTACTCTCGGCATTCTTATCGACAACCGAATGTATCGAGGCAGCCTGCCAGAAGCGGCGGATATAGGCACCGGATGCTTTTCGCAGCTTAAGCGCCTGGTAAGTCTTCACAAAAATCAGGTACCAACTGGCGATCGACATCAGCAAAAGCGTAATGGCAACCCCCATTGAAACGATGCCGCCTTCTGCGATAAATTGCAGGCTATTGAATTCATAACCACTGTTCATACTATTTCCTTCTTCAGATACATCTAACTATTCAGGGTAAACTGGATTGGTACGATAACGTAGGCGCTGATCGGCTGGTTATTACGCTTCGCAGGGATAAAACGCCATTTCTTCACGGCTTCCAGGGCGGCTTTATCAAGTCTTGACGAACCGCTTCCAGACTCAATCTCCACATGTTCCGCATCGCCGTTCTTGGTCACCAGGACACGCAGCATCACACGCCCTTCCTCACCGACCCGTCGCGACAATGGGGGGTAGTCTGGTGGTGGATTATGCAAGTATGCAGCGCCGAATCTTGGCGGCTCAATGATCTCTTTAACTTCCGGCACTTCTTGAACCACCGGTGCTTCCTGCTTAGCCACCACTGGCGCAGGAGCTGGCGGTGCGGAGATTACCGGCTCAGGATCTGCAATCACAGGCGCAGGTGCTGCAACCTCAACCGGCTCCGGAATGGGGGTTGGTTCCACCACCTTTTGCACAGGCTTGGGTTTTTTAATAACAGGCTTGGGTTCAGGTTTGGGAATAATCTCTACAACTTCAGGCACCGGCTCCGGTGCAGGATCGCTCACCAGGCTGACCAACATCGGCGCCGACTCAAGGGGTTGCACTTTGGCGTCTTCTACTGGATTGAGCACCAGCAAGGCAAACAATACCGCGGCATGAATAACCAGCACCAGTAACAAAATCTTGACGGAAAAACTCCGCTCCCCTCGCTGAGCAAGAATTCTCGACTGAACTATCTCATCGTTGGCAGCAGACATATCCCGCCTCAGCCTCGAACCAGCATGCTGCTGAGGTTTATGTTGTAATTTAATCGATTCAGTGGACATGCCGGGAATCAACTTCGTGTTCATATGCCGATTTTGCTGCATGAAAAGCTGCCAATTTGGCGTTCGCTTCCTGCATGATCTCGCTCAGATTGGCAAAGGCATTCATCTCAAGACGCAAACTCAAGGCACCCACTTCGATTTCAGCCACACGGCAGTCCTCACAATAAGAAACACGACAGCCATCGACACCTGCCAACAATATCCTTCTGCATGGGCTCGTACTCATGACGCCTCCTTTATTCGGTCTGCTCATTTTCGTTTGGCCTACTTGGTCAAAATCAGCTTGTCCTGACTGGTCAGGCGTAAGCGATATTCCACACCGGCATGCTCAATGATGACTTCTCGCGCACCGGCAAACAGCGCTTTGCTTGTCCATCGCAACAAACCACCAGGTTGACGCTCGATCAACGGTGAATTTGCACTTTGATCAGTGCTATTGGCAGACATAGTAGATTTATTCATTGGTATTAATGATAATGATTCTCATTTGATTGGTCAAGTAATTGTTTTACAAAAAAAAGGTCGTCCTAAGACGACCGAGTGAGGAGAGCTAGAATTCTTGCATTCATGCTTAGATACGGTTTGCGTAATACTCAACCACCTGCTGGACATCCACCGGGAAAGGCACATCCTCGGCAGCGGGCAGATGAGCGACCCGGCCAGTCTTGGTAGCATCGTCCCAGGCCAGCCATTCAGGCCTGATCAATGGCATGTCTTTCATGGTTTCAAGCACCATGGGCAAATTAAGGCTTTCGGTCTTGATCGTAATCTCATCGCCGACCCTCAGGCGTATGGAAGGAATATTCACCAAACGGCCATTCAGTTTAATGTGACGGTGCGACACAAGCTGGCGTGCTGCCGGAATCGTTGGTGCCAACCCGGCACGAAAAACCACGTTATCCAGGCGCCGCTCAAGCAATTGCAGCAATGTCTCGCCGGTAGGGGTATTGCCCTTTCTGGCGTCCAGTATCAAACGGCGCAATTGGCGCTCGGTCAGGCCGTAGTTAAAGCGCAGCTTTTGCTTTTCCTGCAACTTGATACCGAAATCCGACTTCCTGCGACGCGTGGCCTTGGCGCCATGCTGCCCTGGAGGAGTTGGTCTGCTTTCTATCGATTTACGTGACAGGCCCGGCAAATCAACACCGAGGGAACGCATCACTTTTAAACGCGGTTTGGTAAAACGTGACATGAGTATTCCACTTTCTATTGTAAATATGGACTTGCTGGCATTAAGTTGCGCAAGGTATCAGTTTCCCCCTCAAGCACATCCTGCCATTGCTGCACGAGGCGTTTCGCCACCTCGACCACCAGCCTGGACTCCGCATATTGAGGAGCGGTCAGCTTGTGCGCCAGGCTTGCTGCCAACTTTGCAAGCTCCAGCGAAGGCTGGCTTGCATATTGGGTCGCTACGCAACAAAGCGATGCCATTACCGCACTCGCATTGGGCAGGTCCGGATCATATTGGGCTTCAGGGCGCTGATTCATATTAATGCCTTACTGTTTATTTTTGATAATGATAATGATTCGCATTTATATTGTCAACAATAAAAAACCCGCTTATCGCAATAAATAAGCGGGTCCTGGTACGACTCAAAACAGTCGTTATGCAAGCAGACTATTCATGCGCTTGACAAAGCTGGCAGGGTCTTCAAGCTGGCCACCCTCAGCCAGCAAAGCCTGATCGAACAGCACATGTGCCAAATCATCAAAGCGTGCACCCTCTTCTGCTTTCAACAAATCGAGCAAACGATGGCTCGGATTGATCTCCAACACAGGTTTGGACTCTGGTGTTTTTTGTCCAGCAGCTTTGAACATGCGCTCCAGATTGCCGGAGAGATCATGTTCACCTGCGACCAGGCAGGCCGGGGAGTCGGTCAGTCGATGCGTCACACGCACTTCCTTCACTTTCTCGCCAAGAGTGACCTGGATCTTCTCGACCAGAGACTTGGATTCATCCTCGACCTTCTTCTGCTGTTCTTTCTCGGTGTCGTCTTCAAGCTTGCCCAGATCGAGATCGCCCTTGGCTACAGACTGCAAGGGCTTGCCCTCAAATTCAGTCAGGCTGCCCAGCAGCCATTCATCCACACGATCGGAGAGCAGCAGGACTTCGATGCCTTTCTTGCGGAAGATTTCCAGATGCGGGCTATGCTGGGCTGCGGCAAAACTATCAGCGGTAATATAGTAGATCTTGTCCTGGCCTTCTTTCATGCGCTCGATATAAGCCTTGAGCGAAACGACCTGCTCTTCGGTATCCAGCAGCGTGGAAGCAAAGCGCAGCAAGCCTGCGATTTTATCCTTATTGGCAAAATCTTCACCAGGGCCTTCTTTCAGCACGCGACCGAACTCGTTCCAGAACTTGCTGTATTCCTCAGGCTTGTTTTCAGCCAGGTCTTCCAGCAGGCCCAACACCTTCTTCACTGAACCGGCCTTGATGGCATCTATATCCTTACTGTGCTGCAGGATTTCGCGCGAGACGTTGAGCGGCAAGTCGGCGCTGTCGATCACACCGCGCACGAAACGCAGGTATTGCGGCATCAGCTTCTCGGCATCTTCCATGATAAAGACGCGTTTCACATAGAGCTTGATGCCATGGCGGCGCTCGCGATCATACAAATCAAACGGGGCTTTGCTCGGGATGTAGAGCAAGGAGATATATTCCTGCTTGCCTTCCACACGGTTATGACTCCATGTCAGCGGGTTCTCGAAATCGTGGGAGACATGCTTGTAGAACTCCTGATAATCCTCTTCTGAAATCTCACTCTTGCTGCGCGCCCAAAGTGCCGAAGCCTTGTTGACCACTTCATCTTCATCGGTCGGCACCTGTTCGCCGTCTTTCCATTCCGATTTCTTCATCACAATAGGCAAAGTGATATGGTCGGAATACTTGCGGATAATGGATTTCAGCTTCCAGTCGTTGAGGAATTCATCTTCGCCATCGCGCAGATGCAGGATGATATCCGTGCCCCGAGCAGGCTTCTCCACGGTTTCCAGCGTGTAATCGCCCTCGCCACTCGATTCCCATTGCACAGCATCTGTGTCGCCGGCACGGCGCGTTATCAAGCTAACCTTATCGGCAATAATGAATGAAGAATAGAAACCGACGCCGAACTGGCCGATTAGGTTGGCATCCTTGGCCTGGTCGCCACTTAACGCACTAAGGAATTCCTTGGTACCGGATTTGGCAATGGTGCCGATGTTATCGATGACTTCCTGCCGGCTCATGCCGATACCATTATCAGAAATGGTAAGTGTGCGTGCATCCTTGTCGAAAGAAACCCGTATTTTCAGGTCACTGTCATTCTCATACAGGCCATTATTAGCCAGGGCCTCGAATCGCAGCTTGTCTGCGGCGTCCGATGCATTGGAGATCAGCTCGCGCAGCACGATTTCCTTGTTGCTGTAGAGCGAATGAATCATCAATTGCAGCAGTTGCTTCACCTCAGCCTGAAAGCCAAGCGTTTCTTTTTCCAGCGTTTTTTCAGTCATTTTTTGGTCTCCCGAGTTAGAACAATTTCATGAACGCTATATGCGGCTTAAAACCAGAAATTTCAAGACCCGCAACCAGTTTACATTTCACTTACATATTATTTACAACTTGCTTACAGAATGTATAATCAGGCACTGCAAAGGTGCGAAATTGCGGTTTCGCTTTTGACACTACTCCAAATTGGTGCGGCTCATGAAAATGCAGATGCAACAACCCAGAATAGCCTCGCAGCAAGAGGTGCAATCCCTGCTCAATACTTTGAATGCAGGGCAGCTTGCGCAGGCAGAAACCACCGCCAAAAACCTGGTAAGCCATTACCCGCAGATGTTCATCCTCTACAACGTGCTCGGAGTAGCACTTGAAGGACAACGGAAGTTTTCCGAAGCTGAAACCGTTTATCGCAAAGCGATAGGCCTGGATAACAAGATTGCCGAAATTCACTTCAACCTTGGCGTTGTCCTCGGCAACCTGGGGAAAACCGAAGAGGCGATTCAATGCTACCGCAAGGCGGTCAGCCTCAAACCAAATCTCGCCCCCGCCTATTTCAACCTGGGTATTGCACTGCAGGAACTCAACCGGCATGAAGAAGCCCTCGCCGCCTATCGTAAGGCGATTGCCATCGAGCCCGGTTTTTATGAAGCCTATGGCAATTTGGGTGCGGTACTGCAGCAGCAGGGCAAACTGGAAGAAGCCATCAGCAGTTATCGCAAAGCCATCGCCATCTATCCGGATGCGCGCGGCCATTTCAACCTGGGGACGGCATTACGCAATCACGGCTTGCTGGAAGATGCGATCAAGAGCTTTCAGAATGCCCTGGCAATCACTCCTGGTTATGCGGAAGCGCACAGCAATCTCGGGGAATCGCTCTGGTATCAAGGCAAGCTGAATGAAGCCGTGTCGCATTTCAACCATGCACTGGCGATAGACCCCGACAACCCAAGTGCAAACTATAACCTGGCTGTATTCTTATACGACAACGGCGAACTTGAGCGTGCCATCCCGCACTTTGAAAAATCCCAGCACGATGACTGGCGCGAACGCACGCTTTACTGCCTCTATAAAACCGAGCGCTATGATGAATTCCGAAGCAAGCTGCAAGCTGCGATTGAGGCAAACAGCGGCTCACCATTATTGGCGACGCTTTCTACACACTATGCGATTAACTTTGGTGCAGAAGATACATATAACTTTTGCAACAACCCGCTGGATTTCGTCTATCACGGCAAAATCGAAGCATTGGCTGAACCGGATAGCCCGATACTCAAAGAGCTGTTGCACGACATCGACCAAGCAGAAATATCCGCAAGACAGCAAAGCCGGTTGCATAATGGCACGCAGTCGTCAGGCAATCTATTCAAGCGTCCTGAAACTTCATTCAAGAAGCTCGCAAGCCTGATTGCCGATACGGTCAGAAGCTATTATCAGAAATATGCACAGGAGGACTGTGCCTTCATCCGCGAATTTCCCAAGGACATCGATTTCAATAGCTCATGGTATGTACGCATGCGTCAGGGCGGCCATCTCGATTCTCACATCCATGAAACAGGCTGGATCAGCGGTGCCGTATACCTGGCCATGCCGAAACAACTGGCCAATCCAGAAGAAGGCTGCATAGAACTCAGCACACATGGTGACCGCTACCCACAAAAACATGCAGACTTCCCTACCCGCCTAGTGAAACCAGAGGTTGGCGATGTCTGTTTCTTCCCGTCGTCAGTGTTTCACCGCACTATTCCGTTTAATTCGGATGAAGAACGTATCTGCGTTGCATTTGACGTAAAACCAGCGCGCGAAGCCAAAGGCAAGGGCATTAAAGTCATGATAGCGGCCTGGATGACCTTGCTCTGTTTCGAGGGAGCAGAGTTGATACTGATTCCGATCGCAATATTCGCCTGAAGATTACAGAAAATTAAACATCTATTGAATTAATCAAATAATAAGCACATCATAAAAGCTCTCTTAAACACCCAGCGTTGAGGATAGCAATGATGAGAATCTCTGCCTATATTGTTTCAATGTTGCTGATGTTTGCCACACTAGGGTTTACCCATCACGCATTAAGCCAAACTCCCGAACCTGAAGAACTTGAAGTTGCAGAACCGTGTACGCCGGAAGAAAGCCAATTGGAGATTCATTCAGAGAATGAAGTCACTTTTGTGAGTGGTGGGATCGGCATATGTGAATCGACGGAGATACAACGGCTTGCCAGGGAATATCAGCTGGAATTGGTGTTCGTACAAAAAACATCAAGCGCTGAAAGTTACCTCGCCAGCATCCCGGTTGAGATTACCGACAAAAAAGGTAGCTATGTGTTGGATACCGTCACCAAAGGGCCATACCTTTTAGCGAAACTGCCGAATGGTCGTTATTCAGTCACAGCCACTTTCAACGGTGAAAGCAAGACCCAACAGGTTTCCGTAACGCAAAAGCATCAGCGGATAGTGTTTGTCTGGAAAGTGGATTACTAGGCTATCCTCAGCCCACTTTCATTCCTGGCCATCATGGGGTATGGCGAAGCTATCCTGGTGCTTGAGCAGGAATTCCAATCATGAGGTTCAGTACAAGCGCCGCGGCCGCCATACCGAATGGCGCGGTGACACAGACAGACGATCCATAACCGGCGCAATTGAGTCCGGTGATTGCAGCATCTGCTTCACAGCTGTCGTTTTGCGGCTTCTGCACCTGCTCATCCGAGTAAATGCATTGAATACCGAATTTTGACTTGTCGCCTTTCGGGAAACCATGATCACGCCGCAACTGGTTTCGTACTTTCGCGAGCAAACGGTCGCCAGTGGCTTTGGCAAGGTCGGCGGATTGAATCCTGGTCGGGTCCAGCCTGCCGCCAGCACCGCCCGTCATCACCAGCGGCACTTTCCTTGCGCGGCAATAGGCCGCAATCGCGACTTTAGCCTTGGCGTCGTCGATGGCATCCAGCACCACATCGTAGCCGCCTGCTAAAAGAATCTCTGCATTTTCCGGGGTGATGAAGTCTTCGATTTCATGGACTTCACAATCAGGATTGATGCTGTGAATACGCTCTGCCATTGCGGTCACCTTGGCTTTGCCAAACGCGCCGTCTACTGCATGCAACTGGCGGTTGACGTTCGATTCCGCGATATTGTCCAAATCGATCAGGGTGATCCGGCCCACGGCATTACGTGCCAGCGCTTCTGCAGCCCATGAGCCGACGCCACCAATGCCGATAACGCAGACGTGCGCTTTTTTGAAACTTTCCAATCCGGCATCGCCGTAAAGCCTGCGCACGCCGCCAAATCGGCGTTCGAAATCGACATCGCTCATGATGTTCAAGTCTCTAAGACGACAAACGCTGCAGCCAAGGCCTTCTCGTCACTGATCGAGAGATGCATATAGCGTATGCCTTTGCTATCGAGTAAGGCTTGCAACTCCGGCGCAATATCCAGCACGGGCTTGCCTAGATCGTCATGGGCAATACCAATATTCTGGAAAGTCGCAGGCGCCCTGATTCCCGTGCCGAGTGCCTTTGAAAATGCTTCCTTTGCTGCAAAACGTTTCGCCAGGAAGCGCGACTGTGTATTTGATTGGCTGTAACTCAACCATTCCCGCTCGTTCAGGATACGTTCCGCAAAAGCGCTTCCGAAACGTGCGAGCGAGTCTTCAATACGTGAAACTTCAACGATATCTGTACCGATGCCGAAAATCATCTGGCGGCTGCGACCATTAAAGACTTCATTTCGCGAATGGCATACTCCCAACCGACAAACAGCGCATGCGCGACGATTGCGTGGCCGATATTGAGTTCTTCGATGCCTGGTATCGCTGCGATCTCGTGCACGTTATGGATATTGAGGCCATGCCCTGCATTAACCACCAATCCCAAATCCAGTGCGTGCTTTGCAGCACGCTGAATGCGTTCAAGTTCATGCAGCTGCACGGTGCCGGTCGTATCGGCAAAATGGCCGGTATGAATTTCAATCACTGGCGCACCGACTTGGCTGGCTGCGTTAATCTGTGCAATATCAGGGGCGATGAAGAGAGAGACGCGAATGCCGGCTTCACCAAGCCGGTCGCAGATCTCCGCGATCCTGCCCTGGTTGGCAACCACGTCCAGACCGCCTTCAGTGGTGCGCTCTTCTCGCTTTTCCGGCACCAGGCAGACGTCCTGCGGCCTGACCTTGAGTGCAATCTCGACCATTTCATCAGTCGCGGCCATCTCAAGATTCATCTTGGTTTGCAGTAGAGGTCGCAATGCATGAACATCGGCATCCTGGATATGGCGCCGGTCTTCGCGTAAGTGAATCGTGATGCTGTCTGCACCCGCCTCTTCCGCACGCAAGGCAGCCTGCACCACGCTGGGGTACTGTGTACCGCGTGCCTGTCTTAGTGTCGCGACATGGTCGATATTGACGCCGAGTTTAATCATAGTTCCTGTAAATCAATCAGTAGTTGTCTCGTATGCAAAGGCTTGTCGCCAAGATAGTGGCCGAGCAATACACGCATCAGTTGTTTGCTTTGCTGCTGTGTCTGGGCCTCCGAATATACATCCTGAGCCATGTCCAGCAGTGTTTTCCCGGATAATTGTACTCCGTTTTGCTGCCGGTCTTTTGATCTCAAGTCACAGGCACCGCGCTCCGGAATATAAAAATACGATCGAGCAGGTTCAATCTCTTTGCCAGCCTCATCCTCACCAAGAGGCACCGCATAGCCCATTTCCTGCAGCATTCTCAGTTCGAATCTGCGAAGGGTGATAGGCGTATCCTGGCTCTTGGCCTGAGTCGCGGAAAGAGAGCGCAGTGTTTGTGCGTAGAAATCGAACAATGTTTCGTGAGCATCTTCACGCGGCAACAGACGCAATAACAATTCGTTCATGTAGAAACCGCACATCAATGCCTGGCCTTGCAGGAGCAGCAAGCCTTCACCCCATTCAAGGCTATGCAGGTTGCGTAACTCATTCTTGCCAGACCATGCTGCTGTAAGCGGCTGAAAGGATTGCAGCATTCCCCGCATGGCAGACCGGGGACGCCGCGCGCCTTTGGCGACGGCAGCAACACGGCCGAAATCGCGCGAGAACAGCTCGACAACCAGGCTGGTTTCTTTAAACGGATAGGTGTGCAGCACAAAGACTGGCTGATTGTCCTGCCGATTGATATTGCTGACAGCCATTGATGGCACTTATACAAAAATAACTGTTTATTCTAACTTATCAATCCAAGCGCCAGAGAAACCTTTATTACTTTTATGCTGTCCTTTAATTAGCCACTGTATGAATAAGAAAGACTTCATTGATTTACTTACGCAAGATTATTTATCCGTTTATCTGTTCCTGCCTGTTAATGCCTTGCGCATATGCGAGCTCGGGATGCGATACAGATTTCTCAATATATGATCAGGCATGCAAGCGCATCCAGGATACCTGGAGCAAGGGAACACATGATCTTTACCTGCCCATGTACACGCATCACTTGCGCTTTGCTTATGACGACGACAAGATAGATTCATTCCGTGAATTTACATGGGGGCTGGGCTACGGACGCAGCCGCTACAATGAATCTGGAAATTGGGATGGGCTTTACCTGATGGCTTTCTCGGATTCGCACAGCAGAGTCCAGCCTATTCTAGGCTATGCCCATCAATGGGTGTGGGGCAACCCGGACAGGTTGCACACTGGTCTTGGCTATACCGCCTTCCTGACATCACGTGCAGATATAGCCAGCAACTTCCCGCTTCCGGGCGTTTTACCTATTGCATCAATCAATTACGACAAGTACTCACTCAACACCACTTATTTGCCTGGTGGTAAGGGCAATGGCAATATCCTGTTCTTCTGGTCGCGCCTTGGTTTTTGAATAATGCCCTAATAACCCAGGGATTTTAATGCCCGCTCATCATCGGCCCAGCCGCCTTTGACCTTCACCCAGACCTCAAGCCAGACTTTGCCATCGAATAGCTTTTCCATGTCCTGCCTGGCTTCGGTCGATATCTGTTTGAGTTTCTCGCCACCTTTACCGATCAGCATGGGTTTCTGGCTGGCTTTATCAACGATGATCGCGGCATGGATACGACGTAACTTGCCTTCCTGCTCGAACTTCTCAATCTCGACGGCGACAGCGTAGGGAATTTCATCACCGAGAAAACGAAAGACTTTTTCGCGCAGCAGTTCTGCAGCCAGAAAACGTTCGTTCTTGTCCGTCAGTTCGTCCTCGCCGTAAATGGCGGCTTGTACGGGGAGATGCGAGCGAATTGCCGACATCAGCTCATCCAGGTATAAATTCTTTTTGGCACTGACTGGCACGATCGCGGCAAAAGGGAACTCAGTATCGAAATCCTGAATCAGGGGCAGCAGATTGCCTTTATCGCCCATCAAATCAGCCTTGTTGACCACCAGCAATACCGGTTTGTCCTTAGGCAGCAGTTTAAGCACAAGCCGGTCCGCATCGCCTAAATGCATGGGTTCAATCACAAACAGCACGACATCAACCTCAGTAAGCACCTGGGTAACTGTCTTGTTGAGCGACTTGTTCAATGCGTTGATGTGCTTCTGCTGAAAACCGGGGGTATCGACAAACAGATACTGCGTATCTTCAGTCGTATGGATTCCTAAAAGCCGATGACGCGTGGTTTGCGCTTTACGTGAAGTGATGCTGAGCTTGAGCCCAAGAATATGGTTGAGCAGCGTAGATTTCCCGACATTCGGGCGGCCGACAATGGCCACTGTGCCACAGCGAAACTCTTGGGAAGAACCGGGTTTATTCGACATTCATGACCTTTTTATATGCAATTTCTGCTGCCTGTTGTTCGGCAGCACGGCGGCTTGAACCTTCGCCAGAGGTGGTAATGTTCAATTTCCCGATATGGCATTCGACTTTGAAAGTCTGGCAGTGTGCCTCGCCTTCAGTCGCCAGTACTTTATATTCCGGCAGGTCTATCTTGCGACCTTGCAAGTACTCTTGCAATAGTGATTTTGGGTCTTTGCCTATGGACTTGGGATCAAGCTTTTCCAGCAGCGGGGTAAAAAGACGAATCACTATCAGCTCGGCAGCATCAAAACCTCCATCCAGGTATGCTGCGCCGACAATGGCTTCAAGCGCATCGGCAAGTACAGACGGCCTGCGCCAGCCGCCGCTCTTAAGCTCACCCTCGCCCAGGCGCAAATGGTCGCCAAGATTGAGGCCGATAGCGACCTCACCGAGTGTGGGCTCTTTGACCAGCTGAGCACGCATGCGGCTCAGATCACCTTCGCTTAATTTGGGGAAACGCAGAAAAAGCTGATGGGCGATGATGAAATTGAGCACTCCATCACCAAGAAACTCAAGCCGCTCGTTATTCTGGCTGCCGTGACTGCGATGCGTCAGCGCCTGTTGCAGCAAAGACTGATTTTTGAATTGGTAAGCAATCAGCCGCTCTAAACCATGCGCTTGCATCAGGCCCTGTTCACTTGTTGCGGACTATTCATCCGTTGAAGCATAAAAATCCAGCAGCGCACTGACGTTACCCATCAATGGCACCACCACCTGATACTCGGCTGTGACCACGGGACCGAGATCGGTTTTCGAGATAATCAACTCCTTGGCATCAATACTGTCGATATTATCGATCGAAGCGGTTTTGCTGAACGCAGTATAAATATCCTTGTTAGTCATTTCCCTGAAATTCGGCTGGTTGGCAATATTGGCAATTGCTTTTTTAACCGACATGAATTCCAGGTACGCTGGCACCATTTTCATACCGATGACGGCCACAAACACAATAGCGGCAACCATCAATACCAGACCCATAAACGTCATACCACGCTGCTTCTGCATGATTCACCCCTTAATGAATAGAACTGCCAATTCGACTGAAGTTATCGAAATTCCACCAGATTAGAAACGCTTTCCCCACAAGATTATCCTCCGGCACAAAGCCCCAGGAGCGACTATCTTTACTGTTATCGCGATTATCGCCCATCGCAAAATAATGTCCAGCCGGCACTTCCGTTTCGCCATCTATACTGAGGCTGTTATCTTCAATCAGTACATCATGCTTGATCTCGCCGAGCTGCTCCTGATAGTGCTTTGCATTGACCATATTAAGGCCGGAAGTCACGTATTGGTAATCACCGACCAGGCTCATCTCCACCGGCTCACCGTTGATGAAAATCTGCTTGTTGCGGTAGGCGACTTTGTCTCCCGGCAAACCGACAACACGCTTGATGTAATCAATGGAAGGATCTGGCGGATAGTGGAATACAAAAACATCACCACGTTCAGGCTTGCTCACTTCAATGAAAGTATTGTTCAGGATGGGTACGCGCAGGCCGTAAGTGAATTTATTCACCAGGATAAAGTCCCCTGCCAGCAAGGTAGGCATCATGGAACCAGAAGGGATCTTGAACGGCTCTACGATAAAAGAACGTATCAAAAAGACGGCCAGAATGACAGGGAAAAAGCTTTTTGAATATTCAACAACAACCGGGTCGGCGCTGCCGGCTGCACGCTTTCTACGCCAGAACAGGCTGTCCAGAAGCCAGATCAGCCCAGTTACTGCCAATATCACCAACATAAACAATGCAAACATCATTAAGTCCTGCCTTAATTATTTTCGTTATCCAGCTATTTACTTGAGCTATCTATTTATCTTCGACCTGCAGGATCGCAAGGAAGGCTTCCTGCGGGATTTCAACATTACCCACCTGCTTCATGCGCTTTTTGCCTTCTTTTTGTTTCTCCAGCAGTTTTTTCTTACGCGTGATATCGCCGCCATAACATTTCGCCAATACATTCTTACGCATGGCTTTCACTGTCTCGCGCGAGATGATATTGGCGCCGATGGCAGCCTGCACGGCAACATCAAACATCTGGCGGGGAATCAGTTCCCTCATCTTTGCGCATAGCTGGCGACCACGATAAACGCTATTTGCGCGATGCACAATCAAAGACAAGGCATCGACCTTTTCGCCATTGACCATAATGTCGAGCTTGACCAGGTCAGCAGCACGAAACTCAATGAACTCGTAATCCATGGAGGCATATCCACGCGATACGGATTTCAGCTTGTCGAAGAAATCGAGCACGACCTCATTCAATGGCAGCTCATAAGTCAGCATGACCTGGCGCCCCATGTACTGCATGTTGCGCTGAACGCCACGCTTCCCTGTGCACAAGGTCATGACAGGCCCGACATAATCCTGCGGCATCAGCAGATTCACCTTGATAATCGGCTCGCGTATCTCTTCGATTCTCGACGGCTCGGGCAAACGTGACGGATTCTCAATCTGCAGCACTTCGCCTGATTTCAAAAGCAACTCATATACCACTGTCGGCGCAGTAGTAATCAGGTCCATGTCGTATTCGCGCTCCAGGCGTTCCTGTACGATCTCCATGTGCAGCAGGCCGAGGAAACCGCAACGGAAACCAAAGCCCAGCGCGGTTGAATTCTCAGGCTCAAACTGCAGGGATGCATCATTCAGGCGCAGTTTTTCCAGCGCGGTACGCAAGGCTTCGAACTGGTTGGATTCAACCGGGTACAAGCCTGCAAACACCTGTGGCTGCACTTCTTTGAAGCCTGGCAATGCTTCTGCTGCCTGCCTGCTTTCCAGAGTCACGGTATCGCCAACCTTGGCAGTGGTCAGCTCCTTGATGCCTGCGATGATAAAACCCACTTCACCTGCAGAAAGCGAATCTTTAGCCATCGCCTTGGGGGTGAATACGCCGACCTGCTCGCATAAATGCACAGCTTTGGTCGCCATCATGCGGATTTTATCCTTGGGACGCAGTACACCATCAATGACGCGCACCAGCATGATCACGCCCACATAGTTATCAAACCATGAATCAATGATCAAGGCTTTGAGCGGCGCGTCAGGATCGCCTTTAGGCGGCGGCACCTTCGCTACCACCGCCTCCAGCACATCAATAACGCCCTCGCCTGTTTTCGCGGAACAACGCACGGCGTCTGTCGCCTCTACGCCGATCACATCCTCGATCTCCTGGATGACGCGCTCAGGATCCGCAGATGGCAAATCAATCTTGTTGAGCACTGCAGTCACCTCAACACCGAGATCGATTGCTGTATAACAGTTTGCAACACTCTGCGCCTCAACACCTTGCGAGGCATCCACTACCAGTAACGCACCCTCGCAGGCGGAAAGCGAGCGACTCACCTCGTATGAGAAGTCAACGTGTCCCGGCGTATCAATCAGGTTGAGCTGATAGACCTGCCCATCAAGTGCCTTGTAACGCAGTGCAGCTGTTTGCGCCTTGATGGTGATACCACGCTCACGCTCAAGATCCATTGAATCAAGCACCTGCGCTTCCATCTCACGATCAGACAAACCGCCGCACATCTGAATGATTCGGTCGGCCAGGGTCGATTTACCATGATCAATATGGGCAATAATGGAGAAATTACGGATATTTTTCATAAAGTGCTTAATGTACTACCGGTGTAAAACCAACAAGAAGGGCGCCGCAGCGCCCTTCCTGAAAACTGGCTATTGAATGCATTGATTTTACAGCATTCGCAAAGCTAACGCATCATTCGTCCTACTTTGCTGCACCAATCTTAACCGGTACATAAAGCGTATTTCCTTCACGCAAAACCAGCAACGCAACAGTCCTGCCTGCCGGAATGGTCGCAATCTGCTTGTCAAACTGCTCCAGGCTTTGCACTTCGGTATTATTCAGGCCAAGGATGACATCGCCACGCCTGATGCCGGCTTGCGCTGCTGGCTCCTGTGAATCAACCACCAGCAGACCATTCTTGCCATTGATTCTCTTTTTCTGCTGTGGTGTCAGGTCGCGCAATATTAATCCCAAGCGGTTCACTTCAGTCTTGGCTGGAGGTTTTGAACCGACGACGACTTCATCTTTTTCTGTCGGCATCTCACCAAGCGCAATACTCAGGTTTTTGTTACTGCCCTTACGCAGGATCTCAACCGGCACTTGTTTGCCTGGCTTGGTTGCACCGACAATGCGCGGCAAATCAGATGATGCCACTACAGCTTTACCGTCGAACTTCAGAATCACGTCGCCAGTTTCAAGGCCGCCTTTTTCTGCCGGGCTACCCTTCTCAACATTGGAAACCAGCGCGCCACTGGTATTTTTCATGCCGAATGATTCAGCCAGTTCTTTATTGATTTCCTGTATGCCGATTCCCAGCCAGCCGCGTGTCACCTTGCCGGTAGCGCGCAACTGGTCAGAAATATCCATGGCCACGTCGATAGGAATCGCGAATGAAAGACCCATGTAACCGCCAGTGCGGCTATAGATTTGCGAGTTGATGCCGACCACTTCGCCTTTCAGGTTGAACAGCGGACCCCCAGAGTTTCCCGGATTGATAGCCACATCAGTCTGAATGAAAGGTACGAAGTTTTCTTGCGGCAAGGCGCGGCCCTTGGCGCTCACCACACCTGCCGTCAGCGTACTCTCCAAACCGAATGGTGAACCGATCGCCACTACCCATTCACCGACCTTTAACAGATCAGGGTTGCCGAATGTGACTTTAGGCAATCCGCTGGCCTCGATTTTCAGCAAAGCCACATCCGTACGTGCATCTGCGCCGATGATCTTGGCGGTAAACTCACGCTTATCGTTGAGTTTGACTACAACTTCCGAAGCATTCCTGATGACATGGGCATTGGTCAGGATATAACCGTCATTGCTGATGATGAATCCGGAACCCAATGACTGCGATTTGTATTCCTGCTGAGGCGCTCCCTGTCCAGGAGCACCAGGCACGGGAATGCCGAAACGGCGGAATAATTCGCCTAATGCTTCATCATTCGGCATACCCTGGAATGGCGATGCATTGGCCTGCACCATTTGCGTGATACTGATATTAACAACTGCCGGCCCCTGCTTTTCAGCCAATTCGGTAAAGTCAGGAAGCTGATAAGCCACAGCCCCGCCGGCAACGGCCGCGTTTCCATATACTGCAAAGCAAAATGCAGAAATCGCAATTACTTTCTTGATCATTTATTCACCTCGTTCACACTGTAAATTCATCATAACTTGATTATCTGCACGTAGAATTACGGGCTGATGAGTAGGGTTAAAGGGCCTGCCTACGGAATGGCCTTTCAGCCAGAGCAGACCGAGCGCCAATCCTGTCGCCGCGCCAATCACGGTATATATGTCTTTTTGTACGGCGCTTGCATCCTGCGGCAAAAACGCCATGCCTGCCACAGCGCCCAGCAACAAGGCAAGCAATGGAATCCCGTAGATCGTCATTGAGCTTTTCAGCAGGGCCTGCTCTTCCACCCCGACAATAACGCTATCGCCGACTTTCGCCCCGATATTGTTGGTCGCCTTGAACTCGCTCTTATGATTGAAAAGCCTGCCCCACAAGGATATACCGCAACCTCTCGATTTTCCACAAAGACCGCAGGGAATTTTACGGACAATTTCAAGCATGGCGTCATCATCTTGTACGCCAACGACAATAGCGTGTTCTTCAATCATGCCGAGCAGTTCTACTTATTGAAACTAACTGAATTAGCAATCTGCGAAACAGTTGCCTGAGGCACTTCGCCAACCACCACTATTTGATACCCACCATTCACATTGGCGTAGAAATTGGTTGGACCAACCATGGTGTGCCCCACTTTGGGCCTGACACCTTTGGTCAATGGCTCGATAAAGAGTGATACCGAAGAAAGCCCATCCGAGAAAATAAGCTGGTTTACCGGCGTAGCTTTGCCAGGCACTACGCGCCTGATATGATCAATTTGTTTATAGCCAGCAGGCAACTGGCCTAATTTCCAGCTGATTGTCTCTCCAGCGGCGCTAGAGAGCGCCTCTTCCTCCATCACATAAGGTTTTCTGGGATCAACTTTAGGCTGGAACCACTCCATATCATGCGTATTAAGCAAATTCAGCTGGCTGAAAATCATTTGCTCGATCACTTCATTTTGTTGATTGAGTGTGGTCGCTTTCAACAGTAATCCATATTCCTTATCGGTTAAAAGCTTGTAGCTATACCGATAATTATCTCGCGGCTCCAGAAGAACAATCACGCCTTCCCGGCCGGCAATGCGTTCTTGTCCGGTAACCCTGGCCTGATAACTGACCTTAACCAGATCCAGATTGACAGGAAGCAAGGCCGGGAATAAGTTTTTTCCGCGACGTTTTTCGATAACGACTTTTTCATTGCGAGGACTGAAAATCACAATGTCGCTACCTTGACTCAACACTTCCCGCGGCAGGCCATCCAGCATGACAACGCGCGAATACTCGCCTTGACCGGCGTTCATGTGAGTGATTTCAATTGAGCGGCTGTTAGTGCCCGATTGGTAGGTAAATATGCCTTTGTAGCTTAAATCTCTAGCAGCATGTGCGGCTTTATCCAGCAATTCCCAGGGATCTGACTGAGTTTCCGAATCTGCCACAGCTAAAGAAAAATGGCTTGCTATCAAGCAAGCCAGGAACAACCGTTTCATTTACTTAGCGCTCTCTGAGAAAGCCGCGGATTGTATGTAATAGGCCGCGCTACTTGGTGCCAATGACTGATGTGCCTGTAAATATTCGGCTGGTAGATTTTGTGCGATTTCCATTGGCATGATGTCTTCTGCTTGTTGTGGCTGCTGTTGTTGCAACACAATCATACCAACAAACATCACAGCAGCCAGAGAGGCGGCTACCGACCAAAGCACTGGTGACTTTTTTGCCACTCGCACAGATGTAGATATAGTGTTCTTTGGAGCAAGAACCGCTGGTTCCGAGTCAAGCTGCTGCATGATGCGGCTGCGTAGATCCTGCTTGAAAATCGGGCTTTCCCTCATCGCATCGCCGATTAAATGATAGGTCATCCAACACTCACGACTTTCGCCCCCGGCCTTTAGCGCTGTATACAGATATTCCGCATCGTGCAGCGAAATTTCGTCATCCACCAGTGCTGAAATTTGGTCTTTCATGTATTTCTCCTACTTACTAACTTGCCGGCTTACCAGCGTTTATCTTCAGGGGTGTCGAGCAATGGACGGAGTTTTTGTGCAATCGTCTCGCGTGCCCGGAAAATCCGGGAGCGCACAGTACCGATCGGACAATTCATCAATGTCGCAATCTCTTCGTAACTCAAGCCTTCGATCTCACGCAAGGTAATCGCAGTCCGCAACTCATCTGGCAGTGACGCAACCGTGTCATTGACAGTCTGTGCGATTTCCTTGGTCATCAGTTCGGTTTCCGGTGTCTCCATGGTGCGTAATTCATTCGCATCCTCGAAGTTTTCTGCATCTTCGATCTCGATGTCATTGCTGACCTGAGGCCGACGTCCCATTGAAACCAGATAATTCTTAGCAGTATTGATGCCAATTCTGTAGAGCCATGTGTAAAAAGCACTATCGCCGCGGAAATTGGGCAGCGCGCGGTAAGCCTTGATGAAAGACTCTTGCACCACGTCCTCAACTTCTGTCTGATCCCGAATCAGTCTTGAGAGCAATCTGCCCAGCTTGCGCTGGTACTTATCCACCAGCATGCCAAAAGCTTGCTTATCGCCACGTTGGGCGCGCTCGACTAATTCCTGATCGATTTCACGGTTGCCCGCTGTGGGGTTTGAACCCATAGAGGCCTTACTCCTTGTTAGTACTTTTTCAACTGTCGGAGTATACCCTTGCATCGTTGTATCAACGAAGCTCAGCCGTGAAAATTCTTCCAGTTTCTTCGTGTTCAGCATTTTATTTTCTCCCAGGCTTAATGCAAATCGATAACTAGCTTGTAGTTAAAGACAGCGCTAAACTCGCATAAGTTCATCCTGACGACCAGTTGGAGAAACATTCAATCAAATGCGCCAATACGACGTACTCATCATAGGCAGCGGGCTTGCCGGGCTTACCCTGGCACTGAAAGTCGCTGCCGATAAAAAGGTTTGCCTAGTCAGCAAGCGCGGCATCAACGACAGTTCGAGCAACTGGGCACAAGGCGGCATTGCGGCTGTGCTGACCAGCGATGACTCGATAGAGGCCCATATTCAGGACACGCTGGTCGCTGGCGGTGGTTTATGTGACGCTGAAGTCACTCGCCTGGTTGCAGAACATGGCAGGGAAACCGTCGAATGGCTGATTGCCGAGGGCGTTCCATTCACGCGCGAAGAAGACGATAGCGGCTTTCACCTGACCCGTGAAGGCGGCCATAGCCACAGGCGCATCATCCATGCTGCAGATGCCACAGGCCATGCCGTACAAAAGACGCTTGCCGAAAAGGTAAAAGGACATCCCAACATTGACCTGATGGAAGATCATATTGCAGTCGATTTAATCACTGCGAGAAAAGTCGGTATCGAGGGTGCTGAGTGTTTAGGCGCTTATGTATTGGACAATACGACCGGCAAAGTACTGACGATTGGCGCGCAACACACGGTGCTGTCTACCGGCGGCACCGGTAAAGTTTACCTTTACACCACCAATCCTGATGTCAGCACCGGCGATGGCGTTGCCATGGCCTGGCGTGCAGGTTGCCGTGTCGCCAATATGGAGTTCATTCAGTTCCACCCGACCTGTCTGTATCATCCGCTCGCCAAGTCTTTTTTGATTACCGAAGCGGTACGTGGTGAAGGAGGCTTGCTCAAACTGCCTGATGGCACACGCTTCATGCCTGAGCATGACGCGCGTGCCGAACTGGCGCCACGCGACATTGTGGCCCGTGCGATCGACTTCGAAATGAAGAAACGCGGGATCGATTGCGTGTACCTCGACATCTCGCATCAGCCTGCCGACTTCGTGCTCTCCCATTTTCCGACCATATACAGACGCTGCATGGAATTGGGCATAGACATCACGAAGGAACCGATTCCAGTCGTGCCGGCAGCGCATTACAGCTGCGGCGGCATCATGACCGACCATATTGGCCGCACTGATTTGCCCGGTCTTTACGCGATTGGAGAAACAGCCTGCACCGGGCTGCACGGCGCCAATCGACTGGCCAGCAACTCCCTGCTCGAGTGCCTGGTTTTTGGCCAGGCTGCGGCAGAAGACATTCTGGCGCAAGCCCACAAGGAATTGCCGGAGCTGCCTTACTGGGATGAAAGCCGTGTGACGGATGCGGACGAAGAGATCATCATCACCCACAACTGGAACGAGTTACGTCGCTTCATGTGGAATTATGTAGGCATCGTACGCACCAATAAAAGGCTGGCGCGCGCCCTGCATCGCATTCATATGCTGCGTGACGAAGTGCATGAGTTCTATAGCAATTTCCGTATCAGCAACAACCTGATCGAACTGAGAAACTTGCTGCAGGTGGCTGAATTGATTGTGAAAAGCGCCATGGAACGACATGAAAGCCGCGGCCTGCACTACAGCAAAGACTACCCTGACATGCTGCCAGATGCCGTGCCTACCGTGCTGGAACCATCCAACTATTACAGCCTGCTGGATAGCCATCACGGTCATCACGACCACCAGCACTAAGCGGTCCTGGTATTGGAGCTGGAACACGCCGTCTTAAGACGGCATTTCGGTTCCGAGTATCAGCTGCTGCTCTCTCAAAGCCTGCAAAATCGGCAACCCGAATTCAATCAATACTTCAGGGTGCGGGTGCCGGGTTTCTTCGGCTATCTGCCTTAACACCTGCCTGCCTGAAGCTGGAGTTTGCGCGAACAGTGTGAGCAACCTGAATGTCAGCTGGTTAATCTCGATAAACCGTACTTCATCATCCAGGTTACGGAACACAGCGAGATGCACAGGCTCTTCCAGCGGTGCCACCGGCTTGTTTCCCGATGAAATCCGATGCACCGGGTAGTCATAAACCAGCAGCCTGAGTGTCGGCGTCAAGACCACGGCATCCTGCAACAGATCACCGCCTGCATCGATATTCGCCAGATCGTTCCTAGACTCACACGCTGCAACCGCCAGCTCTATCCATTCGTAGTGGGCAAGGCTCGTAAAGAACCCCGGCAAACGGGGTACGTCCTCAAAAGTATGCACCTGATCAAGATAGGTGAGGAATTCTTCCGAAATCTGCCTGAACAACGGGCTATGAGATTGATGATGCGCGAAGAATCCGCGAACCACCTTTTGCCACGCCCGTTTGCCCAGGATTTTCTTGCAGACCGGAAAGCAGTTCGCCAATGACGACTCGAGGTTGTCAAAGACAATTTCCCTGTAGACCCGCATGCGGTTTGCGGCTACCCGGTCAGGTCCAGGAATACTTTGCGGATTGCGGATATGGCCGGCAAATTGCAGTTGATACTGCTGGAACAGGGGCAGTTCCTTAGTGCTTTTCATCTTGCAGAAATCCCGGCCAGCCGGGGCTCCTTCTGATATACGCGCTGCAATTCAGCGATCATGTCCACCTCGCGCACCAGGGTCTCCAGCGGCGGGATATTCACATCACGCTCAAGCAAAGTGGGAAAGCTGCCAAACAACTCATAGGCCTCTTTCAGCAATGCCCATACAGGGTCGATCACATCCTCGCCGTGGGTATCGATAATAAGGTCGGGAGCTTGCTGGTCATGCCCTGCCACATGCGCATAAACGATGCGCTCGCCTGGAATACCGCGCAGGAACTCATGCGGGTCGTAAGAGAAATTGACGCTATTGACGTAGACATTATTGATATCAAGATGTAGCCAGCAATCAGCTTCCTGCAGCACTGCGCGCAAAAAGGTCAGTTCATCCATCTCGGATATGGGCGCAGCGACATAAAACGAAGCGTTCTCGACCGCGATGCGGCGGCCGAGGATGTCCTGTGTGCGGCGAATGCGTTCAGCGACATAATGCACAGCTTCCTCGGTAAAAGGAATCGGTAGCAAATCATACAAATAACCGCCATCCGAGCAGTAACTCAGATGTTCGGTGTATAGAGGGATTTGATAGGCCTCGAGAAAGTTTTTAACGCGTTCCAGGAAAACTTCATTGAGCGGATCTGGCCCACCCAGCGAGAGCGATAGGCCATGGCAGGCAACAGGATAATGCTCGACAAACCATTGCAATTGCTTTGCCGATTTACCTCCAGCACCTATCCAGTTTTCCGGCGCGATTTCAAGGAAATCAATCGAGGCTGTCAGGCTCTTGCCATGAGCAGCTTGGAGCTGGGGTATAAGCTCGCGCTTGAGCCCCAGTCCCGCACCTCGAATGCTTTCCAATTCAACCACGCGGCCAACTCAACCATTCAGGCAAGAATTACTTCTTTTCGGCGCCGCATTTGCCTTCTGCATCCGTTTTCTTATCGGACTTCGTTTCTGAACCGCGCTTATCAGCACCACACTTGCCTTCAGCATCGGATTTGGTATCGGACTTCATCTCCGAACCGCATTTACCGGCGCCGCATTTACCTTCTTTATCTTTCTCGCCATGATGGTCTGCAACCATATAACCCGAAGACAACGGCTTCAGCGCAAATGGATTTTCAGCAGCAACGGCAGAAGTCGCCGCGATCGAAGCAGCGAATGCACCACCGATAACTAATGACAATGTTGATTTAGAAGCTTTCATGTAAATCTCCTTATGATTAACGACAACAATAAAAATCTCTTGAGCTGTTTTCCAAAAAATTATCCGGAGGGAGATTCAAGTACTCCAGACATGCGTGCCCATGCTTGCCGGGACAGCTGCAATTGCCCGCACCTGGTATCTACAGTTAACTGACAGCTGCTTTCTGGCGTATTAATGAAATATAGGCTTCACTGTCTGGTGGACGTTGAGACCGCTGTGCCTGCCAAATGGTTTCAGCCAGGCAATCCATTAGTTCATGCTGTGCAAGATGATGATCGGATAGCTTCATTTGCAATGCCTGATAGCCGGCTTTAATTCCGGGCGGCTGGTCAATGGCGATTTGCTCGAGAATGGAAAGATGAAGACTCATATGCAGAAATGGATTGGTTTCTCCCATTTCGGGAAAATACGCCTGGTCCAGATAGCGTTCAGGTGCATTGAGCACATGATGATATTCAGGATGCATCTGCATCACTTGCAATGCGATGGCCTCCAGCTCGGTAAGCTGCTGCCTGGCTCCGAACTTTGCCCATGCATCGAAGAAAAATTGCCGTACCTGATCGCGGCTGGGGTTAAACAATGCCACCGCTCATCCTCGTGAAAACAAGCCTAATACCGCGGAATATTCAAGCAACTCACAACCGGTGAGATGTCCGTGTGCAACCGGTGCAATCTCACCGTTGCCGTAAAATCCTATGATCGGCATGCCGGGAAATCTGGTGGTGAGTAACGATAAATCACGATCCACGCCACCGTAGAAATACGGGCCACGGCCCAGACATGAGAAGAGCAAGGCAAAATCGGGCCTGGCCCCCAGCTTGATCTCTAGATTTCCAGCTGTCTGCTGCAAGTCTGCCAGCGCCGCATCCGCATCGCGAATAGCCCAGCTCAGGAATTGACCGACTTTCACCTGTTTTGCCAGCGTGACCGACAACTCATCCTCATTGCCGCTCACAAGCGGCGCGATCTGGTAGTTGCCTTCGCCAATAGCCTCTGCAGAATCCGCAAATACGGCCATGATGTAGTGCATAGGCAGGGTTTGATGCCCATCTCTTGCCGTATGCAATGAAAGAAAAGCTTTTTTGCCATCCAGCGATAACAGATCATAGCCGCTTGCCGCCGTTACCGGTTTAGGCATGTTCAATACACGCAGGCCATGCGCAGCTGCAACAGCGCCTTTGACACTGTGAACTGCGGCTTCGCAATGCCCCTGTGCCGAGCCTTTGCCATGTTGCCACACCGAGAATGGGCCTTGACCGGTAGCGTCGCCAGAAACACCGCCGAAACGGATGCCGGGAGTGGTCATCCAGGTGGTGTTGAGCGCATTAGGTGCCGCCAGGGTCAGCAATAGCTGATTACTGTCTGTTTGCGAAGGCTGCTCAAAAGTCGTGGAATCCGGAAAGACCATGGCAGCGGCAGCAGGAGCGTCCAGCACCCAGTCGTCCTCTGTGAAAATCCCGGTTGCCGAACAACCCATCACCTGCGTGCAATTGCCAGCTTTGGCGGCGGCTCTCAAAGCTGGCAAGGGATCGCGCGCGAATTCTGAAGTCAGAATGAGCAAAACGCTACCAGCCACTTTGATATTGGCTCGCTCCATCGCCTGCTCGACTGCCTGAGCAGCGAGTGTGGGTGATGCCTCGCTGCCTATGCTCAACCCTGTAGCTATACCCATTTCATACGCCCATTATTTCCAAAGGCAATTCCTTGGCCTTGTATTCGCACAAATCATTAATCACACATATGCCGCACTTGGGTTTGCGCGCCATGCAGACGTAGCGACCATGCAGAATCAACAAATGATGCGCATCATGCATGTATTCCTTGGGCACATTCTTCATCAGACTTTTCTCAACATCCAGCGGAGTCTTGCCCTTGCCAAGACCGGTGCGATTACCCAGACGAAAGAGATGGGTATCGACCGCAATGGTAGGCTGCCCAAACGCTGTATTCAATATGACATTCGCGGTCTTACGACCTACACCCGGCAACTTCTCCAAGGCTTCCCTGGTATTTGGCACCTCGCCGTTGTGATATGCAAGCAACATCTCGCAGGTTGCGATGACATTTTTCGCTTTGCTGCGATAAAGACCAATGGTCCTGATATAGGGTTCCAGCCCTTCCACGCCAAGCGCTGCAATTGCGGCAGGCGTATTAGCAACCGGGAACAGCTTGGCTGTTGCCAGGTTCACGCCTTTATCCGTCGCCTGGGCTGAAAGAATGACCGCAACCAGCAATTCAAAAGTTGAACTGTGCACCAGCTCGGTGGTGGGTTCAGGGATGGCAATACTCAGCCTGCGAAATATTTCCTGACGCTTTTCCGCATTCATACTGGGTTAGCGACCGGCCACAGGGGCCAAAGGCAAATGACCGGATTTTGCAGCGGCTGCCTTGCGTTGCTCTGCCCAGTTCTTTGCGGCGATCAGAAGAGCCAGGCCGATGAAGGCACCGGGCGGCAGAATCGCCAACAGAAAACCATGATAATCGGGAATGACCGTCAGGATGAACCTTGCTGCGTCAGGCCCGAATGCCAGATCGATACCCGAAAACAGCGTACCCTTGCCGACCAGCTCACGCATGCCGCCAAGCAAGGTGAGCACCAGCGTTAGGCCGATACCCATCATGAAGCCATCGAGCACGGAAGGCACCGGGCCATTCTTTGCTGCAAAGGATTCTACCCGCGCCAGTACAATGCAATTGACCACGATCAGCGGAATAAAAATACCGAGGACTTTATGCAAAGGCTGGGCAAAAGCATTGATGGAAAGATCGATCACCGTCACCACCGCCGCAATCACCAGGATGAATACCGGTACGCGTATTTCGGCCGGGATATAGCGCCGCACAGGCGACACCGCACCATTGCTGGCTGCCATCACCAGTGCGGTTGCCAGCCCCAGGCTCAGGCCGTTGACCAGCGTCGTCGTGATAGCCAGCGTCGGGCATAATCCCAGTAGCTGGACAACCCCGGGATTCTGTTTCCACAAGGCATTCCCGACGATTTCCTTATAAGCACTCATGATGTCGCTCCTGCCGTTCCCGTATCTGTTTCACCTGCTGTGACCCCGTCTGCGAAAAGTGATTCGTGATGAATCTCATAATATTCCAATACTTGGCGTATCGCCTTAACAACCGCTCGCGGTGTAATGGTCGCACCGGTCATGTAATCGAACTTGCCGCCGTCCTTTTTCACTTTCCACAGTTCCGGTGCAGTCAATGCCAGTGACTGTCCATCGAATTGCCTGATCCATGCACCGCGTGCAATGTCGATATAGTCGCCCAGGCCCGGCGTTTCCTTGTGCGCCAATACACGGACACCGGCAATGGTGCCGTCTTCACGAATCGCCACCAGCAGCTTGATGTCGCCACTATAACCGTCCGGCGCGATCGCCTCCAGTATCACTGCCGCTGGCCTGCCGCCAAGACGTGCTCGGTGGGCATGGGAAGCAGCTTTATTGCCCAGCAGTACATCCGCAGGAATCTCGATGACGTCTTGCAGCAGGTCGTTATCGTGCATGGTATCCGGCACGATCTGGCGAAAGAGCGCCATGCGTGCCTGTGCTTCGCTCTCCGCAATAGGTGTCTTGGTGAGCTCGTACATATAAACCAGCAGTGCTGTGCCGACGATGGCGAAAACAATCATGATGAACGCCGTTTTTACTGCGTGTTTAATGATGGTTCCAGGCATTATTTCTCATGTCCGAATACGCGCGGCTGCGTGTAGGCATCTATCAACGGCACGCAGATATTGAAGAAGATCACGGCAAACGCCACGCCGTCGGGGTAACCGCCATAAACACGGATCAGGTAAGTCATGATGCCGATGCCTGCGGCAAAAATCAGCTTGCCTTTGGGCGTCGTCGGCCCGCTTACCGGATCAGTGATGATGAAGAACGCGCACAGCATAGTAGCGCCGCTGAACAGATGAAAAGCCGGATCAGCAAAACGGGTAGCATCTGCCAAATAAAATACACCGGCGGTGATCGCTAGCGCAGCCAGAAAAGCAGTCGGCAGATGCCAGCTGATGATGCGCTGCTGGATCAGGTAAAGCCCGCCAAGCAAATAAGCTCCCACGACCAATTCGCCACCTTGGCCGCCCAAGGCACCGAAAATCGGCGCCTGTGTAATGTCCTGCAAGCGATGATCAAGTGTCAGCTGTGTTTTCAAATAATCCAGCGGAGTGGCGGAAGTAACAGCATCCAGGGCAGCTCCCACAGGCAGCATCCCGGTAAAAATGAATTGCATCTGGTCAAGAAAATCCAGCTTGAATTCCGCCAGCGCCAACGGTGCCGGCCAGCTCGTCATCAATACCGGGAACGATATCAATAATGCCGCGTAACCCACCATCGCCGGATTGAACGGGTTGTAGCCCAGGCCCCCATAAAGTTGCTTGGCGACAATAATGGCGATCGCCGTGCCCAGCACGATCAGCCACCAGGGCGCCAGCGGCGGCAATGCGAGCGCCAGCAGCCAGGCAGTCACCAGTGCACTGCCATCGGTAATGAAGAGTTTGATCGGACGCCCGCGCAACTTCAGCATCAAGGCTTCGGTAAAAACCGCGGTCAATGATGCCAGCACCAGGGTCACCAGGATAGCACCTCCGAATATCCACACATAGGCAGCAATACCGGGGATCAGGGCGAGCAGAACCTTGAGCATGATGGATGTAACACTGGGAGCAGCCGTTAAATATGGTGAACGATTCATTTCGCTTCTTCTGTCGGTGATTTTTCTTTTGACACTTTGGCCATGCCCGCTAAATCCTGCACCGGTTTTTCCGGATCCGCCTGCTTATCTTTTTCTGCAAACAATTGGCCTTGCTGGGTAAGCTGTGCTACTTGCGTTTGCATTGCTCCCGGCTTTTGCCCCTGTTCAGCCTGAAGCGCTCTTCTGGCCTCAATATCGGCAATTTCATTGGCTACAGAGCTTGAAGCAACTTCTGTATTTTTAGGTGCGATTTCAGCCTTTTGCGCTTTTGCGCGTTCCATGGCTGCCGCAATCGCGGCTTTCTTCGCTTCATCCGCTGCACTTTCTGCGCCTGTCCCGGCCCGGGCACCTGCAGCCTTCTGCGCATGCTTCCGGGCGCGCTCCTGCTTTTCACGTTCGATACGCATCAGGCGGAATTCATTGCGCTCACGCGCAATGTCTGCAGCTTCTTTTGCTCTATCCTGGGCAATTATTTCGCTTTTGGCGAAACGATAATATTGCACCAGCGGAATATTGCTTGGACACACATAAGTGCAACAGCCACATTCTATGCAATCAAATATCTTGTATTCACGTGCCTTCTCCAGGTTCTGCGATTTTGAGAACCAATAGAGTTCCTGCGGCTGCAGATTTACCGGGCAAGCATCGGCGCAACGCGTGCAACGTATGCAAGGCAGCGCGGGTTCCGGCGCGGGGAACATTTCACCAGCAGGCACGATAATACAATTAGTGGCTTTAACTACCGGCACCTTGGCCGATGGCAGGTTGAAGCCCATCATAGGGCCGCCCATGATCAGATCGCTGGCATCTGCATGGCCGCCAGCAAACTCCACCAGATCGCTGATCAATATACCCAGTGGCGCTTCATAGTTACCGGGTCGGCTGACATTGCCTGCCACAGTCACAATGCGCGACACCACCGGCTCGCCATGATTGACCAGGCGATGTACGCTGTATGCCGTGGCGACGTTAAAACATTGCACACCGATTTCAGTCGGTAAACGGCCACTGGGTACTTCCATGCCAGTGATGACTTTGATCAGCTGCTTTGCACCGCCGCCTGGGTAAATTGTAGGCACTTCCACGACATCAATCGCCATGCTGCTACGCACTGCTGCGTCTCGCATAGCCTTGACAGCCTCTGGCTTGTTATCTTCAACCCCAATCGCACAGAGCTCGGCATCGAGCAAATAACCCATGATTTCTATGCCACGGACGATTTCATCCGCGCGTTCACGCATCAACATATCGTCGCACGTGATGTAGGGTTCACATTCAGCACCGTTGATAATCAAGGTCCTGACCGGATGCCTCGCATCCTCGCGCAGCTTGATATGCGATGGAAACGTTGCCCCGCCCAGGCCTACCACGCCAGCTTCGCGTAAACGCTCCAGTAGTTCAGGCTTGCTCATGGCACGATAGTCGATAGCTTGATGTTCCATCCATCGATCTGCGCCGTCTGTCTCCAGCGTGATCGACAGATCCGGTAAGCCGGAAGGATGCGGAATCAGCTGACTTTCGATCGAGACGATGACCCCGGAAGTCGGCGCATGTACCGCAGCAGAGACTTGCCCGTCGGCTTTTGCAAGCAGCTGCCCTTTCAGCACACGATCACCAACTGCGACCTGCAGCTTGGAGATATTGCCGACATGCTGGCGCAATGGCAGCACCAGACGGTCTGGTGGCGTCACTATGCGAATCGGGCTACTGGTGGATTCGAGTTTATGCTGGGGCGGATGGACGCCACCATTGAACGTGGACAATTTCGGCCCGGATTGACCAAACTTGCCTTTAAGCAACCTGGATATGTTCACAATCGCGTTCATGCAGCAATTTTCTTCGCAACAACACTTTCAGGTTTAAGCTCAAATACCGGGTAGCGCCATTTCCAGTTGGCAGGCGATTCAGCTATCGGCTCCATGCTGATGCAATCTACCGGGCAAGGCGCCAGGCAAAGCTCGCAACCCGTGCATTCCGATGCAATAACGGTATGCATATGCTTGGCCGCACCAAGAATGGCATCCACCGGGCAAGCCTGGAGACAGAGCGTGCAGCCGATGCAAACGCTCTCGTCAATCAGCGCAACTGACTTAGGCTTGGGTAAGCCATGTTCTGCATTCAGTGGTTTATATTCAACGCCAAGCAGGTCGGCCAGAGCATGCACACCTGCATCGCCACCCGGCGGACACTGGTTGATATCCGCTTCACCCTTGGCCAGGGCAGTAGCATAAGGTTTGCATCCGGGATAGCCACACTGCCCGCATTGGGTTTGCGGCAAAATGGCATCGATGCGCGCAATCAGCGGGTCGCCTTCCACCTTGAATTTCAAGGCGGAATAACCGAGAACAACACCTAGCAGCAGGGCCAGGCCCGCCATGACATAGAGTCCGGTCAGCATTAACGCACTAACCCGGTAAAGCCCATAAAGGCCAGACTCATCAGACCGGCTGTCACCATTGCAATGGCCGAGCCCTTGAATGGCGCAGGGACATCAGCTGCATCGAGACGCTCACGCAGAGAAGCGAACATGATCAGCACCATGGAAAAACCAATAGCGCCGCCCAGCCCGAACAACAGGGATTCAATGAAGTTATGATTGGACTGCACATTCAATAAAGGAATGCCCAGGACAGCACAATTGGTTGTGATCAACGGCAAGAAAATGCCGAGTGATTGGTATAAGACAGGGCTGGTCTTTTCAAGAAACATTTCAGTGAACTGCACCACGCCAGCAATCACCACGATAAATGACAACGTCCGCAGATAAAACAATTCCGTACCCAGCAGATAATGACTGATGAGATAGCTCGTGCCAGAACCTACAGTGAGGACAAAAGTCGTAGCCGCAGCCATGGCGATAGAGGTTTCCAGTTTCTTGGAAACCCCCATAAACGGGCACAGGCCCAACACTTTGATCAGCACAATGTTGTTAACCAGAACAGTGCTTATCAAAATCAGAAAGTAATCTTGCAACATTAAAAATTCACATAGATATGTAGGGACGAATTATACAATCATTGGAGCATCAGAAATAAGCCTGACAAAGCCCTTGAGGCTGGATTCGACGCAGATCGGCAGCTTTCACGGCACCACTCAAAGAATTTCGACCCAATATGATATGAAAAAAGATGATATGCATCAGACTTGCGCGTTTAGAAAACCTGGCCCTTGAACGGGCACTTTCAGTTAAAATAATGCAATTAATTTTATTCATCAGGTAAATCATGCTGCAAGGCAGTCTCGTTGCCATCGTCACCCCCATGCAAGAGGATGGCGCACTGGATATCAACGCCCTCCGCTCCCTTATTGACTTCCACATCGAAGAAGGCACTGACGGCATTGTTATTGTTGGCACAACCGGCGAATCTCCAACCGTCAATTTTGAAGAACATTGCCTGTTAATCAAGACTGCTGTTGAGCACACTGCAGGGCGGATCCCCGTGATTGCCGGTACTGGCGCCAACGCAACGACCGAAGCCATTGAGCTGACCCAGCATGCAAAAAACCTGGGCGCAGATGCCTGCCTGCTGGTGACGCCTTATTACAACAAGCCGCCACAAGAAGGCTTATACCAGCATTACCGTAAGGTAGCGGAGGCTGTTGATATTCCCCAGATTCTCTACAACGTGCCGGGGAGAACCGCTTGTGACATCTCAAACGATACTGTCTTGCGCTTGTCTGAACTGCCGAATATTGTCGGCATCAAGGATGCCACTGGAAATATGGAACGCGGCAGCGATCTCATTGCACGTGTGCCCAAGGACTTTTCGGTATATAGCGGCGATGATGCCAGCGGCATGTCTTTAATGCTGATGGGCGGTCACGGCGTGATTTCCGTGACATCCAATGTCGCACCGCGCTTGATGCACGAACTCTGCGTGGCTGCCATGGCTGGCGACGCCGTTACGGCCAGGAAAATTAATGAAAAGCTATTGGCACTTCATCAAAAGTTGTTTGTCGAAGCCAATCCTATTCCCGTGAAATGGGTGCTGCAGCAGATGGGGATGATCAAATCAGGCATTCGCCTGCCGCTGGTACCTCTATCCACTGCATATCATGATACCCTGCGTTTTGCGATGAAAAGCGCAGGCATTTAACTGCAGTCTTAATAGTAAATATTACAAAACAAATCAATTACAAATGTATTGATAGTGAAAGATTCATAGCAAAGAGAAACCGCATGAAAAGAACTGAATTGAAACATCTTGTTTTTACTGGTTTGATAGCTGCATTTCTGACCGGTTGCGACAGCATTCCATTTTTCGACAACACGCCGGATTACAAGTCTGCAGGCCGTTCTCGTCCGCTCGAGGTTCCACCAGACCTCACTTCAATTTCAGCGAGCGACACTTATGCAGTTCCTGGAAGCGCAACCACCTACTCCAGCTATTCACAAGGCCAGGGTTCAGTACTGGAACAGGAAAGAATACTGCCCAATCCGGAAAATGTCAGGATGGAGCGTGCAGGATCACAGCGCTGGTTAGTCGTTGATGCACCTCCGGAAAAAGTATGGCCGGTGATTCGCGAGTTCTGGAACGACCTGGGCTTTGCCGTTCGCGTGGAAAATCCGGAAACAGGTGTCATGGAAACCGAATGGGTCGATCCGTCAAGCCTTACCAAGGACGACAAAGGCAACTACCTGGACAAATTCCAGGGCTGGCTGGATAAACTCAATACCCTGCAGACACGCCAGAAATTCCGCACACGTATTGATCGCGGCGAGAATAACGCAACTGAAATCTACATGAGCCACCGTTCTGTTGCAGATGCGGTAGATGATGGCAAGGAACGTGTAAGAACCTCCGTAGGCACTTACGAAACAGGTTATCGTCTCGATGCAAAAAGAACCAAAGCAGAAGAAGTACGTTCAGATGCCGAAGATATCGACGCTGAATTGCTTCGCCGCCTGATGGTCAGGTTAGGCGTCACCGAACAGAGATCCCAGGCGGTGGTTGCTTCTGTGAGCAATGAAGTCCGCGCCACCATTGAGAGAAGTCCTGACGGCTCACTCGACCTGAAAGTAAACGATCAGTTTGATCGAGCATGGCGCAGGGTCGGCCTGGCTCTTGATCGCGTCGGGTTTGTGGTTGAAGACAGGGATCGTTCGCGTGGCCTGTACTATGTTCGTTACGCCGATCTTGGCTCTACTGAAGATGCGCCGGCCAAGAAGAAAGGCTTATTAAGCTCTCTCAAATTCTGGGGAAGTGACGACGAAAAAACCGAAGAGAAAAAACCGGAATCCACACCTGAAACCAAAAAAGCTGCTGAAGAAGCAGAAGAGAAAGGCGTGCCGCTAGGCGAGTACCTCAAATTCTGGGAAGCTCCGAAAGAGGAAGCCCAGCGTGAGAACCAGTACCGTATCAGGGTTGATAACAATGACCTTGGCGGCTCAGATGTTGTTGTGGTCAAACAGGATGGCTCACGTGATCTTTCCAGCACTGCGAACCGCATTACCAATCTGCTATATGAGCAGTTGAGGTAGCACATTAAACGACCATGCGCTTTGCTTCATTGGGTAGTGGTAGCGCTGGTAATGGCCTGGTAGTCGAGGAAGGCAGCACATGCCTTCTTCTTGACTGCGGCTTCGGCCTACGGGATGTTGTCTCACGTTTGGCCAGATTGGATTTATCGCCCGAGGCACTCACCGGCATACTCGTGACACATGAACACGATGACCACGCGGGTGGTGCTTTCAAATTCGCGAATAAATATCAAATCCCTGTCTGGTTGACGCATGGCACACTTGTCATGGCAGAGCGTTACTTACCATCCCGGCCTGGCTTTGAGATGCACATTATTGATAGCCACGAGCCGTTTGCGATTCAGGATATCAACGTCCAGCCTTTTCCAGTTCCTCATGATGCGCGCGAGCCTGTGCAATTTACTTTTGGCAATGGCGACAGAAAGCTCGGCGTGCTAACGGACACAGGAACGTCCACATCCCATATTGAACATGTTCTAAACAGTTGCAACGCCCTGGTACTGGAATGCAATCACGATATCGATATGCTGATGAACGGTCCTTACGCCAGATCACTCAAGCAACGCGTCAATAGCCGGCTTGGGCATCTGGACAACACCAGCGCCGCAGCGCTGCTCTCAAGGCTGGACAACAGCAAACTGCAGCATATCCTGGCCGCGCATCTAAGCGCGAAGAACAATCACCCGGCACTGGTCAAGCAGGCATTGAGCAAGGTACTGAACTGTGATGAAGAATGGATAGGTATTGCAGATCAAGCTATCGGGTTTGATTGGCGCGAAATAGCGTAGGTAGATTCCAAGCCATAAAATAAACCTGAATTTAATATGATCCTACCGATGGGCTCCTGATTATCCGGCAGGCATGAAAAAGCCGACGGTAGCGTCGGCTTTTTTGATGATCAGCGGTTGTTACACAACTGCCAACCTTTGTACTGCTGATACTTCAGTATTACTCAGCAGCTGGCTCTTCAGCAGGAGCTTCTTCAACGATTGGAGCTTCTTCAGCAGGAACTTCTTCAATGATCGGAGCTTCTTCAACTGGAGCAACTTCTTCAACGATTGGAGCTTCTTCAACTGGAGCAGCTTCTTCTTTTTGACCACAAGCAGTTAAAGCAAGGGCGAAAAGTGCAGCTAACAGAGCGGAACGTGTCATTTTTGTATTCCTTAATAGATATAAAAAGTAAAAATTTGGCCTGGTACGGAACGTTTATTTGATTGAATCAATAGACGGTATCAACATTGACTATCCGAGTATGTAAATTCTAGCAGTTCTAAAATAAAAAAACAGAGTGTTTATGGGCCGTTCCGGCTTTTTTTTAAAATACTTCGATTCAGAAAATCAAGTTTTGCTAATCAACTCTGATTTTTAGACTTGAATTTTGCTTACCGGAACTACGGTAAGTGCTTAAAATCTCCCTGCTCACATCATCCCTGTTTTGCATATTTCCGCCCAGGTCAAACCACTCTCCCGGCGATACGCGGACGACGGTGCTAAGCTCTTCAAAGTCAATGAATCCTGCCTGATTCGGCCTGGCAATTCTCGGTGTGATTTCCAGTTCGACCTGATCCCCGATATAGCGTGGCCTCACGGCAAAACCCGTCGTGATATCCTGAAATTCCACAGTTTGCTGGACACTGACATAACGTCTGGTCAGCAGCACCCATTGCTGGGAATAAGGGATAGATTGCCCAACGCGAATGAATGCGCGTTCGCCATCGACGACATTCAGGAGCTCGCTGCCAACATTACTATAAGTAGTGTTGCTATCTTCCAGATCGATGTTAATACCATTTCCAGCACGAGAAGAAGTCGAAACCTCAACATCGCCCACGCGTGCCCGGCCACTGACTCCAACACCGCTCCGCTGTGTTCGAACATCAGCTGAATGGCTGACTGTTATTCTGACATTTTTACGTGCAACGTCTATTTGACTCAACAGCGCTTCAATTTGCGAGAGCCGGTCAGGGCTGGTACTGATCATGAGATGATTATCGATGGCACGCACACTGCCGCCAGGGCCCACCATAGGTTCTATCATCGGCAAAACATCCTGGGCGAAGCGATACTGCAATGTGATCATCCTGAACTGATCGGCAGCAGTCACTGAAGTCGAAAGCGCCGTGCCCAGCAGCAGGGAAAAACCGAAAATACAATATAAGATTCTGTTCATCACAAACCTGTTGTTGTAACACTCAAAGTGGAGCATGTGACTTCAAGCAGCTGCTCAAAGCGTTCATGCAAGGGCTTGCTGGCCAGTTCATCATCATGACAATACTTAAACCTGGCATGGTTGATATGAAAACGATGCAGATAATCCCCACTGTCAGCCAGCACAAAGGCATCCTGAGCGACCTGGGCACGCTCATCCGTGATATAGACCGTCATGGCATGCGTATAACGCTTCATCAGCTCAATCAATCTCGGGCATCTGGTGCTAAGGAATTGGCTGTCATGCAAAATCATGGTCACGTGGTTGAGCCTGTCTTTAGCCAGAAAACTACGCAGCAGTTCCTCTATCTGAAGACTCTGGTAAGCGCCCCTGCTCAGGTCAGGATCGAATATTTTCAGTTCCCGTTCCGCCCGCGCAATGATTAGCGCAGTTGCCGCTTCATAGTTGCGTTCACCCAGAATCAACTGGTTCGGCTTCAACTCGTCGCTCACGCTCATGACTACACGCCTCACTCGCTTTTAATGTTTGTCGTAATGCACATACCCGGCAAGGTACCAATTGAAAAACAATGCCATCAGACTCGCGTCATTCAGCAATTCGCCTTGCAGTATATTGGCTGGCAGTTTTCCATGGTCAGCAAGCTGCTTTAAGCAAGCAGACCAACCCGCCACCATCTCTACGCGTTCCCCATTGATAAAAAACATATCCTCATAAAAAAGCGCTTGCGTCTTCAAATCCAGCTTCAATCCTTTAGTCATCAAGGATTTTTTGAACGCATCTAGACTTCTGTTCGGCGACGCATCAAATGTGATGTGCGACTTTGGTTCAGAAAGATGGATACCCAGGAACTCTCCAACCATTTCCTTGTTCCATCGTATCTTTTTCAGCATGGCATTAACACGTTTAACCATGTCTGCACTGATTTCCGCAGGATGCTTCTGCAGACCAAGATTGATATCGGTATACATGCCATCGAGGGTGATGGTTTCCTGTAAATATCCCAGGAACTCCATAGCGAGTTCCTGCGCGGATGGTGCCCTGAAACCGATCGAATAAGTCATGCAGTCGCCGATGGCAATGCCCCAATGAGCGACATGCGGCGGGAGATACAGCATATCGCCTGCTTCCAGTACATATTCCTGCTCCGTCTTGAACTCCTGCAAAATCCGTAGCGGCGCACCTTCAACCAGGGAAAGATCTTTCTGTTGGCTAATTCGCCAGCGGCGCTGCCCCTGCCCTTGCAGCAGGAACACATCATAAGAATCAAAATGCGGGCCGACGCCTCCGCCGTCCGGGGCGAAACTGACCATCAAGTCGTCCAGTCTCGCATGCGGAATAAAATTAAATTGCTGCAACAGGGCAGCAGCTTCGCGCAAATGATGGTTAACACCCTGTACCAGCAGCGTCCAGTTACTCTTTGGCAGCTTGGCAAAGCGCTCTTCGGCAAAAGGCCCGTCTTCAAGCTGCCATTTACCTCGGGCAAGCCTGACCAGGCGAGACTGCACATCTTCTTCGCAGGCCAATCCGGCAAGCTCGTTTGCATTAAGGATACCCTTGAAATTGGGGATGGCCTGACGTATCAGCAGTGGTTTTTTCTGCCAGTACTCTTTTAAGAATTGCTTGGGCGAAACACCGCCCAGCAATGCCTTTTGCTCCATAAATTGTGCTGACTTCTTCAAGGCTTTTTTCATCTATACATAATAGCGCATTGCAATCATGGAATAGAAATGGGTTAGAATCCAATCACGATCATTCAGCACAAGCCCCCTATGCTGCAAATTGGCGACTTCGCCCCTGATTTCTCTATGCCTGATGCCGACATGGAAATGTTCAAGCTTTCCAGAATGCGCGGTAAGACTGTAGTGCTTTATTTCTACCCGAAAGACGACACTCCGGGCTGTACGGTTGAGGCCATTGAGTTTAGCGACCTGGAGGAAGAGTTCGCGAAACTCAATGCGATAGTCATCGGCGTCAGCAAGGATGACTGTATCACCCATGCCAGTTTCCGCGATAAACACGGCCTCAGCCTCCAGCTTATCTCTGACGAAGAAGGCAAGGTCTGCGAAAAATATGGGGTCTGGCAGGAAAAGGAAAAAGATGGCGTACGCAAAATGGGTATCCTGCGTTCGACCTTCATCATCGATCCTGAGGGTAAAATACACCATTGCCAGTATGGCGTTGTCGCAAAAGGGCACGCCCAAGAAGTGCTGAATCTTATTAAATCAATCTAAATCGAAGGTACTTTTATCATGCAAATTGCCATGAATACTGTTGTTTCAATGACTTATGAACTACGTGATAGTGAAGGTAATGTGCTCGAATCCAGCGCTGACCCTGTCAGCTATTTACATGGGGGATATGACAATATTTTTCCTCGTGTAGAAGAAGAGCTTCACGGCAAGTCCGTTGGCGACACTGTTGAAATCGGCCTGGAGCCAGCGGATGCATTCGGTGAATACGATGAAGAGCTGGTACAAATGGAGCCGGCTTCTGCGTTCCCCACTGAAGAATTGAAAATCGGCATGCAATTTGAAGGTGAGGACGACTCAGGCGAAGTGATTCTCTACACCGTCACCGATATCCAGGAAGGTAAGGTCGTCGTTGATGGCAACCATCCCTGGGCTGGCGAGCGTGTGCTATTCAAAGCCACGGTTACCGGCGTGCGCACTGCTGTGAAAGAAGAAGTCGAACACGGCCATGTGCATGGTGCTGGTGGTCATCACCACTAAATTCCTGCTGGGCTATTGCGAACACAATAGCCCCTGAGTTGTAATTCAAAAGCCCTATATCAATTTCTTAAGCTGATACAGTTTCTCAAGTGCTTGTCGCGGTGTTAACTCATCCGGCTCAATCGTCTCAAGTTCTGAAACAGCTGGGTGACTGGCTATATCCTGTGGCTCCATGGGCGCAACAAACATATCGCCTTGTGGCCCTGCCTGTATATTCTGCTGTTCCAATTGGACCAACTTGCGCCTTGCCATGGCAACTACCGACTTTGGGATGCCCGCAAGTTGCGCGACTTGCAAGCCATAACTCTGGCTCGCCGGGCCGTCTTCCACACGGTGTAAAAAGACGATGCCCTTACCATGCTCCACCGCATCCAGATGCACATTGGCAGCCTGCTTGAACTCCTCGACTATGCGCGTCAATTCGAAATAATGGGTAGCAAACAGGGTGTAACTGCGGTTCTTTTCCAGCAACTGTTTGGCGACTGCCCAGGCCAGTGACAAACCATCAAAAGTCGAGGTGCCGCGACCGATTTCATCCAGCAGCACCAAGCTATGCTCTGTTGCGTTATGCAGGATATTGGCGGTTTCGGTCATTTCCACCATGAAGGTCGAACGCCCGCCAGCCAGGTCATCGGAGGCGCCGATACGGGTAAAAATACGATCTATACTGCCTATGCGTACCGAAGTCGCCGGCACATAACAACCGCAATGGGCGAGCAGGACAATCAGTGCCGTCTGCCGCATATAGGTGGATTTACCGCCCATGTTGGGGCCGGTGATCAACAGCAACTGGCGATATGGGGTCAATGCGACATCATTGGCGATAAAGGGCTGGGCGATCTGCTCGACCACCGGATGCCTGCCGCCGATGATCTCCAGCACGGCATCTGCGGAGAATTCGGGCTGCACATAATTCAATGCCTCCGCACGTTCGGCGAACGTGCTCAATACATCCAATTGTGCCACTGCAGAGGCATTGCGCTGCAGATCCTGGATATGCGGCAACAATGCCTCCAGAATCTCTTCATAGAGTGCTTTTTCCCGCGCTAATGCACGTTCATTGGCTGAAAGCACCTTGTCTTCAAAGGCCTTCAGCTCCGGCGTGATAAAACGCTCTACATTCTTCAATGTCTGTCGACGGCGATACTCTGGCGGCGCACTCTCCGCCTGCGCACGACTGATTTCGATATAGAAACCGTGTACGCTGTTGTATTCCACTTTAAGATTGGTCAGGCCTGTGCGCTGCTTTTCCTCAGCCTCGAAGCGCAACAGGAAATCGCCATGATTCGTCTGCAGGCTACGTAACTCATCCAGCTCATTATCGTAGCCATCGGCAATCACGCCACCCTCGCGCAACACGGATGAAGGTTCCTGTTTGATGGCAGCCTTGAGGAGCGAAATGGCTGCCTGTGGAGCCTGCAACTCTACAGCCAGGGTCTGTAAAAGTGATGCGTCGTATTTCATGGCGCTTTGCAGCGATCCCAGTTGCTGAAGACTATCGCGCAAACCTGAAAGATCGCGCGGCCGCGCAGTTCTCAAAGCGATACGCGCAGTCATCCGCTCAATGTCGCCCACTTCTGAAAGCAGTTGCCTCAGATCCTGATAATCCGAACCAAGTATCGCCGCGACAGCTTGCTGCCTTGCATGAATGGCCATGGCATTGCGTAAGGGATGATGCAACCATTGCCGCAACAGACGCGCGCCCATTGCCGTCCGGGTCGAATCCAGTAATGAATAAAGCGTAGGTTTGGCTTCGCCCTGCAGGGTCTGGTCTATTTCCAGATTGCGGCGTGTGGCAGCATCCAGTTGGATATAGTCCTGGCTTTGCTCGACGCGCAAGCCGGTGATGTGAGGCAAAGTGGTACGCTGGGTATGTTTGACGTAATCCAGCAATGCGCCTGCGGCTGCCACGGCAGCCGTCAGGTCGCTGGCGCCGAACCCGGCGAGGTCGTGGGTTTCAAACTGCTTGGTCAGTGTCTGCAATGCAGAATCAACGTCGAACTGCCAGGGTGCCAATCTTTTTTTGCTGCATTTGATGGCATCAATCGCCGGATGGGAAAAGTCGTCTGCAAGCAACAACTCTGCCGGAGAAATGCGCTGTAGTTCCTGTCCCAGCAATCCCGGCGCAATTTCGTTCAGGATGAACTGGCCGGAAGCCAGGTTGATACGGGCCAACCCCAACAGCCCTTCGCCAGCGGCAATAGCCACCAATAGATTATCGCGGGACTCATCAAGGAGAGCACTATCCGTCAATGTGCCGGGCGTCAGTATGCGAGTGACTTGCCGCTCTACCGGCCCTTTTGATTTTGCCGGGTCACCAACTTGTTCGCAGATAGCGACTGCTTCACTCAGTTTCGCCAGCTTGGCCAGATATTGCTCCGCCGCATGATATGGCACGCCGGCCATTTTTATCGGCTCACCGTTCGATGCACCACGTCGGGTCAGCGTGATGCCAAGCAGCCTTGAGGCTTTTTCTGCATCCTCGTGGAACAGTTCGTAGAAATCACCCATGCGATAGAACAACAGCATATCGGGATATTGCGCCTTGATGCCCCAATACTGGCGCATCATCGGCGTGTGCTGTTGCAGGCTATCATCGCTCAATCAGGTTAACCCTGGACAGGTGATTTGAGTTCGGGCGTGAGATGCGGCGTGATGGTTTGTAGTATCTGCGCAAATACTTTGGGGTTGGCAGCAACAATATTGCCGCTATCGATCCAGCTTTCATTACCTTCAAAATCGCCGACGATGCCACCCGCCTCCTGCACAATCAAGGCGCCTGCGGCGATATCCCACTTGGAGAGGCCGATCTCCCAGAAACCGTCATACCATCCGGCGGCCACATAGGCGAGATCCAGCGCTGCAGAACCAGGACGACGGATACCTGATGTCTTTTTCACCATGTCCTTGAACATACCAAGATAAGCATCAAGATGCGTAAAGTCGCGGAAAGGGAATCCTGTGCCGATGATGGATTCCTGCAGCTTGGTACGATTGGTGACACGGATGCGCCTGTCATTCAGGAATGCGCCACGGCCTTTGGTTGCGGTAAACAGGTCGTTGCGATTGGGATCATAGACCACAGCCTGCGTCAGTTGACCTTGCTGCATCAGCGCGATGGAAACGCAGTATTGCGGGAAATTGTGCAGAAAGTTGGTAGTGCCATCGAGCGGGTCGATGATCCAGATATTTTCAGCATCCTGATTGGTATTACCGCTCTCCTCACCCAAAAAACCGTGGGTTGGGTAGGCTTCCTTCAGTGTATCGATGATGGTACGTTCGGCTGCATGGTCGACTTCACTGACAAAATCATTGTAGGTCTTGCTGCGAATTTTCAATGCGCCTACATCTTGTGAAGCATGGGTAATAATACCGCCAGCACGGCGCGCGGCTTTAACCGCGATGGTCAACATCGGATGCATAAATCACTTTCTGCGAGTGCCCCGTCGTTTTTTCAGCACGAGGCGATATTAAAGAGCTGTTAAAATAGCATTTTAATGCTTAACGCCATGACTTCCAAACCCAACTTGCTTAATAATTTTCGTATCGTTCTCTGCCAGACCAGCCATCCGGGAAATATAGGTGGTGCGGCACGAGCGATGAAAACCATGGGGTTCTCGACCCTGCACCTGGTTTCCCCTGCTTCTTTCCCTGATGCACATGCCACTGTGATGGCGACCGGCGCAGCAGATGTGCTGCAAAACGCGAAAGTTTTTACAACACTGGAAGAAGCGCTGGAAGGCTGCGCCCTAGTCATCGGTCTGAGCGCAAGGAAGCGTCAGCTTTCCCATGAACTACTGACTGTGCGTGCAGCAGCCGAACGTGCCATTTCCGTTGCAAGCACCCAACAACAAGTTGCTTTGGTGTTTGGCACTGAGATGAGCGGTTTATCCAATGCTGAACTGGATTTATGCCAGCTGCTGGCGATGATTCCAGCGAATCCGGAATTTTCATCGCTCAATCTGGCAGCGGCGGTCCAGGTCATGAGCTATGAATGCCGCATGGCGAGCCTTAGCCAGGAAAACCAAATCCAGCCAGGCAATGTCAACCCATTAGCGACGAGCGATGAACTTGAAGGCTTTTACCAGCATCTGGAAGAAGTACTGATCCAGATCGGCTATTACAACCCTGCCGAACCCAAAAAGCTCATGCAAAGAGTACGCCGTATCTATGCACGTGCCAACCTGGAGAAGGAAGAAGTCAACATTTTGCGCGGTGTCCTGAAACTGACACAGTCGCCCAGAATCATCGGCAGCAAAACCGGCGGCAGAAAACCAGCCGGGATTGCTGATTAATCAATTGCATTTTTATGTCAGAATAAACGATGTTTAGCCAATTAAAAGAAGATATCAGTGTCGTTTTCGAACGTGACCCAGCGGCAAGAACGCGTTGGGAGATACTGACGACCTACCCTGGTGTGCATGCACTTATCATGCATCGCTTTTCGCACTGGATCTGGAAGCAACGCCTTTACTGGCTGGCCAGATTCAGCTCGCACTTTGCACGCTGGATCACCGGCATAGAGATCCACCCGGGTGCTACCATCGGCCGTCGTGTATTCATCGATCATGGCATGGGTGTCGTGATTGGCGAAACCGCGGTGGTCGGCGACGATTGCACGCTCTATCACGGCGTGACACTCGGCGGTACTTCATGGAACAAAGGCAAGCGGCATCCCACCCTGGAGCAAGGCGTGGTAATCGGTGCCGGCGCTAAAATTCTTGGTCCGATCACTGTAGGCGCGCATGCCAAGATCGGCTCCAACGCGGTTGTCGTCAAAGACGTGCCGGCAGACGCGACTGCGGTCGGCATCCCTGCCCGCATCCTTGATGAGACCAAAACCCAGCAGCGCGACGATATGGCGCAGAAAATCGGGTTTTCTGCCTATGCAGTCAGCGACAACATGAACGACCCGATGACCAAGGCGATCCACGCCCTGCTCGACCATGCTGCCAAGCAGGATCAGAAATTGCAGGAAGTCATGGAGCAGCTTGCCAAGCTCGGTGCAGACGTTGAAACCGATGCTGAAGTCGGCAAAGCATTTGATGTGAACTATCTCAACAAAATAGTTGACTAAAGTAATAAGGTATTCTAGAATTTCAGCTTGAATTTAAGGTGAAAAGCGGCGTCGCTACTGCATTCTGCAGCTTGATGGCAGCCACAAGGATTACCAAAATACTTTAGGAAACCATGTCATGCGATTAACCACGAAAGGCCGTTTTGCCGTCACCGCGATGCTGGATCTCGCGATGCATGAGCACGATAAGCCAGTGACTCTTGCAGGTATCAGTGAGCGCCAGAGCATATCGCTTTCCTATCTTGAACAACTGTTCAGCCGTTTACGTCGCAATGGCTTGGTTAAAAGCGTGCGCGGCCCCGGTGGCGGTTATCGCCTGGCTAAAGCACAGAACGAAATTGCCGTCTCACACATCATCAGCGCAGTTGATGAGCTGATTGATGCGACTCAATGCGGTGGTCAGGAAAACTGCCACGAAGATCGCCGTTGCATGACGCACGATCTTTGGACCAGCCTCAATGGCAAGATTTTAGAGTACCTCTCAGGTGTATCGCTGGCGGACCTGGTCGCATCACAGCTGGAAGGTAAAAAGATCGCCGTGGGCAATCGCCCATGCCCGATGCAACCTGTTGTTGAATCCGTGCCTGCTGAAGCTATTGCCTAGGTTTCCGTCATGAACAACACTGACATCTATTTCGACCACAATGCCACGACCGCACTTAATGCGCACGTGCTTGAACTGATGTCCCCATTCATGACACAACAGCATGGCAACCCGACCAGCCGTCACAGTTTTGGGCGCCATGCCAGAAGTGCTATCGAACGTGCACGTGAGCAGGTGGCTGCTGCAGTCAATGCACACCCCTCCCAGGTGATTTTCACCTCGGGCGGTACTGAAGCCAATAACTTGGCGATTACTGGCATCGCGGCTTGCTATGGCTCCAGCCAGATAGTGACGAGTGCGATTGAACATCCTTGCGTTACACGGCCAGCGCTTGCCATGAAACAGCGTGGCTGGAAACTGGCAACATTGAATGTCAATGACGCTGGCGTCGTTGAAAAATCGCAACTTGATACCATATTGGGTACAGAAACCAGCATTGTTTCTGTGATGTTAGCCAATAATGAAACCGGAGCCATTCAGCCAGTGGCCCAGATTGCTGAAATCGCACGTCGCCATGGTGCGACAATGCACACAGACGCAGTACAGGCGCTGGGTAAGATCAAGGTGGATTTTGATGCTTTGAATGTGCATGCCATGACACTTTCATCGCACAAGATCAACGGGCCACAAGGTGCCGGTGCTTTGATTCTGGATAAACGCATTGATATTCAGCCGGTGATTTACGGCGGTGGCCAGGAAAGAGGATTGCGCAGCGGAACTGAAAATGTCGCAGCCATTGTCGGCTTTGGTGCTGCCTGTGAGTTGCTGAATACAAGACTACTACAGCACACGAACCAGCTCAGGCAACTGCGCGATCGCCTGGAAACAGGATTGAAGAAACTGGGCGCCACATTATTTGGCGAGCAAGCTGAAAGACTGCCGAATACGAGTTTTTTTGCTTTTAACGAAATTGAAGGCGAAACCCTGGTCATGGCAATGGATCGCAAAGGCTTCGCCGTCGCTAGCGGCTCTGCCTGCTCCAGCGACAGTTCCGAACCGAGCAGTGTGTTACTGGCCATGGGTGTAGAACGGGATCTTGCCAAAGGTGCGATTCGCGTGAGCCTTGGCTTAAACAACACCAGCGAGCAAATTGATGCATTTTTGCGCGTACTGGAAAATGAGATTGCAAGACTGCGGCAATTGACCGCCATTGCAGTATAAATAGCTCAAAGATATTTAAAATTAGGATCAATGATGACAGCAGCAAATACAGTGCGAACACCGATTTATCTGGATTACTCAGCCACTACGCCAACAGACCCACGCGTAGCGGAAAAGATGATTCCATACCTCACGGAACACTTCGGCAACCCGGCTTCACGTAGCCATCCATTTGGCTGGACTGCTGAAAAGGCCGTAGAAAATGCACGCGAGGAAGTCGCAAAGCTGGTCAATGCCGATCCGCGTGAAATCGTCTGGACTTCAGGCGCTACTGAGTCCAATAACCTGGCGATCAAAGGTGCGGCTAATTTTTACAGTGGTAAAGGCAAGCACATCATTACGGTGCAAACCGAGCATAAGGCTGTCATCGATCCAGTGCGAGAACTTGAGCGGGTAGGTTTTGAAGCGACATTCCTGCAACCCGAACCCAATGGCCTGGTTGACATAGAGAAATTCCGGGCAGCGATCCGCCCGGATACAGTCTTAGCTTCTGTCATGCTGGTGAACAACGAAATCGGCGTGATCCAGGACATCGAAGCTATTGGCAATATCTGCCGCGAGCATGGCGTGATATTCCACGTAGATGCTGCGCAAGCGACGGGGAAAGTCGCCATTGACCTGGAAAAACTGCCAGTGGACCTGATGAGCTTTTCCGCACACAAGACTTACGGCCCGAAAGGCATTGGCGCCTTGTATGTACGCCGCAAACCACGTGTTCGCCTCGAAGCGCAAATGCACGGTGGCGGCCATGAACGCGGCTTACGTTCAGGCACCCTGGCTACGCACCAGATCGTCGGCATGGGCGAAGCATTCCGCATTGCGCGTGAAGAGATGGAACTGGAAAATGCCCGCATACGCCGCCTGCGCGACAGGCTGCTGACAGGCTTGCAAGACATTGATGAAGTCTATGTCAATGGCGACCTCAAGCAGCGAGTGCCGCATAACCTGAATATCAGCTTCAATTTTGTTGAAGGCGAATCGCTGATCATGGCGGTGAAGGATATCGCCGTCTCATCAGGTTCGGCATGTACCTCAGCCAGTCTGGAACCAAGTTACGTGCTGCGCGCTTTGGGCCGCTCCGACGAGTTGGCACATAGCTCCATCCGCTTCTCGATTGGCCGATTCACGACCGAAGAAGATATTGATTACACCATCAGCTTGATGAAAAGCAAGATCGGTAAATTGCGTGAACTCTCACCATTGTGGGAGATGCACCTGGATGGGGTTGACCTGAGCAAAGTACAGTGGGCTGCACACTGAAAAATGTTCTTTGCATTTCTGGCAATATCGCCACCAAAGCAAATCGACATTTTTCTTATTGAAATATTGTAACGAATCAAAAGCGAGAAATTCTCTTGGCTTATGATACGTAGTTAAGGAGAAATACCATGGCATATTCAGACAAAGTATTGGATCACTACGAGAACCCGCGTAACGTTGGTTCCATGGACAAGAACGACCCACAGGTCGGGACTGGCATGGTCGGCGCGCCAGCTTGCGGCGACGTCATGAAATTGCAGATCAAGGTTAACGATAGCGGCATCATCGAAGATGCAAAATTCAAGACCTATGGCTGCGGCTCAGCGATTGCTTCCAGCTCGCTTGTTACTGAGTGGCTGAAAGGCAAATCACTCGACCAGGCAGCGGAAATCAAGAACTCTGCGATCGCAGAGGAATTGGCTCTGCCACCTGTGAAGATTCACTGTTCAGTCCTGGCGGAAGATGCCATCAAGGCAGCAGTAGCTGATCTGAAGTCGAAACAAACGGATAAAGAGGTAGCTTAAAGCAATGGCGATTACCCTGACAGAAACTGCAGCCACCCGGGTACAGAAGTTCCTTGCCAATCGTGGTAAGGGCATTGGCCTGCGCCTGGGCGTTAAAACCACCGGCTGCTCCGGCATGGCATATACCCTTGAGTTTGTTGACGACACAAAACCAGAAGACATCGCCTTTGAAAGCCGTGGCGTCAAAATCATCATTGACCCGAAAAGCCTGGTTTACATTGATGGCACTGAGCTGGATTTTGCAAAAGAGGGGCTGAATGAGGGCTTCAAGTTCAACAACCCGAACGTCAAGGATGAGTGCGGCTGCGGCGAAAGCTTCACGGTATAAGATTTATTGCCGTTGGAATCGACCGTGGCTGGCTCTACCCCAATTCGCATGCAACTCCCTCTCTGCGTTCGCCATAGCCCTTAAGCAATAATTAATGTCAAAAAACCATTTCGAACTATTTGATCTACCGGCACAATTCTCTGTTGACCTTGGCAAACTGGATGACAATTTCCGCAGGGTACAAAGCGAGGTACATCCCGACCGTTTTGCTGCCGGCTCCAGCTCGGAACGGTTAAAATCAATGCAACTGGCCACGCAGGCCAACGAGGCATATCAAACACTAAAGAACCCGACTTCAAGAGCGCGTTACCTGTTGCGATTAAAAGGTACCGATACGCAAGAAGACAGCAACACTGCCATGCCGCATGACTTTTTGATGTTGCAGATGGAATGGCGCGAAACGATTGAAGAAGCCACGGACTCCAAAGATATTGCTGCCCTTGATAAGCTGCTGATTGAAACCCGCAAAACCGCCAGGCAATTTCAGCAGGATCTGGATATTCAGCTTGGTGAATTGAATGCATTGGAACAGGCTTCAGGCACTGTCAGGAAGCTCAGTTTTATCGATAAAGTGCAGGCAGATATAGAACACGCCATCAGCAAGCTGGAAGACGAGCAAGCTGAAAAATGAGAAGTCTTAAAAATCAGACGAACAGGATTTAGAATTTAACCCATGGCCCTACTACAAATAGCTGAACCAGGCATGAGCTCTGCACCGCACCAGCATAAACTGGCAGTGGGCATCGATCTTGGCACAACCAACTCCCTGGTTGCGACGGTTCGCAGTAGCATGAGCACAGTGTTGCATGACGAAGAAGGCCATGCACTCCTGCCTTCCGTTGTGCATTACAGACCGGATGGCAATATTGAGGTTGGCTACGCAGCACAGGCACAGCAAAGCCATGATCCTCATAACACTATCGTCTCCGCCAAGCGCTTCATGGGCCGCGGCTTGAAGGATATAGGCGATATCGCCCAACTACCCTATCAATTCATTGATGCACCGGGCATGGTGCAAATCCAGACGCGTGCCGGCATTAAAAGCCCGGTGGAAATATCGGCGGAGATTCTCAAAGTACTCAAGCAGCGTGCAGAAAAAGCCTTTGGTATTGATGGAGGGCGCGGTGAACTCACAGGTGCGGTAATTACCGTTCCCGCATATTTCGACGATGCTCAGCGCCAGGCAACCAAGGATGCCGCAAGGCTTGCGGGCTTGACGGTACTGCGATTGCTAAACGAACCCACAGCGGCCGCAGTGGCATATGGCCTGGATAACGCTGCAGAAGGCGTCTACGTGATTTACGACCTGGGCGGCGGCACATTCGATGTTTCCATCCTGCGACTGAGCAAAGGTGTGTTTGAAGTACTGGCAACCAACGGGGACTCAGCACTGGGAGGCGACGATTTCGACCGTCGTATCTTCTGCTGGATACTGGAGGAATCCAGGTTGCCACCCATCAGCCCTGAAGATACACGTCTGCTGCTGAGCAAATCGCGTGAAGCCAAGGAATGGCTGACAGACCACGCCGAAGCGCGTATCACCAGCCTGCTAAAGAATGGCGATCTGGTAGATCTATCACTCAGCAGCGCCAAGTTGAAAGAACTCACCCAGCATTTGATTACCAAGACCCTGTCACCGACCAGGAAAGCCATGCGTGATGCCGGGCTTTCCATAGAAGACATCAAGGGAATCGTGATGGTTGGCGGAGCGACGCGCATGCCGCAAGTACGCCATGCCGTAGCTGAGTTTTTCGGGCAAGACCCGCTCACCAATCTGGATCCCGATAAAGTCGTTGCATTGGGGGCGGCTATTCAAGCGAATGTATTGGCCGGGAATCGCAGCGAAGATGATCTGCTGTTACTGGATGTCATCCCGTTATCGCTAGGCCTGGAAACCATGGGCGGTTTGACAGAGCGCATCATCCCACGCAACTCGACCCTACCAATCGCCCGTGCGCAGGAGTTCACCACATTCAAGGACGGCCAGACTGCAATGAGTATCCACGTAGTGCAAGGCGAACGTGAACTGGTTTCAGACTGCCGTTCGCTAGCGCGTTTTGAACTACGCGGCATTCCACCGATGGCAGCTGGTGCAGCAAGGATCCGAGTGACATTTCAGGTGGATGCGGACGGCCTGCTTTCAGTCTCGGCCAAAGAACAGACCAGTGGCGTAGAAGCGAATATTGTCGTAAAACCATCTTACGGCTTGAGCGAGGATGAAATCGTCGACATGCTTCAAACCTCGTTCAATGCTGCTGAAACAGACAAACAGGCACGAGCCCTGCAGGAAGCCCGCGTTGATGCGGAACGCTTGCTTGAAGCTATCAGTGCGGCATTAAGCAAGGATGGAGATGCGTTGCTCGACCCATCCGAAAAGAAAGTGATCGAAGCAAGCATGGATAAGCTTCGTCTCTTATGTAAGGAAGAAGATAGCCACGCGATTCATGATGCCGTGGAAGCCCTCAATCATGCTACAGAAGAATTTGCTGCCAGACGCATGGACGCCTCGGTTAAACAGGCACTCTCCGGCCAAAATTTAAATACACTGGAATTATAAATGCCACAGATTATCGTATTACCTCACGTAGAACTGTGCCCGGATGGCGCAGCATTTGAAGCTGAAAAAGGCGTTTCCATCTGCGACAACCTGCTCAACCAGGACATCGATATCGAACACGCCTGCGATAAAGTCTGTGCCTGCACCACATGCCATGTCATCGTGCGCGAAGGGCTCAACACACTGAATCCAGCACAAGAGAATGAAGAAGACCTGCTCGATAAAGCCTGGGGTTTGGAACCCAACTCCCGCCTTTCTTGCCAGGCGATCGTTGGCGATGATGATCTCGTCATAGAGATTCCAAAGTACTCCATCAACATGGCAAAAGAAGGCCATCGATAGGGATTGAGAGTCCCCATCTTCAGGCTATCAGCATGCTTTAGCTTGTTGCTTTAGTCGTTTTCTTTGGTTTTGCGGCTGCTGGCTTTACTGGTGCTGGCGTCGTTGTCGCTGGTTTTGCAGTTTTAGTGGCAGCCACCGGTTTACTTGCTGCAGTTTTGGTGGCAGCTACCGGTTTACTTGCTGCAGTTTTGACTACAGGCTTAGCTGATGCCTTAGATTCCTTGGCGCTATCCTGCTTTCTGATTTTGTCCCAGTTCTTACGCCATTCTTCCAGTTGCTCTTCTTCAATTTCCAACTGTATGGCAATAGCTTCATCAACACTCAGCTTTTCCTTGATCAGCCTCTTGGGAAGCTTGCCAGTCATACGCGACAAGATACGTTGTTGCTCATCATGACTCAAGGCTGCGGCCTTTTGCATGTATTCGGGTTTACCAATTTTCATCATTATCTTTCAAACAGTTTTACAGTTCCCGTATGTTACAGTTCCATGCGCTCAACGAATTTGAAGTTTTTGTTACATTAAGATGACGAAACCAGCATCTCTGCCGGCAAACTAAAGTCGAGTTAAGGATATTATCCAAAGTATACATAAATAAAAAGCCCGCTTTCGCGGGCTTTTTATTACTACTTACAACAGGAGGAGATTACAAATACAACTTAGAATGCGAACTGAGTGCGGAACAAAATAGCTCTTTCGTCATCTTCAAGCTTGCCATTGACCAAAACTCCTGGATTATTGGCAATTGCATCCTTGAAGTCTGTTTTAACGTAATCAAGCATGAAGCGGACATGTGGATTAGGAACGAACTTGACACCGTATGTCCATGCATCTGATTTAGCAAATCCAGTACCACCTACATTATCTGCAATATCGCTGGCATCGAATTTAGCATAACGCACACCGACTTCCCATGCACCACCTGAGAATGTCTTCGGGTCAAAATTTGACTTAGGTTTGATACCGCTGAATGCGCCATTTCTATAGCGGCTAGCATGAGTCTCACCAGTGATTGTCCATAAAGCTTGCGCATAGAATGTCTTGATGTCTTCATCAACATTTGTTGTTGCGTTAGCTTTATAGTCAAAGTTTGTTGTCAAGTATTGTGTTTGGAACTTGAAAGGTCCGTATGCAACAGCACCTTCAAGGCCAAGTCTAGTGCGGTCAATGGAATTATCAACACCATTTACCGAAGCTACAGCAGGGGCAGTAAAGTAGGTAATACCACTGTTCGTTTCAGGTCCTCTATTTCCACCCAAACCATCACCTTTTGAAATGTCGCCTTTGGAGTATGCTAAGCCAGCATGAAGCACGACATCTTTGATGTCTGCAATTTCAGCAAAGTTGGCGGTAACACGGCCGATAATATCCTTGCTGTCAACACGGTTGTCACCTTCAGCATTATTCTGGGGACGACCATTTGAAACTGCCAAACCATAAGTAATGCCTTTGACAGGTGAGCCGTGAAGCATGGCACCAATTTCCTTGGCTGCAATATAACGGTCAAGCACGCTGCGTTCTACGAAATCGATATTGTTGGAACTGGTTAATTGCTCAAGGCTGAAAGGCATCTTGAATTGACCGACACGAATTTGAGCAGGTTTCCACCATGCAACGTTCAGGTAAGCAACATCCATAGTAGGTGCGCCACCAGTACCGTTCAATACTATTTCACCCTCGTAGTAATCTAGGAATCTTGCTTTCACACCAACACGAGCACGGCGAATATCAAAGGTATCACCACCATTCGTAACATTCCCAGCATCTGCAGGTGCAGCTGCATCGTTATCATTCTCATATCCGAAGCTACGATAATCAGCATGCACGCGACCGTTAATGGTAATGCTGTTCTTGCCATCTTCAGTACCGATCACAATACCGTCTTTGTAAGTAGCGGTAACGGCATTCTTGCTTTTCTTGGCTGCAGCATCCTTTTCACCTTCACGACCCTTAAGAAGCAACGAACCTTCTTCTTCAGTCAATACGCCTTTAGCGATCAGGGCATTGACGATATCGTCAGTTGAATCAGCCATTGCGGTTGCACCGAAGCTCATCAACAGAGCGCCAGATACAGCAGCAATCACGCCACGTAGTTTTGCATTTCTCATTAGTCATACTCCCGGTTAAAAATTTGGTTGGTTGAAATTCAACACGGAGCGATTTTGCGAAACTTATGTGACAGATTGATGACGCAGAATGAAATAGCGCCACCAATGTTGTTTTTATGCAACATCGGTGGCGCTATTCAAGTGATAATAAAATCAGCTTAATACTTTGATTAAATTAAATTTGTATGAGCCCAATCAGTTTGGATAACGGTTAACCTAATTCTGATAAATAAATTATTTTAGATAATTAACTTACTTTACTCGATGCCTGGGACAAGCGTTGCGATATAGCTAATTTGCTATCTTTTTCATGGATTGATCCTATATCGCCGGAAAGCTCGCCACCCTCTTCTATATAGATTTTCCCGTAGCGAATCTTGCCGCTGACACGACCGCTGGAATGAATGATAAGTTGGCTGCGTGCAGTCAGTTCGCCTTCAAAACTGCCATAAATCTCTGCCACATCAATACCAACCTTGCCAGAGAAGGAGCCATTCTGTGTAATTTGAATGACGCGGCTGTCCATCGTAGCTTCCACCCGGCCTTCAACCACCAAGGTGTCGCAGTCTTCAATCTCGGCCCCTTTCAGTTTCACGTCGGGCCCGACGATCAGTCTGCTGCCTCCGATCGGGTCGGATTTTACGCTTGCTGAGGTGGAACTTGAAGACTTGTTGTCCGATGTTGTGGAGGGTGAGGGATGGGAAAGTGATGTCGTGGATTCCATTGCTGCAAGATGGCCAGGTGTAGGTGACAACGAGGTTTTATTCTGGGCATTAAACTTATTTTGGGAGTTCAGCTTGTCCTGTGCGTTCATCTGGCTTAATGAACTGAGTGCTGGTGCATATGATTCTTCTGGTTGATTGCGACGATTGAAAATACCTTGTTTGTTTAGCATGCTGACCTCGTTGAATAGTGAATACCGGCTGCGAACGTGCACCTGCAAGCTATATAGCAACGGTTGTGCCTGATGACATTTATTCAAATAATTCAATGCATTAGAATAAAAAATAGAGAAATCACCTCCTCAAAAACAAAAAAACCGTCTCATGACTGAGACGGTTTTTCCGGTGAATTTATTAAGCTACTGATTAATAGAACGTTTTGTTGTCGCTAAATACAAACAGACGATCTGGCAGCAATTACTGTTCTGGCCGCATATGCGGGAACAAAATGACATCACGAATACTTGGGCTGTCTGTAAGCAACATGACCAGACGATCAATGCCGATACCACAGCCGCCGGTTGGAGGCATGCCGTACTCCAGTGCTCGAATGAAATCAGCATCATAGTACATCGCTTCATGATCCCCCGCTTCTTTCGCCGCAACTTGTGCATGGAACCTGGCGGCCTGATCTTCGGCATCATTCAACTCTGAAAAGCCGTTGGCGATCTCTCGCCCTGTAATAAAGAGTTCAAAGCGCTCGGTGATCTCAGGATTGCTATCGGAAGCACGCGCCAATGGCGAAACCTCAACCGGATAATCAATAATATAAGTAGGGTGCCACAATTGCGCTTCTGCCGTTTCTTCAAACAGCGCAAGCTGCAATGCACCAAGGCCGGCATGGGCGAAAGGTTCAACACCAAATTTCTTCAATGCGCTGCGTAAGAATGCTGCATCGCTCAACTGTTCGAGGCTGTAATCAGGCGCATGTTTCTGGATGGCGCCAACAATCGTCAAACGCTCAAACGGCTTGCTCAAGTCCAGTTCGCGCCCCTGGTATTGCACTACAGCAGTTCCACAGGCAGCAACCGCTGCCTCGCGTATGCATTGCTCGGTAAAGTCCATCAGCCATTTGTAATCGGTGTACGCGGCATAGAATTCCATCATCGTGAATTCAGGGTTATGCCTGACGCTCAAACCTTCATTACGGAAGTTTCGGTTGATCTCGAATACACGTTCAAAACCGCCAACGACCAGGCGCTTGAGATACAACTCAGGCGCGATACGCATATACATCTGCATATCCAGCGCATTGTGGTGGGTAATGAATGGTTTGGCTGATGCGCCGCCAGGAATCGGGTGCAGCATAGGCGTTTCCACTTCCATGAATTCGCTGTTCAGCATGAAGTTACGGATAGCTGCCACGATATTGCTGCGGGCCTTGAAAGTATTGCGGGTTTCTTCCGAGACGATCAAATCGACATAACGCTGGCGATACCTGGTCTCATGATCGCTCAAACCATGGAATTTTTCAGGTAGTGGACGCAATGATTTTGTCAGCAAGCGCAGTTCGCTGACTTTGACAGAAAGCTCGCCTGTCCTGGTTTTGAAAAGCACACCTGTCGCTGCCAGAATATCGCCCATATCCCATTTCTTGAAAGCATCGTAAAGCTCTTCGCCTATATTTTCTTTCGAGATGAACAACTGAATACGGCCGCTTTTGTCTTGTAATGTGGCAAAACTGGCTTTACCCATGACGCGCTTCAACATCATGCGACCCGCCACCTTGACTGCCACTGCTTGTGTCTCGAGAGCTTCGTTCTCGGCTTCACCATGCGCTGCATGCAGATCAGCGGCCTGGGCGTCAGGTTTGAAGTCGTTAGGGAATGCAACACCGCCATTTAATTTGGAAGCGTCACGGATCCCTTTCAGCTTCTCGCGGCGTTCAGCGATCACATGGTTCTCATCGACTACTGGTAAATTCTCTTGCTCACTCACGCTCAAACTCCCTGCTTCAAACTCTCAGATATAAATGGGTCAAGGTCGCCATCCAGCACGCCCTGGGTATTGCCGACTTCTACATTGGTGCGCAAATCCTTGATACGCGATTGATCCAGCACGTAACTGCGAATCTGGTGACCCCAGCCGATATCGGTCTTGGCATCTTCCAGCGCCTGCTTTTCCTCATTGCGCTTACGTAACTCAAGCTCGTAGATCCTGGCTTTCAGCATGGCCATTGCTTCATCTTTATTGCGATGCTGTGAACGATCGTTCTGGCATTGCACAACAATTCCAGTCGGCTCATGCGTGATACGCACCGCTGAATCCGTCTTGTTGATATGCTGACCGCCAGCACCGGAAGCGCGGTAGGTATCGATACGCAGATCGGCAGGATTGATCGTCACTTCGATAGAATCATCGACCTCCGGAAATACCGACACACTGGCAAACGAAGTATGGCGACGATTGCCTGAGTCGAAAGGCGATTTGCGCACCAGCCGATGCACACCGGACTCTGTACGCAGATAACCATAGGCATATTCACCACTGACCTTGAGCGATGCACCTTTGATGCCTGCCACATCGCCTTCCGTCTCTTCCAGCACCTCTACTTTGAAGCCGCGACGTTCGCAATAACGTAAATACATACGCAGTAACATGGAAGCCCAGTCCTGCGCCTCGGTTCCACCTGAACCGGACTGGATATCGATAAAGCAGTTATTGGCATCCATCTCATGGGAGAACATGCGGCGGAATTCCATCTCAGCCACAACGCGTTCAATCTCTACGCTATCTGACTCCACGCTAAGTAGAGTATCGTCGTCATTTTCTTCGCGCGCCATCTCGAACAGATCGCGCCCATCGCGCAAACCGTTTTCCACTTTGAGAATATTATTAATGACGAACTCAAGCTCACGGCGCTCTTTACCGAGCTTTTGTGAACGTTCGTTATCGTTCCAGATATTTGGATCTTCTAATAGCTGACTGACTTCTTCCAGGCGCTGTTGCTTGGTCTCGAAGTCAAAGATACCCCCGAAGCGCCTGGCTGCGTTCCGCCAGGTCTTCAAGGCGGTTGCTGATCTGATTGAGTTGCTCGGCTTCCATGCTGATTCTGTTTCCGCTCTGACTGATTGAATATGGTTGATTTTCAAAGGCGTAATTATACATTAGCCTTGCAGAGACCACTGCTTCTCCTCAGGCCAATCTATTATGAAAATAAGAAGACAGTTTTGTTAAAATGATGTTTTGCCAATCTCTCAGGGGTTTTCATGCGATTCGATTCGATTCAAGCAATGCCATTCTCAAGCAAGTGGATATCAGCGATTGCCCTCGCCGCTGCTGTTACTGGCATCAGCGCCTGTTCAAGCGATAGAGCTGAGACCTACATCGTTCGCATTGATGGCTCCAGCACGGTCTTTCCTATCACCGAAGCGATTGCTGAAGAATTCCAGATCGCAAAAAAAATCAGGACGACAGTCGGCATCTCTGGTACCGGAGGTGGATTCAAGAAATTCTGCCGGGGCGAAATAGACATGACACAGGCCTCACGCCCTATCCTGCATGAAGAGATGGAGGCCTGCAAAGCGGCAGGCATTGAATATATCGAACTGCCGATTGCCTATGACGCACTTACAGTCGTCATCAATCAGGATAATGACTTCATCACCAGCATGACTGTCGATGAATTGAAGGCCATGTGGGAGCCATCGGCACAAGGCAACATCAAGAACTGGAATCAGGTGAACCCGGCCTGGCCCGATAAACCTTTACGGCTGTTCGGCGCCGGTTCTGACTCCGGCACTTTTGATTACTTTACCGAAGCCATCATGGGTAAAGCCAAATCAAGCCGTGGCGATTTCACAGCTTCAGAGGATGATAATGTCATTGTAAGAGGCGTCGCAGGCGATGTTGGCGCCATCGGCTATTTCGGCTTCGCCTATTTTGCTGAAAACCAGGAAGCGATCAAGGCAGTATCCATTATGGCAAAAGCCGGCGCACCCGCTGTTGCGCCATCCGAAGAAAATGTGATGAACGGGACCTACCAACCTCTATCGCGTCCGCTCTTCATATACGTCAATGCAAAATCCGCCGAAACACCGGAAGTCAGGGATTTCATTGATTACTACATCGAAAACTCCAAGGAACTGATCCAGGAAGTCAAATTCATTCCATTGCCGGACAATGAGTATGCAGCGGTGACCGAACACTGGCAGGCCAGAAAAGTGGGCACGGGGTTTGGCGGACACCCTGAAGTCGGCATTAAGATCGAGGATCTACTGAAGCGTATCTGACTCTAAAACCAGATTACGCATTCGCTTTAAAAAGCCCGGCACAATCGCCGGGCTTTTTTATGTCGCTAAACAGTGACTCAATTTAACTAACTCACTATTTGTCACAAAACCGTCATCTTTCGTCATTAAAGTGACTTCGTTATCGCAAACATGCGATGCAAATATTCCGTGCTTTGCTAAACGAATTTTTAATGATGGAGGTTGTAATGCAATTTAAACTCGCACAAACCCTAGGCGTTGCCGCAATCGTTGCTGCAGCATTCTCTGCTCCAACCGCTTTTGCTAACGAAAAGATCGTCAAGATCGATGGTTCAAGTACAGTATTCCCAGTCACTGAAGCAGTAGCTGAAGAGTTCCAGAAAGCCACCAAGACTAAGGTGACCGTAGGTGTTTCGGGTACTGGCGGCGGCTTCAAGAAATTCTGCCGCGGTGAAACAGACATTTCCGGCGCTTCACGTCCTATCCTGCAAAAAGAAATCGATGAGTGCAAGGCCAACGGCGTGCAATTCATCGAATTGCCGGTTGCATTCGATGCAATCACAGTTGTAATCAACAAAAAGAACACTTTTGCCAAGAAAATGACGGTTGCAGAGTTGAAGAAACTTTGGGAACCGGAAGCTCAGGGCAAGATCAAGACCTGGAAACAAGTCAATGCTACCTGGCCTGATACCCCTGTAGCTATATTCGGCCCTGGTGCTGATTCCGGCACTTTTGACTATTTCACAGAAGCCATCGTCGGCAAATCAAAATCAAGCCGTGGCGATTTCACAGCCTCGGAAGATGACAATGTGTTGGTTAGAGGCGTTGCCGGTAACGAAGGCGGCCTGGGTTACTTCGGTTATGCTTACTACGAAGAAAACAAAGCCACATTGGATGCAGTAGCCATCGTCGAAAAAGAAGGCAAACCTGCAGTACTGCCATCAAAAGAAACCATTGAAGACGGTACATATCAGCCATTAGCACGCCCGATCTTCATCTACGTCAATGCTACATCCGGTGCTTTCAAGCCGCATGTCAAGGCATTTGTTGATTTCTATCTGGAAAAAGGCCGCCCGCTGATTCAAGAAGTGAAGTACGTTCCGCTTCCAGCCAAAGACCAGGCAGCTGTTGTCGCTCACTGGAAAGCACTCAAGCCAGGTACAGGTTTTGGTGGTCACGCTGAAATCGGCGTAAAAATCGAAGATCTGCTTGCACGCATCAAGTAATAAAAAAACGTTGTAGACGCAAAAGCTGGGGCGATTTCATCGCTCCAGTTTGCCGTCTTATATTACAAATCCGTTACAATACGAGAGTTAAATCAACGTGAATACGGCCAACCAAGTGTTAAACAATCCTATGGATATGCAAATCAGCGCACGCCTTGCGAAGAACTTCAGGCGTAACTTAATTGAACGGGCGATCGAGCTTTTACTGATGCTCGCAGCCTTGTCTGCGGTATTTACAACGATCGCTATCGTTTCGATCCTTTTATACGAATCCTATACATTCTTCGAGCATGTTTCCATTGTCGACTTTCTAACCGATACACAGTGGACGCCATTATTCGAAGATGCTCATTACGGCATCATGCCGCTGGTCTCCGGCACTGTGACTACAGCAGCCATTGCACTGGCGTTTGCCATACCGGTTGGCACCATAGGCGCTATTTACCTCTCCGAGTTTGCCTCACACAGGGTGCGTGAGACGGTAAAACCAGTTCTGGAGCTACTTGAAGGCGTTCCGACCATTGTGTTTGGCTACTTTGCCCTCTTGTTCGTCACACCGTTGCTGCAAAAATTCATCCCAGGCTTGCCGACTTTCAATATGTTGGGCCCAGGTATCGTCATTGGCATTATGGTGATTCCCTACATCGCTTCAGTTTCGGAAGATGCCATGCGCGCCGTACCGATGAGCATGCGTGAAGGTTCTTATGCCATGGGCGCCACCCGATTCCAGACTGCCATACGCGTAGTAACGCCGGCGGCGATCTCCGGCATCATCGCCGCTTACATTCTGGCTATCTCACGTGCAGTGGGCGAAACCATGGTGGTCGCGATTGCCGCCGGTCAACAGCCCAACCTCACGTTCAACCCGATGGATTCTGCCGCGACGATCACTGCCTATATCGTGCAGGTCGCAATGGGCGACCTTCCACATGGCAGTGTCGGCTACCAGAGTATCTTTGCTGCGGGCCTGGTACTGATGTTAATGACACTGACGTTCAACGTTCTTGGTCATTTCTCCCGTAAGAAATTCCGCGAGGCTTATTAATATGAATACAGAAGCATCTACTCTTAAAGATCTCGACGCAGTTCGGGCGATGATCAAACGTCACAAGCTGAATGACTATATCTTTGGCGCAGTGGGCCTCAGCTTCATCATGCTGATTCTGCTGACCCTGCTGGTGCTGTTTATCGACCTGGTGATCGATGGCTATCCCAGACTGATGTCCTGGGATTTCTTCAGCAGCTTCCCATCCAGACGCGCAGCCAATGCTGGCTTGCTATCTGCATTGGTCGGCTCTGCGCTGGTGATGATAATCACCTTCGTCTCAGCCGTGCCTATGGGTGTCGCAGCTGCGATATACCTGGAAGAATACGCGCCAAAGAACTGGATATCCGAAATCATCGAAGTCAACGTCACCAACCTTGCTGCTGTGCCATCGATTATCTATGGCCTGCTGGCATTAGGCTTGTTCGTCTACATCCTGGATTTCGGTACGAGTATCCTGACTGCCGGCCTGACACTTGGCCTGCTGATTCTGCCTGTAGTCATTGTGGCAACCAGGGAATCCATTCGCGGTATCCCTATCGCGATTCGCGAAGCAGCTTATGCCGTTGGGGCCACCAAATGGCAAGTGGTTTCACAACACGTAGTGAAATATGCAACTGGCGGCATTTTGACCGGTGTGATCATCGGTATGGCGCGTGCAATCGGTGAGACAGCTCCGGTAATTACGATTGGCGCCCTGACGTTTATCGCGTTCCTGCCGCCGTCACCAGTCACAACATCGCCCCCTTTCCTGAATTTTGATTGGTTGTGGTCCGGCTTTACCGTATTGCCGATTCAAATGTTCAGCTGGCTTTCACGCCCAGGTGCGGATTTCCATGTCAACGCTGCGGCAGCTGGCGCGATCATCATCGTCGTCACACTATTAATGAACGGTATCGCCATCAAGATGCGTTACAACATTCGCAAGAAAATCAAGTGGCAGTAATTTTTAATACTCAACACTTAAGCTTAATCAACATTAATTAGGAATTTTGAATATGGTTACTGTCACAACCCCGATGAAAGCGGAATCCCGTGATCTCAACTTCTTCTATAACGGTGGCCATCAGGCGCTGAAAAGCATCAACATGCCGCTCTACGAAAAGAAGATCACTGCACTGATCGGCCCTTCCGGCTGTGGTAAATCCACCTACCTGCGTTGCTTCAACCGCATGCATGACCTCTATCCTGGCAACAAATACGATGGCCAGATCGTTATGCATCCAGACAACACCAATGTACTTGCTGATGGTGTCGACCCGATTGAAGTGCGTATGCGCATCAGCATGGTGTTCCAGAAGCCGAACCCATTCCCAAAATCAATCTATGAGAATGTGGCTTATGGCCTGCGTGTACGCGGTGAGCGTAACAAGCGCATCGTTGATGACAAGGTGGAAGAAGCCCTTAAGGGCGCTGCCATCTGGAACGAAGTGAAAGATCGCTTGCATGACCTGGCGTTCAATCTCTCCGGCGGCCAACAGCAACGTCTGTGTATCGCGCGTGCATTGGCTACCGATCCTGAAATCATGTTGTTCGATGAACCGACTTCAGCACTGGACCCGATCGCCACTGCCAACATTGAAGAGTTGATGTCTGAACTGCGTAACAAGCTGACGATTCTGGTTGTAACCCACAACATGCAGCAAGCAGCACGTATTTCTGATTACACCGCCTATATGTACCTGGGTGAATTGATTGAGTACGGTGATACCGATAAGATCTTTACGAACCCGACACGTAAAGAGACGGAAGATTACATCACCGGTAAGTTTGGTTAATGGTCCAAATTAATTAGCCTGCGACATGGCTAAGGCATTAAATAAAAAGCACCCTGCCGGGTGCTTTTTATTTGGCTGGGTTTAAGGATAGATATCAAGAAGAAACTAGAGGAAATCCCGCAAACTTATTTTGCGCTTTTTAGCTTCTGGCTCAACCTCCTTGAGCGCCTGGGCAAGTAGCTGGTCGGCTTTCACCGGGCCTGCATACTCGCACATGGCAACATAAGCCAGATTCACCAACTTCTGCAATATACCAATCTTGTAGTTGGCCGCCAGATGCGTACTCTGGCCGGATAACCACTCGCGCAAGCGCTGTGCGCTGCGTGTATCAAGTTTGATTTTACCCAGGTTCTCCACCACAAAATTCCGGATACCGCCCTGTGTGGCGAAATCGTACTTGCTCAACATGGCGGCAAGCAAGGCAACGAATATAGCCGTCACATTATCCAGCTGATAGTCTGCATCTGCCTTAAGCTCCGCTTCTGTTCTAAGCAGCTTTTGCGGGTCTGGCAGCAACTGGGCCAAAGGCAGGTCCATGGCATAGATCACTGCGCGCAGAATCTCACCTCGCTTCTCTTTCAGTTCTGGCGTGGTGCAGCAGCGAGCGATAAATACATTCAGGGCAAACGTAGGTTTCTGTGAAAAATCACGCTCCCAAAGAGCCAGGGCGTTCGATAACTCCAGATCATTAAAGAACGGTCTAAGCCCTGTATATACTGCACGACGACGTTGTACTAAATCCATATATGGGGCTTTCTCTTAAAGGCGTTGCAGATCTTTGACATGCTCACTGAGGTAAGCAGAATCACGGGTAAATTCAGGGTAGCCGACTTCGCCATGTTCGGTAATATCCAGACCACGTTGTTCATGTTGCGAACTGACACGCAAGCCTACAGTTCTGGCGATGATGGAATACATGATGAACGCGGTGAAGAACACCCAGAGGAAAGCGACACTGACGCCGAGCAGTTGCACCATGATGATATCCAGGTCGAACATATTCTCGCGATAAAAAATACCGGCCGCCAACGTGCCCCAGACCCCGGCAAAACCATGCACGGAAACAGCGCCGACCACATCGTCGTAACGTAACTTCTCAAGGAAAATAAAACCAAACACACAAACGATTCCACCGATAAAACCTGTCAATACCGCGTAAGGAATATCCATTGAGGCACAGCCTGCCGTAATCGCTACCAGACCGCCGATACTGCCGTTGACTGCATTCGTCATCAATGCCGGCTGTCGACTGATGACGCTCATCAGCACAGCGCCCACCGCACCAGCCGCACCAGCGACGTGCGTGTTCAATATGATAGGCCCGATATCGGTGCCGACCAGCAGCGTACTGCCGCCATTAAAACCAAACCAGCCGAACCACAGCAGGAAACCACCGATAGGAACATAACCGAGATTATGCCCCGGGATGATATGCGGCTCGCCATTGGGGCCGAAACGTCCAAGGCGCGGCCCAAGGATCATGATGCCAGCCAGCGCGCACCACGCACCCACGGAGTGCACCACAGTTGAACCGGCGAAATCGATAAAACCCATGGCATTCAGCCAGCCGCCATCATTCCAGACCCAGCTACCGAAAACAGGATAAATGAATGCCGTAATGCCTATGGCGCCGATCAGATAGCCGAAATAATTTGTCCGCTCAGCCATCGCCCCGCTGACGATCGTAGCGGCAGTGGCAGCAAACATCATCTGGAAGAACAGTACCGTGTAATCGAGCCCTCCTCCCTCGGACATGGCGAATGTATCCGTGCCGAACCAACCCGTCGGATTGGTGCCGAACATCAGCCCATAGCCCAGCATCCAGAAAATCAGCGTGCCCACGCAGATATCCATGTAATTCTTCATCATGACGTTGACCGCATTCTTTGCACGCGCCATACCGGTTTCCAGCAAGGCAAACCCAGGCTGCATCAAAAACACCATGGCGCCTGCAACTACAATCCACAGCGTGTTCACTGCATCTGCCGGTATTGCCTCATCGGCAAATGTCGCTAACGGAAATAAAAGTGAAAAGGCAGCTAAAAAAACAGAGGAGAGAAATTTCATACATGCTTTCTATATTCAGTGGTTGAGCTTCCGATTAACCCGAATGAATGCAAAGCACAAAGGATGCCAGACGTTTAAATGCCATTCGGCATAGTGTTTAAGGCCTATAAATGGTATGGATATACTGCGGCCGGTTGCCAATAACCGCATCGATGAATGGCGAAATGCGATGAATGACAGAATGATAGAAAAGTGCTGGAACTGCTGTTTGCATCCAATGATAAGCACTCATTAACAATTGAATCCCCACCAGCCGAGCAAAATAATGAGAAAATGCAAACAGTGACAAAGCCAGCGCAGGCAGCATTCCGTATTACCGCTTGTTTATATGTTTAGCTGCGCTTTTTTGATGTCATGCAGGCCACTGAATACCATCTATAAAACTTTGGAAAGCATTATGAAAACTACCGGAATCTTACTTTTACTTACATTCATCTCAGCTTGCAGCATGGTGGGCGGCAACAAAGCAGCCGACAAGCGCGAGTGGATACCAGTAAGCTGTATCGGCTTTGCTGATTGGCAGGTATGCCAGGACAAAGCAAAAAGACTTTGCCCTAGCGGTTACGATTCAAGAAATCATCAGGAAAGCCTGATTACACAGAATCGCAGCATGGAAGTAGCCTGCAAGAGTCAATAGCAAGCCGGCATGCATCCTTTTATGTAACAAGCTACTACCGACAGCAGGAAGCAACAGATGAAAAAGCCTTATTACATCGACTTCCCTCAAGAGCCTTTTGAAGGCCAGATGCACAGATATCGCTGTGCATACTGCAAGGTGGAAACAACAACTATCAATGGCAAGCTTGAGGGGCATCTTGCATCCTGCGAATATCGAAAGAAGCTGGAAGAAGCCGGGTATGAGGCACAAGGCTCATCAGTCAAACCGGCATCAACCGATACTGATGACTTTGATTAGCTTCCCGTCAGTTGGCATTGCTGAGATTGGGTATTGAAAGATGCTTCTCTAAATAATCTATCAGCAATTTGGTTTTTACTGGCAGGTGCCTTCGTGAAGGATAGACCGCATATAGCGTTTGATCACGACCGGGTTTGAATTCAGGCAAGACCAGAACGAGCTCTCCGTTCAATAACTCCTGATGGACCTGCCAGTAACAAATCATGCCCAGCCCTAATCCATCTTTGACTGCCTCTACCAGAGCCTCGCTATAGTTCGTCTGAAAATTGCCGGTTACTCGCTGGTGAATTGTCTTGCCGTCGTGTTTAAACTCCCAGTTATAGTTTTCGTTTAATACGATACAGTTATGCCTAACCAAGTCTGCCGGGCTATTTAATGGTTCGGCATTTTCCAGATACTCTTTTGTTGCACATAAGACTTCAGGAGATGGCCCAAGTCTCTTGGCAACTAATGAAGAATCAGCCAACTGTGCGCCCCTGATCGCCAGGTCAATACCTTCCGCCACGATATCTAAAACTTTGTCTGAAAGTTCAAAGCTTATTTTAAGTTTTGGATATTTTTTTATAAAACCCAGCATTAGAGGGGTTAAGTAGATCCTTGCAAAAGAAGCCGATGCGGTGATTCTGATTAATCCGCTCGGATCAGTCTGCACTCCCCACTCGTTTTCATAGTCTTCAACTGTTTCCAGTATATGCAGGGCTTGATAGTAAAGCCTTTGCCCTTCATCAGTATGTTGGATGTTCCGGGTAGTGCGATGAAATAACCTGGCACCAAAATCCTTCTCGATTTGCGACAGCCGCTTGCTGATTACTCCAGGTGTGGTCTGGTTAAGTTCGGCCACCAGAGACAGATTCTTTTTCTCAAAAATCTGTACGAATATCCTTAAATCATCGAAGGAATTAAACATAAACGCCTCTTTAATTGTTCCTAATTTAGAACAAATAATATTCTGTTCCGTGCATTTATCCTAGTTTAGATATAAGTGAATATATCGAAACACAAGGAGAGCGAAATGTCAGAGACGAATATCAGTGAATACACTGAAATATCAAAAGTGATCCAACACTACATTGATGGCGCAGTGTCTGGGAAGTCGGAAACCATGAAAGCAGCGTTTCATGACGAGGCAACCATATTTGGCTTCGTAGGAAATGATCTGTTTGCGGGGCCCATTCAAAAACTTTACGACTGGAACGATGAGACCGGTCCTGCAAATGAATTGGTTTCGACAATAGTGAATATCGATTTGATTGGAAGTATCGCAAGTGTACGAGTGGAGTCGGAGAATTGGTGTGGACATAAATTTTCCGACTTTTTTAACCTGCTGAAGGTAGGTGGTGAATGGAAAATAATAAATAAAGTTTTCCATCTGCATGGCTAATTGCCTGTATTAAATTTAAGGGGATTGAAATGGAAATTCTATTGGTTGGATCTGTTGTATGTATTACTGCACTGATTGCTTCAGCTTGGTTAATGACGTTTGCCAAATGGTTTCCTCTACCAGGTGTAGATGAATTCATTATTGACTATAAGACATTGATTAGAGCGCATATCGACTACGCCTTGATGGCACTGTTCGGACTTGGTTTCTATGGCGCGGGAGTGGAACTGCCTGTTATAGCGTGTTGGTGTGTAGCGGTAGGCGGCTTTACTAACCCGACTATATTTACAGTAGCTGCTTTTGATGTGAATTTCTGGACTAAAACAAAATGGAAAGTTTTCTCTGCACTAAGCTTCCTGGTCACGACTATCGGTTTCATCTGGATTGCTTATACCTTGCTTAAACATGCTTTAGCTTAACCAATATATTTCCTTGACCACCTGAATGTGAGTTAGTGATATGTGCATTAATCATTCCCGACATCGACTTGTTCAGGTGACGAAAGAAAGAACAATGAATGCATTGAAATATTGGTTAGCGCTTTATCTATCGTGTTATGAATGACACTAAAAATAACTGGCTCTAAAGTTAGGCAGGTATCCAATTCATCATTTCTGAATAGAGTTAAAAGGCTGAAATCATCATGGTTTCGGCCTTTTTTCTGGCTCCGAGATAGGCAATCCATATAGTTAAGTGTTGCCTTTGTCGATTACACCTGCGCAAAACAAAACCATATCAAGTAGGAGTATGATGAATTAACATCTTGAAGGACAGAAGCGTGCCGAATAAAACTAACCAGGAGTTGATGGCACTTCTCTCCAAATATAACGAGTTGGAAGCCGTACGGGATGAGTTGCTTATGGCTAATACAGAACTCGCATTCCAAAATTCAGAAAAAGAAAAACGCGCCGCAGAACTCGCCATTGCGAATACAGAGTTGGTCTTTCAAAACTCAGAGAAGGAAAAACGGGCGGCGGAATTAGTTATCGCCAATAAAGAGCTTTTCTTTCAGAACTCCGAAAAAGAGAAGCGAGCAGCAGAACTGGTGATCGCCAACGTTGAGTTGATTTTCCAGAATTCCGAAAAGGAAAAACGGGCAGCAGAACTCGTTATTGCCAATAAAGAACTTCTCTTTCAGAACTCTGAAAAAGAAAAACGAGCTGCTGAGCTAGCCATCGCTAATACCGAGCTTGTCTTCCAAAACTCAGAAAAAGAAAAACGGGTTGCAGAGATTAATAATCTCGCATTCTACGACCCGCTTACCATGTTGGCGAATCGACGCCTGCTTGTGGACCGGCTCAAACAGACACTTGCCTCCAGTGCGCGGACAGGTAATGAAGGCGCCTTGCTTTTTCTCGATATGGATCATTTCAAGACTCTTAACGATACTCACGGGCATAATTCCGGCAACCTGCTGTTACAAGAAGTCAGCAAGCGCCTGATCTCTTGTGTGCGTGTCGGTGATACTGTTGCCCGCCTGGGTGGAGATGAGTTTGTAGTCATACTTGAAGCATTGGGTTCAAATAAAGTTGCGGCAGCCGCCTATGCCAGAGCTATAGCCAATAAAATCCTGGCAGCCTTAAGTCAACCTTACCAGTTGGAATCCCAACCATATAGCTGCACAGCCAGTATCGGCGTCACTCTTTTCAATAATTCAAAAACAGGGATAGAAGCATTGCTGCAGCAGGCAGACATTGCAATGTATCAGGCCAAGAAAGAAGGTAGGAATACACTAAGGTTTTACGATCCTCAGATGCAGGATGCCATCAATATCAGGGCCATTCTCGAAGACGATTTGCATACCGCCATTGAAGAGCACCAGTTTCTCTTACATTACCAAGTTCAGGTGAATGACAGAGGGCATCCTATAGGAGCAGAGGCTTTAATCCGATGGCTGCATCCTGAACGCGGGCTTTTATCCCCGGCCAGCTTTATACCTCTTAGTGAGGAGACTGGGCTTATTGTGCCTATAGGCCAATGGGTGCTGGAAACAGCTTGCGCACAGCTTAGTGAATGGCAACAACAGGTATCTACAAGCGATTTGGTATTGGCAGTTAATGTCAGCGCAAAGCAATTCGCCCAAAACGATTTCGTTAACCAGGTTCAAATCGCTATTCAACGCTTTTCTATTAATCCGACACGTTTAAAGCTTGAATTAACGGAGAGCATGTTGTTGCATGACATTGATGAAACTATTGCGACAATGGATGCACTACGTAGCATAGGGGTGCAATTTGCATTGGATGACTTTGGCACTGGATATTCATCCTTGCAATACCTTAAACGACTGCCTTTAAATCAGATCAAAATCGACCAATCGTTTGTCCGGGACATTGCAGTGGATAATCATGACAGGTCTATTGTGCGAACAATTATTGCCATGGCGAAGAACCTTGATCTGAATGTGATTGCCGAAGGCGTGGAAACCCAAGAACAACAACAAATACTCTTGGGTAAAGGCTGCTCAACTTTCCAGGGTTATTTCTTTGGAAGACCTGAGCCAATCCATAAGTTTGAATCGTTATTAAAAAACTAACTACAATCGGACAGCAGGCAACACTAAAGCATCCGGCTCTCTTCAACCTCTGTAATTAATTTCAAAAGCTCAATATCATATGGTTAGCTGGCCCGCGATTATCAAACTTGTCGGTGATCATGAACTGATCTATATCGAGAACCAAGATGTTTGGGATAACGCCCTAGATCTTCGTAGCACCAAGTTTCAATCAGAAGACCGTCTATATGATTCAGATGGGCGAGAGTTTCTAATTCATCATCCCTATGCAGGTGAGTTAGAAGCTTCTGGTAAAACCATCTCCATAGATCAAGCGATGCAACTCATTAGACTTCATGCGGCTCAAGATGGGGCTTGTTGCGTTTCGAAATTTGGAGCCAATTCATTTGCTGAAGCTTTTGATATGATTGCTTAGTAATACTAGGGAAATTCAGTTTTAGACTCGCAATCTCAATAACATCCTTATAGGGTGATGTATTTAGTCTGTTTATTGGTGCCCGACAGGCATTAAATATTACCTATTAAGCCGTTATTAGCGCGTTAGTTTGGTTACGCATCTAGTGGCCTTTTTTACGAAATTTAGAGAATAGCCAGCATGACCAACCGGTTATTGCTATTGCTAGCCCAGTAAGAAGCAAGACAGCTTTTAGTGGTGTAACAATTGCCTTTAAATCCAATAGGTCGGCATTGTTTGTTAATGCCAATATTTGAATGACCCCTTCAAACAGATCTGTAGGAATAGCAAGAAAACCTGGTATCGCCAAGTAAATACCGTATTTAGGAAAAAAACGAAGTGCAACGCCCGCAAATAGCAGTCCAGCCGAGATAGGAAACGCAACATCTAACGTGCTAGTTGCCCATGCGTGTGAATTTTTTTGTTCCGCACTCATGCCAGCTATTAAGCTCCTGAGTTCCTCTGGAGAGGAGATCGAATCGATAAATGTAAATCCCCAGTGGCTCGCGACTATTCGGAATGTAAAGAACAGAAGTAGTGTTGTTATAAACAGAACCCAAAGCGTGCTCGTTTTTGTTAAAGATGTACGTACTGACTTTTGAATATTCATGGCTTGGTGGCTCCTGAAGATTTTTCTAATAATAATCAAGTATTTATGACGCCTGACGTTTGAAATTGGAGGCGCTATTAGCGTCTCGCTAAATATCACTTCTCATAATCAATTCTTTAAATCAGCTTACCGGCAACTCTCCAGGTGGAGGCACAAAGTTATCAATGCGAGGATCAGGAGCATGGCATCCACAACTAGGACTATTGGTACCATCACAGCACCTTAAAGTAATGCCTCCACATCCACACACACCACCGTGATGGGAGCAGCAACCTCTTCTTGCAACTTGATCGTGCAGATTTACCGATTCCTGCTGCTGGCAAGTAACATCTTCAATTAGACCACCTTCGGCCATCGCAACAGGACTTAACACCAATAGAAAAACTATAAGTAAAACTTTCATGACGCTCTCCCCTATGTCCCCAAAATGGGCCTGAGCATTAACTTGTATTTTTACCTGAGTAGTTTTTTTATTGTGTAATAGCGATTTATCAAGTTTTATAATTGTTTGAAAAGAATAATCCCAATTAACCCAACTGTCTAAAACTTTACCCAAGAGCAATCAATTAAGGGGCAAGCCGTTGTGGCGGAAGCGGTGAGATTCGAACTCACGGACATTCATTTGCTGAAGCTTTTGGTTATGATTGACCAGCAACACTAGGAGAAAGCCAGTGCAATAGTTTATGTGAGACTAAGAGCTAATAAGGAAATTGTGGCAGACGTATTTATTGGTACCCCCGACACGAATCGAACGTGTGACCCTCCCCTTAGGAGGGAGAAATAAATGCATCATTAGGTATTGATTAACATAAATATTATGTAATTATTATCATTAATCAACACAAATCCAACACAGTTAAAAAATTATGGCTTCCATCACAAAACGTGGCGAATATCAGTGGCAGGTACAGATCCGTCGCAAAGGCCAGACGCTTAGCAAGACGTTCTATTACAAACAGGATGCTGAGGTATGGGCACGTAAAACAGAGTCTGAGATAGACCGAGGCATCTTCATCAATACGATGGAGGCAGAGCGTAAAACGCTTGGCGAATTGATAGAGGACTATGAAAAGCACGTTCTACCAACGCTCAAAGCCCAGTCACAGGAAAAAAGTCGCTTACGCACCATCAAGAAAGAGCTGGGTAAAAAGATCCTGGGCGCCATCACCACGGATGCCATCATCAAGTACAGGAACACCAGGCTTGAGACTATTGCAGAAAACAGCGTAAACAGAGAGGTCACCACGCTTAAGCGCCTGCTTGGTTATGCGCACAATGATTGCAAAATCATCTTGCCTCTTGGGGTTCCCCAGGTTAAGAAACTAACGGTCGATGACAGCCGCGAGCGACGAGTAAGTAATGAAGAGATCGAGGCGATCTGCAGCCACACTCAAAGTGCTGAGCTGGCCAACATAGTAAAGTTTGCTTTATACACAAGCTTCAGACGCTCACAAATATCTAATCTGATGCGCATCCATGTTGATCCTAAAACACCCTCTTGCCGTCTTCTCGATACTAAAAATGGCAAAAGCTTTACCGCCCCCATCTCATCGGAGGCTGCCGCACTTCTGGAATCGCTTCCTAAGCGATTAGACGGTTTTATTTTTGGATTGAGGGGTGAATATATCAGCCAGGCATTTGAACGCGCCAGAGACCGTGCACGTGCAAAGTATGAGAAGGAATGTAAGACAAAAGAGATCGATCCCGATGAACGGTATTTAACCGACCTACGATTTCATGACATCAGGCATGAGGCCATCAGCCGAATCGCCCAACGTGTACCCAATGTTATAGAACTATCCAGGATTACTGGACATCAGGATCTGAGGATGCTGAACCGGTACTATCAAATCAGTGCAGCTGAGCTCGTTGCAAAATTGGGCTAACAATGTAAAAAGCCCGACAGTGCCGGGCTTTTCATTATGTTCATTCCCCCATCATCATAGTCCTCCTCTAAGCACGCCTGCAGAAACTAACTCTCTGCTCATTTCAGGGATTTTCTTCGCAACATACAGAATTGAAAGCATGACCCCAGACAGAATTAGGGCTGCAAAAAAAGACGTCACAGGGTCGGCATCAGGCGTCAACAAATCTGAAATGCCTTGCACCATTTTGACTGACATCATCAGTAGCCCAGCACCTAACAACTTGAGTAGACTGGCCGACAGAAAAAACCGCAGCCAGCTCGCGGCGAGGAATGAGGTTTGGGAAAACAGGAGCCAGGGCAAAAACAGCGGCGCAATTAACAAAGCCAGTTTCAGCAGCATTACACTCAATATTTGCAATGAAAAAAACGCCATGATGTTGAGAGCAACCATTACCAAGGCTATGACAAGCCCTGCCAGTGCGCCAATATTCTTGGCAGTCACAGTCAACACCTCCAACGCCCAGGCACCTTCATAGATCCGCCCAACGCCATCCGAAACAGCCGTGTAAATAACCAGCCAGGCTTCGCCAGCAAGTACCATCGTGTCGCTTGAGTTGGCACCTGGGAAAATCATATCAGCCGCCTTGCCAATCGAACCGTCTATGCCTTCCACAAAGATCAGGCCGAAGCCGGATCCGACAACCCACGCCATTAGACCAATACCGGCAGCCGTCACAACCAGCTGTGAAACTAAGCTCCGGATGTTTGGGTTTTCATGCAACATCGTTCTATAACCCGCCATAATGAATGCCAGGACAGAAAGCAGAGCCAGTAGCGTGACTCCTTCGCCCTGCAGTGTATCAAGGGGGAAGGCGAGGGCTGCGTCTATGGCTTTGCTCGCCTTTGCAATTGACTCAGCGATATCCATCACGCCCCCTCATATGTTCCTCATAATATTTCATTGCTTCAGTGCATTTGTTTGAACGGCTTCCCATCCTGCACCGATTGGCCAGCGCCCGCATTTCAATGTGCCAGTGACGCAGTTGTTCGTCACTGAGCTGCATGTCACGTTTCTGTTGTGACGCAGCCTGGCTGGTTTGAATCGTCAGCATCTGAGAAAGCTGGTCGCTCATAACACCGTTCTGCAACGCCAGCATTTGCAATGTCTGCTGTGCACCGGATGACGAAGGAAGGTGTTCCGCAATCGAATCCATCCGCTTCTGATGAAATTGAAGTTGACCTAGCTCACTTGTCAGTCTGGCATATTCCTTTGCCGCATAGCCCCTCCCAGCTTCTGCCTCTCTCGCTTGTTGCTGCAAGACCATTCCGGGGTTGATGCCAGCAACTACGGCCTGACGCTCAACGGTCTTCGAAAGCTCCTCGATCCTGTTCATCACCCCAAGCATTTTGATGAGCTCATCCTGGCTTGATTTTAGAGTGCCATAGATACCTGCTGCTTGCTCTGCAATACGTACACCATCCCGGATGCCGTAGGCAGCGCCTGGCAGCATGCCACGGTCGACGGCCTGCTTCACAAGGACATCACTGACTGTGGCCAGGTTTCTGGTCTGCAGGATGAAATCCTGTTGCTGGATGACAAGCTGCTGAATGTTGGCAGCGGTCGCTCGTTGCTGATCCGCGGCCATCATCGTGTTTTTGACAAGATTCCAAGGATCTATCACGGTTTCGGCCGACTCGGTTTCTGAGCAGCCAACGCTAAGAATTAGCGCCACAAAAATAATAAAAACTTTCATTCGACTTCCTTTCTGATTTGTTGAACCTGAATTTCCTCACAGCCCTCATCAAGCTGATAGGCTTGCCCAAAAGCAAACCCAATTAAGGCCGCAGTGATGATAGATGTTGCCTTTAACAAGACCACGCACACTTCATCGCTTTTGCTCATTCAAAAAACCTTTCCTAAGATTCAAAATGAGCGGCGAAAATCGCCGCCCTGATATTTTTCTAACCCACAAAAACCAAAAATCAAGCCACCTCCTTTAAATTTTCCGGGTCATGGGTTTGCTTTTCCGATTCTGTTTCTGGCTGCTCAGCAAGTGGCTGAACAGAAGATGTTGGAATGAATTGCTCCAGATCCGTCCCGCCCTGTTTTGGGCGAAAACTCAGTGAAATATATTTTGTGGTCTCATCCTTTTTTGACGGCTTGACCCAAGCACTGACCCAGAACTCCTGCCCGGCCACGACGGCAGAGCCTGTCATGTCCGGGTGCATTTTGTCTGTTTTCCGATTGTTCAAAAAAATCGAGCCGCTGTTGTCACTTCTGGTTACTTCGTCTGCCATGGTTACTGCTCCTTCCTGGTTAAATCGGTGAATGAGAATCTCTGTAAATGTGCCGGCGTAAGGCTTGTCGATTGCCCCCGTACCGGTATTGTCCTGATGCTCTGAAAAATCGCCCTTAACCGCTCTGCCATGCCCGGCTTGGGGCAGAAATATTGAACCCGGTGGACTTTTTGACCGTTGATCATCTGCAAGTAGGATGAAATCACTGCCTGGTAACGTTTTACGGTTTTGAAGGTTCTCTCGACCTCAATGGCCACAAGCTGGCCATGCGGATCTGTTGCAATGGAATCCGGCACCTTCAGCCACCCATCAGCAGGCTTCAGCTGATGGCACTGGCGATCGGTTTTCCATCCCGTCCACCCCCGCCTCTGCAGATCAAGCCGCACCTCTTGCACAGCAAGTGCGTGCTGGATGGTGTTGGCTGAGAGCCGGCCAGGCTCGAAGTATCCGAAATCCGGAGCATCGCTCTGGAGGTCGGCACCCACGATCGCACCATGGGGCGTTACGCCCCAGACTTTGAGCGTTCCGCCAAGACCTTCGATTTTGTGCTCCTCGATCAAACCCTCCTCGGCCATGCGCTGCAGTGTGAGGCGGTTTGCCCTATATTTCAGTTGCAAGACTTTCCCGATGATTTCAGCCGTGCTGAAACCTTCGGTTTTAAGCCACGCCAGGACCAATTGCCGCTTCTCCTTTACTCGCGCCGCAATCAATTTTTTATCGTTCAAAAGATGCAAGGAATGCCTCCGTTTCTGTTTTCTTGGTTGGAAGAGAAATCAACTCATCTGCGGTCGGCAGACGGTCGCCTGCGACGCTCTGCGGCCGCAATTGATCAGCTGAAAGTTTGGGAATGGTGATGGGAGATGTGTGGATGAACTTCGGCAAGCCATGGCCAAACAAGACACCCTGAGCCGAGTGCAGATTGAGAATCATGTTTTCATCAATCAGAAAACGCTCGGCCTGAGAGATCACGCGATCGCCATCCACTGTTTCTGCCAAGGCAGCATTCATGCTGACGCGGCGCAACTCATTGTCGACCTCGATGCGACCGGACTTACGCGCAAACCACTCCGCTGTTGTCGGGTCTTGCACCCGATAGACCAGTTTTAGAGCGCAATTCTCCATTACGGCACCCACGACCGCATCAGGCGACAGATCTGCCGGACAATCCCGGAGATCGTCGAGGGATTGGTGCGCCAGCACGACATGCACGCCCTTGTCGCGGGCAGCGCCCAGCGCTTCCAGCGCAGGGCGAGAAAGATGGTATTTGGCCTCGTCGAGGACAACGCAGATCTTGCGTTGAACCTGTGTCCGGTCTCGCGCTTCCGCGAGCTGGATGACTTTGATCAAAAGCATCCGCTGCAGCCGAATCACTTTCGCGTTGCGCATGCTGCCCAAGACATAAATGACGCCAGGCGAAGCAATGAATTTCTTGAAGTCCAGCCCAGCCCCAGGCCTTGCATTCACGCAAGCAATTTCCGCCATTTCCCGCAGCATCCCGGCGAACTTTGCCGCCTTCCCGGCAAGCGCCTCCCCATGCAGCTTGTGCAGGCTGGCGGGAGTGTGTTTGCCCGCCGCAATTTCTGCAGCCATCTCGCCGGCGGCCTGCCGGTCGGCAATGGTGTAGAAGTCACTGTCGGAGCCTTTTTCCGACAAGCTGAAGCCTGCAAGAAAAAGCTCCTCGACCTCTTCCTTTGTCGCCCCCTCAAAGAAATTAAATTGATGAGCGGCCGCAGGCCGCAAATCAACCAGGTGAAACGGAATTTTCAGGGTCTGACACAGATTGGCCAGAACGTGGGGTGCCCACTCGTCGTCCTTGGGATCAAGAAAAATCACAGGTTCACCGAGCCAGGCACACTGTGACGCCAGCATGCTCAAAAAAACGCCCTTGCCAGAACCAGTGGTTCCCGCGACCTGCACGTGGGGCAAGTGGTCAGAAAAATAAACCGGCTTTTTCGACTCGTCGAGGCCGAGAAAAAACCCTTTTTTCTCGGCCCAATATTTCACCGGATTGAACTGCCCAACTGGTGCCGGCAGGAAATTCCCGATTTTGCGAACATCGGTCTTTTTGTTTCTCTCCAGGCTAGTTCCGCGCTTGAACTTTTTCGATTGATCTGACAGCCAGGGCGCGACCGTCCGCAGCCAAAGCAGACTGAAGCTCAGCCCAGCAAAAATCCCAGCCACAAATTTCAAAAGCTCCGTCTGCGCGAAAGGCACAACCCCGCGGCTCGCGAAATACGGCTGAATGAAGAAATTGAAGGCAAAAAACGGCAAGAATCCAAAAAAGACACCCGCAAGCGCGGCACGGAAGAACGTGGCACGATGTTTTTCCGAGCCAATGGCAGCAAGCACGGCGCAAGCCGAAATGCAGCCACCGAAGAACAGGAAAAGCCCGTAAAACTCCAGGCAGTTCCGTCCCGCAAAAAGTAAAAATTGTTCGCCAACCGCATCCACGACAGACCCTCCAAATCAAAAAGCAGGAGTTCAGATTGCCATCAAAATCAGCCCAGAGGATTCACGTAAAACAGCCAAAATCGATGCTTATTTTGTATACGCTGTGGCTATGCGGGATTGAGATGGCAAAAAAAGTTGCCGGCGACAGCTGGGAAGTTTTGCGCAGGCCTTCCCGAAGGCCGGAGGAGCAGGCTGGCATCCCCTAGGATGCCAAGATCGAAGCGCCCCCAAGGGCGCGCAGGTCGTGCCTGGTGAAGCCTGTCCGCAGGCAGGCTGAACGAGCAAGCCACACCCGCCCCAGCGGGTTGGGTTGCGACTCTAGGGCTGGCTATTTCGCCCTAGCGAAATAGGTGAAAGCAGCCACCCCAGTGGATGCTGTAACGCACCTGCCCGGGGCAGCGGCGAGTGACTCGACAGAGTCGCTTGCCCAACCCCTTTATAGATGACCGTACAGGTCACCCGGAGGGCAAGCCGGTTAACAGTGCAAACTGGAAACTGGCGCGTCTGGAAAGGGGTTGGGCAAGCGACGACAGTCGCGCCGCTGCCCCGGGTGAATTAAATCGGCGGGGTCCGTCCAGGACACCAGAGATTTAAGAGGGCGCGCCCTCCAAGTGCCGCATGCGTCCAGCATGCAAACGCGGTGAATCGTGGCTTTTGCCGCGCGTCCAGCGCAAAAAAGGCACGAGAGGCGGAGCCTCCCACCCAAGAGCGCCCCGCGCGGCTGGGTGGGTATTGAACGTGAGTTCAATACATGATGACTTATCGTGAACCACTTACTGCTAGGCAAGTGGTCACGATAGGTCGTCACGAAAAGCCCTGACAAGGGTGATGTATTTTTTTGTTATCCATAGGCTGCAGCACCTCTCTCGCAGGCAGCCTGTGGGTAACAAAAACCCGGCAAAGCCGGGTTCGATTTGGTTGTTTTCAAGATACGTCCAATTCCAGCCCAGTCCGTAGATGGACAACGGTAATGCCGATACCCTGCTCCCTGAGCGCAGCTAAGTAATTTTTCACGAATTGATCATGCGGCACTTGGCTGACAGAAAATCCCAGACTGTGAATCTCAGCTTTTAAATCGAAATTTTCATCCATTGGCTCGACCTCCCCGCAAAGCGTCGAGTGCGGATCCAGGTGGTGAAAAAGACCTGCTCGGTGCAGGAGCAATATGGAACGAGTTGTTCCGTTTGAGCGTTGGCTGCGGCTGAGCCAAATATTTGCCTTCTGCCATCAACTTTGCCATGGATGCAATCCAACCGCCTGGGTTTTTGACCTTCCCGGCCTGCACAAAACGCGCAAGATCCGAGAGAAGCTGCTGCATCTGCTCCTTGTTCAGGCTATTTGCCGACAGGGCTGACTCGACGACGTTTTCGAATCCAGCCAAGGTTTCAGGAAGATCAAAACCGACAACGACGTTGTTGTTTTTTTCTTGATCTTGTTCTTGATCTTGTTCTTGGTTTTTAAGTCTTTGATTTAATTGTTTTTCTGAAAATAAATCAGAATTAAGGCCACATTCTGGGCTCTTGCGGACCGCCTCCACGACCCGATTCCTCAACGTCTCAGACTCGATCTGCCGAAAATCGCCCAAAGCCTGTTGCATCCGCATGGGACCTTTGAAGGCGTTGTTTCTGAAAAAGTCCGTAAGAAATATTTCTCCTGTTGCGACATCAATTAAAATGAAACCATTCTTCTGCAAATTCCGCATCCCTCCCTCTAACGCCTCCAAAGAAAGCCCACAATCGTCAGATATGCCGCTCGGCACCCAACAACCAACGTGCGACTCACATGAGACCTGGAGAACGCAAAGAAGAAGCTTCAAATCGGGAACTAGCTGGCGGATCGCCGGCCGGCGGAAATAATTCCTTTTCAAGCTGGAGGCTGATTTCATGACCGTGCCTCCACAATCGACTTATTCGAAGGGCGGCCACGACGTGGTTTTAGGTTTCTGTTTTTCGCCCGAGGAGTTTCTTGGGCTGCGATGAACCATGCAGCAACATCCGCCTTCAGGAATCCGATCCTATTTGTACCAGGAATGTTGAGGAACTTGGGAAGTGCGTTCTCACCCGCTTGGCCATGCTTCAAACGCCACAGACGTTGATAAACCGTAGCTTTCTGCGTACCAATGATTTCAGCCAGTTGTTCTGGCGAAACGATATCTGGAAGGGCTTCCAGATAGTTATGAAGTGCTTGAGACATCTAAATTCTCCAGCCCAACCAGCAGCAAAGCTGCATCCCGCTAATGATTTCAGGAAGTTGGGTTAAAAGTCATTAGTTGTCTCCTATTGGTTTAGAGTGGGCGTCCGAAATGGTTTTCCACTGTACAACACAATTCTACAATGACATCACATAAAGTCAATACAAAGTAACCCAATGATTATAAATATATTTAATGTCTTGTCAGGACATAGAGAATCGCAGCATATCAACACAAATTCAACACACTCAGTGTGTAGAAACAGGTAGAATTAAGTAGAATTGCGAGATATGAGGGAGAGGGAAAATATGACCTATGTAAATGTTTTTATTATGTTTTTTTGGCGCCCCCGGCACGAATCGAACGTGCGACCCTCCCCTTAGGAGGGGGATGCTCTATCCACTGAGCTACGGGGGCAACGGCGTTATTTTCTCATATTTAATGCATCTGCGAATTTAGAATAATAAAAACTGTCATTAATATGTGTTTTCACACACTTAATTTTAAACCTGGAATATTAATATGAAACTTGCTGCCATTATTGCGGCTATTGTGCTGACTTTCCTGTTATTCCGTTCAATCAGCTTTGCTGGCAGCGCACCGAAGGTAGGCGAGGCTGCGCCAGACTTCAACCTGCCGGATGCGAAACTGCAGCAGCATAAGCTGGCAGATTATTCCGGTAAGTGGTTAGTACTGTATTTTTATCCCAAGAACGATACCCCTGGCTGCACAAAAGAGGCATGTGCTTTCCGCGACGACTTATTCCAGATTGAGAAACTGAACGCGAAGGTGGTCGGAGTAAGTGTGGATGACACCGAATCACATGCTGAATTCGCCAAGAAATACAATCTCCCCTTCCCTTTACTCTCCGACAAGGATGGCAAAGTAGCTGACAGTTATGGTGCATTGACTAATCTGGGCATCATCAAGATTGCCAAACGCTACACTTATTTGATCAACCCAGAGGGAAAGATTGCAAAGGTGTATTTGAGCGTGGACACTTCAAGGCACTCGCAGGAAATAGTTGATGACTTGAAAAAAATCAGCGAGAAGAACATCTAGCGTCGGTCTTTAGCAAAACTGCCGACGTGGATTAAGGCAGAACCAGTTTTGAACCTACCGGGCATTCCATCAATTCAAGGGAAACAGGTATGCGGGTTTATTGACACTCAGTTTCAAGGCGGTAGGTTTCAGTCGGCCGGTCTGTATATCTCGTTCAAACACATGAATATCGTTGGAATCCTGATTTGCTGCCAATAAAAAACGACCGTCCGGGGTCAGGTTGAAATTCCTGGGCGTCCTGCCGCCACTTGATATCGTCTGGATCAGAGACACCACGCCATCCATGCCGATCTCAAAAACACTGATCTGATTGGCATCCCATCTATTCGAAGCGTAGAGAAATTTCCCGTCAGGCGAGATTCTTACCTCTGCAGCCTGAACATTTCCGAAGAACTTCTTATCGGTTAAAGACACGATCTGGGATTGGCTGATTTTCCCGCTGTCATAAGCATACACACCCAGTTGGCCCGTCAATTCATGGATCAGGTAAATCTGGCTGCCATCGGGATGAATCACCATATGTCTGGGCCCGGAACCTGGTTTTACCGGGAAATCGGCTGGGCTGGCCTGGGAAAACGGTTGCGGTTGCTCTGGATGAAAATCGTAAATATGAATCCTGTCCGTACCCAGGTCGGCAACCAGCATCTGCTTGCCGTTCGGGTGGAATACCGCACTATGCACATGGGCGCTGCCCTGCCGCTGTTTGTTAACACTGCGGCCCTGATGCTGTATGGTCTGCACATGATTCAATATGCCGTCCGATATTTCATAGACGCTGAAATTGCCGCTGACGTAATTGCCAACAATCAGAAAACGTTCAGAAGGATCCAGACTGAGGTAACACGGATGAGCACCGAAAGTATCGGCAGTGCTGAGCAGTTCGAGACCTTCAGTCTCACGATCAAATGCAAACGATTTGACCTTGCCGCCCCGTTCTCCGGCTCCGGCAATATCTTCAACTGAAAAAACAATATCCCGGGCCCGATTGGCGATAACGAATGAAGGGTTCTTTACACCGGAGGCGATCACTTTAGAGGTCAGCACCATGCTGCGCGGATCAAAAGAGAGCAAGCCGATGCCCTGATCCTCCCGATCGGTATAAACGCCGACCAGGAAAGAATAGGACGGGGCAACCCGATCATCGGCATGGGAAGGTTCAGCCTTGACATCAAATATCAGCATGATAACGACGAGGAGGATTAGTCCCGAATGCCTCATGATGCTCTCTTGATAAGTGAAGGATTGATACTACATGAAATACTGGATTGGTGCCCGGGGCCGGAATCGAACCGGCACGACCGTTAAGTCGAGAGATTTTAAGTCTCTTGTGTCTACCAATTTCACCACCCGGGCAATCTGCCGACCTTGTTGCCGATAGCTAACAAAACAAGGTGCGTATTCTAACACCGTAGCGGCGATTTTTTAATCTAAAGCGCACAGAACTTTAGGGGAAACCACACTTACTTAACTGCCTCTTTAATAATCAACCATTTCCCAGAGATGTTCTGCATATGCAGTTCCTTGTTCACAGCGTCTGAGTACCTGGCTGACTTGTAAGTTTGCTTGAAGCGAACCACCGCCGTATCATCTTTGGCATCAATCCTGATGTTATCGAGATTGATCTCCAAGTCTCCAGCTTGTTCCAATTTAGCTTTGCGGTCTTGCTGCCATTCTTCCTTGCTGGCAAATTTTTCTGGTGTGAAGCTATCCGCATAGATGGCAACATAAGCATCGTAATCGCGTGCTTCCCAAGCGTTTCTCCAAAGATTCAACGCATCGGTCACGGAAGGATTCTTCACCTGCCATTCGCATGGACCACTAATGCAATCTACAACCGATTCACGCACGATTTGCCAACTGCCTTCGATCAGCTCGAATTCCAGTTCCTTATTCACTTCGTCTTTGTACCCAAGTGAATTGCTATAGGACTGGCCGAAATCAGCAAGCGCTGTTTGTGGCTCTTTGATCTGTGCCGTGGCTTTATCGCCATTCACGGTGATTTTGATGTTTTGCAACGCCAAGTCGATTTTCTTCGGCGTTTTAATCCGCTGGGAACGTTGTTTGAGCCATGTGGCTTTGCTCATGCCATAGGATGGCGTGAACTTCTCCGCGTAGTAGCTCAGGTAAGCATCAAGATTTCTATCTTGCCAAGCCTTGGCCCACCCTTCAAGACGTGCCATCACAGCAGCTTCCTGGCTTAAAGGTGCGATAGTCTGGGTCTGAGTAACATCTACCGTTTTAAGCGGAGCCACAGTATCACTAAGCGGCCGGGCATTGGCGAGCAATGCTTGCTTATCAATTTTTAGCACTGGCGGTGCAATTGCCTGACAGACGTTTTGCCTATCGAAGTATTCCGCACGGCCGAAATCCGGCAAGCCTGTACGCACAACGCCCAGTTTATTCAACAACTCACCCTGCCCTGCATAGGTACGGGCATAAGCCGTTTTCATATCGTATTCGGTATTGGCGTAGGCACGTCGTGCCTGGAAATACTCATTCTCGGTATCAAGCAGATCCAGCAAGGTACGCTGGCCAATTTCAAATTGCTTGCGATAAGCCTCGCGAGCTTTTTCTATCGACAATTGATGCTGATCACGATATACGAGTTGCTCCCTGAGGCGCTCAATATCATTGTAGGCAATGACGACAGTCTGCCTGGTATCGATACAGACTTTATCGCGCAGATCCTGTGTGCTGATCAGCTTTTCAGCAGCCTGATTGATAGATGAGCGATCGGACAAGCCATTGAATAGATTGAAGTTCAATGTCAACTCCATGACATCTGCGGCCTGGGTACTGTCTCTGCCATCAGAGCTGGTGTTCAGCACTTTTCTGGCCTGGAAATCCAGCCGTGGCATATAGCTGCCTCGTTTACTCTTCACTTCGTTTTCTGTCGCTACGATATTTTCGATCGCGGCCAGAAGCTCAGGATTCTGTTTGTACGCCAGCTCCAGCGCTTCCATCGCGGATTTGGAGACCCCTAATGCAGCAAAATCAAATTCCGGCAAGGTGTCAGGCGGCAGTTCACCAATCAGGCGCTGATATCTGGCCATCACATCATGCAGGTTAGTGGTTTCCGTTAGCAGGTTGGCTTCAGCCAGCGCAAGACGACCATTAGCCTGCTCCAGGTCGACACGGCGACCGACACCGGCCGCAACGCGCTCTTCAATGCGGTCATAAAACTGCTTGTGGGAAATATAGTTGTCTTGCGCGTAAGTGGTGAGTTGGCGGTAGCGCTGAATATCCAGATAGGTACTCGATGCCTGCAATGCAATCTCTTGCATGCTGCTTTGCAACTCATAATAACGAACCCGCGAGGCATGGCTTAAGCGATTTACTTCCTTAGATGTAATAAAACCATCAAACAACATCTGACGCAGCACTAAAGCTGTCTGCCTTTCAGGGATATTGTTATTACCCAGGTTAGGGCCGACATCTTCCTGCTTGCGGAAATTGGAAGTCAAATCCACCTGTGGTAACAAATTGCCCCTGGTCACCAAAGTTTCTTGTTCAGCGGCCGTAAAATTATGATATCTGGCTTGGACTTCAGGATTAGAAGTCACGGTCTTTTCAACGATTTGTTGTAAAGTAACTAAAGTTTCTGCTTGCACTGCCGTTGAAAGGTTGAGTGCCACTGCGATGACAGCAGTGATGAAAAGCCGACAGTTATTGCATTCTGTTTTTGGTTGACACATTACCTAAGATTTTCCCCTCGAGTTTCGATCAGTCTATTATTTTATGTTTTTTCAATAAGTTATGATGCAAATTAACAGATTGGACTTAATCATTCAAATAAAAATAAAATCCATTCTTAATGTGTGGTGCAATCCCTATGCCACGTTTTAAAGCAAATAAGAATTACTGTCAAACGAGTTAACAATGCTTAACCGTCAGCCTTTACGCATTATTCTGAATTTCAGATTCGCTCTCTGCAAAAGCGCCTGGCCCATTACCCTCCTAATAATCAGCTTACTGTCTTCCAGCGCGATCGCCGCTATCAACTTTGATCGTTTACATATTCTCGCAGGCCAGCAGTACGGTGCTCGCGCTCAGCAGAACATTGCTGAACTTCGAGCGCTCTTTAGCCAGCTGGAAACAGCAACTGAGCAGGAGAAATTAAAAAGAATCAATGAGTTCGTCAATCACAAAATCCGTATCTTTGATGATGACATCAATATCTGGGGTAAGTCCGATTACTGGGCAACGCCGCTTGAATCACTAGGACGAGAGGCTGGGGACTGTGAGGATTACAGTATTGCCAAGTATCTTTTTCTGCGTGAATTAGGTGTACCGAACGACAAGCTGAGATTGACTTATGTACGCGCCCAGATCGGCGGTCCCAACAGCAAAATATTTCAGGCACACATGGTGCTTAGTTACTATGCATTACCGAATGCAGAACCGCTGATTCTGGACAATATGATCAGCGATCTCAGGATTGCTTCAAGAAGAACGGATCTGAAGCCGATTTTCGGTTTTAACAGTGAAGGTCTATGGGTAGGTGGTTCGAGCAGTTCCAGGGGAGATTCCTCAGCACACTTGTCGCGCTGGCGCGATTTGCTAGAACGTGCAAAAAACGAGGGAATAGAGTAAATAAAATGGGGATATTGATATGTCTTTAATCAAACAATTATGGATTGCAACCATACTACTGGTCGTGATTGTCTTCGGTGGGAGCATCGTCACCAGTATCGCATCCAGTCGGAATTATCTGGTTGAGCAGCTTAAAGAAAAGAATATCGATAACGCGACCTCTCTTGCATTGACCATATCGCAGATGGAAAAGGATCTCGTCAATATCGAGCTATTGATATCAGCCCAATTCGACGCCGGTCATTACCAGTTGATAAGACTCTCCGACCAGGATGGCAATATCATTGTTGAGCGCAAAAAGGAAAGCCAGGAGATAGATGCACCTGCCTGGTTCATCACCTTGGTGGCAATGGAGGCACAGCCCGGTTATGCACAAGTGCAGGACGGTTGGTCGCAATTTGGCCGGGTCCGTATCGAGAGCGATGCCAGATTCGCTTATGAGGATCTTTGGCGCGGCAGCCAGACAATGCTATTGGTCAGCCTGATTATCGGTTTTCTCAGTGCTTTTTTCGGCAGCTTACTTCTCAAAAGAATACTCAGGCCACTGGGCGATGTCGTTAAGCAGGCTGAAGCTATCGGCCAACGTCGTTTTATTACGATCAAAGAACCGCAGACCTCCGAGTTCAAGGTTGTTGTTAAAGCGATGAATCGCTTAACCAAACGCATCCGCAAAATGCTGGAGGAAGAGTCGCACCGGTTGGAGAAGTTAAGGCTGGAAGCCAACTACGACGGCACATCCAAATTGATGAATCGCCAGTATTTCTTTAGCCGCGTGGATGCACTCGTCAGCCAGGAGGCAGAATTTAATGAGGGTGTATTGGTGATCGCACATCTGAGTGATCTATCAAATATAGACAGAACACTGGGCCATGAAGATACTGACGCATTGCTCCGCCGTTTGGGCGAGGCGATGGAGAAGTTATCGGCCAGCGACGCCAATGTGCTGGCAGGCAGATTGTCTGGAACTGATTTTGCGGTATTTTCTAGCGTTCCGACTGACGGCTTTGCTTTTGCATCCACTGTCAAAGGCTTGCTTATCAAGGCCGCTGGCCTGCAACAAACCCTGCCTGATTTCAAACTGCCTACCGTCTGCGCAAAATTCACCAAAAACGATACGGCAGAAAGCATGTATCAGTTGATCAGCAGCGTATTGGACGAAATCTCCCGGAACAGCCCTGATGTGCTGCACGTGATTGGCAACGATGATGTTGGGAACATGCAGGATAAAGATGAAGTTGAATGGCGAAAACTGCTTAACAATGCACTCAAAGCCAAGCGACTGAAACTTGCGCATTACCCGGTTCTGGCTGCAGATGGCAAAGTCATCCACCAGGAAAGTCCCGTCAGGATGCAGCTCAGAGATGACGATTTCTGGTTGCCGGCAGGGGAATTCATCTCCTGGGCAAACCGCCTGGACATGGTGGCAAGAATTGATGTGATGGTGATTGAGAAGGCACTGGAAGAACTCAGTCTGGGCGGTGATGACATTGGCCTGAACATATCCACCAGAGCCATCTGCGACACGGCATTCATCAAGCAGGTCGCTAATCTCATTGCGAGCAAACCGGATTGCGCACAACGCTTATGGCTGGAAGTGCCTGAGCGCGGTGCGTTCGAACATCTGGAGGAGTTCCGCATGTTCTGCAATGCATTAAAACCATTAGGCTGCAAAATCGGTATTGAACACGTCGGCGCCTATGTCTCACGACTCGGCGAATTGCATGACCTGGGTCTGGATTACATCAAGATTGATGTATCGGTAGTCAGCGGCATTGATAACAATACCGGTAACCAGGCTTTCTTCAGGGGCCTGTGCCTGATTGCGCATTCGATTGGTTTGATGACGATTGCCGAAGGCGTACAAACAGAAGCGGAGATGAACCGATTGCCGGAACTAGGTGCTGACGGCATGACTGGGCCTGCAATCAAATAATACTGAATTCCATTTCTGCTAGAACAGTTTGTCTGTAGTATCGTCCAGGATATCTGAAAGCTGCGTCTTCTTCTGGCGTAAAGCCTGCCGTTCAAGCAGACGTTTGCGCGCGGCCTCGGGTAGATCTGTGAATCGAATCACATCGCGCTCGATGAGCACGCTGATCAGATCTTCCAGGACTCGTGCAAGGTGAATATCGCTTTCACGAAACGGATCGGCTACGGAGATGGCCGATTCTAAGAACAGCAAATAATCAGCTGCATGTTCATCAACACTTTCCCACGCAGGGTTAGCAGCCATGGCCTCATTATTCGGCTCAATTCTTGAAATGGCCCGAATACTGCCATCAGCATTTCTCAATACATAGGGCATAGAGACCTTTCAAAAAAGTAGTTATCAGCACTGAGTGATGGAAGGCATGAAGCTTCATGCCTTCCATCACTTGCAGCTTTAATCGGTAATCAGTTTTTGATTATCTACCAGGTTCTGAATGATTTGCTGGTCATTGGTGAACGAGCCAACCAGATCGACATTCTGCAAGGTAATGGTCTGCACTTCGTTCGATGCATTATAACCATTGCTGAAACCGCCATTACTGCTGATATGCACAATGGTATCGGATCCGGCTTTTTCAAAGTGCAGATAGCTTTCGAGGTTAGCGCCGACACCCTGGCTGATTTCGCCTTGCAGCAGATCGCGCAGATCAAGCTTGTCGCCTCCGGCCACGGTATCGAAGTCAGTGATGACATCCTGTGCCGGTGCGCCTGCCGCACCGGCATCGGCCAGCGACCATTTGAATACGTCAGCGCCAAGACCGCCGGTCATGGTGTCGTTACCGGCACCACCAATCAGGATGTCGTTACCGGCACCGCCATCAAGGATATCATTGCCTGCACCACCCTCCAGGCGGTCGGCACCAGTGCCGCCAAATAGCTGGTCGTTACCGTTGCCGCCAATCAGCACATCGTTGCCACCGCCACCATACAGAATATCGTTGGTGCCGCCGCCGATCAGGATTTCATCGGCATCAGTACCGTTGATGGTATTTCCTGCAACATGGAATACATCGGCCGTGGCACTGGAAGACACCCCATTCTCCGTGATGGTGTAATCAAACTGGCCGGCTTCCGTCAGCGGACCTTTCACCTGATCCAGCGTCACGATCAGATCGTAATTGGTGTTGTTCGTCGTTCCCGTTCCATCCGACTGCAAGCGGATGAAGAACTCGCCATCGGTAGGCGCGACAAAGTAGCCGTTGGGTGCCAGGTTATTTCCTGTTCCCGTGACCGGCACGGTAAAGGTCTGCAACACGCCGTTGGCATCGTAATACTCGACAAATGCCCGGATACCGCGCGACTGGTTATCGACATCAATAAAGATACGCTCACCGCTGAATAGCGCCACCTTCACATAATCCAGGTCGCGCACACTGCCGGTAGAGCGATTATCGATACGGCCACGGAAGACCTGGCTAACGCCAGCCACATCGACCGCCCAGGCCTGACCACCCGGCAGCGTTGTGCCGAAACCGTCACGCGCCAGCAGGAAGGCATTGGCGCGATCATCGTTGATCGGTGTCGGGCCGTTGTTCTGCGTATCCAGCAAAGCCTCCTGCGTCACTCGGATCGGTGTCGCCGCCGTTGCAGAGGCATTTGGCACGTAGGTCACATTCGCCGTGCCGCTAACAGTGCCATTCACAGCACCCTGTGCACTTGTCACAGATGCATTCCCGCCCATCGAATCGTTATGCATGAGCGCATCCGCAGATACTGTAATGGGTGTTCCGGCCTGCACGTTGGTAAGAATGATGTCGCGATTGGCATCCAGGTTGGCAACATAATCCAGGTTAACCTTGAGATTGATGGTCTTGGTATCGCCGTCGCCGTCAATGGCTGTGACCTGGAAAACCTCCTGCTGATTCTGGATCGTCTTGTTGACCGTCAGCGAATAGTTGTAGCTACCGCTAAGGAAATCAATCGTTAACTGACCACCCTTATTGGTATAGATCACCATTTCGCTGGAGCCAGTACCGCTATAAGTGTAAGCCACCCCATCGACAACAATGCTCTGCAAACTGCCGCCGTCAGCACCGAGGAGGAAGCCGCTGGTGCCACCACCTGAAAGCATGGATACATTTCCTGCCACCACTCCGGAATCCACTGTGGCAAGCAGCGTATCTGAAAGATCAGACGCATTGGCCACTTTAATGGCGTAGTCTTCTATGCCATTACCATCAGCATCCACATTCGGGTAAGCAATTGGCAAGAGCGCGTTCAGCGATGCACTGCCGATGCCGATACCGAATGCAATATCCCCATTGGCCGAGACAAAGTTCTGCCACTGGTTCTGCAGCGTAGTATTTACCTCGAATCCGGCGCTAGGTTCTCCATCGGTAATGAAGTAGAACAGCGTCTTGTCCGCAGCAGGTTGAGTAAAGCCGTTGATGGTTTCGTTCAAAGCCGTCGAGTATTCCGTTCCGCCGGAAGACTGGATGGAATTGATATAACTTACCGCATTATATTTATCATCAATATACCAATTGGTCTCGTTCACGGCAGCACTACCGCTCGCGGTGCTTGAGAAGTCGATGATCTTCACATTGACGTTACCCAGCCCGTCGTAACGGTCGATCAGTTTGGCCAGCGCATCCTTGGCGATTTCCATACGCACCGTGGTCGGGTCGTAACCTGCCTGATGGGCCTGCAGGCCATTGGCATCCCAAGCCATACTGCCTGAACGGTCGAGAATGATAACCAGATTGTAAGTGAGCGAAACGGAGGATGCCGCCTGCAAGGTCTGCTCGATATCTCCACCAATCGGCACATCGTCAACAATATTGACCACCAGGTTCGCATTTGTCGTCTGTCCGGTAACACTGTCGGTCAAGACATAATTGAAGGTCGGCGTATCGTTCACACCTTCGGTAGTCACGCCATTCAGGGTATAGGTATAGGCACCTGTCACTTTATCAACGACCAATGTACCTATGGCATTACTGATAGTGATTGTGTTGCCTACACCCTGATTACCGTTGATGCTGGTGATTGTCGTTGTCGTGCTGATACCTGCATCATTGGCAAGCAGGTTGCCGGTTGCAACCGTAGACAATACCCCAGCCTGTGTCCCCGTCGGCAGCCCTGATTCGTACACCATGGCAGAATCGGAAACCGCTACCGGGTTGCTATCGGTACTGATCGTGAGTGTCGTTGTCGAAGAACTTCCGTCGGCATCGGTCAGCGTGTAAGTGAACTGATCTGGTGTGACATTGCTAAGGTCTGGCGTTGCCGTCAGCCCATTGATCCGGTAGCCATCACCACTGCTACTTCCTGAGAACACCAGGTACTTGAATGCCGTGGTGCTGGTAATCGTATTAGTCACGATATTACCCGATGCACCGGAAATACTGCCCGATGCTACACGAACGCCATTGGCATCGTAGGCTTGCCATTGCGCACTTTCTCCACTACCAAGATTAGTTAAAGTTACGCTGGTACTGCGGCTCGACATATTCAGGTTGAGCACCAGATGTTCGTTGTTCTCGATACGGTTATTGTCGCTATTACCGGAGTTTGTTTCTACGCCGAGACCATCGTTATTACTGCCACTATTATTGCGGTAGCGAACAATATTCGAAGCAGCTGTCGTCAACGCACTCAAAGTCAACTGGCTATTATTGCCAGTACCCGTTATCGGCGATGACCCATCAAAGCCAAACATGGTAATGCCTGCACTGTTCCAATTTGCTATCGTGGCAGCAGTCGTGCTGGATCCACTGCCAGTTCCGGTTGACGGTGACACGACTTTATTCTGGTAAGCAGAAGTATAGGAGTAACTACCAGTCTCATTAATCACCAAAGTACCATTAGTGGTGGTAATAGTCGTATTACCTGCGCCAAGGTTATAGCTTGTACCATTAAACACAACACTGGAAACACGCGCAGCATCGGCACCCAACGTATCTGCACCACCAGTTCCGCCATCGCCGGTAATCACGTTGCCGGTAACCGTGGAGGTATTATTGGTTGTAGGGTTGCGGAATCCGACACCGACACTGTCGACATCCGGATTGGCAACCGGAGCAGAGTCCGTCACGTTCAGGGTCACTGTCGTCCAGGCCGAATTCAGGCTGCCGTCAGAGGCGCGATAGACAAAGCTATCGACATCGGAAATCGCATCGGCATGGTTACGCACCGGTGCCGTATAGGTAAACGTACCATTGGCATTCATCACCACGGTACCGCCAAGCGCTGTTGTGATTGAGTTCGTGCCGTTGGCATTGGTCGCTGTTGCGCCGCTGTTAGTCGCAAACTGCGCCACCGTCAAAGTCGTGGAATCAACATCGGTATCGTTTGCCAGCACATTGCCGCGGACGACTGTGGTGCCTTCAACCACGCTGTTTGCACCATTGAACACATCGGCCACGCCGACCGGTGCATCGTTGATGGCGATGACATTGATGGTGGCAGTGGCGGTGTTGCTATCGGCGCTGCCGTCATTCACAACCACCGTGATATTACGCGGGATGGTGCTTGGATTTTCACTGGTATTAGTAAAGGTAATGGCATGCAGCGCTGCCTGATAGCTTGCCAGGCTCGCGTTGCCGCTCAAGATAACGACATTGCCGTTAACCGTTGCAGTGATGCCTGCCGGCAATGTGCCGACCGCCAGCACGTCGCCTGCCTGTGCATTGGTCAGTGTAATGGTGGCGCTTTGCATGTTGCCGTTATCGACATCAGCAATCAGCACATCGCTATCGGTAATGGATACCGGGTTGCCGTTTTCAAAGAAAGTGCCTGAGTAGCCCGTTGCTTCGACCGTGACGGCAATGCTGCCGACAATACCATCGTCGCCTCTGTCATCAGGATTAACCACGGTGATGCTGTTAAGTCCGCTAGTGAAGTCCGGCAATACAAAACTGCCGCCAGCCGGGAACACCTCTTCCATCACGGTTGAATCAAGGTGCCGGCTTGCATAAAGCCTCACCTCACCTTCTGTGATGACCATCTCCATCCGCGGCAGTCCGTTGTTATTAGCAACCCAGGGAGTAGTCAAAAGGCCGCCATCGGCGAATCGCAGATACACCTCACCTGAACCAAGGGCGCCATCCTCCAATTCAAACCCTGTGGAAGAGTGAATGCCGGCACCATTGACCAGCAGGATGAATGAGTTGTCGATGGTCGTAAACGTAATGGCTGCCTTCACTGTATCCGGCGATTGGTTGTCGCCTACATTAAATGTCAATGTATGCGTACTGCCGCCGTTGCCACTGCTGAAACCAGCCCCGCCATTGGCGTTGCCGCCGGTAATGTTGAGCGCCGTTGTGTTGTTGGCATCAAGGTCCAGCACAGGCGCATCGTTAGTCCCGGTCACGCCTATCGTCAATGTGGTGGAACTGGTCGCACCTGCGGCATCCCGCATGGTGTAAGTGATGGTATCCGACACGCTCTGCCCTTGCGTCAGCGCTTGCGTGGCAGGCCGCGTGTTATCGAGCGTATAGGTATAAGAACCATCAGCAGCGATATTGATAGTGCCATAGGTTGTTTGAATGGATGTGCCTACATTGCTTGCATCACCATTGACGGCACTGACGGTCTTGGTATCGCCAATATCAACATCCGTGTCATTTGCCAATACATTACCCGTTGCAACCGGGGTGCCAGCAAAAGGTATATTGCCTGGGTTAACACCAGATTCAACCACGTTATTGGTATCAGCAACTGCGATCGGTGCATCATTCACGGCCACCACATTGATAGTCGCCACAGCAGTATTGCTGTTGCTCTGACCATCATTGACGACCACATTGATGGTACGTGGCGTAGTACTTGGACTCTCACTTGTGCTGCTGAAGGTGATTGCGCCAATCGCTATTTGGTAATCAGCTAATGTAGCGCTACCGCTCAAGGTAACCACGTTGCCCACCTGGCTATAGGTAATATCACCTGGCAATGTTCCGACAGATAGCACATCTCCTGCCTGTGCATTGGTGAGGGTAATGGTTGCACCAACCAGATGCGTAGAGTCAACATCGGTGATGGCAATATCAACGTCTGCAATGGAAACGCCTGCGCCATTCTCAGTGTAAGTCGTGACATAGTTATTGCCTGCCGCAGTCGAGTTGTCTGCATCCAGATCAATTGCTGGCGGCTGGTCGTTATCCAGGATAGTGCCGACACCAGTACCTACCGCAATGGTGGCATTGCTTGGTGAGGACAGCACGACATTGAATGTCTCACTCGGCTCCGCCACCGTGTCGTTGATGATAGGCACAGTGATGGTTTGCGTGGTCTGCCCCGGTGTAAAGGTCAATGTGCCCGTAGATGCAGTGTAATCGCTGCCTGCTGTCGCAGTACCGTTACTTGTACCGTAGTTGACCGTGACTGTCTGGCCGCTTCCGGCACTCAGTGTGACGGTAAATGTGGCAGTCCCTGCCGATTCATTCACATTGATGCTATCGATGCTCAGCGATGGTGTCGGGTCATTATCAAGAATAGTGCCCTCACCCATCACGCCGCCAATGGTCAGTGCCGTGGTTTCATCCGGTTCATCCA
>CAZOZB010000002.1:150295-472070 GCA_964584185.1 uncultured Methylophilaceae bacterium
CCGCTGGCACAATGATATTGCCGCCGCTGACAGTGACGCCATTGCTGAAACTGGCATTGGTCAGGACGTTGTTGAAGTCCACGCCGGCAGTTGCCGTTGTGCCGGTCAGGCTATAGGCAAAGGTCGTCGGTGTGCTGGATGGGTTACTCAACGTCACGGTGTGCACCAGGTTACCGCCTTCGGTGACACTGTTATTGCTCACGCTAGCGATGGTTGGCACTGCATCGTTGTCATGAATGGTTCCAACGCCTGCGACACCGCCAATGGTGAGTGATGTAGTTTCGCTCGGCTCATAAATAACATCATCCACCGTGGTGTAAGTCACGGTGAAGCTTTCCACACCGGCCGGCACAATGAGGTTGCCACCGCTGACGGTGACGCCATTGCTGAAGCTGGCATCGGTCAGGACATTGTTGAAGTCCACGCCGGCAGTTGCCGTCGTGCCCGTGAGGCTATAGGCAAACGTGGTTGGAGTGCTGGAAGCATTGCTCAAGGTCACGGTGTGCACCAGGTTACCGCCTTCGGTGACGCTGTTATCGCTCACGCTAGAAATGGTTGGCACCGCATCGTTGTCGTTGATAGTACCCTCACCAGTCACGCCACCTATCGTCAGTGCAGTAGTTTCACTCTGCTCATAAATAGTGTCGTCTACTGTGCTGTATGTGACCGTAAAGCTTTCCACACCGGCCGGCACAATGATATTGCCGCCGCTGACAGTCACACCGTTGCTGAAGCTGGCGTTGGTGAGAACATTATTGAAGTCATCACCGGCAGTCGCCGTTGTACCAGTGAGGCTATAAGCGAAAGTGGTCGGCGTAGTGGAGGTATTAGTCAACGTCACGGTGTGTACCAGATCGCCGCCTTCGGTGACGCTGGCCACGGATACGCTGGCAATCGTCGGCGCAGCATCGTTGTCGATGATGGTACCGACCCCAAGGTTGTCTGCAATCGTAGCGTTGGTCGCGCCGGAAAGATTGACATTGAAAGTCTCGTTACCTTCAAAAACAGTGTCATTGGTAATCGGCACGGTAATGGTCTGCGTGGTCTGACCGGGGTTGAAGGTCAGCGTACCGCTGACAGCGGTATAGTCCTGCCCTGCTGTCGCGGTGCCGTTACTGGTTGCATAATTGACCGTAACAGTCTGACCGCTGGCAGCGTTCAAGGTAACGGTAAATGTGGCGGTACCTGCGGCTTCATCAATGTCAGGTATGTCGTTGATGCTCAATGATGGCAATCCATCATTATCGACAATGGTAGCAGTGCCAGTAGCCGAAGCGTTGCTGGTATTGCCGGATATCACGTGAACACTTAATGTGAACGTTTCATCCAGCTCGCTCAGCGTATCATCCACAACCGCCACACGAACCATAACGCTGGTACTACCGGCAGGTATCACACCGTTTGATGAGAGGGTTATGGTTGTCCAGCTTGCGCCGCCATCAGTAGAAAACTGGATAGGATCGCTGTAATCCTGCCCGAATGTTGCTGTGCCATTATTCAGGCCAACCGAGAAGTCAGTATCAGTGCTGCTGACCCCTGACAGCGAAACTGTAAATACAGCGTATCCAGCATCTTCTTCGGCAGAAACATTATCAACACTGATTGTTGGTGCAACTTCATTATCGATAATCGTACCTACACCAGTATCGTCGCTGATCGTCGCATTCGTCGCACCAGAGAGCACCACATTGAATGTCTCATTGCCTTCAAAGATGGCGTCGTTGATGATAGGTACCGTGATGGTCTTGGTCGTTTCACCCGGTGCAAAGGTCAAGCTGCCACTGGTGTCAGTGTAGTCCTGCCCTGCTGTCGCCGTGCCATTGCTGGTCGCATAATTCACTGTGACTGTCTGACCACTGGCAGTATTCAAGGTGACGGTAAATGTGGCCGTGCCCGCGGCTTCATCAATATTAGGCATGTCGTTGATGCTCAGCGACGGCGTTGGGTCATTATCAAGAATAGTACCCTCACCCATCACGCCGCCAATGGTCAGTGCCGTGGTTTCATCCGGTTCATCCAACGCGTCGTTCACTGTGCTGTATGTAACCGTGAAGCTGGTCACACCCGCTGGCACAATGATATTGCCGCCGCTGACAGTGACGCCATTGCTGAAACTGGCGTTGGTAAGAACATCGTTGAAGTCCGCACCGGCAGTCGCCGTTACCCCTGTGAGGCTATAGGCAAAAGTGGTCGGTGTGCTGGAAGCGTTACTCAATGTAACGGTATGTACCAGGTTGCCGCCTTCAGTGACGCTGTTATCACTCACGCTAGCGATGGTTGGCACATTGTCATTATCAAGAATCGTGGCTGTGCCAGTAGCTGAAAGATTGCTGGTGTTACTGGAAGTCACATTGGCCGTCAGCGTAAAGGTCTCATCCGGCTCATGCAAGGCATCATCCACAACCTGCACACGAACCAGCACACTGGTGCTGCCTGCGGGAATGCTGCCATCGGTGCCAGTTGTCCAGGTCGTACCGCCATCGGTAGATATCTGCACGGTATTGGTGTAATCCTGCCCTAATGTGGCAGTCCCGTTATTCAATGCAAGCCAGAAATTCGTATTGGTCGCGCTGACCCCTGAAAGCGAGACCTCAAATACCGCATAACCACCATCTTCTTCGACAGAAATATTATCGATACTGATCGTTGGTGCTGTTTCGTTGTCGATAATCGTGGCTGTACCGTTAGGCACGGTAATTTGTGAGTTGACCGCATTTGAGAGATTGACAAAGAAAGTCTCGTTGCCCTCAAACACCATGTCATCAGTGATGGCAATGGTGATGGTTTTGGTCACTTCGCCCGGTGCAAAATTCAGCGTTCCTGAGCTTGCCGTGTAATCCGAACCAGCCGTTGCCGTACCGTTACTCGTTGCATAGTCAACGCTGATAGGCTTGCCGCTCTCGGCAGAAAGCGAAACCGTGAATGTCACTGTTCCGGCATTCTCGTTCACACTCACATTGTCAATCGTGACATCAGGCGCGTTGTAATCGTTATCGCGAATCGTGGAGCTTGCGGATGCAGATATATTATCCGTCGTTCCGGCTGTCGTAGTTGCAGTGAGTGAGAATGTTTCATTAAATTCATTCAATGCATCGTCAATAATAAGCGTGCGCACAATAAAACTCGTTGACCCGGCTGGAATGGTCGCAGACACGGCATTGGTCCATGTAGCACCCCCATCGAACGACACCTGAAGGTTATCCGCGTCAGTGGAGCCATAATCCACACCAGAACCCTGTGCCGTGCCATCACTCAGCGCTAACGACACGGTTGTATCCACTGCACTGGCCGAAGACAAGGAAACAGTGAAATGCGCAAAACCGGAAGCCTCGTTGAGATCCCAGCCATTGAGCGCCTGATTCTCTTCAACAATGAGCGACGGAGCACTTTCATTATCGATGATCGTGGTCGTGACGCTCTGGCCTGCAGGATCAATAAGCAGGCTCTCGAAGTTACCGCCCACTGCAGAGACAATGGTGATAGTAAAGTTTTCGTTTCCTTCAGCGATCACGTCATCAATCGTCGTGATATCGAAATCGACACTGCTGCTGCCGGCCGGAATCGTCACAGTCGTGACACCGTTGTAATCGGTACCATCGATTGCAGTACCGCTATAGCTCAACGTGACGACAACATCTGTCAACTGCGCATCACCAGTCAGTGAAACGGTGTATGAAGCTGTATCGCCCTCATCAACCGATGTGCTGCCGGATATTGAAACCGAGGTCACATCGGCGTCATCCACAATGGTGTTGCTGACCGTGCCACCCGGCGCAATGGCTTCATAGTTGCCACCAGTCGTGCCAGTGATGTTGACCGTGAGGACTTCGTCACCTTGACGGTATTCGTCATCAGCACGCAGGATGTAAGGCTCGCTGTTGGCTGTCGTCTCACCAACAGGGATGGTGATGGTCTGGCCGTTGCTCAACGTGAGCACCAGGTCACTGCCAGTCACTGGACTGTCAACCGTGGCGGTATAAACAATGCCGACACCTTCGGTGATGGTCTGACCATCGGTGCTGGAGGTCAACGTGACACTGGTCGCATCGAGGTCATCGACGATGGTGTTGCTGATGCTGCCAGCCCAGTCCAAGTTTTCGTAGTTGCCGCCAGCATCGTCAACGATGCTGACCGTGAGCGCTGCATCGCCTTGACGATATTCGTCATCAGCGCGCAGAACATAAGGATCACTGTCCGCACTTGTGGCGCCAACCGGGATGGTGATGGTCTGGCCATTGCTCAACGTGAGTACCAGGTCACTGCCAGTCACTGGACTGTCAACCGTGGCAGTATAAACAATGCCAACGCCTTCGGTAATGCTCTGACCATCAGTGCTGGAGGTCAACGTGACCGTGGTGGTGTCAGCGCCATCCACAATGGTGTTGCTGACGATGCCAACTGGGTCCAGGTGCTCATAGTTGCCGCCAGCATTGCCGACGATGCTGACCGTAAGGACTTCGTCGCCTTGCAGGTATTCGTCATCAGCACGCAGGATGTAAGGTTCGCTGTTGGCTGTCGTCTCACCAACCGGGATGGTGATGGTCTGGCCGTTGCTCAATGTGAGCACCAGGTCACTGCCAGTCACTGGACTGCCAACCATCGCAGTGTAAATAATGCCAACGCCTTCGGTGATGTTCTGACCGGCTGTCGTGGAACTCAGCGTAACGGTGGTGGTGTCGGCATCATCCACAATGGTATTACTGACGCTACCAATCCAGTCTATATCTTCGTAGTTGCCGCCAACGGTGCCGGTGATACTGACAGTAAGCGCCTGATCACCTTGCTGGTATTCGTCATCAGCACGCAGGATATAAGGATCGCTGTCGGCTGTCGTGGCTCCAACCGGGATCGTAATAGTCTCGCCATTGGTCAGGGTAATAACGAGATCACTGCCAGTAACAGGAGAGCCGACCGTGGCGGTGTAGACAATGCCAACACCTTCGGTGATGTTCTGACCTTCTGTAGTAGAACTCAACGTGACGGTAGTCGTATCCGTGTCATCCACAATGGTGTTGTTGACGCTACCATCCCAGTTCAGGTCTTCGTAGTTGCCACCAACAGCGTCAGTAATGCTGACTGTGAGCGGTTCATCACCCTGCTTATATTCGTCATCGGCCCGCAGGATGTAAGGATCGCTGTCCGCCGTAGTTGCTCCGACAGGAATGATGATAGTCTGGCCGTTGCTGAGAGTAATGACAAGGTCGCTACCAGTAACAGGAGAACCGACTGTAGCGGTGTAGACGATACCGGCACCTTCGGTGACATTCTGACCGTCCGTGCTGGAAGTCAGTGTGACGGTAGTGGTATCTGCATCATCGACGATGGTGTTGCTGACACTGCCAACCAGAGCAAGATGCTCGTAATTGCCCCCAGAGGTGCCCGCTATGCTGACTGTAAGAGTTTCGGTGTCGTCTGCGTACTCATTGTCAGGACGCACAGCGCTGATGATAGTGCCAATGCTTTCGCCGACAGGAATAACGACACTGTCGCCGTTGCTCAAAGTAACAGTCAGCGGACTGCCAGTCACCGGCGCTCCAAGCATAATGGTGTAAGTGATGCTGCCGCCTTCGACAATGGCAGCGCCGTCCGTGGTAGAACTCAACGTGACACTGGTGCTGTCTATCGTATCCGCAATCGTTGTAGAGGCCGCCGCGGGGTCAATGGCAATCAAAATACCGCCGCCAGAAGTGCCCGTAATCGTCGCCGAAACAGTTCTGGCGTCCTGATAAACATCGTCTTCCGGTGGAATCGTCAGAACTGTGGATCCGGTGAATTCACCGGCTGGGATGATAATCGTAAGCCCGTTGGACAAAGTCACTGTCAGATCAGTCAGTGGAGCGTCAGTAATGGCGGCTGTATAAACAATATCTCCACCGGCCTCGGTGATGCTATTGGTGGCACTTAAGCTGACGGTTGCAGCGTCATCGTCGCGTATGGTTGCGGTAGCTGAGGCAGTTGGGTTGCTGGTAACGCCTGCGGTTGTAGTCACGGTTAACGTGAAATCCTCAAAAGCTTCGGCAACAGCATCGTCTGTAATCGGAGTACGTACCAGTACGCTGGTTTGCCCGGAGACAATGGTTACCTCAGTCGAATCCACCCAGGTCAGGCCGTTATCGGTAGAGACTTGCAAGTTGCCAGGTCCGGCATTGCCATAATCAACACCAGCGCCTTCCGCACTGCCATCAACTAAAGAAAGTGCAAAAGTGGTATCAAGCTGGGAAGCATTACTCAGACTCACGGTGAATACGGCATATCCCGCATCTTCATCTACTGTGATGTCGCCGACACTCACTAATGGCCTGTCATCGCTTGGGGTATTGCCGTTTGAATCTCCGGTGCCATCATCCAGGATGGTAGTCACCACATTGGCTATGGCGATGGTCGCATTGGTTGGATTGCTGATTTGCACCTGAAAGTCTTCCGGACCTTCATATATGGCGTCATCAGAAATTGCTACGGTGATGGTCTGGCTGAGCGAATCTCCCGGATTGAAAGTGAGCGTACCCGCAGCACTTGCATAGTCCTGACCTGCTGTTGCAGCACCATCGAGTGTGCTGTAGTCCACGGTGACGATACTGGCGCTTGGGTTACTCAGCGTGACGGTATAGGTAATGGTGCCTGCAGCTTCGTTAACAGTTGCCGGCCCTGTAATGCTGATGGATGGTGCATTGTCATTATCAATAATGGTTGCATCCCCACTGACTGGCAAAGCGTTCTGCACTGTTGAAGCGCTAAGCGTTATTGTTTCATCAGGCTCATCAATATTGTCATCTACAGTCGGCACTCGCACAATGAAACTGCCACTACCCGCGGGTACATCCACCACCCCGGCGACGACAGGCACATAAGTGACGCCGCCATCGAAACTGACTTCCATCGCACCGGTGGTATCGTCCGCAACGCTGCCACTACCGTCACTTAGAACCAGGGTGACTGTAGTGTCGGTCGTGCTTGTATTGCTCAAGGTCACTGTATATTCGAGATTACCGCCTTCACTAGCCGAGTTGCCGGTGACACTGACCACTTCAGGCCTGTCATCTGTAGGCAGGTTCAGTCCGGCGTCACCAGTACCATCATCCATGATGGTGACTACGCCTGTTGCATCTGCAATCACGCCATTAACAGCGCCGCTCAATACAACCTGGAATGATTCCGGACCTTCGAAAACCGTATCGTCATTGATCGTGATGGGGATGGTGAGGCTGGTCTCGCCCGGCGCGAACACTAGGGTGCCGCTGGTTGTGATGTAATCCAGTCCGGCAGTGGCTGAGCCATTGGCGGTGGTGAAGCTGACGCTCACTGGGACCGTCGTGGCTTGGTCCAGCGTCACGGTGATGTAAGCAATACCTACGCCTTCATTCACAGTGATATTGTTGATACTGATGGCAGGATCAACGACAGGATTGACGGTGATGATGGCGTTTTCTGGTGTCGATACGGCGCCCTCGTCATCAGTCACTGTGAATGCGATCGTCACAGTGCCGTTGTAATCCGGGGCCGGGGTGAAAATGAGTGACGCTGCCTCAGCAGGCGTCATGGGTACGCCTGCCTGCACAGGAGTTATGCCATCGTTGAAATAGAGCACACCCTCAGTCGCTGGTGGTAGCGTAGTGACGGTGACGAAATCGACCGTACCATCCACGTCCGTGCCGGTCAGGGCCACGGGGATATCATGATCCTCATCGCCAACAGCAGTAGCGGGGGTTGCTACTGGCGCGTCATTCACTGGCGATACAGGGCCGAGCGTCAATGTGCCATCTGTGGTATCGATGCCATCAGTCACGCTATAGGTAATGAGCGGTACCGGGCCGAAATAATCGGGGGCTGGCGTGAAAGTAAAATCGCCGTTGGGCAATATCTCGATCGTGCCGCCAATCAATAGCGGTACGGTGATGCCGCCGGGCGGAATAATGTACGTATTACCATCCACCTCGAACGAGACAACCGTGAGAGGGTCGCCATCCGGGTCTGCATCATTGAGCAGAAGATTGCCTGACACCGGAGTATCTTCGACTACCGGGACGATTTCAGACGTAACGACAGGCGCATCATTGGTACCGGTAATGGTGATCTGCAAGTTCGATACCGATGTACCGCCCTTGCCATCGTCCACCATATAGGGAACATTGATGATGTAGTTCTCACCTTCCTTGAGGTGGTTATATGCCGGATCGTCGTAATCGAATTCGAAACTGCCATCACCATGTATCACAAGGCCCGCTACTGGCGGCCCCATAGGCGTAAATATCAAGGTATCGCCATCCGGGTCGGTTGCAGTCAGGTTGGAGTATAGTTTGGGAGCGCCTTCCAGATTGCCGACAGCCATAGGGTTGGCTGTGGGCGGATTATTGACAGGATCGGTCGAACCACCTGCGCCTGCGCCACCGCCTCCGGCACCAGCGGTACCAAAGCCTTCTCCACGAATCGCCTGAGTATTCCTGTCGGCTCCAGAAGACTGGGAGAATTCAAAATTTAATGCGTCGACAGCCTCTTTGATTCGGCTCAGGTCAACAAAATTATGGCCGTAAGCTGTTGTACCGCCGCCAGTAACGCCAGCAGCAGTTTCTTCCAACACTTCGTTGATATCCCTGCCTTCTTCGATGGCTTTGATAACGGCATCGACAGTAGCGAGCTCCACAGCACTCTCGTCTGCAGTGGGCATAATGACGTCAGCCAGCTCTTGAGTAAATTTGACGGTTTGCTCTGCAGAGATGAGGATTTTCCTGCCGTTGACCAATTGCAGTTCAACAACCACACCGAGCGGCGTGATGATGGTATCGCCGGGTTGTATCGTATCGTTGAGTTTGAGCAGTTTTTGTATGCCAGCTCCATCAACCACTGATGCAGCGTTTTCACCCAGAATTGCAACCACGGTTCCGATAACAGCCATTTTCAACTCCTTAGACCAACAATTTAATCAGTAATCGCCTTAGGCAATTACGGCAGATGTTGTCATTAAATACAGGAACTGAAGAAAAGAATATTGTCCTGAAGGACAATGCCGGTCAATTGATTTGACGTGAGGATCTATCGTTGAGAATAAGGGCGAGCTGCAGTCGGTCTTTAATGTGCAATCTCTCAAAACAGGCAGATATGTGGGCTTTGACTGTACGTTCGGTAATATTAAGGATGCGTGCGATTTCTTTGTTGCTCAGGCCCTTGGCCGCCTCGATAGCGACGTCGCGCTCACGATGGGTCAGCTTTGAGAGAGCGGCAGCTGCCTGACTTGATTGATTGCTGACCAAGCCGGCACTGACATTAATCAGTTGTTGCAACAATTCGCGGCCCAGCCAGATACCCCCATGAGTCACCACCGACCGTACTTCGGTCAGAACCTCGGCTGCACTGTAGGCATGGCAATAGCCGGATGCACCGGCACTCATTGCTTGAAAGGCATCTTGCTGACTTGGGTTATTGGACAACACTACAATTTTCAGTCCCGCCACTGCCTGCAGCGCCTTACCCAGGATTTCTGCAACGGCAGTCTTATCATTCTCCACATGCAGCCAAATGACGACATCCGGTTTGTCTGCATTTTTAAGCACATCTGGCGAAAGCTCTGAGTATCCCCTCGCACTGACAAAAGCCTCTTCCCAGTGAGCGAGCAGTTTGCCGCCTGATGAAATAAACAAATTCTGCATTAACGTTCAGTAAAAGCGTATGACTTGGCTTTAAGCACAGGCTTCAACAAATAAGAAAGTACTGATTTCTTGCCGGTGATGATGTCAACTTGCGCCACCATACCAGGGATAATCGGCAGGCCTTCGCCCAGCCTGGACTCCAGGGTCCTGACTTTAACAATGTAAAAGGCATTGCCTTTGTCATCGATAATCGAGTCGGCGGAGATGCCTTCTACCAGCGCATCAAGCGTACCGTAGATGGTGTAGTCGTAAGCGGTTAATTTGACTGTTGCTTTTTGCAAGTGTGATACGAATGCAATATCCTTGGGCTGGATCTTGGTTTCGAGCACCAGGGCATCGTCTGATGGCACAACCTCGATGACCTCTTGACCCGGTTGAATCACCCCGCCCTGGGTATTCACATACAACCGGCTGATTTTGCCGTTGACCGGTGCCCTTAACGTAGCCTGATTGACCTTATCTGACAAACCCTGACTCGTTGCAGTCAGTGCATTCAGTTTTGCGGAAGTCTCGTTAAGTTCGGTTCTTACTTTGCTAAGGTGCGCCTGCCCTACTTCGCTCACCTTACGTCTTGCCTCTTCGATACTTGATTGAACACGGCCGATTTGCGCACGCGTTTGCTCGCGCTCTCCCAGAAGTCTTGATGCATCGCGTTCCAGCCGAAGAATATCGACTTCAGAAACTGCGCCGCTAGCTTCAAGCGGCTTGGTCACTTCCAGTTCTTTAGTTGTCAGCAGATAGCCGCGCTCAGCCTGCTCAAAATTCGCCCGCACTTCCTGGAGCTCACGTTCTTTCTGGCGTAACTGCTGGCGCGCGATATCAAGTTGGGAAGCAAGCTCATCCTTGCTTGCATAATAAAGCGCCAACTCCTGGTTATATACCTCAGGGACTTCTTCCAGAAGCTCTTTGGGAGGCAGGAATTCCGTACCTGTCGCCAATGATTTCAGGCGGTACTCTTTACCCAGCAAGGCTAGGTACTGGGAGCGGTTTTCACGTAATGAAGAGGCAGCGCGCGTCTCATCGATCAATATCAAAGGATCGCCCCTCACCACCGTCTGGCCTTCGACCACCAGTATCTTCGATACGATGCCGCCATCCAATGATTGCACCCTTTGTATCTGCCCGGAAGGAATGACGCGGCCTTCACCCCTTGTAACTTCATCTATTTCAGTAAAATTCGCCCATAAGATGAGAACGACTAAAATCCCGATAATCCAATAAAGTAGTTTTCTTGCGCGAAGTGGACTTTGTTCTATCATTGCTATTTCAACCTGTTCGTTCCATGTCGGATTCTCTTCTGTTTTCTTTGGCGCCCATTGTTCCAGAAACAAATGAACAGGCCTTGTAATCCATGCGTTCCTATGGAAAAAGGCATTGAGATTACTGAATAGTGTAAATAGACGCTGACTCATCATGCTCCCCTATGGAGACACTCATAAAGCTTTGCCAATTTTCCCTGCCCGTAGCGCTTCTATAATTTCATTCTTTGGCCCATCGGCCATGATTCGGCCGCTGTCGATGACGATAATGCGATCCACCAGATCGAATAGTGACGAACGGTGACTGATTAATATCAGGGTCTTGCCTGTCGCTTCCTGTTTGAGTCGCTGCTTGACGACTTCTTCCCCCGAATGGTCCATGGCACTGGTCGGCTCATCAAGCAGCAGGATTGGCGGATGATTAATCACTGCTCGGGCAATGCCGACACCTTGTTTCTGACCGCCAGACAGGGTTTCGCCACGTTCGCCGACTGCCATGTCGTAACCTTTCGGGTGCATATTGATGAATTCATCAATGCCGCCGACCTTAGCCGCGTGAATAATCGAAGCATCGTCAGGATGCAAGGCAGAAAGCGCAATATTCTCTTTCATAGTGCCGAAAAACAGATTGGTGTCTTGCTGTACGTACCCGATATTGCGGCGTAACTCAGCCGGGTCCAACTGGCGGATATCAATCCCATCGACCAGTACTGCCCCACTCGTCGGCTGGTAAAGGCCAAGAATGAGTTTATGCAGTGTCGTCTTGCCTGATCCCATGCGCCCGAGGATGGCGACATGCTCACCGGCACGAATCTTGAAAGAGACGTTTTTGAGTGCGCTGACTTCAGATTCCGGGTAGTTAAAAGCCACTTCGCGAAACTCAATATCGCCCTTGAATCCACTGCGGGAAAGGAAAGCTGCATCGTCCGGCCGCTCGACCGGATTATTCATAATGCCTTCAAGCGAAGTTAAAGCAGTCGAGGCATTGTGATATTGCGTCATCAATCCAGCTGCTTGCGAGATTGGGCTCAATGCACGCGATGCCAGCATGGTGCAGGCAATCAGCCCACCCATGGTCAGATCGCCATGAATAACCAGGTAAACCCCCAGAAGCAGCATCGTCACCGTAATAAATTGCTGCAATCCCATGGAGCCGTTATTAATCGTGGATGACAACAGCCTGAGCTTGCCACTGACCTCTGACAGGAATGCAGTGCTGCGCTCCCACTTGGTCTGCATGGCGCCTTCAATACCCATTGCCTTGACTGTATCCAGGCCGACCAGACTCTCGATCAGCGTGGCATTGCGCATGGCACTGGCTCTGTACATCGTCTCGGAAAGTTCGTGCATCTTGGTCTGTACGCTTAAAGCGTAGATCAGCATGATGATGCCGCCGAACACAACGGGAATAATCATCGGCCAGCCTATCCAGGCCATGACTGCGATGAAAATAAACGCGAATGGGATATCGATAAATGTCGTAATGGTGGCAGAAGTGATGAAATCACGAACAGTTTCAAAGGAGCGCAGGTTGGACGCAAACGAGCCGACTGATAAAGGTCTTTTCTCCAATCGCACACCCAAAACCCGCTCCATGATGCGGGAAGAAAGTTTGATATCTACACGCTGGCTGGCCCAATCCAGAAAATAGCCGCGCATGGTACGCAGGACAAAATCGCCAATAATGATGAGCGATACACCCAGCCCAAGCATCCAGAGGGTTTCTACCGATTTATTAGGCACGATGCGATCATAGACATTCATCGTGAACAAAGGCATGGCAAGCGCAAACGTGTTGATCAGGAATGCCGCCAACATAATATCCCGATAAATACGGCTATTTTCCGACAACACCCCCCAGAACCAGTGCTGCAGCTTGACATCCCCAACGACAGGCGCGCGTTTGTCGAAACGGAATTTCGGTTTGAATACAACGACATTGTTTTGATAACGGCTCACCAGCTCCTCATAAGGAAGCTCAATCTCAGCTTCGCCGACTGAGGGCAAAATCACCTTGGCATTCTTTTTATCAGCATCCCAACCGAGCAATAAACAGGCACTCTCCCCATTCAGCAACAACATCGCAGGCAGAAACTCAGCAGGAATCTGATTCAACTCAACTTTATTGATCTTACAGGTAAGACGGGCGCGAGCACCGGCGCGGCTCAGAAGATTGGGGGTTAAACGACCGCCTACCAGGGGAAGGCCTGCAGTCAGGGCGTCCTTGGTTGTCGATACGCCATACAGATTGCAAAGAAAAAGCAACGATTCGAGCAAATCGTCCGGCTTCTCCTCCCCACTCCCACTGATGGTGTTTTCTTTTGTCTGGTCTATTGTTTGCATACTTCTATCTTTTTTAACTTATTTGCAAAACAAAAACTATTCATGCGAAGAGCATGAATATCATGCTACTCCTCCAGCAAAATCCAGACCAGCTATTAATCCTGGGGAGTTCTGCACAAATAGATCACTCTTTGAACTTTTGTAACTTACTGGGTGCTGCTGGATTCTGCTTGCTTGGACTTACATTGCCTGGGCTTACACACTGGCCGATATAACGGCCTTCTATGTTCGTTTTAATATTAATGGTCTGCGGGCCTTTGGCAACCGTATTGATCTCACCTTCCAATCGGGTTCCCGCAAACAGAATCCTGCCACTGGCCGATGTAGAGAACCCGCCCTGATTACAACTCATTTCCCAGGTAAGGGAATCTTTCTTCAGCCTGGATTTCAGCAATACACACGGCGCATTCGGCGGCATCACCAGAAGGCCTTCCAGGTTCTTTGGGTCCATGCATCGATCAAACTGCGCAGGACCTGTGGATGGCCCGCTTGCATTTGGAATGGTCATGAGGATGGCGATTCGCCATGCACCCTCCTTGATGTTGACCGCCTCTGACTTCGCATAAGCACTGACAGGCTGCAACATGACCAGGATCGAAGCAGCAAGCAGTAAAGCCCGCAACCGGGAATAGCGTTGGTTACACAAAGTCACTATGGCGAGAATCTCATGGGTGACTGCATGCGTACGACAGCTTCAGCAGTCACCGGGATGCGGTATCCGCCTATGGTCCAATTGAGCACCGGAATCGTTGCGCCGCTGAGAAAATTGGAAGCACTGTTCAAGGCGGAACTTATAAATCCCAAATCCGCACCAACCGCGCCGGCCGCGTCATTGATGGCGTTAAGCTTGGATCCATACTGATCCTTGAGTTGAGAGCAGCTGTTGGGAGTGGTGGCTACATTAGTCGGTGTGGAAAAGAACTCACCGGCAAGATTCTTGGTACCCTGAATGCCGTTGACCAGGGAATAAATGACAACATTCGCCACCGGCACGATCAATTTGGCACAATAAGTTACCCGAATCTTGAGGATATTCGCATCCTGAATATTCAGGTTGGAGTTTGCCCCTACCGTAGTCGGGCGGTACTGCAAGTTATCATTGGGAACGATTTTTTTATTGGCATCGGTAGGGTCGACGATACCAAAATCCGTCTTGACCGACTCCGGCGGGCTGATGCGCTCTATCTTGGTCACCAATGGATTGAATGCCTCTATAGCACCGACCGCCCTGCCGCGCAGAATACCGCTGAAATCAGGTTTGTTGGTAAAAAGCGGAGTCATGCCGGCGCCAAATGCATCCTTAATGGAAGTCGCATTCCCATTCTTTAGCGCGCCCTGCCTTGCGGCGGCATAGGTCGCATAATTAACCTGGCTTTTGATCTGGTACAGCAAGGCAAACTGGATTGCGCCCAGCGTTAGCAGCAGCAGGGACGGCAGAATTATCAGATACTCGACCATGGATTGGCCACGCGACTTTCTTAGACTGCTCTGATTCTTCATGGTCGCAGAAATTGACATGGTTGCTCGCCTATTTTGCCAATTCATCTATAACGGTATTTCCAGGCGCCGGCACTTCCGGTCCGCCAACGATACTGCCGCTGGCCGAATTGCCCGGATCGACCACAGGTCTAGAGACCGACGGCTTAGGCTCATTTTCGAGAATGGTAAGCTTGCTGAGTTGCTCGAGTGCGCTATCGATTCGTGCGCTCATGGGATCGCTATCATCCGCCATCACTTGTGCCTGTAGAAGTGCTGCATAAGATTGGCGCAGCCGGATGATCGAAAGGTTATGCCATGCGCGTATATGACTGTTATCTGAAATGATGGTGCGCTCATAAGCGATGGCAGCTTCCGCAGCCCGGTTATTATTGGCGTAAAGATTCCCCAGGCGGAACCATGTTTCAGTGTCGTTGGGCGTTTGCCTGAGTACGGCCTTGTATAGTGATTCTGCCTGCGCGGCCTCTCCTCCCACATCGGCGAGTCGCGCCCGTTCATTGAGCAGGGCCAGTTCTGGCGTCGCGCGGCTTTCTTCCGGCAGCAGCTGCGACTCCCTGCCGTTCATGGCACAGGCCGAGAGTTGAATCACCATGAAAAACGTAGTGCACAAATATAGAAGTTTCAAACGGATATCCATTGCAACTTGTCACCTAAAGAAAGATTAAGGCGCTCGATTTCGCCTGCGGGCAGTTCCAACGTCCAGCTTGCACGCGGTGCCAAGGCTAGCCGCCATTTGGGTAAGTTTCTGTACAGCTTGATGATTCTAGCTGTCGAATCAATAAATACAATGTCCAGCGAATAATTCATGCCAAAAGTATGTACTGAATTACACGGCACAATAGCCAAGCCCTGATCGGTTTTCAGCGCCGGACGAGCGAGCAGGCCGCGCGCCCTGGTCAGCACGGAATCTGCCAGCCAGACATTCCCGATCACTGGTTCATCATTGCGATATATTCTGCCGACTTGCATCTGGCTTACATGATGCCGGATGAAAGAAACTTCATCGCAATAGGGAAACCCAGTATCAGGAAGGTAAGCGGAAATATGAATACCAGCAGAGGGAAAATCAGCTTGACCGGTGCTTCCATGGCCTGTTTCTCTGCACGCTGGAAACGCTCGGTACGGCGCTGTTCCGCCTGTGCCTTCAAGGCGCTGCCAAGACGGGCACCCATTTTCTCTGCCTGGATGGACGTGCCGACGAAACTGGTGATCTCCGGCATCTGCATACGCGCCTCCATACGACGCAAGGCATCCGCTCTCGGCACTCCGGAGCGCAGGTCACGTACAACCAGATAAAACTCATGCTTCAGCGGCCCATGCGGCCCCTTTTCCATGGCCTGATTAATGGCGCCCGTCATGTTCAGGCCGGCTTCAACAGCCATGGTGATGTAATCCAGATAAGTCGGTAAGGTTTTCTGCACCTGGATCACACGTTTGGTTCTTACATCATTAAGCCAAATGACAGGATAGAAAAAACCCAGCAATAATGCGGTCACGATAGCACCAGGCGACTCCTTCTCCAGCATGCCCAGCGCAAAATGCGTGACTGCAAAAGCCATCAGCATGGAGAGAAACCTTAAAGCGAAAAACTGTTCAGCACTCATCAAAAAGCTAACACCCGTGAGTTGCAGCTTCTTGGAACTGCTTTCCAGGACACTCGAGGGTAAGAACTTGCCTACGTGATATTCGAGAAAACGAACCAGCGGCCATATCAGTCTCAACAGCGGCGGCAATGGGTCAAGGTAGGCACGATCCTCATTGGGCACTTCCTGCTTGAGTCGCCCCAGTGAAAAGGAAAACAGCAACACGGCTATGCCGAAAGTTATCGCTATCAATATCAGGATTAAGTTATTGCTCATGATCTACACATCAATATTCACGATTTTACGGATGAAGATATAGCCGACAACCTCCATGACACCAACAACCGCCAGGGTCAGCCAGCCGTACCATGTATTGAACAAGGGTGCCATTGCCTCCGGTTCCATGTGTTTCAGGATAAACATAAGGAATAGCGGCAAGCACGTCATGACAATCCCCTGCATTCTTCCTTGTGCGGTCAGAGCCTGGATCTTGCCTTCCATCGTCAGCTTTTTACGTAAGGTATCGGCGATGCCTTCAAGCGTCTCGGCAAGGTTGCCACCTACCTCACGAGAAATACGCATACCCGCTACCACCATGATGAAATCCTGAATCGGCATACGCTTTTCCATGTTCTGTAGCGCAGTATCAAGATCCACGCCCATGCGCTGCTCACGCAACATCAATTCGAACTCCTGGCTGATAGGCGGGCGGGTTTCTGAAACCATGGATTCAAGTGCGACGTTCAAGCCTGCCCCGGCCCTGAGCGAACCTGCCACCATCAATAAGGCATCCGGCAGTTGCTCTTCAAATGTCCGCGCGCGTTTTTTCTTCATATAGGCGACCAGAAGCTTAGGCGCCAGAATGATTGCCACTGCGGAGGCCAGTGCGAACACCGGATTTTCCGTCATGAGATAAACAATGCCGGGGATGAAGATGAATGCGACAACATTGATGTAGAACAAACGCGTGGGATCAACAAAGATGAACATCTCCTGCAAACTCGTCGATGCCGTAGCCTGCAGGTTCTGCTTCTGCTTACGCAATCCTGATTCGGCCATCTGGAAGATGGTCCAGATAAGGACGATGACTGCGAGGGAAATTGAGCCGATAACGATGGAAAAATTCAATTACAGCTCCCGACCTTTCTGAAATATCGACAGATCAACCGGGATACCGCGCTCAGACATGGTCTGATAAAGTTCGGGAATGGCACCCGTTGCGATGAAGCTGCCCTGCACCTTGCCGTCCGCACCATAACCTTTCTGTTTGTAGAGAAAGATATCCTGCATCTGGATCATGCCGGCTTCCATCCCGGTAATTTCCGTGATATGTGTCACCTTGCGGGTGCCATCAGGGAAACGGTTCTGCTGCACGATCAAATGCACGGCAGAAGATATCTGTTCACGAATCGCCTGTATCGGCAGATCCAGACCTGACATCAACACCATCACCTCCAGACGTGCAATACAATCCCGAGGCGTATTGGCGTGCGCAGTCGTCAACGAGCCGTCATGTCCGGTATTCATCGCCTGCAACATGTCCAGCGCCTCGCCGCCACGACATTCACCAACCACGATGCGGTCCGGCCGCATACGCAGACAGTTCTTCACCAGGTCGCGAATGGGCACGGCACCTTTGCCTTCGACGTTTGGAGGACGCGCCTCCAGGGACACCAGATTCGGCTGCGAGAGCTTGAGTTCTGCGGCATCTTCAACCGTGACGATACGCTCATCGTCGGGTATATGGTTCGATAGCACATTGAGCAGCGTGGTTTTGCCGGAACCGGTACCGCCGGAAATAACGATATTGGTTCCCTGTATCACGGCTACACGAAGAAAAGCCATCATCTCGGCGGTAACCGAGTTGTATTTGATCAGGTCGGCATCCTGCAGTTTGTTTTTTGCAAACTTACGGATGGTGATGTTGCAGCCCTTTAGTGCAAGCGGAGGAATGACCGCATTGACCCGCGAACCATCCTTCAGTCGCGCATCCACCATCGGTGACGATTCATCAATGCGCCGTCCCAGCGGTGCCACGATACGCTCGATAGCCTGCAGTACGGCCTTGTCGGAAGTGAACGTGACCTCTGATTGTTCCAGCTTGCCTGCACGCTCAAGAAAGATTTCATCGTAGCGGTTGACCATGATTTCAGTCACATTGTCATCCGAAAGAAGATCCTCCAGCGGCCCCAGCCCAACAATCTCATCCAGCACCTGTTTGGCCAGCTGCGTTTTATCCACCCCGGAAGGCAAATCGGTGGCATCAGCGATCAATTCATTAATCAGCAAACTCACCGTGTTACGCAGTTCATTGTCCACCATGCGCGACACATCCACCCGACGCAGATCCATCACTTTAATAAGTTTCTCATGCACCATCTGACGGGCCTGGTGCATCTTGGCCGCCCGATGATCCTCGATCACGCGCGCTTTTGTACGCATAGTCGCATTCGGGTCAAAATCCGGAGGCGGCACAGCAGGTACTGCAATCTCCTTATGGGCAGGCGGCCTGGCCGGTATTGTGATTTGCTCTACAGGTTCAGCTTTGGGCGAATCCATGACGGCAGTATTCGAATTGCCATCGCTAATTGGCAATGGCGAGGATGTGGAAAGTGCTCGCGGCTGGAATGCAGGCACCGGACGGCTCAATGTCGCTGACAGCAACTCTTCAATAGAAGGGCCGGATTCCTTTGACACTGCCGAGCTTGCAGGCGCACCAGCCAGTGCATCGTTGCGCGGCGCCGGTTTAGCTGCGGCGCCATCATCGATGACGCCTTCTACCACAATGGAATAACCACCGATCTGAATGACATCGGTGGGTGCAAGCGGGCCGTATGTTTCCTCAACCGCACTGCCATTCACCTCGGTAACACTCAGACCGCCATGATCCTCAAGAAAAAGTTGCCCTTTCTTATTGATGATCGAAGCATGCCGCTTACCAATCGTCCAGCCTTTGAGCTGTACATCACAGTCATCGCTTTTGCCGATGGTAGCAGTAACGTTCTGGCTAATGACTTCTTGCGTATCGCCCCTGGGCGACTTAATACGGATGACTAACATAGATGTCCGTTATCCCTTAATCTACAATACCTTGTTTACCAAGCATGCCCTCGAACTTCTCACGCATCTGCTTGCCTTTTTCCAGACGTTGCTGATTGGACGTCGATGTCGGGTCGATCACCGTTGGTGTGACAAACATCACCAGATCGCTACGTCCTGCACGGAAATTCCTGGATTTGAAGAAATTACCCAGGATTGGCACATCACCGAGCCATGGGAACTTGTTGATCGAGTTGGAAAGATCCTGATTAACCAGACCGGACAATACGATCGTCTGACCGCTTCTCAGATTGATGTCGGAAGACGTCGATCGTGTAGTAAAACCAGGGATACCCTGGACAACGACAGAAGGATCAATTGCAGAGATTTCAGTTTCCAGCTTGGCCTGAATGAGATTATTTTCGTCAACGACAGGCGTCACATTCAGCTTGATGCCATAGTCCTTGAAGCTGACGCTGACCTGCCCGGTCGGTGAAGTGACTGGCAACGGAACCTGGCCACCTGCAAGGAACGTAGCTTCGCCGCCAGAACGCGTGGCCAGCTCAGGCGAAGCAAGAATACCAGCGTCACCACTACTGATAGCCAGATTGATGCGAGATGTGATCGATGTGGCAAGACCCAGGTACATACGCCAAGGCTGGGAAGCGATACTCAAAGGCTGATTGGCGCCTTGTCCGGCCACGAAAGTCGGATCCATCTGTGATGGCGCATAGCGGAATTGCTGATTGGCGATCACGTCAGCAGTCACTGCAGCGGCCGGACCATTAATCTGGGTTGCCCAATCAATACCGAGGTTTTCCAGTGCGCTTCTGCGGAATTCCATGATCTGCACTTTCATGTAGACCATTTTCTTGAGTGTTATTTCTTCTTCGCGCACCAGGTTCACCACTTGCTTGGAATTACCGCTGATAGTTTCAATTCTTTGCAATTCAGTCTTGCTGGCAGTCCCCGAGAGCACCACCTGATCACCGATTCGATCCAGTTTCACATTCGGGATGCCGCTGATCATCGCCTGCACATTCGCTGACAAATCCTGAATATCCGTAGTATTAACCTTGACGCGGTATTTGAGCACCTGGCCGCCCGACCAGATGAACAGACTCGTATCTCCTGGCGCTTCGCCAAGCAAAAGCACTTCCGTGCCGTCTATCACAGTTGCCGTAATCAACTTGCCATTACCCACGGCCACTCTGGTCACCGCACTCACCGGCAAGGTCGTCGCTTCACCCACAAAAAGGCTGATAACTTCAACATCCCCTTGTGCCGCTTTGCTTGCCGGTATTCCAGCGTATGCATCATCCATGAATCTTGCATTTGGCACTTCTGTAACAACCACTGATTTCTTATTGCCGGCAGGGTTGGCCGCGAGCGCAGGCTCGACCGCCCTGACGAGTAAACTATTTGTCATCAGCAATGTGCCTAAAACCAAAGCGCAGATATGATTCAAAGAGGTCTTGCTTAGCTTAAGATTCATCATGTCGAAATCTCGTTCTTCTTGATTATTGCGGTGCGTAAACCGCAGGATTGGCTTGATTGATTGCATTCTGCAAAGATGGTCCGCCAGTGGCTGCCACGTTTGGAGATAATGCACCTGCGGCAATGGCTTCTGACGAAATCCCCGGCATGCCCGGCACATTGATGTTGATTGGCGCGGATGCACCGGAACCTGCCTTGCCGCCGACGATGTATTCAATCTTGGCAGAAGCCGGTGAATAAGCGCCGCCCTTCTTGGTGGATCCAATCAGACTTCTTGTCGTCACGGCGTTGTAGGAAGCGATGTCCATATCTTCATATGGCCGCAAAGTGGCGCGTATCTTCCCGGTCTGCTGCGCCAGTGCGATGTAGGCCGCTTCTTCAGGAGTCACCTCCACTGTCACTGTGACATAAGGCGTGATGCCTTCCAGCTCCGGATTCCGGCGACTGCTCGCTGCCACCGATCGCTGTGTTTCCTGCCCGGTCGCAATCACCTTGACATGCTGCAGGAAAGGAAAGACCTCCTGGCTCCGTGTTTCACCGGGTTCGGCCGCGATCACATGCAAATCGATAAAATTACCCGGTTTCAGCATCTGGGCAATTGAGTTGATCTCATCGATTTCAATCGTTATCGCTCGCATTCCCTTCGTCAGCAAATGTGAAAAATCCTTGGGACGATCATCGATAATGTCCTGACGCATCAATGGCCGGCCTTTCTGTACCGGGCGTAGCAGCGGCAAACCACGAATCGCGTCAAAGTCGTCTATCGTGACGGTGTCCCTGTAAACCAGGTCGACTGCAATATCGCGACCTGCGACGACAGTTTCATCAATCACAAAACCTTCGGGCAAGTCCGACGTTGGCACAACAACAGTGCTTTTTGGTCCTCCCTGCACTTTGGCAGCAAGCTCATCCTGCATTGCCTTCTCGCGGTTTTCCAGATATGTGAATGCCAACCAGGTTGCAAATGCAGCAAGCACTATTGCCAGAAACAACAATACCCACAGTCGATTAATTCTTATTTTTCCAAGTCTTAGCGCCATGCCAACGCCCTTATATTAAAGTTCTGAAAAGTAGAAAACACTAAAACCCATTGAGGTTTGAAGAAAACCCCATGGCATAAGTAAAACCTTGATACGCTTCTTTCATCGCCGTGACCAAATTCTGGATCACCGAGGAATCAGCGCCTTCAATCAAAATAATGACCGTAAAGGCCGTCACAACGAAATACTCCATCATTGACTGACCAAGCATTTTTTTTCTAGATGGCAATCTGTTGAATCTACGCATCTTTTCACCTCCAACTACGTTCTAAGGTTTATCTACCAAATTCGCAACCACGTGCACCTGGCCATCGGCCCTTGAAATCACAATCGTGGTTTCTTCAAGCCCTTTCTTCAGCAGAAGTACATGTGTTGGCTGCCCATTCACTTTGGGCTGATCTTCCATGACAACCACCCAACCGCGCGAAGCAAACTCATTCTTGTAGTAACTAGCATTGGCAGCCATATCGGAACGATTCGTCAGTACAATGGTTCTGGCGTTTCGCACTCCATCGGCATAATCCACATCATTGACGACCCGGCTTCCGGGCAGTAATGGAAAACCTGCCCCCAGCTTTTCCTGCCTCGCTGCAAGGTCGGGTTTCTTCAGCACTGAAACCAGTGCATAGCTCCCGCGGCTATCGGCTTTTACTTGCACCGTAGTAAAACAATCGCCTTCCACCGTCGAGATCAACTGCCAATCATCCAGCGTTTGCTCCAGGGAGCCAGGCCTTTCCGAATTCGCCAGCGGCGCCCACAGATTTCGATAGAACGCCAGCACATCACTGACAGGCAGATTGGAGTTGAATGCTCTGATTGTCTGTTGCACGCCGTTCAGCTTCATTTCCGGCGCAATCATCTGCACTTTGGCCCCAGTCGGCACAGCCGCCTGTTTACAAGTTGAAGCATGAGCCATGCCGAAACTCGCCATCATCATTAAAAAACACACAGACCGGATTGATATATTCATCATTCAGGGTGTCAGTCTGTCCGGAGGCACCACATCAGGCTCGATTTTGCCAACCTCAAGAAAGCAGATTTCAGGAGCAAACAACGCCATGGCTATACAGCCGATGGCCTGTATGGCATCCTGCAGACCGCTTACCTCATCCACCAGCCCCAAGGGCGCCAGGCCTGCTGTCTGCGATTTCACATGTGCACTGCCATTACCGGACCAGGTATTGGAAAGGATGACGTTTTTATCCCTGAATGTCAGAACACCAGGGTCGAACCTGCCGGTGTTGGTGCCGCTAAGATTCGTGCCAATAGGCAAGGTCGTCACCGAGATAGCGGCATCACCGTTATAGAAACCGTTCGTTTCAAGTTTGAATCCCAATACTGAAGCGACCACCATAATGGCATCCAGCACATCGCCGGTGGCGATATCCGGGCTGCTGCTGTTATTGATGGTACCAATCGAGGCATCGTTGTAGTTCTTGAGCATGACGGACTGGTCACGATTCCGCCACATATTGCGTGCACCCGTCTGCTCAAAGGAACCGGCACTTTTATCGCCGTCCGCCAGGCCCCTGCCAAAGGAAGTCACGCGTTGCCTTGCTTCATTCTTGATCTCGGCTTCTGTTTTCGAATTTCCCGGCCAAGTCACGCTAGCCGATGAACCGCCATACCAGACCGTTCTCTCCCAGGCCACATAACGGGCCGTCTGGGCAGCCGATGCCTTGACGTCCGCGTACTTGCCCATCATGGGAATAATCAGGAACAAGGGCATCAGAAACAGGATGGTGCCAATCACGAATTCCGTCATGGCCTGACCACTCTGCGTCTTGGGAGCCTTTGCATTACCTGGCAAGTAAGAGCGTGTATACATCATCAGAAAAGTGCTGTCGCCAAAATGGACCCCGCCTGCTCAGGCAAACTGTTCGGAAGCAGCCTGGCTTGCCAGTAAGGACTATACAGACTGGCCCACTCGGTCTTGTCGTCATAGCGGGGGAATAAGGTCTTAGGCCTGGAGAAATACGCTTCTGCCTTTGAAATTGCACGCATTTTGCTATCGTCCATTTTCTGGGCCAGATGAAGCTGGCCATCCGTACCGCCACCAATAGTAAGCGTGCCTCCAGTAGTCGAGGTTTTCAGGGTACTGGCTTCCCGCTCTATCTCCAGCACCCAGGCAGGAGCCCTGACATTCTGATTGTTGTTTGCCGCATTGGAATCGGCCAAAGCCTGTTTGCTGGTAGTGCCATCTGCGTTACCTGCAAGATCGAGATAACCACGCAAACCCGCATTGGTATCCAGGTTCTGGCCCGGTCCCTCGCCAACCTGAATCCAGGCAGGTATAGCCGTCATCGGGTTGAAGTGCGCAGCACCATAATGGACTGCAGCCAGGGAATCGACGGCTGTATTCTCCGCATTCCGGTGTTCGAAATTATTGGTCGGCATCAAGCCATTATTTGAAGCCCAGCCATTTGCCCCCGCGATCGCTGCACCGCGACCGGCTGGCAAAGGCGGCAGAGGGAACGGAATAGGTACCGGAATGCCCAACACCGGGATGGTCACACACATGATGACAAACAAGCCCGTGGCATCGAGACTGGACCAGCCTTTGAGGTGATCCGTGGAATTGCCCGCGCTGGACTTCAATGTGCCACCACCCGAGTGAAACTGCATCATCAGCAAGGGACCGACGCCATAAGTCACCAGACGTGTTGGGTCAATCAATATAGGTAATGGCCAGATCGGCGGTAACGATCTGTTTTTGTAGAAAACATCGGTAGAAGCCTGCGTGACCTTCGCCATTCTGTCGGCTCCGTCCTTTTGCTCGGAGGGTGTGAATGTCTTGGTGAAACTCATGAACTGAACCGCAGAAGCACCCACCGCAATCATGCCAACGGTCGATAACGAAGCATCCGGTTCATTCTCCTCGATCACGCTAGGAATCAAATCAATCGGAATGCTGGCAGCCATTGCCAGGTTGTAGGCTTGGGAAGCCGCACCCAAAGCGATAATCAGAACATCAATAGCCTTGACCGCCACACCTGCCACCGGCTCGATCGCCGACTTGGCAATATTACTGGCCGTTTTCAACGCATTGAATGGAACGGTCCACATTGCACTGAGCGAAGAAAAGTTGGCCAGTGTGGTGGAAATCGTCGCGAACTCGCCGTTATAGGTGTTATCGAAATTTCTCGACCACCCGGTGAGGCTCACCAACTGAGCCACTGCCACCTGGTTCGCTATCACCCCACGGTTCATATACGCATGGAAGTTGAGCGTGCGAGCATGTGCTACAGCCGCACTATAGGCAGCTGCATCTGCAGTATTCTGTAATTTGATCTTGTGATAAGCAAGCTGACCGACGTTGTAGGTGGTCAACAAGGCAAGAAGAACGATGACCGAAGTCACGGTAATGAAAACGAGCGCCTGACCTTGCTGACGCAAAGGCACGCGCGCATTCATTAAAGCAGCGTTTTGAATCCGCTGTTTCATCCCCGGTTTTCCCCTTTAAATTATGAAGGATCGCGGCCAGTCAAAAAGTATCTATTATTATTTAGGCTGCGACCCCTCAAGCAAAGGAGCTCTATTGAAAGAGCTCCTTGCCTGCGATCTTATTACTGCTCGTTACCGTAAGTACCCAGCGTACGTTTCTCAGCGGCAGATGATGTCGCTGCATCCGAGTCTGCTTTAGCTTTTGCCTGGTTCGTTGCTGCAGAACCGCCTGCCATTTCAGCTGCCATACCAGCCGTTTGCGCGCGGATAGTACCGCCGAAATAGCTGTAAACACCAATCGCAGCCACAGCGATCAATGCCACGATAATGATGTATTCGGTCATACCCTGACCAGCCTGTTTTTTCATGTTGATAAATGCGTTCATTTCCGTCTCCCACGAAGTTTGATTACTAAAAACATTTGGTGCGCGATCAAGTTGCCCAAAAACACGTACCGCCCCTGAAACCTTTGACTACAACTAATTGTCACTGGATAAATGTAACATAAATTTACATTCTTTAACCTATAAAAAAACCAATTTAATTGCTGAATAGTCAGTTGCTTGCGGTTGAACGCGTACAAGAAGCACGCTGCTGGTTCAGAGAACCTTTATCGCCCCGCAACCTCACTCCTGTCGCCTTCATCTGGATCATATCGGCGTTCGGCTGACCCGCACGCGAGACCTGTTTTACACTCTGGCCTTCATCGCCACATTCAGGGTAATCCTGAGTCTGCTCTTCCGTATTTGCAGCTAGCAGTGTTGCATCCCCTGCACCGCCACCGGATGCCCCGCCGTTAAATACAGAGTCTCCATCAGCCATGGCATTATCGCCAGCCGTCGCGTCTCCACTACTGGCAGTCTGTGTCTGGGAAGCATTGCTGCCACTCTCGCCCGCTGCAGTTCCCGATCCGCCCCCGGAGAATCCCCCGGAATCGCTCTGCCCTGCCGTCCCTTGAGACCCGGAGCCCTGACCGCCTGAACCTTGATTCCCAGCTCCTTCTGTATTATCGGCCAGCATCGTTCCGCCTGAAGAACCGGAACCATCGCTGAAGGTAGCGCCCCCGCTGCCGCCACCTGAGCCAGAACTGGATGCCGTAGTGCTGCCAGAGCCGCCGCCGGTAAAGCCTCCTGAAGTGTTATCGGCTGTCTGTGAACCGCTGCTTCCAGCACCGCCCCCAGCAAATCCGCCGTCTGTACCGGCTTGCGTACCGGAGCCTTGACTGGAAGATGAGCCGGATTGCCCGTTACCCGACTGACCGGACCCCTGGCTGCCGCCAGCTACTTGCGAGCCACCCGGCGAACTGCCCGAACCATCACTGAAAGTACCGCCGCCACTGTTGCCGCCATCTCCCGGGCTGCCAGTGCCTGCCCCGCCCCCGGTAAAGCCACCGGAACCGTTGCCGGACCCGCCAGTTGAACTGTCTGCAACCTGCGTACCTCCCGGCGTCGAACCGGAACCATCGCTAAAGGTACCGCCTCCGGTATTGCCAGTTGTACCGCTATTGGAATTGTTGTTATTTGAACTACCCCCACCGGTAAACCCACCATTGTCATTCGGGTCTCCGGCAACCTGCGTGCCACCGCCAGTCGATCCTCCGGGAGTAGAGCCATCACTCAGGGTTCCGCCGCCAGAGCCATTATTTCCGCTATTCGAATTGTTATTCGTGTTGCCATTGTTGCCGCCACCGGTAAACCCGCCATTGTCATTCGGATCACCAGCCACCTGTGTGTTTCCACCGTTTGGATCAGTATTGCCAGGAGTGCTGCCATCACTCAGCGTACCGCCACCTGAAGGATTATTCGTATTCGGGTTGTTATTGTTATTAGAAGTATTGCCGCCATTATTATTGTTCTGGTTATTGTTTCCGTTGCCGGGATTGGTGTTACCAGAGTTGTCATTGCCACTAAACTGGCCTCCTCCAGCAAGTGTGTCTCCCGTCGGGGTGTTGCCATCCTGTGGCGTACCAGTGTTGGTTCCGTTTCCTGGCGTTGTGGGATCGGCAGTGTTACCTGGATTACCGCCCGGGTTGCCGGTGCCTTGTCCCGGATTATTCGTGGCCGCTGTCGTACCATCTCCCGGCGTTGGGTTGCCGGTGTTGCCACCACCGCTCGGTCCGCTTGATGGTTCGTTCACTCCGCCAGGGCCGGAGTCGTTGTTATTGCTTCCCCCTCCTCCTCCACCGCCACCGCCGCTATTACCGTTCCCATTGCCACCACCACTGTTATTGCCGCCACCAGCAGTAGTTGGAGCACTACCGCCGATGCCGGAACCCGTGCCTTGAATGACAATATCTCTAAAACGATTGTCGTTAGGGTTTCCCTGTTTTAAAGAATCCTTGATGAAAATCTTTGACGTTGTGAGCTTGCCTAAACATGCCTGGCCTTCAACGCAAAGGAATGCGGGCGATGGACTGTAAGGTGATGTGACGAAAGTACCATCATTCCAAGAAAAAGGTGTATCTGGATTAGCCGCATAATTGTTGAAAACTCGACCAGCAGTCTCAAAAAATATCGTCATGTCACCAAGTGATATCTGTTCTGCAATGTTGGATGAAGAACCAATATTGATATTGCCCGCATAGTCTGACCCACCTATCAACAAACGGCTATCAGGGTTGAACTGGTTCAATAGCCCGGCAAAACCGCCTGTGTAAACCGTTGTATTAGGAATCGCCTGCTGAGCAAAAGCCACTTGGATGTTACGGTTATCGGTTGGCCTTAATTGAACAAATGTTTCAGCCTTGGTTTGTATGGTTCCCGGAAGAAAGTCGATATTGTCTGCAATCAGCACCAGATCCTGCTGTGGAGTTTGGAAGATTCCATTGGTTTTCGTACCATCAAACTGATATGAATTTGTTGAACGGTTATCCAAGCTAAGCAGGTTGATGTTTTTTGACTTGATGCGCACGCCGCCCACTGGCTTGTCAGTTTCTGGCGTTTCGATGGTGCCTTGCGCCGTAGTTGTGGAGGTTGCCTCAGAAATACGACCAAGCGAGATGATGGTCAGAACACCATTTCCGTGGGCAGAGTTATCAACATCAACCCCTCTACCACCCAACACCGTCAAGGAACTTGTATCCGTTTGCAAGCCATGGTTGTTCCCAGCATCATTCGTGCCGCGGAAAACACCTTTGTCCCGGTCACCCGAGAGAGAAAGCGCCTTGGTTCGCAATAAGCCGCTATTACCAGCTGTATTCAATGTGCGAATAACCCCGTCACCGCTAGTCGCTACGGAGATGCCAGCGTCGGAATTTGTATTGACCAGGCGGCTAAACGTCGTATCTCCACGCGATGTCGTCGCAATGCCAAACAAAGCAATGCCACTTGCCGCAGTACTGTTAGACTCAATCCAGCCCAGATTCAGCGTGCCGCCTTCAATACTGATTCCGCCAACATCCTTAACCACTTTGTTAGGGTTGGTGAAGGATGTCGTTCCAGCCACAGTCACTTGCGTCTCTTCTGTCTGCGTGACTCTCAGTGTTGCACCATTGGTATTGATATTGCCGTGCGTGCTGGTCATGTTAATACCCGGTTGCGCTGCCGCAGTAGTGGTGATCGATCCGCCACTCACCACAGTAATGCCATTGCGGCCTTCCACATCTACCTGTGCTCTTCCGCCTGCGGCAGTCGCCTGTACATCTCGCAAACTCACCGAATCATTGCTGGAATTAATATTCACACTCGCAAAATGCGCTTCATTATTTGGATTGAACTGGGCAGCAGCGGTATCCACGGCCCTGATAGAACCTCCAGCCTGATTGATGGCGTTACGCGCAGTGATGGCAACCAATGCCGCCTCATTACCTGCGGCAGCTCCACCTTGGGCAAGTACGTTCTGGTTCAGGGTAATACCGCCGTTATCTGAAGTAAGTCGGACCGTAGCCTTGCCAGTATTGGACTGCGCAGTAACAGCGTTATTAATGATCAGATTGTTACGAGAGCTGATATCTACAGTAGCCGTCCCACCGTCGACTCTAGTTGCACTGACATTACCGCCTATAGTTGCCGTTCCATTTGAAGAACGAATCGTAGCGTTTGAACTAGAAGTAACAGCACCACTTGTGCTCAAGTTGCCAGTACTATTTAAAGCCACCACACCGCCAACAACCGAACCAACAGAGAGCTGGGCACCGCTTCTCAAGTCGGCACCCGCAGTACCAGCATTAACATTACCTATTGTCATGTTGCCAGCGCTATCCAGATCAATGGCGCCATTAGCAGAAGTAAGCGCGCCTGTTGTGAGGCCAGCGCCACTATTGATATTGATTGCACCGCCACTTGAAGAGAGATTTCGGGTTGTTGTTGCCCCTGCACTGCTGAGGTTAATGGCTCCACCGTTACTGGTCAGGCTTCCAATATCAATCGAGCCAGAACCTTGTGCTTGAAGGGTAATATTGCCACCATTCGTTTGAATGCGATCATCTTTGTCATCAAAAACAATGCCACCACTAGTAGTGGAACGCAGCGTCAAGCTACCTGAATTGTTCTGCTGCATATTCAATACATTGTCAGCCAGATCGTTCATCCTGATCAGGCCGGTCGCTTCCAACGTTACATTTGCATTTGCAGCTAACCCTTCAAGCGTGCCACTGGCAATCGTACTGTCTTCGCCCGCAAATTGCCCCGCAAGTATGGTTGGCAGATTGCCATCCAACTCTGCAGGTGCTGTAGGTGTAGCTGGCTGTGCTGCATCAATAATCGTAATCGTTGCGGGATCAAGCAAGAGACTACCAAATTGTCCTGACTCCGCTCGCAAATCTGCTGTGCCATTAAAAGCCAATATTTCCTTACCCGACACCTCAGCATCTCCGCCCCTGCCCGTACCAGTACCGCGCGCAGAGATACTGCCGTCATAGCGTGTGACATCATCCGCCCACACGACAACAGAGCCGCCATCGCCTGCCATACCATCGGCCTTGATATTGGCTGAAGATGCCACGTAGGTTTGTTGGGAAGTGATACCTTCAACCGCATCGCCGCGATATTCACCGCCGACCCTGACTGTACCGCCCTGCGTGCCACTCACATCGATATTGGTATTGGCAAACAGGCCTGTCTGCTGACCAGCGACCACAATACGTCCGCCTGCATCCTCGCTGCCAGTGGCTATCAGTTGCCCGGAAACCGCAGCGACGCCTTGCTCATTGGTCACCTGGATATTGCCGCCGCGACTGCCGCTTGCATCTAGCACACCACTGGATTGCGTAACACCCGAGGAACCGGAAAGAATAATCGCGCCATCCTGCTCATCTACTGTCTGCGCGCGAATGGTGCCGCTATTGTTGACCACCATGCCCGTCAGTTCCTGTGTACCGCGTGCCGAAAGCATGATGCGTCCACCGTCGGCAGAAATCAGGCCGGCATTGTCCACACTGGCGACTTCACGTATCGCATCGCCGGAAACAGAAAAACCGACCAGCCCATCCTGATTGGTGTCGATCGTCACACGCTCAGCCGATGCCAGCATCACGCTGCCCTTGGGTGCATTGATGACACCAGTGGAAGTGTTCGCCACCTGATCGGCAGCCAGCAAGGCATAGCCGCCTTCGCGTATGGTGATAAGGCCGGCATTTTCAACCTGCCCTGCGCCCGAGCGCTCGAAATTGAAATAGCCTGACATGAAGTCGTTATCTCTGATCGACATGGTGGTCGCCACCAAGCCGCCGGTATCGACACTGGAACCCGCACCGAAGAAGATGCCGTTAGGATTGACCAGGAAAACTTTGCCATTGGCCGAAAGCGAACCGAAGATGCTGGACGGGTCATTGCCTACCACGCGATTCAAAACCACGCTGGAGGCCCCTGGCTGGATGAAGTTGACGCTGTTATCTGCCCCAATGGAGAACGAACCCCAGTTAATGATAGCGCGATTGGTCGTTTGCGTGACTGTCTGAGTATTACCGGATTGCGTTACCGAGGCAGCGCCGCCAACGACTTGAGGATTGGTAGGCAAGTCCTGCGCGCTTGCATTGATATAGGGATAAGCAGCAAGCGCCGCAGCGACACAAAGGGCGATGGATTTGACACGGCCATGCGGAAAGGCAGCAGTGTCAGGACGACGATGCGACTGACCTGCTGGCTTTGAATTCTTGATAATTTCAGCACTACGCATTGATGCCCCTCATCCGCTGTAGTCTAAAACCTGAGCACGTAGAATACACCCAAGTCAAAAAGATCTCACCCAATTAATAACTTACACTCATATTAAACCAGACGCGATCACTCTTATCATCGCGCGCATCTTCATCCGAGATAGGTTTGGCGTATTCGAGCTTGAAACGGCCATGGCTACCCACAAAGAACACCAGGCCCAAACCAGCCGACGATATCCGGTCATAGCCACTGAATCCTCGGTTGTTAACACCACCGGTATCGACAAAAGCCGAGAAATAGCCGGGGATGCTGGCTACGCGCCACTGTCTGCGCAATTCCATGCTAACCAGATAGCCCTTGTCACCGCGGACCTGTGCAGAGGGATAGCCACGCACACTTTCAGCCCCGCCCAGAGAGAACTTCTCCGTATCAGGCAACTCAGCGGACGAATAGACGCCCTGACCGCGGAAAAGGAAATCCCAGTTGCGCGTAGCGCCTGTCAGATAAGTAATATCGGCATCCAGCTTGGATGAGACATGCTCTTGTCGACTGTCGTCGCCCTGATACCAGAAATTGGTTGTATAGGCGAGATTGATGGCGGTCGCCGATGAATCATCAGCGATATGGTTGTAATAGACGGATGCCGTCGTCAGCGGCAAGGATGCTTCGGAGAATGGCAGATCAAACACATACTGCTTGGTCGTGGTTTTGCGATATTGCAATGCGCCTATGATGTTTTTGGAACGCGACCTGACAAAGGGATAGGACAAAGTCAGATCGTGACTCTTGACCCTGCCGGATATGTCCAGGATTTCAAATTCACCGCCAAGCTTATATTCCGTATTCAAAGCCGATACGCCAAGCTTCAAGCCATCATAGCCGATTGGGATGCTGTACCCGATATACTCATAACGAAAGAGATTGTCCGTTGAATAAATTGCACGCAAAAACAATTGGTCGCCCAGCGTCAGCGGATTATTGATTTCCACCCCCAGATCGGCTCTATTTTCCCCAGTTTCTTCAGTACCGGAATTCGAGTAACCCAGATAAGCCCCAAATAACTTTTCAGTCACGTCGATATCGATACTGGTCGTACCGAATTTTTCACCAGGTACCAGCGTTGCCCTTGCCCTCAATCCAGGCAAATCGTTGAGTAGCAACATCCGCCGCTCAAGACTGGCATCGGTTACCACTTCACCATTCTCACCTACCGTGAAGCTATCGATATATGACTGCAGAAAATTCTCGCGATACCAGCCCTGCCCTTTGAACGTCACTGCCTCAAGATGCCCTTCAATAATCTGAATAGTCACCAGACCGTCTTCGATCCGCTGCGCAGGGATGAATGCCCGTGCAACCGTGTAACCCCGGCTGCGATAATAAGCCGTGATATTGGCAGCCGCCTGATCCAGTTCTGCCAGAGTGAGCTGCAGATCCAGAAACCGCTCGGTGATACGCTGCAAGACTGAGTTATCCACCACCGTGTTACCGGCATAATTAAAGCCGCTAACGAGAAAGCGCTTTGCGCCGGGTTGAGCGTCTATTTCTACCGGCTCATCATAAAAAATGACTTGCGCCGGCGTGGAAATATCGGGGGCTCTACGCTGTGGCAAGGAGTCCTGCACAGCACCGGGAGTAGGCGGCACTGGAATCACGCCACCGGCAAAAGCAGCCAGAGGAAAAAGTAATGTGGATGCAAAAAAAATGCGAGACAGCAAAACCCGCAGTTTCCCAAACCGTGAAGTATTCGATGATCGCAAACGTCCGCTCCGTATTAAGAGTTAGACGATGCTATTGATGACGCGAAACCAGACGACGCTCAAGCTCAGCAAGCTCGTTTGGCTGCAACCTCCTGATTGCCGCATCCCGGTTACCGCGACCATTACTGTCACCATTTTCAGCGGCTAAGGTAAACCAGTAAGCGGCATCTACATAACTGAGCGGCACACCGCGGCCAGTGCCGTACAACACACCCAGATTGTTTTGTGCCTGGGCATAACCCTGCAAACCTGCCTGGCGATAATACTGAGCCGCGGCGGTTTCATCCTTGGTAACGCCAACGCCCTTTTCATATAATACCCCCAGGTTGTTTTGCGCTTGTGGGGAGCCTGCCTGCGCGGCCTTGGTGTAAAGCTCGATTGCTTCTGGCAAATTGACCGGAACACCTCGACCGGATTCCATCATGGCCGCCAGGTTGTTCATGGCATTGCGGTCATTCTTCTTTGCTGCCTGCTGATACCACCGTGCAGCTTCTGTGTAATCCTGCGGGCTGCTGGCGCCACGTTCAAGCAAAACGCCCAGGTTGTTTTGTGCGCTTACGTTGCCGCCCTTGGCAGCCTTGAGATACCACTCTTTCGCCTTAGTCGGGTCGGCAAGACGACCCAAGCCCTTCTCGAACAGAACCCCTATATTGTTCTGCGCTTCGGCATTTCCCTTGTTCGCTTCACCAATCCACTGATTGTAGGCTTCTGTGTAGTTGCCGGATTTGGCTGCTTTAAGACCTTCCTCGACCCCTGCCTGAGCAACTCCTGCCCATAATAATATTGCAAACAAACTAAAAATGTTTCGCATGGTTTCCCCTGATTAATCACGCTAACTTACAGACACTGTTTGAGATTATTTTTGCAGTCTTGTGGAGCTTACTGCTTGATTTTAAAGTTCTAAGCTAATTCAGTTCCAGCATAGTTTATACTAAGCTATGATATCGTCATAAAAAAAATCATCATTACATATAGCGTAAATCAACAAGAGAAAAAACACTATGCTGGACAAAGCTGTCGAAACCGAATTCCGACGCGTATTTCCGCAGTTTGCAGAGCGTTTATCGCCATCTGGACTGAATCGCCTGCTAGAAAATTGTGTGTCGGTGAACTTCAAGGCCGGCAGGGAATTGATTCGGGACAGGATGCCAACGGATGGCATCTTTTTCATCCTGTCGGGTGAAGCCATTCTTTACGTAGAGGAAGATGAGCGCACGGTGAATCTTGGCAAAGTGAGTGCAGGACAGATTCTGGGCGAGGTTTCCGTTTTATCCAGGCAAATGATTGCCAGCTCAACCGTGCAGGCCAGCACCAACGTGTCCACATTAAAACTGAAGCATCAGCCCCTGGAAAGCCTGCTTACTACAGATGAAACAGGACCGGTGCTATTGGACCTTCTATCCGAGATATTGGCATCACGCCTGCGTGTAGCGGCGTAAGCCTTTGATGAATAAAATATTCTACTGAGAATACCAATCGATGAAACTTCTGCCTTTTTTGCGTGACTTACCGGCTTTTGAGCGATTCAGTAACGAAGAACTGGAAGCCTTCATCAGTTGCTGCAACATGTATGAGTTTCCGGAAGGATATATCTTCTCGAATGAGCAAGACTCCGGCGACTCGACCTACCTTCTGATTAGTGGCAGAGTGCGTGTCTTTCAACACGATACCGTTCTGAAAAAGACCCTGACAGTCAATGAGATCTGCGCTGGCGAAGTGTTCAACATCCTCGCCCTGATCGAAAACCTCACCGTGCCGACAACCGCTGTTGCCCTTGAAGCATGCATTGCACTCAAGTTTCCGCGCGAAGGCCTGCCCAAACTCAAATCCACATCGCCCAGGGTCGCTCACCAGATTCAGTACATGGTGGCGATTCAGTTGGCAAACGCACTTTTTGCACGCAACTCGGAACTACGTGCAAGACTCTGAACACCAACTGCCAAAATAGGTATCCTATCTAGAGCATGGATCACAAAATACCTGGCCAACATCGGCATATACATCGCTGGCTTTCCATCTCCTGCATCCCTGTTCTGCTCATTGCATTTTCCAGCCCGCGCGCTGACACCGACACACAAAACAACGCACTCCCAGCGCTAGCACCAGTAGCCTTTAATGCACCCGGGTTCGATCCGGCAGAGTCTATCGAAAGCCTGGGCCTTACAGCCAATCAGGCAGATGAAGAAACCAGCGGCCTGGCTCAGGATAACGCTACGGAACCCGATGAATATCCTCCTTTGCTCACCGAAGAACAGAAAACAAGAAATATCGACTTCTGGCGCATGATGCTGGACGGATTCTCAGTACCCGCACTCAACACGACCTCAGTCACCAGCCTTACCCGGCTTTATGCCAATAACCCCCAGTTCCTCACACGATCCATGCAACGCGCCTCTCCTTACATACACGAGATTATAGGCATGCTGAAGTATCGTGGAATGCCAACAGACCTGGCACTGCTTCCTGTCATTGAAAGCAGCTATGATCCGCGCGCATTATCTCCCGCCGCCGCCGCTGGCATCTGGCAATTCATCCCGGAAACCGGGCGTCGTTATGGTTTGCGTCAGGACTGGCTAAGGGATGAACGTCGAGACCCAATGGCAGCCACTCGTGCCGCATTGGATTATTTGAAATTCCTGCACAATATGTTTGGGGATTGGCATTTGGCGCTTGCAGGCTACAACTGCGGAGAAAATTGCGTAGCAAGCGCAATTGCAAAATCGCGTGCATCCGGCGGTGGCCGAGACTTTGCCAGTATCGCGCATTTACTACCGCAGGAAACACGGGATTATGTGCCTCGCTTCATCGCCGTCAGGAATGTGTTCCGCAATCTGGATGTAAGCGGCGTGCGATTGCCGCATATTCACCAGAATCCAAGAATCACCAGCATCACACTTAACCACCCTGTCGACCTGGCATCTGTAGCTAATCTGGCTGGCATGAACTTTCAGGAACTGAAAACCCTGAATGCAGGGGTCATGCGACAAGTCATCCCACCCAATAGCGGCGTTATCTGGATCACCGAAAATGGACTGGAAAAACTGAATCAAACCCTTGCAAAATCCGAAGGTGGCATCGATGAAAAGCTGCTGATCAACCTGAGAGCCGCCAAAGCCTCTCCCGGTGAAAGTCTGCATGCTTTCGCCAGCAGACATAACATCACGACACAAGAGTTACGGGCAATCAACAATATTCATTCTTCCCTGAGCATCATCTCTTCCGGTACTCTTTTTGTTCCCCGCCGACAGGATGAAAGTCCATTCCCAGGTGAAATCAGCAAGCTGAGCCCTCTGGTGATGGCAGGTGAGCAGGCATTGAATAAACGCATCAAGCTCATCGGCACTTCACAAAGACAACTGACGGCACATCCTGTCATCAACGCTGACAGCGGCTGGATTCCAGGCCGGCTGAAAGTCAGCGGCTCACGCAGCAAATCACGTACAAAAGTCAGCGTTCAATAGACTGTTAAAGATTGGCCTGCAAGACTGACACCAGTCGATTAAGTTAGAGTGGGAGCATTACTGGAAAATTTTTTGGAGCGAGCCTCTGTCGAATTATTGCTTGTGAGTATTATAAACAGGCCTTACTGGTGATTGAAAAATATTTTATACCCCCATTTATACCCCCAAATAACTTTTCTTAATCACATAAATTGTGATCAACGTATCGTTTTCGTCTGTTATCAGATAGTGTGTGGGAACCGGCAATAAAAAACCCGCCGGGGCGGGTTACTAAAGTACCTATTGAATCAGGCCGGTTTGTGCTGGCCGTGCTCGCCTTCGTAGTAAATGGCATCACTACATTGATTGCGATAAAGTTTACTAACCATCTCACGAATTTTGTGCGTTTTGATTCCTTTGGCAAAGAATTTAACGTATCTAATTAGCCTACCCAGAGCCCAGGTAAATACATTATATATAACCCCCTTACAAAATCCCCATGACTAGAAAGGCCCGGCGGCACGAATTACCCGTGATAGGGAAAGCTTCTAGAAGGACCCGTAAAATAATTGACCCAAATTACCAACCAGAATCACTTCGAATTTACTAAAAAACACCGCGCTTTTATATTCTGAAGCACCCAGCTTCAACCATGGATTTCCTCGCCCTTATCTGTTTTTTAGTCGGGGCAACTCGGGGCACTCGGGGCGGCCCGCCGTTATTGGGTTACAGACGCCCCGACTTTTCGGGGCATACTCGGGGCAGTCGGGGCAAATCGCCCAAAGCCGTCCTATGGCGTCCGGTCATTTCAAATCAACCCATCAAGATTGAAGACTTTGGAAGTAATCCTGTAGCATCTAGTATTTCCCTCAGCCGGTAATCTCTCCTTACGGGTGTAGCCTTTTCCATCTGGTAATAATATCCCTAGGCTTACTAATAAGCGGCATATAGTACGGCGATCAAACCCCTTGCATATCTCTTGCTCGAAGGTAACAGGGAATACGTAATAGTCTGTATCCTTGGCTTTCTTTTCGTCGCCTTCAGAATAGGTATCACCGGTATAGATAGGCTGCCCTGCTTCATCCTTGGCATCGTAATGCCTGCGATAGCCTGCTCTGTTAACTGTCTTTGGCGCGTGCTGGTTGGTGTCAGATGCAGGCCTATCCCAATCACTGAAACGAGCCTCGCCATGCAGTTCGAAAAACTGTCGCACCTGGGCAAGCATGGCGGCCTGCTCCTGGTTGCCCTCGCCTCCACGCTGAATTAACCACGCCTTAAAGCATGCCTCAGCCGCCTTAGAAGCTTCACCAGCTTGCCAGCCAGTAATGCCCCATTGGGTAGCCAGTTCACCAGCTGCACTTACCAAAGCGAAACGTAGGGCTGCACGATGTGCTTGCCCGCCTGCATCGTCCCCTAGGTGTGCTGAAATAAATAAGGCCTGCTCCTCTTTAACAACCCTAGGCACATCATCATAATTATTAACTAGCTGATCGAGATACCCCAGGGCTGGTGATCCATAGTGCTTTACAGCCAGGTCATTCATGAGCTTAGAAAAGGCAGCTCCACCTGAACTTCCGTGCAGATTCTCGAACAATCCCAGCCCTGCACCAGCATCCGCAGGAATGTCCAGTAAACGTATCTCCTGCCCGGCCTTAGGTTTCTTTCCGGCCAATGCCATATGCTCAGCCAGCCCAGCTTCACCACTGGATATAAACAACAAGCGCCAGCTGGCCGTATCACGCATGGCACCGGTTCGGCCAGATCGCACCTTGCCACTACCATTGGCTAGCATATAAGCCACTTCACCAGCAGACTTAGGATCCACCTGGCTGATTTCATCCAGCACCAGCAAGCAATCTGAATGCTGGGCGGACAATGCCTCAAGGCCGTTATCAGTTGCTCGCCAGCGTTGCAGGAACTCAGCGCCGCCCCATACCGATGAAGCTACTCGTAAAGCGGTTGTCTTGCCTGTAGAGCTATCACCTCGATAATGAAAGCCGCCTGATTCCATGCCAGTAATGTCCAGCAACGGACCGGCAAAGGCGGCAGATACAGCAAACACCAGGCGGGAGTTACCTGCACATAAAGCGGCCATACGCTGCCAATCAGATAACTTGCCTTTGGCTTTGAATGTGCTGGGAGTAGCGTTGGCGGATTGGTACAGGATGCGCTCATCTGCCTGGCCGATAGTACGCTCTGGCATGACAAACACTTGGTTATGCCAGCCGGTACGCTCCACACAACGCGCACGCATGACAACATCAGCCGTCTGGATATACTGGCTTAACAGATTACGGGCCTTGGTTGCCTGGGCAATCAGCAATCCCATGCGGGATAATTCACGACGATATTCCGCACCATCCCCGGCCAGCATTTCCATTGGCATCGCCCATGCATGGTGCGTGCCGTCAGGGTCATCAAATTCAAGCAAACGGCCCCAACTCTCACTTTTGGCATCCCGAGTAACGGCCGTAATATCCAAGCGTGAGCATATCCATAAGGGTGGGGCATCATTGCCGTTATCTGACTTGCCAAAGTACCAAATGCCCTTATCGTTCACATTGAAGCGGGTATGCGGTAAATCATGAGCTTCAGATAGTGCGGGTGTGCTGGCTGGTGCGGATGTCTGCACGGCATGAAAATCAGCCCGGGCAGCAAGCAAAGCCATACGCTCAGCATCCCAGCCCGAGGCAACCAGATCGGCGGCATCATCCTTTTCTCGCAAGCCATCGAACACGGCTAGGTTGATATGCTTTATCTCACCAGCTCCGGCCTTGCCTAATAACGCATCAACAGTCTGCATACAGTGTTGGCCTGCCTCATCGTTATCACGCCATAGCCAGACCTCACGCCCGGACAATGGTTGCCAATCTGTTTTACCAGGCGCCTGAGCACCATTCAACATGGTGGTAGTGACGGCGGCAGGAAACAATATAGCGGCAGCATCAGCGGCCTTTTCGCCTTCGCAGACAATCACTATGGCATCCGGATTGCTGGTGATCTGGTGCAGCTTATATAACGGTCTAGGAGCCGATAGGCCTTGCCAGCGCCATTCTTCCTTGCCGGATGCATGGCGACACCATGTCAGAGGAACAAACTGTTTTTTGTCACCAGCCTGAATAGGCTCAAATCGATAGACAAAGCATAACAACTCACCAGCGGCATTATGGTATTCCCATATTTTTGACGGCTTACCATACCGGTAATGCGTTGCTGGTGGCTTGGCTACGCTAGCAGGGACAGGCTGCACAGCTTGCCATGCGTTAGTTTTTCTCATGGCTGACGCACTGGTATTGGCTAGGCTATTTTGTGAGCTTGTGGGGCGTTTCTGTGCATTACTACTCCCGGCAGTAAGCCCAAGGAACAGGCTTAACAGCTTGGCAGCCTCCCCTTGCTTCACACCCTCGATATAAGCCACCAGCGAAATAAGGTCACCGCCTTTATCATCTGTCGCAAAATCTGCCCAGGCACCACTATCCAGGTTGATAGAAAAAGAGCCAGACTTACTATCACCACGGGTAGGATTTAACGTCACATACTCCCGGCCTTGGCGCTTACCACCAGGGCACCAGTAATTTAATACTGCATCGATGTTGGCGAGTGCAGCGGCTTTTACTGTTGCAAATGAGGGCACCGCCATAACTAACCCTCTTGATCTGGACGGGTAGCCGCTATGAAATCCAAAGCCTCGGACATATCTGAGAGCCTTTCTGCAGCCAGGTTACAAATACCAATAATCTGTCTGTGATGAATCTCACGCTGCCTCATGGTTGCAAAATTGGCTATAAGCAAAGCCTCTCCCATTGTGGGAGGTTTATCCATGCCATCTAGTAGCTGATGGATATTCTCAAACCCAGCATCAATATGATTAACTGCCTGGTTGTCAGCCTCGCAGGAAAGATACCCTTTCTCAGCCTCAGACAATGTCAAGCAACTAATTACATCAGTTAGAATCTCGACAGCCGTAGACAATTGATCGTTACTGCACTCACTTGGACGCGTTTGCTTTAATGACTCAATAAAGCGTGCTTTTTGATCAGAATGAATCTCGACCGACATCACCGAACTAATAACTTTCTGAAGTAGTTGGCTATTCATCCCATCGCTCCTGCTGCTGGGTTGAGTCCATACTTTCCTTCCATCACCTGAGCGAGCCCGCGGCCTTGCTCCATTCGGCGGCCCATGTACTCTTCGGCCTGCTCGAAGATGATATCTATCGTCATCTCGCCGTTGTCGCCAGATGATGTCTGCACTTCGGGCTGGGATGGCGCACCGATGATATTGACGGAGACCAGAACTGGCGCGCCGCCTGAATCGCTACTTCCAACCACATGCACCCCGAGCCGCCCCGAAGCATCGCGGCCTAACGGCATAATGGCCTCGGCATCTTTCTCGCCCATGACGCCAAGCGGAAAAACGACAGGGCTATCCACAACCTTGTTTGTAAATGCACCGCCCTTTGCGAATTTCAGCACATCGCCGTTATCAAATGCGTTTCCTTTCGCGCTGAACAAGTAGGACAAATCAATTCCAGGTGAAGAATTGCCACCGCCCGAAGATGAGCCAGAACCGCCAAGCAACTCGCCAATAAACCCGAAAGCGTTACCGCCACCAACCGCCCCGAAAATATCCTCCATGGCTCGCTGAGCCATCATCTGTGCGATGCGGTTTTCCATGGCATCAAAAAAGCTGTTCATATCCAGCTTGCCGGTTTTGAAGAATTTCGCGAGCGAATCTTCCATGGACTTGAAAGCGGTCACATAGGTCTCGCGTGCTTGCTCTGCACGGTTGCTGATCGTATCGAAATACTCCCCAACTGCTGAGCGGGCGCCATATTCAAAAGTCCGGTTAGCCTCCGATGTCACCGCCTCCAGATACTGGATGTCACTAGCGAGATTCATCACTCGGTTCTGATTGGATGGCGTGCCACTTTGAGCGGCGATTGCCTTTGCCTCAGTCAACTCCAGCCGCCTGACGGCAAGCTGTTCCTTGTAGATTTTCAGAAGCCTTTGACGAGCCTCAAACTCGGTGAGTAAGCCGGTGCTTTTCTGGACATCGATACTTTTTTCCTGCGAGTTAAGATCAACCAGCATTCTGGAATATCGATTTTCAAGCTCTGACATCCTTGCATCGGCGTATTCGATGTTGATGAGCTTATCGATCAACTCAAGCCCCGCAGTGTTACCTTCAACGCCCATGCGCTTAATCATGTCGCCATATTTGGAAGCGATATCAATCACGGCGGCATCGCCATATTGACCTTGAGCGTTTAGCAACTTGGCATTGAGATCGAGCATCTGCTTGCCAATCTCCATATTGGCCTGCTCAGCAGCGCGAGCGATACCAGTCATCGCCAACGTCTGTTCATTGCGCAATACGCTCAATTCGGCCTGCAGCCGCACTACATTTGAATCCTTACCCAGCGCCCCCGCTTCATCGCCAGATGATCTCAGGCGGGCTGCGTCCAGCTTCTCCATGCTGATACGCTGCGCCAGGCGTTCAGATTCACCGTTGAAATACTCAACCTGTATTGCCTCGCGCCTGGCGTAGTAGTCGGAATAGCTGATAAGGGAGCTTTTCAACTGCGATTCGATTTCATCCAGCGCAGATTTCTGCTGGGCAGCGCCGATACTCTTGTCCGCATCCAGCATTGCGCCACGCATGGCGAGCCGTGCAGTTACTATTGCCTTGGCTTCAGCTTCGGCCTCTTTCGCGCTATTCGGGCCAGAAGACGGCACCTTTACATTCTTATTGTGCTCCATTGCGATCTTCTGCAGCTCTGCACCCAGCTTGCGGGCTTGATCTATTTTTGCCTGATAAGCCTTATTGTCAAAAACCACCACTTCACCGGCATCAATGGCATTACCCTTTGAGCGCGAGGCCTGCATTTGAGCCTCCATGTCCGATAGCTCGGACGAGAGGACGCCCAATGTCTTTTGCAGAGTCTCCATTCTGCTTATGCGGTTTTCGTAGTCAGAGCCGGTAAAAAGTACCTTTGCGTATTCGGCGTAGGCTCCACCAAGACTCATCCAGAAACCTCGCCCGGCAGTTTCCCCTTCGTTGAATTTATCAATTATTTGATTCAACCCTGGCAGAAACTTCATTGCCAAATTTGAGCCTATTCCATCAAGGGCAATGGATAGCTTATCCATCTCGTCGTTTAATTTTGCTGCCTGCACTGCCATATCATCCGTAACGGGGTTCAACTCCCGTCCGACTTCAAGCATCTTGCGCAACTCGTCAGAACCACCTGCAAGCAGAGGCATCATCTCTTGGGCAGACTTACCCATCACCTTCATTGCCAGCGCCATGCGGCGCGGGTCATCCATGGGCATGGCGGAGATAACGTCAGAAAGTTGCAAGATGACTTCCGTAGCCGTGGCGCCATCTAGTCCAAGCCTCTTAAACTCATCGGCGCTGGCAGTCATGTTCTTTTTAACAATACTGAGTGTGCCTGTGAGAGCTTGCATGCTGGTATCTGACAGCTTGACTGCATATTCCCAGCCGGTCAGCTCCTCAACCGCAATACCTGTGCGGACTGAAAGATCATTAAGTGCGTCCATCGCATCGATAGATCGTCTTGTAAATGAAACTAGAGAAGCAACGGGAACCGCCATTGCCAGGCTGGCAACCGACGTACTAAACAACTTTCCTTTAGCCGCCAGGCTGTCATAACGCTTTTCGATGCTATCGAAAGCTCGCTGCGTAGCATCGCGTCCATTGATGACTATTTCAGTTGAATTTTTATCTAGCGCCACAGTTATCACCTCCCGTAGATGCAGGAGAGATAACAATTGATTCGTTAACCTTATGGCGAGCTGCCTCCGCACTAATCCGATGAATCAATTCATGTATTGATTCAGCCTGCCACACCGTTGTATTCCGCCCCAGTTTTATCGCAGGCGGATAGCGTCCATCTTTAACACCAGACCACCAAGAGGATCTACCAATGGGAATCACAGCAAGAATTTGAGATAGGCGAACAAAGCCTGTTTGAGGTAGTTGATTACTCATCGAGTTACTCCTATTAAAGTTAATAAGGCGTCCAATTGGATGCTCGATAAGTAATATATAGACACTGGTGTCTCAAATTCAGGGGCAAAATGAGACAATCTATCGAGCGTCCAATTGGATGCTTGATAGGCAATATATAGACTCTAGTGTCTCAAATTCAGGGGCAAAAATGAGACGAAATAAAAAAGCCCAAGAATGGGCTTTTTGAAAATAGTGATGGCTTGATTGAGTTTTAGTAGACTGCGGAGAATAAAGACTACCTATTGATGGCTGCTAACTAATCTTAAGATCGCCCGTCGATTAACTTGTTTTATTGGACGATCTTTATTATGACTTGCCAAACAAACAGAGCTGCTTTTTAGTTTATATGAACCACCTTTTTGCAAAAGTTGCTTAATTGCATTCAAATGACTTGCTAAGCCTGCATGAGCTTTTTCTGTAAAGGCAAACCGAGTATGCGCAATGGAGGAATTAAGTATGGTATCAAGAATCCCCAGGTGCTCAAGCATCTCTAACTTTACCTTTTGCATAGAGAGATGCTTCCTTTCAGCCCGCCATTGAGTATGCTTTTGCTCAGCCTCAATATTTTGCTCCTTTGCTCGCTCTATCTCGCGTTGCACAACATATTTTTTTCGTTGTTCATGTAGAAATATTAATTGTTTTTCAGTAGCAGGGATTTCGACAGTCAGGGAAGTTTCTGATTTACCTATAACACGCAAATGAGGGAAAGGAATGGGATTGCTCCGCTGATTCCCGAAAATGAGAATAGGCCCAATCTTACTATATACAACACTTTGCGTTGATTTATTATTACCATCAACCCCAGGGCGCCACTCCGGGCTAAGCATTCCAGCAGCCTCCAGTGCGGACAGGCTGCCCGTACATCTAAATCCGTCTCGATAGAACGACGAGGTAACTCGTATATTGCCAACACCACTATCTAGATTGAAGCTGACTCCACCCCACCTGTCATCTGAATACTCGTTAGGGATAGTTATCTCGGGAAAAGCCAAATGACCTCTAGCGTTATAATCTGCAACAGTCATGATGAAACCTCCTTTTACGATAATGCGCCTTGTCGATATCGTTGCTGGATATTGCTGCAGACGATTATGGGCGCGATGAAAATCATTAAATGACCGGACGCCATAGGACGGCTTTGGGCGATTTGCCCCGACTGCCCCGAGTATGCCCCGAAAAGTCGGGGCGTCTGTAACCCAATAACGGCGGGCCGCCCCGAGTGCCCCGAGTTGCCCCGACTAAAAAACAGATAAGGGCGAGGAAAAGCGGGCTGCTTTTTATCATGCAGCACCTTTGATATTGATTACCTTTGCCCCTGTTTTTAATGCGTCCAGGTAATCAGCCCAGGCTTGCATCATTTCCCTGCGTTTTGGCAGGTGTTCTGCATAGTTATAGGCTGCGCTTACCTTATTGCGTTCTGCGTGCGCTAGCTGCCTCTCGATAGCTTCATGAGGCCATCCCTGCTCGTGAAGGATAGTAGAGGCCATGCTTCTGAAGCCGTGGCCGGTCATTTGCTCTTTCTCGTACCCCAAGCGGCGCAATGCTGCATTGACTGTGTTTTCACTCATTGGCCGATCAGTTGAACGTAAACCAGGGAAAACATATTTTCCATCACCGTTAAGCTGGTGGATCTCACGAAGTAATTGCACGGCCTGTGTTGAGAGCGGCACGATATGCACGACCTTCATTTTCATTTTGTGGGCAGCGATACGCCATTCACCAGCATCAAGATCGATTTCTGACCATTCAGCATTACGCAGCTCACCAGGACGAACAAATACCAACGGTGCAAGCCTCAATGCTTGCCTGGTTAAAAATGCCCCTTCATAACCATCAATGACACGCAACAGGTCAGCCACGCCTTTGGGATCTGTGATGCTGGCATGATGCCGTTCCTTGGCCGGAGCAAGCGCACCTTTCAAGACCAGGCTTAAATCAGCCTGAGCCCTCTCGGTTGCAATCGCATAGCGAAAGACCTCACCACATAACTGTAAAGCCCTGTGCGCACTGTCAACGATGCCACGCTGTTCCATTTTATGGAGTGCTGTTAAGAGTGCTTTGGGTGAAACCTGATCAATGGGGGTTTTGCCGATATGCGGGAATATATTGATTTCGAGAATACGCAGATTGCGATCCCTGGTTTTAGTCACTTGCTTGGCCGCTTTTTTACCCAGCCATTCACGTGCCACTGCCTCAAAGGTATTAGCAGCTTGATGCTGGGCTGCTATCTTTTGAACCTGTTTAACTTCACCTGGATCCTGGCCGTTGGCTAATAGTTTTTTGGCCTCATCCCGGCGCGCTCTTGCGTCGGACAAAGTTACTTGGGGGTATATGCCACATGTGAGGACTTTCTCTTTACCAAGTATGCGATATTTAAGCCGCCAGTATTTTGAACCGTTAGGATGCACCAGCAAATATAGGCCGCCGCTATCTGATAGCTTTTGCTGCTTAGCTGCAGGCTTTGCGTTTCTGACTGTGATGTCGGTAAGCGGCATATGGGGGTATAAAAAATCGATAAATAATTTATATCCCCATTTATACCCCCGTTTATATCTGGATGCAATAGGACGGTATTGGACTACTGTGGACAACAAACTAGCGTATAAGCTTGATAAATCAATGATGTTTGGACTGTATTGGACGATACTGGATGATGTTATGGAGGCGCGAGCCGGAGTCGAACCGGCCTAAACGGCTTTGCAGGCCGCGGCATAACCGCTTTGCTATCGCGCCATACCCGTACAACGGTGACTAACAAAAAAGGGAAAGCAACGTTTGCTTGCTTTCCCTTTTTTATATTTGGAGCGGGAAACGAGTCTCGAACTCGCGACCTCAACCTTGGCAAGGTTGCGCTCTACCAACTGAGCTATTCCCGCGTAAAGAAGGCAGCATTTTAGCGATTTTAAAAAAGGTGTCAAGGCTGATTTCGGCTTATTTCCTGGCTCGCATCTGAGGCCAGGCTGCTTTTAAGTAGTAAGCCATTGACAGCAATGTTAAAAACGCCGCGATATAAATTAATAGCTCACCCAAAAATTTTATGTCGATGGGGCCGATAGGGTCGTAATACAGTAATAAAAGTATGGCAATCATCTGTGCGGCCGTTTTAATCTTACCTAAATTGGCCACCGCCACACTCCCGCGCTCACCAATTCCAGCCATCCATTCGCGTAGTGCACTAATGGCAATTTCACGGCCAATGATGATCAGCGCAATAATGGCACCGGTTCGTTCAAGCTCCACCAGCACAATCAGCGCTGCAGCCACCATGAGCTTGTCTGCAACCGGATCAAGAAATGCACCGAAAGCCGAGGTCTGGTTGAGCACGCGCGCCAGGTAACCGTCGAGCCAATCAGTCACCGCTGCCAGTGCAAACACCAAGGTGGCAAAGAAATTCACCCAGTGCGGCTCTATGATAGAGGCAGGCATATAGAAAATGCCGACGAATACGGGAATGAGCAATATGCGCAGAAACGTCAGGCTATTTGGAATATTCCATTTCATTGAATCTGGCTCTCCATATATTTAATGCAATTCTTCATAAATTTTTTCCGCCAGCATCTGGCTAATGCCTTCCACCTTCATCAACTCATCGACACTGGCATTCTTCACGCCATCCAGGCCGCCGAAGCGTGTCAGTAACTTTTGCCTGCGCTTGGCTCCTATGCCGCCTATATCTTCCAGTGTCGAATGCATGCGCGCTTTGCCACGCCTTGCACGATGGCCAGTGATGGCAAAACGGTGGGCTTCATCACGGATTTGTTGTAGCAAGTGTAACCCAGCATGGTCTTTTTTCAGACTGACTGGCGTTTCCCTGTCAGCAAAAAACATTTGCTCAAGCCCCGGCCTGCGTTCTTCACCCTTGGCAATGCCGACCAGCAGGATATCGCTCAGGCCGACTTCACGCATGACTTCAATAGCGACACCAAGCTGGCCCTTGCCGCCGTCGATAAATATCAGGTCAGGGACTTTACCTTCACCTGCTGCGATTTTCTTGTAGCGGCGAGTCAATGCATCGCGCATGGCAGCATAATCATCACCAGGCGTAATGCCCGTGATGTTATAGCGGCGATATTCCGAGTTCTGCATGGCGCCCCTATCGAAGACCACGCATGAAGCGACAGTTGCCTCGCCCATGGTGTGGCTGATATCGAAGCATTCAATGCGTTCAGTGTTTTCGCTCAAATCCAATGCCTCACGCAAAGCAATCAACCTGCCCTGCTGGCTGGCATGCAGTGCAGACCGTTGCTGCAAGGCAAGGTCAGCATTGGTCTGTGCCATCTTCATCCAGACCTTTTTGTCACCAACCGGATTAGTATTGATCTTGATGCGACGACCGGACTGCTCACTAAAAACGTCCTCCAGCGCTGAGGTTTCAATCGACACGCCGACAATGATCAACGGCGGCATTTTTTGCCCGACGTAATGTTGTTCGAGAAAAGCCTCAATCAACGACTCGACATCACAGCCATCGGCATTCTTGGGAAAGAAGCTTTTATCGCCCAGGTGGCGGCCTCCACGAATCATGACCAGATTCACGCAATATTCACCAGCCTGTTCAGCGCAAGCAATGATGTCGGCATCGCTGACATTAAAATCGCTGACGAACTGCTTGGCCTGTACCTGACGCAAGCTCTGCATGCGGTCCCGGTAAACCGTCGCCAGCTCATATTCCTGCTTCTCTGCCGCATCCATCATCTTGGCGCTTAACTCATCCATGACCTGCTGCTCTCGCCCCTGCAAAAACATAGTGGCATGGGAAACATCGCGGCGATAATCTTCAACCGAAATATAATCGACACACGGCGCCGTGCAACGCTCGATCTGATATTGCAGGCATGGCCGGGATCGGTTGGCAAAAACGGTGTTTTCACAAGTACGCAAACGGAACACCTTTTGCAGAAGCTGGATACTCTCGCGCACAGCTACCGCATTGGGAAATGGACCGAAATACTCATTGCCTTTGCGCTGAGTACCACGATGAAATGCCAATCGCGGAAATTCGTCACCGGTCAGTGTGATGTAGGGATAGGACTTATCGTCACGGAACAACACGTTGTAGCGCGGCATGAAGCTCTTGATGAGGTTGTTCTCAAGCAGGAGCGCTTCTGCTTCCGAACGTGTCACCGTGGTTTCTATGCGAACGATATTGGACACCATCATCCGCGTGCGCGGACTCGGCAGGTTCTTCAGGAAATAGGAAGATACCCGTTTCTTCAGGTCTTTGGCCTTACCTACATAAATCACCTCATCCTGCGCATTCATCATGCGATAAACGCCAGGGAGATTAGGCAAGGTCTTCAGAACCGGCTTGGGATCAAATATCGGTGTATTACTTGTCATTATTACTGGTTTGCGCTCCTGAGAGACGGTTAATTATCCAACAGTTCACCCGCTACCGCCCAATTCTCGCCCTCGACTTCATCGAACACGATATAAGTATAAGACTTGGGTTTATTGGCGATGCGTTCCAACGTATCGGTAATCTCTTCTGCAATTTTGCTCTTTTGCTCCCTGGTAAGTGAGCCAGCTAATTTAACGTTCACATATGGCATGGTTCTCTCCTTAGTTCCTTGTTGATAGATATAAATACATCATGAAACATGGCTTCCGTCAGGCGTCGTGTCTGCGTGTTGTAGCGACTACAGTGATAGCTATCATAGAGTATCTGACCGCCAGGCAGGACATGGCGCGCAGCATGGCCAAACTTATAAGCGCCGACCTTCAAACCTTGTGCCTTGAGCACTGCCTGATGCGCAATATTGCCCAATGCCAGGATCACCAGGTCATTCGGCAAGCTGGCAAATTCAGCAGTCAGGTACCGATTGCAGACTTTGATCTCATCTCCGGTCGGTTTGTTTTCCGGCGGCAGGCATTTGACTGCATTGGTAATGCGGCAATCCTTCAACTGCAACCCATCATCAGCGGAAACTGACGCATCCGCACTGGCGTAACCGAACTTGTGCAGCGTCTGGTAAAGCAGGGCCCCGGCAGGGTCACCAGTGAATGGGCGACCTGTGCGGTTGGCACCGTGCATACCGGGAGCGAGTCCAACGATTAACAGTTTGGGATGATCATCACCAAAAGACGGCACTGGCCTGGCAAAGTAGCTGGGCTTCTGGGCTTTTACCTTGTCGAGAAAACCAGCGAGCCTTGAGCATAGACGACATTCGATATCAAAAATCTGGGCAGTAGTTACTGTGCTCATTAATGCTTACCCGGATCTTCTGTAAGCCAGCAACCTTGTTGGTCATGGTTGCCCGCATGGTTGAACTCAGGCTGCAACGTGACGTGCTGAATATTAAAGTGCTCCTGCAACACCTGCCGCATGACATCCAGGATCTGCGGCCACGCCTCTTTATCTTTGATGACGACATGGGCAGAGAGTGCGACGACTTCCGAGGATAAGGACCAGACACGCAAATGATGCACACCTTCCACTTCCGGCACACAAATCAGTCGCCGGGCTATCGTATCTACATCCAAATGTTCAGGCACACCTTCCATCAGCATATGTAGCGCCTCACGCAACAGTTTGACTGTAGAAAACAGGATGAGTGCAGAAATGAATACCGACAGAATCGGGTCTATCAGGTACCAATCGGTGAAGTAGATGGTGATGCCTGCCGCAAGTGCGGCTACTGAGCCAAGCAAATCACCAAGCACATGCAGCAGGGCAGCTCGATGATTAATGGTATGTTGGCCGCGATGTAAATGTATCGCCACAAATATGTTGATGACCAGGCCGACAAACGCAATTAGCATGACACCGCCAGCGGCGACAGGCTGTGGTGATTGCAGACGCTCAATCGCTTCATGGACTATCGCCACCACCACCGCCATCATCAGTAGCGCATTGAGCAACGCCACCAGGACTTCTGCCCGCATCAAGCCAAAGCTGTGCCGGGCGGTCGGCGGCTTACGCGCTATCCAGGCACCCAGCCAGGCAAGCCCTAATGCTGCTGCATCCGAGGCCATATGCCCGGCATCACCCAGCAATGCGAGCGAACCCGTCACCCATCCGCCCAGGGCCTCTACGACAGCGAATGTAGAAATGAATATGAGCGGCCAGAACAGGAGATGTTGATCGCGAGGGATCGAATCATGCGAATGGCTATCGTGGGTATGGGCGTGATGATGGTCGTGTGGCATAGACCGTAATGCTAGCAGTCTACGGATGACTTATCCAATGCACTGGCCGAATTATTATTGCGAAAGCACCCTGCTTACAATGAGCAGGCAACAAAAAAGGCACCTGTTTCAGGTGCCTTCATTAAGATCAAAAAAACAGTACTGATTAGTATGTTTTTACTTCATCCGGCTTGTGGCAGCGCTCGCCTTTGACTTTGCGCTTTTCGCTCCACTTATCTTTCACTGCCTGTTTTTCAGCTTGATCGATAAAGCCATCGCCATTTGCATCCAGGCGTTTGAAATGTTTTTCCATACGCTTTTCACCGGCTGCGCGAAATTCTTCGTAGCTTACTTTGCCATCCTGATTGGCATCCGATTTCCAGCCATGTTCCGATCTCTGTTTTTCAGTTTTACTTTCGGCCGGATTCGCATAAACATTGCTTAGACCTAAGGTGGCAAGCGCTACAGTAATACCAAGGGTTTTAATGAATGTCATTGTTAATTCCTCTCACATTGATTTAAAAGTGCTACACCCACACTAACGTTAGCATTTTCGATCCGTTGACGCGGATTAATGACGATGCAATTTGTATTGATGGAATACAATGACGAATTCGTTGTCACAGAATCCTGTGTTTCTTCAAAAACAAGGACCCTCACCATGAAACTTACCAGTCTATTGATTGCAACTCTTATGCTTGGCAGCCTGTCTGCGATGGCTGCCGAAAAAGTGGTTACCGTTCACGCCGTCAGCGAAGCTGGCGTCGGCAAAATTATCGGCACCATCAAATTAACAGATAGTGAGCAGGGATTAGTCATCACACCCGACTTGGCGGAATTGCCTCCAGGAGAGCGCGGTTTTCATATCCATGAGAACCCAAGTTGCGCTACTTTGGAACAAGATGGGAAGAAAGTTGCCGGCCTGGGCGCTGGCGGTCACTACGATCCATCACACAGCGGCAAGCATCAAGGCCCTATAGGTGCCGGTCACTCAGGTGACCTGCCCGCCTTGCTGGTTGCTGCCGACGGCACAGCGAACCAGGCAGCCACCGCCCCCCGGCTCAGAATTGTGGATGTGGTCAACCGCGCTGTGATCATTCATGCCGGAAGCGACAATTACAGCGACGAACCTAAACCGCTTGGCGGCGGCGGTGCACGCATTGCCTGCGGCATCATCGAGTAAATCACACTCAGCATACGACACTTAAAATAACAACATAACCCAGAAATTTCCGCATGCTCAGTTATCGTCACGCCTTTCACGTCGGCAATCATGCCGACGTGCTAAAACATCTTGTCTTGCTTCAGGTATTAAAACACGCAGGACAAAAGGACAAACCTTTCTGGTACATAGACACCCACGCCGGTGCAGGCACTTATGCACTGGATAAAGGCTACGCAACGCAGAACTCGGAATTTTCAAGCGGGATCAGTCGCTTATGGGATGAGAAAGACCTGCCGCCAGCGATTGCTGAATATGTCAATATCATTCGCCAGTTCAACCCGGATCGCTCACTCAGGCATTACCCGGGCTCACCTGTGCTGGCTTATTCCGCCATGCGGCCAGACGACCGTTTGCGACTCTTCGAGCTACACCCTAACGACTATAAACTGCTGAACCAATCGTTCAAGGCGCTAGGTCTGGGGCCGAGCAATCGTAAGGTAATGACGGAATCCCAGGACGGATTCGCGGGAATCAAGGCATTGCTACCGCCTCCGCCCCGCCGGGCTGTCGTCCTGATAGATCCGCCCTATGAGGAAAAGAAGGACTACCAGCGCGTGGTTGAGATGGTCAAAGATAGCCTGACACGCTTTTCTACAGGTACTTACATCGTCTGGTATCCGCTGCTGCAAAGGCCGGAACCGCAACAGATGATAGACAAGCTTAAACGCCTGCCGCTAAAAAACTGGCTACATGTCAGCCTGACGGTACAAACACCATCAGCTGAAGGTTTTGGCATGCACGGTAGCGGGCTTTTTATCGTCAACCCGCCCTATACCCTACCCAAACTTCTGACAGAGACCATGCCTGTTCTGATCGACACCCTGGGTGTGGATGAAGGTGCAGATTATGTATTGGAATCGCAAATCACCTGAACTTATGCCATCAAAATGGGACGGCACAAGTCAGCTTAATAAGTCCTACTTAATAACCTTGCCTGCAGTATCCAGATAGACTTTACCGCGAGCTTTTATCGTTGCAGTATCGATCTTCTCTGAAGCCACATGCACTTCTTCAAGCACATCAGCCAGTTCAGTGAGATCTCCACGGATTTTCTCAAGGGCATTTTCCAGCGTGTACGTAAGCTCATGCACTTCCAACGCATCCTGCGGGCTTAACTTATCTTTTGCCAGAAGCTTCGCCAGCTTTGCGTTATGCACTTTAAAATTGGTCACAGCTTGTTCCAGCGTAGCTGACGGTTTACCTTTGAAGTGACTCTGGCGCTGGCCTTCCTCTGTAGCCCAGCTTGAGGTACCCAGACTCAAAAGAAGCAAGCCAACAAAAATATGGGGTAAGGTTTTCATGTACAACGCTATCCTTTTCTTAAAATAAATATATCCAGCGATCAGCAATCCAGTGACCTTGGTTCCAAGCTTATCTCCCTGAGATAATCAAACCACACAATTAGGAATGATTCTCATTCTATATTGGACTCAGCAAGCCGGGCAAGTAGATCATCAGGCCAAACCTGGTGATTTTTATGAATAAGTTAAAGCGCTATCTGGACTGACCTAAAAGTCGCATCCGGTTACAGAATGTTGATGACCTTCATTGGAGAGCTTGGCTCGCCCAGGATGACGGTGAATTTATGTATCGCCACAGTACGGCCATATTCGGTTTCGATGCTCACCCGCCACTTGCCGGCTGAAATGTTCTGTTTGTAAGTATAGCCACGGAAACCGCCTCCGCGGCCACCCGCCAGATCAAAACCAATACGCTCGGTACTCACCCATCCGGCACTCTCATCGTAATATTGCCAGCGATGATATAGCCTGGCGTTCAAACCTCGTGGCGCGAATATTGATGAAACACAGTAAAGTCGCTGGCCCGGTGTCAGATGAATCCGGTTATCGAAAACCCGCCAGAAATTGAACGGCGTGGCCTTATCCACGACTAGCTGGTATTGCCCATTACCCGTCTTCAACTGCATGCCGATCTGGATATCGCGCTTGACCAATGGCACTGGCGGAATAATATCCAGCGGGTAAGCAATAGCCAATATCGCTGCAATCAGCCAGACCGGACCGATGCGACCAGGTCGCCCTGGCGTAATAAAGCGTAAGCCATATACCAGCAAGGCACCTGCCAACGTACTGAGGTAAAACCAGACAAAATGGATGCTGCCCATGATAAAAGGCAGCAGAAAATTAAACAGCAGGATCGCGCAGAGGCCGAAAATCGTCCATGTCAGTGTAAAACGCCGGTATTTGTCTTCAATGAATTCGTTGGCGATCAGCAGTGCTGCCAGGCCCAGCGTCCATAACAGCGCAAGAACATGGCTGGCGCTCTTGATATAGAAGATGAACAGTGCACTGAACAGCCCGCCAAACAGAAACTGCAAGGCAAGGTATGGGATACGCTCGAATCTGGTAGTGACTTCCAACTGCAGGCTATGCCGATAGCCCAGCCACCACAACATCGCAGCAGCACAGGCCAGATATCCTGCCAAGATGAACAGATCCAGCACGCCGACATGACGCCCGATTGTCAGTGCATCCCAGATAAAACCACCAAAGAACGCGAGTACCGGTAGAAAAGTACGAAGGCTTAATAAGGCGTTCTGCATAGGTCGTGCATTGTAACTGTTATATGAAAAAGAAAATGTATTGAAATAATCCTGCAGTCCCGACAAATAAGCTTATTTCTATCAAGCACTTTTGTTATCATTTGCGGCTGTCATTTTCTGACACCCGATATTTCTACAGGAAACACTATGCAAGAAACAAACATTCCACCACGCATGCGCCCCATGAGTGCCATTCTGTTCGGTAGCCGCTGGCTGCAAGTACCGCTCTACCTGGGCCTGATCGTCGCCCAAGCGGTTTACGTCTTCCATTTCATGGTCGAGCTGACCCACCTGGTTGCAAAAGTGCCGCATCTGGCTGAAGCCGAGATCATGCTGATCGTACTGGGTCTGATTGATGTCGTCATGATTTCCAACCTGCTGATCATGGTCATTGTAGGCGGTTACGAAACCTTTGTTTCGCGCCTGAACCTGCGCGGCCACCCTGACGAACCGGACTGGCTCTCTCACGTCAATGCCAACCTGCTCAAGGTCAAGCTGGCGACTGCGATCATCGGCATTTCTTCGATTCATCTGCTGAAAACCTTCATCAATGCCCACAACCTGGAAAATGACACCATGATGTGGCAAACCATCATACACATGGCATTTGTTGTTTCTGCCGTCTCAATTGCCTACATAGACAAATTGATGTCGCACGAACCCCATAAAGCAGACTGAGCGAGCAGATTCGTTTGAAAAGCCGGCCTGGTGCCAGCTTCTTTATTGGCTCTTTCAAACTGCCAGTCAGGTATCATTCTTTAGTCATGAACTCATGCAACCATATCCCGTCTACTGATTAGATCAGCTTGGCAGAAAACCGCTTTCGCACAGAAACAAAGATTCTTCCGATTTTCAACTGAATACCTGGCAAAGGAATTACAAGATGAAAAACCGCACAATGAAAGCCGCTGTTTTTGTAGAACCCGGCCGCATTGCCCTGATGGAAAAACCCATTCCCAAGGTAGGGCCGCGCGATGCGCTGTTACGGATCACTACCACCACCATCTGCGGCACCGATGTGCATATTCTCAAAGGAGAATACCCGGTAGCGCGCGGGCTGACGATAGGCCATGAACCGGTAGGCGTCATCGCGGAACTCGGAGAAGCGGTTTCAGGCTATGAGATCGGCCAGCGTGTGATTGCAGGTGCCATCACCCCATGTGGGCAATGCCATTCCTGCCTGGACGGCCATCAGGCTCAGTGCGGCGGCAAAGCCATGGGCGGCTGGCGGCTAGGCAACACCATAGACGGCTGCCAAGCCGAATACGTGCTGATACCGGACGCCATGGCAAACCTCACTCCTATTCCCGACCACCTGACCGATGAACAGGTGCTGATGTGCCCGGATATCATGAGCACCGGCTTCGGTGGCGCGGAAAGCGGCCAAGTACGCATCGGCGACAGCGTCGCCATATTTGCGCAGGGCCCCATCGGGCTGTGCGCCACGGCAGGTGCAAAACTGATGGGCGCAACCCGGATATTCGCAGTGGACGCAGTACCCGAACGGCTCACCATGGCCCGCAGCCTGGGTGCCGACGTCACCATCAACTACAAGGAGCGCGATCCGGTACAGGCAATTCTTGAAGCAACGAACGGTCGCGGGGTCGATGTGGCGATCGAAGCGCTCGGCACGCAGGCAACTTTCGAGAGCTGTTTGCGTGTACTGAAACCCGGCGGCGTGCTTTCAAGCTTGGGCGTTTATTCAGGCAAGCTCACATTGCCACTCGACGCTTTCGCCGCAGGACTGGGAGATCACAGAATCATCACAACCCTGTGCCCCGGTGGCAAGGAACGCATGCGCAGATTGATGAATGTACTGGCTTCGATCCGGGCCGACCTGCAACCGCTGGTCACCCACAGATTCACGCTCGACCGGATTGAAGAAGCCTACGACCTGTTCGCCAACCAGAGAGATGGCGTACTCAAGGTGGCGATTACGCCGTAATGTAAACGCGGCACGGAAGCCAACATCGGCACGATGAGTACGCTTAACGACCGTACTCACATGCCAGCTCGCCGGTCACGTGCAATTGATAGTTATTAGATGGGATGTTGGTGAGAGGTTTGAACAGTAATCTGCAAACCCAAAGCCTTGGCTACCTTCGCAACTGTAGCAAATGTTGGATTCCCTTCTGGAGAAAATGCCTTATATATCCCCTCTCTCGTCAAACCTGTGTCCCGAGCGAGTTGGCTCATATTCTTTGCACGTGCGATAACCCCTAATGCATGAACGATGAATGCGGGATCATCACCAGCTTCCTCAATGCATGCCTCCAGATACAGTTGAATATCCTCATCTGTTTTAAGATGTTCTGCTGAATCCCAGCGCGTAGTTTTAATAGTCATCACTTATACCTCCAGTTGCCTGGCAATTTCTTTAGCCCTTACAATATCGGCTTGCTGAGTGCTTTTATCGCCGCCCGATAGAAGAATGACAACGACCGATTGCAATTGAACGAAGTAGACCCTATAACCTGGACCGTAGAAGATTCGTAGCTCGCTAACTCCCTCTCCAACAGGTGCGACATCGCCAAAATGCCCTATTTCAACCCTGTCTATACGAGCTTGAATCCGGGCTCTGGCTTTTCGATCCTTAAGGCTCTCGAACCACTTTGCAAATATTGCGGTCTTCCGAACTTCCATCATATGTGAACTATAGTTTACATGAACAAAGGTGTCAACTGCAGTTAACGATCTTGATAGTCGGGGAATGTCTTCTAACATTAGATCTCAGCGAGGCCCGTCATCACCAACCACAGGATGGCGGCGAACCCACCAAACAGCAACAAGCACAATAGCTAACAGTAAGAAGACCAACATCGGCAGAATGAACATACCGGCTTGATCGTGATACACAACCAAGTTTGCCTCATCGAAATAGCGGCCATCCTCATTGAACTGACCGCGGTACGGCCAATAGAAGGCAAAGTAAAAGAATCCAGAAAATAGTGATGCGGCGGCGCTTAAGATTGCAGCACCGAGGAGTAATATCTGCGCAATGCGCATCTTTGGTTCAGAGCTCAAATAACATCCCACGAGGTTTAACGAATGAATTTACCGACACGCGGCTTTATGCGCAAAGTCCGGTGGATGATGGGTTGGGCCTCTGGCAGGTAAGCTGGAAGCCTTGCCTACTGCCGGACACTTGAATACTCAATGTTACCAACACGAAAGATCTTGTTGATTTCAGGCATAACGTCGTCCATCTCGCCTGTCTTGATATCAAGTGCCAATATCTCCCATCTCGACCGGAAAACAAATTGAACTATAGCAGCGCCAAATGGTTCACCTGCGTTTGCAGTGGACAAATCAAGGTAATGCAAATAGGTTCGGACCTGTTGCCATATGCCACTTTCCTTCCCATCAAGCACCCAGCACTGCCAAATCTCTTGTGGTTCTTTAATTGTATTGGCAAGTACCTTGGTGTACCGCTGCTGCTCAGAAGAAAGAGATCGAATCAGACCATCAATTTGCTTGGCCGAGAAATGGACCTCTGCTCCTGCAACATCTCTGAAGCTGATGAGTGGTTCGTGCTGTCCCAAGTGCTACCTCCAACCGTAATAGCGAACACAAATGAAGAGGCCCAACGTTTGAGTTAGAGCGCAATGAATTGTCATTCCACCTTAACCACCAATATTTCTGAGCATAAAGTTGGTGAGTTGGTCTACCGCCTTCGAACGATGGGCCTTCATCTCTGGCGTATCACGAAGCGGCAAGTCTTTGAATAGAGGATGCCTGCCGAGGAATAGAAAGTTATCACCTTGGACTGCATCGCAGTGCGGGCAAGTATTTGCCCAATAGCTGCCGCCGAATTGCTTGCTGTAACGATGCTGAATTGTCCTAGGCCTGGGGGCTGGCGGCTCCGTATCTGCGAATGGAACATCTCGCCACCAATAGACAAGTATTTCGTTTTTGCATTTCCAGCACGTTTCGATGGCCGAAAGATATGCATCGCGGGAAGGGTCGCGTGCATGTGCAGGCTCATGGAACGGCTGAGACCAGCGATCGGCTAGGCTGCGGAGCTTGCCAAGGTGGTTCTTGCACTCTGAACAAGTTACCGGCTTAAGGTGAGCCGACACCGGACGCCAATGGTATGGATTTTCCAGCACGCTCTCAGCCGAAAGTTCCAGCCAGGGAATTGGAAGGGTTGCAGCCTTTTTTTCGTCGACCGCATGCGTGACAAGAACCTCTATACCAAGCACCTGTTCTGATGCGCGAAAAGCTACAACATCGCAAATAAACTCGCCAATACGCTGCTCCTCGCAAGCGCTAGTGAAGCTATTCAGCGGTAGGGTGAGGGAGATCGTGCGCTGGCAAAGCGCACATGTGCACGAGAGTGATATTGGCCTAGCCTTAGCTGAATAGGAATACTCGGAGATAACTTGGACGAGCAAGCGCTTCGCAGTTTTATGAGCAATAGTTTCGCCGGTGCAAGAGGCAATTGTTTTATGAGCAAAGTGGCGAACAACCGATTCACCCGCCCGAAGAACTAAAGGGCTGCTGCACTCCGGGCAGCAATATTGAGTTTCGCGAATGGCGTCGGCAGCACTTACCAGAACCTCTTGAGGGTCTAAACCATACGGAACGAGAAGTTCAGTATCCATGGCAACGGCGGCTATTGCGTTCTAACGTCTGAGTTAAGGGGCGCCGTTAGGCGTCCCGCTTGAATGATGGGTTAGGTTGCCGCATACTTTTTAACCTCACGGATAGATGAGCCGCCAATAATATATAGCCCTTTTTTTACTCCATCAATTGATGAGCAACGGACCGAATACCTATGGTTTAAAACTTTATCAATCATTTCAGCTTCCTCGACTTCAAGACTATCGCTCACCGTATTGCCTCCTGGAGAGATACGAAAGGCAATATTTCCTGTAGTGCGGCGCTTAACTTTTATTGGGAATACCTCAGCGCCTGAATGCAGGATAAATGAAAAGGCACGTGAAAGAAGCAGTGAATCTACAGCCATAATTTCTCCAAAATCCTAACGCCTGAGTTAAGCCGCGCCGCGAAGCGGCGTCGGCTTGAATGAATTGTTAGGCGGCTACCCGCCACCTTTGGGAGCAAGTACACCATTGGCTAGAATTTGATCATCGCCCTGCGGCTCACCGTTTGAAATGTAGTCTTCCAGGTGCCAGAGCAAACGGCCGGCCTTCTCGGCCGTGCCAATGGCCACCGCGCCATTCCTAGCGCTCTTGACCACAAGAACAGCTTTGCTGCCATTTGCTATGCCGCGCACCGTGTTGCGGCCGCCCTCATTGACGCGGCCGCACCCAACTGGAAAATTGTAATGCTCTCCCCGGATGTCCTTGCCAGTTTGTTGAAGATTAAATCCAGCGCCGCCACAAATATCATCTCGATTGAGTTGATCGCCGGTGCGAAGATCAACCGACCACATGCCAGTAAAGCTTGGATCAGCGGCAGCACACAAGCTTGGTGTGAGTGCCAGAAGAGTCATAGCTACCAGGTTGCGTCGTAAGCTCATAGCCGCCTAACGTATGACATAAGGGGCTGCGCTGAAAGCGCAGTCCTGCTTGATGGATGGGTTAGGCAGGATTGCCATATTTTGCGAAATATTCATTACAGGTTTTAAGCAGTTCATCAAAGTTTATTTTTAGTGAGTTTGATGTAATTACAACAGGGCTACCTGACATTTTGTAGCTGGCTTTAATTAAGGTGCGCCGGATTGAGCTACCGATCTCAATATACTTATCTGGATTGTTGAGTAAGACCACTAGCATTTTTTGGTTGTGAGTTTGATAAACATCAAAACCAGTTATTTCACTCCATGCCACAAACCCAGCAGCAAAGCCGCTAGAGTTATCGGTAATTCCTGTGTTGTTGAGAATAAGCCCTGGCTTTTTGTCAAATAGTTTTTTAAGCCCGATTATTCCGCACAGTCCGAAAAATATTATGCTTACATACCCTATACCATGTACAAATAAAGGGTTGTTAAAACGGCGTTGAGATTCAATATTTGCGGCATCAAGAGATATCATCCATAACCCAATACCTATGAACGCAAGAGAGCCAAATATGAGTAACAGTAATTTGGTTTTACTTAACTCAATTACTTTTTCTTCTGAACTGATCATAAATTTCCCTTTTGCCTAACGTTTGACATAAGGGGCGCGCTTTAGCGTGTCCCACTTGATGGATGGGTTGGGCATAGCTTTAAAACTCGTTATTAATGGTGGCACGGTATGCGTAATTAAAAACATTCGAGGCAGTGTCTTTGAGGACTACAGTGGCCTTTGAAATAACAGGTTTTGCATTTTCTTTTGCTTCGGCAATTTTGTCTGATGCAGTATCTAAGTGAGTTTTTGACCTACGGACAAACTCCTTTGAGGCATCCATGACCTTAGCTGTGAATTCAGGATGATTTTTTGGGGTGCAAAGTAGTTCAACGGTTCCTGCTACCGTACCAACAGCAATGCTAACACCGATAATTACAGGAGCAGCGGCAGCGCCACCAAGCGTGCCTGCAACATAACCGCTTGAGCCTGTAAATATGTATGCACCACTGCTATGAGCGACAGCAGTTAGCCCTGTAGCCTGTGTAATGGCGAATGCTGTTGCTCCTGCTCCACCAGCTGACGCAGATATATTTTTTACCACCTCGCTTTGGCTTGGCGCATATGAACACACAATATCGGCTTTTGATTCGGCTTGAGTAAAAGTGGAAGCCAAAGATAACAAAGCAGAAACAATTATTTTTTTCATACACATATCCTTTCAATTACTCGTAGTTTTGATGCTCAACGTTTGACATGAGAGGCTCGACCCGGCTTGCCGGGTCGAGTCCTCTCGATGGAGGGGTTAGGCCTCACGCGGTGCCCACCGCTTCACTGGTGGAGTGGATAGCACTCGCTCCGCATACTCTTTCGGGGGAGTGCTGACAGCAATGACATGCTCGGCTTGGAACGGTATCTCTGCGCCTTGAAGAAGATAGAACTCGCCATCGTTTGGCACTGTGACTGGCTCGCTGTCTAGGATGCCGAGATAGTAGTTGCCTGCCTTGCGGGATACGATGACCCACATTCGCTCGGTGCTGGTTGAGATTGTTCCGTCTTCTTCCTCGGCCTCAATCTCGAATATCAACTTTGCACCTTGGCCAGAGGTGAGATTACTTCGCTCTGTGAGAGGCGGAATATCGAACGTGGATGGTGCTGCTTTGTGCCTTTCCTCGCCTGACACCAACTGCCAGAAGTCTTGAGAGATCGTTGGTAAGCGCATTTCTCGTGAGGCCTAACGTTGGAGGTAAGGGGCGCGGAGCCGGCTTGTCGGCGGAGCGTCCCGCTTGACCGAAGGGTTGTGCGTCATAGAACTCGCGACCACTTAGTAAACCTCCAAAGCAAGCCCTTGAAAAGCCAGAGCCTCCCTGAAGTTTTTTATCAGGCGCTCTTGTTCTTCCTTTGGTGTTTCGTAGAAGGGACGAGAACGATCCCATTTTGCAAAAGCGTCTTTGTTAATACTGATGCTCGGGCTCCCGGCGGAGAAACCGCTTTCAACCGAAATTTCCAGGCTACGCCCACCTTCGCGATACTCGTAGGTGAAACGCCCCGTGCATTGCACAACAAACCCCGAGTCGCTTTGAACACCCTGTTTATTTAACCAAGTAAACAATTCAGCCTCCTCAGGCGGCTATGACGCACAACTAATAAGTAGCCGTCCCAAAACGGCAGTGAAATAGGGCGTTTATATTTGCATTATTCTTTTTATATCAGTATGTTAAATAAATAATATGGGGCGATATTTATAGAGTTAATATCTCACGACAACTTTCTTAATATTGCCTAATGCATCAGATACTGCTACTAAAAACTACTTGATCGGTACACAAAATACCCTGCAGGCATTACAGCATCTACACTGAGCAGTCTCAATATGCTTAGATTAAACGATGTATTCTGTATTCTGACAAGCGCCATCAACTATCAGGAAACTCTGATCACCTGCTTTATTCCGCACGTATCAGAATACCGCGCCACTCGGCGGGGCCTGTTTCATGAATCGATCTGCCGTTGACATCCACTGCCACCGTTACCGGCATTTCCTTCACCTCGAATTCGTAGATCGCTTCCATACCTAAATCAGCAAAAGCGACTACCCGTGCCGATTTGATCGACCTGGCGACAAGATAGGCTGCGCCGCCTACTGCGATGAGGTACACCGAACGATGGCGGCGTATGGATTCGATCGTGGCTTCGCCGCGTTCAGCTTTGCCTATCATGCCGAGTAGACCCGTATTTTCCAGCATGGCTTCGGTGAATTTATCCATGCGTGTGGCTGTGGTCGGGCCGGCGGGGCCGACGGCTTCGTCGCCAACCGGGTCAACGGGGCCGACGTAGTAGATAAAACGGTTCTTGAAATCGACACCTTCAGGGAGAGGTTTACCCTGGGCAATCAATTCAGCGATGCGTCTGTGGGCAGCATCGCGGCCTGTCAGCAGCTTTCCTGATAACAGCAGGGCTTCACCGGGCTGCCAGTCGACGATATCTTCGGCTGTGATTGTCTCAAGATTGACATGCCTGGCCTGGGGATCTGGCGACCAATTGACTTGCGGCCAATCGGCAAGATCAGGCGGCGTCTGATACACAGGCCCGCTCCCATCCAGGACAAAATGGGCATGCCTTGTTGCAGCGCAGTTGGGAATCACCGCCACGGGGAGAGATGCCGCATGGGTGGGATAGTCGAGGATTTTTACATCGAGTACGGTAGTCAATCCACCGAGGCCTTGCGCACCGATACCCAGCGCGTTGACCTTGTCATAAATCTCCAAACGCAACTCTTCGATTTTATTCGAGGCGCCGCGGGCTTTGAGGACTGGCATATCGATGGTATCCATCAAGGATTCTTTCGCCAGCAGCACCGCTTTTTCGGCAGTACCACCGATGCCGATCCCCAAAACACCGGGTGGGCACCAGCCGGCACCCATCTCGCCCACTGTGCCCAGAATCCAATCCACGATGCTGTCCGATGGATTAAGCATCGCCAGTTGTGCCTTGTTCTCGGAACCGCCGCCTTTGGCTGCGAGCTTCACTTCTACCTTATTGCCGGGCACAAGACGCACATGGGTCACGGCCGGTGTATTATCAAAGGTGTTCTTGCGGCGGCCGGCAGGGTCGGCCACTATCGAAGCGCGTAGTGGATTCTCCGGCAGCATATAAGCGCGTCGCACGCCTTCATTGACCAGCGCCTCGATGTCGGCGCCGGGTTCCCACTGCACATCGGTACCGACGTCGATGAATACGACGACAATGCCGGTATCCTGGCAGATCGGCCGTTTGCCTTCCGCACACATGCGCGAGTTGGTCAGAATCTGCGCAATGGCATCTTTCGCCGCGGGCGACTCTTCTTTCACATAAGCATCGCCCAGCGCCTGGATGAAATCGACCGGGTGATAGTAGGACATGAATTGCAAGGCATCGGCAACGCTCGCAACCAGGTCTTCGCTTTTAACCAGTGTCACACCACCGCCTGTTTCAGTTGTTCCAGTATGGCCGGGTTATCCAGCGTGGAGATATCCGAAGTGATCTCCTCGCCTTTGGCCAGCGAACGCAAAAGGCGGCGCATGATTTTGCCGGAACGGGTCTTGGGCAGGTTTTCTCCAAAGCGTATCTCGTCCGGTTTGGCGATGGGGCCTATCTGTTTTGCCACCCAATCGCGCAGCTCGGCAACCACCTGTTTGGCGGCATCGCCTTCGGGGCGTGCGCCTTTCAGTACGACGTAAGCCACAATGGCCTCGCCTTTGACATCGTGCGGCTTGCCCACTACTGCGGCCTCAGCCACCAATGGGTTCGATACCAGTGCGGATTCAATTTCCATGGTGCCGAGACGATGACCGGAGACATTCAGCACATCATCGATACGCCCCATGATGGTGAAATAACCGCTCTTGGCATCGCGCACTGCGCCGTCACCAGCGAGGTAGATTTTGCCGCCCAGATCAGCGGGGAAATAGGATTGTTTGTAGCGTTCGGGGTCATTCCAGATCGTGCGGATCATGGCAGGCCAGGGTTTCTTGATGACCAGCAGGCCACCCGTGCCCCAGGGCACTTCATTACCGGTTTCATCGACCACCGTGGCTTGTATACCGGGAATCGGCAAGGTGCAGGAACCGGGGACCAAAGGCGTGACAGGTAGTGGTGAAATGACATGGCCGCCGGTTTCGGTCTGCCAGAAGGTATCCATGATCGGGCAACGGCCACCGCCTACATTGTCGTGATACCACATCCAGGCTTCCGGATTGATAGGCTCGCCTACCGAGCCGAGTAATCGCAAACTGCCCAGGTCGAATTCTTTGGGATGCGTTGCCGGATTGATCGAGGAAGCTTTGATCAATGAGCGAATCGCAGTTGGCGCGGTGTAGAAAATACTGACCTTATGGTTCTGTATCATCTGCCAGAAGCGGCTGGCATCAGGGTAGGTCGGAATGCCCTCAAACACGATTTGCGTCATGCCAAGCGCCAGCGGGCCGTAAGCAACATAACTGTGACCCGTAATCCAGCCCACATCGGCGGTACACCAGAACACATCATCGTCTTTGCCATCGAATACCCAGCGCATGGTATTCATGGCATGCAGCAGATATCCGGCCGAGGAATGCTGCACGCCTTTGGGTTTGCCGGTAGAGCCTGAGGTATAAAGCAGGAACAGCGGATGCTCGGCATTGACCCATACCGGTTCACATTCATCGGTAACATCGGCAATCAGGTCATGCCACCAGATGTCGTTGGTACTCCATTGGACATCGATACCGGTACGACGGAACACGACTACTTTTTCGATGCTTTCACAACCCGGCATTTGCAAAGCTTCATCTACTGCTGCCTTCAGCGGCAGCGACCTGCCGCCGCGGAATTGACCGTCCGCGGTAATGACCGCACGTGCACCGGCATCCTGGATACGCTCTTGTATGCTTTTGGCTGAAAAACCGCCGAACACCACTGAATGGGTCAGCCCTAACCTGGCGCAGGCCTGCATGGCGGTGATGGCTTCAATCCCCATCGGCATATAGATGACGACACGGTCACCGACATCCAGATTGAGCTTCTTCAGGCCATTGGCCAGCCGGCAAACGCGATGATACAACTCACGGTAAGTGACATTGGTCACCTGCCCATCGTCGGCTTCGAAGATCAATGCGGTTTTGTTGGCGCGAGTGGCTAAATGACGATCCAGGCAATTGTAAGAGACATTCAGCTCACCGTCGGTGTACCAGCGATAGAAAGGGGCGTCTGATTCATCGAGTATCCGGGTAAAAGGTTTTTTCCATTCGAGCAAATCACGCGCAAGCCTGGCCCAGAAACCTTCATAGTCCTGCTCTGCTTCCTCACACAATGCCAAGTAGGCTTGCATGCTGGGAATCGCCGCTTTCTCTTTGATAGCTTCGGCTGGTTCGAACAATCGGGTTTCATGCATTACAGATTCGATAGAACTCATGACCACACTTCCCTCTCCACACTACGAATAATTATTTTAGATTCAAATAGTTCTTCAACTTCACCGGCTTTAATAGCAAAAAGCCCATTGACCAGTTTAACCAGTGAATGGGCTTTTTGCAGGGATTACGTTAGTTATTTAGCGACCTTTGCCAGCGTATTCCAGGTCTCGATCAGGGTATCCGGATTCAGCGACATCGTCTGGATGCCTTCTGCCATCAGCCACTCGGCGAAATCGACATGGTCAGATGGACCCTGACCGCAGATACCGACATATTTGCCTTTGGCGTTGCATGTCTGGATAGCCATGGAAAGCAGCTTTTTCACGGCCGGGTCACGTTCGTCGAAACTGTTCGCCACAAGGCTTGAATCACGATCAAGACCAAGGCTCAACTGCGTCAGGTCATTGGAACCGATGGAGAATCCATCAAAGTACTCAAGGAACTCTTCAGCCAGCAGGGCATTGGATGGAATCTCGCACATCATGATCAGGCGCAAGCCATTCTCACCACGCTTGAGGCCATGCTCTTCGAGCAACTCAACGACGCCGCGAGCTTCATCGAGTGTGCGAACGAACGGCACCATCAGTTCAATATTGGTGTAACCCAGCTCATCGCGCGCTTTCTTCATCGCCACGCACTCCAGGGCAAAGCAATCCCTGAAATCCTTGGAGATATAACGCGCCGCACCACGGAAACCCAGCATCGGGTTTTCTTCGATCGGCTCGAACAAATCGCCGCCGATCAGCTTACGGTATTCGTTGGATTTAAAGTCCGAGAGACGAACAATCACAGGGTTAGGCCAGAATGCCGCGGCCAGCGTTGAAACGCCTTCCGTGATCTTTTCGGTATAGAAAGTCTTGGGATCGGCATAGCCGCGCGTACGCTCTTCAACTGAAGCATGCAACTCACGCGGCACCTGGTCGTAACGCAGGATGGCTTTCGGGTGAATGCCGATCAGGTTGTTAATGATGAACTCAAGTCTGGCCAGGCCGATACCGGCAGCAGGCAATTGCGCAAATTCGAATGCCAGGGATGGATTACCCACATTCAGCATCAGTTTGACTGGAATTTTCGGCAGTGTCTGACGTTCCTGCACTGTTTTTTCGTATGGCAATTCGCCTTGATAAACATAGCCTGTATCGCCTTCAGCACAGGATGCAGTGACGATCTCATCTTCTGTCAGGACGCTGGTTGCATCGCCGCAACCGACAATCGCCGGAATACCTAATTCACGCGCAATAATCGCTGCGTGGCAGGTGCGGCCGCCGCGATTGGTAATAATCGCCGCGGCTTTCTTCATGACAGGTTCCCAGTTAGGGTCTGTCATGTCTGTCACCAGCACATCTCCCGCATTGACCAGATGCATGTCGTTAGCGCTTTGCACGATACGTACTGGACCGATACCGATCTTCTGGCCGATCGCACGGCCTTCCGACAGCACGGAACCGCGTTTCTTCAGATGGAATTTTTCAATCGCCTTGTCTTCTGAGCGGGATTTCACGGTCTCAGGACGAGCCTGCACGATATAAAGCTTACCATCCAGGCCATCCTTGCCCCATTCGATGTCCATAGGACAGCCGTAGTGTTTTTCAATCTCTACAGCATGGCGTGCAAGTTCAAGCACTTCGGCATCAGTCAGCGAGAACTGATGGCGTTCTGCGGCTGTGGTTTCTTCAATCTTGACTGAACGGCCTGCCGAGCGGTCTGTGTTGAATACCATGCGCTGCTGTTTGGAACCCAGGCCACGGCGGATCAAGGCAGGGAAACCTGCTTCAAGTTGCGGCTTGTGTACATAGAATTCGTCTGGATTAACCGCACCCTGTACCACCATTTCACCCAAACCGTAGGATGAAGTGATAAATACCACATCACGGAAACCGGACTCGGTATCCAGCGTAAACATCACGCCAGAAGCGCCCAGGTCGGAACGCACCATGCGCTGTACACCGGCGGACAGTGCAACCTCAATATCGTGATACCCGGAATGCACGCGATAGGAAATCGCGCGATCGTTATAGAGTGAAGCGAATACTTCTTTGATGGCATGCAGAATGTTGTCTATGCCATGAATATTCAGGAAAGTCTCTTGCTGACCTGCGAATGAAGCATCCGGCATATCTTCAGCGGTTGCAGACGACCGTACGGCAAAGCTGGCATCGTCATCGGCTGCCAGCTTACTGTAATGCTCACGAATCTCCGTTTCCAGTTTCGCGGGAAGTGGCGCGTCGACAATCCAGCCACGAATCTGCTCACCGGTCTTGGCCAAAGCAATCACGTCATCCACATCGAGTGTAGCCAGCGCTGCCTTAATCCTCGCTTCCAGCCCTTCATGTGCAAGAAAGTCGCGGTAAGCTTCGGCTGTGGTTGCAAAGCCTCCAGGAACGCGTACATCACTCGCGGCAAGGTTGCTGATCATCTCGCCAAGCGACGCGTTCTTTCCGCCAACTCGGTCAACATCTTGCATACCAAGCTGTTCTAACGGGATTACATAAGCCTGCATACCAATTTCCTCATGAAATAGTTGTATTTTTCTACAAAACTGTACTTGCTAACTCAAACCACTATTAATCTAAAACACTTGTCAGTTCACAATGCTATTAACTTCAATGCTATTAACTTATAGCGCTACTGGATATAGCACCATCGGCCTAATCGGCAAACATGATGTCTAGTTCGAAAGCATCTTTTTGGCGGCTTTCAGACTCAGCTGTTGCATGATCAGCGAAGATATTTCCTCTACCGAACGCGAAGTCGAATCCAGCATCTCGATGCCTTCACGTCGCATCAAATCTTCAGCCTGCTTGACCTCACGCTTGCAATTTTCCAGTTCAGCATAGCGGCTGTTCGGCCTGCGCTCAGTACGTATCTTGTTCAATCGCTGAGCATCAATCGTCAAACCAAAAATCTTGTCCTTGTGGTCTACCAGCGTGCCAGGCAAGGCATTACGCTCCAAATCTTCAGGAATGATCGGGTAATTTGCCACTTGCATGCCGAATTGCATCGCCAGATAAATACTGGTCGGCGTCTTGCCGCAGCGTGAAACTCCAACCAGGATCACATCGGCATCTTTCAGCCCGGCTTCCGTAATGCCATCATCATGTCCCAAGGTGAAGTTGATGGCATTGATGCGATTACGATATTCAGCACCGGCAACGCGTCTGGACATACCTATCGTTTCATTGGCAGGCATGCCCAGCTCACTGGATAGCGGATTGACGAAAGTACCGAACATATCCAGACAATGTCCGCCCGTCAGGTGGAATAGCGCGCGAATGTTGGGGTTGACCACCGTCATGCACAAAATTGCACGAACACCATCGCGTTCCTGCGTGGCGCTGATAATCTCAGCCGCCTCTTTGGCTTTTTCTATATTGTCGATGAAAGGCATGCGCACCTGCTTTGGTGTCAGCCCATCGAAATGAGACAACAGACACAGGCCCAAGGCTTCTACGGTAATACCGGTGCTATCGGAGATATAGAAAATAGTACGCTTGGAATTATTTGGATTCATGTTTTACCAACGGTAGGCCAGCCTATGTTGCGCGCGATTTTCAATTTTTCGCACTTCAAATACAGCGTTTTTCTTAAATCGCTCTCGAATTATTACTCAAGATTGTAATACGCCAAGCCCACATAATCCAGCCATACCAGCAACTAATAGCCCATTAGCGCTGGCATCGCCGGGCTTTTAAGATGCCACCTCGGCAATCGGGATGATCTTCCTGGGCTCGTATTCGGCCATTTGGTGAAAGTTGAGGTAACGGTAGATTTCTGAAGAATTCTTCGTCAGTTTATCGCCCACTGTCGCCATGTACTCTTCCAGCGTCGGCATCTTGCCCAGCTTGGCACAAACCGCAGCAAGTTCAGCCGAGCCAAGGTAAACGCGGGCATCCTTACCCATGCGATTATCAAAATTGCGTGTGCTGGTCGAGAATACAGTGGCTTTGTCCGCCACCCGCGCCTGGTTGCCCATACATAAAGAACAGCCCGGTACTTCAGTGCGTGCGCCGGCGACGCCGAAAACGGCATAGACGCCTTCATCACGCAATTGCGCCTCATCCATGCGGGTTGGAGGTGCAATCCACAAGCGCGTTGGGATATTGCCGGAACCTTCCAGCACCTTGGCTGCTGCACGATAATGACCGATATTGGTCATGCAGCTGCCGATGAACACTTCATCGATCTTGTCACCGACAACCGCTGACAATGGCTTGATATCGTCCGGGTCGTTCGGGCAGGCGACCAATGGCTCCTTGATTTCATTAAGGTCGATTTCAAGCACATAAGCGTATTCGGCATCGGCATCCGGTTGCAGCAACTCCGGTTTATCCAGCCAGGCGCGCATCGCTTCTATACGGCGTTGCAAAGTACGCGCATCTTCATAGCCGTTATCAATCATGTTCTGCATCAACACGATGTTGGAATTGAGGAATTCGATGATCGGCTCTTTGTTCAAGCGAACCGTACAACCGTTGGCGGAACGCTCGGCAGAAGCATCGGCGAATTCAAAGGCCTGTTCGACTTTCAGATCGGGCAAGCCTTCGATCTCAAGGATACGGCCGTTGAAAACGTTTTTCTTGCCCTGCTTGCCTACTGTCAGGGTGCCATTCTGGATGGCGGCGTAAGGGATCGCATTGACCAGGTCGCGCAAAGTGATGCCGGGCTGCATTTCGCCTTTGAAGCGCACCAGCACGGATTCCGGCATATCCAGCGGCATGGCGCCCATCGCGGCGGCAAATGCCACCAGGCCGGAACCAGCCGGGAAGGAAATACCGATCGGAAAGCGGGTATGCGAATCGCCACCCGTGCCGACGGTATCCGGCAACAGCAAACGGTTAAGCCATGAATGGATGATGCCGTCGCCAGGACGGAGCGTTACGCCACCGCGGCTGGAAATGAACTCGGGCAGGCTGTGTTGCAGCGTGATATCGACAGGCTTGGGATAAGCAGCAGTGTGGCAGAAACTTTGCATCACCATGTCTGCGCTGAATCCCAGGCAGGCGAGCTCTTTCAGTTCGTCGCGCGTCATGGCGCCAGTCGTATCTTGCGAACCGACAGTAGTAATTCTCGGTTCGCAATAAGTACCAGGGCGCACGCCTGTACCTTCCGGCAAACCGCAAGCACGACCCACCATCTTCTGCGCGAGGGTATAGCCCTTGCCTGAATCTATAACCGGATCTGGCCGCAAGAATACATCTGAAGGCGGCAAGCCGAGCTCTGCACGGGCCCGTGTTGTCAGGCCGCGACCGATGATCAGCGGGATACGGCCACCGGCACGCACTTCATCCGGCATAGTCAATGGTGCAAGTTCAAAGCTGGAAATCTGCTCGCCCTGCCCGTTAATCACCTTGCCCTGATATGGCAGAATGGTAATGACATCGCCCGTTTCCATCCGGCTGACATCGCATTGGATAGGCAAAGCGCCAGAGTCTTCTGCGGTATTAAAGAAGATAGGTGCAATCTTGCCACCCAGCACTACACCGCCTGTACGCTTATTGGGGATGCAGGGAATGTCTTCACCCATCCACCATTGCACCGAGTTGATCGCCGATTTACGCGATGAGCCAGTGCCGACTATGTCACCGACATAAGCCAGAGGCAGGCCTTTTTCCTTCAGCCTGGCAATGGTCGCCAGGCCATCAGGCATTTTGTTCACCAGCATGGCATTCGCATGCAGCGGGATATCGGGGCGCGACCAGGCTTCCTGTGCTGGCGAGAGATCATCCGTGTTGGTTTCGCCGGGCACCTTGAAGACAACGACCTTGATTTCTTCCGGCATGGCTTTGCGGTTGGTGAACCACTCTGCATTGGCCCAGGATTCCATCAGCTTTTTCGCATGAGGATTGCCGGCTTTCACTTTCTCGGCAACATCATGAAAGGCATCGAACATCAATATCGTATGGGATAGTGCAGAGATGGCTTCTTCCGCCAACTCACCGTCCAGCAGGCTGACCAGGGATTGGACATTGTAGCCGCCGAGCATGGTACCAAGCAGCTGGATCGCCTTGGAGCGGGAGATAAGCGCGCAATCCGCTTTTGCATGTGCAATATCGGTCAGGAAGGCGGCTTTAACATACGCGGCCTGATCTACACCAGCAGGAACCCGGTGTTCCAGCAGTTCAAGCAGGAAATCCGCTTCACCTGCCGGCGGATTTTTAAGCAGTTCCACCAGTGCTGCAGTTTGTTCTGCGCTCAATGGTAAGGGGGGAAGACCTTGCGCGGTGCGCTCGGCAACATGTTCTCGGTAGGCGATTAGCATGGCATTCAATCAAAAATATCTAAAGGTGGATTATACCGCTTGGGCAAAACACATGAAACGGCAAGCTGGGCTTGCACTCAATTTCACAGGCAAAGAACATGCCTGAATCAACCAAGCAAAACAGTTAAATTAAGCAAACCTCAGGCAATTGCATTAATAAAAGGTCTGCGCAAATGGCGTACCGCAACTTGCGCCACCTTCGGAAGACTGCATTTTATCCAGAATGGCTTTCTCATAGCCTTTGCCATGTTTCAGTTCCAGATAGGCACGCACTTCTGATGCCGTGACAAGGCCATTGCGGTCCCTATCCATCTTGCGCAAGTTATCCTCAACGCTGGGCACCACAGCTGGTACTGAGCTGACGGGGTCGGCCAGCGAGATGGCCGGAATACTGCAAAACATCAAGATCAAAATCGAATAATTTCTCATGCCACCTGTCGTTCTGCATGCATTGTCATGCATAGTCGTTTCAAATCAGCAGTTCTGACAATCTGCATTAACGATTATGCACCTGAATATGGTCCGGTTGCACCTGAATGAAGCATGCAACCATGCAGGCATGCAAGATAGTGTTTTTTGACTATGTGGATGTGAGGTAAAATCATGAATTCTTTGAGTCATTGCATTTGATAAAGGTTTCAGCATGGAGCTATCCCCTCTCAACGCCCTCTCCCCACTTGATGGTCGCTATCAATCCAAACTGGACGGTCTGCGCCCATATTTCAGCGAATATGCGCTGATCCGCCATCGCGCACTGGTTGAAGTGGAATGGCTGAAGGCATTGGCGCAGGAGCCTGCACTCAAGGAGATTGCACCTTTCAGCGCCAATACGATTGAAGAGTTGGCTAAAGCCATTGATACCTTTGGTGAAACCGAAGCCGCGCAAGTCAAAGCCATTGAGACGCGTACCAACCATGACGTCAAAGCCCTGGAATACTGGCTGAAGGAACGTTTCGACGGCAACCATGAAATCCGTGCGGTCAGTGAGTTCATTCACTTCGCCTGTACCTCCGAGGACATCAACAACCTCTCGCATGGCCTGATGCTGAAGCAAGGCCGCGATGAAGTCATGTTGCCGATGCTGGACAAACTGATTGCCCGTTTGACCGAGCTGGCAAAAGAACTCGCTGATATGCCTATGCTATCGCACACGCACGGCCAGCCGGCCTCACCAACGACACTGGGCAAAGAGCTGGCAAACGTCGTATATCGCCTGCGACGTCAACGCGAGCAGTTGGTCAAAGTCGAGATCCTGGGTAAGATCAACGGTGCTGTCGGTAACTTCAACGCGCACTTATCCGCCTACCCTGAGTTCGATTGGGAGACTTTTGCCAGGAAGTTCGTGGAGTCGCTGGGCCTGGTCTACAACCCCTATACAATCCAGATCGAACCGCATGATTACATGGCCGAGCTTTATGATGTTTTCGCTCGCATCAACACGATCCTCATTGATATCGACCGCGATATCTGGGGTTATATCTCCATGGGCTATTTCAAGCAGAAGGTGAAAGAAGGCGAAATCGGCTCTTCCACCATGCCGCACAAAGTCAATCCGATCGATTTCGAAAACTCCGAAGGTAATCTGGGCATGGCGAATGCGCTGTTACGCCACCTGGCGGAAAAACTGCCTATTTCTCGCTGGCAGCGCGACCTGACGGATTCTACCGTTTTACGTAACATGGGCGTTGCTTTCGGTTACACGCTGCTGGGCTACGACTCCTGCCTCAAGGGTTTGAGCAAGCTGGAATCCAATGCTGCGCAACTGGCGAACGACCTGAACAACAACTGGGAAGTATTGGCTGAGCCTATCCAGACCGTGATGCGTCGCTACGGTATTGAAAACCCGTATGAGCAACTGAAAGAATTGACGCGCGGCAAGGGCGGTATCAACCAGGCGTCCTTGCATGCTTTCATCCTTGAACTAAAAATTCCGGATGAAGCCAAACAGTCATTATTGGAAATGACACCTGCAAGTTATATTGGAAAAGCCGCGGAGCTGGCAAGGTCGATTTAAGAATGGATTGGGAGCTTGTCTTTAATACAGTCGCACTTAATTGTTAATCAAAAAAATTCTGGCGACTTTGCAAACTGCAGCAAGCCCGGAAACGTAATCCTGTATTTCAAGATTCTGATTCTTTTGCTGATGCTGCTGAGCCACTTTGCCCATGCTGCGCAAAAAAACTACATCGTTGAATTCGAGGCACCATCCAATATCGAGCAGCTATTAAAACAGCATCTCGAAATCTCCCAATCCCTTAACAATCCCAGGCTGAATGACGCAGAATGGTATAGGCTGATTCGCATTGCACCGGGAGAGATTGAAGACCTGGTCGCGACTGAAGGCTATTTCTCGGCCATTATTGAATATTCGACTGAAAACAGCGAAAACCAGTCCAAAGTCAGATTCACCGTAAAACCCGGTCCACAGGCAATCATTAGCGATGTTGATATCCGTTTCACGGGTGAAATCCTCAACCAGCCAGCCAGCGATAGACCGAGCGCCGCCCTGCTCAAAGATGAATGGGAACTGGTCAAAGGCAAACCATTCACACAAGCGGAATGGAACCAGGAAAAACGCAAACTGCTCTCTTCGATGGTGGTTTACCGCTTCCCCAACGCCAGGATCCAGCAAAGCAGGGCTGAAGTAGACAGCAGAACCAACACCGTAAAACTCTCTGTCAGCATGGATAGCGGTAACGTCAGGCAATTCGGTGAACTCCAGGTCAGCGGCCTGGAGCGGTATCCCGAAAGCATTATCCGCAATCTCAACCAGATCAGCCCTGGTGAAAATTATGATCAGACCAGTTTGCTAAGGTTGCAAGCCGACCTGCAGGCAACCGGTTATTTTGCCAGCGTTGAAGTCACGGCCGACACCGGCGTTGACAACACCTTGCTGATCCCGATCCAGGTCAATGTCTCCGAGAACCAGTCCGTCAAAGTCGGCATCGGGGTCGGCGCCAGCACCAATACCGGAGCAAGAACCCAGCTGACTTATGACGACCTCAATTTACTAAGTCGTGGATGGCGCCTGAACAGCAGCTTACGCCTGGAGCAACGTGCCCAGTCGCTTAACGCCACAGTCACGCTGCCAACCACAGAAAAAGGGTATCGCGATAGCGTCAGCAATAATACCGCGCGCCAGGATATCGAGGGGCAAACGCTCACTACGACCAACTTTGGTGTGAAACGCACATGGGGCCCATATCGGCTCGAGCAATCCATAGGTGCGAATTATCTGATCGAGCACTCAAAGGTGGATGGGGCGGAATCAAGCAACAAGGATGCAGCAACGCTTTCTTACGGGATTATCTTGCGCCGCACGGATAACGACCTCATGCCGACACGTGGTTACCTATTCAACGCGCAATTCACAGCAGCTCCATGGGATGCGCTTTCAGACGGTACATTCCTCCGCAGCTACGCCAAAACACAGGTGTATTTCCCTCTCACCAAAAGCACGCAACTGATGACCAGGCTGGAAGCCGGTGCTGTCAGCGGAGCGAATAGTGCACCGGCCACCTACCTGTTTCGTGCCGGCGGCGACCAATCCGTAAGAGGTTACGGCTATCAGAGCCTGGGGATACAGGAAGGTGATGCCACCGTAGGCGGCCGCTATCTGCTGACTGGCAGTATCGAATTGATTCAATGGCTTACCAGCCAATGGGGAGCGGCCGTGTTTGTGGACTTTGGTAATGCGGCGGATGAGATTGATGAAGTCAAACCGGTTTATGGCTATGGCCTGGGCGTGCGATGGAAAAGCCCTGCAGGCCCTCTCGGCGCTGATATCGCCTATGGCCAGGACACGGGTGAATACCGCGTGCATTTCAACCTGGGGGTGAATTTCTGATGCCTATCCGCTTACTGGTTGCAGCGCTGACTGCCCTCTTGTTCTACACCATGCTGGCCGCCCATGCCGCCAGCATCAGCGTAAGCTCAAGCGTCGAGAATGTCAGCTACGACCTCGGCTTTGCAATACTCTCGCTGGAAAACATCGATTCAAGGATGCGCATCTCGCCAACCGTGGAAGGCAAGCTCCTGATTGAGGATGTGAACGCAAAAAGACTGGTCATCACCATGGTGGAAGACCCTCCACCACCTGCTCCCAGTTCAGGGCTTCCGGATAAGATCAATCTACCCTTCCCGATCAGAGTCAAGGCAGCCCGCATTGCGGAAGTGATTATCCAGGATGGCGAAGACAAGAAATCATTCACAGATGTCGCTTTCAATCTGGAAGCCGATGACAAGCTGCTGGCACTCGAACTGGTACATGCAACGACGCCATGGGGGATGCTGGTCAGCCATGTTGCGCTGGAAAATGCAAAACCGTTCGCCCTGGATGGCCAGGTACAACTCAAGCATAGCGACTCAGAGACGCCCTATGATATTGATCTCAAGCTGGGGGGTAATCTTGAACGTTTGCAATTCAATACTGCAGGACTGCTGAGCAGGCAAGGCAAGCAAACATCACTATTACGGGAAGATGCAGACATCACGCCGGAACAATTGCTGGGCAAGATAGCCATTCATGGCAATCTCGGTTTAGGAGGTGATCTGCCGCTGGACATCAAAGCCCAGTTGATCGGGTTTGGAGCACATACGGCAGATAATCAGAAAGTCAGCAAGCTCAACCTGGACATGCTTCTACAAGGTAATCTTGGTCCGCAAGCCAATTTGGCTATCGATATCGAAGCCATGGACAGCTTATGGCAAGGCGAGCCCCTGAGCCTGAAAGCGAATGCCAAGCTGGTAGCTAATGTGCTCGAACAGATTGAAGTCAATGCACGTCTAAAAAACAACCAATTGCAAGCCAATGGTGCTATCGGAAAACCTGCTAGCCCGCTGACCTGGCAAGCCCGGTTCGATGACCTTGGAGCATTCGATAACACCATGTCCGGCAAGTTTAGTGCACAAGGCGTGCTGGAAGGCAGCCTGGATAAACTGGCACTCAATATGGAATTGCTGGCCGAGCAGCTACGCCTGGCTGGAGACGTGCAAATCAGGCAACTATCCGGCAAGGCCACATTGACCAATATGGCAGGCGGGCAACTCAATGCAGATATCAGCGCGCAAGATGTCAGCTTGCAGAAAAACGGTTTATTCAATGCAGAACTTACATTACGCGGTACGCGCGAAAAGCATCAGATCGAGCTAAAAACGATAGGTGCTGCCCAAAAACCGATAAAGGACCAATTCCATACCTTGTTGACTGGCGGGTTTTCAGAAAACAATCAATGGCTGGCGCAAATCGAAAAGCTCACGTATCAAGGCGACAAGCCGATCGTCATGGAACGCAGTGCCAGCCTGAAATATGACGGCAGCGCAGGGTTCCAGCTTAGCGACCTGGCATTGCGATTCGCTGACGGCCATGTTTACCTGGACCTGCTGCGCAGCGGCAATGCACAGTTCGCCACGCGAGGCCGCATTGTCAATCTGGGATTGGAATCGCTACCGGGTTTGATTGTATCGCTGCCCTCCAATATCACTGGCAATCCGGTTTTCTCAGGCGCATGGGACCTGAATGCGGAAAACGAAGCCAACGGGCAGGCTGACATCAGACTCGAAAATGGTGATATCGGCATCTCGGCTGGCGATGGCAGCGTTAAGCCGCTTGGGCTGAAAACATTGATTGCAAGGCTGCAGATTCAAGAAAATAGAATCACCGTCAACAGCCAGGCGAGCGGGACAGGGCTTGGCGATCTGAATTTTGAATTGGTCACCCGGCTCAGCCAGACAGCATCAGGACTGGCTATCAGCCAAAATTCACCTCTTGAAGTTAAAGCCGATGCCAGCCTTAAAACCCTGGCCTGGCTGCCGATGCCGGAAAGCATGGTTGGAGCATCGATAGACGGGCAACTCAATATGACCCTGCAAGGCAACGGCACCATAGATCGACCCAACTTCACTGGTGTTGTGAACGGCCGGAATCTGGCCTTGGCGATACCCGGTGAAGGTGTCAACCTGAGCAATGGTGTACTCGATGCCACGTTTAACGACGACCGGCTTGTCATAAAACAGGCCAGATTCCAGGGAGGTGACGGCTTCCTGACAGCCAACGGCTCACTGCAACTCGCCCGGGGAGACGCCAACCTGAATCTGGATTGGCAGGCTGAAAAATTCACGGCAGTATCGCGCACGGACCGTTTGATAGTGATTGATGGCAAGCTCAACACGACCTTATCCAGCAACCTGCTTGAGGTTTCCGGCCAGATTGAGATCATCCGCGGTCTGATAGAACTCGCAAGGGAAGATAAACCCACGCTCGGTGATGATGTGGTTGTCATTGGGCGTGAGCCAGAGCTGGTCGAAAATGCGCTGCTGATGAAAGTCACGGACCTGAAGATCGGCATGGGCAATACCGGGCAATTCGTACTGCGCGGACGGGGCCTGGACAGCACACTCGTGGGCAGGATCACGCTTAATGGATTACCGGATCAGGCATTGCGGGCGGAAGGTTCGATAGTGGCTGCAGGCACTTATATGGCATATGGTCAGGTATTGAATATTGAGCGCGGACAACTGAACTTCAGCGGTCCTGTCGATAATCCCGGCCTGAATATCCTGGCATTGCGACAGAACATGGCAGTACGAGCTGGCGTGGAAATCAAGGGTAACGTGTTGAACCCGAGCGTCAAACTGGTCTCCATTCCAGAAGTATCAGACAGCGACAAACTTTCCTGGTTAGTGCTAGGCCATGGCATAGACCAGGCTGGTCAGGATCAATTCGCCATGTTGTCTCTTGCCGCAGGCGCCCTGCTCTCACAGGGACAATCCGTCCCCTTGCAAACCCGCTTCGCGCGGGCCGCAGGTCTGGACAGTTTCAACGTCGGCGGCAGCGACGCACAAAATACCAGCGTCAGCCTTGGCAAGCGCCTTGCCTCCAATCTGTACCTCACTTATGAAAAAGAAGTCACAGGATTGCTCAATGTCGCCAGATTGACATACGACATCACCAACAGATGGTCGATCCGGACACAAGCAGGCTCAGAAAGTGCAGTGGACGTGCTGTATACTTTCAGCTTCAAATGACCGCAGGGGTTGACCTCATGAATTCTGGGATGTACAACACTGACGAGCCCCCACTGGAAACCTCATGAGCAACGACAGCAACAATCCGAGACTGGCAGTACTGATCGATGCCGACAACACCTTCAAGGTGATCGACATCATCGATGAACTGTTCGAGGAAATATCGAAATTCGGCGATGCCAGCGTCAGGCGCATATATGGCGACTGGACGCAGAACCAGATGAGCCGCTGGAAGGAAATCCTGCCCAAGCACGCCATCCAGCCCATTCAGCAGTACGCCAATACCAAAGGCAAGAATGCGACGGATAGCGCGCTGATCATTGACGCCATGGATCTGCTCTACACCGCCCCGCTGGACGGTTTCTGCATCGTATCGAGCGACAGCGATTTCACCAGGCTGGCGATACGATTCCGCGAAGCCGGCAAACTGGTCTACGGCTTTGGCGAGAAAAAAACGCCGGAATCGCTGCAGGCAGCCTGCAACGAATTCAAATACTTTGAAATCCTCTCGCAGAACAAGCAGCTCGAGGGTGAAGGCAACCCGGCAGTACAAGCAGAAGATGCTTCTGAAAAATCCCAGACGAGCGCGCAAAAGCAGACCGCCAAAGCGGTAACGCCCGCAAGCGATGCGCTTACCTCGCCAGGTACCAGGAAAAGCTCAAAAGAACTGGCGATGGATGCCAAACTGGTTACCTTGATCCGCTCTGCGATCGAAGCACTCTCCGATGAAGACGGCTTTGCCCACATGGGCGAAGTAAAGAAACACATCGTGAAGAATTTCTCGGCATTCGACTCCCGTAATTACGGTTATGCAAAATTCAGCGACCTCATCAAGACGACCGGGTTGTTCGAAATCGATACACAAAAGCAACGGATCAAGGATAAAAGGAAAAAATGAGCGAGATTCTTGTTCTCTATTATTCCCAGGGTGGTGCCGTTCACGAAATGGCAAAGCTGATTGCGCGCGGAGTCGAGTCTATCAAAGGGGTAAAGGCACGTATCCGCACCGTCCCCAGGGTATCTGCCAATTGCGAGGCAACAGAGCCTGAAGTGCCAACCAAAGGCGCGCCGTATGCAGAGCTGAAAGACCTGGAGGAATGTATCGGGGTTGCACTTGGCAGTCCGACGCGCTTCGGCAATATGGCAGCGCCCATGAAGTATTTTCTCGATGGCACCGTCAGCCAGTGGCTGAAAGGCTCGCTTATCGGCAAACCGGCCGCCGTCTTCACTTCAACCGGTTCCATGCATGGCGGCAATGAAACCACGCTGATCACCATGATGTTGCCGCTGATGCACCACGGCATGGTGATAGTCGGTTTGCCCTACTCAGAGCCTGAACTGAGCGCCACGAACACCGGCGGCACCCCTTACGGTGCGAGCCATATCGGCGGTCCGGCAGACGACAGACCTATCTCTGATGATGAGCGCAAACTCTGTATCGCGCTAGGCAAACGTCTCGCACAAACCGCTTTGAAACTTTCGGCCTGAGCAGCACGCATGTCTTTAGCCAGCGAAGCCCGCCTGTTTTTACGCAGCACACACAGTGCCATCCTGTCGACGAACTCAGTCAAGATGGGAGGCTATCCTTACGGTTCTGTCGCCCCTTTTGTCCTGGACCACGATGGGCAGCCGCTGATCCTGATCAGCACGATTGCCGAACATACCAAAAACATCATCGCTGACTGTAAAACATCTCTGCTGGTATTTTCCGGCGCAGAAGACTTGCATGCCAATGCGCGACTGACACTGATGGGTAATGCCGAGCAGACTGATAAAAACGATCCATTACTGCGAACACGTTATCTAAGATATTTTCCTTCTGCCGAACAGTATTTTGAAGCCCACGACTTTTACTTTTACCGCATCCAGATCCAGCAGGCCCGCTATATCGCAGGCTTTGGCCGCATGTCCTGGATAGATGGCGAGGAATTAAGGTCATCACGCACGCCGCTCATTGCTCAGGAAGCTGGCATCATCGAACACATGAATGCAGATCACCAGGACAATATGAAAGCCTATTGCCTCCATTTTTATGCTGTAAGCACCAGAACCATTGAGATGCTGGGTATCGACTGTGACGGCTTCGACCTGCGTACCGACGAACAAATATTACGCTTCAATTTCGAGCACCCGATCAGCGATGCCGCTTCGGCCAGGACTGCCCTGGTTGCAATGGCGAAAGCTTGCCGCGCATGATTCGCCTGCTCAGAATCGGTGCCGGCTCAAGTCTGATCGCCTTGATCATGGTCTGTCTTGCATGGGAAGGCTGGCTGGCACCATTGCGTCCCGAAGGCTCCATGCTCATCCTCAAAACCGTGCCATTGCTTATTCCGCTTTTCGGCATTCTCAGAGGCAAGCGCTATACTTACCAGTGGGCTTCGATGTTCATACTGATTTATTTTACCGAAGGCGTGGTCAGAGCATGGTCGGATGCGGGCCTCTCGGCCAAGCTGGCGATAATTGAAATCATCCTTACCGTGATTTTTTTCACCTGCGCGATTTTTTACGCAAAACTGACTAGAAGCCGCGTTAAAAGTTATTCGTGAGTCAGTTATAATTTACCCAACTTCTGACTTAAGCCCATAATGCGTATCCTACTTTCCAATGATGATGGCTATTTCGCGCCCGGCCTCAATATCCTGGCCGAACACCTGTCCAAAATCGCCGACATCACCGTGGTAGCGCCTGAGCGTAACCGCAGCGGCGCCAGCAATTCACTCACGCTGGATAGGCCGCTTACCGTTCGCCAGACCAGCAGCGGTACTTATTACGTGAACGGCACGCCGACCGATTGCGTGCATCTTGCCGTCACCGGCTTGCTCAGCGAACTGCCGGACATGGTGATCTCCGGCATCAATGATGGCGCCAATATGGGCGACGATACGATCTATTCCGGCACCGTTGCTGCCGCGATGGAAGGTTACTTGCTGGATATCCCTTCTTTTGCCGTTTCCATGTCACGCCACGGGGCACAATATTTCGAGACAGCGGCACGCGTGATGGTTGATCTGGTCCAACGCTATGAAAAAACCGGATTCCCCCCGCCTGTATTACTCAACATCAATGTGCCCGATATCCCTTATGACGAGCTTCATGGCATTGCCGTCACCCGATTGGGCAAGCGTCACAAAGCTGAGCCGGTGATCAAAACCAACACACCAAGAGGCGAAACCGTTTATTGGGTAGGTGCTGCCGGCAACGCTCAGGATGCGGGTGCCGGCACGGACTTCTTCGCAGTGGCTGCCGAGCAGGTTTCCATCACACCGTTACAGGTCGATTTAACCCAACACAGGCAGATGGATCAGTTATCCAGTTGGCTAGGCCAGTGAGTCTAAAGGATGAGTTCAGTGATTAGCGGCATAGGCATGACCTCGCAACGTACTCGCACACGCATGCTGGCGCGTTTGCGCGAGCAAGGCATACGGGATGAAGTCACGCTGGCAGCCATGGGTGCCATCCCCCGCCATATCTTTGTTGATGAGGCCCTGTCATCCCGTGCATATGAAGACGTGTCATTGCCCATCGGTTTTGGCCAAACCATCTCGCAGCCCTACATCGTTGCCCGCATGACGGAAATCCTGCGTGGCAAGGGTACCCTGGGCAAAGTACTGGAAATCGGCACCGGCTGCGGCTACCAGACTGCGGTGTTGTCAAAAGTGGCCAAGGAAGTCTATTCCGTGGAACGCATCAGCCCATTACTGATGAAAGCCCGCAGCAACTTGCGTGAACTGCGTATGCGCAATATCAAATTGAAACATGCAGATGGCACTATGGGCCTGCCGGAGCTGGCACCATTTGACGGCATTATCGTCACCGCGGCCTCTGGCCACATTCCGCAAGATCTATTGGAGCAACTCGCTGTCGGCGGAAGAATGGTCATACCCGTTGGTACTGAAGAACAAACGCTTTATTTGATTGAGCGAACTGAAAATGAATATATCCAGACCAAGCTGGAAGCAGTGAAATTCGTGCCTTTGCTTGGCGGCACCACTTAGTATGAATCGCTATAACCTTTCCATAGGGGAATCTCAGGTTTGATACGTTTTATTGGTCTTTCGCTTTTCTGCACCCTTCTCGTCGGCTGCGCAAGCAGCCAGCAAGCCCCTGTCATCGACCGCATGCCGGGAAAACCCGCTGCCAAAGCTGCGGAAAAGGACTGGCGTCCGGATCTGTACACGGTCAAAAGAGGCGATACGCTTTACAGTATCGGCCTTGAGCATGGCTATGATTACAAGGAAATCGCGCAAACCAACAATATCAACCCTCCCTACATCATCCATGTTGGCCAGCAACTCCGGTTGAAACCAGGCACCTCAGCGCCTGGCACCGTAACAACAGCACCCACGGATGCCTCAGCAACGGATAGCTCTGGCGTAGTGATTACTCCGCTCGACATGGGTGGCGGCACGGTGGATAGCAGCGCGATAGATGCAGGTTCCGCACCAAGCACGGCGGTGACTTCCTCAGGACCGCAATTGATCAGTGAACCCAGAGCGCTGCGCGAACCCTATAGCGAACAAGCGTTGAACGCACCGATTGTGCAGGCCCAAGCCGCCCCGAGCGTGGAACCCGTCGCAACACCGGCAGTCACTGAAACACCCAAGACTCCTGCCAGTGAAGCCGCAAAGCCGGAAATCATACAGCCTGCTACCACAGCGACTAGCGCCGGCATCACATGGTCATGGCCGACCACAGGTAAAGTGCTCGCCGGATTCAATGATGCAGGCAGTGCCAAGGGTATCGATATCAGCGGCACGACCGGCCAGGCCATCACGGCTGCTGCTCCGGGCAAAGTCATCTACAGCGGTTCCGATCTGCGCGGCTATGGCAAACTGGTTATCGTTAAGCACAATGCAGACTTTCTCTCCGTGTATGCCCACAACAGCAAGATTCTGGTAAAGGAAGGCGAGCAAGTTGCGCGCGGTCAGAAAATTGCCGAAATGGGTAATACCGACACCGACAGAACCAAACTGCATTTCGAGATTCGCCGCCAGGGCAAATCTGTTGACCCGGCCACCTACTTACCCGCCAATCCGGGATAAACTAGCTGCATTGTAAAAATCTCAGGGAGCTGCAACATGGCAAAAGACAAGTACGAGGATAAAAAAGCAGATTCGCTGGTCGATACACTCCTCGCCCTTGGCCGCGTCATACTGATGCTCATCGGCATTGTCGGTATCGCCTATGAATTCTTTCGCGAAGATGGTCTGCTCAAACGCTGGTTCAAAAGCCTGTTCAGCTCGACCGAAGGCCTGGTTACTGCCCTCGTTATCGCTGTTGCTCTCTATTTCTTCTGGCGCTGGATCAATGCCGCTCCCGACGGCAAAGCCACCAAGCGTGGCGATATTCCCTTGTACGCGATGATGGCGGTTGGGGCTTTCTTTCTTTATAGATTGCTCAGCGCGGGATCCCTGAAAGCATTCTGAATGGAACGGATGGCAAGTCTATACAGGCTGGCAATCAGTATGATCCTGGAATAGCTTGCTTTGACTTATTGATATAGCATGGACATTGCTCTGAAAGTGAATCCATCAATTCCAACTTTTAAGGAGTCATCATGAATATCAGCGATACCCATGACTTTCTGCTCTATAGCCTGATCATCAACTACCTTATCCTGCTCTTATGGTTTGGCGTTTTTGTGCTGGCGCATGACTGGATTTATCGCCTGCATACGCGCTGGTTCAACATCTCCATGCAAACCTTCGATACCATTCATTATTCCGGGATTGCCATCTACAAAATCGGCATCATCTTGCTGAACCTGGTGCCATTGCTTGTACTTTGCTTGCTGTACTGACGCACCTTGCAATCTCAATCTAAATTTTATAGTGCTATGTTAGATAGAGAACAGACGACTGTCTGAAAATCCATGATGATTTGAACTCGACATAAGGAGTTAAATCATCATGAAAATCAATATTATCTCTACATGCCTGTTGGCAAGCTGCTTACTTTTCCCTGTTGCTGGTTATACCGCCGATGCTAGATCGGATGCGGATGGATCCACGATGACATATGTGAAAGACTCGGCGATCACAGCAAAGGTCAAAGCCCAGTTGGCGGCAGACAGCACGACGAGTGCAATGAAGATCACTGTAGATACCGATAACAGTGGTGTTGTATGGCTCGGCGGAACCGCTAAGACCAAGGCAGAAGCTGATAAAGCCGAATCGATCGCAAAACAGACTGACGGCGTCAATTCCGTCAAAAACAACATCAAAATTCATCCCGTCAATTAAAAACAGCTTGATGGTTTGAGCTGATTTTTGATAGCCAGTCATACCGCTATGAGTGTTCTTCAATCTTGGCGACTGGTGTTAAAGCCATCGCCAAGAACAGCGCCTCGCCGGCCGGGCACAATGCATATGCTATTCGCTTATGTTATGCCGCTTTCGCTGATCACCCCGATCATGTTGTCGATCGTTATCCGGCAACACGAGAAGCTGTTTATCGACATCCTGCCCGGCGATCGCCTATATATCATAGGCTTGATACTCTTCGCGGCTCAGGTCATGCTGGTACCTGTCATGGCTTCGCTGGTTAAGAACCTCGCTTCCATGGTGGATATCAAACCCAGCTTTGAGGATGCATTCCTTATCACGGCTGTTTCTGCCACACCGGTTTTTGTGGTTTCAGTGTTCTATCTTGTACCGAGCCTGGCATTCAATATCATCATGCACGGAATCGCTGTCACTGCATCGTCAGTTCTGATTTATCTGGGCATCAAGCACGTATTCGACCTGCAACGCCGAGGCGCTAGAATCATACTGTCCATGACAGTCATATCCGCCGCCTCTTTAGGGTTCGGCATTTTGCTTATCGGCACTTTATTGGTCTGGGAAAAAATACAGAAACTTCAGTTTGCCGTCAGTTAACCATTTTCAACGGCCCTGATTACCTCATACAGGAAAAAATCATGAACCAACCGACATCCCCCACTGCTACCCCTCTTGTTTATGATCCTGATTACGAAGTACTGGAAGAAGGAGAGGCGGAAATCAGTGCAGAGCTACAGGAAACTCTATTAAAAATCTCCGAGACTACTTTCAAGGATTCCGGCCATGCCACACGCAGTGTGCACGCTAAAAGCCATGGTTTGCTTCGTGCAGACGTGGAGATTCCGGATGGACTGCCATCGGTCCTGGCACAAGGCATTTTTGCCACGCCAGGCACTTACCCGGCCGTCATGCGTTTCTCGACCGTACCGGGGGACATGCTAGATGACAACGTATCGACCCCGCGTGGACTTGCTATCAAGATACTGGGTGTTCAGGGCGAGCGATTGGAAGGAAGCGAAGGTGCGGTGACCCAGGATTTTGTTCTGGTGAATGGCCCGGCATTCCTAACCCCTGGCCCAAAGAAGTTTTTGGGCAGTTTGAAGTTTTTGGCGAGCACCACAAATAAAGTTCCCAACTTGAAAAAAGCGCTTTCCAGCGTATTGCAAGGCACGGAAAAAGCCATCGAAGCATTGGGCGGCGAAAGCCCAACCATGAAAGCCATGGGCGGCCACCCTGAAACCAACATTCTGGGTGAGTCTTACTTTAGCCAGGTGCCGATACTTTACGGCCCCTATATGGCCAAGATATCGATTGTTCCTGTGTCTCCCGAACTGACTCGATTAAAGGATGCACAAGTTGACTTAACCAACAGGGTCAATGGATTACGTGAGGCTATCATTGCCTTTTTCTCCAACCAGTACGCCGTTTGGGAATTACGTATACAGCTTTGTACCGATCTGGAAACCATGCCGATTGAAGATGCTTCCGTTGTCTGGCCTGAAGAGCAAAGCCCCTATATCACCGTGGCAAAGATCACAGCCAAACCTCAGCTGGCATGGAGCGATAAGCGATCAGCTGCAATCGATGATGGCATGTCCTTCAGTCCGTGGCATGGTGTATCGGCACATCGCCCGATTGGCTCAATCATGCGCGTGCGCAAGATGGCTTATGAGGTATCGGCCAAGTACCGTATCGAACGTAATCGTGGAGAAGTCGTTGAGCCTCGTAACCTTGATAACTTGCCCCTGTAGGTGGTATGGGATCCAGATTATCTATCCAGGCTCAGTGATCGTGACCAGCCAATGTTCGATAGCGTACCGAACAAATAGTGATACAGGGTTAGGCTGATACGCATCATATACAAAAATCATATCGTTCCTTCAGGTGACAGGCCTGAGCGATAAACAAAACATTAAGGAAAAATCATGACCCTAGGAACCGTATTATTAATTATTCTTATATTGATGCTGATTGGTGCTATTCCAAGCTGGCCGCATAGCAAAAGCTGGGGCTATGGTCCGAGTGGTGCCATCAGCCTGATTGTTGTCATTATTCTCATACTGCTTTTAACCGGACGCATATGATCGAAACAAGTCAGCAAAGGCAATACAAAAAAACGCCGCAGTTAGAGCTTTTGCTTCTGGCTGCGGCATTCTTCCTGCTCAGCGGGTGCGGCGAGAATGCCAAGCTTCCCATCACTGATGGCATGGGCCATGACCCGGTGCTACCAGCCGCTAAAAGCCCATTGATCACAACCGTCAATATTGCACCGGCCAAGGGCTGGCCAGCCGGACAATTGCCGCAAACCGCAGTTGGTACCGACGTGGTTGCATTCGCCCAGGGACTGGATCATCCACGCTGGCTTTATGTGCTACCGAATGGCGATGTATTGGTGGCGGAAACCAACGGCCCGGAAACCCCGAATGACGGCAAGGGTATCAAAGGCTGGATCATGAAAAAGGTAATGAAACGCGCAGGAGCAGGTGTGCCTAGCGCGGACCGGATCACCCTTTTACGTGATACCGACGATGATGGTGTCGCTGACATGCAATCGGTGCTGCTGAAGGACCTGCATTCACCTTTCGGCATGGCTTTGGTTGGTGACCAGCTTTATGTAGCCAATACAGATGCCGTTGTGCGCTTCCCCTATGCTTCCGGTGATACGCAAATCGACAGTTCCGGCGAAAAGGTGGTTGATCTGCCTGCTGGTGAGATTAACCATCACTGGACAAAAAATATCATTGCAAGCCCTGATGGCACGAAACTCTATGTTACTGTCGGCTCAAACAGCAATGTCGCAGAACGCGGCATGGAGGCTGAGGAAGGAAGAGCCGCGATCTGGGAAGTTGATATCGGGCGCGGCGAGTCGCGCGTATTCGCCTCCGGACTGCGCAACCCCAATGGCCTCGCCTGGGAACCTGAAACCAGTACTTTGTGGACAGTGGTCAATGAGCGTGATGATATAGGCGGCGACCTGGTTCCCGACTACATGACATCCGTGCGTGATGGTAATTTCTATGGCTGGCCCTATAGTTATTTCGGACAAAACCTTGATGAACGGGTAAAACCACAACAGGCCGAACTGGTCGCACGCGCCATTACTCCAGATTACGCCCTGGGTTCACACACCGCATCACTCGGCCTGGCATCCTCTGCGGGTACTTCATTACCGGCAGAATTCGCCAATGGCATGTTCATCGGCCAGCATGGATCATGGAACCGCAAACCACGTAGTGGCTACAAAGTGATTTTCGTTCCTTTTGAAAATGGCCAGCCAATCGGTTTACCCGTCGATGTACTGACTGGATTCTTGAGCGAAGATGGCGATGCCTACGGGAGACCTGTAGGTGTGGCTATCGATAACAAAGGGGCTTTATTGGTCGCCGACGATGTGGGCAATATCATCTGGCGCGTAAGTTCTTCTCAGTAGCTGACCGCTACTCCAGCGTTTGTCACAATCAATGACCAGGCCGTCATGTATTTCATGATGAAGCCTGGCTATCCATGAACTAAAGACAGATATCAGAGACCTATCAATAGAGGGTGTTGCTAAGCAATTAGTGATACTCTCGTATGTATAACTATAAGGAGAAACACATGAATATTCATCTAAGCCTCGCCCCCCTGGTTTCCCTCATCGCCGGCATCCTTATTCTGCTCATGCCGCGCCTGCTCAACTTCATTGTTGCCATTTATTTGATCATCATTGGACTTATTGGTTTGTTCGGAGGTAGTTTTAATCTTCGCTAGGTGGCCGTAACCGAACTAAATTGATCATTGGTCTTAACGATGCGTTAAACCGATCCCACTAACTCAGGAGAAGATGATGCATATCCAGGTTAATACCGACAGAAATATCGAAGGACACGAAGCACTGTCCGCTCACGTCAACACTGTAGTGACAAACGCATTGAGCCACGTCAGTGAGCATGTCACGCGGGTAGAGGTTCATCTGAGCGACGAGAACGGCCATAAGAAAAGCGATAACGACAAGCGCTGCATGATGGAAGCACGGCTGGAGCACACCCAGCCGATTGCCGTGACACACCAGACAGACAATCTTGACCAGGCCATCCGTGGGCCTCGGATAAATTGATTCGATCCATAGAAAGCCATATCGGCAAGCTACGCAGTCAAAAACTGCGGAATACCGAACAAGCTGTGCCTGGGTCAGCTACGCCAGAAGAAGAATAAACGGTTCGATCAACTGACCGGCAATAAAAAAGCTCTACCAAGGTAGAGCTTTTTTATGAGTACGGAATATCAGTGCCTTGATGTTTAGTTCTTTGCTTGCGCGTCCTGCTCCGCCAGATATTGACGAATCTCGGTCATATCGTAATCACGCGCCCATTCGATGATCTTGTCAAAAGCCGGCGCGCCGATCTCACCTACTTGCGCGTGGATACCGGCCTGCTCGCGAACAACCAGAATGCCCGGAATCTTGGTCACTTCGAAATATTCACCGATCTCCGGATCGGTTTCTGTATTGACCATGCCAAATACGATATCGGGATTTTTTTCTGCTGCAGCTTCAAATACTGGCGTAAACGAAACACAAGGATCACACCATGGCGCCCAGAAATCAACAATGACGAACGCGTTGTTGACGATAGTATCTTTGAAGTTTTCCTTGGTGAGTTGCAAAACCGCCATGATAAATCTCTCTGTAAGCTGTAAATGCGGCATTTTAGCAGATGCCTACATTTCGCCATAATTAACTGCTATCGATTACGTGTTCCGTGTACTCAGCATGATAATGATCATGCCGCTAATCGCAACAATATTCCAGCAGTAGAAACAGGCCTGAAGTTCCGAACACGGCTTAAGCCGCTGGCTTGCCCCATGCACCACTGTAAAACATCTCGCCCAGGGGCCGGCGGGTGCGTGGCGCTGTTTCCCGGTCCAGCACATCACCGCTCAAGGTACTGATATCTGCGGGGTAGCCGACAGCAATCATCGCCATCAAGGTGTACTGCTGGGGGATCTCGAATGCTTCACGTGCTTTATCAGGATCGAAACCGCCCATCTGGTGCGCCATCAGTCCTGCACTGCTGGCTTGCAGGCACAGGTTCTCGGCCGCTGCACCAGTATCGTATTGCGCCCAACGATTCTCTTTGCCGTTATGGTTGAACAATGTATCGGCTGTAACCAGCAACAAGAGCGGCGCATCCTTGACCCAAGCCTGGTTACCCGGTACCAGGCAATCAAATGCCTTCTGCCATGCGGCCAGGTCGATATTTTTATCCCACACAATAAAACGCCAGGGCTGGTCACCGAAACATGAAGGCGCCCAGCGGGCAGCTTCCAATAAGGCGATGGTCTGCTCTTGCGATATTGGCTTACTTGCATCGTAGGCACGGCCACTCCAGCGATTGGCTAGCGTGTTATCGATGGGAACTTGGGTCAAGGCTGGTTTTTGCATAAATTATCCCGTCATTTTTACAGAGTTGGGTAATCAATATACCCTGTTTCATTGCCGCCATAAAAGCTCTGCTGGTCTGCGTCATTCAATGGGGAATCTTTAACGAAACGCTCGACCAGGTCGGGATTCGCAATGAATGGTACGCCGAAGGCAACAAGGTCGACATTGCCCGCAGCAATGGCTGCATTGGCTTTTGCCTTGGTATATCCGAGATTAGCCATATAGGCGCCGGTGAAATGTTTGCGCAGTTCGACAAAATCAAACGGCGGAACATCGCCGTCGCCCATGCCGCCCTCGACCACATGCAGATAGGCCAGACCGAATGGGCTCAGCGCACTAGCGACATGATTGAATAATCCTTGCGGGTTGGAATCGGCAATATCGTTGAATGGATTCAAGGGTGAGATACGCACACCGACCTTGTCAGCGCCAGCGACTGCAACGACTTTTTCTGTCACTTCCAGCAGCAGGCGCGCACGATTCTCTTTAGTACCGCCATAAATATCGCTGCGTTTGTTTGTGCCGTCACGCAGGAACTGGTCCAGCAAATAGCCGTTCGCTGCATGAATCTCGACACCGTCGAAGCCCGCTTCCAGGGCATTTCTGGTAGCCACCACATATTCTTCAATGACATCGGGGATTTCTTCCACGGTCAGGGCGCGTGGCGTGACAAAATCCTGCAGGCCCTGATAGGTAAAGGCTTGACCTTCCGGCTTGATGGCAGAAGGTGCGACCGGCAAAGCATTATCCGGCAACAACGATGGATGCGAGATACGGCCTACATGCCATAACTGCAAGACGATCTTGCCGCCTTTGGCATGCACGGCATCGACCACTTTTTTCCAGCCGGCCACTTGCGCTTCAGTATGAATACCTGGAGTTGCCGGGTAACCGTGCCCCATATCGGAGATTGGCGTAGCTTCGGTAATGATCAAGCCCGCCGTCGCACGTTGCTCATAATATTTGACGTTCATCTCGCGCGGCACATTGCCCTCACCAGCACGATTTCTGGTCAGGGGTGCCATGACGATACGGTTCTTCAAATGAATACTGCCGAGTTCAATCGGACTGAATAAATCGAGTGCCATAAGTAATCCTTAGTTTTTTTAGAATACGATTAGAGGCGCTTGCCTTCTATCAGCAGGGTGATTTCCACATCGTCACCAACTGAGCCATTAGGTTTCAGGCCCCACTTGTAGCCGAAATCAGAAGCTTTGATTGCAGTCTGCGCTTCCAGGCCGACGCGGTAACCGCCCCATGGGTCAGTACCGAAACCCAGCACTTTGAATGGGAAGGTCAATTCCCTGGTCACGCCATGCAGTGTGAAGTTGCCGGTGATTTCACCTTCAGTCTCGCTTGTGGCAACGACCTTGGTGCTCACAAAGGTCATTTCACCGAATTTGGCCGCATTGAGGTAATCATCCTTGACGATATGCGCATCGCGCTTTGCATGATTACTGCTGATACTCAGTATATTGATCTTCGCTTCAACGCTGGAATTAGCGAGATTGGCGCGATCGATCACCACCTTGCCCTGAATATCGCTGAATGTGCCTGTGGTTTTCGCCACCACATGACGCACACTCCAATTCGCAAAGCTATGCTCGCTATCGATTGCATAGGTTTCCTGCTGCGCCTGCACAGATGCAGAAAACAACATTGTCAAAGCAAGCCCGCTCGCTGCCAAAATTTTATTCATATCCATTCCTTATTATTGAAAGTTAAATCGCATCCTAATGACTGTGAATGACAGCCCGATGTTCAATTTTAAAATGATTAAATTAAATCTGCCGTAGGAAGGTCAAAAAGCAACATCTCGGCATTCTCAATCGCACGCAACTGGATTGCCTGCTGCTTATCAAGCTTCGCTGCATCACCGGCCAGCAGGATTTCGCCATTCAAATCCACTTGTCCGCGCGCCACTTGCAGGTATGCACTGCGCTGCCTGCCCAGCTCATAGGCAAGTGTTTTTCCCGGCTCAAGCACGGCGGCAAATAATGAGACATCCTGGTGTATCAACAAGGAACCTTCGCGTGCATCACGTGAGGCAATCAAACGCCACTGATTCAGTTTTTCAGCAGCTGCAAAATGCTTCTCTTCATAACCCGGCTCGATACCGTTGCGCTCAGGCAGCATCCATATCTGTAAAAGATGCGCAGGCTCGGTAGAAGATGCGTTGAACTCGCTGTGGACAATGCCAGTGCCCGCAGTCATGCGCTGCACATCGCCAGCCCGGATGACTGAACCATTGCCCAGGTTATCCATATGGCGCAGTTGCCCGCTCAGCATATAGGTCACGATCTCCATATCTGTGTGCGGATGCATGCCGAAGCCCATGTCAGGTGCCACGACATCCTCATTGATCACACGCAATACGGAGTACTGCATGTGCTCCGGATCATAGTAGCGGCTGAATGAAAATGAATGATAGCTATCCAGCCAACCGTGGTTGGCATGGCCGCGCTCTTCAGATTTCCTGAGCTTGATCATGATTCCTTCCTTGATTTATTCAACTTAATTGAATGGATGATGCATACTATTACTAGAATCAACTACTTGATAGCGAATTATTTTGCAGATATCGTTCAAAAAATATGAACATTAAAATCTCGCTAGATGCGCTGGAAGTCATAGACGCAATTGCGCGCAAAGGCAGCTTTGCCGCAGCGGCTGAATCACTGCATCGTGTTCCGTCCGCGATTACCTATGCCGTACGTATTCTGGAAGATGACCTGGGTGTACCGATCTTCAACCGCACCGGCCACCGCGCCACGTTGACAGAAGCCGGCGAGGAACTGCTGCGCGAAGGCCGGCATCTACTCCGCGCCGCCAGCGAATTGGAACTGCGCGTCAAACGCGTGGCAACCGGCGTAGAGACGGAACTGGGCATTGCCATCAGCGACTTATTGCGTTTAGAGGCTATCTACCCGATTCTGGAAGATTTCTACAGCCAGCAGTTTGGCACTCGCATCAGAGTGATGCGCGAGGTATTTGGCGGCAGCTGGGACGCATTGATGACCGGCCGCGCCTGTATTTCCATAGGCGCGCCAGGCGAAGGTCCTCCGGGTGGCGGCTACAGCACCAAATTGATCGGTACGCTGGAATTTCTATTTGCAGTATCGCCTCAGCATCCTCTAACCAGGCTGCCCGGTTCATTACAGAACGAAGATATACGCCAGTATCGCTCCATCTCCGCCGCCGATAGCTCACGCAACTTGCCGCCCCGCACATCCGGCATCATCAGCGGTCAGGACGTACTCACCGTGCCTGATATGCAAAGCAAGCTGTCGGCACAGATGGCAGGTCTGGGTGTTGGTTATTTACCGAAAAAACTGGCCGAAGAATATGCAAGGCAGGGAAAGCTCATCATCAAGGATGTCGCCGAAGCCAAACCGGAAGCGAACGGATACCTGGCGTGGCGCAGCAACGGTGGCAAAGCGCAGCAATGGCTGCTCAAGCGTCTCGAAAAACTAACACTGGAAGAACTCCTGATGTAGTGCCAGAATTAAGGCAGATCGACTTTGCTTGTTTACATAAAGATTATCCAGGAAAGAGAAGAGCCTCCATGCCAGACCGCTTACCGATAGAAATAACCAAGATCAGCCACTACATCATCAAGGCCATGCGGATACTTGACGGCTTGGCGCATATCATCATTGGCTTGTCGCTCGCCATTTCCGTCATTATGTTTACCTGGTTGTTCTTTGCTGAAGTCAAAGAGGCGATTCACGCACATAACCTCGTCCATGGCTTTCTCCATGCACTCGGTACGCTGATGTTGCTGTGGTCGATCTCTGCACTGATCACCGCCGAGATCCGCTATCTGCAGATAGGCAAACTCGAAGTCGAGACCTTTGTCGAAGTAGCGATGGTCGTGGTTTTGCGTAAGCTCATCGTCATGCCGGTACAGGAAATCACCCCGACCACGGAAGAGCTAGTGATGTGGGTGGGCGCATCACTGGTACTGGGTATTTTGTTTGTGCTGGTCAAATGGGGAGGACGGAAGTTCTCAGCGGAATGAACGCAATCAGGCACCATGAATCGGTTTCACTGAACTGGAACAACAAGAACAATCATGCATAACATCACGCAAAATATCATCAATTCAGCCAATCAAATCATCCTGGGAAAGGACCGGCAGATACGTATGGCATTGGCTTGCATACTGGCACGCGGACACCTGCTGATTGAAGACTTGCCGGGCATGGGCAAGACCACCCTCGCCCATGCGCTCGCCCAGGTGCTGGGGCTGAAATTCAGTCGCGTACAGTTCACCAGCGATTTACTGCCTGCCGACATCCTTGGCGTCTCGGTGTACGACCGCAACAATGCCGTATTCAAATTCCACCCAGGCCCGGTGTTTACCAATGTATTGCTGGCTGACGAAGTGAACCGTGCAACGCCTAAAACACAAAGCGCCTTGCTCGAGGTGATGGAAGAAGGTCAGGTCACCATAGAAGGCGAGACCCGCATCCTGCCGCAGCCTTTTTTCGTGATTGCCACACAAAACCCGACCCACCATATCGGCACGTTTCCACTGCCGGAGTCGCAACTCGATCGATTCCTGATGCGTATCGAACTGGGCTACCCTGATAATGATGCAGAACGTAACCTGCTGAAAAATAATGGCGGCCGCGACCATGTCAAAGACATTGTGCCTTGCGTAGATGGTGCAGGGCTTATGCAGCTGCAACAGGCCGTTCAGGAAATTCATGTATCTGACGCCTTGCTTGATTACCTGCAAGCCATTCTTCAGTTCACCCGGACCTCGTCTCGCTACTCTGCCGGCCTGTCGCCACGCGCCGGCCTCGCACTGCGGCAATGCGCGCAAGCATGGGCCATGATGGATGGCCGTGACTACGCTTTGCCGGAGGATGTGCAGGCAGTATTGCCCGGTGTCGCCCGGCATCGCCTGCAGGCTTCCAGTAATCTGGAAAGTGGCGGAGACGCGGTGGAATATCTGCTTAATAGCGTCGCCGTTTCCTAAACTCGTTATTCATGGCCATTGCGCTAAAACTTCCGGATTGGACCAAGTGGCTGCGCATTGCCCGTTCTGAAAACACACCTGCAGTATTGAGCCGTCGCCACATCTACATATTGCCTACGCCATATGGCTGGTTTTTCGCTTTTGTCCTGTTATTGATGCTGGTCGGCGCAATTAATTACACCTTGAGCCTGGGTTTTGTATTGGTATTCCTGCTGGCCGGCATGGGCAATATGGCCATGCTGCATACCTGGAGGAATCTGGCGCATTTACAGGTCGCTGCCGGCAAAATCGATCCTGTGTTTGCGGGTGAAGAAGCATCCTTTGAAATTCTTGTCACGGATACAAAACATCGTGCTCGTTATGCAATCGCTGCTCAGTTTGATCAGGACAAGATAAACGAACCCGTATATGTCGATATCCCGGAAAACAGCCAGGCTATCGCCAAGCTCGGCCTGCCGACAAAACGGCGCGGCTGGCTGACACCAGAACGTATCAAGCTCCATACTGAATTCCCTCTCGCACTTTTCCACGTCTGGGGCTATGTCGATCTCAATTGTCGTTGCCTGGTTTATCCACGCCCGGCAATCAACTCATTACCTCTGCCCAGTGCACCAGATCAGAACGCAGCCAAAAGCAGCGCCGATGCCACTAGCGGTGATGACGACTTCTTTGGTCATCGCAGCTATCAGTTAGGCGATTCCCCCAAGCGGGTAGACTGGAAAGCCTCATCGCGCGAACAAGGGATGTTTACCAAGCAATTCCAGGGCACGGCTCAAAGCTCACTCTGGCTGGATTGGTCAACCACACCAGGTAGTGACGACGAACAGCGCATTCGCCAGCTGGCGCGTTGGGTGCTGGATGCAGATGCGGTGAACCAGCCTTATGGCCTGCGCCTGCCTGGCCGGGAGTTTTCACCAGATATTGGTAAAACTCATTTTCACCAATGCCTGCAAGCACTTGCCTTGATGTAAGCATGACGGCAAAAAAACCAAATATTACCGACCTGCGCTGGCTGTTACTCGGCCTGGGCCTGGTCATGGCACTGCATGTGGCCCACTTTGCGCCGTGGGTAACCATTTCCGTTCTGGTATTGGGTACCTGGCGCTATCTTGTCGAACACTACCGATGGAACATGCCAAGAGTCATTATTCTCATGCCGCTTACCGTGCTCGCCGCACTTGGCATTTTGCTGACCTACCGGGGATTATTCGGGCGGGATCCAAGTGTCGAACTGCTGGCCCTGATGCTGATGCTCAAACTGATGGAAGCGAAAACGAACCGTGATTTCATCATTCTCATCTTTGGTGGATATTTCCTCACAATCACCACATTCCTCTTCACGCAATCCATGGCTTACGGTGCCGCCATGTTGCTATCGACCTTTGTATTGACAGCAACACTGGTCGGGATCAGCCATCCAAATGGCAATCTCAAATGGCGATTCCAGGCAAAAGTAGCGGCTGGTTTATTGGCGCAGGCGACCCCCATCATGCTCGCACTATTCTTTTTGTTTCCACGCATCCCAGGTCCGCTCTGGGGTCTGCCTCAGGATACAAACCAGGGCATGAGCGGGCTCTCGGATAGCATGGAGCCAGGCAACATCAGTGACCTGACCCTCTCCGGTCAGATCGCTTTCCGGGTAGAGTTTGAAGGCAACCCGCCTCCTGCCAGCAAACTCTATTGGCGCGGCCCCGTGCTATGGCATTACGATGGCCGCAGCTGGACCCAGGCTAGTCCGGGGTTGGATATACCGAACGAATCATTGAGCATCCGAGGCCCGGCCACCCAATACAGCATCACGATGGAGCCCAGCAACCGGCGTCCCCTGCTGCTACTCGACATGCCAGTTGAACTGCCCCCCGAAAGTACCATCACCAGAGACTTCCAGGCATTATCAAAACAACCGATACGTACGCGCATCCGCTACCAGGCAAGTTCATACCTGGATTACACACTGGGTGCAGATATCAACCAGCGAACGCTGGAACTGAACTTACAAATCCCGGATCTCGAAAACCCCAGAACCAGGGTACTTGCGCAACAATGGCTGGATCAAGGGAAGAGCCCTGAAAATATCATCCAGGCAGCACTCAGCATGTTCAGGGAACAGGAGTTCATCTACACGCTCCGCCCACCCATACTTGGCGCAGAGCCGATCGACGATTTCCTGTTCAATACAAGACGCGGATTTTGCGAGCACTACGCCAGCAGCTTCGTTTACCTGATGCGTGCAGCAGGTGTGCCTGCACGTGTCGTCACCGGTTACCAAGGCGGTGAAATCAATCCTGTCGGTAATTACCTGATCGTGCGCCAATCCGATGCACATGCCTGGGCAGAAGTCTGGCTCGCGGGCAAAGGCTGGGTAAGGATCGACCCTACAGGCGCGGTCTCGCCATATCGCATCGAATCGGGTATTGAAATGGCCATTCCAAATTCAAATCTGCTGCCATTGCTGGCCAGGAACAACTATCCGCTACTTAAGAAGCTCTACCTCAATCTGGATGCCATCGATAACGCCTGGAATCATTGGGTGCTGGAATATAACCAGAAACGGCAGATGGAATTACTATCGCATTTGGCTGGAACCAAACTTTCATGGGAATACCTGGCACTTGCCATGATGGTGACGGTGGGCATAATCGGGCTGGCGCTGACCTATTTCATCTTGCGTGAGAATCCTTCAAAAACAGACCCGTTGCAACGCATCTATTTCACTTTCCTTCGTAAAATAAAACGTAAGGGAATCATCCGGCATCCGCATGAAGGCCCGGTCGATTTCAGCAAACGCGCCATCAGGCAGTTGCCAAACAAAGCCAGTGAGATTAGCCTCATCACAAAAATCTATACTGAGCTACGCTACAGAAACAAACAAAGCATGGATTCGATAAGCCTACTCAAACAACTCGTCAAAAGATTCAAATGAACGATACAGAACTGATGCAGATAGCACTTGCACTCGCTGCCGAGGCCGGTAGCAATGGTGAAGTGCCGGTAGGCGCTATCGTGGTGAAAGATGGCCGGATCATAGGACGCGGTAGCAACGCCCCCATCTCACAACACGACCCGAGTGCGCATGCAGAAATCCAGGCCATGCGTGATGCCGCCAGGAATCTCGGCAATTATCGCCTGGTAGATTGCACTTTATATGTCACGCTGGAGCCCTGCGCCATGTGCACCGGCGCGATTCAACACGCACGCATCGCAAGACTGGTATTTGGCGCAAACGACCCTAAAACAGGCGCTTGCGGCAGTGTGATCAACTTGATGGCAGAAAAAAAACTCAATCATCACACTGAAGTGACAGGCGGCATCATGGCGCAAGAATGCGGTGGATTACTGAGTGAGTTCTTTGCCAGCCGCAGAAAAACTAAACAATAAGGGAAAATCTGGGCAATAAAAAAGCCTCGCATGTGCGAGGCTTTTTTATTCAATCAATCTGCTTATTCGCGGTTACCAGCAAAAGCCATCAACAGGTGCAGCAAGTTGGTGAACAACTGATAGATGCTGATGTACAGCGACAGGGTCGCCATTACATAGTTGGTCTCACCGCCACGTACGATACGGTTAGTATCGTAGAGAATAAAACCCGAGAACAGCAGCACAGCCACGCCGGACAATGCCAGTGAGAATGCCGGAATCTGCAGGAACAGGTTAGCCAGTGAGGCAACGATCAGCAGAATGATGCCAACCAGCAGGAAGTTACCCATGAAGCTGAAATCACGCTTGGTGCTGCTGGCAATCGCTGACAATGTCAGGAAGATGATGCCGGTACCGCCTGCTGCCAAACCGACCAGTTGACCGCCATTACTCAAACTCAGCGCCATTTGCAGGATCGGGCCTAGCAACATACCCATCACAAATGTCAGGCCAAGCAGGAACACGACACCCAGACTGCTATCCTTGTTGACGGAGATTGCATAGAACATACCGTAGATGACTGCCAGTGCGCCAAGTGCAAAAAGAATCGGGCTGCCTGCTGCAAAGGAAAAATCAATGGTCATGCCGATCAAGGCGCCAATGACGGTAGGCACCATGGTGAGACCGAGCATCATGTAAGTATTACGGAGTACCTTGTGAGCAACCGGCGATAAGGACTGCGAATTACTTGCGACTTGATAATTAGATTGCATTGTTTGGATTTCCTTTATGAATAGAACAATAGTCTTTAAGACTAACTAAAAGCGGTATAAGTTTCAACCTTAAATTAATGATAAATCACGACGAAACGCTGAAAGAACCAAAGGTTATCCCATAAACGGCAGATCGCCGTCTGCTTTGCCTATATTACCGATATGATGCACCGCATCCGCATAGGCAGCATCTTTATGCAAAGCCACCATATCGGCAGGATGACGTTTGCCATGCATGCGCGCCAAACGCGCGAGACTTTGTGCCGAGATATCCCATTTCAGATTCTCCAGCAATTCATCTGCGAGATCCGGCTTGTTGCAGAGCAGGACCATGTCGCACCCGGCCTGCAAGGCAGCCAAGGCACGCTGTGTCACATCACCAGCCACCACTGCGCCTTCCATGGAGAGATCGTCACTGAAGATCACGCCATTGAACTCAAGGCGCTGGCGCAATACTTTCTGCAGCCATCGCTCCGAGAAACCGGCCGGTTTGTCATCTACCGCAGGATAAATCACATGTGCCGGCATGATGGCAGGAATGCCATCATCGATCAGCTGTTTGAAAGTCTGCATATCGGCTTGCGCAATCTCGTCGAAACTGCGCTCATCAACCGGAATCGCCACATGCGAATCCGCCACGACAAAACCATGCCCGGGGAAATGCTTGCCAACCGCCGCCATGCCGCCACGCTTAAGGCCTTGCATCAGTGAGAACGCAAGTTCTTTAATCGCTTGCGTATCACTGTGAAAGGCGCGGTCTCCAATTACCTGGCTTTCGCCATAATCCATATCCAGTACCGGGGTGAAACTGAAATCGACTCCATGTGCACGCAATTCCACGGCCAATATCCAGCCTGCCTCTTCCGCCCATTGCCTGGCTTTCCTGGGGTGTTGATCCCATAGTTTGCCGAATTCACGCATGGGTGGAATCTTGGTAAAGCCGTCGCGGAAGCGCTGCACGCGGCCGCCTTCGTGGTCTACCGCAATCAGCAGGGGCGGCTGCCTGACTTCATGGATGGCAGCCGTGAGCGCTTTCAATTGCGCACATGAACTAAAGTTACGGGCAAACAGGATGACGCCGCCGACCAGCGGATGCTTCAAGCGACGAACATCGTCATCCGTGAGTTCGGTGCCGACCACATCCAGCATCACCGGGCCTAGAGACATACCAACCTTTCAAATATTTAGTCACAGAGCGCTCAGAGAAACACCTTGGTACTCTCTAACTCTCCAAGTGATCTGAATTAATTTTTCACATCCAGCTTGTCGCGCAGTGTATCGCCCAATACGTTGACTGCCAACACCAGCGACATCAGGCTCAAGCCCACGGCCAATACATAGTGCGGCGCCACCAGCATGTATCGCACGCCATCACGCAACATCGAACCCCAGGAGGCTTCTGGCGCCTGTATGCCCAAACCGAGGAACGACAGGCTCGCCTCGGCAATCACCAGCCCCGCAATGCTATAGGTAGCCTCCACCACCAGCGGTGCAGCCAGCAGGGGCAACATATGTTTGAGCATGATACGCGGTGTGCTGGCACCCAAGGATTCGGCCGCTTGCACGTGCTGACGGCTTCTTAATGAAAGCGCTTGCGCACGGGTCAGTCTGGCATAGCCGACCCAGGAGGTCATGCATAACGCCAGTATCAGATTATTCAGCCCTGGTCCAAGCACTGCGGCGAATGCAATCGCCAGCAATATGCCGGGAAACGCAAGAAACACATCGGTGATGTGCATCAATAACCTATCGATCCAGCCGCCGGAATAGCCTGCAATCAATCCGACCGTGACACCGAAGCTCAAGGTAATGGTGGTCACGATCAGGGCCACCGTCATGGAGACCTGCGCGCCAGCCAGTATGCGGCTAAGGATATTACGGCCAAGATCATCATTGCCTAGCCATGCCTGCATGTTGGGGGCTTGCAGAATGTACTCAAGATCGATGGCATCCGGCGAAAAATTTACGGCAGAGGACATGATGACCGCCAGCAGCCAGAAGGCCAGGACATAAACAGGCCATGTTTTCATAGGCCATGCTTCCATCGAATGGCACTCATGATGAATAGCGCACCCTGGGATCAAGTCGTGAGTAAGCCAGATCGGTCAGCAGATTCACCAATACATAGACCAGGGCAATGACCAGCACACAGGCCTGGGTCACCGGATAATCGCGTTTTTCGATGGATTCCACCAGCAAGCGCCCTACACCATCCCAGCCGAAAACCGTCTCGGTGATCACGGTTCCTGCCAACAAGCCGCCGAGTTGCAGGCCAACAATCGTCGCAACCGGCAGCAGCGCGGCACGCAAAGCATGCTTCAAAATCACATCGCTTTCTTGCAGCCCTTTGGCACGAGCCGTGCGCACAAAATCTTCATTCAATACCTCCAGCAAGCTGGCGCGTGTCATGCGGGTGAGGATGGCACTTAAGCCCAAACCAAGCGTCAGCGCAGGCAATATGATAGAAGCCGATGTCTCCATGCCGCTAACAGGCAACCAACCGAGCCAGAGCGCAAACACCATCATGAGTAACGGCCCTAACCAGAAATGCGGCATGGCTGAAAAGGTCAGGCTAGTGAGCGTAGCTAACCTGTCCGGCCATTTATTTGCCCTCAGCGCTGCGACGATACCAAGCGGCAAACCGATGACGATAGCGATGCTCAAGGCTAACAAAGCCAGGCGGATGGTGGCGGGCAATCGATCTGCCAGCATCCTGGAAACCGGCTCGCGGCTATGAATGGATTTGCCAAAATCGCCGCGCGCCAACCTGCTGAGATATTGACCGAACTGCACGATGACAGGCTGATCCAGCCCCAACTCGGCTCTTAGGTGGCTGCGGTCCGCGCTGCTTGCCGCTTCGCCGAGCATGACTTCAAGCGGATCGCCTGGCACCAGATGGACTAACAGGAAAGTGAGCAGCAGAACACCGAACACCACAGGCACAACGCCCAGCAGCCTTTTAAGCACGCTGCACTTCCGCAAAGGAGGATTCGAAGATATCGACCAACGTGCCAACCGGCACCGCATCGAACAGGCTGACGACATCCTGATTGCGCATACGGATGCAACCGTGGGAATACGGCACGCCCATGGGCTGGTCATCCGGTGTGCCGTGAATGTAAATATAGCGCTGCATGCTGTCGACATCGGCAAGGCGATTAAAGCCTGGTTCCAGGCCGGAAAGCCAGAGGATGCGAGTCAATATCCAGTCACGTTCGGGATGCTGGCGGGCGAGTTCAGGCGTCCATACCTCGCCGGTCAAGCGCCTGCCGACAAAGACGCTGCCTGGCACCGCGCCCTCACCTATCCTGGCACGCACGATATGCGGGCCGCGCGGCGTGCAGCAACTGTTCTTCGTCTCGCCAGGGCCGTTCAGCGCTGTCGAGACCGGATAACTGGCAATGAGCTTTCCCTCTGCGTCCAGCAACCTGAGCTGTTGGTCTGCGATTGATATCTCTATGCGTAATAGTTGCTGATTGCTGCTCATCGGTGCTTGCTTCACCCTAAAAAAACAGTTTAGCCACAGAGGACACAGAGTTCACAGAGAAAAACAAAAACAATGCTTACCATGACACCTGTTTTTACTCTGTGTGCTCTGTGCCCTCTGTGGCTAGATTATGGTTTTAAATTTTTCGTCACGGTGGCCAATCCGTCCCAGCTACCGTCCGACCTCACTGTATATCCAGTAATATTTTTGCGCATGGCGGCAAACTGCCCTTCATACCAGAGCGGCACGTAAGGCAGCATCTCATTGACGCGCTCACTCACTGCCTGCCAATCGCTCTGTTCAATCAAACCATCAGTCACAGCATCCTGAAAGCGCCCGCGATTGGCTCCCTTGGGCGGAACAGATTCGCTGTGGAAAGCCAGTCTGTAGATTTCCGGTGTCCTGATGCCGACCCAGGTCAGGCCATAGAGTTGAAATTTACCATGCTTTACATCATCAAAGAATGTACCCCAATCCAGACTGAGGATTTCCAGTTCGATACCCGTCTCCCGCATCTGCGCCTGCATCACTGTTGCCAGCCGCACTCGCTGCGCATCGGTAGAGGTCTTATAGACCAGCTTCAATGGTAATGAAATACCGGCCTGTTGCAGCAATTGGCGCGCAAGCTTCGGGTTGTATTCGTAACTGGGTAGATCCTGGTGCCCGGCCCAGTGCTCTGGCGGCAGAATGGACGTGGCTTCACGGCTGCCGCCTGTCAACACTTCTTTCAATATCGCCCGGCGATCAATCGCATGTGCAATCGCCCGTCTCACTTCAGGCTTGTTAAGCGCTTTATCCTGCAGGTTAAAACCCAGATACGAATAATTAGATCCTTTCGCCTCACTCAGACGAATCTCAGGCTGCTCTTTCAGATATTTCACGAGCTCCGGTTGCAGGTCGCCTTGCAAAAGGTCAACCTCGCCACGTAATAATTTGAGCACGCGAACAGTCGGGTCTTTGACCTCTTGCAGTATGAATCTCTGCTTATCGGCATCACGCTCGAGTTGCAAAGTACCTTTCCAGGAAACAAAACGTAGCGGGCCATTACCAACAGGTTGCCGGCTGAAGTCATGCATAGTCTCAACTTTTTCGGCGGGAAGAATGCCGATAATCAGGCGCGAGGGGAAAATATCGTCAGGCTGGTGCAGAATGAAATCAACGGTCTTTTCATCGACGGCATTGATATTGCGGATATTGGAAAATTCTGCTGTGTGTGGCGAATCTTTCAATGCCAGCAGTGAGTTGTAAGTGGCCGTCACATCTGCCGCATCAAGCAAACTGCCATCATGAAACAGGCCGTCATCCAATAGATTGAAGCGATAATGTGTCGGGGAGAGCAACTGCCAGTCTGCCAGGTTGGGCTGTGGCTTCGAGTTCTCGTCGAAACCCACCAGAGGCCGGTATATCAGGTGATTGATGCGCTCGGAAGCGGCGTCGGAAGCATAGCGCGGGTCAAGATTTATCGGCGCCTGGGCCAGCGCCATGCGAATTTCATCGTTGCTGCTCTGCTTACCACAAGCAGCCAGCAGAGCGAACAAGACAAGCATGATGAATCCGCGCAAATGTTCCCTATCTGAAATATCTTAAATGGCATGACTCAACATCATTGCCGGGCATGCAATATGGAAAACTTACTCCGCCAGTTCGAATAGCGCAATCGACTCAACATGCGTAGTGTGTGGAAACATATTGATAACACCGCACGCCACCAGACGATAGCCTTTCTGCAGCACCAACAGGCCGGCATCACGCGCCAGGGTTGCCGGGTTGCATGATACGTAGACAATGCGCTTCGGCCTGATATTTTCGGTATCCTGGTCAGCATAAGGTAAGGACTTGAGCAGGTCGAGCGCACCATCGCGCGGCGGGTCTATCAACCACTTGTCAAAATAGCCAAGCGCACTGAGCTTTTCCGGTGTCATCAAGAATAAATCCGCTTCGCTGAAGACGGTTGCGTTGTTTAAAGCGTTTAACCCGGCGCTTTCCTTTGCACGTTCAACCAGTGCTGCTGAGCCTTCAAAACCAAAAACCTGAGCTCCGCTACGGGCAATCGGTAATGTGAAGTTGCCGAGGCCACAAAAGAAATCGGCAATACGCTCATTTGGCTGGGGTTCCAGTAATTGCATGGCACGCCGGATCATCACTCGATTGATATGCGGATTCACCTGCGTGAATTCGGTAGGTTTGAATGGAAACTTCAGATCAAACTCCGGCAGCGTGTATTGCAATGCCGCACCATCCAGCGGATAAAACGGCTTCACCGTCTCCGGGCCTTTGGTCTGCGTCCAGAGTTGCACATGATGCTCATCGGCAAACGTGCGCAGCAATGGCTCATCTTCCGGCTGCAACGGCTCCATGATGCGCAACACCAGCACCGTGGCTTCCTCCCCGATGGCGACTTCAATCTGCGGCAACCTGTCACGGATACTGAGCTGGCCGACCAGTTCGCGCAAAGGCACGATAAGCGCTGATACATGCGGCGGCAGAATCGCGCAGCTCTTCATATCAACGACGAAACTGCTATGTTTTTCATTAAACCCCACCAGCGCCCCACCCTTGCCCGGCACATAGCGAGCACGCAATCTTGCCTTATGGCGATAACCCCATGATGGGCCATAGATGGCAGGCAACATACGCTCTGCTTTGACCTTGCTGATATGCCACAGATTAGCTTCCAGCATGCGCTGCTTGGCCGCGACTTGCGCGGCGACATCCATATGCTGCAAAGCACAACCGCCGCACATGCTGAAATGCGGGCATTTGGGTTCAGTACGTGAATTGGATGCTTTCAGCACTTCGCCGACTTCCGCAAACTCGTAGCTGGGTTTGCGTTTCAGTGTTTTGTAAGTGACTTTTTCGCCCGGTAATGCGCCATTGATAAATACTACCTTGCCTTCAATATGGGCAACGCCGCGAGCTTCCTGGTCCAGGGATTCGATGACGACTTCTGGTAAACGAGGGCTTGGAAAATTCATGTCTAACGATGCTTTCAGGGTAAATCTTGAGAATACCGACTGGATATTTGTGGTGTTTTAAGAAAAAATGGGGTTAACGCCAAGCCTGCAAAAACTCTTTCCAATGCTCACCATCGTAAGCCGAGAGCGTTTTGCGCACCAGTGCGATTTCCTGGTCATAGGCAGCTTGATTGAGTGCGCCACGCATTACCTGGAAACGCAAAAAGACCAAGTAGGTATTGGCAACATCGGTTTCACAATAATCTCGAATTGCCTCGACCTGCCCATTTTTATAGGCATCCCACACCTTGGAACCATCCATCCCCAGCTTACCGGGGAAGCCGCATAGCTGGGCGATCTGATCGAGCGGGGCATTAGCACGGCCGCTGTACATCGCCAGCACATCCATCAAGTCCAAGTGCCGCATGTGATAGCGGCTGATGTAGTTATTCCATTTAAAATCACGGTCATCATCGCCCATATCCCAGTAGCGTGGTGCCTGTATACCGTGAATCATGGCGCGGTAATGTAGTACCGGCAGATCAAATCCTGCGCCGTTCCATGACACGATGTTGGGAGTGTATTTCTCGATACCGTCGAAGAAGCGTTGAATAATCTCCTGCTCCGATGCATCTGGCGCGCCTAGCGTCCAGACACGGAAAGTATCGCCCTCGCGCAATGCGCATGATATCGCAACCACCTTTTGCTGATGATGCGGCAGAAACTCCGTACCGTTTTGCTGACGGCGCTTGTGGAAGGCGATATTGGCAACGTCTTCTGCCGTAGTTTCCGCAGGCAGGTCGAGGAGCTTCTTGATACCCTCTGTATCGGGGACGGTTTCAATGTCAAAAACAAGGGTTGGAATCATGATTTATCAGGAGCGAAATGGGTGAAAGAAAAATGCCATCCGTTTCGGGATGGCACTCTGCAAGTATTGATTACTTTTGAGCCCAGCCGGAAGCAGTCTGATACCACCACCCCGCCTGCGCCTTCTCTACCCAGCGTTGCGCAAATGTGTTGCGGATATCGGATTCCCATTGCGGGTTCTGGTTGGCTACTGCGATCTCTTTATAGAGCGCGTTCCTATCTTTATTCTCGGCTGCAACCAGTGCATTGAGGGTCTGCCTTTGTGCCAGCGGAACCGCATTAGCATCGCGGACAGCCACAAGGCCGTCTCGCGTCAGCCCCACAGCACCATTGGCGTAGTTGGGGGCTAATTGACTGTGGCGTGCCTGCATGCTGTTTTTAAGGGCTGCGATTGCGGGAGTATTGATCTCCAGATCGGCAGCCATTGCAGCCGGTGTGAGCAGCAAGGTACTGAGTGCAAAGAATGCAGAAAAAGCTGAGAAAAGTAATTTGTTCATGATGATTCCTTATTTGGTGGCTGGCTCGGCAGGTGCCGCTTTGTCTTTCATTTGCCATACTTCGTCAATCAACCTGTCGGCCGCTTTTTCTGCGGCAGCGGCAGGGAAATAGATGTTGATGGTGACGCAGGCACTTAAGGCAGATGCAAGTGACAAGGCGAGAAGTAATCGGGTTGATGATAGTTTCATAATGTTTTCCTGTTTGCAGAATTTACTCAATGATAGGCTTGCTATTACCTGCCGTGACACGCTTGATGCGCTCCAGCAACTCACCCCAGCTCACGCTTCGATTGTAACCCAAGACAGTAATCGACGGGATGCCACTGCCTTTAACGATGACATACCCCTGGCTCGTTGACTCGATGCCATCCATTTCGCAGTGATCGTTACGCAATTTGCAGCTAAGTCCCAGTTTCGCGTAGTTAAAATCGTCAAAAAATCTTAATACGCTACGTTGAATTGCGGCCGCTGCGCCAGCACTGCCCAGGGATGAGATATTCTCGACCGCGCGTTGCGAGATTTTCCTGGTGTATCGGCCTGGGCTGCTGTAGAAAGCCGCATCGAAATTGACCGGCTTCCAGTTCGCCAGTCGCAGGTCTTTGACATCGCCGTCAAGTTTCCCCTCAATCGCGCCAAAAGAAAAAGTGCGGGTCAGTGTACCGAGGTCAAGGTTACGCATCTCCAGATTACCCGTAAGCCTGGGGGTGATACCGAGCGGCGTTTGCATGGCGAGATTATTCACCGTAATCGTGCCATCGAACAGGTTGAACTGCATATCGCCATCAGTGATTAGCAATCCTCCGCTGTAAGTCACTAATGGAATAGTCGCTGCCACTTTCCCCTGCATCGTCGGCAGTTCCAGCGCCCGGCTTAAATCCTCCATGCTGATGGGCACAATATTGGCGCGCAAATGCCAGTGCCATTCTTTATCCAGCCATACGGCTGAAACATCCTTGAGATTCAGGCCGCCATCAAGAATCGGCATGCTGATGGCTGGTGCTGTCAGTGAATAGCGATTTAACCCAGCAGTGATATCGGTCTTGCCTAATGGCACTTTCAGCAGATGACCACCTTCATAAGCCAGCTTGAGTGTTTTAGCCTGGTCATAATCCCAAGGCAAGCTGGCGTTGATTTTGTATAAGGCAAAGCGACCGTTACTGTCTTCGATGTCCGCCTGTTGCAGGTTCAGTTGGGCGGATTTCATTTCGCCATCCTTCACCGTCACACTCAACTGTCCCTGGCCGGCCATCTCCAGATTATTGACAGCCGTTTTATCAAGCAAAGGTTTAAGTATCAAAGGATAGAGCGTTGCCAGATCGACTGTACCGGTCGAGGCTTTGAGATTTTTAATGCGGTTGTCGGGCCGCAGGATTTCAGCACTTAAATCCATGGCGCCAACTTTTGAAATCGACAACCTGGCTTCATCAATGTGGATGGCCTGGTCGCTCAACATTCCCTGCGCCTGTAGCTGATGTCCTCCGTTAGCAAAATAGAACGGTTGCCAGAACACTTCGCCGGCCGACCAATCCAGGTCGAACTGCCAGCGCCATGCTTTTGCTACCTGATGCGCTTGAATATTCAGTCTTGCAGAAACCTTTTCCCCAGCCCGCAAACCCTGGGAATCACTAAAGCTGGCGTCGTTCAAGCCAAGAGCAGCGTTGATCTGCTGCATGCCTTTGATGTTTTTTGTATCCAGCCTTAATGAAAAAGGCAGGTTAATCAGCGGAGTCGATAGCTTGCCCTGCTCACATTGCCAGACGCCGCCGGCTGGATTGAGCAAACTGGCGCATGTGAGATTCGCTTCAGCCCAATCCTGATCCGTTGAGAGTCTGTACTGGCTTTGCAGTTTGACTTGCGATGTCTTAAGACTGTAATCCAGCTTGAGATTACGTAACTGGCCTTGTGCAGATTCGACCTGACCGGCTTCGATGCTGATGTTGCTGACAGCTTGCGCTTCGCAAGAAATCAACACCAACCCGATCAGCAAGGCCGGTATTGATAAATAGCGCAATTCAGCTGAGTTCAACACATTATGAAGGGAACACACCTGTCGACAGATAGCGATCACCTCGATCGCAGACAATGGAAACAATCACTGCATTCTCAACTTTCCTGGAAATTTCCAGAGCAGCATAAAGCGCGCCACCAGAAGAGATTCCGGCAAAAATGCCTTCTTCACTCGCCAGCCGGCGCGTCATCTTCTCTGCATTGGCCTGGCCGACATAACGCAAATGATCGACACGGCTGCCATCGTAGATTTTAGGCAGGTATTCTTCAGGCCACTTACGAATACCCGGAATCTGCGCACCCTCTTCCGGCTGCACGCCGATGATCTGGATATTCGGATTCTGTTCTTTCAAATAACGCGAAGTGCCCATGATGGTGCCCGTAGTGCCCATGCTGGAAACAAAATGCGTGATTTTCCCTTCGGTATCGCGCCAGATCTCGGGGCCGGTACCTTCGTAATGCGCCAACGGATTATCCATGTTGCCGAACTGATCCAGTACGATGCCTTCACCTTCCGCCTGCATCTTCAGGGCCACGTCGCGTGCCAGTTCCATGCTGCCGTCTTTCGGCGTCAGGACCAGTTCCGCGCCGAAGGCTTTCATGGTCTGGCGGCGTTCTATGCTTTGATTATCAGGCATCACCAGTATCATTTTGTAGCCACGCATGGCCGCAACCATCGCCAGCGCAATGCCGGTATTTCCGGAAGTAGCTTCAATCAGGGTATCGCCCGGCTTGATATCGCCACGCGCTTCCGCATGCTTGATCATCGAAAGCGCAGGCCTGTCTTTCACAGAACCCGCAGGATTATTGCCTTCGAGTTTCACCAGGATGGTATTGCTGGTTTTGCCGGGAATACGCTGCAATTTCACCAGCGGGGTATTACCAATAAAATCTTCCAGAGTTTTATACATTGAGTTCTTCTGATTATTTTTTCAAAAATGCGAGCCAGATGGCATAAATCGCCAGGCCGACAAATGCAATCAAGGACAACTGCGGAATGGTCAGGCCAAACATGGTCCATTCAATGGATGAGCACTCGCCTGTACCCTTGAACACTAGATCCAGCGCTTTCTTCAGCGGGAAGGTTTCAAATATGTAGTCAAAACCCGCACCGCATTCCGCAAAGACTTTCTCAGGGTTTGCCTGTATCCAGACATGCCGCAGCGCGATGCCGATACCGGTAACTGCCGCTGACAAATGCAAAACGCCATAGATTTTTCGGCCAAGGCTGGCAGGGTTATGCAAGGCTGAAAGCAGGAATAATGACCCCATCGCCAGAAATGCCATGCGCTGAAAAATACAAAGTGGACAGGGTTCAAGATTGTATTTCTGCTGAATGAACAAACCATAAGCGACGATACCGAAACTGGCGACGAAGCCGATGAAATAGCCGGTTCTTCCGCTTAAAAACTTGCTGAGGAATTTACATAGCATGGGACACACTCAACTCTTTATAATAATGGGATCTCCGATTAATCCAGCATGGCTGCAATAGTTTTGCCGGTTCAATAAGGAGTTCCGCATAATTGTAACGGATTCCGCTAAAGCCGCGAAAGTTAAGAAAGCTCATGGAAGACACCCCGCAACCCACTCAAGTTCTCAGCGTCAGCGAACTCAATCGGCTGGCGCGCAACATACTTGAACGCAGCTTTCCGCTTTTCTGGGTAAGCGGCGAGATATCCAACATGACGCGTGCTGCCTCCGGCCACTGGTATTTCTCGCTGAAAGACAGCGGCGCTCAGGTGCGTTGCGTGATGTTTCGCGGCAGAAACAGCTATCTGGACTGGGCGCCGAAAGAAGGCGACAAAGTCGAAGCGCGCGCCACCGTCACGCTCTATGAAGCACGCGGGGATTTTCAGCTGACGATAGAGTTTCTGCAACGCGCAGGGCTGGGTGTTTTGTTCGAAGCTTATGAGCGGCTGAAAAAACAGCTGGAAGCTGAAGGATTATTCGACAGCAGCCGCAAGAAACCGATTCCGGCGTTCCCTCGGCAAATCGGCATTGTCACCTCTGCAGATGCAGCTGCTTTGCATGATGTTCTGACCACGCTCAAACGCCGCATGCCCGGCATTCCGGTCATCATCTACCCCACGCCAGTACAGGGCAAGGGTGCCGCCAATCTGATTGCAAATGCCATCAAAAAAGCCAGTGATCGTAACGAATGTGACGTGCTGATTGTTTGCCGCGGCGGCGGCAGTATAGAAGACCTGTGGCAGTTCAACGAAGAGATCGTCGCCAGGGCGATTGCCGATTGCACCATCCCGCTAATCAGCGGTGTTGGCCATGAAACCGATTTCACTATCGCCGACTTTGCTGCCGACCGGCGTGCACCGACACCAACTGCGGCTGCCGAAATGGCTACACCTGACCGCGAAGCGCTGCTCAGCACATTATGGCAGCAACAGCAAACCTTGCAACGCAGCATGGCCTACAAGCTCAACCGCTATGCACAACAGCTTGATTTCCTCGCCAGACGGCTACTCTCCCCCGCGCAGCAGCTCATGCACAAAAAGGAACACCTGGGTCAACTTGGCGTGCGCCTGCAAAACAGCACCCAGCAGATGTTGAGTAAACAGCATGAAAAACTGCTGAGGCTCTCGCTCAACCTGCAACACCTCAACCCCAATGCCGTATTGAACCGCGGCTATGCTTTAATACAAACCAAGTCCGGGAATATCGTACGGGCAAGCGACCAAGTGCAACCGAGTGAACTGGTAGATATCAGGTTTTCCGAGGGAACGGCAGAGGCCGAGATTAAAAAGATCACTTGAATATCCATTGATTAATCGATTCGACTTCATGATTCCAGAAACATCAAATTCGCAAAATAATTTGTACTTTTAATTCAAGCTCATGAAAAACCGTATAAGCAGCTTTTCCCCTGTAGCCTGCAGCACAGCGCAGATTCTTATTCTTGGCAGCATCCCGGGCGAAGCTTCGCTGCGCGAAGGTCAGTATTACGCGCACCCTCGCAACGCATTCTGGAAAATCATGGCTGAAATTATTGGTTTTGATCCAGACACGGCATACGAAAATCGTCTTGAAGCGCTCAAGCGTTCAGGTATCGCCCTGTGGGATGTTTTGCACTCTTGCCAGCGCAAAGGCAGCTTGGATAGTGCGATTGAAATCGATTCGATTAAGGTGAACGATCTTGACGCTTTCTTCGCCGCGCACCCGGACATCAGGCTGGTTTGTTTCAACGGGGCTACAGCCGAGCAATGTTACAAGAAATACGCCATGGACAAAGACAGGAAAATCCCCATCAGCCATGTCCGTTTACCATCGACGAGCCCTGCACATGCGGCCCTGTCTTTTAAGCAGAAAGTTGCCGTCTGGAGAACGGCGCTTGCTCTCGATCAAATGCTTCCCGCCAGCGATTCTGCAGATATCAGTTTTTCTGAAAAGTCAGCTAGCACTTGAGAGCAATGACTTGCAGTTAGTACTCTTCGGCAATTTCCGAACGATATGAACGTTTACAATAAACAGTAGAATTTACTTCTATGTGTGCTACCTTACATACCGCTGGTTTAACTTCAATCATAATAATTAAGCGGTCATATATCCGTATAAGGCCGTCCCACTGAGCGAAGAAGTCTGAAACTAATTCGCAACTAAATTTTCGGGGATATTTAAGAGAATTTTACTAAAAAAGGAGTATTACTATGATTTTCGTTAAACGTTTTTTCAGTGCTTTTGTCGCGGCTTCCATCCTGTTTACAGGCTCTATCCATACCGTTCAAGCTGCCATGATCAGCTCTGAGCAAGTTGCTGAAGCTGCTATTACTTCCAACGGCGAACAAGACCGCGCACGCATTATTGCGGCGCTATCCCGTGAAGATGTGCAATCTGCGCTAGTTGCTCGTGGTATTGATCCGGCGCAAGCACAGGAACGTGTTGCTGCATTGACTGACGAAGAAGCCAGTTCAATGGCGACACAACTGGATAATGCGCCAGCTGGCGGCGGTATTATCGGTGCGATTGTGCTGATTTTCCTCGTATTGTTGATTACCGACATCCTTGGCTTCACCAAGATCTATCCATTCACTCGTTCTATTCGTTAATCAACGTTCGATCTGATCCAGGGTTTTCATGACCAGGATTTGGATAAAAAGCTAGCCAGTATGTTTCTGCGAAGACTCATACTGGCTTTTGCCTTGCTGTTAACGGCCTGTGCCACATCAGGCGTCCGCGAAGTCACACAGAATACGCAGCTACCCAGGCAGCACGAGCTGACTGAAACGCCGTTCTTCCCTCAAGAGCTGTATCAGTGCGGCCCGGCAGCACTGGCGACAGCACTTAACGCTGTTGATATCAGCGTCACTCCAGAACAACTCACCCCTGAAGTCTATATCCCCAGCAGGCAAGGCAGCTTGCAGATAGAGATGCTTGCCGCTGCCCGCAGGCATGGTGCGTTAACGATTCAGATTGCGCCAAGACTCGAGGCATTACTGCAAGAGATTGCAGCAGGCAATGTTGTCGTTGTGATGCAAAACCTGGGCCTATCCTGGGCGCCCTCCTGGCACTACGCGGTGGTGGTGGGCTACGATTTGGATAAGGAATTGATCTGGTTGCGCTCAGGGACTTTTGAGCGGTTTGAAATGACGCTAAGTACCTTTCAGCGCACTTGGAAACGTAGCCAGCAATGGGCTTTTGTTACGCTCAAACCAGGCGATCTGCCCGCCAGCACCGATCCTGAACAGATGATCCGGGCACTGATTGCCTTTGAGAAGATCGCTCCTGCGGCCAAATCCAAAACTGCTTATGAAGGGGCGGTGAAGCGCTGGCCGGATAATCTCGTATTACTGATGGGACTTGGCAACAGTACTTATGCTGCTGGAGATTTGGCAGCCTCGGCGCAGGCATTCCGCCAGGCGATTAGCGCACATCCTGAATCTGCCGCGGCACACAATAATCTTGCCCATGTGCTCCTTGCGCAAGGTGACGTAGACAATGCCAGGCAAACTGCGGACAAAGCCATGCAGCTCGCTGCTCAGGATGAAAAGTTGCAAGCGCAGATCATGCAAACCCTGAATGAGATCAGTATTCGTGCAGGAGAATCAACTCAGATCAAAAACCGAGTTCCATAGTTTCCGCACATGTGCCGCATGCTCTGCCACATCATTAAAATCTACATGTGCTTTGGTCTGCCCTTGCAGTCCCATGGCATGTTGCAATACCCGGTACCGGCGATACGCTGAAGCAGTTTTCTGAGCTTGGTCAGTGTCGATCAAGCCGAGTTTTGCCAGCATTTCCAATAGGGCGATATTGCCAATATTCTTTGTTAACTCAGCGTATTGGTGTGCATGTGCAAGCACCAGGTATTGCACGATGAATTCCACATCGATAATGCCGCCTCTATCATGCTTCAAATCGAACAGGCCAGTTCTGTTCGTATGCCCGCTGAGCATTTTTTCGCGCATCCCCATCACTTCTTCACGCAGTTTTTTAACGTCGCGTACTTGCCGGATCACACTATCCTTAATCTCATCAAACTGCTTGCCGATTTCCTGGTCGCCCGCAACGAAGCGGGCCCTGGTCAGCGCCTGATGCTCCCACAACCAGGCTTTATGTTCCTGATAATCCTTAAACACATCAACATTACTCACTAGCAAGCCGCTGGCACCATCGGGCCGCAGGGCCAGATCCGTCTCGTAAAGTATGCCGGCTGAAGTCAAACTGCCGAGCCAGTTATTGATGCGCTGGCCAAAGCGCGCATAGACATCACTAGCCTCGTCGGCATCATCGTCATAGAGAAAAATAATATCCAGATCGGAGGTGTAACCCATCTCTTTGCCGCCTAGTTTGCCGTAACCGATGATGGCAAACCTGGGTTGTTCCCGATGCCTGGTTTTGAGGTTAGGCCAAACCGTTTCTATGGTGGTTTGCAGGATAAGGTCAGCCAACTCGCTGAGGTAATCGGAAAGCCGTTCCAGCGTCAGTTCGCCGATGACATCCTTGACGGCGAACCTGAAAGTCGAGGCATGCTTGAAATCGCGCATGATATCCATCTGCCGCTCAACATCGCCAGGCACATCAGCGAGCCGCCGCCGCAGTTCGGCGCGCATCAGCTCAAAGTCAGGCTCGGCGTAAAGGTTGCGTGTATCGAGCAGTTCATCCAGCAGTATCGGGTGCTGGGAAAGGTACTGGATCAGCCATGGACTGGCGCTCGCCAGTTTTATCAATAAGCTCAGTGCATCCGGGTATTCCGCCAGCAGTGCGAGATAGCTCGCTCGACGGCAAATCACATCAAGCAGATCACTGACACGCATCAGGGTAACATCAGGATTGGGCTGCAAGGCCGATTGCGCAATGGCAACCGGCATCAGTGCGTTAAAGCGTTGACGGCTTTGTTCCGGCAACTGCTTGTATCGTGAGCTTTGATGCAAGCTGTTCAAGCGCCTGAGCGCTTCGTCCGCATCCTGATAGCCCAAGTCCCTGAGATGCCTGAGCACGGCAGGTTCTGCGACGGTGCCTTGCCATATCTCCAGCGCCTGCGTAGTTTGCAGTGAAGTCTGTTCATCATCCGGATCGCTGAATACTTCCCTGAAATACCGGTCGACGATCTGTCGATGATGCTCCAGCACGAACAGCAGGGCATCCCAGTGATCAAAATTCATCGCCAGCGCGATACGCGCTTTGGCATCATCCGATTTGGGAAGCTCCTGTGTTTGCGCATCTTCAACATACTGCAAACGATGCTCAAGGTTTCTCAGGAAGATATAGGCTTTGGTCAGCTCAACGACTGCCTGCCCCGGCAAAAGGCCCTTGTCTTTAAGCAACTCGAGCACAGCCAGTGTAGGCTTGATCTGCAAGCTGCTATCCTGCCCGCCACGTATCAATTGGAACACTTGCGCGATGAATTCGACCTCGCGTATGCCGCCGCGTCCAAGCTTGATGTTGTCATGCATGTCACGACGATTCACATCGCGCTGAATCTGAATTTTGAGATCGCGCATCGAAGCAAATGCACCAAAATCCAGATATTTACGAAATACGAAAGGCTTCAGCAATTGCGTTAACTTCTGCTCAGGTCCGGCAATCACACGCCCTTTGATCCAGGCGTAGCGCTCCCATTCCCGTCCCATGTTCTGGTAATACTCCTCCAGCATGGCGAAGCTGCAGGCCAGCGGTCCTTCGGATCCATAGGGACGAAGACGCATGTCGACCCGGAACACAAAGCCGTCTTCAGTGACATCATCAATCGCGGCAATCAGTTTTTTGCCCAGGCGGGAAAAGTAGTCCAGGTTACTTAAAGGGCGCTGGCCGTTGGTCTCACCATCTTCTTCAAAAGCAAAAATGAGGTCGATATCAGACGACACATTGAGCTCATGACCACCAAGCTTACCCATGCCCACAACGATTAAAGACTGCCTGGTACCACTCTCGCCTATGGGTTCGCCATGAATCGCCTCTAACCATTGGCTGTGATGCTCGATTGCGATATTGACCGTGACTTCTGCAAGATCGCTTACCGTTTGCATCACTTCATGCAAATCCCCAAGCCCATTCAGATCCCTGACGATGATACGCAACATGGCGCGCTGACGGATCTGGCGCAATGCACGCTTCAAACTGGTTTCATCTGTGATTGGCTGTTTGCTCAACCAGTCGCGCATGAAGGCTGCCGTCATTGGCACGCCAAGGTTTTGCAGAAGGTCTGCCAGCGAATCCTGATCGCGCGTCAGCAAGCGCTTGATGAAAGGACTGCATTGCACGGCATGGCATAACTGTTTTTCAGCGTCGCTGCTTGCTGCAGGCGCTTCCAGAATCTCGGTGAGTGTTCGCATATTGAAATTATGACTGAAGTGAATGCGGAATTTGACTTAAAATTACAGATTATGAAAATAGACGAGAACTGGCATCTGGCCGCGGGCTTCGAGACATTAAGACCGATATTCGGCAGTCTTGATGCAATATTCAGACTTGATGGCGAGCGTATCACCGGCGACCGTATTTCCGATGTCATTCGTGTAGAACACCAAGGCATACGCTATTACATTAAACGCTATTACCTTGCGGGTAAAGGTTTACGCCGGTTCATCGGCAAACCGCGCATCCAGGGAGAATGGGAAAACCTGCAATGGTTTGAGAAATTTGGCATTCCGACTGCCGCCATTGTCGCCTACGGCTTTGAGCGAAAGCTGGGATTATTCAGGCGCGGTGCAATAATTACACAGGAAATTCCCGATACTGAAGACCTAGCATCAATCGCTTCACGTGGAGATCAGCGGCTCAGCGATCATGCATGGAGCAAAAGTATCATCACGCAATTGGCTTCAGCCACCAGAACACTGCATCAGAACCGTTTCATTCACAACGACTTGAAGTGGCGCAACATCCTTATCGACGCCAATGGCAAGCTATATCTGATCGATTGCCCTGTTGGCGGATTCTGGCGCGGAGGCCTTCTGCGCTATCGCATCATCAAGGATATTAAATGTCTCGATCACCTGGCGAAATCCACTTTAACGCGTACACAGCGATTGGCTTTCTACAAAGTCTATGCGGGCGTTTCAAAACTTGCCGATACGGATAAACAGTTCATTCGTGAAATGCTGACTCGCCGATCAAGAAGATATGACAAACGGCAATGAATGTTGAAAGCGCTTATCGGTTAAAATAGCGCATTTCCCAGATTAGCCAGTCACCATGAGCTCCCTGCAAGAAGAAATCAAACGTCGCCGTACCTTTGCCATCATTTCCCACCCGGATGCCGGTAAAACCACCCTCACTGAAAAACTGTTATGGTTCGGCGGCGCGATCCAGGTCGCAGGTGAGGTACGCGGCCGCAAAGCGGCACGTCACGCGACATCGGACTGGATGGAGCTGGAAAAGCAACGCGGCATATCGGTAACCTCATCCGTCATGCAGTTCCCCTATCGTGAACACATGATCAACCTGCTCGACACGCCTGGCCACGATGACTTCTCGGAAGATACCTATCGCACACTCACTGCCGTAGACTCGGCGGTCATGGTGATCGACTCGGTCAACGGCGTGGAAGCGCAAACCATCAAGCTATTGAATGTCTGTCGTATGCGCGACACCCCCATCATCACGTTCATCAACAAGCTGGACCGCGAATCTCGCGCACCGATTGAACTGCTGGATGAAATCGAATCCGTGCTCGGCATGCAGTGCGCGCCGATGACCTGGCCGATTGGCATGGGCAAGACCTTCCGCGGTGTCTACAACTTATATACGGACAGCATTGCCTTCTTCGACCGCCATGCTGAAAAAGGCACGTCAGAGATTATTCAGGGCCTGGATAATCCGCGGCTGGATCAATTGATTGGCCACCAGGCCGAAGAATTGCGTATTGATGTCGAACTGGTGCGCGGTGCTTCACATACATTCGATCGCGAAGCCTATCTGAGCGGCAAACAGACGCCAGTGTACTTCGGTTCCGCCGTCAACAATTTCGGCGTACAGTCACTGCTCGATGCAGTGGTCGACCTTTCGCCCGAGCCGCTGGCACGCAATACGGCAAGCCGTTCCGTCGCACCGGATGAAGCGAAATTCTCAGGCTTTGTGTTCAAGATACAAGCAAACATGGACCCCAAGCACCGTGACCGCATCGCCTTCCTGCGCATATGTTCCGGCCACTTCGAACGTGGCATGAAGATCAGGCAAGTGGCAACGGGTAAGCAAATGGCCGTGAATAACGCCATCACCTTCATGGCGCAGGACCGCACCACCATGGACGAGGCGTTTGCCGGCGATATCATCGGCATTCCCAATCACGGCACGATCAAGCTGGGCGATACCTTTACCGAAGGCGAAGCGCTCAAGTTCATCGGCATTCCATCATTCGCACCGGAATTCTTCCGCCGGGCACGCATCAAGAACCCGCTCAAGATGAAGCAACTTCAGCTCGGCTTGAAACAACTCGCAGAAGAAGGCGCAACCCAGCTTTTCCGCCCCATGATGAGCAACGATATGATTCTTGGCGCTGTCGGCACGCTACAGTTCGACGTGGTCGCCCATCGCCTGGAGCATGAATATAGTGTTGATGTCGCCTTTGAAGGCTTTGACTGCTCAACCGCGCGCTGGCTGCGTGGTTCGGATGCCGACCTCAAGGCGATTGCCGATAAATACGGCTTCAATGTCGCCCTCGACGGCGCTGGGGATTACGTTTACCTGGCTCCCAATCGGGTCAACCTGCAGATGGCGCAAGAGCGCTATCCGGATATTCAATTCCTGGAAACCCGGGAAATTTTCTAAATTTTTTTAGTAAAAATTCCCGACCTTAATTCTCAATCTTGCGAAACCGGGCGCAAAACGTGTAATTTTTAATTGCATTGTTTTTGATGCTTTTATCGATCATTACACGAGGAGAATAAGAATGAAGAAACTGCTACTCATCATGGCAAGCGTCATTGCCTTTTCAATCGGCCCGGCCTGGGCCGCAGTCGATATCAATACGGCAACGGCTGCACAACTGGAATCGGTCAACGGCATAGGCCCTAAAAAGGCTGAAGCCATTGTTGAATACCGTAAGAAGAATGGCCCTTTCAAATCGGTGGATGATCTGGAGAATGTAAAGGGACTGGGCAAGGCTAGCATCGATAAGATGCGTGGCGAATTGACGGTCGGCAAAGCTAAAAAAGTTGCCGCCAGCCCTGAAAATAAAGCCGCGAAGAAGTGAAGTAAAGAGCCTCAAACAAAAAAGCCCCGGAATCCGGGGCTTTTTTGTTTGCTTCGTCTGTTGCTTAATATGCAGGCTTATTTCACTCTCATCCCTGCTTGCGCACCGCTGTCCGGCGAAAGAATAAATGGTCCGCCGCGTTCATCACTTGCAGCCAGCACCATCCCCTCGCTCAAGCCAAACTTCATCTTGCGCGGTGCAAGATTCGCTACCATCACAGTCAAGCGGCCTTTCAGTGCTTCCGGGTCGTAGGCAGACTTGATACCGGCAAATACGTTGCGTGTTTTTTCTTCACCGATATCGAGCGTCAACTGAAGCAGCTTATCAGCGCCCTCAACATGCTCTGCGTTGACGATTTTAGCGATGCGCAGATCGACCTTGGTAAAGTCATCAATGCTTATATAACTAGCTTCTTCAACTTGCACTGGTTCCGCAGCCGCTGGTGTTGTATTAGGGGCGGCTTGCAGGTTTTCTTTATTGGCTTCAGTCATAGATTCAATCTGTTTAGGGTCGATTCGGGTCATCAAATGTTGGTAGCTAGATATCCTTGTATCGCTAGAAAGCGAATTGGCGACATCTTGCCATTTCAACGGCGGAATATTTAAGAATGCTTCTACATTAGTTGCCAACTGCGGCAACACAGGCTTGAGATACAAAGTAAGTAACCTGAAGATTTCCAGACTCAAGCTACACACCCATTGCAGCACTTCATTTGCCAGCTCGTTATCCAGCTTGGATAACTCCCACGGTTTACATTCATTGACAAAGATATTCGCCGCATCAGCCGCCGCCATGATCTGCCGTATCGCTTTACCATAATTAAGCGTTTCGTAATCGGTACGGATAGATTCAGCATAATTCTGTATCAGCAATACGACTTGTGACAGGATCTCCCTCGAGGTTTGATAACCCTGCCCATGATGCGCTTGATTATTCTGTGAGATCAATGCCAAATAAGCATCAAGTTGCTGCTCGGTGATTTTAATATCAGTCAGTTTGCCTTCAAAACGCTTGCTGATAAAACCCGCACAACGGCTGGCAATATTGATGTATTTGCCAATGAGATCACTGTTAACCCGCGCAACAAAGTCTTCCAGGTTAAGGTCGATATCTTCCATCGTCCCGTTGATCTTGGCTGCATAGTAGTAACGCAAGTATTCAGGATTTTTGACATGTTCCAGAAAGCTTCGAGCAGTGACGAACGTGCCGCGTGATTTCGACATCTTTTCGCCATTAACGGTTAAAAAGCCATGTGCAAACACCTTGGTCGGCGTGCGGTGACCTGAATATTCAAGCGTGGCGGGCCAAAATAAAGCGTGGAAATAAAGAATGTCCTTACCGATAAAGTGATACAACTCCGTCGTTGAATCTTTTTTCCAATACTCATCAAAATCCAACCCTTGCTTTTGATTGCCGTCAGCTGATTGCTGACTTTTTGTGCACAGGTTCTTGAAACTGGCCATATAACCGATTGGCGCATCCAGCCACACATAAAAATACTTGCCGGGTGCATCGGGGATTTCAAATCCAAAATACGGCGCATCACGCGAAATATCCCAGTCAGACAACTTGTTTTCGCTGTCATCACCCAGCCATTCATTCATCTTGTTGGCCGCTTCTGGCTGCAAGGTGCCAGAACGCGTCCAGTCTTTGAGGAATTGCGCACACTCTGAAAGCTTGAAGAAATAATGCTCGGTTTCCTTGCGCACAGGCACCGCGCCGGAGACCGCTGAATAAGGATTGATCAGTTCAGTCGGGTTATAGGTGGCACCACATACCTCACAGGAATCGCCATATTGATCTTTAGCATGACACTTGGGACATTCGCCTTTGATGAAGCGATCCGGCAGGAACATGCTTTTAACGGGATCATAAAACTGTTCGATGGTTTTAGTGACAATTTTGCCATTGGCCTTAAGCGCTTTGTAGATGCTGCTCGCCAACTCACGATTCTCTTCTGAATTAGTCGAGTAATAGTTATCGAACTCCACCAAAAAATCAGCAAAATCAGCGCTATGTTCAGCATGTACCCGCTCTATCAATGCTTCCGGCGTAATGCCCTCTTTCTCGGCACGCAGCATGATCGGTGTGCCATGCGTATCATCGGCACAGACATAATGCACTTCATGCCCCTGCATCTTCTGGGAACGCACCCATATATCGGTCTGGATGTATTCAACCAGATGCCCCAGATGGATGCTGCCATTGGCATAAGGCAAGGCAGAGGTCACGAGAATTTTGCGGAGTTGTGTATCAGACATGAAAAAGCTTAAGTAACTGAATAAGGCTGGCATTTTAACAAATGCAGCGCGCTTATGCTTTGCTTAATACACGCACTGCTCAATATGATGCGTCCTGACGATGAATAGCGCATGCACCCGTCATCCACATGGGCTAAAATCATGATTCCATTTATTCAAAGCAAGATCAGGAACACGGCATGGCCATCTCAGAATCCCAGGTTCAAAACGCGCTGAAAGAAATCAACGACCCCAACACAGGCAAGGACTTTGTCACCAGCAAATCTGCGAAAAACATTCGCATCGATGGCAGCAATGTTTCGCTGGATATCGTGTTGGGTTACCCGTCGAATTCAGTGCAGGCCGGGATTCAGCAACTGGTCGCTGACAAACTCAAATCACTGCCGGATGCCGGCAATGTCACAGTCAACGTAGGCAGCCGAATCGCCGCGCACAGCGCACAGCGCGGCGTGCAGCTACTGCCCAATATCAAGAACATCATCGCCGTGGCCTCCGGCAAAGGCGGCGTGGGTAAATCCACCACCGCAGTCAATCTGGCTCTGGCCTTATCGGCAGAAGGCGCTGCTGTCGGCATTCTGGATGCCGACATCTACGGCCCATCCCAACCACAAATGCTGGGTATCAACGCCCGCCCGGAAAGCTCGGATGGCAAAAGCATGGAACCGCTGGAAGCGCACGGCATCCAGGCCATGTCCATCGGCTTCCTGGTTGATGTCGACACCCCCATGGTCTGGCGCGGCCCCATGGTCACTGGCGCACTGGAACAGCTATTACGTGACACCCGCTGGAAAGATCTCGACTACCTTGTCATCGACCTGCCGCCAGGCACCGGCGACATCCAGCTCACGTTATCGCAGAAAGTCCCGGTCACCGGTGCCGTCATCGTCACCACACCACAGGATATTGCACTGCTGGATGCCCGCAAGGGCCTGAAAATGTTCGAAAAGGTCGGTATTCCCATTCTCGGCATCGTCGAAAACATGAGTACGCACATCTGCTCCAACTGCGGGCATGAAGAACACATCTTCGGCGCCGGCGGCGCGGCCGCCATGTGCAAGGATTACAACGTTGACCTGCTCGGCAGCCTGCCGCTGGATATCAGAATCCGCGAACAGTCCGACGGCGGCAAACCGACTGTCATTGCAGAACCAGACAGCCAGATTGCCAAGACCTACAAGGAAATCGCCAGAACCATCGGCATCAAGCTGTCACAACAAGCGCTGGATCACACGAGCAAATTCCCGAATATCGTGATTCAGAATACTTAAAAAATATTAACTGCTTTTAACAAAAGGGGTTCGTGGTGACTTCACTCTCCCAGGGTAATTATGTTCTGGCTGGATATGGGGAGACCGGATTAAATGCTGTACACCAGGCATATAGAGGCCTATACCAAGAGTCATGGGTTTCTGATGAACCACTTTATGTCTGCGACTTACGTGACGAAGTTTTACCCGCATGCGAAATGGCAATTGTTTTAACCGATATTTATCATCATCCAGATGAAGTCATAGCTACGAATATTGAACTTATAGAAAACAGAAAAGAATCATTTGTTATTGTAGTTTTATTGGTAGATTTTATCGAAGATTCTCAAGAGAAAGTTTTGCCTGAAATCATAAAGCACTGGGAATTTTATGTTGATGCGGTCATAACTTTACGTGCTGATTTACTTGATAACGCTTGGGGATATCCAGTGAATTTCCAAGCTACCGAAATGCTTTCAACAGTAGCTATGACTTTGTTAGGACAGGAATTAAGATGCAGGTTTCATCATTCCGACATCGCCGACCTGAAGTGCTTTTTCGCATCAGGTAGTTCATACATAGCAGGAGTGGGAATTAGCCAGCAAATAAACAGCCATGAGATAACTCAAGAGATGGCTATTTCGCTTATTAAACAGTCTCTACCAAAAAATGATTCGATTAAATCTATATATAGCAGTTTAGGTAACAATTACGAAGATAAAGACTTGATTGCGAACTATTACAATACACTCCACAATATAAACAGCGTTTTTTATAATGAAAATCTCTTTATTATTTCAACGCTTTACGAATGTAATGCATCAAGTTCACCAGAGTGTCGACTTGGAATTTTGGTGGCGGCAAGTTAGCTAATACCTAAGCCTCCAAATTTATTATTCGTAGGGGAGAAATGTTATCCCACAAAACTTAGGAGAAAGTATGGAATTTGAAGGGGAGTTAATTATTGAAGATATTAACGGTGAAGTATGGAAACTTCAATCCCAACGATGTCACTTTGAACCTAATAAAATACTAACACTTGCATTTAATGGTAATCAGGACGGTCAAAAATATACTGGTGAATTTAAGGCTATTTTTTCTGGCAATACTCTATATCAAGGTGAAGGCAGCATTAAATACGACAATGACCCAAAATCTTATTCAATTAAAGTTGCTCTAAGCACTGATTCTCAAAATCATGATTTGAATATTACAGGGACTTATTTTGAGAAAGAAGAGGCCTATAAAATAATATCCAGCGATTTCGATAAAATCATTACTTAAATCACAACAGGATGTTTATCTAATTGTTGACCTAAGCACTATGATTATCCAAGAGACAAATCCCGCTAAAACTTGATATGACAATAGCAAAGTTAAATTTTGAACTTATCCTGATTTAGATACAAGGCATACCCTTTAATATCTTGAGAGTGTTTCTGCACTGGAACGAAATGCCTTGCTAATCGATGCCTTATCAAGCTTTAGTAAGCATTTGAGCTTACGTAACTTTCTTTTATTTTTTCATATATATTGATTACACCAAAGTCAAATTCAAAACTTAATTAGTTACTAAATCTCTACACCAAACACATAAACATCCACCCCAGCTTCCGGCCGAATCACCATCGCAGGAATCGCCACACCCTTCCTCCAATTATCCACCGCCTCCTGCTTACCCGCTCCCGTCACCAGAAAAATCACTTCACGTGCCTGACTCAACCTCCTGGCGCTAATCGAAATACGTTCTGCCGGCGGCTTAGGCGAATTGAATACAGGGAAAGCATCCAGACTGTTGTCCCAGGTATGGCCGGGGAACAGGCTGGCAGTGTGGCCATCCTCTCCCAAGCCGAGCAAGACAAGATCAAAATCTCCCAGGCCTTTTAGCGTTTCCGCATAAAGCTTGGCGCCTTCCACCGGGCCGAGCTCTGCCGGGATGTCATGAATCTGATCGGCAGGGATCGCAACATGATTAAGCCAGACCTGACGCGCCATCAGGCTGTTTCGATCTGCATGATCTACCGGCAAACAGCGGTCATCATTATGATAGATATGCCACTTGCTCCAATCGGCATCTGCATGTCTCAATAATTCATAAACCTGTTTGGGCGTAGTGCCTCCGGCCAGTACGATTGAAAAGCTGCCGCGCGCTGCAATCGCCTTGCTGGCAGACTCCAGAATCTTGTTGAGTGTTGCCTGATTGATTGCATCCTGGGTCTCGAATAAATGCCAGCGGGAAATTTGGGCATTTTTGCCGTTATCTTGGCTTTTACTTTGCATGAATATCTGCTGCCTTTACGTTATAATTGAATAGCTGTAATGGGAAGCCCCGAATAAGCCTCACATGCTATGTGACTCGCATCTGGGATTTATTCAGGGCTTCCTAATTAACTTAAATATTACCTTACACAATAAGGTGATGATACATCAATCCTCATCAAGGAAAATTCAATGAAATTAGCAATGATCGGCTTAGGCAAAATGGGCGGCAACATGGCAGCCCGTCTACTCCGCCACAAAATTGAAGTTGTAGGCTTCGATTTTAATCTAGATACGGTTAATCAGCTTGTCGCCAAAGAAGGCATGATAAGTGCAAAGTCTGTCGAAGAAGCGGTTGGCAAGCTCTCCGGACAAAAAATCGTTTGGCTGATGTTACCAGCAGGTGACATCACAGAAAACCAGATCAAAGATCTCGTGCCCATGCTCAACAAGGGCGACATCGTCATTGACGGCGGCAACTCGAATTATAAGCACAGTATCCGCCGTGGCGAGTTCCTGGCGGAACATGGCATTCAGTTTATCGATTGCGGTACCTCTGGCGGCATCTGGGGCCTGGAAAACGGCTATTGCCTGATGTATGGCGCAAATAAAGTCGCTGCCGAAGTCATGGAGCCTGTCATGAAAGCCCTGACCCACGAAGATCGCGGCTGGGCACACGTCGGCCCAATCGGCTCAGGCCACTTCACCAAGATGATACACAACGGTATTGAATACGGCATGATGCAAGCCATGGCCGAAGGCCTTGACCTGATCAAGGGCAAGGAAGAATTCAATCTCGACCTGGCACAGATCACCGAATTGTGGCGTCATGGCTCCGTCGTTCGCAGCTGGTTGCTCGACCTGACAGCGGAAGCATTGAAGCACGACCAGGATCTGGGTGATGTTGCCCCTTACGTGGCCGACTCCGGCGAAGGCCGCTGGACTGTGGTTGAAGCGGTTGAGCAAGGCGTTGCCGCCCCGGTATTGACCATTGCGCTGCAAATGCGCTTCGCCAGCCAGGACGATCATGGCTACAGCTACAAGCTGCTATCGATGATGCGTAACGCTTTTGGCGGCCACGCCGTCAAAACTCATTAGTCCAGTTTGACGTAAACTGAAATCAGGCGCATTTGCTACCCGCAGATGCGCCTTTTCATTGGAAAAACCGATGATTAAAACAGTAAAAACCCTGTAAAATTACAGCCTAGTTACTCACTGACCAACGGAATCTCATTCATGAAACAAATCGACCCATGCACCCTGGTTTTATTCGGAGCCAGCGGCAACCTTTCACGCGTCAAGCTCATGCCGGGCTTATTCCGCCTTGATTCTCTTGGCCGTTTGCCTGAAAAGATGAAGATTCTTTCTGTGGGCAGAAGTGAAATGTCGCAGGATGAGTGGCAGGCTGAGATAAACAAGATGCTGGAAACGAAGTTCCATGAAGGCATCAACAAAAAAGTACTGGAGCGCTTCATCAAGCGTAACCATTACCATGCCAACCCGCCCACCGATCCTGATGCATTCAAGAAAATGAAAGCTGTCCTTTCGGAAGAAAGCATCTTTCCTCAGAACTTCGCTTACTTTCTATCGGTCCGCCCGGCGGATTTTGCCAATGTAGTTGAACAACTGGCTTCCGTTGACCTTCTTGATGAAGATAAATACTGGAGACGCGTACTGATTGAAAAGCCTTTCGGTACCGACCTTGCCAGTGCGCAGGATTTGCAGGCATCCATTACAAAGCACCTGAAAGAAAGCCAGATCTACCGCATCGATCACTACCTTGGTAAAGCGGCATTGCAGAATATTCTTCTAACGCGTTTTGCCAATCATTTGTTCGAGCCTATCTGGAACAATGAACATATCGACCACGTACAAATCACCAATAACGAAACCCTCGGTGTCGGTGACCGTACCCAGTTCTACGATGCGACAGGCGCATTGCGGGACATGGTGCAAAGCCACTTGCTTCAAACCCTGGCATTGGTCGCCATGGAAAAGCCACAGGACTTCTCGCCTGAAAGCATACGCGCCGAAAAAATCAAGGCACTGGAATCCATTTTGCCAGTGGATATCGCCAATCTTGAGAAGCAGGCATTCCGCGCACAATACAGTGCGGGCCAAGTCCCTGCGCGGGACAACCATCTGGAACGTGTCCATGGATATTTGGAGGAACTGGGTCACGAAAGCGTGGTTGAAACCTATGCTGCAATCAAGCTGTTTATAGACAACCCGCGCTGGAAAGGTGTTCCTTTCTACATCCGTACAGCCAAGCGCATGCATGAGGGCAATACTGCGATTTCGATCCGCTTCAAGAAATCGCCTATGGTATTGAAAGAGAATCAGCAGCAAAACTGGCTGATCTTAAGTATCCAGCCCAAAGAAACCATCAAACTCGAGATTCAAACCAAGGTTCCAGGGCTCGATATATCCACACGCACATTGAATATCGATGGACCAATACGCCAACCCGGCGATGAGAGCATCGACTCCTATGAAACCTTGCTATTGAACCTGATGGAAGGCGATCCTTCGCTCTTCCTGCATATCAGCGAGGTAGAGGCTCAATGGAAGCTGATCGACCCTATCGTGAAATCCTGGGCAGAAGACAAAGGGCCTGTGCATCAATACCCTGCTGGCGACCGTGATCCGGAGGCTTCAAAAGTCATCTTCGAAACGGAAGACCAGTTCTGGCGCTACAGCATTGAACTTGGTGGCGACGCCCATTAATCAGAAGAAATCGCCCTGCCGTTGCAAACACGGCAGGTCTCATCAAAATAAAAGGGAAGATAATGAGCATTAAATCCGACAAGTGGATACGCAAGATGGCCGAACAGCATGGCATGATCGAGCCGTTCGAGCCGCATCAGGTCAAGCAGACCCCTGATGGCCAGCGTCTGGTGTCTTACGGCACATCCAGCTACGGCTACGATATCCGTTGCTCCAGGGAATTTAAGCTCTTTACCAACCTCAACAGCACCATCGTTGACCCAAAGAATTTTGACCCGAACTCGTTTGTTGAAGTGAATGCGGATTACTGCATCATTCCGCCGAACTCATTCGCACTGGCACGCACGGTCGAATATTTCCGTATCCCACGCAATGTATTGACCGTATGTCTGGGCAAATCGACTTATGCGCGCTGCGGCATCATCGTCAACGTCACTCCCTTCGAACCTGAATGGGAAGGTTATGTGACACTTGAGTTCAGCAACACCACACCGCTACCTGCCAAGATCTACGCGAACGAAGGCTGCGCGCAAGTGCTGTTCTTTGAAGCGGACGAAGATGATATCTGCGAGACTTCCTACAAGGATCGCGGTGGTAAATATCAGGGCCAGGTTGGCGTGACATTGCCAAAGATCTAGGCTGTACTTTAAAAGCCCGGATACATCCGTTCGATTCAGCACAGACTGATTTCAACTGCCTGATTATTATTTAGCATGTCGGAACTCTCCCGTGTTGTCACACATATACTCTCACCCGTGCAGTAACGTCTCATACACTGAATGTTTTTGTCATACGATTGTTGTAAACTCTTTGCACAATTCGCCATCTGATGGTTTCAGATAAAAATGTGCGTGAAGGCTTGAAAGGCTTGCAATGAAATTTAGATTTCCAGTAGTCATCATCGACGAAGATTTTCGCTCTGAAAATTCATCAGGCCTCGGCATCCGCGTGCTGGCAAAAGCCATCGAAAACGAAGGTTATGAAGTACTCGGTGTAACTAGCTATGGCGACCTGACATCCTTCGCCCAGCAACAAAGCCGTGCCTCGGCCTTCATCCTCTCTATCGATGACGAGGAAATCGTCGAAGAAAAGCCGGAAGCACTGGATAACCTGCGCAAATTCGTCGACGAGATTCGTTACCGCAACGAAGAGATCCCGATTTTCCTGCATGGTGAAACGCGTACTTCACGCCACGTTCCCAATGAGATCCTGCGTGAACTGAATGGCTTCATTCACATGCACGAAGATACGCCGGAATTCGTTGCCCGCTATATCGTACGCGAAGCGCGTACTTACTTGGACAGCCTGGCACCGCCGTTCTTCCGCGCACTGGTGCACTATGCAGCAGATGGTTCATATTCATGGCATTGTCCAGGCCATTCAGGCGGCGTCGCCTTCCTGAAATCCCCTGTCGGCCAGATGTTCCACCAGTTCTTTGGCGAGAACATGTTGCGGGCCGACGTTTGCAATGCGGTAGACGAACTCGGCCAGTTGCTTGACCATACTGGACCGGTAGCAGCTTCAGAGCGCAACGCTGCACGCATCTACAACTGTGACCACTTGTATTTTGTGACCAATGGCACATCGACATCCAACAAGATCGTCTGGAACTCGACTGTTGCGCCAGGCGACATCGTCGTCGTTGACCGCAACTGCCATAAGTCGGTATTGCATTCCATCATCATGACCGGTGCGATTCCCGTATTCCTGATGCCGACTCGCAACCACTTCGGCATTATCGGGCCCATTCCCAAGGCAGAATTCGCCTGGGAGAACATCCAGAAGAAAATCGCGGCCAATCCGTTTGCGACCGATAAAAACGCCAAGCCGCGCGTGCTGACCATCACCCAATCGACTTACGATGGCGTTTTATACAACGTGGAAGAGATCAAGGAGATGCTGGACGGCAAGATCGATACGCTGCACTTCGATGAAGCCTGGTTGCCGCATGCCACCTTCCATGATTTCTACGGCGACTACCATGCGATTGGCGCTGACCGTCCCCGTTGTAAAGAATCCATGGTGTTCTCCACACAATCCACCCACAAATTGCTGGCCGGCTTGAGCCAAGCCTCGCAAATCCTGGTGCAGGATGCCGAGGATAATCGCCTGGATCGTGATGTGTTCAATGAAGCCTATCTGATGCACACATCGACCAGCCCGCAATATTCGATTATCGCCAGCTGCGATGTTGCCGCCGCGATGATGGAAGCGCCGGGCGGCACGGCACTGGTTGAAGAATCACTGCGTGAAGCGCTGGATTTCCGCCGCGCCATGCGCAAGGTAGATGAAGAATGGGGCGCCGACTGGTGGTTCAAGGTCTGGGGACCGAATGATCTCTCCGAAGAAGGTCTGGAAGAGCGTGAAGCTTGGATGCTGAAGGCCAATGAGCGCTGGCATGGTTTCGGCAACCTGGCCGAAGGCTTCAATATGCTGGACCCGATCAAGGCGACCATCATCACTCCGGGGCTGGACGTCGACGGCTCCTTCTCGGAGGAGTTCGGCATCCCTGCCGCTATCGTTACCAAGTATCTGGCTGAACATGGCGTGATTGTTGAGAAAACCGGCCTTTATTCATTCTTCATCATGTTCACCATCGGCATCACCAAAGGCCGCTGGAATACCATGGTGGCTGCTTTGCAGCAGTTCAAGGACGATTACGACAAGAACCAGCCGCTGTGGAAAGTGTTGCCGGAATTCGTACAGAAGCATCCGCGCTATGAGCGTATTGGCCTGAAGGAGCTCAGCACGCAAATCCACGAAGTTTACAAGGCCAATGATGTTGCACGCCTGACGACCGAGATGTATCTGTCCGACATGGTGCCCGCGATGAAGCCTACGGATGCTTTTGCCAGGATGGCGCATCGCAAGATAGATCGTGTGTTGATTGATGAGCTCGAAGGCCGCATTACCGCTGTATTGCTAACACCTTACCCGCCTGGCATTCCATTGCTGATTCCCGGTGAGCAGTTCAACAGGAAAATCGTCAATTACCTAAAATTCGCACGAGACTTTAACGAGCGTTTTCCCGGATTCGAGACCGATGTTCACGGCCTGGTGAAAGGCAATGTCGATGGCGTATCCAAGTACTACGTTGACTGTGTAACGCAGGCCTGAACGAGGTTCGCTCGAGCCGGAGGCATTTAAATCCGGGTATAAATCACGTAGCTGAAACTTAAACCTTGTGCGGAGACGTGAGCTTCGCGCGAGGTTTCCTGCCACTGAGTCCAATCGATTGCCGGCAAGAAGGCATCGCCCTCGAACTCCGCGTGAATTTCCGTAAGGTAGAGCTTGTCAGCCAGCCTTAAACCCTCTGCATATAGCTCGGCACCGCCTATCAGGAAAGCTTCCGGATCGTTTTTGCAGCATGCGATCGCATCTTCCAAAGAGTGTGTAATGACGGCTCCCGCCACTGCATAATCATGGTTACGGGTCACAATCACGGTGGTGCGATCTGGCAACAATCGATTAAGTGACTCATAAGTTTTTCTGCCCATGATGATATGATGACCTGTAGTTAAAGCGCGAAAACGCTTCAAATCTTCAGGTAAGTGCCAAGGAAGCGTATTGTTTACGCCTATCACGCCGTTACTCGAAACGGCGACTATGAGAGAGAGGGATGTCATGCCTCAATTATACTTTCTGTTCTGATTTAACACTGCGGTGATTTAGCGCTGCGATTTAATTAAAGAGACATCAAATTGCGTATCAGCTACCCGAATTCTTTTCTCAAGCTATTGCTGATCGGCTTTATTCTGGCCATGCTGCCGTTGCTGTTTGCTTTCGGCAACGCAACATTGCACGTCGACAGATTAGCTGAGCAAAGCCAGAGCACCTTGGCACAAGCTGTGCAGGCCACACGCACCAGTCGCGTGTTGATTGAACAGCTAAGCCTGATGGAGCGAAGCGCACGACAGTATTTCGTACTGCAAGACAGGGCATTACTCGAAAACTATCAACTTGCACACGAAAATTTTAATATTGCCATTCGTGAACTGAGCGCCATTCCCCTGGGTCAAGATCAACGACAGGCACTGGATAAATTAGCCCGTGATGAGTCTGCGTTGTATACGGACATATTGATCCAGACCCATGCACTGACCCCACCTGAAAGCATTGTCGCCAGCTTTCTCGATTTATCATCGCAGGCACAAAACATTCTGTCCGAGAATAACCGGCTGATCGACCTGGAATCTGCTGCATTGTCCGAAGCAGCGCAAAAGACGCAGAAAATGATGTTGCAACAAACGATCACACTAGTGCCTGTCGCATTCATTGTCGCGCTGGTGATCACATTCCTGGTGGCCCAGCCGATTCGGCGCATGGATGCTGCGATACGCAAACTCGGCAATGGTGAGTATTCCGAACCGATCAGCATCGATGGACCCGGCGATCTGCGCAACCTGGGTGAACGCCTTGATTGGCTGCGCGAACAGTTACTTGAGCTTGAGCAACAGAAGCAACGGTTCTTGCGGCATGTATCGCATGAACTTAAAACGCCGCTGACAGCAATTCGGGAAGGTAGTGAGCTGCTGCATGATGAAGTGGGCGGCGAACTTTCGCCGCAGCAGCGGGAAATTGCAGGAATATTGCGCGAGAGCAGTCTGCGCTTGCAGAAAATGATTGAGAACCTGTTGAGCTTTACTGCGGTGCGCCATCAAACGCCCACCCTGAGAAAAGAGCATCTATCTGCCATCACCATCATGGAAGACGTGCTTGCGCATTACGCGCTCAGCATCAGCAGCAAACAAATCAGCATTGCGCATGATTATCATCCGCTGTCACTTGATGCAGATAAAGAGAAACTGCAAACCATTCTCGACAACCTGATTTCAAACGCCATCAAATATACTCCGCATAACGGCACCATTAAAATCAGCATCAAACAATATGAACAATTCGGCATTATTGAAATCCATGATGGAGGACCCGGAGTCATGGCCGCAGATCGTGCACGATTGTTCGATCCTTTTTACCGCGGTAGCGGTGTCTATGAAAGTCTTGTCAGTGGCAGCGGCCTCGGCCTGTCAATTGCCAAGGAATATGTAGATGCTCACGGCGGAGAAATTAGCTTGTTGCCATCAGATCATGGTGCGCATTTCTGTGTACGTTTACCAATTGGAGTCAAAGATTGATGGGCAAAACATATCAGACGATAGATTTGTTTAAATCATTACGATCTACATTATTAGCAGCCGGGTTGCTTACACTGGCAAGCTGCGCGCAATTGCCTAACGGCCCGAATTCGACTGGGGGAAATGGTCAGGCATCAGCCACTCCCGCCACATACACTGACTACGATAATCTTCTGGCGTTTGCCAACGACTTTTCAAAACTGACATTGGAAGCACAGCGAAAAGAACTGGCTACGCTTAATCGGGCAACACCACGAGACGCAAGAACCAAGATGAAACTGGCTATTGTCTACGGGCTTGCCACCAGCAAGGTCCGCGATGCAAATAAGGCACAACCGCTGCTGGAGGAGGTCATTTCAGACAAATCACTGGATGCAAGCAGCCTGGCCTTGGCTGTCATCATGCGCGACTATGTCAATGAGATGGGGAAATCCGGGCAAAGGATCAAGGATGAACAAAGACGTACCGACGCTACCCAGCAAAAGCTGGAAGAGTTGCAAAAGAAGCTTGATGACCTGAAGAATATTGAAAAAACGATGGTCGATAGAGACCAAGGAGTAAAGAAATGAGCAGTGCAATCCAGCAAACCATGGATAACCATCTGGGTCTACGCATACTGACTGTAGATGATGACCCCGACATCTTGAAGTTGTTGAACATACGGCTTAAAGCCGCCGGCTATCAAACCATGTCAGCAAGCAACGGCGAAGAAGCACTGGCCCAGATTGCCATCAATCGCCCATCGCTGGTAATCAGCGATCTGCGCATGCCAGGCATGGATGGCTTGGCATTGTTTGATTCCATTCATCAAAGCGACCCTGCCCTGCCGCTCATCATGCTCACCGCCCATGGATCGATTCCAGAAGCAGTTGATGCGACCCAGCGCGGTGTATTCGGCTTTTTAACCAAACCTTTCGATAGCAAATCCTTGTTGCAACAGGTCGAAGCCGCTTTGCGAACTACCGCCGGCCCCAATCCCGATACGCAAAATGATGAAGTTGAAAGCTGGCGCGAAGAAATCATGACGCGCAGCCCCCAGATGGAAAACCTGCTCGGCCAGGCCAAGCTTATTTCATCTTCGGATGCCAGCATATTGATTCAAGGGGAAAGCGGGACAGGCAAGGAACTCTTTGCACGTGCCATTCATCAAGCCAGCCCAAGGCGGGATCATCCCTTTATCGCCATCAATTGCGGTGCAATTCCCGAACAATTGCTTGAATCTGAACTCTTTGGCCACACCAAAGGCGCTTTTACAGGCGCATTGCGCGACCATAAAGGTTTGTTCCAGAGTGCCCATGACGGCACACTGTTCCTGGATGAAATCGGCGATATGCCGATGCCATTGCAGGTCAAGCTTTTGCGTGCCTTGCAAGAACGCACCATACGCCCTGTTGGCTCGAACACGAGTATCGCGATTAACGTCAGGGTGATTTCGGCGACCCATCGTAACCTTGCTGAAGAAATGAAATCAGGTCGTTTCAGGGAAGATCTCTACTATCGTGTCAATGTGGTCGGTCTTGAAATTCCAGCGCTGGCTGCACGACGTGAAGATATCTCACTGTTGGCAAACTGCTTTCTGCACCGGCTAAGCGAAAAATATGGCAAACGCCTTAATGGCTTTGCACCTGAAGCCATGGAACTGCTGATTGCAGCACCCTGGCCCGGTAATGTACGCCAACTGCAAAATATCGTTGAGCAGACTGTCGTTCTCTCAACCACTTCACTCGTACCAGCCTCGCTCGTACAAAAAGCATTGCATGATGATATCGGCGGCATCATCCCATTTGAAACCGCTCGCAAGAACTTCGAGCGCGATTACCTAATCAAGCTGCTGAAAGCCACCAATGGCAGCGTCACACAAGCTTCACGGCTTGCACAGCGGAATCGCACGGAGTTCTACAAGCTGCTTCAACGACATGAGTTAACACCTGCCCTATTCAAGGAAAGCAACCAATCCACCTGATGTCTCCATTTTGAGACACTTTTTCTCAATATAATTCAATGACTTATATAATCAATATGTTTTTTGTCTTTTATTGGCAACGGTTTACATCTTCAAAACAACCAATAAATAAATTCAACCTATTGATTTTATTATAATTAATTGAGTTGGCACGTCTCGTGCTGTTACTCCAGTGCATTACAAAAACTGGAGATACACAGCATGAAACAGATCAAAAAAGTAAATCACTCATTTTCTGCAAAGCTGGCAACTGGAACCATCACGTCCATTGCTGCTTTGGCGTTTTCTGCTGTCAGCTTGCAAGTGGCTGCGGTTGGTTCCGAGGATACTGTCAACCAGAAACCGCTTTCTGCTGAATTCAAAAGACTGGATCTCAATTCTGATAACAAGCTTACTCAGGAAGAAGTGCTAAAAGACAAAGACATCGGCGAATATTTCGTGCAAGCGGATGTTAACAAAGATAACTTTTTAGACGCTGATGAATATGCCAATTTCAAAAGCAGCGTTCAACAAAAGCGTGTTGAAGCTTATATCGATGACGCAACCGTCACCGCTAAAGTGAAGGCAGAACTGATCAAAGATACTGGCATGGATGGCATAGACATCAGTGTGGAAACCCACAAAGGTCAAGTCATCCTGAGCGGTTTTGTCAGTAACGGCGAGCAATTATTGCGTGCAGTGCACATTGCATCGGGTGTAAGTGGCGTCCAGTCAGTCAAAAACGCACTGGTAATCAGAGGCTAATAAGTAAGTGGCCCTCAGTAGATTGCTTAAGCCATTGCATATGGGTGCATCTTCAATGTCCTGCATCATTGGTTTAAGTCATCAATCTGCAAGACAAGTCAGCAATCAATCCGGTGGCAACTCTATTCCGGAGATTGCCATCGACAACAGAGTGATCGGGTCAAAAACACCGTACATGGCAATGCATATGATGAAACGCGAAAAAGAATTTGCCAGCAAACAAGCTTGCGATGCATCGGGAAACCTGTATCACAAATTTTATTATCAAGACCTTAAGGCAAGAGCATCAAAAAACCATTAAGGATTAATGATGAAAAACAAACTATTAAGAACACGACATCCAATGGTATTAACGGCAGCAGGCATGCTAACCGTCTTTAGCATCATTGGCAGTGTCGCCGCAGCCAACTTGATACCACTGAAAGACTCAGGCAATGCCAGCGGCAATAAGCATGAACGTCAAGAGAATGCTGAATCGAACAAGATAAAAAATAATGACACTTCTGCCAAAAAAGAGTCGCTGAAAAAAGCTGAGTTTACGCATGATCAATTCAATAGCGTGGTTAAACCCAAGCTCTCCAGCTGCTTTAATTGCGGCGTTATCATTGCTATTGAAACAGAGAACAATAGCCCGATTGCCCTTGATTTGACTGATGGTCAAGAAAGCAGCCTGCTCAGCCAGAATATTGAGAACTATCTGGATGCGCATAGAGAGAATGCAAGAATTATCGCACTAGGTAATATTGATAACGGCTACTCAGCAAGCAACAAGGGTGAAAAATTTACCGCCAAATCGACGACTTATCTGATCAAAGTCCGTATGCAAGACGGCAGCCAGCACACCATCACCCAAGACACACAGCCTGAACACAATGTTGGAGACACGATCAGGCTGATCAATGAAAGAACCGTTACCGCATAACTGAACAACTCCTGTTGGACCTTCCCCTGACAGCGGGCCATCCTCTCCCCGAGATGGTCCGCTTTTTTTTGCCCATTTTCCGTACATCAAAACAAAAACGGGTAAATCCAGGCTAAAAGCCAACTCTGATGTAGTGCGCGAACATCAACCCAATACCAATAGCTTAGGGAGTCACGATGTGGATTTATGAAGTCCGCATCAATATCTAAACAAAGCTTTTAATTTTTCCCACAGAGATGGACCCGGGGCCTCCACTACTTTTTTGCTGCAGCTCCGTTCAGGCCCTCCAGACCCGACTTGACATAAGCATTGACCATCAACTGCGCTGTGCCATCATCCAGACCTTTTGGAGGCTCGTTCGTCGTGTCGGCTCTGTAATAACGGGCAATCCACGTTACTTTCGATCCGGCTCCGTCCGCAACAACCTTGATCCTTCCCGTCAAGGAGCTGACAGGGATCGCCTGAACCTCGGATTCGGCTCCCAATCGATAAGAAATCGACATCTCAACAGGGAGTATTTCATCAATTTCTTCGCTGATTTTTCCACCATTCTTCAATGTCAGTATGCGTTTAAGTGGAGAAACCTCCTCACAACTCGACACTTCCGGATGCCAAGTGCTAATCACGCATGGCTCACTGAGCTTTTTCCATACAATATCCGGCGTCGCTGCAATCAAAACGGATTCATCGGTTTTCTGCGGGGTAGGTCCATGGCCAAATGCCGGCAAAGAGATCGCAGTGATTAGTAATACCTGTAGCAGCTTCATAATTTCTTCCTGATAAAAATGTGTTGTTGAACAAATGAATAGATGAAAGCCGGAATATAGAATATGAGAATCAGGCACAGTGCAGGCAATGCCAGCCATGGCCTGAGATCAGAAACGGCTGAACGCCAGACCGACATATCTCTTGAAGTAATCACCGAGATGTAGTCTTTTTTATCCGCCATGCTGTAGTAATTCAAGCCAGTATCTTTGGCTATTTTTTGCAGGTTGAATTCATCCAGTGCTGAGAGATGTGCCCCGGTCGATTCTGCAGGAGCACTGCCATGCGGCGCATTTCTGCCGTGATAGCCTTTTGTCTGGTGCTGTTCCATATCCAATACGGACTGAATCTCGGAGATGCCGAAAGTCGCGTATCGCTGCACATCATCCGCGCCCCAGTAACCGGTCACATTATCGTGATGGTCCAGCATGGGGATCTGGCTGGCTGATTTCGCACCTACACCAAAAACAAAACCCTTGACCCTACCTTGTTCTCCCTCAAATACCGGTGTGTATCTCGCGCTGATTTCCGGTGCCTGGTTTCCATCCGTAAAAAATGCAACGCGCATTTCCGGGTCAAGTTTTGCGGCCTGGTCAATCGCACTATAAACGCCATTGGCAATATATGAATCGGCAGCCCAGGCCATGCGCCAGTCTATCCTGGCGATGGTCTCATCCAGTGCGCCAAAGTGTGCGCAGACTTCCAGCGGATAAACGATATTTGCCGTACTCCGTTCAGTAAACAAGCCCAGTGAAACACGGGAACCGCATGGCAAACTACGCAAAGCGCGGCGAATTTCCTGCTTGGACATCTCCAGGCGGCTGATACTGTTACCCGCGATCACAACATCCCGGACATTCATGCTCTGCGTGATATCAACAACGAAGAACCAATCGTAGACCCTGCTTGGTAAGTCCGCTTTAGGTTCAAACAGGCAAATAGCCAGCAGCAGAATGGATAAAAGCAGGAGTCTCCCGCGTAAATCAAGAGAACGCCAAAAACTCATGGCATGCCACGTGGAAATCCGGGAATGGATGGCCATCCATCAATCGCTTCATCTTCATCAGGCTCATCTTCATCCTCGCTTCTATTGCTTTTTTTCGTCTCAAACATAGGAGCAAGGCGCAGGGCCAGCTCGTAGTTGTATTTGGCTTCGTGCCATTCGGGATCTGAGCGTAGTGCTTCACGATAACTTTCTTTGGCCATGGCCAGCATGGGACCCACCTGATCGAGCGCATCTAGCCCTTTTTCTTCAAGCAACTGATTGGCCTGGGAAAGATATAAATTGCCTGAATTGAAATAGGCCGATTTTCTAATCACCTGTTGATTGCCGGATGCCGCCTCGGCATACAGTGCAAGCGCCTTCTGCATATCGCCCTTGCTCTTCCAGTAAACGGCATTCGCAAACAACTCATCGGCAGAATGGCCTGCATGTAACGTTTGAGCGCTCAATTTTCCGTTATAGGTGCTGGCCTGATACAAGCTCACGATTAACCAGATCGACAAGGCGAAAGACAAACAAAGTACCAGCAGCATCAGCTGGAATAATTTCAGGCGACGCGCCATCTTTTCACCTCCGTCAGATGCAGCACAAACACGCCACATGCACTGAAAAATGCCAGCAGGTAGAACAGCCATGCCAGGTCGCGCCTGGGCGCAGCTTCGTAATAGCGTACTGGTTGATTTTTGAGGCGTGCAATATCTGCCATGGCGCGTTCTACCGCAAGCGGAGTGTCTGCCTCATAGGCTCTATAAGGCAAACCCAGTGTTCCAAAATAGCGGTGCAACTGGTACTCGGGATAGGCATCCTCATCGCCTTCTTCCGGTTTTACCTTCAAACTGGCGCCATTGGCTGAACGCAGATAAATCCAGAACAGTGATGCTCCCTGGCGATGAAACATATTGCGCAACATGTCCTGCGTTTTCACATCAAGGTAGGCTCCGCCATCAGACACAAGCAAAATCACACGCGACCCTGTCTCCGGCCTGCCCTCGAAATAATCAAGTGCCATCCCCAGGCCGCGCGCGACTGCTGTGAAACCCATACCTCCCGCCTCTGTCGCATGCAGTGCTGCCGATACCGCAGCGCGATCTCCACCCAAGGGTGCCACAAGGATTGGCGATGTACTGAATGTCACCATCCCTAATAAATCTTCCTTACCTTTACTGACAAAACTTTGTAATACCCGTCGCGCTGCTGCCATTTTCGACTCACTTCCCGCGGCAGCCTGGTCAGCAAAATCGTCATTCATGCTCGCACTTCTATCCAATACAATCATGACATGGGCGCCATGACCGACCCGCTCAACCACATTCTCTCCCCAATGGATACCGGCCAGGCCCAGCGCAATAAAGACAATGGCCAGTGCACCTGCAAATCGCCAAAGCCATTCGACACAAATGGATAAGGTATCCTTGGGCAATCGTGCGAGCGATGGATATTGAAATGCTCTGTAACCTTTCATCGTCAGTGGAATCAGCGCCAGTAATGACCATGCAAGAAACCACGGCTGGCTGATTGTGAGCTGCTGGAAAAAATTGCTCATCCCGCTCCCGACTCCAGTGCTCTGAGCTTCAGACCCAGCTTGTATAGCTGCTGCAAATCCATTGCATTTGGAGTACCTGCAAAAAACAACCGCTCAGAATCGGAATAGAATTTCTCGATATCAGATCGAAGGGGGCCCAGCCATGGGTTACGTTCAAACAACAAGTCCAGCCGTTCCTTGCTGAGTGCAAACCCGGCACTCACATCGCCTGCACGCCTTAATGTCTTCATTGCAGCCAGCAATCGTTCCTGATTACTATTCTTGCTTTTTCGGATAGCACGCATTTCGCGGCAGGCCAGCCTGAAGGGTCTGGATGACTTTGAGCGTAACTGCAGCCAGTCAAAATACCAGGAGAAATAAGTAATTGAAGCGATCAGGATGAGTAAACTGACGAGCAGGCCCCATTTGAGCTTCAACGTAGGCCTCGGCTTTGCCTCGACATCGGGCAGGTTCTTCAGTCGCTCCGGCTTGAGTGTCGTCGGTAGTACTGTGGACACAATGACATGATGAGAATCCGGCTTTACATGGATCAGCTTATCGTCCAGCCTGAACTTAAGATCCAGCTGCCTTAATGGGTAAGCCCTGACTTCCTGCAATACTTGGAATATCTGCCAATCCAGTACAAAAACATAGCGCGTACTGTTCTTTGTATCTTCGAACTGCCATCTGGCGTCTTGCAACTCAATGAAGTCCGAGGTCTTGCCTATGGTGGGCAAGGAGCTTTGCTCAAAGCGATAGCCTTTAGGAATATCAACTATGATGGTCTGTGTAGCCACGTCGCCAACACTGTAAGCAACCTCACGCATTTCAGAGCGCACGCTGATCTCGCCTGCCGGTTGATCCGCCGTTGCGTATGAAGTGTTTGCCACAGATGCCAGAAAACATATCGCGACACAGCACAGGTAAGCATATCGATGGTTGATGAAACTCATCAGCATGCCTCCAGCATATGCCGGGTCAACTGCTCTGCATTAAATCTATCTTCTGTAAAAAATGGAGTGCGGGTACCTGCATGCTTACAAAGCCTGATGATCTCCTGACGACGCTGCCTGTAAGAGTTTCTAATCTTTTCCGCCAGTTTTGGTCTCATGAACAGGGAACCATCGCCCCTTCCTTCCATATCCCGCACCCGTGCCCAACCCCATTGAGGTATATCCTGGTATTCGGCGCTATCCCATAGCACTACCGGAGCCACATCATGAGAGCTGAGAGTGTTCAGTGTGTTTTTCATAAGGTTTTCATCGAGGTGAAAATCGGAAAGCAGAAAAACCAGGGATCGCTTCCTTCTCAGATGTTCAGCCGCCTGAGCCAATGCGGAAGAACCTGAACCATCGTGAAAACTGGCATTCATCAGTTTGGCGTAGATATCCTGCGCCACACCAGGCCGGTGCGAAGGTGGTGACAACATATCCAGCCTCACCGCATCGTCACACGCAATCAATGAGAAATTATCTCCATGACGTGTCGCCGACCAGGCAATGGAGGCAGCAATATCTGCAGCCATTTGAATTTTGTCGCCCGCACCGGAGAATGACATGGATGCAGATAAATCAAGAATCACAACCACATCAACTGCACCGCGTTCGTAAAATGCCCGTGACATCAGCTTTTTTGGAACACTGCGCAAGCTGGCACGAATATCAATACGCCGTGGATCAGGGTTTTCAAGAAACGGCACATGCCCACGAAAATCCAGGCTGCCGCCGGGCATTCGCGTAGGGTGACTTCCTGGCTGCGCACCGCGTGCACGCCAACGCAATCGGTAATAAAACTCTTTAGGGGAAAAGCTATGCAATTTTTACCTGCCAGATTGTTATGGCGCTGAAACTTTATCGAGTACCGCATCCAGGAGTCGCGGCGCGATCTCACTATGACGAAGCTCATAAGCCGGCGTGAAGAACAGCCGATGCGCCACGGTCTCGTAAAATACCGAACGTATATCGTCAGGCGTAAGATAATCGCGCGCTTCCAGCCAGGCACGGCAGCGGGCAGCTCGCATCATCATGGCCATACCCCTTGGACTTGCCCCGCCAGCTACCAGCCTGGATGTATCAACATCCTCCAACTCGATACCGGCATCAGCCGGATTACGCAAAGCACGCCATAAATCGACGGCATATTCCTGCAATGGCAGTTCAGCACGGACACTGGATTGTATGGATTCGGCCAATTGATTGAGTTCGGTATAAGGCACAATTCCAGCCGGTAACTCAGCAATCATGGCATCCACATCATGGAAACGCTGATTGAACATCAAGTTTTTCTGTAACTCCCTGTCGGCAGGTGCATCTACGTTAATTTCCATGAAAAAACGATCTCGAGCAGCGGCAGGCAATTCAAATGTCTCCTCACGTTCCAGCCGGTTACGGTCGGCGAACACGGTAAGATGAGGAAAACGATATTCGCGATTAAAGGCATTCACACTGCGTTCCGCCATCAGGCGCAACAAAAGACTATGTGCTTGTGGCCTTGCACGGTTAATCTCATTAAAAAAGAATACTGCCAATGATTCTTCATGCTGTAGAAGCGGACCTGGCGCCACTGCAGGCTGGCCGTTCTGGTCAAGATAAGCATGGTAGAGAAAATCGCTCGGCATCAGATCAATGGCGCCTTCGATACGTTGATATTCTCCACCCAGCAAATGCGCTGCTGCTCGTAACAAGGTAGTTTTGCCGACCCCTACATCACCTTCCAGCAGGACATGCCCACGGGAAAAAATAGTGATCGTTAATGCACGAACCTGGGGTTGCAAGCCTAGAAGTGTGCCATTCAATGCCTGTTCAAAAGCAATAACCCGCTCACGCCATTCAGAAAGATTAATATTATTTTGTTGCTTATTGTGTTGCATGTGCAATCCCGATGTTGATACATATTCAAGACAATTTAAGCAAAGCACGCGGCCTTGAATATCCACGCACGCTTTGCTTAAATCACCCTATTTAAACAGGCCAGCTCACTGAAGAACTGGCCTGAGTCTTATACAGGCTTACTCGATTTCGTAAGAAAAAGTGCCTGTCTTCTTGGCATTGGCAATGCGTTTTGCATTACGTGCATCCATTGCCTTGATGCTGGCTTCCTGTTTACCTATTTCAACCGGGTCATGCTTGGGGTCATACTTTGAGCCTGCAATTTTTTCAGGATAACCAGGCTTTGCTTCCCAGCAGTTACCGGCTTCTTTACACTTTGTGCCGTCGTAGGCAAAAGCAGCGCCGGAAGTAATCATTGCGCCTGCGACAGCCATTATTGCTAACATGCTTTTCATGAATATCTCCTTATTGTCATATGGTTACTGATGAGACTAATTCACCACAGCAGGCCACCAGTAAGCACAACTGCGGAATACTAACTAATGGTTAACTCAGTTTTTCCACTTGGCCTTCTTTGGATCGCCTTCATAAATACTACGTAGCCAGCTCATCACTTGAAGAATCTCGTCCTTGGAGAGTAAGCCGCGCTGCGGGCCCATCATCCCCTGCCCGCCGCCATAGATGGTTTCAAACAACCCTTTATCAAAAACATTGGCCGGATATGTCCAATAATCATCGGCCAGCGCAGGACCCAATTTGCCTTCGGCATGATGCCCATGACAACCTGAACATGCAGTTGAATAGATGGTGTAGCCGTTTTTGATGATTTCCGGGTCTTCGTTATATGGGTTTTTTCCTGTACGAAGAAATTCCTGCACTGCTTTGGTATCCTCACCTTTACCATCGTTAAGGTCCAACACATCACCTGAGATAGTGCCGCGAAAATCGAGGATAGGGCCGGATGGCACCTCAGTGCCGCCAGCTTTATCTGCAGCTGCCACTTTCAATGAACTGCTTTCCGCATTTGATGTCCCCGGCTGCTCAGCAGCATGGCAAGCTGGCAAAGCCGTGGACAGAAACAGTGCCATGAACAGGGCCGAACAATTACTTCGTTTTAAAGATAAGCTAAACATCATTTCCTCAATTATTTTGTTGCTATTGGTAGCAGTGGAATACCTTCGTTCTTCAGGATCGCCTCGATTTCGCCGCGCTTTTCGGAGATCACGCGGTTCAATTCCTTATGCAAGGCGACATCATCCTTACGAACCCCCATAGACACCTCGTAGTGCATAGGTACAGGTTGCCCATTGGATTTTTTTGCGTCATCCTTGACTATCTGCACCTTCAACGAAACTGGGCTTTGCTTGATATATCTGGCAATTTCGGGGGCCCACAGCATGGCGGCGTGAATGTACTTGGAACCGACGTCATTCATGACCTCGACCGGATCTACTTTTACGTATTTATTTCGCGTGGATTGATAACGCTGTTTCTCTGAAAAATAATCGAACATGTCATCGAAGCGATTGATCTGGAGCAACATCACTTTGCCTGGGCTATCCGGCAAAACACCAATACGGAAATTACGTTCCTTCAATAAATCGTCGTTCCACGATGAAATATCTATCCCGCGATCCTCACGTGTAATGAAGACATAGCTGCTCTTGTAATACGGCTCTGTTTTCAAGACCCTGGGATCTGTACTATCAACGCCGATAATCAGATCGCATTTCTTTTTATCCAGATTATCGCGAACGATCAGTCGGGCGTCCTTCCAGAACACATAATTGACTTTTCTATTGAGCGATTTGCCCACCAGCTCAGCAATAGCGTTTTCAAAACCTTCCAGTTTTGAATTGGAGAATGGCATTTCACTCTCTCCAGCGCAGACATTAAGTTCTCCTGCCGCATAAGCTGAAATTGAAGAAAATCCCGCTACCCCTGCAAAAATGGCAGTCAATGTCAGGCGCATGAACTTCTGGTTTAATGTTTGCATATACCGAAAAATTCCTTAATTAAGAGTTCTGTTAATACAAGACACATCAAGATAAATTGCCTGAAGTTATAAAACCCGCCAGCAAGCTTTTATATGCATATATACGCATAAGTCCTGATTGGCTGACCGTATGGCCGGGGCATCATATCCGCCCCGGCAACACAGCTTTACGACAACTTGTTTTTGCTGAAACTTACAGACCGAACACCATCAGGCCACCGCCCATATTGGTATAGTTCTGCAGTTCTTTGAATGCACCTACAGCACCCAGACCGGCACTAGGGTCAGTCAGGTCAAAGACCAGACCTACACCAGGCCAACCACCGACACCGTACATGCTGGCAACATACTGCTTGCCTTTATGTGAATAAGTCATAGGAGCACCGATACCACCGGAAGGCATCTTGAATTTCCACAACTCCTTACCATTGGCGTTATCCAGAGCCTTGATCTGACCATCAAGGGTGTTGTACCAAACCAGGCCGCCCTTGGTGTACAAAGTACCGCCCCAGGCAGCAAACTTCTCCCACTTGGTCCACTTTGCCTTACCTGTAGTCAGATCAAATGCACGAATCTGGCCCATTTCTGTCTTGGTAGGACCGCTTGGGCCAGGATACATAGCCAGCGTTGCGCCAACGAAGAACTGACCTGCGCGATATGGCAGCATGAACGGCTCCCAATCCATACAGATATGGTTCAGACCGGCATAAAGCGTACGGCTTTCTGGATCATATGCATCAAGACCCTGGTTGTGGAAACCCATCGCGGAAGGACAGACATTGGTTGATTTGTGATCCATACGTGTTGAGAACTCAGGGTCACGTACTGGCACGCCAGTTTTCAGATCAACTTTCTTGAAGACGTTGACAGCAGGGTCAACCTTCTCGGCGACAAGCAAGCCACCTGTGTCACGATTCAAGGTATAGAGAATACCATTACGATCGATATGGCTTAACAATGGAGTCATCTTGCCATTGACTGGCTGATCGGTCAGCACCATCTGGTTCACACCAGCAAAATCCCACTCGTCGTGTGGTGTCTTCTGATAGCCCCACTTGGCCCTACCGGTATCAAGATCACGCGCCCAGATGGTCATGGTCCATTTGTTGTCGCCAGGACGCATGGTTTCATTCCATGGTGCAGGATTACCTGAACCGTAGTAGAACAGGTTCAACTTGGGATCGTATGCATACCAACCCCAGTTAGTGCCGCCACCGATCTTCCAGGCATCGCCTTCCCATGTCTTGGTGCCAAGACCAAACTGACCATAGTGTGGATTGTCTTTATTGAAGTCCTTGGCCAGCAACATGTCCTCATCGGAACCTGTTGCATAAGAACGCCACTTCAACTCACCAGTCTTCAGGTCGAATGCGTTCACTGCACCGCGCACACCCAGCTCAGCTCCGGAACAGCCGATCAATACAGTGCTTTTAGCGACAAAAGGTGCCTGGGTCAGCGTTGAACCAACCTTAGGATCGCAGACTTCTACCTTCCAGTTCACCTTACCTGTTTTAGCATCGAGTGCGAGCAAATGACCATCAGCCTGTTTCTTGATGATCTGGCCTTCGCCATAAGCAACACCACGGTCAACAATGTCGCAACACATCACTGATTTAACCGAAGCCTCTTGTTTTGGCTTATGCGACCAAACGATTTTATTTGGGTCGTTCAAATTGATTGCATAAGTGTTATTTGGAAACGCGGAATGGATGTACATCATGTCACCAATCACCAGCGGAGCACCTTCATGCCCGTGCAATACACCGGTGGAGAATGACCAAGCAGCTTTTACATCCTTAACGTTCTTCTTGTTAATCTGATCAAGTGTGCTGTTATGTTGTCCGTAGAAATTCCCCGTTTGCAGTGGCCACTGATTTGGATCTGCTTCACGCTTATTTAAATCCGGACCCGCCACTGCAGTCTGCATTGCGGCGATTGCAAGCAGTCCACTAATGGTCGCGCCAATTCTGGCACCGCCTAATTTTCTTTTCATCATTACCTCTCCTGAATTTGGTTAAATTACAAACCCCTGCTGACGTTCCCGTTTAGCAGGGTTGTATTGTTAACAACTTGTTACATATCCAATAGATGAATAATTCCCGAGTCGAGAGGAAAGAATTCACACAATACGAAAGGGCAATTTAATTCAGGGGCGGAGAACCAGTAAGATAGGGAAAAATTCACTACCGGCAAAGCTGAGCATGGAACATAATCGCGGCCTCATGAGATTTACCAGAAAATGGCGCACAGGCGCAATGCACCAGGATTTGATCATTGCCATCTGCATGGTCGTTATGACTTATATCCTATCGGCCTCCTTCGATCTGGCAGAGAAATTCATCGAATGGTCGGAATCCCACGAAAAATACAACGTAGATGAGCTGCCACTGGTTTTCATGGTGATGGCCTTTGTCGCGGCCTGGTTCTCCATAGGGCGCATACGTGAATTACGTAATGAGATTGCAATGCGCACCCAGGCCGAGGCAAAGTCTCACGACAATCTGAAAATGTTTCAGACATTGTTTGAAGAAGGCCTGAGCGGCAATTTCATAGCGGATGAGAGTGGTCATATTCTGCTCTGCAATGAAGCATTCAGGACCATGGCAGGTATTTCGAACGGCGGGCAACACCGCTTCAGTCTCGCTCATGCACTTGGCGACAGATGGGAAAAACTTCTGGCTGATTTGAAAACCGCCGATTATCAGGATTTCCAGGAACTCGAATTAAAACTGCCGAACAACCGGCCATTGGTTGTCATGGCACGATTCAGGCAATCGTTATTAAGCCAGGATCTCGCACATAAGATTCACGGCTATTTCACTGACATTACTGAACAGTTCCTGGCAGAAAAGGAACTGGCCGAACTCCTGGTAGAGAATCGCGCACTTTCTAAACACGCCATGCAGATTCAGGAACAGGAGCGATGCCATCTGGCACGCGAGATTCACGATGACATGGGCCAATACCTGACTGCAATCAGGCTGGATGCCGCCACCATCCCCAGAAACACCGAAAACGCAGATGTCGCTACTCATGCAGACCGAATTGCGAAACACGCGGAACATATACAGGCAGCCAGTAAAAGAATCATCAAGCGCCTGCGGCCAGCAGCACTGGATGAACATGGCCTGATTGAAGCCATCAATTTTCTGATAAATGAATGGGGCGAACAAAACCCTGGTATCCGATGCAATCTTCAGCTCGGCGTATCCCCCAGCAAGTTGCCCGAGTTTGTCAGCATCGTGGCCTATCGCATAGTGCAGGAAGCGCTGACCAATATTGCCAGACATTCAAAAGCGCATAACGTCAATGTCATGATCAACAGAATAGGTACGCATGAATCAGCCTGCCTGCTGGTTGAAGTCCAGGATGATGGCATAGGATTTGACACATCATTATCGCATCACACTTCTTTCGGATTAACCGGCATGCGCGAGCGGGTTGAATCAAGCAATGGCAGCTTTAAATTAGTCAGCAGCCATGGCGCCGGTGTGCTCATTTTCGCAAAACTTCCGCTTCAACAGCGCGAGAACAGGATCAACCATGATAAAAGTTCTATTAGCCGATGATCATGCTGTTGTACGGCAAGGCCTGAAACTATTACTGGAACAGGCAGGATACAAGGTCATCGCGGAAGCAGGAAATGGCGAGCAGACCGTCATCCTGTGGCAAGAACATCACCCGGATATCGGCCTGCTTGACCTGGATATGGCAGGCATTGGCGGCCTGGAAGCGTTGCAACGAATATTGGCTCGGGATTCACACGCAAAGATATTGATCTTCAGCATGCATGACGATGTCATTTATGCATCAAGGGCAATACAGGCCGGCGCTCGTGGATATGCGCTCAAGACCGGCGCACCGGAAGCCATCCTGGAGGCTGTAGACCAGATCATACGTGGCGGACGCTACATTGCCCACGAATTAGCCCAACACCTGGCCCTTGAGCGTTTCTCTCACAAGGACAAACCATTAGAAAACCTGTCGCCGCGTGAGTTTGAAGTATTCCGCCGCATCGCAGAAGGCGAATCACTTGCCGAGATTTCAAAGCATCTGCATATCGGCTACAAGACTGCAGCCAACATCCAGACACAGGTAAGACAGAAGCTCTCAGTACAAACGACCGGGCAACTGGTTCATGTCGCCATTCGTTACGGCATCATTGAAAAAGGGAGTAAGTAACCCCTACTACGGGAATGATTCACTATTGAAGTAGGCCTGCTATACCGCATCATATGGTCTACGAGAATTCAGATCTCCTCTGTTGTTCGCGCATCAAAATTCTCGTTGATCTCCATAGTATATTCGTTCTCCATAGCGGAAATACTCTCAAGCCGGCGCCCCAGCCGGCTTTTTTTTATTCCTGCACTTTAATATATACCTTGCTCTTCAACTACGAAACTATTGCCAAGTTAATCCAAGAATGTGACCCACAAGAACGTGACCCAATAAAAAAGCGAGCCTAATCTGGGGAGATTTCTGGCTCGCTTGTGAGGGAGGGTTGCCTGAGCAACCCTCACGCACCCGGAGATGGCTAGTTGTTGTTAGAAGTCGTAACGTATGCCACCGAACACCTGACGTTCACGGCCGGCAACCTTACCGTCTACACGGCTGACCAGATATTCCTTGTCAGCCAGGTTGGCTGCACTGAGGAAATAAGTGGCTTGGGAACCCACTGGCTTGAAATTGACCGATGCATTCAGCAAGGTGTAGGCAGGAATAGTGCCTTCCTGACCATCCAGGCTTTCGACGCGGCTATTATCAGAATCTACGAATTGCTTGCTGACATAGTCGATACCGATACGCGCATCGAGACCGACCGGATGCTGGTAGCCAAAGCTGATCGAAGCAACGTCACGTGGGGCATAAGGCAGTCTGTTACCGCTTTCTGTTTCATCGGTATTCTTCTTGAACTTGGCTGTGAAGAGGTTTGTATAGCTGCCTAACAGATAGAAGTTATGCGCTGTATTGTAGATTTTGCCGAAATCCACTCGGCCAGCAAACTCGATACCTGTCATTTGCGACTTACCTGCATTCTCAAAACGGCCTGCGTTGGTCTGAAGGACGATTTCATCAAAATCAACGTTGAATAACGTGGCTTCCAGGCTAACACCGTTGAAATAGTTTGATCTAACGCCAAACTCGGTATTGACGCTTTCCTCAGCATCGGTACGGCTGATGGCATCCTGTCCAGCAAGATCTTCAAAATTGATGTCACGGTCAGGGCGTGGAGGTGCAAAGCCTTTGTGAACACCGGCAAAGAATGTCGTATTGGCAATGCCGCTCCAGGTTGCACCCAAACCAGGCAGCCATACGGTCTGGCTGTTGCTATCCTTGAAGCCTTGCGGAGCACCTTCAGCCTGCAAGACATTCAGCTTCTTTTTATAGTCTTCAACTCTTAAACCAGGCGTCAGCGACCAGTCACCCAGATAGAAAGTGTTCTGGGCGTAGTAGGACTTCGACTCAACATCAATTCTCAAATCTTCTCTGAACGAACCAAACTGTTTAGCCCAGTCCAGATCCTGCGCCAATGGGCTGCCATCACGGAATTGTCTGCGCTTGCTTTTTTCTTCGTGGTAACGGAAACCGATCACGGCATCACTCTCTACACCGAAGAGGCCATGACTGAAATCAAGGCGGGGTTCGAAGCCATAGTAGATATAGCTACGAGGACGATGACGACCACCACACAACTCTGCATTTGCCTCAGTAGCAACCCCCAAACCGGTACAACGATCCATATTTGATCGACCGCCAACAGCACCCGGCTCGTTGATCTGGCGGAAAGATGTACGGAAGGAATCTACGTAGTAAGCTTGCGTGGAAAGCTTAAGTTTTTCATCAAACTGGAATACGTGTTGCAGTTGCAGGGACTTACGCTCGTATTCGAACTGATCGTTCTTGCCGGTAGGTGCCTGATACTTGTCTTCTGCATATTCAACAGCGCCCAGGCCTGTTTCAGATACATGTGAATCTTCTTCATAGTAGCCAACCTTGGCAATGAAGGTTTGGCGTTCTGTCAGATTGAGTTGGCCTTTAACAGTAATCTCGCGCTGATCGAAGTCATGATTATCACGTATGCCATCACCTTTGTTCTGCAGGGCATCGATCATGATACCGCCTTGCTCATTACCGTAGCCAATATTGACATGGCCGCCGTAATAGTTGTTGTTACCTGCCTTTGCAGTGACGCTACCGGCAAAACCATCTGTAGGTACAGGGTTAGTCACAAAGTTAATCATACCGCCAACAGTCTGCGGACCGTAAAGCACCTGACCGGAACCTTTGACAACTTCGATACGCTGAACGCGCTCAAGTGGAGTCGTAAAGTGTGCGGATGGATCAGCATATGGTGCCAAAAAGAGCGGCATTCCATCTTCAAGCAACAAGGTACGGGAAGTACGACGGGGATCCAGACCACGAACACCGATGTTCACACCCATGCCGAATGAGTTCTCACCAACGATGTGAATTCCAGGGACGTTCTTCAGGGCTTCCTGTACAGAGAATGGACGCTTTACCTCAAGCTCCTCTTCCTCAATCACACTGAACGAACCCGGCACAGCTTCCAGGTTGGAAGGAAGAATGCCGGTGACAGCGACGGTATCGGTCACGATCGCATCTTCGGCAAAGGAAATGGTTGGCACAATGGCGAATGCTGCCATTACTGCAATCGCGGTCATTTTTGGCTTAAAGTTCATACTCACTCCGTAGACTATTTGTTCTTCTAGATAGATTTGTAGGCGCAGATTTACGGCTACATACAGCAAGCTGCATTCTAGGGTTCACAACAGTGCGGGTGATACTTTGATAATCCCGAATAAATATGGGAATTTTTCCCGAATAAGGCCGAATTGAGATTCGACACAGGGCCGTGCCGCCGAGGGAATCAGGAGTTGGGAATTAATGGAGCTGAAAAATCAGGCCAGCTTCAATGCAATGCAGAAATCAGGCTCAGCCTTCGATCAAGCCATGTCGTATGGCGAGACGTACAAGCTCTACCGGGCTGTTAACCCCTAACTTCTGTCGAATCATGGTCTGATAATTGGCGACTGTCTTCTGGCTGATATTGAGTAACAGGCCGATATCTTCCGCCCCTTTTCCCTCTGCAATCAGTCGAAACACTTCGAATTCACGTGCGGAAAGCTTTTTTGACAAGGCATCGTCGCCACTGACCGTTTGCAGCGCCATATTCTGCGCGACCACCGGGCTGATATAGGAGCCGCCTGCTGCAGCTTTCTTCACGGCGATGACCAGGTCTTCCGCCATCCCGGATTTTGCGACATAGCCTTTTGCTCCCATATTGAGCGCCTGGAAAGCAAATGCGGCATTCTCATGCATGGAAAAAACCACCAGCCGAGCGACCGGGTTACGGCCCAATATTCGGCGAATGGCTTCAAGGCCGCCCATGCCTGGCATTGAAATATCCATGACAACCACATCCGGTAGCAGTTCTGTATAAAGCTGATACGCCTGCTCGCCGTTTTCCGCTTCTGCAATCACCTGCATTTCGGGATTTTGTTCCAGCAAGCGGCGCAAACCCGACCTGACAACGGCGTGGTCATCAGCAAGAATAATACGAATATGTTCCTGACTCATATGTCCCATCCCGTTAAAGGCAACCTGGCCATGATGGTGGTTCCTTTTGCCAGGTTACTGTCTATTTCCAGCTCCCCACCTATGCCAGTGACGCGCTCGCGCATTCCTATCAACCCAAAACCACTGAACAACCTGGGGTTGAAGCCGCATCCGTCATCTTGCACCACGATCGCCAATTCTTTGCTCTCAATCCATAAATTGATTGTCACTTGCCTGGCATTCGCATGCCTGGCGATGTTCGTCAGGCATTCCTGCACCACACGATAGGCGGTAATCGATACTGTTTCAGGTACTACGGACAAGTCATCCACGATCTGCAAATCGCAGGTTTGCGGTTTGTATCGCTGCTGCCATGTGGCGATCAATTCCTGCAATGCCACGGTAAGCCCCAGTTTATCCAGGGTCTCCGGCCGAAGCCGCTCAACAATATTCCGTACGATTTGTATGACCTGTCTTGCCACTGCGACAATCGCCTCTGCACTCTGATGTACAGGCGTGCCTTTTGCGCTTGCGTTGGAAATAGCAGAGGCATCCGCATGAATTGCGGTCAGGGATTGACCAATTTCATCATGCAAGTCACGCGAAAGGCTCTTTCTTTCCTCTTCCTGCAGGTGAAGAAGCTGCTGGGAAAGCTTGTGGTTGCGGGAAATACTTTTTTGCAGGGTAGTCGCCATATGGTTGAACTTGACACTGATCTGCGTCAACTCAGGCAGGCGGAATGGCGGCATACGCGCATCAAGGTTGCCTTGCTCCAGCTGATTGATGGCTTCAAGAATCTGGTCGACCGGTTTAAGCGCTTTGCTCACCGCCCAGAACACCATGATGTTGACAGAGACAAAGAAAATACCTACCAGTTTCAACATGCCAAGCGAATCTTCCCAGACCTCGGTGATTTCGTAAGTAGGATCTGGTGTAATCACGACTTCTCCGACCAGTTTGTTATTTGCGTGAATAATGCGCTTTCTGGGCTCGACATCCGTGGAGAACACATTCATCAGATATACGAACCACTGCGGCGGCGGGTGCAGGTCGGCGGGTGGAAATTCGACCTGGTTACTGTCACGCAATGCTCCCGTGGCATCGTAATATTCCACTTGCAAATGACGTATATGGCCAAGACTGCTCAGACTAAAAGGCGTTTTAATGCCTTGTTCTGCAATGTTGTCGGAGAAATACAGGAGTTCTTTGTCGATGAGATGCAGGGCAAGCGCAGAAGTGGATTCAAGTTCTGCGCGAATATTTTCCTGTGAGTTATGGATGGTCAGACCAACACCGATCACCAGTAAGACCGCCATCAATGCGGTAATCATCAAATTGAGTAGTAGCTTTAAACTCATGACAGGGAACAATGGCCTAGAAAATCTCATTCTAGGCGAGAAGATGTTTCACGTATTGGGAAAAACTCCCGATACTTGGACATCACGGCCTAGACCGCAACAGGCGCCTTAATGGCAGGATGCGGATCGTAGTTTTCCAGCGTAAAATCTTCGAATCTGAACCCGAAGATATCCGTGACTTCAGGATTGATGCGCATAGTCGGCAGGCTTTTCGGCTCGCGCGAAAGCTGCTCATTCACTTGATCCAGATGATTCAGGTAGATATGCGCGTCACCAAGCGTATGGACAAAATCACCCAGCCTGAGGCCGCAGACCTGTGCCACCATCATGGTAAGCAATGCGTAGGACGCGATATTGAAGGGTACGCCGAGAAAGATGTCGGCACTACGCTGATATAACTGGCAGCTTAATTTTCCGTCTGCCACATAAAACTGGAAAAAGGCATGGCATGGCGGCAGCTTCATCTGATCGACATCGGCCACGTTCCAGGCAGAGACAATCAAACGACGCGAATCAGGGTTCTTCTTGATGGCATTGACCACTTGCGTGATCTGGTCGATATGCGTGCCATCAGGTTTTGGCCAGTTGCGCCATTGGTATCCATAGACCGGGCCAAGGTTGCCCTGGGCATCAGCCCATTCGTCCCAGATGCTGACGCCGTTTTCCTTAAGGTATGCAATATTGGTGCTGCCCTGCAGAAACCATAGCAACTCATGAATGATGGATTTCAGATGGACTTTTTTAGTAGTGAGCAAAGGGAAGCCATCAGCCAGATTGAAGCGCATCTGATAACCAAAAACCGAGAGCGTACCGGTGCCTGTACGGTCTTCCTTCTTGTGGCCGTGCTCCAGCACATGACGCATCAGATCGTGATAAACCTTCAATTACAACCTCCCTATCGTCATTCTGGCGTAGGCCAGAATCCAGTTAAGTTAACTCTTGCGACAAACCCAACCAATTCGGATTCATCTGTTCAATAACGTTCCATTGCATTCAATTGGTAGAATATACACATGGATGCATATTTTATATTTGCCTGGATTCCGGCCTGCGCCGGAATGACGGCAAGCATGATAAACCGTCAATTCCAACCCCCTTAATCGTCATTCTGGCGTAGGCCAGAATCCCGTCAAGTCAGCTCCTGGTATAAATCCAACCAATCGGGATTCATCTGTTCGATGATGCGAATTTTCCAGATTCGATGCCAATTCTTAAGCGCCTTCTCACGCTTGATTGCTGATTCCATCGTTGGATGGCTCTCATACCAGACCAGCTGATGTACGCGATATTTCTTGGTGAACCCGTCAGCCAGATCATTTTTATGCTGCCAGACTCTCTTAATCAGATCGGAAGTCACACCTATGTATAACGTTCCATTACGCTCACTTGCCAGAATATACACGCATGGTTGCATATTGTAACTTGCCTGGATTCTGGCCTGCGCCAGAATGACGGCGATCAGGTAATTAACTTAATTCGTCCGATTTTCAATTATCTGGTTTCTGGACTGAGTCAGCATGGCTGATTATCATGATAAACCTTCAAACTTCCCTATCGTCATTCCGGCGCAGGCCGGAATCCAGTCAACTCAGCTCTTACGGTAAATCCCGCCAGTTTAGATAATTCCGCTCAACAATGCTCTAATTCGTTCATCTGACGGTATACATGCATGGATGCATTCACATTGGCCTGGATTCTGGCCTGCGCCAGAATGGCGATGAATGAACATTTACTGCAACTTGCCGTTATTCCGGCTTGTGCCGGAATAACGAATCAAGTGTGTTGGCTGATGAATTGTTTGATGGCATCGACATCGGTATCCATCACTACAAAACGCTGCGGCAAGGTTTCCAGGCCTTCCAGATCGGCAGGCCGCTCAGGTTTCTGGCCCAGCGCTTCGACAATGGCATCTTCAAATTTGGCCGCCAACGCGGTTTCCAGAACCACCATAGGCACATCGGCCTCACGTACTTCCTGCGCGACTTTCAGGCCATCAGCGGTATGCGTATCGATCGTTACATCGTATTTTTGCTTGGTCACACGTATGGTCTGCATGCGATTCGCATGGTTGCTGCTACCTGAGATAAAACCATAGTCGGCGACTTTTTCGAACAAGCCATCCTGTTTCAGATCGAACGCGCCGCCAGTGTCTACCTTGCCCCACAGTTCGCGCATCCTGGCAGCATTACGACCCACCAGATCGAATACAAACCGTTCGAAATTCGAGGCCTTGCTGATATCCATCGAAGGACTGGAGGTGTGATAGGTATTGGCCGAGCCACGCGGGCGATAAACGCCGGTCTTGAAGAACTCATCCAGCACGTCATTCTCATTGGTCGCCACCACCAGCTTCCTGATGGGCAAGCCCATCATACGAGCCACATGGCCGGCGCAGACATTGCCGAAGTTGCCTGAAGGCACGGCAAAACTGACTTGTTCACTATTGCTCCTGGTAACAGCGAAATAGCCTTTGAAGTAATACACCACCTGCGCAACGACTCGCGCCCAGTTGATGGAGTTAACCGCGCCGATCTTGTGTTGTTTCTTGAACACGGGGTCGTTGGAAACTGCCTTGACCATGTCCTGCGCATCGTCAAATACGCCCTTGACCGCGATATTGAAGATGTTCTCATCCTGCAGGCTGAACATCTGGGCAGTCTGGAACCGGCTCATCTTCTGGTGCGGCGAGAGCATGAACACGCGTATGCCTTTTTTGCCGCGCATGGCGTATTCAGCGGCAGAACCGGTATCACCCGAAGTGGCACCGAGGATATTAGTCTCCTGGCCGCGTTTGTTCAGCACATATTCGAACAGGTTGCCGAGCAACTGCATCGCCATATCCTTGAACGCCAGTGTCGGGCCATTGGAAAGCGACAGCAGGTAGAGATTATCTTCCAGCTTGAGTATCGGCGTAATATCTGCCGCGTCATGACTCTTGCGGGTATGGCAATAGACTTCAGGGCGGTAGGTCTTGTCGATGATGGCCCTGAGGTCTTCCGCGGGAATATCATCCACCAGGCGTGAAAGTATCGTGTAAGCCAGGTCGCGGTAGTTCATGCCACGCATTGCCGTCAGGTCGGCATCCGTGAATTGCGGATAGCTTTCCGGCATGTAGAGACCGCCATCCGGCGCCAAACCGCCGAGCAGAATCTCGCTAAAGGTTAATGCAGGCGATTGCCCGCGGGTACTGATGTATTTCATGCTACTTGCTCAATTCTTCCATACGAATGCGTGTGACTTTACCTACCGTCGCCGTCAATGCCTCAATAGCGGTAATCGCCTGATTCATGTTCTTTTCAACCGTGATATGCGTGAGGATGATGATATCGGCCTCGGTTTCGTTATCCGCCGGCTCTTTCTGCATCATGGCATCTATCGAGATATCGCGATCGCCAAGGATGCGCGTGACTTCAGCCAGCACACCCGGCTTGTCGGAAGCGCGCATGCGCAAGTAATAAGCGCTGCTGACTTCGTCAATCGGCAATATCGGCAGATTGGCGATCTGGTCAGGCTGGAAAGCCAGATAAGGTACACGCTGCTCGACGGAAGCATCCGCCAGGCGCGCAACATCGACCAGATCGGCTACCACAGCACTGGCTGTCGGCTCGGCACCGGCACCGGCACCGTAGTAAAGTGTAGGCCCGACTGCATCGCCCTTCACGACCACCGCATTCATCGCGCCGTTCACGTTTGCCACCAGGCGCTTTTCAGGGATTAATGTAGGATGAACACGCAATTCAACACCTTGTTCATTGCGCTTAGTGATGCCGAGCAACTTAACACGATAACCGAGCTCTTCCGCATAGCGGATATCCTTGCTCTCCAGCTTGGTAATGCCTTCCGTATAGGCCTTGTCGAACTGCATCGGGATACCAAAGCCGATGGCAGACAGAATCATCAGCTTATGCGCGGCGTCGATACCTTCAACGTCGAAAGTCGGGTCAGCTTCGGCATAACCCAAACGTTGCGCCTCGCCCAACACATCAGCAAATGCCAGGCCTTTTTCGCGCATCTCGGTCAGGATGAAGTTGGTCGTGCCATTGATGATGCCGGCAATCCATTCGATGCGATTGGCTGACAAGCCCTCGCGCAAAGCCTTGATGATAGGAATGCCGCCGGCAACTGCCGCCTCGAATGCAACGATGACGCCTTTCTTTTGCGCCGCAGCAAAGATTTCGTTGCCATGCAACGCAATCAACGCCTTGTTGGCAGTGACTACATGTTTACCATTTTCGATGGCTTTCAAGACCAGATCCTTGGCGACTGTATAGCCACCAATAAGCTCAACGACGACATCAATATCCGGATCGTTAACCACGGCAAAAGCATCATCCGTCACTTCTGCAGCACCATTCGTCAGCTGGCGTGCAAGCTCCAGATTGCGGTCAGCGACCTTGACGATTTGAATCGTGCGACCGGCACGACGGCTGATCTCTTTCTGGTTGCGACTCAAGACGGTGAATGTGCCGCCGCCTACGGTTCCGATGCCAAGCAGGCCAACATTGATAGGTTTCATACTATGACTAGACTTTCGTATTCAAAAAATTTGCAGCTACGTTATTCAATCAAGCAACTTAATCAAACGTTGTTTGATTAAGTTGCTAAACACTAGCGTTAAACAGCAGCACCGTGCTGTTTGCGGTAGTTCTCCAGGAATCTGGCAATTCTACCCATGGCCTCTGTCAGGTCATCCACGTTCGGCAGGAAGACGACACGGAAGTGATCCGGTTTTTTCCAGTTGAAGCCGCTACCTTGCACCAGCAGGACTTTTTCTTCCAGCAGCAAATCCAGGATGAACTGCTGGTCGTCCTTGATCGGGTAGATTTTTGGATCCAACTTTGGGAACAGATACATCGCGGCAGCCGGTTTGGTGCAAGTCACCCCAGGAATTTCTGTCAGGAGCTTGTATGCGAGGTCACGCTGTTTGCAGAGTCGGCCGCCTGGTGCAACCAGGTCGTTAATGCTCTGATAGCCGCCCAATGCCGTCTGAATTGCCAATTGTCCCGGAACGTTTGCACACAAGCGCATCGAAGCCAGCATGTTGAGGCCTTCGATATAGTCGGTAGCATGGCGTTTTTCGCCAGAGACTACCAGCCAGCCAGCACGATAACCACAGGTACGGTAATTCTTGGACAGGCCATTGAATGTTACAAACAGTACATCATCAGCGAGCGATGCGATCGATGTGTGCGTGTTGCCGTCGTACAACACTTTGTCATAGATTTCATCAGCGAAGATCACCAGCTTGTGGTGGCGCGCAATCTCGATAATGCCTTCCAGTATTTCCTGCGGGTACAAGGCACCAGTCGGATTGTTCGGATTGATGATGACAATGCCGCGGGTATTCGCAGTGATCTTGGACTCGATATCCTTCAGGTCGGGCAACCAGCCGGTTTGCTCATCGCAGACGTAATGGCGCGGCGTGCCGCCTGCCAGCGTCACGGCAGCAGTCCACAAGGGATAGTCCGGCATCGGGATCAGTATCTGGTCACCATTGTTCAACAAAGCCTGCATCGCCATCACGATCAGCTCGGAAACGCCGTTGCCGACGATGATGTCATCAATCGTCACACCGGGAATGCTTTTCTGCTGGGTGTAATGCATGATAGCCTTGCGTGCAGCAAAAAGGCCCTTCGAATCGGTATAACCGGATGCCTGGTCCATATTGCGGATAACGTCCTGCAATATCTCTTCAGGCGCTTCAAAACCGAACGGTGCAGGATTGCCGATATTCAGCTTGATGATGCGTTGACCCTCTTCCTCCATCTCCCGCGCGCGCGCCAGCACCGGGCCACGAATGTCGTAGCAGACGTTACTGAGTTTGGTCGATTTAAGTAAGGGGTCCATGATGAGTCGCCAATGGCAGAATATGCACTGCAAAAAAGTGTGTTATCTTACATTGTCACGGGCATGCCAGCAATGAAAGCGGGCAATAAAGCCCATTCATTCAGACCGATATCCATTATGAAATTACATCTGACACAGGCCGCTGGCAACCAGCTCATCACCGGTTATGGCATAGGCTGGGTTGAAATCAATGCAGTGCGCCACACACAATCCCTGATTATCATGCCGAATCAACTGATTGAAGCCTGGACAACCGGAAAATTCGACGACCTGGCTGAAACTGACTTTGTGCAACTGGCAGCGCTGAAGCCCGAGGTGATACTGCTAGGCACAGGTCCGCAACATCGCTTCATTCATCCGCGCATCACGCGCAACCTCACTGATGCCGGCATCAGTATCGAATGCATGGATACTGCCGCCGCATGCCGGACTTACAATATATTGATGGCGGAAGGCCGTCATGTAGCGGCGGCGCTTCTAATCTAAATTATTATCCAGCTTCTTGTTCAATTGACCAGAATGACAGTTTCTTGAAGATGTCATGATGTTCATCAACTTTTAACATTCGCGTATTAGATTGGCTTTCATTCCCTATCAAACGGAGTTGAAGCCATGAAAGTTTCTATCGTAGGCACAGGTTATGTGGGGCTTGTCACCGGCACATGCCTGGCGGAAGTTGGACATCACGTGCTTTGTCTGGATTCCGATCCGAACAAGATCCAGCAGTTGAAATCCGGTCAGGCCACCATTTACGAACCCGGCCTGGAAGACATGCTCAAGCGCAATATCTCCAGCGGTCGTCTCAAATTCACCACATCCGCTGAAGAAAGTGCCTTGTTTGGCGACATGCAGTTCATCGCAGTTGGCACGCCGCCAGATGAAAATGGTTCCGCAGACCTGCAGCATGTGATGAAAGCAGCTGAAAGCATCGCCCAATACATGCAAAAGCCAATCGTTGTAGTGAATAAATCTACAGTTCCCGTTGGGACAGCTGACCGCGTCAAATCGGTTATCCAGAAAACACTTGCCAAGAGAAACATCAAGTTGGCTTTCTCTGTAGTATCAAACCCGGAGTTCCTGAAGGAAGGCGCGGCCATTGAGGATTTCATGCGCCCGGATCGCATCATCATCGGCGCGACAGATGAGCAGGATATCAACAGGATGAAATCGCTTTATGCGCCTTTTAACCGCCATCACAACCGCATCATCACTATGGATGTACGCTCTGCCGAGCTAAGCAAATACGCCGCCAATTGCATGCTGGCAACACGTGTTTCTTTCATGAACGAGTTGGCGAACCTGGCTGATGAATTAGGGGCGGATATCGAGAACGTACGCATGGGAATAGGCTCCGACCCGCGCATAGGCTATGACTTCATCTATGCCGGTTGCGGTTATGGCGGTTCCTGCTTCCCCAAGGATGTGAAAGCGCTGGCAAGCACAGCGGCGCAACTTGGCATCAATATGCAAATGCTCAAAGCAGCTGAGAACATCAACATGAAACAGAAACACGTATTGATAGACAAGATACGTAAAAGATTCGGCGATGATTTGTCCGGAATGCGTTTCGCTGTATGGGGCCTGGCGTTCAAACCCAACACTGACGATATGCGCGAAGCACCAAGCCTGACAATGATCGAGCGACTGATTGGGTTAGGCGCAGAAGTACAGGCTTACGATCCGGTAGCCATGCATGAGGCAAGGAAACTGCTGGCTCATCACGCTGAAGTCAGCTTTGCAAAATCACCTTTTGCGGCCCTGGAAGGCGCTGATGCTTTGATCATCGTCACGGAATGGAAAGAATTCCGCGCACCGGATTTTGAAGCCATCAAGCAAACGCTGAATGTGCCCGTGATTTTTGATGGCCGCAACCTGTTCTCTCCAGCACAACTGGAACAACTTGGCATTGAATACTATGGGATTGGCAGAACACAAAGACCCGGCTTGCGATTGGTGCATAACCAACAACAAGCCATGGCCTCTTGAAACTACTGCGCTATAAAAATTGAGCTAGAAAACCTGATCCAAAAGAACTTAAGCCAGGTTTTTGCGTGAAAACGTCAGGCTCGCATTGGTACCGCCGAAACCGAAACTATTGGAAAGCGCAGTCTGGATATTGGCGTTATCGACGCGGCTACGCACTATGTTCAGGCCTTCTGCCGCAGGATCCAGCGTTTCGATATTGGCAGATGCCGCGATGAAATTATTTTCCATCATCAGCAAGGTGTAGATCGCTTCGTTCACGCCAGCGGCACCCAGCGCATGGCCTGAGAGTGACTTGGTGGAAGCAATGGCGGTCTGGCTCTCGCCGAACACTTCACGAATTGCTTCCAGTTCTTTGACGTCACCTACCGGGGTGCTGGTGCCATGGGTGTTGATGTAATCAATCGGACCTTCGACACCATCCAGTGCAAGTTTCATGCAACGTACTGCACCCTCGCCGCTTGGCGCCACCATGTCGTAGCCGTCGGAAGTCGCGCCGTAACCGACGACTTCTGCATAGATTTTTGCGCCGCGGGCTTTGGCATGTTCGTATTCTTCCAGCACCACGATACCGCCACCACCAGAGATGACGAAACCATCGCGGTTTGCATCATAGGTGCGTGAGGCTTTTTCCGGAGTTTCGTTATATTTGCTGGATAAAGCGCCCATGGCATCGAACAGGTAAGACAAGCTCCAATGCTCTTCTTCAGCACCTCCGGCAAAAACGATATCCTGTTTTCCTAATTGAATTTGCTCCACACCGGCGCCGATGCAATGTGCACTCGTCGAACATGCGGAACTGATGCTGTAATTGACGCCCTTGATTTTTGCGCCTGTCGCCAGTGTTGCAACTACGCCGCTGGACATGGCCTTGGTGACCATATACGGCCCGACACGGCGAATGCCTTTCTCGCCAAGCACTCTGTTACTTTCTTCAATGCTTTCGGTCGAAGGACCTCCGGCGCCCACAATGACACCGGTCCTCACATTGGAAACCAGGTCTTCAGCCAGGGATGCATCCGCAATCGCTTCCTGCATCGCCAGCCATGCATAGGCATGGCCCTTGCCCATGAAGCGCATCAGTTTGCGATCGATCAGCTCTTCCAAATTCAGGTTTTTGATAGAGCCGGCAACGTGCGAGCGCAGGCCTTTTTCTGCATATTCAGGTTGATACGAGATGCCTGAACGACCTTCGCGCAAGCTTTCGAGCACTTCAGATTTATTGTTTCCCAGGCTGGATACGATTCCCAACCCAGTGACTACGACACGACGCATCGCGCTTCCTCCAATTGAGTTTTATGCAATTTTACTTTTATTATTCTTTGCATTGATATTTTATGCATTAGAAATTATCTGTACGCGTAAACAAACCTACGCGCAGATCATTCGCTGCATAAATTTCGCGGCCATCCAGATCCATGGTCGCATCAGCGATACCCATGACCAGCTTGCGCATGATGACGCGCTTTAAATCGATCTTGTAAGTGACCAATTTACCGGTAGGCAATACCTGTCCGGTGAATTTCACTTCACCAGAGCCCAATGCGCGGCCACGTCCGGGACCGCCCATCCAGCCGAGATAAAAGCCAACCAATTGCCACATCGCATCCAAGCCCAGGCAGCCGGGCATCACGGGATCGCCTTCGAAGTGACATTTGAAAAACCACATATCAGGATTGATATCCAATTCAGCAACAATCTGACCATTGCCATATTTGCCGCCATCTTCGGTAATGGAAACGATGCGGCTGATCATCAGCATCGGCGGCAGAGGCAATTGTGCATTGCCAGGACCGAACATTTCGCCACGACCGCAACTCAACAACTCCTCATAGGTGAAACTATTTTGTTTTGACATCAGAGACTTTTTTCTTTGTTTAATAGGATTATTCCGCTATTTTCGCCGGAAATGCCTCCGAGTGAAAGCCCTTACCAACTAAAGATATAGTTTTGGGGTATACAGATCTGTTTACACCTCAGACAAATCTGTTTACTATCCTGCTTGTTACATTTTTTTACATGTTTAGTTTTTCTTTTAATAATTCACTTGGGATAAGTCAATGAGCGACCGCCAACTGGCTGACTGGCGCGAACATGCGCTGAAACTGGAATCAGAAATCAATAAAGTGGTCGTGGGTCAGGAATCCCCCATTCGACTGATTACGACAGCGATTTTCGCTCGCGGCCATGTGCTGCTCGAAGGCGATGTCGGTGTCGGCAAAACCACGCTGCTGCGCGCTTTCACACGCGGCATCGGCGGCGGTTACCAGCGTATCGAAGGCACCATAGACCTGATGCCGAACGACCTGGTCTATCACACCTATCTTGGCGAAGACGGCAAACCGCATGTCAGCCCTGGCCCTTTGCTGATGTCGGGCGAGAATCTTTCGGTATTCTTCTTCAATGAGATCAACCGCGCCCGCCCGCAAGTCCACTCACTGTTGCTGCGCGTGATGGCAGAACGCACCTTGACGGCTTTCAACAAGGAGCATTACTTCCCGCACATGCTGGTTTTCGCCGACCGCAACCAGGTGGAAAAAGAAGAGACTTTCGATATTCCATCAGCGGCACGTGACCGTTTCATGATGGAAATCCCGATTGTGGTGCCAAGTGACCCTGTAATTCGCGAAGAACTGATGTTCAATCCGAAATTCCATAATGTCGATGCCTTGGTCGACACCGTAGAGCCTGAAATTCTGGAGTTCGACAAGGTCAATGCCTTTGCCCGCATCATTCAGACATCCGTGGATGCCAGCCCGACTCTGCGTCGCTACGCGCTGGACTTATGGACAGCGACCAAGTCGCCGGAGCAGTTCGGCGTCAAGGTTTCCGGCGTCGAGTTGAGCCGTCTGATCGTTTCTGGCGCGAGCCCACGCGGTGTCAGCATGTTGCTTTCCGCAGCACGGGTGAATGCCTGGCTCAACAATCGTGAAGCCGTAGTGCCTGAAGATATTCATGCGGTGTTCCACGAAACCATTGCCCACCGCCTGGTATTCAGCCCGGTTTACGAGATGCGCCGCACTGAAATTGCACGCGAATTGCTCTCAGGCATCATCAACTCCGTATCGGCACCCTAAGCGAATCGACGTTCATGCAAACCGATGTCAAACAATTCAGCTACCACATAGGCTGGCGCTCACGTGGTCGCCGTCCCGGCAGCCACAATAGTACGCAGCGCGGGATGGGGATGGAGTTCAGGGGTCACACAACCCTGCTCTCCTACCCTGATCCGCGGCGTATCGATATACGCCAGACCATACGCGACCCATTGGAACAGGTGTATGTGCGCATTTTCAACCAGAAGAGCGCCACGCCGGTTTTTGTCCTGTGCGACATGTCGGGCTCTATGCAATTCGGCAGTTACCAGCGCAAGATTTCAGTCGCCGCAGATATCACTTTATCTGTAGCCAAATCTGCTACCGGCAATGCCGACCCTTTCGCATTTATCGGCTTTGACGACCAAGTGCGTGAGGACTGGCATAGCACTCTTTCGTTCAGGCCGCACTACGCGATGGAAATGGCAGAGCGGTTAAGGGAATACCACCCTGGTGCAATCGGTAGCAAAGGTTTGATGGACGTCACGCGTTATTTGCCGCGTGAGCGCTCGCTGATTTTCCTGGTTTCGGATTTTCATATGCCGATGGCAGACCTGGAAGCGGCACTGGCCTTAATGCTGCGTCACCATATCGTGCCGATCGTACTTTGGGATGAAGCCGAATACCGCAACCTGCCCGAGTTTGGCATTGCCAGCGTCACAGACCCTGAAACCGGCGCAAAACGCACCTTGTTCCTGCGCAAGAAATACCGGGAACGCATCATCCGGCATTTTGAAGCGCGCCGTGAAGCAATCAACGCATTGTTCCTACGCTTTGACATGCCGCCCCTGTTTATCGAACATGGCTACGACGCAGACATACTTACAGACTATTTCCACCAATATGTGGCCGCCTAACTCATGAAAACACTGTTAGCCAATATGCGAAAAATCCCCCTGCAATTCGCCGCCTTATGTTTAAGCTCGCTGCTGTTGACCGGCAGTTGGGGACTCAAAGCAGATGAAGTAGCACTGCCGCCCATCGACAGCAAGCTGGTAAGGCTATCCATCGTCGAGCCCAAGCGCGATTCAGGTTACACCGTCGGCGATTTGATTACCCGCGTTGTGACAATGGAAGTCAAGAAACCCTACAAACTGCTGGACACCTCGCTGCCCATAGTCGGCTATGAAAAACGTTACCAGGGCCAGGTGATTGGCATTGAACTGCGCGATATTAAAAAAGAAGAACGGGAGAAATCGGAGAGCACGGTTTACACCATCCATCTGACCTATCAGGTATTTACCCGTAATGTGGTCGCCAAACCGTCTTCATTACCGCCGGAATTTGTCAAAATCCAGGGCGAAAAGGATATCTATTCTTTCCGTATCCCCAGCTGGAATTTCCGGATTTCACCGATCGCCGTATTCGGCGAGGTCAAACTGGAAACAGACATGAGCCCGTTCCGTGGGCCCTTGCTAAAGACTTATGAACGCGAGCAGCAGACGCTGAAAATAGCCCTGGCCATCCTGGTACTGTCAGGCCTTGGTTTGCTATACATATTAGGCGTGCATGCTTGGCTGCCTCGCATGGGCGGACCGTTCGCCCGCGCTTATCGCGATCTAAGAAAACTGAAAAAGCTCCCTGCGTCCGACGAAACCCTGAAACTCGCTCTGGAACGCGTGCATCAGGCCTTTAATCTCAGCCAGGGCAACAGCGTTTTCAGCGATAGCGTCGATGACTTTGTAGCGAAAAAGACAGCTTTCTCTGCCATTCGCCAGGAAATAGACCATTTCTTCGAGCTATCGCGCCGTGTTTTCTTCGAGCAAGGCGATGCCCAGCCGGTCGATGAAAAACAACATGAATGGCTGCGCCAATTCACTCGCCGTTGCCGTGACTGCGAACGCGGCCTGAGACCCGAGAAGCAGGCTTAATTTATGAGTTTCGCTAATCCATTTGTCTTGTGGCTGTTGCCGCTTGCTTTACTGCCGCTACTGCTGGAACGTACACATAGCCGCAGTTATTCCTGGGTGGCCATGTTACCCGGCGACCCTCTTTCCAATGTCGTCGCGATCTTTCTCAAGCTGCTCGCAGTGATTGCGTTGTCCTTCATCCTGCTGGGCTTGGCTTCGCCACAGACGCCGGAACAGCACGTTGAAAAAACCGGTGTCGGCGCACAGATCGCGCTTGTGCTTGATCGCAGTGCCAGTATGGATGATCCTTTTTCAGGCGCCGGCCAGGGTGGACGAGTAGGTGAAACGAAATCTGCGGCAGCCAGCCGGTTGATCACTGACTTTATCAAAGAACGTGATAACGACATGATCGGCCTGATTACCTTCAGCAACTCCGCCATGCATGTATTGCCGCTGACAGACAACCGCGAAGCAGTAGTGGCCGCAGTCCAGGCAACCGCAGACAATGCCCTGTTCCAGACCAATATCGGCAGCGGCCTGACCAGCGGCGCGGGGCTGTTCGAACAGATCCCCAACTCGGGTTCACGCGCGATTATTCTGGTATCTGACGGCGCAGGACGTGTCAGTGCGGATGTTCAGCAGAAGGTCCGCGACTGGCTCGACAGAATGGATATCAGCCTGTACTGGATCGTGCTGAAACAACCGGGCGGCTTGAGTATTTTCAATACCGAATACAAACCGCCAGAAGACCAGGCCTTGCCGCCTGTGATTGAATTGTATGAATACTTCAAAACCTTGAAGACATCCTTTAACGCCTATGAAGCCGATGACCCCAGTTCGCTGGAAAAAGCCATTGATGACATCAATCAGAAAGAAAAGAAACCTATCAGCTACCTGGAAAAAATCCCGGGCAAGAATTACACGCGGCATTGCTATATTGTGGCGGTTCTGATGATTGCGTTATTACTCGGCGTTAAATATTTGGAGGTGCGAACATGGCACTCAGCGTAAAGAAAGTCACATGGGCACTTGCCATCGTTGCCGTTGCAAGTGCAGTCACCGCGTTCTATGAATGGAACAGGGTCAATCAGATCAAAGCATTCAACCAGGCGATTCTGGCGGCAAAGACACCGGCCACCGACAGGCAAAGCTACGAAGCGAAGTTTGCAACGGCTTATTGGCTCGCCAGAAATGAACGCTTCAAGGAATCGACGCTATTGTTCCTGCAGCTGGCCGAACTAGGCGATAAAAACATGCGCTCCGCTGTGCAGCATAATCTCGGCAACATTTTCTTTCTGCGCGGCGTTGCCATCAACGGTAACAACATGACGGTACGTGATGAGACCGAGTACCTGTTCAGGCAGGCCAAGGGCGCCTATGTGCAGTCGGTGAAGCTCGATAACAGCCATTGGGATACGCGCCACAACCTGGATCGTGTGATCGGCATGCTGCCGACTACACCGACGCCGGGCGTGGGCGAGTCTGACAACCCGGGCCTGATCATGGGCAATATTCCGGTGGGCTTGCCGTGAAATACTTCCATCACCTGCAACGTTACCTGGTACACAGGCGCGATGCGACCTTGTTGCTATCTGCGTTCATCCTGCTGGTCATCGCACTTTTCCAGCCCAGCATACCGCTCAAGCGCAATATCTATAGCTATATATTAGTCGCCGATATTTCCCAGAGCATGAACGTGCCCGATATGGGCAGCACGAGCAAACCGGTTACGCGTATCGCACATACGCAAAAGATGATGCATGAGGTGGTTTCGGCCATGCCTTGCGGCACCAAGGCCAGTATTGCCTTGTTCGCCGGCGTCAGTGTCGCGGCGATGTATACACCGATAGAAGTCTGCAGCAATTTTGCTGCCATCAATGACACGATCGACCATCTTGACTGGCGCTCCAGTTGGTCCGGCAATAGTCGTATACGCGACAGCATGCTGACTCTGGCACGGGTACTGCGGGCATTTCCCGAACCTGCACAAGTAGTCTATTTTACCGATGGTGAAGAAGCTCCCAATTTACATGCGTTCAACACACGCGACCTGACTTCATTCCAGGGTGGTGATGACTGGCTGTTCGTCGGCGTTGGCAGCGACAAAGGCACCCCCATTCCCAAGCTGGATGAAAAGAACCAGCTTATCGGCTATTGGTCTGCTGAAAGCTTTGCATTGCAGCCCGGCATCGCACAGATTTCAGAATCCAATATCGGCACCCGTGACGATAACGTAGCCGGGGGTGAGAACGATCGCTACCTCTCCAAGCTGGATGAAGAATATTTAAAATCGCTCGCCAAGGAGATCAATGCGAAATACGTACGCGGCAACAAGCTGCAGAATATCCTTTCGGCGATGAAAGAACAGAGACCGGCCAGACGCGATATTGCGCCTTACAAGATAGACTGGATCCTGGCTGGACTGGCTGGCGCATTACTATTACTGGCATATTTTCCGCGCCATCCTCTCCAGGCCGGTCGCGAATCATTCAAGCGTTTCAAGCGCAGGCTACAGCCCGCATCCTCACGGTAAGCCATCGGCTTCAACTACAGATTCCCTGCCCCACCTGAGCCAGACACGCAATTGCCTGAAACTGTCTGGCTCGACATTATCCGGCATCAAAATGATATGTATGCGTTTACCCGTTTCCATATCTTCCGCATTCAGAACAGTCAGATAGGCTGCAACAAAAGTACTTTCCAATACTTTCGCCTCTTGCCTTGCGCCATTCCTGGAAATAAGTTGCAACTTTGATTCATGCGTCAAACTCATACGATTGATAGACTTATCCAGAGCAAGCATTGCATATCGGCGTATAGAGTAAATCGCCATAGCGACAAGCACTGGCACGACCAGCAATTTAAACCCGATATGTATCGGCAGAAACAGTACAATCAAGCAGCAAATCGCGTTTGCCAGTCCTATCAACCACGCAAGCAACGGTGAAGGCTTGAGATTCAGATGTATCGGCTTGACGCTATAATATGACAATGGATTTCCCCCGAACTCAATGTGCGCCGATCACTGATTCGGCACGCATTCCAAACGATTTTATATGACGATTTTATATATAAGTGACAAAACATCATGACACAGTGGCAGACATTCTTATCCGGCCTCAAGGCCGAAATCGCAGACGGCCAAGTAGAGCATTTTGGCAATCCGGAAAAAGAGTTGCAAGCTGCGGCAACAGGCAACGTTTTGGCGGACCTCTCGCACCTGGGTTTGTTGCAGGTAGATGGCGATGACCGCGTTGCATTCCTGCAAGGCCAGATCACCAATGACGTTAAACTGCTAGGCGGCAATAACAGCCATTATGCCGGCTATTGCACGCCCAAAGGCCGTCTTCTGGCACTTTTCCTGGCTTTTTCGCACCATGACCGTCTACACCTGCAATTCAACCGCCAGTTGCTGGAACTGATCATGAAGCGGCTGAAGATGTATGTGCTGAGATCTAAAGTGACCATCACGGATGTCTCCGATAGCATCATCCGCATAGGATTGGCTGGCCCGCAGGCTGAACAGATATTGTTAAGCCTGTTCAAGCACGTGCCTGCTTTGGAACATGAACTGGTGACTCTGGATGATGCGGCTTTGATTCGATTGCCGGGCCGCACGCCCAGATATGAAATACTCACCCAGGCCGAACATGCGGAACGTATCTGGCTTACCTTGAGTGAACAGGCAAGTGCCGTTGGAACGCCTTGCTGGGAGTGGCTTGAAATCCAGGCCGGCATTCCGGACATTCAGGCAAGCACACAAGAAGCATTTGTACCGCAGATGATCAATCTCGATGCACTGGGTGGCATCAGTTTCAAGAAGGGCTGCTACACAGGGCAGGAAATCGTAGCGCGCACCCATTATCTGGGGAAGGTCAAACGCAGAACCCTGCCCGTACATATCGGTGCTGGCGAGGAAGCTAAAGTGGGTAGTGCCGTCTATACATCCGCCAGCGACGATCCGGCAGGCATGCTTGTCAGGGTCGCACCTTCACCGAATGGCGGTTTTGATGCATTGGCGGAACTGCGGCTTGAGGCCATCGAAGGTGCTGAAATCTATCTGGACAAGACATCAGCCAGACCACTGCAACTGATGGACCTACCTTACGCCCTGAACTAGCGACAATACTTAAAACGGGAAACTAGGCTAGCTGACTGCGATTACGGCCGGCCAGTTTTGCTTGATAGAGTGCAATGTCAGTACGCTCAATCAACCTGTCGATTGGCTCATTAAGCTCCCATTGAGATACACCCAGGCTTACAGTCACGCTGATAAGCTCATTCTTGTACTCGATCACCAAAGCCTCGATTGCCAGACGCAGTTTCTCGCCCAACTGCACAGCATTATGCGTGTCGCAGTTTTTCAGCAGGATGAGAAACTCTTCACCGCCCCAGCGACAGACAAAATCAGCTTCACGCAGGTTACTGACCAGGCTGTCTGCGACCGCAATCAGGACTTGATCGCCAGCCAGATGCCCGTGATGATCGTTGATGAATTTAAAGTGATCGATATCGAGCATGATCATTGAAAGCGCTTCTGCATTACGTCGAGCATCGTTGATGAACGTAGTCACGATCACATCGAACGCCTGGCGATTAGGCAGTCTTGTCAGGCTATCCGATGTCGCCATCAATTCGAGCCTGTTCTGATAGCGCGTAATCGCCATACCTGTAAGTAGCAGCGCAATACCAGTAATCACCGCGCAGACCAGGAGGTTGAGATACAGTGTATGACGTATGTCTTTGATAGCGTCGTTTTCGTTGCGCTCAACGAAAAGATACCAGTCAAGCTCCGCGATATACCGCACATTCAACAGGATTTGCTCATCATTGAATTTGTATTGATAAGTGCCTAAAGGCTTGGACAGCACCTTATCCGCTATCGAACGCAGGCCGGGATGGTCGCTGATATTGGAATCAAGCGGTTGGGATTTATTGCCATAAAGCACAATCTTGCCTTTGTGGTCGACAAAATAGATGCTGCGCTGGTAGCGGTCCTGATAATTATTGATGAGCGCCCTGACCGCATCGACAGTCAGGCCGACTCCCGTTACACCAATGAAATTACCGTCATAGTCTTTCACGCGATAATTCACAAAAATCGTCAGTGCATTGGCATGGGCTGCATCCGGGTCTACATTGATTTCATAAGGCGCTTCCAGTTGCCGCACACGGAAATACCAGCTATCGACCGGGGCGTTTTCGTCTACGTGCTTTAACAAGCCATCCGAATAATAATAATTTCGCGTTTCCTCGGAAACAAAAAAGCTGCTGAAGGTACCGTAACTTTCTCTGACTTCCTTTAAATAACGGCTGATTTTGTCAATTTCTTCCTCACCGCTAATGACCCAGTCACGGACAAAAGTATCGCTTGCCATCATCGACGAGATGAAGATGGGCCGGATCAGGTCCTTCTGGATTTCCGAGTAGATATTATCAGCCGTCAGCGGCAATTCGCTGGTGATGATGGCGTCTCGGATAGCGTTCTTCGAGACGTAGTAGCTGGCGATCGACGTCGCAAAGAAACCGATGCATAGCAATATCCACAGAAGAAAAATAACTTTGCGTTTGCTGTCGATTACGTTATGCATGATTAAGAGATGATATCTGTGGAATTAGTGATAGCAAACTAATTTATGAAGCCATATGTCAGGGTCAGCACGATCAGTCGGACGTCGCTGGCTTTGGTGGAAGGGATGGAGTCGCTGCATCAGGTTTGACCGGGACGCCAGGTAGCACCCCGTCAAAAACCTGGTAAAACACTTCGTCCTGCTTGATCATACCCAATTCACTACGGGCACGCTCTTCAATGGCAGCGAATCCTTGCTTAAGGTCGCGCACTTCGGCATCGACAGTATCATTCCGGGCTTTCAATTCAGCGTTGGCCGCCTCTTGCTCACTGATCTGCCGGCTCAAGTCCCAAACCTTCAACCAGCTACCTTTGCCAAGCCACAATGGGTATTGCAGCAAGGCAATCAGGATGACAAAAATCAGCGTTAACGCTTTCACAAAAGCCCAGTTTGCGCCGGATCAACGTCCCAAATGGTAGAAAGCACCCATGCCCGCATAACTGGTCGCATTACCGAGTTCCTCTTCGATACGCAGCAGCTGATTGTATTTGGCAATACGCTCGGAGCGGGATAAGGAACCGGTCTTGATCTGCAAGGCATTGGTCGCGACCGAGATATCGGCAATGGTCGTATCTTCCGTTTCGCCTGAGCGATGGGAAATCACCGAGGTGTAGCCTGCACGCTTGGCTGTTTCAATGGTGGTGAAGGTTTCGGTCAATGTGCCGATCTGGTTCACTTTAATCAATACGGAATTGGCGACTCCGCGGGCGATACCTTCACGCAGGATCTTGGCGTTGGTCACGAACAGGTCATCGCCGACCAGTTGCACGGTTTTACCCAGGCGGTCAGTCAATAGCTTCCAGCCGTCCCAGTCGTGTTCGCTCATGCCGTCTTCGATGCTGATGATCGGGTATTTATCGACCCAGGTCGCCAGATAGTCGGTGAACTGCGCCGAAGTCAGTTGCAGGCCTTCTGATTCCAGATGGTATTTGCCGTCCTTGTAGAATTCGGAACTGGCGCAATCCAGGCCCAGCAGGATATCGCGGCCCGGTTCATAACCGGCATCGGTGATCGCTTCAAGAATGTATTGAATGGCTGATTCGTTGGATGGCAGATCCGGCGCAAAACCGCCTTCATCGCCAACCGTAGTGGCCAGTCCGTTTTTATGCAGTATCTTTTTCAGCGCATGGAACACTTCGGCACCTGCACGCAAAGCTTCACGGAAGCTGGGCAAGCCCGCTGGGATGATCATGAACTCCTGCATATCCACGCTGTTTTCAGCATGAGCACCGCCGTTGATGATATTCATCATCGGTGTCGGCAATTGCATCTGGCCGGAACCACCGAGGTAGCGATACAGCGGCAAGCCGGACTCTTCAGCCGCAGCACGCGCGCAGGCCATGGAAACGGCCAGGATCGCATTGGCACCCAGACGTTCCTTGTTTTCCGTGCCATCCAGTTCGATCAGGATGTTATCGATAAAGCTTTGTTCTTCGACATCGAGGCCGACCAGCGCTTCAGCGATCTCGGTATTCACATTCTCAACCGCCTGCAACACACCCTTGCCCAGATAGCGTGATTTGTCGCCGTCACGCAATTCGACAGCTTCCTTGGTACCGGTAGATGCACCGGAAGGGACGGCTGCGCGGCCGATGATGCCGGATTCCAGCAAGACATCGGCTTCAACAGTGGGGTTGCCGCGTGAATCAATAATTTCGCGGGCGATGATATCGACGATTGCACTCATACTTATTTCCTCTACATTTATTAATCTTTGCCACTCAATCGACCAAAGCGCTCAAAGTGCTTTGCGATGCATGCGGCTTAAAGGGTTTGTTCTATAAACCCGGCTTTTTTTACCAACCTGTCCAGATCCACCAGCACTTGCAGCAAGGCTTGCATCTTCGGCAATGGCCAGGCATTGGGGCCATCCGAAAGCGCCTTGCTCGGGTCTGGATGCGTTTCCATAAAGACACCTGCAATACCGCTTGCCACCGCGGCTCTTGCCAACACAGGCACGAACTCACGCTGACCGCCACTCTTGTCACCCTGCCCGCCAGGTTGCTGTACTGAATGCGTGGCATCGAATACCACCGGGCAATTGGTCTCGCGCATGATGGCCAGGCCGCGCATATCCGAGACCAGGGTGTTGTAACCGAACGACACGCCACGCTCGCAGACCATGATCGTATCAGCACCGCCATTGGCTTCCTTGGCTTTCTGCACGACCTGCTTCATGTCGCCCGGCGCCAGGAACTGGCCCTTCTTGATGTTCACCGGCTTGCCGCAAGTGGCGACTGCCGTGATGAAATCGGTCTGGCGACACAGGAAAGCCGGCGTTTGCAGTACATCGACCACAGCCGCCACATGCTTCACCTGTTCTTCGGTATGCACATCCGTCAGGATAGGCACGCCGATCTGGCTGCGCACATCGTCCAGTATCTTCAAGCCCTCTTCCATGCCAAAGCCGCGGAAAGTCTTGTTCGAACTGCGGTTTGCCTTGTCGTAGGAAGATTTGTAGATAAACGGTATGCCGATCGCGTCCGCGATCTCCTTCAACTGGCCCGCGGTATCGATCGCCATCTGTTTCGACTCGATCACACACGGCCCCGCAATCAGGAATAATGGCTGGTCGATACCGGCCTCAAAACCGCACAGTTTCATCTATTTGCTTCCTTTGGATTTCAGTGCCGCTTCAACATAGGATTTGAACAGCGGATGACCGGTACGCGGGTTGGAGGTGAATTCCGGGTGGAACTGACAGGCGACGAACCAGGGATGCACTTCTTGCGGCAACTCGATCATTTCGCATAACTGTTCGGTTGGCGTACGTGCGGAGATAATCAGGCCAGCCGCCTTCAATTGCTCGACATAATGATTGTTCACTTCATAGCGATGACGATGGCGCTCATTCACTTCCACGCCATAAATCTGTGCCGCCATGGTACCTGGTTCGATCGGGCATTTCTGTGCGCCCAAACGCATGGTGCCACCCAGGTCGGAATCTTCAGAGCGGGTTTCCACCTTGCCGCTGGCATCCTTCCATTCGGTAATCAGGCCAACCAGCGGGTGCGGAGTATTCGGATTGAACTCCGTGCTGTTGGCATCCTGCAGATTCGCCACATTGCGGGCGAATTCGATTACCGCGAGTTGCATGCCGAGGCAAATACCCAGATAAGGTTTTTTGCTTTCACGGGCATATTTAATCGCTGCGATCTTGCCTTCCGTGCCGCGTTTGCCGAAACCGCCAGGCACCAGAATAGCATCCATGGCTTCCAACGCAGTTGTGCCATTTTTCTCGATATCTTCGGAATCGACGAAATGTACCTTGATCTTGGACTGTGTGTGGATGCCGGCGTGTATCAACGCTTCCGTCAGCGATTTGTAGGATTCGGTCAGGTCGACGTATTTGCCGACGAATGCAATATTGAGCTGATGCTTGGGATTTGCCAGCGCATCGACAATCTTCTGCCAGCTGGAAAGATCGGCCGCCTTGGCCAATATGCCCAGCTTGTGGCAAACGATTTCATCAATCATCTGGTCATGCAGCAAACCCGGAATGGCATAGATGGAATCGGCATCTATCGCGGAAATCACCGCCTCCGGTGCCACATTGGTGAATAGCGCGATCTTGGCACGCTCGTCATCAGGGATCGGCCTGTCTGCACGGCACAACAGGATATCAGGCTGAATACCGATTTCGCGCAGCTCTTTGACAGAGTGTTGCGTCGGCTTGGTTTTCAATTCGCCCGCGGTAGGAATCCACGGCAGCAAGGTCAGGTGAATATAACAGGCATTACCGCGTCCTTCGCGGATGCCCATCTGGCGAATCGCTTCCAGGAACGGCAGCGACTCGATATCGCCTACCGTACCGCCGACCTCGACAATCGCAACTTCGGCACCTTCGGCACCGCGCTTGATGTGATTCTGGATTTCATCGGTGATGTGGGGAATGACCTGTACGGTCTTGCCCAGGTACTCACCGCGACGTTCTTTTTTGATAACGGTTTCGTATATCTGACCAGTAGTGAAGTTGTTGCGCTTACCCATGCGTGCACTGATATAACGCTCGTAATGGCCGAGATCCAGATCGGTCTCGGCACCATCGTCAGTGACGAACACCTCGCCATGCTGAAACGGACTCATGGTTCCCGGGTCGACGTTGATGTAGGGATCGAGTTTGAGCATGGTGACTCTGATACCACGCGACTCGAGAATTGCGCCAAGGCTGGCAGCGGCGATGCCTTTACCTAAAGAAGAAACAACTCCGCCGGTTACGAATACATATTTGGTCATGAAAGGGGCTTGTGATTTGGCTGAATGAATTCTCAGCGACGGGAGCCTATTTTACTGGAAAGCCATGACAGCCACAATTAACCATTGCGCTCTTTATCAAGAAAATAACTAACTTAATAAAGCTGCCATCATCGGGTAATAATCCAGCTCTAACCTTGCATCGTCTGATTCCAGCAACAGGTACAGCATGGTTTATGAAAAGTCTATATCAGGTCTGCAAGAGATATCGCATCCGGAGCGCAAACTAAACGCAAGGCAACGACAGGTGTTAATCCTGATTGACGGCAAGCGCACGCAAGACGACCTGGGTAAATACCTGAACAAACTCAAGGTTGCAGAAATCATCGGCGACCTTGAACGCCTGGGCTATATTCGAGATTCGAAAAAGCCTAAATACAGCATAGACCTGCAGAAAGATGAATCCGTCAGTCCTGACCTCTCACCGGAAAAAATCGAAACCATACAAAACATCATGATAGAAAGTACCAATGAGAGCCTGGGCCTGATGGGCCGAAGCGTGGTCGAGAAGATCAGGGCCGCAAACGATTATGATCAGCTTAAAAGCTGCATCTCGCTCTGGAACATGGCTTTACGTGAATCCAAACGAGGCCATGCTGCGGCCAATGAATTGATGCGGCAAGTACAGGAAATGCTCAGCGCCTCCGCATAAACTTTCAGCTGGCATCGATGGCACGTTAAAATGCCATTCCCATGCCTAAAAACCCAGCAAACCAGACAACACAATGCCCTTGCGACAGCGGCAAGCCCTACGACAAGTGTTGCCAGCCTTACCATTCAGGCACAGCAGCACCCACGGCAGAAGCATTGATGCGTTCCCGTTATGCGGCTTACGTACTTAAACTGGAAAATTATCTGCTAAAGACCTGGCATCGAGATACGCGACCAAAATCACTTGACTTGGCGAACGACTCCCAAACCAGATGGCTGGGCCTGGAGGTCAAACGGCATGTAATAACAGGAGATTCTAGCGCCATGGTCGAATTTATCGCGCGCTATAAAATAGCCGGGAAAGCCGGGCGATTGCATGAGTCGAGTGACTTTATCCAGATCGACCATCAATGGTATTACATTGACGGCCATCACGAGAACTAAAGCTTAATCGCTAGAGAAAGCTTCGCAGAGCATGCTCAGGAGAGCTCCGAACATAGGGATGACTTCTTCTTTATCAAAAGGCGTTTCTTCATCGGTACCGGCGATGACAAAAGCAATGGTCGCTTTATCCAGGTCCTGGCGATAATCGACCCAATGCTCCTGCTTGGCATCGGCGATCAACTGGAACTTATGGCCGCCCGACTCGATAATCTCAGCCCACTCTTCATCAGGCAATCCTGCGAATAAAGTCTTGGTCACGATCACCGCCGCCGCTTGCGTATCCGGCGCAACGCCCTCTTCACCCAGCGGCAACACCAGGAATGCGTAGATCAACATGGCATAGGTCTGGTACACGCTCAGCATGTCGAAATTCTCGACACGCTCATCCGCAGGCGAACGTTCTGCCTGCTGGATGGCCTTGAACGTGATGTAACAAGCAAGATAATTTGCGGCTTCGAGCGGGTCATAATCCTGCAAATTGGTACTTGGGATGGCACTTGGGTTTTCATCTGCTCTGCGTCCGTCATTGAGGCAAAATGCGTAAAGCAGGCTGAGGCGTTCTGAGTATTTCATGTCAATTCCTATATCTTTATGTAGGGATGGCTTCCAGCTGTTCCTGTAATTCCAGCCAGCGTTCTTCGGCCTGCTCTATGGATTGAACCAGCTCAGCCTGGCGTTTGAGCAAGTTCTGCAATCCTGATTTATCGGCGGCAGCATAGAGCGCAGGATCGGTCAACTGATCATCAATCTGCGACTTTTCTTTTTGCCATTTGGCCATATCAGCTTCCAGCTTCTCCGACTCTTTAACCAAAGGGCGACGCTCGGCCAACCTGGCCTGGCGCTCCGCTTTATTCTGGGCGCGGTCGTTTTTGCTTTCCGGCTTGATGTCGGCTGCTTTTTCTGCGAGTTTCTGCTCAGTCTGGTGCTGCGCCAGCCAGTCTTTGTAATCGTCGATATCGCCATCGAAAACTTCCGCTTTCCCATCCGCCACCAGGATGAAGCGGTCGCAGGTCGATCTGAGCAAAGCCCGATCATGCGACACCAGCACCATGCCACCTTCGTAATCCTGCAAAGCCATGGTCAAGGCATAACGCATTTCGAGGTCAAGATGGTTGGTCGGCTCATCCAGCAACAGCAGGTTCGGCTGATGCCAGATCAGCAATGCCAGCGCCAGTCTCGATTTCTCACCGCCAGAGAATGCACCGCAGGCAGCAGTCGCCATATCACCGCGAAAATCAAAACCGCCCAGATAGTTACGATGTTCCTGTTCGCGCGTTTGCGGATCCAGCCTCAACATGTGCTGCAAAGGCGATTCATCCGGACGCAACTGTTCAAGTTGGTGCTGAGCAAAATAACCCGTATTAAGCTCCTTGCCCTCCACACGTTTACCGCGCATTGGCCTCAATTCCGAGGCCAGCAATTTGATCAACGTGGATTTGCCCGCACCGTTCCTGCCGAGCAAGCCTATGCGCTCACCGGGCCGTATGGTCAGTTTGATATTTTTCAATATCGCCTGATCGTGGTAACCGACATCAATGTCATCCAGCACGAGTAGCGGGTCAGGTGCTGCCAGAAGCTTTCTGAATCCAAAGCTGAAAGGAGAATCAACGTGAGCGGCTGAAATCAGCTCCATGCGTTCCAGCGCCTTGATGCGGCTCTGTGCCTGCCTGGCTTTGGTCGCTTTGGCGCGGAAGCGATCGATATAGCTTTGCAAATGCGCCATATCGCGCTGCTGGCGCTCATAAAGGGATTGCTGCTGCGCCAGTTTTTCAGCGCGTTGCCGCTCGAAATCCGAATAGCCGCCGCGATAGAGCGTCAGCTGCTGCAACTCGATATGGGCAATATGATTGACTACGGCATCGAGGAAATCCCGGTCATGCGAGATCAGCAACAAAGTGCCGCGATAATCCTTCAGCCAGTTTTCCAGCCAGATCACTGCATCCAGATCCAGGTGGTTGGTAGGTTCATCCAGCAACAGCAAATCGGAGCGGCACATCAATGCGCGCGCCAGATTCAGCCTGACACGCCAGCCACCGGAAAAATCAGACACGGGCCGGGCCATATCAGCAACGCTGAAGCCCAGGCCATGCAACAATGCCGAGGCTCTTGCGCGTGCCGAGTAACCGCCGATATCGCCGAAACGTGCATGCAGCTCACCCAACTGCTCACCCTGATGGTTAAGTTCTGCCTGTTCAAGCGCTCGCTCGACATTGCGCAATTCTTCGTCGCCATCCAGCACGAATTCAATCGCGGCGATAGACAATGCTGGAGTCTCTTGCGCGACATGCGCTATAGTCCAGTGCGGCGGCATATCCAGCTCGCCCGACTCATGCTGCAACTCACCGAGCAGCATGGCAAATACGCTGGACTTACCGGCACCGTTTGCACCGGTCAAGCCGACCTTATGGCCGGGATGGAGCTGGAACGAGGCATCCTGAATCAGGATTTTGACGCCGCGCGTAAGAATGAGGTTTTTTAATTGAAGCAATGTAGGCTGACTAAATAAATAAAAAACCGACCAGATTGTCGGCGAAGGATTGATAAGCCCGTTATTTTAAAACAAAGCGTCGTCTCTACCTGCAACTTTCTCAGCCATAAGACAAACCAACCATTATTCAGCGGAATAATGCAGTAAAATATAAATATATTGAACGGGTTAGCGCAAGCAACAAATAAGCAATGGTCAAAAAATCACTGATTTGGGCATATCGAGCCGCACTTACTGCGTTGTGGCTGACAATTATCGCGTTGACCTTGTCCATCCTCACACTGCGCTATTTCGTACTTCCCAATATCGAAAACTACAAAGACCGCATTGCCCAGGAGATCAGCCAGGCTGCCGGGCAGAAGATCACGATAGGCCATATCGAAGCCAGCTGGAACGGGATGAATCCGCATCTGAGCCTGCGCCAGGTAGCCATCTACGATGATCAGAACCGCATGGCGCTGACGCTGCACGAAATCGAATCCAGCCTTTCATGGCTGAGCATTCCGCTATTCGAACCCAAGCTCGCTTCATTGCTGATTCAAGGCCCAGCCGTATCCATCAGGCGTGAGCCGGATGGATCATTGCTGGTGGCCGGCATCAGAATGGGCGGCGAATCCAGGCCGGAGCTGGCGAACTGGGTACTCAGGCAGTCGCGGATCGATATCGTTGATGCCACCATACTCTGGCAGGACGATATGCGAAAAGCGCCGGCGCTGACCCTGAACGATCTGCAGCTGACCATTGAAAACCCGGTATGGGAGCGCCTGCTCAACCGCCACCGTTTCGCATTAAAAGCCACGCCTTCAGCAGGTTCATCCCATCCTATTGACCTGCGCGGCAATTTATACGGCTCTGATGTCGGCAATCTTAAAGATTGGCGCGGTACGGTATATGGCCGCATGGACGGCACCGACATATCAGCCTGGCGCAAGTGGGTCGACTATCCCTTCGACCTGAGTGAAGGCTACGGTGCCGCACGTTTCTGGTTCGATTTCTCTGACGGCCAGGCCAAACGCCTGACCTCCGACGTCATATTGCAGAAAGTGCGCGGCCGGATCTCTAAAAACACGGCAGAAGCAAGACTCAATAATCTTGCAGGACGGTTAATCTGGTCCAGCCATGATGACGGCCAATCGCTCAATCTTGAACGCGTCAAGCTCTCGACAGCCGATGGCCTCATGCTGGAAAACGGTTTGCTTGGCGTTCGGGAACGCAAAGTGAATGGACAGGAAGATATCATCGAAGGCAACGTCAGCCTGGATGAGATCAACTTATCTTCGTTCAAGACACTGATTGCCTATCTTCCACTGCCGCAAAAAACTGTGCAGCAACTGGACAATATCGCTCCTGCGGGATTGGTGAGGAATCTGAATGCGCGCTGGAAAGGTAACAGCAAGATACCTAGCGAGTACGATATCCGCATGCAGTTCAAGGATTTGGGCATCCGGGCGCATGAAGAAATCCCGGGCTTCACCAACCTGAGCGGAACGCTCGATGCCAACGAGAAACAGGGCACGATCAATCTCAATTCGCAGGAAGCATCGATCGACTTCAAGAAAGTGCTGCGCTGGCCGATCCCTGCCGAGAAACTGACAGGCGTAGTGAAATGGACCAACCATGCACAGGGTACCGATGTGCGTGTCACCAATCTTGCCATCAGCAGCCAGCATCTTGCAGGCGCGGTGAATGCCACCTACAAGCACAGTTCGACAGTACCATCGTCGATCGAGCTCAATGGCCGGTTCGATCGCGGAAATGCCAAGTATGCGCTTTTCTACTACCCAGTCATGTTGGGTGAAGACACCCTGCATTGGCTAGACGGCTCCATCCTGTCGGGCAAAGTTTCGGATATCCGTGTCATTGTACGCGGCCGCGTCGACCAGTTTCCTTACGTTAACCCGGCCCAGGGTCTGTTTAAAGTCACAGCCAGGATGCAGGATGGCGTCCTGGATTACGGCCAGAACTGGCCACCCATAGAAAAGCTGAATTTGGACATGCTGTTCCAGGGTTCAAGAATGGAACTGAATGCCGATGGCGGTAACATTCTTGGCAACCAGTTCAAAAAAGTCAAAGCGGTGATCCCAGTGCTTGACGCAGATTATCCAATACTTGAAATCGTCGGCGAAACACAAGGCTCGGTGACTGACGGCATACGATTCGTAAACAACAGCCCGGTACTTGAACTCACCGACGGTTTTACCAATGATTTACGCACGAGCGGCGCCGGCAAGCTGAACCTGGAGTTAAAGATTCCGCTGGAGGACGTGGATGCAACCAAGATCAAGGGCGTATACCAGATAACGAATGCCAGCATGGCAGGGCCTTCGATTCCGGACCTGTCGCTTATCAACGGCAATCTGGAGTTCACGGAATCCGGCATGAGTGCAAAAAATATCGCAACCAGCGTTTATGGTGGGCCGGCAAGATTAGACATTAGTACCGGCAAAAACCGTTTGGTAAAAATCACTGCGCGCGGCAATGTCACGGATACCGGATTAAAAGACGCCTTCGGCAGTGGTATTGGCGGTCTGGTCAATGGCAATACCGACTGGCTCGGCGACATCAGCATCCAGCCGCAAAAGGTTGACGTCACCATTCGTTCCAGTTTGGCCGGTATGGCCCTGGACTTGCCTCAGCCTATCGGCAAGACCGCTGAAGAAAGAATGCCTTTGCGCATAGAAAAGCGCCAACAGCCAGGCAAACAGGACATCATCAACATCAGTATGGCAAACCAGATATCAGCCAGGATTCTGCGCAGTGAAATCAATGGCACATACGAAATTGATCGCGGTGAAATTGGTATTAACGTGCTGCCTGAGATTCCATCGCAAGCAGGGCTTACTGTACGTGGCAATTTCGATGAACTCAATCTCGACCAATGGCTCGCTGTGCTGGAAAAAACCAGGAAAGCAGGCGCGGACAGCCAAGCTCAAGCCTTACCTATCCAGCGCATCGATATGTCGGTCAAGGCACTGGATGTGTTTGAGCGCCGTATCAATGAGCTGAAACTCAATGCCACCCAGGCAGCCGACGGCTGGAAAATGCAGGTTAAGAGTCGCGAGATGGATGGCGATGTGCAGTGGGTCAATGAGCACGGCGAGGATAATGACAGGATCATTGCCCGTTTGAATAACCTGACAGTGCCGGCAAAATCACCGCAGACATCAATTACCGTTACAGAGGTTCAGCCTCAATCCAGGTCCATGGAATATCCCGATCTCGATATCGTCGCTGATTCTTTCGAAATCGGCCAAAAGAATCTCGGTCGTATTGAATTAAAAGCGAGTGAAATAAAAACAAGCAGAACCAATGACGATTGGCGTATCGACAAATTGGTCATCAGCAACCCTGACAGCGTATTGACCGCGGATGGTGAATGGCGCAACTGGCGGCGCAGTCCCAACACCCAGATGAACGTCAACTGGGATATCAAACACCTAGGCAACACACTGGCACGCTACGGTCACCCCAATGTCATCAAAGATGGCACCACCAAACTCACCGGAAAACTGAGGTGGCCAGGCAGTCCTCATGAATTCAATGTGGAGCAGCTATCAGGCAGCTTTACGCTGGATGCGCGTAATGGCCAGATCCTGAAGATACAGCCTGGCGTCGGCCGTTTGTTCAGCGTACTCACACTGCAGAACCTGCCGCGTCGCCTCACATTCGACTTCAGGGATGTATTGAGCAGCGGATTCACTTTTGACAAAGTCAGCTCTACCGCCGATATTAATCAGGGCGTGATGCGCAGTGACAACTTCCTGCTTGAGGGCCCCACTGCCAGAGTTGAGATCAAAGGCGAGACCGACCTGAAAAAAGAGACTCAACATCTTTACGTGAAAGTGACACCTTTTGTCAGCGACAGTGTCTCACTAGCAGCACTGGTGGGCGGGCCAGCAGTAGCGGCTGCAGCTTTCATTGCACAGAAACTGCTGCAAGATCCCCTGAACAAATTCGCTGCCGAAGAATACGAAATCGTCGGCACATGGGATAAGCCGGTAGAACTTAAGTCGGAAAAGATTGAAGCGGGAGCGGCAAGCAACATTCCTGGTCAATAGCTTGCCGGTAGTGGAAAATACGATTAATAAATTCAATTAATATGAGTACGAAAGAAAAATAATGGCGATCAAATCTCGGGGTAAGCTAGCCAAGACTTCCAAAAACAAAGCTGTTCCCAGCATGGCAAAAATCGCCGGCATCCAGATGGCTTCAGGCCCCAATGTATCTGCAAACCTGAGCGAAGCCGAACGTTTGATTGAAATCGCCGTGAATCAAGGTGCAAAGCTGATCGCACTGCCGGAATACTTTGCGATCATGGGCATGAAGGATACCGATAAGGTCGCTGCACGCGAAAAAGAAGGCACAGGCCCGATTCAGCGTTTCCTTGCAAAAACCGCTAAAAAACACCAGATATGGATTATCGCTGGATCGATTCCGCTGGAGTGCAGTTCTCCGAAAAAGGTCCGCAACAGCTGCCTGGTATTCGATGACAAAGGCAAACAAGTCGCACGTTACGACAAGATCCACCTGTTTGGCCTCGACCTGGGCAATGAGCACTACCATGAAGAAACCACAATCGAGCCAGGTGGCGAAGTCGTCACGCTCGATACGCCTTTCGGCAAGATCGGGTTATCGATCTGCTACGACCTCAGATTCCCGGAGCTATACCGTGCAATGGGTGAAGTCGATATCATCGTGGTGCCTTCGGCATTTACTGAAACAACGGGCAAAGCCCATTGGGAAACGCTGGTACGTGCTCGCGCCATTGAGAACCTGGCTTATGTACTTGCTCCGGCCCAAGGCGGTTACCATGCCTCTGGCCGTGAAACCCACGGCAACAGCATGATTGTTGACCCATGGGGTGTCGTACTGGACCGTCTGCCGCGCGGATCAGGTGTAGTGGTATCCTCAATCAACCCGGGATATCTTTCCAGCTTACGTAAGAGCCTGCCTGCATTGAAGCACCGCAGCATCCTGTAAAACCCATTGCTTCGCTCACGACCCTTGCGAATCATGATTTTACGTATTATCTATTAATATATTATTTGTTATAGTTTTTATATATCAATATAACCTGAAGATTACTGATGAAACCTGATTCGATCCCGACCAGCTCCAGCCCGGAAACCGGTTCACATTTCGCGACCGCCAGCGAAACCTTGCTTGCACCTTCAGGTTTGGATATTCCGGCACTGCAGAATGTGCTCGGCAGCATCATGTCGCACCAGGTGGATTATGCCGATCTCTACTTCCAGTACAGCCGTTCGGAAAGCTGGGGCCTGGAAGAAGGTCAGGTCAAATCCGGTAATTTCAGCATCGACCAGGGTGTTGGCGTACGCGCAGTCAGTGGTGAAAAAACCGCATTTGCCTACTCGGATGATATTCATCTGCCAGCCTTGCAACAAGCCGCCAATGCCACCCGTGCGATCGCGGCACTCGGCAATGAACAATCGGGCAAAACCATACAGCGCATCAGCGCGCCGCAGCTTTATATCCCGCAAGACCCTATCGCATCGCTCAGTGCCGATGCAAAAGTCCGTCTATTGGAAAGACTGGAAACCTTCGCCCGCAAAGCCGACCCGCGCATCAGCCAGGTCATGGCTTCTGTTGCAGGCGAATACGAAGTCATCATGGTCGCGCGTCACGATGGCGTGATGGCAGCAGATGTACGTCCCCTTGTACGCCTTTCGATCCAGGTCATCGCCGAACAGGATGGCCGTCGTGAACAAGGCTCCGCAGGTGGCGGAGGCCGCTTTGATTACAGCTATTTCACCGATGAAGTGCTGGAAGATTACGCCAGGAAAGCCGTACATCAAGCACTGGTGAATCTGGATGCACGTCCCGCACCCGCGGGCAGCATGACAGTGGTACTCGGCTCAGGCTGGCCCGGCATCCTGTTGCATGAAGCGATCGGACACGGCCTGGAAGGCGATTTCAACCGTAAAGGCAGCTCCGCGTTCAGTAACGCCATCGGCCAGCAGGTTGCAGCCAGGGGTGTCACCGTGGTCGATGACGGCACCATTTCAAACAGGCGCGGTTCATTGAATATCGACGACGAAGGCAACCCGACACAACGCACCGTATTGATTGAAGATGGCATCCTACGCGGTTACATCCAGGACAGCCTCAATGCACGATTAATGGGCATGCCGCTCACAGGCAACGCACGCCGTGAATCATTTGCGCACATCCCGATGCCGCGCATGACCAATACTTATATGTTGAATGGCACTATGGCACCGGAAGAAATCATCAAATCCGTAAAAAAAGGTTTGTATGCGGCCAACTTTGGCGGTGGTCAGGTCGATATCACCAGCGGCAAATTCGTCTTCTCCGCAGCCGAGGCCTGGATGATCGAAGATGGCAAACTCACCTACCCGGTCAAAGGTGCGACCCTCATAGGCAACGGCCCTGACGTGCTAAAACGGGTCTCTATGATAGGCAACGACATGGCACTGGATTCCGGTGTCGGCACTTGCGGTAAGGAAGGCCAGAGCGTTCCTGTCGGCGTAGGTCAGCCGACTTTACGCATCGACGGGCTTACAGTAGGCGGCACAGTCTAGCCTCAATTAAGAACTTAGGTCTGCCAGCCGCATCTACTCTTTCGTTCTGGCATTTATCTTGCGTGCCGCTTTTCTGTGCAATCAGTCAACAAGTGTTAACAATTTGGTATTAGTATTTAACTGGGCGCAGTCGCTTAATCAAATAGCGTCCAGGTATACGTAGCATTGCAGTCCTATCAACGAAAGGAACGTAAATGGCCACAACCAAAGCAGCACCAGCTCCAAAAAAAACAACCACCACACCTAAGGCCACTACTGTTAAAAAACCTGCAGCGGTAAAAGCGGTGCCGGTAAAGAAAGCAGCTGTTGCCAAAAAACCAGTAGCCGAGAAGAAGCCAGTTGCTAAAAAAACCGCTGCGCCTAAAGCGAAGCCAAGCAAAATCAGCCCTGAAGAGCGTTATCGCATGGTAGAGGTTGCCGCCTATTTCATGGCAGAGCGTAATGGCTTCAAAGGTAGCCCTGTCGAATACTGGACTGCAGCAGAGGCGCAGATCGCAAAACTGCTCGCCAAGTAAGTAATCGCCTCGTTCAGGTTTGCCAGGTCCCTGGGTAAGGCAAACCGGATAACTGGCAACCAGGCCTTTGTACTGTCTTTTGCGTAGCCGTTGCCCAGTGGCAGCGGCTATAATCTCCTATTCACTTACTTTCCGTTAGCTCCTTTACATGCAGTTTTCCCTCCCCGTTCCAGCCGCAGGTCAAGCGGAGCGCATCCAACACCTGACAATTGGCACCGACAGCCTGGCACTTGCAAAACTTGCCTCTGAACTCAAACAGAAATCCGCCAAGACACCGCTGGCAATTGTTACAGCCAGCGCGTTCGAAGCTCAACGCCTGCTGGAAGAAATCCCCTGGTTCACACCGGGCCTCAAGGTGCACCTGCTGCCGGACTGGGAAACCCTGCCTTACGATCATTTCTCGCCGCACCCGGACCTGATTTCCGAGCGCCTCGCAACGCTCTACCAGATCAGCCAGAACGCCTGCGATGTCATCATCGTGCCGGCAGGTACCGCGCTTCTGCGGTTGCCGTCACAGACTTACCTTGCCGCCAATACCTTTATGCTGAAGAAAGGCCAGAAACTCGACCTGGAAGCGCTACGCAAACAATGTGCAGAGGCCGGCTACCACCATGTGAGCCAGGTCATGAGCCCGGGTGAGTTCAGTGTGCGCGGCGGGCTGGTCGATCTGTTCCCGATGGGCAGCGTATTGCCCTATCGTCTCGACCTGTTCGATGACGAGATAGAGACCATACGTACATTCGATGTCGATACCCAGCGCAGCCTTTATCCGGTGGGCGAAATCCGCTTGCTGCCCGCGCGTGAATTCCCGCTGGATGAAAGCGGCATCAGCCGCTTCAGGCAGAATTTCCGCGAGACTTTCGAAGGCGATCCCTCGCGCAGCCGTATCTACAAGGATGTCAGCAAGGGTATCGCCAGCGGCGGTATCGAATGGTATCTGCCGCTGTTCTTCGAGCAGACAGCCACTCTGCTTGATTACCTGACCGAACACACCGTACTTTGCCTGCATGGCGACTTGGATGCCGCCGCAAAGACTTTCTGGGCTGAGGCCCAATCGCGCTATCGCCTGCTGGCGCACGATGCCGAGCGGCCCATCCTGAAGCCGGAAGTGCTGCTGATCAAGGCCGAGGAATTCTTCGGCGCTACCCACCAATATCCGCGCATCATCCTCCAGCTCAAGCAGGAAACCGGGCTGGCCGAGCTGGATATCGAACGCCGTGCAGAAAACCCTTTGCACAAACTGCAGGCATTTCTCAAAAAGACCAAAAAACGCATCCTGATCGGTGCGGAAAGTCTCGGCCGCCGCGAAACCATTGCGCAGCTGTTTGCCGACCATGGTTTGAACCCGGTACTTTGCGAATCCTGGCAGGAGTTCGAGGCCAGCAGCGAACCATTGATGCTGGGCATCACCACGCTGCATAGCGGATGCATCACGCCAGACTTTGCCGTCATCACCGAAGCCGAGCTTTATGCCGCCACCGTGCGCCAGCAACGCCGCCGCGATAAGGATAGAGCCCGCAGCACCGAAGGCATGCTCAAGGACCTCTCCGAGCTACGCGAGAACGACCCGGTCGTGCACGAGCAACATGGCGTCGGCCGTTATCGCGGCCTGGTCAACCTGGATTTCGGCGAAGGCGAAACCGAATTCCTGCTGCTGGAATATGCTGGCGACGACAAGCTCTACGTCCCCGTTTCGCAGCTATTCATGATTTCCCGCTATTCCGGCGGCCCGCCGGAATCTGCTCCGCTCCATAGATTAGGCAGCGGTCATTGGGAAAAAGCCAAGAAAAAAGCGCTGAAGCAGATTCGCGATACCGCGGCAGAATTGCTCAACCTTTACGCACAACGCGCCGCGCGCCAGGGCCATGCCTTCAAGCTGTCTTTACAAGATTACGAAGCCTTTGCCGATGCCTTCCCGTTCGAAGAAACGCCGGACCAGTTATCCGCGATTGAAGCGGTAATTGACGACATGCAATCCGGCAGGCCGATGGACAGGCTGGTCTGCGGCGATGTCGGCTTCGGCAAGACGGAAGTCGCGCTGCGCGCCGCGTTCGTTGCGGTGATGGGCGGCAGGCAGGTCGCCGTGCTGGTACCGACGACCCTGCTGGCCGAGCAGCACTACAACAACTTCACCGACCGCTTTGCCGAATGGCCGATCAAGATCGCGGAAATATCCCGCTTCAGAACCGCCAAGGAACAAAAGGAAGCGCTTGAAGGACTGGCGGAAGGCAAGATCGACATCATCATCGGCACCCACCGATTGATCCAGAAGGATGTCAAATTCAAGAATCTCGGCCTCGCCATCCTCGATGAAGAGCATCGTTTCGGCGTGCGCCAGAAAGAGCAGATGAAAGCCTTGCGTGCCGAGGTGGATGTGCTGACACTCACCGCCACGCCGATCCCGCGCACGCTATCGATGGCGATGGAAGGCCTGCGCGAATTCTCGGTCATCACCACGCCGCCGCAGAAACGACTGGCCATCAAGACCTTCCACACAGATTATTCCGAAGGCATCATTCGCGAAGCCGTCATGCGCGAATTCAAGCGTGGCGGACAGGTCTATTTCCTGCACAACGAGGTCAACACCATCCAGAGCATGCGCGAAAAACTGGAAAAGATCATCCCGGAAGCGCGCATAGGCATCGCCCACGGCCAGTTGCGAGAACGCGAGCTGGAACATGTGATGCGCGATTTCTACCACCAGCGCTTCAACCTGCTGCTATGCACCACCATCATCGAAACCGGCATCGACGTGCCGACTGCCAATACCATCATCATGAACAAGGCCGATATGTTCGGCCTTGCGCAGCTGCATCAGTTACGCGGCCGCGTCGGGCGCTCGCATCATCAAGCCTACGCCTACCTGCTGACAGAAGCCGACAGGAAAATCACGCCGCAAGCGCAGAAACGATTGGATGCGATTCAACTGCTGGAAGACCTCGGCGCCGGTTTCCACCTGGCGATGCACGACCTGGAAATCCGCGGCGCAGGCGAATTGCTCGGCGACAGCCAGAGCGGCGAGATGCAGGAGATCGGCTTTTCGCTCTATTCCGATATGCTCAATCACGCCGTCAAGCAACTCAAGGCCGGCAAGGAACCCGATATCTCCGCACCGCTCGGTGTCACCACGGAAATCAACCTGCACACACCCGCGCTTCTACCCACCGAATACTGCCCGGATGTGCATGAACGGCTGGTGCTGTATAAACGCCTCGCCAACTGCACCACTGATGACGAGCTGGATAACATGCAGGAAGAATTGATTGACCGCTTCGGCCTGTTGCCGGAACAGGGCGAAGTCCTGATGGCCTGCCACCGCCTGCGCGTGGCCGCCAAGCCGATGGATATACTGAAGATCGACGCCAGCGATAGCGCCATCCAGCTACAATTCAACCCTAGGGCAGACCTCGACCCGACCAAGCTCATCAACATGCTGCAACGCGATAAACGCTGCCGCATGAACGGGCCGGACAAGCTTCGCGTCAGCGTTTCACTGCATGACATCGGCCACCGCTCGGATTTTATCAAGGTGCTGTTAAAAGAGCTGTCCTGATTTGCTTCAGAAAACTCCCATAACCGTCATTCCCGCGCAGGCGGGAATCCAGTTAATTCTCAATATGAGAAATGGTGTGCAAAAGTAATAACGGCTCCAATTCAACCCTGCCTGGATTCCCGCCTGCGCGGGAATGACGAATGGCATAGGTAGAACTCTAGTGCATCGAACGCCGATGGCTTTAAGAAACTTTAGATAGTGTGATTAGAAAGCACGAACACCAATCCGGCAATTGCAGCGACTGACATGACAACGCAAACAACCGTCAGCCAGACCATGCGTTTACGATTCGCTTCTATGCGCTTGATCAACTGAGCGTTCTGGTCTGCCAGCGTCTTGATGAGCTCCGACGACGCTAGCATCTGCTTATGCAAATCCGCTGCCGATTTCTCCAATGCAGTCAGCCGATTCCTGATCGCGCTTAACGCTTCCGCATCGTCGGAATAAGTCGATTGCACATCCGAAACCTCAAATTCCTGCGGCCCGGATTTTTTGGAAACCGTACTCCATAACTTCTTTGCGCCTTCTACTACTTTAGGCGCATTGTCGATGACCTGTCCCCAAGGGACAGCTTGTAATACGGAAAACCAACCGATAGCCATGGATATCCTTTCAAACAAATAAGCCGCGTTTATCCATCTTCATTATCTCGTATTATTTCTGATAGCGGATGCCTAGATAGAAGAGCCCACTTACCATCGTTTTTCTCTGAGCCACGCGCCCCAATAGCGACAAGATGAGACTTTGTTTGCTCCTCATTGCATCCAATAACTGCAGCAAGTACCGACAGACTACGCCATGAAAATTTATGGTCCTGAAGCAATTCGTTTAATAATTTTTGTCTTGCAGTGTCAATTTTCCTTTGATTACGGCCCTTGAACCATTCAAGACCAAAGTTAACTGCAAGCGTTAGAAGCGAGCCAACAATAGCACCCAATATGCCAATAAGAGCTATCCAAAACTTCGTATCATTAACAATTTTAATAGCTAATAAAGACAACTCTTGCTCATTCATTTAAACCTGCCTCTCAAACTACAGAAAATTAATATCCTTCTTCCTCAAGACGCTTTTTTGCTTCCTCTACGCTTAGCCCTTCTCTATTAACAAGTTCCACACCACGTCTAACTCGTTCTGTGTTTCTTTCTACCTCTTCTCGATTTAATCCAAAACAAGCAATAGAAAAAACAAATTTTCCAAGTATCGAAAGAATCGAAAAAGGAGATGCCAATGACATCATGCCTAATAAGAAACTTAGCGGATACATCCAAAAAAGATGAAAAGGCGATAACTGAAATATTGGAATTGCCAACAAAGAAACAAAAAATAACATTGTTGTATTCACGGTGGACATAACTACTCCTTTTCCGCTTATGGTGTAATTCCTAATTCCAACCATCCAAATAAAAGCCACTATTACAGCCAACCCATAGACACTATAGCCAACGATTTCCATAGTTTCTCCCCTTCAAATACATTTGAAATAACTCAAAGCTAATTGTATTCATCTACCTGTATTAATCGTCCTTTACTCAAAAAGAATATCAGCGTTCTAATAGGCAAACCCTCATCTTCAAATAATTTAGCGTATCTATCCAATTGCTCACGATGCATCAGTGCTTGTCGCCGCAGTGCATCCTCGCTCACATCTAGTGCAAATTGCGTCGACTTATAATCAATAATCCAGCGTACTCCGTCTTCGACGAACGTAAGATCAAGGCGTTGCGTTCTGGCTTCATCTTCATCCAGACTGGCAATCGGTAACTCCGCACTCGCACTTTCTCTTGGCTGCAATAGCCAGCGACCATCTTCACTTTGCAGCGTGGTTTGCAGCATGGCAACCGTACGGTCGGCAGAGGATTGCAGTGCTTCCGCTTTAACGCCCTGCCTTTGCAGCCATTTGAGCATGGCGGGTTTCAGAGTTGCGATACGTGAGGGCGGCCATGACGCCATGCCCTGCTTTGCCACGAACTCCAGGTAGCGATGGGCAAGAATGCCGACTATGTTGTCGAGATTGTCTGCGGAAAGCGTGGCGAAAGCCTCATCCTGTTTTTCACTGTTCTCACTGGTACGCCTTGAACTGGCTGCCTTTTGCTCTCGATGGCTGAACATCTCCGGCAATCTGGGTTCGGCAAGCCGTACAAGTTTCGGGACGAAATCGGCCAGCGGTTTACCGGTATCTACCTGCGTATCGGTTCTCTGCACTTCGCTTATATTTTCAGAGACCGTATTTTCAGACGCCGCCGCAAAATCTGCGTAGACGTGCGGCCAGAGCAAATCCAGAAAGGTGTTCCTGGGGACTTTGAGTTCACCCTTGTCGTTACGCTTGGCCGCGCCTATCAGATGCAGGCAGCGCTCGGCGCGTGTAGCTGCTACATACAGCACACGTGCATCTTCATTTGCGGCACGGGTGCGTTCGAGATGTTTGAGGTAGTCATAGGGGGTGGGTGCTGCCCCTTTGCTCGCACCTTTGGCCGGCAGGGGCGCAGCAATCAGGTCGGTCTGCGCGGCATCGTGCATGGCATTCTCGCGCGGCACTTCTTCCCATAACAGCAGCGGTTGATCGTTGCCGCCGGTTTTGCGATCCAAGCCGGGCAGAATGACGGTATCGAATTCCAGCCCCTTGGATTTATGGATGGTCATGAACTGCAATTTGTCGTCGGCTTCTGCATCCGGTGCGGCGTAGAGCTTCTTGACCTCTATCGCCAGTTGCTCGGTGGAGAATTGTCCGCTTGCATCGAGTTTAGCGATACGCTCGAAAAATGCCTGCACATCGCGCACATCGCCCGGCTCCCACAGGCAATCCGCTCCGCCCAACATCAGCCAGACGCCATGCACCCAGCGTGCCGTACTCTGCCGTCCGCGTTGTGCCAAGGCTTCGTCCAGCACGTTGCGGAGATGCAGTAATCTCGCCCGGCCGTCAGCGCTCATGGCATTGAGCCGCGATTCATCATGCATCAGACTATGGATGGTTCTGTTTCTGTCGGCACCTGCCAGCGCGTGCAAATCAGCGAGCGTCAGTCCGCACCAGGGCGCGCGCAGGATGGCGAGCCAGTGCACGCGGTCTGCGCGGTGGTGCAAGGCATTGGTGAGCGAGAGCAGATCCTGCACGATCTGCCGGTTGGCGAGTTCTTCGATCTCCACCGCCTGAAAACTCAAGCCCGGATGATGCCGACGAATCTGGCTCACCAGCGCATGCAAATGCGTTCTTGCCCTGACCAGCACGGCGATCTTGCGTTCAGGGTTTTCCACCCGCGTTTGTTGAATGATCTCGATGATCTTGTCCGCTTCGCGCTGCCTAATGGCGTCAACGCTTTCCGTGAGCGTTGCCTCATCGTCGGATTCATCAGACTCCGAATCCTGATTGCCTGCGCCTTGCTGACTAATGACCAGCGGATGCACATGCACGGCTGCACCGGCTTCATCCGGCTTGGTCGCGGCAAAAGGACGGTAGCTGATGGCGCCTTGCAGCACGCTATCTTGGCCGGGGAAGACGTTATCGAAAGCATTGTTGATCCAGTCGATCACCGGCGCGCAGGAACGGTTGTTGCGCCACAGCCGGAGTTTCACCAGGCTCAGGTCGCCTATGCCTTCCTCCGCCACGCGCAGGAACAACCCGACATTCGCCTTGCGGAAGCGGTAGATGGATTGCATGGGGTCGCCCACCGCGAACAGCGTGCGGCCATCGCCCGGCTCCCAGCCGCGTGTCAGCCGTTGCAGCAGCTTGACCTGTGTCGGGCTGGTATCCTGGAACTCATCCACCAGCAGATGCTGGATGCGGTAATCGAGCTTGAGCGCCAGGTCGGTCGGGTTGCCGGATTCATCTTCCAGCGCCTTGAGCGCGCGCTGGGCGATTTCGACAAAATCCACCTCGCCGCGCGACTGGAACACCAGCCAGAGTTGCGCCACGGCGACTTTCAGCAAACGGCCCAGGGTGGCGATGATCTGCCAGGTTTCATCTTCATGCCTGGCATCCGGCAGCAAGCGGATGTTCGCCAAGGCGGCTTCGGCGCCGGACTGCATTCTCAACTCATCAATGAAAGCCGTCAGTTGTTCCTTGTAGGGCTTGGCTTCGAGTGTGGCAGGCAAGCCCTGATTCTTGTTCACGATTTTGCGCAAAGTACCTCGATGGTCGCTGCCTGTAAGCAGCAGATCGCAGACCGCGCGCCACATGGCAAGCGCCTCCGGTTTTGCCGGAATGGGTGTCTCCCAGTCGCGCAACAGTGCAATCGATGCTTCGCACGGCAGATTGGAAGCCGCATAACGCGCAAGCGGCATCAAGGCATTCTGCACGCCGGGCGAAAGGCAGGCAGCGGCAGTGCGGATATCCTGCATGATCATGCGGCCAAGCGCCTGCTCCGCGATTTCCGGCGTAGCGTTGTTCTGCGTGTAATCCAGCCACTGGTCGCGCTTTGCCAGCATCTCGGCTAGCAACTGGTTGAGACGATAGGCGTCGTTATCGAAATAATGCAAAGCCTGCCGGACGATTTCGCCGACACCTGCGGTCTCCAGCAACTCCAGCGTGCGCGTAGCGGCCTCTTCGTAATACGGCATCGCATCCTCGCGCACGCTGGGCTGTGCGCCGAAGCGGCTCATCAACGGCATTTGCCGCGCAAGATGACTGCTGAAAGAATCGATGGTGTAGATGCGTAATCGTGAAGGGTTTTCCAGCAAACGCCAGTCGCGCTCTGACGCATGTTGCAATGCCGATAAGGCCAGCGCGCGCGTCTGCTGCTTGTGCGCTTTATCTATCGGCACCTCATCCGCGGCATCCTGCAGGCTGTCAAGGATACGCGCGCGCATCTCAGATGCCGCCTTGTTGGTGAAGGTGATGGCGACGATCTCTTCCGGCTCCTTCACTGTTTGCAAAAGGCGCAGGAAACGCTGCGTCAAGAGCTCGGTCTTGCCGGCACCGGCTGGCGCTTCAACAATGAACGACTCGCTGGCATCCAACGCGCGGATGCGGCTTTGTTCGTCCTCTTCCAGCAGGTGTTGCTGCGTGGCATGAGATTCCAGCATGCTCATGCCTTGCCCCCGCCGTTCATCCTGCCGGTCAGTTCCGGGCGCTCGAATTGCAACTGCCGCTCAGGCAGGCGCAATAATGGCAGCACTTCGCAGTAAGCCAACTGTTTTTCATCGGCAAAACGGATGGCGGCCTCGCCGGATTTCAGCTCGCGGGCGATGCTTTCGATGCTTGTTCTCCAGTGAAACAGCACCGATTGCCAATCGGGGAATTCCGCTTCAGGAAAAATCCTGCGGCCCCTGGTATCGTCCAATACCACAGCGCCCTGCACCCGGTCTGCATCATGGGCGATGCCGGTGAAACAGTTTTTGTCTAGCCTGACTTGCGCATAACAGACTGCGGCCACCTCACTGTCGCTGAGCACGAAAGCCGCGTATATCGGCAACTGCGGCTCGGTGATGCGTGATTCAGCCCAGTTTTTGTAATCGTTCTGGCGGCCGGTCTTGTAATCCAGCAACACCAGCCTGCCGTCTTCTAGCGTATCGATACGATCGACTACTAACGTAATTGATATATCCTCGATGGAAACCTGCTCTTTGCGCTCGCGGGAGGTCACGGCAAAATCCATCGGACGCTGCATTTCCACCTCACGCAGCCATGCCAGCGTCAATTTGGTCAGGCGTCCGCGTTCAAGCGCGATGAAGGCCGGAGACAGCGTCGCGTCGCGTTGCTCATTAAAGACAGCCAGTGCCTGAGTTGCCGCCTCTGAGACAGCAGCTTCCAAGGCATCTACCGGCATGGTCAACAGGTCATGCAGCGTGCGGTCTACCCAGAAGCGTTCGAGTACGCCATGCACCAGCGTACCGCGCTCCATGGCATCCAGCCCGTTGACCGGCGATTTCAATGCGCGGGCGTGCAAACGGTATTGATAAAATGCCCAGGCCGGGCAGATCGCCTGCGCCTTGAGCAATCCCGTACCGCCGGAAACATGTTCGCCTTCCAGTATCGCCGGTGCCTGCGCATCGTCAAGAAAGTGCAGGTGTCTGGGCGCATCTGCAGACAACGTTTCGGCCAGTGTGGAAAGCAATGGATAGCCGATCGTGGCAAGCGGCACGCTTTGCAGTAAAGGGCTAAGGCGCAGCATGCGCTCGCCGTCTTTCAGGGCGCTGGAAAATACGATATTGCTTGCGCTGGTCAGCAGCCTGCGATGAATCGCCTCGGCAAACTCCATCTGCACGCGGCTATCGGCATTCGGCGTGCCTGCCGACCTTTGCAGCAGCGCGGGTAACAGAGGGTTCGGGTTTGGCGCAGGCGGCCAGACGTGGTCGTTCATGCCCATCACCCACATGGCATCCAGCGGCTCGGCGGCGGCTTCGAGCATGCCGAGTACCTGCAATTGCGGCACATCCTGCGCTTCCGGCTGGAATATCTGCTCTTTCGCCAACTGGGCGAGTCGTTTGATCGCTTCTGCCGCATTGACAGGCCCGGATAGCTGATCGAGATCGGCCAGCGCTTTCAACGCCTTATCAAACGACTGAACCGCCTGGTATTCATGGCTGGATAGGCTGCGTTCCCCACGCCACCGTGCCTCCTCCAGAATAGTCCTGAACGCTGCAGCCCACGCAGAAGGCAACTGCCTGGCAGCTTGCGACTGGCAAAGCTTGAGCAAGGTCTGCAAATCCAAGCCCAGCCGGGCGACCAACAGCGGTTTCTCACCTGAGAGCGTTTTCTGCACAAAATGCTGGAAGCGCTGCGATGTGAGCGACAGCGGCAGCCACTCACGCATCCTGGCATCCAACTGAGCACGTGCATCTGCTTCCTTGAAACTATCCGACCAGTAAGGGCTGTGCAGCAGTTCGGAGATATCGGACTGGGGAACGGCTTGCCGCTGAAAACCGAATCGCAGCAGATTCAAGGCAGCGGCAATGATGGGCTGCGTGCTGAGCGGCACACCCAGGGAAAAATCGTAAGTACGCGGCGACTGCGCAAGCTGCGGCGTGACGTATGTGGGATGAAAAGCCTCATCCAGCAGCGATGCCAGTTTATCGCGCAAGGCGCTGAGTTCGGGTACGACAATCGCCAGCCTCGCTGCCGGGTTCTGTTCGAATTGCTCTTTGGCCCAGCCGATGGCTGCGCGGCATTCGGCATCCTGATCGTTCAACTCGATGCGGCTGGCCGCTTGCGGTTGGTCATACACCAAAGGATAAGTGGTAACGTTTGCACCGCGCTCGCGCATTGCAGCGAACAACCGTTGCTGCAATGGGCTGATCCTGTCGAAACCGGCCAGTGCGATATCGGGCGGCAAATCGCCGACACTGCTTTCCATGTACTGTATTTGCCAACTGAAATAACGCACAGGCTCCAGCCAGCCACCCTGTTTGCAGAGCGCCTGGAAATGCTGGCGCCAGAGCAGGAACTGCCGCGTTTCCTCGGCCATATCGTCTGCGGCTAGACTCAGATTCCATTCGATCAGCAAGCGGTTTGCCTCCTGTGCCGCACCCGCCAACCCGGCCTTATCGAACAAGGGCTCGGTATCGAGGTCTTTCAGCGTGCTCTCGATCGCCTGTTCCCACAGCAGGCGCTCCTGCGCGCCGTTCAGCATGCCGCGCGGCATATCATCAGGCGAAATATCGCCGCAAAGCAGTGCCTGCTCTATCCATTCATCCAGCCAGGTATTCAGGGTGATCGCGGCTAAAGGCTGCCATTGCTGCTGACTGGCGGCCAGCTTGCGTGCATGCAACTGACGGAGGCTACGTGCGAGGCGGGCGGTGGAGCAAAGAATGAGAGGTGGCGTTGGATTCACCGAGGTATTCTAACTCGTTATGGAGATCAGCCACAGAGCTCACAGAGGACACAGAGAAAATCCTGGGAGCTTTGTAGTGCTTATAAATCAGGGCCGAGTTTAATTGCACGGTAAGCTTAAATTTTAGGGTTTTCCTCTGTGTCCTCTGTGGCTATCTATAGGTTTTATTATTTAACCGATCATTACTGTGCGATACCATAGGCACCATGGAAGAAAAGAAAGTCATTACTCAAAAAAATTACATCACGCCCCAAGGCTTTGCCGCGCTGGAAGAAGAATTCCAGCACTTGCGCAAGGTAGAGCGGCCGGAAGTCGTGCGTACCGTTTCATGGGCAGCCGGCAATGGCGACCGCTCCGAGAACGGTGACTACATTTACGGCAAGAAGCGTTTGCGTCAGATCGACTCGCGCATGCGCTTCCTGATAAAACGCATGGATATTGCCGAGGTGGTCGATCCGGCATTGCAGCAAGGGCTGGAAAAAGTCTATTTCGGCGCCTGGGTCACGCTCTATTCGCTGACGCGCGAAACTGAACATCGTTATCGCATCGTCGGTCAGGATGAGCTGGAACCGACCAAGGGTTATATCAGCTGGATTTCGCCGCTGGCCAAAGTCATGCTCGGCAAGCAGGTCGGCGATGTCGTGCGTGTAGAAACGCCAGCAGGCGAGGAAAGTTACGAGATCATCGATGTGAGTTATAAAGACCAGGATTAAGCAAATAGCATTAATCGAGTAGCATTGAACGAAGCTGAAGATATATGCTCCAATTGCCCAGTCGATAATTGATATGCAGATTTGAAAGACCAGTGTTACCTTATCAACCATGAAAAAGCTGATTTCCATTTTTCTGATGTTCTGGCTGCCGCTCTTTATGAGTTCGGCATGGGCCATGGATTTGCAGATGAAATCCGGCATGCAGATGCAACAGGAAAGCAGCGTATCAATGGCTGACTTGCCCTGCCATGACATGCAGGCATCAATGGAACCCGCAGAAACAGCCTGCACTGATTGCCTCGACAATACTTCCGATATTCACAACTGCGCCAGTTGCGGCCTCTGCATGATTTCCCTGTCGGCAACACAGATCGAACTCTTTGAAGCATCACTCCTGGCAACTCCCTCCGATGCGATCAGCCTGCCTGATTTCGCATTCTTCTCGCAAGACTACCGCCCAGCCATAAAACCTCCCATCCATTCATAAAACGCTCCTTCCTTAATTTTTATCCGGAGGTTTTATGTGGAAACAACTCGTCGTCTTCATGACGACAATGCTATGCGCTATCAACGTGCAAGCTGCTGCCCTGATGGGGTTCGCCGACAGCATCATGCTGATGGGCGAGTTCAGTGAGGACTATCAGGAGGCCATGGTCAATTACTCGCCCGTGGTCGGCCATGCCTTTGGTACCGAGTTCATGCGCATGCGTGACAAGGACGGCATGACCAGCACGATCTCGGCGCTGAGCTATACCGGCCTGATCAAGCGCTGGAACATGCCAGGCGCCCAGGCCAATCTCTGGTTCACTGGCGGCATCGGCGAATCGCATGGGGATAACCAATCCGGCTTTGCCTATACGCCTAGCGTGCAGTTCGATTACGAAACCAAGCGGCTTTATTTTCTGGCAAAAACGCGGATGGTACGTGCGCCGGGCATGAACTTCGATAGTGCGGCGGTGCAGGCAGGCTTCTCATTCTACGAAACAGGTTTTGATGAAACCCAGCCCTGGTTCGTCGTCGAAGCGCGCACCATGAACAACATGTCGCCCGCGTTTCAGGTCACCCCTGCCCTGCGTTTCATCAACAAGAATTACTTTCTGGAAGTCGGCATCACCAATCCGTTCGAGGACAACTTGCCGCGCCTTAACCTGATGTTTGTTTTTTAATTCAAAGGATTTTAAATCATGAAAAAACTATTCGTTTTAATGTTTGCCCTGTCATTCTCAGCCAGCGTGTTTGCGGCTTCCAGCATCAGGGCCGAAGTCAACGGCATGGTCTGCGCCTTCTGCGCCAAAGGCATAGAAAAGAAACTGAAGAGCCTGCCCGAAGCACAGAATGTGTTCGTCGACCTCAAGGAACATATCGTCGTGCTGGAACTGAAAGACGGGCAGTCGGTAGCCATGGATGATTTCAGGAAGATCATCAATGACGCGGGCTATGATGTCTCCAAAGCTGAACTGGTGCCGCAGTCGGCTGAGGAAATCAAAGCAGGTATCGCTAAATGAAAAACGGGTATCGCCAAGTGAAAAGCGGGCTTGAAGCGCCAGAGCAATTGCTGATTGCCAGCAGGCGCGCCAGCGTCTTTTCGCTTTTCACCAGCACCTCCACGCTGATATGCTGTGCCCTGCCTGCGCTTTTGGTCACCATAGGCGCAGGCGCGGCATTGTCATCGCTTATCAGCGTGGTGCCTCAACTGGTCTGGCTGAGCGAATACAAGCTGCCGATCTTTGCCTTTGCCATCGGCATGATGCTGTTTTCCGGCTTGCTGCAATGGCGCGCACGTAACACACCTTGCCCGACCGACCCGGCATTAGCCGAGACGTGCGGGAAAACGCGCAAGCGTGCGCTGCAAATCTACCTGTTTTCATGGGCGATATTGCTGATCGGCATCTGGTTCGCTTTTATCGCATCGCTTTTAATGGAGTAAACCATGCCTGTACGTCGGCAACGCTGGGATATCTTTTGTCGTGTAGTCGATAACTTCGGGGATATCGGTGTTTGCTGGCGTCTGGCAAAACAACTATCGGATGAACATGGTTTGCATGTCCGCCTCTGGGTCGATGATCTGGTCAGCACCCAAAAGCTGCTGCCTGAACTCAACCTGTCAGCGTCACAGCAAAACATTCGCGGCGTGGAGATTCATCGCTGGCAAGCCGACTTCGGTTTTGATGCTGTCGCAGATGTCGTGATCGAGGCTTTTGCCTGCGAACTCCCTGAAAACTACCTGCTGGCCCTGACCCATGCTTCGGCGGAAAAACAGCCAATATGGCTGAATCTGGAATATCTGAGTGCAGAAGCATGGGTAGCTGAATTTCATCTCAAGCCTTCGCCACACCCGCGCCTGCCATTAAAAAAGACGTTCTTCTTCCCGGGCTTCACCGAAAAAACCGGCGGCCTGTTACGCGAGCACGATCTGTTTGCCAGACGAGATGAGTTTCAAAAGCAGCCAGCATTGCTCTGGCACGGTGACGAGATCACCGAGGAAACCATCACAGTCTCGCTGTTCTGCTACCCACATGCGCCGATTCATGATCTGCTGACGGCAATGGCCACTTCATCCAAACCAGTACTTTGCCTCATACCCGAAAGCTCAATATTGGGTGTAGTCGGCACATTCTTTGGCGAACTACTGAAGGCGGGCGATAGCAGAACCAGAGATAGCCTGAGCGTTAAAATCCTGCCTTTTCTCAGTCAATCCGAATATGACCAACTGCTCTGGTCATGCGATCTCAATTTCGTTCGCGGCGAAGATAGCTGGATACGCGCTATCTGGGCAGCAAAACCGTTTATCTGGTTGCCTTACCGCCAGGCCGAGGATACGCATCTGGTCAAACTCAATGCATTTCTGCAACGCTACTCGCATGACCTGAATGCGCCAACGGCTCAGCCATTCAATGCATTTCAATCCGACTGGGCTGCCGGCCGCTTCGATTCCGATATGTGGGAGAAACTGCTTAAACAATTACCCGGCCTGCAAAACCATGCCCGTCATCAGACGGAATTACTCGGCCAGCAAGCCGATCTTGCAGCTAAGCTAGTGATTTTTTGCGAGAATTTTTCATAAATCTCAGGTATAATTCGCCGCTTTTTACACTTCCAATTTTATAGTCGCAGGACATCACATGAAAACAGCTCAGGAACTCCGCGTAGGCAACGTATTTATGGTCGGCAATGACCCAATGGTCGTACTCAAAGCCGAATACAGCAAATCTGGCCGCAACTCTTCCGTGGTCAAGATGAAATTCAAGAATTTGCTGACAGAATCCCCGAGCGAAGCTGTTTACAAGGCTGATGACAAGTTCGACGTCGTCGTTCTGGAAAAGAAAGATGTCACCTATTCATACTTCGGCGACCCGATGTACGTGTTCATGGACAGCGAATACAACCAGTACGAAGTCGAAGCCGAAACCATGGAAGACGCATTGAAGTTCCTGGAAGACGGCATGGAATGCGAAGTCGTGTTCTACAACGGCAAGCCCATCTCTGTTGAACTGCCAAACTCAGTCGTGCGTGAAATCGTTTACACCGAGCCGGCAGTCAAGGGCGACACCTCCGGCAAGGTCATGAAGCCAGCCAAGATCAACACAGGCTTCGAATTGCCGGTACCTTTATTCTGTGAAATCGGCGACAAGATCGAAATCGACACCCGCACGCTGGAATACAAGAACCGCGTCAAGTAATTTCTCTAAAAACAAGCAGGTTCAGAAATGAAAAAAGCCGGATTGTTTTTAATCCGGCTTTTTTATTGCTTATTATCAACCAACTTAGTTTTCCCTTTATTCGCCCCAAGCCGTATCATCCACTCCTATGAAACCTCCTAAAAGACTCGAACCACTGATTGAAGACGGTCTGGTCGACGAAGTCATCCGCCAGCTCATGAGTGGCAAAGAAGCCACGGTCTATATCGTGCGCTGCGGCGACGATGTGCGTTGCGCAAAAGTTTATAAAGAAGCAGACAAACGCAGTTTCCGTCAGAGTGTGGATTACACCGAGGGGCGCCGGGTCAAGAACAGCCGCCAGGCACGCGCGATGCAAAAAGGCTCGAAATACGGCCGCAAAGCACAGGAAGAAGCATGGCAAAGCGCTGAAGTCGATGCCCTGTTCCGCCTTGACGCTGCCGGCGTGCGCGTACCCAAGCCATACAATTTCTATGAAGGCGTATTGCTGATGGAGTTGGTGACCGACGCTAATGACAGCGCTGCACCAAGGCTGAATGATGTCGAATTCACCGAAAAAGATGCGCTGATGCACCATCAGACCCTGCTGAGGGAAGTCGTCCGCATGCTGTCTGCTGGCATCGTCCACGGCGATCTTTCGGAATTCAACATCCTGCTTGGCAGCGAAGGCCCGGTGATTATCGATCTACCGCAAGCCGTCGATGCCGCAGGCAACAATCATGCAAGCAGCATGCTGGAGCGCGATGTGGAAAACCTGACAAGCTATTTCGGGCGCTTCGCACCTCAGTTGCTTGCCACTCAGTACGGCAAGGAAATCTGGGCTTTATATGCGCATGGCGATCTGCATCCTGAAGTGGAACTGACCGGCCGCTTCAAGCAGGACAGCAAGCCGGTAGACCTGAAAAGCGTGATTCGCGTGATTGATGATGTGCGTAAGGAAGAAGCTAAGAAACAGGAGCGGTTAGCAGAAGCTAAAGAACGATCGAGTTAGGTCGCCAATTATGATAGATATGCTAGCTGTAAATTAGTAATTTTGCTCACAAAAAATCTAATTGATACCTAGTGACTTGTTGCATTCGTCGATTATATAAGTGGGTGTTGTTTGATATTTATTAGGGTTAAGTTGCATCAAATATTCATTTTCTATATGGAATACTTCTTTAATAAATTTAGAAACTACATCACTCTCATGAAGAGTTTTATCAATATTAATAATCCGATACACCTGTAATTTCTCATAATTATTGGTAGCAGCTTTATATACAGACAACATCTCTGCATCGTCTACCAAGCGAACATATATTTTGTTGAAATCAAAATCTAATATGTTTTTCCTAATTTCATTACTTGCTTCACTTATTTCATCAGACGTCATGTCGCGCTCGCCTGTACTATCTTTCCATAAAGGAATTTTGCGCTTATGAAGCAGGTTTGAAATCAATTGGTAAGCACTGCTTTTTATACCAACAACTTCATAACTTCTGCGTAAATAAACTAGCTTGATAACATCATCGCAACCAGAAGCTAAATTGTCGTGGCAAACTTCATGAAATGTTACAACGTCTTGTCTGGTAATTGGTATTTCAGTAATAATTCCTCCATCAGCTTGGAGAAAACTAGCTACCGGATTCTTAAATTTACCTGCCAAACTATGAACCATGTCAATAACTGGTTCGAAGTCGTGAGTCATCATTAATACAGTTTTATCTTTGAAGCTTTTCTCTCTTCTGAACAGCGTGTCCAAAATTGCATATTTTTTATTTCTGTCAAATGATGAAATTGGATCATCTAGTACTATTAAGTCTGGGTTGAGTCGAATCGCGTCATACATAAAAAGTACTAAAGTGAATGCATTTTTTTCACCATAACTTAGATGTTGATCGCCTTTTTGTAGATTAATCTGCGAATCAACATGCTTCAATTTCATTTTATATACATCGTTTTCCTCTTCAATATCAACTAAATACTTGTATCCAGCATATTGTAAAAAGGTGTTAATTTCCTTCTTATAAATCTGAATAGTTTTTTTGATATGATTTTTTTGTGTGCCGATGGCTTTTTGTATGTCTGTGGCCTTCTTAATAAGATTCTCTAATGTTGTATTAATTGAGCCTACAATTTCTCGAGTGTGTTCAGAGTCAAGCTTTGGTAAAAACTCAATCTTGATTTGATATTTGCCTAATTCATCAATTACCTTATCAACATCTTTGAATGAAAAAAACGATATATTTTTGAGCACACTTAATTTCTCTTCAAGAAGGTCAATATCATTTTTGATTTGTGTAAGATAATTAATCTCTTCTTGAGAAATAGTTGTTTTATTTTTAGTTATCTTACTAAGGTTAGTATTAGTTTCTGAGCTAAAATATTTGCTCAAACTATCCAATAATCTAAGAATATTATTAAGGTGTTCTATGGTTTTCGAGTCATATTCCTTATCTATTAATAGAATGGTTTCTTTCTTTTTCTCTTCCGTTGAGCTCACACAATAAGGACACTCATTAGATATATCTAAAAACTCCTTACCTCCAATCTGCCATTTCAGCCATTTCAAATTTACTGAACTCCGTAAGAACATTTTGTAAGGCTCAAGACCAACAGGAATATTTTCAAGTTTATTGCCGCCTCCTATTCCTTTATGTATCGCTCCCGCCTTTGAGTAGCCAGAGGCTGATTTCCCAAATCCATTGCTCAGCTCACTCAAGTCTCGAATCACACTTTCCAATTCTTGATTATTTGTGAAAGTTTGTTTTATATCTCCAAATGCCACTTCTATATCGTTCATGCCCTGATCATACTCAGGGGTGCGGACGAATATCTCGAAGCTATTAGTAATTACCTCATCAGGTTTGAAGGCGAATTGCTTTATATAATCTTCATTGAAAATTCTCACTGTCTTTATAGTTTCAGCACCCTCTGCGGACGGATGAAATTTTGGATCATCAACGCTATCAAGATATTTAAAAGGTTTGAGCGCCTTAATTGCCTCCTTCCCTTCAATACTTAATTCAATCGCCTTAGATATAGTGCTCTTTCCAGTTCCATTCATTGCATATTTGATATTGAGCTTTCCCTCTTCCAGCTGAATCTTAGCTTCGTCGATACAATTACAATTTTTTATTGCTATTTCCATCGTTAGATTCCTATAAGAATTTGCTTTTAGAGACTAAATCTCGTTTGTACAATACGAGGGGACAATAAATAATTCAAATATATTGGTTTTAGCAAGTTCATAAAAATTAAATAATATCAAATAGATATAAAAGCAGGTTGGTTTTCAATTCAAGATTAATCACAGAAAACAAAAAAGCACCCCGAAAGGTGCTTTAATTTACGCCTAATCGACTTACTTCCTAGTCAACATACCCTGATAAAACTCCACAACACGTTCTGCCTGCGCACGTGAAGTCCATTTTTCTTCGACATAGTTTCTTGCTTTTGCACCAAGCATATCGCGCACTTTCCTATCAACCAGCAGGCTGTTCACCCGCTCTGCAAAAATATCCTCGTCCTCTGGCGCAATCAAAGCCCCTTCACCTTCGACCAATATCGATTTGGTCCCCAGCTCGGCAATCGCCACTACCGGCGTACCTTGCGCCATGGCTTCAATAATCACCAGGCCTTGTGTTTCGGATTTGGAAGAGAATACGAATACATCTGCCGCTTTGTAGCAGCCATTGAGTTCGGTATTGCGGTCCAGATAACCGATAAACTGGATATTGTTATGCAGGTTCAGCTCTTTGCTTAGTTGATGCAGGCTGTTTTCTGCCGGGCCTTCGCCTGCAACGACCAATAGCACTTCAGGTTGCATCTCGCGTAGCTCAACGGCCATGCGCAACAGGAATGCGATGTTCTTCTCGAAAGCAACTCGACCGACATAGAGTATCATCGGGCGATCCAAAGGAATCCCATATTTTTCACGGAATGCATTGCCATCCGCTGGTGCAAAACTATGCGCTTGCAGACCGGTAGGTATCACTTCTGCTTTTGCTTTCACGCCATAACGACGCAATACATCCAGCATCGGCTGCGAAGGCGCGACAATGGCATCGACCCCATTGCATTGGCGGCGTGAAACCATGCGCGCGATACCACGTGCCATACCGCGCGGTATCCATGGCAGGTAGTGATGCAGGTAATCTTCAAAGAAAGTGTGGTAAGTCTCGACGCATGGCACATCCAGCAAGTGCGCGAGCTTTTGGCCCAGGTAATGCGCGACAAAGGGTGTGTGGATGTGTATCAGGTCATATTTCTCGCGGCGCAGTTCGAGCAGTTTATCGAGTGCCACGCCATATTTCATCAGGCGGTCTTCTGGATCGAAATAGATTTTGCGCGATGGTATGCGTTTGATCCAGGCTTCGTCTTCAGTCGCCACACCGTAATCCGGGGCAATCAGATGCACCTCATGGCCCAGTTCCTGTAACTGGCCGACAAAAGTACGGATGGAGGTGGAAACCCCATTAACACGGGGGAAATAAACATCGGAGATAAAAAGGATTTTCAAACGCTACCTCATCAGGCCAAGTGGCAAGTCGACTATTTAAATTGCAAGCAACACCTGCATGGTAACGTTTGATTATGACAAAACCGTGAATGTCTCAAATGTGTCACAAAAGCTGCGGCACACCCAAATCACTTAACCGAAAATCAGCAAGCCCCAGACGACCGCCAGATTCACCAGGCTAAGCAGCACAGCTGCGCTGCCGATATCCTTGGCACGCTTTGCCAGGTCATGATTCTCCAGGGAGATTCTATCCACAGTCGCTTCGATAGAGGAATTCAGCAGTTCGACAATGATGACCAGCAGCACGCTGGCGATCATCACGGCACTTTCGAAGCCGGTTTTGCCCAGATAGAGAGCGAGCGGAATCAGCACAATCGCCATCAGCACTTCCTGACGGAAAGCATCCTCGTTTTTGTAAGCTGCCCTGATGCCGGCCATTGAGTAACCTAAGGCATTGAACAATCGGCGCAATCCGGTCTTTCCTTTATACGGGCTTTCCATGGGGTTCCTAATCAATATGGCGAATTTGCGCGCAAGTATAGCAAAGTCAAATACGGTGATGACGCTGTCACAATAAAATCATGATTCTGTCACATTTGCTTCACTGCTTGCCGTCAAAGTGCGCAACATGGCAAAAGACAAAACGATTGCTGGAAATGGCGGCAAGCTGATCCACAAGTGTTACTGGCTTGCGCCGCTGATGGTGTTTTCAGCGGATGCCAATGCCTGGGGATTGGTTACTCACCTCTATTTTGCTCAATCCCTGCTATGGGCCATGCCTTTGCTGGACCCGCGCTTACAGAAGGCCATAAAACAATTCCCCGAGCTGGTGATGGCAGGCGCTTGTTTGCCCGATCTGGCAATCGTCTCCAACGCGTTTCGCTACACCCACCAATGGGAAAACGCCCATCAGCTCCTGCTCTCTGCAAAAACGGATGAGGAAACCGCGATCGCCATCGGTTACGCCAGCCACTTGTATGTCGATGTCATCGCACACAACCATTTTGTGCCTGCACACGAAGCCATGTGGATCGAGAACAGCATGATCACGCACATAGCCTCCGAATGGGCGATGGACGCGCACCTGTCGCCTCTCATGGAACATACACCCGGCCGATTGCTGAATCGCCACCATGATGTGCTGGCAGCTTTTGTTGCACCGCGCTTCCGCTGTTCGGAATCACGAGCCAGACATGGATTAAGAAAACTGGCTTTCTGGGATAACGTATTGCGTATGGTCAGGTTGCCTTCCTGGATTTACCATGGCATCAGATTGGTGGATCGTCGTGTGGATAAGCACTTCATCTACTACATCGCCAAAACACAAACCGCTATTGCAAACATCGGCACTGTGCTGGAAGGCAACAGACCGGCATGGGGAGCTGAATTGAAGCATTTAAGCGAAGAAGAGCTGGCCCTGTGGCGACGCCAGTGCGTCAATCACCTTGACCTGTTACACCCATCACCAATTGAATACTTTGCCGAGGCTGGCGAGACTAGAACCACTTAAGATTCAGTGTGATTAGTAGTGACCGGTTCGGAACAGCTGTCAGGCCGCCAGGAAACACTTAGAAGCAAAAAGACAGCAATGCTATGCCCGCACCAATCGAAGCCCCTGCCAGAACATCGCTTGGGTAATGTAAGCCAAGCACCACTCTCGACATGGCAACCAATGCGGTGAACGGCAAGACCAGCCATGAGAGTTCCGGGTAGTAGGAAACGATCACCATACTGAATGCCACTGCATGCAGGGTATGGCCGGAAGGAAAACTGAAGCGATCCAGCGGGCGGCCTGTCAGCCAGATATCCTGGTGTACTTCGTAAGGGCGCGGGCGCAGGGTTTTACCTTTCAACCACTTGTAAACCAGCATACAGCTTAAGCCGACCAGCAACATGTGAATGACAGGCTCTAATCCCGCATCACCTTGTGTCAGCCAGATGCCAAGCATGATGGTATACCAGAACACACCATCGCCCAGGCGACTGACCAGCCGGAATAATAGACGTGCCCAGAGATACTGGCTCGTGCGGTTGACACGTATGCACAGAAAGCTATCGAATCGATTGAAACGATTAAGGTACAAGCGTATTTTATACGGCATGGCAACCTCCGTTGATATAGAGTTCTCGGTAAGAACCTGTTGTTACGTATGAATGATTTTTCATGTGTGCAGAATCGCACTTGAATGTGACAGAATGATGAATAAATCAAGAATGCTGGATGTCAGCCTGCTACGTTCTATAAATGCGACTTGAAGGCTGCCTTCAGAATCACCAAAGCCAGCGAGCTGTTAGATTTCCTATTTTGCTGCTATTGGTCTATATTGCCGCCGGACGAGATAACGACAACTCCATAGCAGCTTACCCTTCGTTTCGCCATGATGGCTTCAAGGATTGGAATGTCGGCTGGCCTGATGTTTCTGAAATCTGGAAATTCTAAAGCTGGAACTAGCCAGTGATGCTGGAGCTTCTTGGCGCAATGCCCCAGCCTTGCAGTTTTTATACTATACAGGCAGATGAAATTGGCCTGAAAAATGCTAGTTACTCACTATCTTGGCATTCGCACGATAGATTTCTTTCGATTGACCGATATTCTCTTAAGGTAACTTAATTTTTTAATCATAAGGCTTTTAGGCATTGAATAGTTTCTTTAATAAAAGTCCGTCCAAACTCAATAAAATTGTTTTTCGTTTTGTTTTTGTTTACCTGCTATTTGGCTTAGCCTGGATTCTATTCAGCGACAACATACTCTCAAGTGCCGTATCCGATTACCTGGAATTCAAGCACTACAGCACATACAAAGGCCTGGCTTTCGTCAGCGCAACGGCTTGCCTGCTTTACTTTCTTTTACGCAAAACCCTCAAGCAACAAATGGATATCGAACAGTCTTTGAAGGCTAGTGAGGAACGTTGGAAATTCGCCCTCGAAGGGGCTGGCGATGGGGTCTGGGATTGGAACCTGCAAACGGATGAAGTCTTCAGATCTGCCCGCTGGCATCAAATATTCGGCTACGGGCCTACAGATATAGGCACCACTGCGACAGACGGCAGGAAACTGATACACCCTGATGACCTTCAACAGGCCATCGACAAAACCCAGGCCTATCTCAATGGCACTACAGACAGCTATGTCTCAGAGTTTCGTGTTTTGTGCAAAGACGGCAGCTGGAAATGGGTACTGGGTCGTGGCATGCTGGTAAGCTCCACGCCCGACGGCAAACCATTACGCATGATAGGTACGCATACCGACATCAGCACGCACAAACAGTCTGAAGCACAGATATTCCGTCTGGCGCATTATGATCAAGTCACGAAGCTGCCAAACAGGGTTTTATTTCTTGATCGATTGGAACAAGACATCAAGAAAGCGAATCGCAATCATCAAACAGTCAGTGTGATATTTCTGGATCTTGATCATTTCAAGGAAGTGAACGACACGCTAGGTCATGATATAGGCGACTTGCTGCTCAAGGAAACGGCTCAGCGTTTATTAAGTTGTGTAAGGGATAACGATACCGTCGCTCGTCTCGGCGGCGATGAATTCACGGTCATCCTCAATAACCTCGACCAGCAGGCCAATGCGGAAATTATCGCGCAGAAGATTCTGGGGAGGATTGCCGAGCCGTTTCAACTCGCCGGAGAATCTGTCTATATCAGCACAAGCATCGGTATCAGCATTTATCCGGAAGACGGTCGTGAAGTCGATGTACTGCTCAAGAATGCCGACCAGGCTATGTATGCGGCCAAGGAACTGGGACGAAACCGCTATTTCTACTTCAAGCGCTCCATGCAGGAAGCGGCTCTCAATCGCATGCGATTGACCAGCGACTTGCGCGTCGCACTCGCAGAGAGCCAGTTCAAGGTGTATTACCAACCCATCCTCGAACTGGCTACGAATCGATTACACAAGGCTGAAGCGTTAATTCGCTGGCAACATCCGACACGGGGCCTGGTAAGCCCTGTTGAATTTATTCCCGTAGCAGAAGACAGCGGGCTCATTATCGATATCGGAGACTGGGTTTTTCGCGAGGCTACTACCCAGGTTGCGAAGTGGCGAAATTATCTGCCAGACTTTCAGGTAAGTGTAAATAAATCTCCGGTACAGTTCAGAACAAATAACCGCCAAACGCTCTCATGGACAGAACACATAGCTTCACTCGGCTTGACCGGTGACAGTATCGCGGTAGAGATAACAGAAGGTCTCTTGCTTGATGCCAGAGATACTGTCGTGCAACAACTCGATGAACTCAGAGCAATTGGCATCCAGATATCGATCGACGATTTCGGCACAGGCTATTCCTCATTGGCATATTTGAGGAAATTTCATATCGATTACGTCAAAATCGACAAATCCTTCACAGCCAACATTGCCGTGGGATCGAGTGATATGGCACTTTGCGAAGCGATTATCGTCATGGCGCACAAACTCAATATGAAAGTGATTGCCGAGGGAATAGAAACTCAAGAACAATTGGATTTATTGATCGAAGCCGGCTGTGATTACGGTCAAGGCTACTTGTTCTCCAAACCTTTGCCAGTTGATGAGTTTGAATTGCTATTGGATCAATCAAGCGACTTATCAGCAGTCAATCATCAAATATAACAGCCTGAAGCTTTCACCAATTTATGCTGTCACCTGTTTAACCACTTCCGCAATCTTCTCTGCCAGCTGCTGCACATTCTGCTGCGACTGCCCTTCTACCATCACGCGTATCTTTGGCTCCGTACCTGACGCCCTGAGCAAAACGCGCCCTTTACCATCGAGTTCGGATTCGCCTGCCTTAACCGCATCTTGCAGAACCTGATTTGCATCAGGATTGATGCGCTTTTTGATCGTCACGTTGATCAGCACCTGCGGGTAAAGTGTCAGCTCGCCACCCAGTTCAGCCAGGCTTTTGCCGCTTGCTCTTACCGCGTGTAGCACCTGCAATGCAGCGATAATACCGTCGCCGCTACTGTGTTTGTCCAACGCGAGAATATGGCCGGAGTTTTCGCCGCCGAGCTGCCAATCGCGTTCATTGAGCTGCTCAAGCACATAACGATCACCGACTTTTGCGCGCGAAAAAGGGATATCAGCTTGAGCCAATGCATGTTCAAGTGCCAGATTGGTCATCAAAGTGCCGACCACGCCGCCATCCAGTTTGCCGCGCTGCTTTCTATGCATGGCGATAATATAGAGCAACTGGTCGCCATCCAGCAGCCTGCCGGTATGATCGACCATCATCACGCGATCGCCATCACCATCAAATGCAATACCTAAATCAGCACCGTGCTCAAGCACAGCCTTGCAGATGAGTGCGGTGTGAGTTGAACCGCAATCCAGATTAATATTGAGACCATCCGGCTGGTTGCCGATAACGACAATCTCAGCACCCAGTTCATGAAAAACTGAAGGTGCAACATGATAGGTCGCACCATGCGCACAATCGAGGACGATCTTGAGCCCGCGCAGGTCAAGCGCATTAGGGAAACTGCCTTTGCAGAACTCGATATAACGACCTGCCGCATCATCGATACGCCTGGCCTTACCCAAGCACGCGGAAGGCACTACTTGCATGGGATTCTCCAGCTCGGCTTCTATCGCCAGTTCAACTTCATCCGGCAACTTGGTACCTTCAGCGGAGAAAAACTTGATGCCATTATCTTCAAAGGGATTATGCGATGCAGTGATGACAATCCCGATCTGCGCGCGTAATGCGCGAGTGAGATAAGCTACCGCAGGTGTAGGCATTGGGCCGGTCAGCATGACATCTACACCCGCTGCTGCCAGGCCGGATTCCAGCGCGGCCTCAAGCATATAACCCGATATGCGGGTGTCTTTACCGATCAGCACTGTAGGACGACTACCTTTGCTCATGCGGCCATCGGCACTCGCTAACACACGGCCAGCCGCATAACCCAAACGCATGACGAAATCCGGTGTGATTGGCGCCTCACCAACCCGCCCGCGAATACCGTCCGTACCGAAATATTTTCTTGTCATTCTTATATCCGACCCTGATTCTTAAATAACTGCTGCCACGACTTTCAAAGCATCCGCCGTGGCTTTTACATCGTGCACACGCACAATTCTAGCGCCTTTCATCGTCGATATCACCGATGCTGCAAGGCTGGCATGCAAACGCACGTAAACATCGCCGCCTGTAATCTGGCCCAATACGGATTTCCGTGACAAGCCAACCAGCAAAGGACGACCGATCTGTAACGTCTTATCAAGCTGTTGCAGTAGCTGCAGATTATGTTCTGTCTTCTTGCCGAAACCAAATCCAGGATCAAGAACCACTCTTTCGCGCACAATACCTGCCGCTTCTGCAGCTGCAAGACGCTGTGCCAGGAAGGCGTTTACTTCGGTTACGACATCCTCATATTGCGGATCGATCTGCATGGTCTGCGGTGTGCCCTGCATATGCATCAAACACACGCCTGCCTGGCTAGCGGCAACGATCTCCAGCGCGCCAGGCTCCTGCAATGCGCGAACATCGTTGACGATATCAGCGCCTGCTGCAATCGCCGCGCGCATCACTTCCGGTTTATAGGTATCGATAGAGAGCGGAACACCGGCCACTTTGGATAAAGCCTCAATAACCGGCACCACTCTGGCCAATTCATCTTCCAGGCTGACTGGAGTTGCGCCCGGGCGCGTAGACTCACCGCCGATATCGAGAATATCAGCACCTTCTGCCACCAGCTGCAGGCCGTGTTCTATTGCTTTTTCCGTGGATTCAAATTTACCGCCGTCCGAAAAAGAATCAGGCGTGACATTGACGATGCCCATCACACGTGGAAAAGAGAGATCAAGCTGATATTTACCGCAAAGAAAAAGATGAGATGGATTCATATAACAATTAAGCCACACCGGACCTGGAGCTACCAACACTTTTAGTGCCGGAACTCCAAACCTGATGTGGCTTCGCAGATTGGATAAATATTAGGTTTTTGCTGATGGTTGTGGTGCAGGCTCTGCCGTTGGGCCAGGAGTACTGCCAGTATCACGCTTGGGCTTGACTACAGTCTGGCTTGGCTTCGGCGCACGTGGCGGCTGGCCTGCCATGATGTCGTTAATCTGATCGGCATCAATGGTTTCCCATTCCAACAGAGCAGCAGTCATCGCTTCTACCTTGTCGCGATTATCTTCCAACAGCTTACGTGCAACACCATATTGCTCATCAAGAATACGGCGAACTTCAGTATCGACTTTCTGTTGCGTCGCTTCAGAGACAGTTCTTGAAGACATGCGGCCGAAGAACGAATCCTGGTCGTTGTCCACATAAACCATCGTACCCAGGGTATCGGACATACCAAAGCGAGTCACCATGTCGCGTGCCAGCTTGGTAGCGCGCTCGAAGTCGTTTGAAGCACCGGTAGACATCTGATGCATGAACAACTCTTCGGCAATACGTCCGCCGAACAGGATGGAAATCTCTTCCAGCATCTTGTCCTTGTAGTTACTGATGCGGTCATGCTCAGGCAACTGCCAGGTCAGGCCCAATGCCCAGCCGCGCGGCATGATAGTCACTTTATGGACAGGATCGGCTTTAGGTAAAAGCTTGGCGACCACCGCGTGACCGGATTCATGGTATGCAGTATTGCGGCGCTCTTCTTCACGCATGACCATCGAACGGCGCTCGGGACCCATGAATATCTTGTCCTTGGCATCCTCGAAGTCTTCCATATCCACCGTGCGCTTGTTACGGTTAGCCGCAATCAATGCAGCTTCGTTCACAAGGTTCGCCAGATCGGCGCCGGAGAAACCAGGCGTACCGCGCGCAAGGATATCGGCTTTGACATCAGGATCGATTGGCACCTTGCGCATATGAACAAGAAGAATCTGTTCACGACCGCGGATATCAGGCAAGCCGACCATGACCTGGCGGTCAAAACGACCAGGACGCAACAAGGCTTTATCAAGCACGTCCGCACGGTTGGTCGCGGCAATCACAATCACGCCGGAATTCGCTTCAAAACCGTCAAGCTCGCCCAGCAACTGGTTCAAGGTCTGCTCACGCTCATCGTTACCGCCACCAGTACCGCCGCCACGATGACGGCCGACCGCATCGATTTCATCGATGAAGATGATACATGGCGCGCTCTTCTTGGCCTGTTCGAACATGTCGCGCACGCGGGCAGCACCGACACCGACGAACATTTCAACAAAGTCTGAACCGGAGATGGTAAAGAACGGTACTTTCGCTTCGCCGGCAATCGCTTTCGCCAGCAAAGTCTTACCCGTGCCAGGAGGGCCGACCATCAGGACACCGCGAGGGATACGTGCACCCAGTTTCTGGAATTTACCTGGATCGCGCAGGAATTCAACCAGTTCTGAAACCTGTTCTTTCGATTCATCGCAGCCGGCCACATCGGCAAAAGTGATCTGGTTGGAGCTTTCATCCAGCTGGCGCGCACGGCTCTTGCCGAAAGAGAATGCACCGCCCTTGCCGCCACCCTGCATCTGGCGCATGAAGAATATCCAGACACCGATCAGCAGCAGCATCGGGAACCATGAAACAAAGATGCTCATCAGCAGGGACTGCTCTTCATCAGGCTTGGCTTCAACGATGACGTTGTTCTTCAGCAGGTCGGAAACCAGCCATGGGTCGGAAGGCGCATAGGTGTTGAATTTGCGGCCATCATTGGTTTCGCCGCGCAACACACGACCATCAATCGTGACCTTGGCGATCTGGCCTTGTTTCACCTGGTCGATGAATTGAGAGTAAACCACCTGGCCTTCGGACGCGCTTTTGGCGCCGAACTGATTGAATACAGTCATCAGCACCAATGCAACGATGAGCCAAATGGCAATGTTCTTAACGATATTGTTCAAAATCCCGATCCTTAAATTAATGGGAGCTTACTGCTTTAATTCTAAACCTATTTTTCTGGAAAATCTTGCGCAAATTCAATATTTGCAATGTACTTACTGAAGCTCAATACGCCGACCTGTGCCCAGCAAATAAACTTCACTACTGCGATCTCTGGACGCCTTTGGTTTTCTCGTTGCTACTTTATCAAAACCTTGCCGCATATTTACTACGATTTCTTCGAACCCGCTGCCGTTGAAAACTTTGACCAAGAAATTGCCGCCTGGTTTCAACCATTTATAGCTGAAATCCAATGCTAACTCAGTAAGGTACATGGCATTTGCCTGATCAACGTCACTAATGCCACTTATATTGGGGGCCATATCTGCAATTACAAGGTCTACGCGCGATTCTCCCAAAGTGGCTTCCAATTGATCCAGCACAGCCTGTTCACGAAAATCGCCTTGAATGAACTGCACGCCCGGGATCGGCTGCATCTCCAGCAAGTCCAGGGCAATAATCCTGCCCTGCCCTTTAAGGCGCTGTGTCGCCACCTGCGACCAGCTACCCGGTGTCGAGCCAAGGTCTACAATAACCATGCCCGGCTTGATCAGACGGTCTTTATCGTCGATCTCGATCAATTTATAGGCAGCGCGTGCACGATAACCATCGCGCTGGGCACGTTTGACATACTCGTCATTGACATGCTCCTGCATCCAGCCTTTACTTGTACGAGTTCTTTTCATGAGAGTGAGGGCATGTGTTAGAATGCGAGCCTTTTCGAATCAACGAGATACAGCCTTTGAACTCCAAACAAATCACTTACCTGCGCGGCCTTGGTCATCATCTTAATCCTGTTGTCAGCATTGGTAATAACGGCCTGACTGAACAGGTAATGAAAGAGATTGAACTCGCCCTGAATGCCCATGAACTTATCAAGATCAAGGTTTCAGGAGATGACCGTACTTTGCGTCTCAAAATGTTAGAGGAAATCTGCGAAAAATCCGGTGCTACGGCTGTTCACCATATCGGCAAACAGTTAGTAGTTTATCGCCCATCTGAAAAATCCAGAATCACTTTGCCTTAAGCGCTCGTTATCTCGCTTTAAGTACCAGAGCAATACCGAGCAAGCTTTCAATCAAATAGGCAATGCTTGCAACGCCGTGCCAGGTTCTGAATCGGTCAGCAAAAATGCTTTGCATCACATCGGCCGGCATGGCTTGCGCCTTAAGGCTTGCAAGTAGGGACTGAATGCCGAAGTGACCAGCTAATACCAGTAATAGCATCGCCAGCACTACCCAGAAGAAACCCTGCCTCAGGGCCCCGGTTCCGAACCTGACCAAGCGGTGAATAAGCAGGTAAAAAGCAGCACCGATGCCGACATAAGCCACTAGCGTGAACATTTTTCCCGCCAGCATGCCAGCGAGCTGCCTATTCTCCAGGGTGTAAAAAAGTGCAGGGGCCGCAAGATAGCCAACTGCCCATAGCGCGCCGACCCATGCGGTGATGACGATCAGCGCCAGCTTATCAGACCACTGGTTCATCAGATGTACTGCACGTCCAGAATTTCGTATGAACGCAAACCACTTGGTGCCATGACTTCAGCGACATCGCCCGGAGTCTTGCCGATCAAGGCACGGGCGATTGGTGAGCTGACAGAGATTTTGCCGGATTTGATATCGGCTTCGTCATCACCGACGATTTGATAGGTACTGGTACCGCCATTATCCAAATCTTCCACTTCGACCGTAGAGCCAAACACACAGCGACCATCGGCATTCAAAGTAAGGGGATCGATAATCTGGGCATTTGAAAGCTTGGCTTCAATCTCGGCAATACGGCCTTCGATAAAGCTCTGGCGCTCCTTAGCCGCTTCATATTCGGCATTTTCCGATAAATCGCCCTGCGCACGCGCTTCTGCGATGGCCTGAATAATATATGGGCGATCAACACTGCGCAGGCGCTGCAGCTCTTCTTTCAGGAGCCCTGCGCCTCTAATCGTGACTGGAATCTGATTCATTTGTTCTTAACCTCTGTCTTGTTACATAAAACAAAAACCACACCTAGCGACTAGGCGTGGTTCGGATTTAGTTCCTATATTATTACTTTGCCAGTTGTAGATGCAAGCTTTGTAGAGACTCTACTTCCAATTCCTGCATATGCGCCATGCCGACACAGGCAGCTTTGGCACCGGCCAAGGTAGTATAGTAAGTGACTTTCTGCTGAAGCGCACTACGGCGAATTTCGTAGGAGTCTGCCACCGCACGTTTATCTTCAGTCACATTGACAATAAAACTGATGTCGCCGTTCTTGATCATATCAACAATATGCGGGCGGCCTTCAGCTACTTTGTTAACTGGCGTTACTTTCAATCCGGCGCCTGCCAATGCAGAAGCAGATCCCTTAGTGGCTACCAGTTGGAATCCCAGATCGGAGAGCGCTTGAGCGATTTCGATCACGCGTTCCCTGTCTTCACGGCGCACACTGACAAAAGCCTTGCCGCCCTTGGGCAACTTATCGCCGGAGCCAAGTTGTGATTTCACAAAGGCCTCGGCAAAGGTACGGCCGACGCCCATGACTTCACCGGTAGATTTCATCTCCGGACCGAGGATGGTATCGACTCCAGGGAACTTGATGAACGGGAAGACAGCTTCCTTGACCGAATAATAAGGCGGTACGATTTCCCTGGTGACGCCTTGATCCTTGAGTTTAGTGCCTATCATGCAACGTGCAGCGACTTTTGCCAGCTGCAGGCCACAAGCCTTGGAGACAAAAGGTACGGTACGTGAAGCACGCGGATTCACTTCCAGCACATAAACTGTGTCGCCCTGAATGGCGAATTGCACATTCATCAGACCGACCACGCCGAGGGCTTTCGCCATCTTGACGGTCTGATCCCGCAATTCATTCTGCAATTCTTCGGACAGGCTGTAAGGCGGCAATGAACATGCAGAATCGCCGGAATGCACACCAGCCTGCTCCACGTGTTCCATGATACCGCCAATAATCACTTCTTCGCCGTCAGACAGCGCATCAACATCGACTTCCTTGGCATCATTGAGAAAACGGTCCAGCAATACCGGAGACTCATTGGAAACCTTAACGGCTTCACGCATATAGCGTTCAAGCTGTGCCTGTTCCTGCACGATTTCCATCGCGCGGCCACCCAGGACATAGGAAGGACGGACCACCAGCGGATAGCCAATTTCCTGAGCCAGACGCAACGCTTCTTCCGGCGTACGCGCAGTACGGTTTGGCGGCTGCTTCAAGCCCAGATCCTGCAGCATGATCTGGAAGCGCTCGCGATCTTCGGCACGGTCGATAGCATCCGGCGTCGTACCGATGATAGGTACACCAGCCTTTTCAAGATCACGCGCAAGCTTCAGTGGCGTCTGACCGCCGTATTGAACGATGACACCAACCGGCTTCTCGATTGCAACGATCTCCAGCACATCTTCCAACGTTACCGGCTCGAAATACAGGCGGTCGGAAGTATCGTAATCGGTTGAAACCGTCTCGGGGTTGCAGTTGACCATGATGGTTTCATAGCCGTCTTCGCGCATGGCAAAAGCGGCATGTACGCAGCAATAATCGAACTCAATGCCCTGGCCGATGCGGTTAGGCCCGCCACCCAGCACCATGATCTTCTTTTTATCGGTCGGTTGCGCTTCGCATTCTTCCTCGTAGGTGGAATACATATAAGCCGTATCGGTCGAAAACTCGGCAGCACAGGTATCAACACGTTTGTAGACCGGACGGACATTCAAGGCCTGGCGATAAGCGCGCACGGCATGTTGATCGGTCGCCAGCAACTTGGCGAGGCGCCTGTCGGAAAAACCGCGGCGCTTGATCTGGAACAGCATATCCCGGTCCAGATCGGCCAGGTTACGGCCCTTCAGCGCTTCTTCACGCTTGATGATGTCAGCGATTTGCACCAGGAACCAAGGATCGATTTTAGAGAGATTGAAGACGTCATCTACGCTCAAGCCCTGACGGAAAGCATCACCTACATACCAGATACGTTCAGGGCCCGGCTCGCCCAATTCCTTTTGAATCCGGTCAAGATCGGTAGTGACTTCATCCAGGCCGTCCACACCTACTTCGAGGCCACGCAAGGCTTTCTGGAATGACTCCTGGAAAGTGCGGCCGATCGCCATCACTTCGCCGACCGACTTCATCTGCGTCGTCAGTCTTGAATCTGCCTGCGGGAATTTCTCGAAGGCAAAACGCGGAATCTTGGTAACGACGTAATCAATGGAAGGCTCAAACGATGCTGGTGTTGCACCGCCGGTAATTTCGTTCTTCAGTTCGTTCAGCGTATAGCCGACCGCCAGTTTGGCAGCGACTTTGGCAATCGGGAAACCCGTCGCCTTGGATGCCAACGCGGACGAACGCGACACGCGAGGGTTCATTTCGATGACGATCATGCGGCCATCGTCCGGATTGATCGCGAACTGCACATTGGAACCGCCAGTATCGACGCCGATCTCACGCAATACCGCCAATGAGGCGTTACGCATGATCTGGTATTCCTTATCCGTCAGCGTCTGTGCCGGCGCAACAGTGATGGAGTCGCCAGTATGCACGCCCATCGGATCAAGGTTCTCGATAGAGCAGATGATGATGCAGTTGTCCTGGCTATCGCGCACGACTTCCATCTCGTACTCTTTCCAGCCGAGCAGGGATTCTTCAATCAACAGCTCACTGGTCGGCGAGGCTTCGAGCCCGCGTTCGCAAATCGCCAGGAATTCTTCGCGATTGTAGGCAATGCCGCCACCGCTACCGCCCATGGTGAATGAAGGGCGGATAATCGCAGGATAGCCGATCGTCGATTGCACCTGCAAAGCTTCTTCCAGACTATGTGCAACAGCCGAACGCGCAGAGCCCAAGCCGATCTTGGTCATGGCCTGCTTGAATTTCTCACGGTCCTCGGCTTTATCGATCGCTTCCTTGCTGGCGCCGATCAACTCGACATTGTATTTTTCCAGTACGCCATGCTTGGCCAGGTCCAGAGCGCAATTCAGCGCAGTTTGACCACCCATGGTCGGCAGCAAGGCATCAGGACGCTCCAGGGCGATGATTTTTTCAACCATTTGCCAGGTGACAGGCTCGATATAGGTCGCATCCGCCATCTCCGGATCGGTCATGATGGTCGCCGGGTTGGAGTTCACCAGAATGACACGGTAACCTTCTTCACGCAGTGCCTTGCAGGCTTGTGCACCTGAGTAATCGAACTCACAGGCCTGGCCGATGACGATCGGACCAGCGCCGATGATCAGAATACTTTTGATGTCTGTACGTTTTGCCATAATTTTTCGTAACTTATTGCTTATGCTGCTGCATGAGATCGACAAATCGATCGAATAGATAACTCAATTCGTGCGGACCTGGACTGGCTTCCGGGTGACCCTGGAAACTGAACGCCGGCCTGTCTGTACGGGCAATGCCTTGCAGGCTGTTATCGAACAGGGAGACATGGGTTACCCGCAGGTTGGCAGGTAAGGTCAAGGGATCGACAGCAAAACCATGATTCTGGCTGGAAATAAACACGCGCTTATCATCCATATCCTGAACAGGATGGTTAGCGCCATGGTGGCCAAATTTCATCTTCAAGGTTTTGGCACCGCTAGCGAGACCTAACAGCTGATGCCCAAGACAGATACCAAAAACAGGGATGCCGCTATCTACCAGCGTCCTGATTGCCTCAATGGCGTAATCACATGGCTCCGGGTCGCCCGGCCCATTAGCGAGGAAAATGCCATCCGGTTTCAGCGCCATGGCTTCCTGCGCGGTTGCCTGCGCGGGCAGCACTGTAACTTTGCAATCGCGCTCTACCAGCATACGCAAGATATTGCGCTTAACGCCGTAATCAAAAGCCACGACATTGTATTTAGGATTGCCGGGCTTGGAATAACCCTGGCCTAGCGCCCATTCACCATCTTCGAACACATAAGGCTTTTCGGTGCTGACCACTTTTGCCAGGTCCATGCCTGACAACCCAGGGAAACCTTTGGCCAGTTCCAACGCCCTGGCTTCATCCACTTCGCCAGCCATGATGCAGCCGGCTTGCGCACCTTTTTCATGGAGTATGCGCGTCAATTTACGCGTGTCGATATCTGAAATACCAACGACATTGTTTGAACTGAGATATTCGGAAAGGCTTTGTTCGGCCCGCCAGTTACTGTGCACCAGCGGCAGATCGCGAATAATCAAACCGCTTGCGTAGATCTTATCGGATTCGACATCTTCGCTATTGACCCCGGTATTACCGATATGAGGATAGGTCAGCGTAACAATCTGTTTAGTGTAGGAGGGATCAGTGAGGATTTCCTGGTAGCCGGTCATGGATGTATTGAATACAACCTCACCCACGGTATGACCTGAAGCGCCAATTGAAATGCCCTTAAACACTGTCCCGTCTGCGAGAACCAAGATTGCAGGCTGCATGGCTGGCAGGGTTTGCGGCAATTCATAACTCCTTGTAATAATTTAACTTCTGGCCAGACAAACAAGCCCGGAAGCGGATGTGCAAAGCGGGAGGAGTGTGCACTCTTCCCGCTTGATAATTTGAACGAATTATAGCTTAAAGCCGCCGCCGCTTCAACGTGGTTTCTTCCAGCAGCTCAGGAAATGACGATTTATTTAAGTCCCAATACATCCTGCATATCGAAAAGCCCGGCTTTCTTGTCGTTCAGATACTTGGCAGCACGCAATGCACCTAAAGCAAAGGTCGCTCGACTGCTGGCCTTATGGGTCAACTCTACACGCTCACCCGTACCGGCAAACAGGACCGTATGATCTCCCACTACATCACCGCCACGCACGGTCGCGAAACCTATGGTGTTGGCATCGCGCTCACCGGTGACGCCTTCACGGCCGTACACAGCGCATTCCTGCAAATCACGGCCCAGCACAGCAGCAGCAGCTTCACCCAAGCGCAAGGCAGTGCCCGAAGGTGCATCCACCTTATGTCTATGATGCGCCTCGATAATTTCCACATCATAACCATCGGCCAATACCTTGGCTGCAGCTTGCACCAGATTAATCAGCAAAGTCACGCCGACACTCATGTTAGGGGCAAAAACGATGGATACTTTTTGGGCAGCCTGCGCAATCAGGCTTTTCTGCTCCGGTGTGAATCCTGTCGTGCCGATGACCAGTTTGACGCCAGCTTTCTCGCACGCAGCAAGATATTCCATGCTGGCTTCAGGCCTGGTGAAATCAACCAGCACATCCGCGCCCTCGATTGCCGCATCGACATCCGAACCAATCTTTACGCCAGTGACACGGCCAAAAGGCTCGCCTGCATCGCGGCCAATACGCGGGCTATCTTCACGATCAATCGCACCGTGCAGTTGCAACTCGCTATCGGCAAAAATACCTTCCAACAAGGCCTGCCCCATACGGCCTGAAGCACCCGCGATAACTACTTTCACCATTTCCTTAAATTCCCCAATCGCCTATCTGTTGCATTTGTCAAAAAATTAAAAACCAATTTTCTCTAACATGCGCTCAAAGAAATCAGGCGAGGCTTCTGACGGCAAATCAGCATCTGGCGCCTGAGATGGGTTCGAGACGTTACTTGGATTGCCTGCATCGGTTGGCAGATCAATACTGCGATCCAGCATCAGTTGCATTGAATCTCCAGCCGACTCAGTGGTGCTCGGAGCGGAAGACTCAGGGACTGACTGTGGCTCTACAGGAACTGGCACAGGTGCAGCCAAAGGCTCCGGACCCGTGACCGGCTCAACCTTGACAGAGTCTGGAACAGGCTCTGCTGCTGGCGCGGCTTCCTGAGGAGCCGGATCGGCCACAGCGGCAGGCTCCGAGGCAGCTGGTATTGCATCCTGTGCGGGTACAGCAGCAGGCGCTTCAATCGGCGCAGGTGAGGATGCTGGCACTGCTGGTGTCAGCGTCTCGCTTCCGGCAGGCACAACCAATACAGAGGGTTGTTCATCAGCTTTCTTTTCGTCGTCGGATTTCCAGAACTTGAGTTTATCGACCAGCCCCTTCTCATCCTTTTTTGCCTTGGCTGAACCAGCCTTGCTCAAGGATTCCGGCGTTGTAGCTGGAGTTGCCAGATCCTGCTGGCCAGAACCGGCAGGAATCACATCGCCACGCACCCTGGCCAACGCATCATCTTCAAATTCCAGGATGACGCGACGCTGCTCGACAATCTTGCCTTCTTGTCGCATCTGGTAGAAGTAATCCCAGCGATTGCTGTGAAAGCTATCCTGAATGAGCGGCGTACCCATGATGAATCGCACCTGGGACTTGGTCATCCCGGGGCGAAGTTGCATCATCATTTTGGACGTCACGACATTACCCTGCTGGATATCCATGCGATAGGGTTTTAATGACGGCAAAGCAGAACTACAAGAAACGCACAATAGTGCAAGTAAAATTATGATGTGGCGCATTACCATGACTTTGGTGGGAAATGGCGTTAATATACCACGACACTGACTACCCTAAACAGCCACCCTGAAAGTGATTGGTGACGACTATGCGAGAACCTGACGAATTAAAGAGCGTTGGCCTCAAGGCCACATTGCCCAGATTAAAAGTGCTTAGCCTGTTTGAAAACAGCAAAGAACGCCATCTTTCCGCTGAAGATGTTTATAAAATATTGCTGACAACTGGCGAAGATGTGGGCCTGGCCACGGTCTATCGAGTATTAACCCAGTTCGAACAAGCCGGCCTGTTGATGAGACACCACTTCGAAAGTGGCAAGGCTGTTTTTGAACTGAACCAGGGCGGACATCACGACCACATCGTGTGCCTGCAATGCGGCCGTGTTGAAGAATTCTGTGACGATGAGATTGAAAAACGCCAGAAAATGGCTGCTGAGTCCCGCGGATTCAAGATACACGAACACTCGCTCTATATTTATGCCGACTGCACCAAACAACCCTGCCCGCACAAACCCTAGATGTTCGATAAAGCTAGATGCCTAGCATCTCGGTTGCGTGCTGGCGTGTCGTTTCTGTAATCTCGACGCCACCCAGCATGCGCGCAACCTCATCAACACGCTCAGCCTGAGCAAGCGTCTCGATTCTGCTGAGGGTTTGCCCGCCGGAAACTGACTTGCTGACACGCAGGTGCTCAGCGCCCTGTGCAGCAACTTGCGGCAAGTGAGTGATCACCAACACCTGGCGCTTCACGCCAAGTTCTTTTAGCAGTTGTCCAACAATCTCCGCGACACCGCCACCGATACCGACATCGACCTCGTCGAATATCATGGTCGGAATATCGCCCTGCTGAGCCGTCACTACTCGAATCGCCAAACTGATTCTTGATAACTCCCCGCCTGATGCGACTTTCGCCAGCGGTCTGGCTGGTATACCGGCATGACCGGCAACCAGAAACTCGACCTGTTCCAGGCCAGATGCCGCGGGCGGCTGCGCTTCAAGCGACACGCTGAAACTGCCGCCAGCCAGGGCAAGCTCCTGCATTCTTGCAGTGATTTCCCTGCTCAATGCAGCAGCCGCTTGCTTACGGTCAACGCTCAGTTTTTGTGCAGCTGCATCATAGACCTGCCTGGCTTCCATTTCCTGTTTCAGGAGAGCGGCATCATCTCCCGCACCATCCAGCTCGACCATACGCGCCTGCCATGTTTCCAGCAAGGGCGGCAGCTCTTCCGGTCGCACACGGTATTTCCTGCCTGCCGCATGAATCGCCTGAATACGTTGTTCGACTTCATTCAAGCGCTCCGGATCCAGGTCGGTACGCTGCAGATATCGATTGAGGAAGCGGTCGGTTTCTTCCAGCTGGATAATGGCGGAATCCAGGGTTTCCAGAGCTTCCTGCAGGCTACTGTCGAACTCAAGCAAGCCTTGCAGCTTGTGTTGCGCAACCGATAACTGGCCCAGCACGGAAAACTCAGCTTCACTCAGCAGTTCATGACATGTCTCACCGCCTGCAAGCAGGCTGGCAGCATGTGACAGCCGGTGATGTTCCTGCTGCAACTCTTCCCACTCTTCTGCCGAGACCGACAGCTGGGACAGCTCGCGCACCTGGTCACGCAACTCGGCCAATTCGTCCGCATAAGCCTGTGCGTTCTGTTCCATCTCAATGCGTCGCTGATGCAAGGCATGCCACACACGGTAATATTCAGCGACCTGGCTTGCCAGCTCAGTCAGGCCTGCATAACTATCCAACACTTGCCGCTGGTAGGTTTGCTTCAATAAAGAATGATGGGCGTGCTGGCTGTAGATATCGACGAGAAAGTCACCAGCCTCTCGTAATTGCTGGATGTTGGCCGGCATGCCGTTGATGAAAGCACGCGAGCGCCCATCGGCATATATGATGCGACGCAGTATCAGGTTGCTATCCTCTGCTTGTAATTCGCTTTCCTTTAGCCAGTCCTGTAGTTCAGATAATGCTGCAATCTCAAAGCTCGCGACAATTTCAGCCCGCTCGCAACCTGCACGCGTAATGCCACCTTCACCCCTGGCACCCAATGCCAGGGAGAGCGCGTCGATCAAAATGGATTTACCTGCCCCAGTCTCGCCTGTCAGCACGGTAAATCCTTTGGCAAACTCAAGATCGAGTTTATCGACAATGACGAAGTCACGGATGGAGAGCGTTTGAAGCATAGTATTTCTTGTTCTCGTTAACCCCAGTTCAATTTTTTGCGCAGCATGGCGAAATGACTATGCCCGCGTGGATGCAGCAAGGTAATCGTCTCTTTGGCGCGCTGGACTATCATTTTATCGCCTTCCAGCAATGAGGCATGTATTTGCCCATCGAAATGCACGCACGCATCTTCTGCATGCATCAAAGTGACTTCGACCCGGCTTGCACTATTGATGGCAATCGGCCGATTACTCAATGTATGCGGACAGATAGGCACCAGCGCAATCGCGTCCAGCGTTGGATGCAGAATAGGCCCGCCCGCCGACAGGGAATAGGCAGTGGTGCCGGTAGGCGTGGAAACGATCAGGCCGTCAGAACGCTGCCGGTGAACAAACTGGCCATCAATGTAGACTTCCAGTTCTATCAGCTTGGCAGCACCATTCTTGTTAACCACCACGTCGTTCAGCGCGTGACCTTTGCTGATTTGTTTGCCGCCCCGCTCTAAAGCGGCCACAAGCAACATGCGTTCTTCTTTATCAAACTCACCCAGCAGTATTTGCGCGATGCCATCCAGCATGTTTTCAGCAGCCAGGTCTGTCAAGAATCCGAAACGGCCACGATTGATACCGATCAGGGGGATATCGTAATCCACAAATGAACGCGCCGCCGTCAGCATGGTGCCATCGCCTCCCAGCACGATCGCCAGATCGACATCGCGGCCGATGTCGTCAATCGGCGCTGTAACGTAATCCGTCAGCATGGATTGTTCGGCGGTATTTTCCTCGACCACGACACCCAGATTCTGTTCAGCAAGGAAACGGGCCAGAACTCCAACTTGTTCGCTGGTTTCGGCATTCATAAATTTGCCAATCAAGGCGATATTCTTAAATACACTTTTCATCGCTGGCATTAAATCATAGATGCGCATGACGGCATAGGTGCCAGAACGATTGAAGCTATTTCCTTTGGCAACTGCACAATCATTTTCATGGCTTGCGATATAAGTAATAGTGGTCGATAATTTGCCTTGATTCTGAGGTGAATTTCTTCAATTAAAGCTAGTCACAAGGGTGCTGACAGGCGCCAATCTATGTTAGATAAACGTGCACAAATTCTTTTAAAGACCCTGGTCGAACATTACATTAGTGATGGTCAGCCGGTAGGCTCGCGCACCTTGTCCAAATGTTCCGGCCTTGATCTCAGCCCCGCCACCATTCGCAATGTGATGTCGGACCTTGAAGAATTAGGCTTTATTACCAGCCCCCATACCTCGGCCGGACGCATTCCAACACAGCGCGGCTATCGTTTCTTCGTTGATAGCTTGCTGACGATACAGCCTTTGCAAAGCAAGGAAATCAAACGCCTGGCTTCGGAGCTTTCGTCACCGGATCCGCAGGAACTGATTTCAGTGACCGCCAGCATGCTGTCAAACCTGACACAGTTTGCGGGTGTCGTATTGATACCCAAGCGCAAAAGTATCGCTTTCCGCCATCTTGAATTCATGCCGCTCTCGGAACGACGCATTCTGGTGATTATCGTCACTACAGACGGCAATGTACAGAACCGCATCATCATGGCGGAAAAGCCGTATTCCGCATCGGAGCTGACGCAGGCGAGCAACTTCTTCAACCAGCATTACACCGGTTTTACCTTCGAGCAGGTACAAGTCAAATTGCATGAAGAGTTGAAGCAGATGCAGTCTGATATGACACGTTTGATGTCTGCTGCGATGGAAGCCAGCGGCAAGGCTTTGAAAGAAGACAAGGATGGCGTAGTCATTTCCGGCGAGCATAATCTATTGCAGGTTGACGATCTTTCTACCAATGTCGGCTCCCTTCGCAAGCTTTTCGAAGTATTCGAACGCCGCACCCAACTGATGCAATTGATGGGTAACAGCCAGCGCGCAGAGGGCATACAGATATTCATTGGCGGTGAATCCGGTTACCTGCCTCTGGATGAATGCAGCATGGTGACTGCGCCCTACGAAGCACAGGGCCAGGTGATCGGCACATTGGGTGTCATTGGTCCAACGCGTATGGCTTATGAGCGAGTGATTCCTATCGTTGATGTCACGGCAAAGCTTCTCTCCAACGCACTTTCCAACAACTAAGGGAATATGGCTTACTATTTGACCGAACCGCCTTATGCACATGGCGATCAGCAGCGCGTTGGCATTTTGCTGGTGAATCTCGGAACACCGGAAGCACCTACTGGTAAAGCACTCAGGCCTTATCTCAAGCAGTTTCTCAGTGATCGACGCGTGGTCGAGATTCCACGCCTGATCTGGTGGTTGATACTTAACGGCATCGTCCTCAACATCAGGCCCGGAAAATCTGCAGAGAAATATGCGCAGATATGGACTGCTGAGGGTTCTCCGCTACTTGTGCATACAAAGATGCAGGCAAAACTGCTGCAAGGCTATCTCAGCACCAGAATCAACAGTCCATATGCAGTGGAATTTGCCATGCGTTACGGCAATCCTTCCGTTGCGTCCGCCATTCAAAAACTTAAAGCGCAGCACTGCCATAAAATCCTGGTCATGCCGCTCTACCCGCAATACGCAGCGAGCAGCAGCGCTTCAGCGCTGGATGATGTCTGGCGCACACTTTTGCGTGCACGCAATGTACCAGCGATACGTACAGTAAGGAATTATCACGACCATCCAGCTTATATCGCCGCTCTGGCTGAGAGCGTGAGACAGCACTGGATGCTTAACGGCAAATCCGAAAAGCTCATCATGAGTTTCCACGGTGTACCGCGTTATACGCTGGATAAAGGCGACCCTTACCATTGCGAGTGCCATAAAACCGGACGCCTGCTGGCTGAAGCACTGGGGCTGGAAAAATCTCAATATATGGTCTGTTTCCAATCCCGCTTCGGCAAAGCGGAATGGCTGAAGCCTTATCTAGCGCAAACGCTGGAAGAGTTAGGCAAGCAGAAAATCAAGCGGATTGATGTCATTTGCCCCGGATTTTCCAGCGATTGCCTGGAAACGCTGGAAGAAATCGCCATGGAGGGCAAGGAAACTTTCCAGAGCCATGGCGGCGGCGAATATCATTACATCCCCGCGCTAAATGAGCGTAACGAGTGGATACATGCATTATGCGACATCACGCTGGAAAACCTGCAAGGCTGGGTCAGCACCGACTGGGACAGTGCAAGTGCCAAAGATAAAGCCGAATTGACCAGGCTGCGCGCGCAAGCAATGGGCGCTAAAAAATAAAGGGCTTTGCTATACTGTCAGACTTATTTGCTATGACTTAACATCTAAGTTGAAATTAGCAATCCAGAAAGCATTGGAATTATAAAATGATCGTCATTACTGGCGGTGCAGGCATGATAGGCAGCATGATTGCCTGGCACCTCAATCAAGTTTCAGGTCGTGATGATATTGTCATCGTTGACCGTTTGCATCACCAAGAGCAATGGCAGAATCTGGTGCATCGCCGCTATGCCCATTATCTGGATAAAGGCGAATTGCAAGACTGGCTGAAAAATGCCAAAAATATTGATGCCGTCATCCACATGGGCGCCATTAGCGCCACGACTGAACGCGACTTCAACAAACTGGTACAAGACAATATCCAATATTCACAAGCGCTATGGGCCTGGTGTGCCGAGCGCGATGTGCCATTCCTCTATGCCAGTTCGGCTGCCACTTATGGCGGTGGTGAACATGGCTATGAAGATGACGAAAACCAGACTGACCAATTCCGGCCGTTGAATGGCTACGGCTATTCCAAACAGTTCTTCGATCAGTGGGCTTTGCGCCAGGTGAAGGAAGGCAAGCCCACGCCACCCCAATGGTGCGGTTTCAAATTCTTTAATGTCTACGGCCCGAACGAATATCACAAGGAACGCATGGCAAGTGTGGCTTTCCATAGTTTCAACCAGTTCCGCGAACACGGCACGGTGAAATTGTTCAAGAGCCATCTGCCTGATTACCAGGACGGCATGCAGTTACGTGATTTTGTCTATGTCAAAGACGCAGCAGCGGTTGTCGCCCATTTTCTGGCGAATGACCGGCATTCCGGCCTATACAATATCGGTACCGGCCAAGCGCGTGCATTCAAGGATCTGGCAACAGCGGTGATGACCAGCATGGATAAAACTCCTGACATCACCTACATCGACATGCCGCAAGACCTGCACGGCAAGTATCAATACTTCACCGAAGCCAGGATGGACAAGGTACGAGCGGCCGGTTACACCCAGCCTTTCCACAGCCTGGAAGAAGGCGTGCGCGATTATGTACAAAATTACCTGATGCAGGCCGACCCATACGCCTAAAGGACATATGATTTGAACAACATTGAAAACTTAACTGCGGCACTCGCTCAACATCAGGATGTGATGGCGAAGCTGGCGGGCCTGCTTCCCGATATCAGCAAAGTAGCTGACGAGATGCGTGCCTGCATCGCGCGCGGCGGCAAGATATTGCTGATGGGTAATGGCGGCAGCGCTGCCGACAGCCAACACATCGCGGCAGAAATCGTTGGCCGCTACAAAAAAGAACGTCGCGGTTTGCCAGCGATTGCCTTAACCACCGATACTTCGATTCTGACCTCGGTCGGCAACGACTACGGCTACGACTATATTTTCGCACGTCAGATTGAAGCACTCTGCTCCCCGTTGGACCTGGTCATAGGTCTTACCACATCAGGCAACAGTGCGAATGTCGTGCGCGCTATCGAAACTGCCAGGGAAATCGGTGCAACGACGGTAGGCATGACTGGCGGCACCGGCGGCAAGCTGGCGGCACTTTGTGATTTCAACCTCATCATGCCTTCCAGCGATACGCCGCGCATTCAGGAAGCGCATATTTTCATCGGCCACAGCCTGTGTGATCTACTTGAAGCTGACTGATGCGTGAAGACCTCATTGAAGTTGTAAAACACCGCTTTCCAAGCACAGGAAAAACCGCCCTCGTTATCGGCGACCTGATGCTGGACCGCTATCTGATAGGTGAAGTTGACCGTATCTCTCCCGAAGCGCCAGTGCCTATCGTATTGCTCAAGCAACAAAACGAACGTGCCGGAGGAGCTGCCAATGTCGCAGCAAATCTTGCCTTGCTTGGCATCAACACCATCATGGCAGGCGTCATCGGCGATGATGCTGAAGGCCGCACTCTGCTTCAAATGCTTAAAAACCTGCATATCAACGGCGATGCCGTCGTGACTTCCGACCAGCGTCCGACTGTGACCAAAACCCGCATTCTTGGCGGCCACCAGCAGATGATGCGCCTGGATATGGAAAGCCGTGCAGCTTTCACGGAAACAGAAACCAGCACATTACTTAAAAGAATTACCCAGGTACTTGGGCAAAACCCTGAGGTGGTGATCCTCTCGGACTATGCCAAAGGCGTCCTCAGTGAAGAACTATGCCGCGCCGTCATCGACCAGGCCAACGCCCTGAATATTCCCATATTGGTTGACCCCAAAGGCCGTGATTACTCGAAATATCATGGTGCAACCGCACTGACGCCCAACAAGAAAGAAACGGCAGAAGCTTGCGGTGTGAATATCGCGGACAATGAAAAACTTCTGGCCGCAGCTGCAAAGCTGAGAGATCGGCTCGGCTTGCAGTTCCTTGCTGTTACTCGCGGTGAGGAAGGCATTTCGCTACTGGAAAAGGATGAGACCATTCATATTCCGGCAGCCGCAAAGCAGGTATTCGATGTATCTGGTGCTGGCGACACCGTGATTGCAACTCTTGCAGCAGGCCTGGTCCATGGCCTCAACCACCGCCAGGCTTTTGAACTGGCGAATATAGCGGCAGGTATTGTCGTTGGTAAGGTCGGCACGGTTCCGGTCACGCGCGAAGAGCTACTCGCTGAACTGCTGTCGCAAGGATCATTCAAGCAGGCCGATAAAATCTGCGAACTCGACACCCTGATCAACCGCGTCAAACAATGGAAGACTGAGAAGCAAAGCATCGTGTTTACCAACGGCTGTTTCGATTTGTTGCATACAGGCCATGTCACTTATCTGGAAGCCGCCAGGAAAACTGGCGATAAGCTGATTCTCGGCCTGAACACGGATCGCTCGGTCAGTGCTCTGAAAGGGCCGACCCGCCCGGTGATTCATGAAGCGGATCGTGCACGCGTACTCGCTGCACTGGAAGCGGTCGATGCTGTCATTCTTTTCGATGAAGACACACCCCTGAAACTGATAGACGCCATCCGCCCGGACATCATCGTCAAGGGCAGCGATTACACCGAAGACCAAGTGGTCGGCGGCAAGGAAGTCAAATCATGGGGCGGTAAAGTCGCGCTGATCGATATCGTCCCCGGCCGCAGCACCAGTGGCATTATTGAGAAACTCGCATCCTGAATCAATGACTGTATCCAAGGCTGCTTCACGAATTTTGATCCTGGGCCCAGCCTGGGTGGGCGATATGGTGCTTGCACACAGCCTGTTCCAGGTCATCAAGCAACAGCATCCACAAGCCATCATTGATGTCGCTGCGCCTGCATGGACACTCCCGCTGCTGGAGCGTATGCCCGAGGTCAGCAGCAAAATCGCATTGCCATTCAAGCATGGACAGCTTGGGCTGGGCGAGCGCATCAGATTCGGCAAATCGCTGAGAAACTCGGGCTATACACAGGCAATTTTACTGACGAACTCCCTAAAATCAGCCATTCTGCCTTTTGCGGCAAAAATCCCCAGGCGTACAGGCTTTCTCGGCGAAATGCGCTATGGCTTGCTGAATGATATCCGCCCTCTGGACAAATCCTTGCTGCCTCGCACGGTGGATAGATTTGTTGCGCTAGGCATCAACAGGAACCAGGCGCTGTCTGCAGATATCCCTAATCCGCGCCTGATAGCCGATACAGCAAATGCACACGCTACACTGAAAAAACTGGACAGGGATTTACCACTATCCCCGGTTCTAGGCTTATGCCCGGGTGCCGAATATGGTGAAGCCAAGCGCTGGCCGGCAGAATACTATGCCGAGGTTGCACAGTATGCGCTGGATAAAGGCTGGGAAGTCTGGCTGTTCGGTTCCGAAAAAGACGTGCCTGTTACCGGAACAATCAATGTGTTAACGCAAAACAGATGCCTGGACCTGGGCGGCAGAACCAAGCTGGGAGAAGCAGTCGACCTCATGTCGCTGACAACAAGCGTGGTCAGCAACGATTCCGGCCTGATGCACGTCGCAGCGGCACTCGGCAGAAAAGTCGTCGCCATTTACGGCTCATCCGACCCGCATCACACTCCCCCCATGAGCGAGAAGGCCGTCATAGCGTATTTAGGACTGGAATGCAGCCCTTGTTTTGAACGGGAATGTCCGCTAGGCCATCTGAATTGCCTCCGGCAATTACCTCCGAAAACAATTTTGCACCGTCTAGAATTTTAAATTGATAAACGTTGCATTCTCTACGAATAAAGAGCTTTAAGAAAATATCAGGAAGAATGAAAAGGCTTTATTGATTCTATTACTCGAATTATTTAATACGACTCAGTACTTCGCTCAAGGTATATTTACTGCTCAGTTTCAGCTCATTTCTGGCCTGAATAACTTCTCCGGATTTAAGAAGCGCTAGATAAAATCCCTTCAAATTGACTTTATCGAACAAAAGAAACTCTCCGAGCAACTGAAAAAGTGAGAATGGCACGACCTTAAACAACAGTTCTAGAGGAGACAAGTGCATCCATTCGATCAAGTATCTGTTTCTTCGTCTTATGCATTTTACGAAATTCATTTTCACATTTGAGCGTATGGAACCTTGGCTCTGATGCACAATATATACTTGAGGTTCAAAGTAACTAGCCCAACCTCTTCGCCATGCTCTCAAGCCCAAATCGTAATCTTCGCTGTAAAAAGGCTTAAATATCGGATGGAATCCGTTGAGCTCCATGAACATGGACTTTCTCACCATAAAGGATCCGCCATGAGCATATGCAGAGGGTAATTTCTGGCCGCCAGCACGCTTTTCCAGTGCTTCTTGCAATGTCCAGCCAGTAATTTTCAAATGACCATTCTTAATTTTCCGAAGATTCCAGGAATGCCTCTTCACTTCACCCTTCTCGTCATAAATCAAAGGATTAACCGAAAATGTATTCGGATCGTCAAAATAGCCGACTAGAGGAAATAGCAGATTCGGTTGAACTTCAACATCTGAGTTTAATAGGAATAACAGTTCCGTCTTAGCAGCTTTAACTCCACTATGAATAGCCTCGGCGAAACCTAGGTTTTTTTCATGTACAACTAAATATATTTCCGGAAACTCTGTTCTTAATACATCCAGGCTATCGTCGATCGAACCATCATCAACAACAATAATTTGGCAACTGCCGCGATATTCTCTTGCTGCGACAGTTACAGACGGCAAATTTTTACGCAATAAATTTGCGCCATTGTAATTAGGAATAATTATGGAAATAGGAGCAGTCATTTTGATTTGGACGCTTTATTGAGGAACATAACAGAGCCAACAACAATGGCAATTATGTTCAGGTTAACACTTGTGAAAAAGGGAATGGTGATACTGGTTAATATAAGGTTACAAGTGAACAAAAGCATCAACAACAAATAAATATTACTGTGAGATGTTTTTAGTTGGGTTCCAAGCAGAAGCTTTTTGTATACATGGATGTAGATACTTAAAAACAACCCTAAACCAAGCACTCCAGAAATATATATCAATTCCAGAAAAAAATTATGTGGGCTATTAAAGTCTATATTTTTCAAATGATAACGAGAATATTGTTTGAAGTCTTCCTCAAAAGAGTCTAGTCCATGACCAAATATCCATTGAAAAGGCGTGCTTGTTTTTTGCATTTCCCAAGTATCTTGCCAAATAGTAACACGCTCCTCTTTGGAAATATTCACTACCAAATCACTAACTTTCCCTGAAAAATCTCCGGTATTAGTTATAAACAAACCTGCCAGAGTAAGACAAATAACCAAAGCCGATACTTTTCTCACTGAGCCTTCCAAAAACAGTAATGCTAACCCGCTCGCAAAAATTACAGCAATCCAGCCTGGCCTGGAAGCCGTATGTAATAAAAGAAAACCAAGCAATAAAATTGCAAAGGCAAAGAATATTTTTAAGTAAGCAGGCACTTTCACAAATGAGTAAACACAAAAAATAAGGGCTAAAGAACTATAGAGCGCTAAATAGTGTGGGTTTTTTGTAGTGCCATTAGGCTTACCAAGAATTACAACTGTAACCAGTTGAATAAAAATAAAAATAAAAATAATCGCCGTAAGATGAAAGAAAATCGATTGTTTTACGTAGGTGCTATTTTTTTTGGCCAATACGTAAATACCCAGCGCCAGAAAAGCTGCAATGACAGCATGCCGAATCTCTTTAATAATTTCGAACTCAAACATCGATATGGAATGTAGCGCTAGAAAGCTAACTGGCATTACCAACGCATAAACCAAAGCTTTTTTAATCTCAAGATCAGCACTATTTGCAAAGCCACGAAACGCATATACCAACACTATCAGTAAGTTTAAGTAAGCAAACGTACGATAAGCTTCCCCCCAGTTAAGCATTTGCATAAGCAGACAAACACTAATAACTTTCAGATGCAGGGATTCGGGCCTGATGGATTCCAAGAAAGCATTCTTTATACTTATATAATTCATTGTTTTAGCTAACTTTACCAATAACTGGATAAACAAATAGAAAACATACGGCTCTAGGTCAAATCCTCTCTAACGAAATACCTGAGCATGTATCTCAGTAATGCTGAGCTCAGCAAACATCATAACTGTATGAATTTAGTAATTAGTTAGCCACTTCCCAGTTCCAAGCATGCTGAACAATTATCTGTAAATCATTGATGAGAGGCTGCCAACCTAGGATTTTTTGTGCCTTTGATGCATCAGCCACAAGTATTGCCGGATCACCTTCACGGCGTTCGGCCAATTCAAATGGCACAGACTTCCCGCTGACTTTAGAGGCAATATCAATCACTTGCTGCACACTATAGCCAGAACCGTTACCAAGATTGAATGCAGTTGACACCCCACCATTATGCAAATACTGCATAGCAAGTAAGTGAGCACTACTCAAATCATCGACATGGATATAGTCGCGTATGCAAGTGCCATCCGGCGTATCGTAGTCATAGCCAAAGATTTTTAGCGGAGGTTTTTCACCCTTGACAGCCTTGAGCGCCAACGGAATAAGGTGAGTCTCTGGCTCGTGACACTCGCCGAGACGAGCCTGTGGGTCAGCCCCGGCAGCATTGAAGTAACGCAAAGCAACATAATTGAGGCCATGTGCCCGGTGAAAATCGGCCAGCATCATTTCCACCATGTATTTGGAGGCGCCATAGGGATTCACAGGCACTTTCGGATGATTCTCGTCAATCGGCACGTACTCCGGCTCACCATATACGGCGGCGGTAGATGAAAAGACGAAGCAGTTGATCTTGTGATCGCGCATGGCTTCAAGCAGGGTCAGCGTCGCAAAGGTATTGGCACGGTAATATTTGGCCGGATTGGTTACAGATTCGCCAACCAGTATCTGGGATGCAAAATGAAAGACACCATCGAATTTTTTCGACGAAAACAGCTGATCCAGGAATATGCGATCAGAAAAGTCATGCACGATAAGCTCCCCGCCCAGCACAGCTTCCCGGCGCCCTGAGGAAAGATCGTCAACCACAGTCACCCCATGCCCTTGCTGCGCCAGCAGTTTAACCATGTGCGAGCCGATATAACCTGCCCCGCCAATTACCAGATATTGCATGTTCTTTTCCATTCCTGTCGGGTCAATTCAAACAGCCAATTCGCCCACATGGCCAACTATGTAAAGGTAATTATGCTTACAAGGAAGCAAATACAGAAATCCTTTTCAGATGGTGGCGTAAAGTATATTCACATGCAGTTGGCAATCCGGCATGGCTGAAATACGCTTCTTCAAGATACCCCCAGATTTCAGGCCCCAGCATGCGGATGTACTCTGGGTACCGGTGCAGATGAGAAAAGCTTCTTGCCCTTGTGTTGCACCATAAACACCATGGATAGATACTCATATCCGAAATATCGATCAGGCCGAAAGCCTGTTGGGAATCAAGTACAATATTCCCCGGATGCAATGACCGGAAATGCACACCATGATGGTGCAATGTTGCGATGAATGCACCCAACTTCTTTGCCTCTTCAATTGTAAGAGGCCTTGAATCAAGCAGTTCGCGTAATGTCTTTCCTTCCAGCGGGGCATACAAAACCGCTGTTTCTACAGGGGTCTTGAAATGAAAAAGTTGCTTTATCTGGATGGTGGGAATCCCGATTTTCTGTAGCCGCTCGGCATTGCGACAGAAGCGCCTTGCATAGGAATAAATACGCGCTGCACTGAATGTGCTCTTGACTCTGAATATCTTCAGAATATCGCCATTTTGCAGCCTGAGCACCTTGAGGCCGCGTTGATTTTGTTCAAGCACCGTTGCGCCGATCAACAATTGCTCGAATTGTTCCTGGCTAAGTAAATGGCTTTTGCGCATCATCTTTCAAAAAGAAACCGGATCACTCATGTAAAAAAGTCGCCAAACGCTCAACAATCTCAATATCGTGGGCTTTACAATACTCTGTCCATCCTTCGAATTCAGTCCATTCGCTGATAAAGATGAAATCCAGTCCCGCTGCTGTGGCAGCCTGATGATCATATTTACTATCACCCAGAAATAAGGCCGGCTTGGCAATATTGCCATTGTGCAGTTCTCTTGCAAGCACCTGATCCTTATTGTCCGGGCTGCCAAAGATACCTGCATCGAACAAAGTGTTCAATTGACGCTCTTTGAACAATAGACGCAGTTCCTGCTGATCCCCCCCGGAAAGAACCATCCAGCGTATATCCGGGTAGCGATCTCGCAACTCAAACAAGCCTTCGGCCACTTTGCAATGCAATAATCCATGATGAATTTCGCTGGCGAATTTGTCGAGTAGAAAATCAATCTCTTGTTTTTTGACTGGCTGCTGAAGAATCTCGGCCAAAAAATACTCAAACTTTGGGTAGCGTGAGATTCCGCCTAATTTGACATGATAATCCATCAGTGCTTTTGCCTGCCGCTCATTGGCACCAAAAGCAATAGCCGTATCGAAATAAGCCTGGGTCTTGAGTTGATTTGAATCGAGGATAACCCCATCGCAATCAAAAACAATGGTTTTATATTGGCTTATATCCACATTCTCTCTCAGATTGGGGTGGGGCATTGCGCCCCACCGAACCATTATTATGCAGCTTTGATAGCGCTTGCTTCTTTAGCCAGCTGGGTAATGTGCTTCCAGTTCTTTGCTGCCACTGCATCGGCAGGTGTTAACCATGTACCGCCACAAACAACCACATTAGGCAAAGCCAGGAATTGCGGTGCGGAATCGACTGTTACACCACCAGTGGGGCAGAATTTAACGTCGCCGAATGGACCTGCAAAGCCTTTAAGCAAATTGATCCCGCCAACGGCAACAGCCGGAAATAACTTCAGGAAGTAATAATCATCAGCATTCGCCGTCATGATCTCACTACCGGTCGAAACGCCAGGCAACAATGGCAGGCCAATCTCACGTGCAGCCCGGCCCAGCTCGCTGGTATAACCCGGACTCACTGCAAACTGACAGCCGGCATCTTTAGATGCCTGGGCATCCTTAATGTTACGGACAGTACCGGAACCAAGGATCGCATCAGGCACAGCCTTGGCAATGGCTTCCATTGCCTGCAAAGCACAGGAAGTTCTTAACGTCACTTCCAGCACATTGATGCCGCCTTCCAGCAAGGCTTCAGCCATAGGCACGGCATCCTCGACCTTGTTAATCACGATGACAGGAATCACTGGGCCGTGATTGGCTAAATCTAATGTATTCATACTAGTCTCTACTTTTTGATATTGAATTTGTACACTTTGGACGATGGATCACCGGTCATCTCAAAATCAATTTAGGCAAGGTACTCGAGCTAAGGCAGTACGTTCAGGTACGGCAAGCAAAAGCAACGCGTATAAATTGTTAAATGACTTACAGCCAGGTGATAGCGCCTTCTTCGGCCGTCTTCACATTCTTGCGCATACCACCGAACAGTTCTCTACCCATGCCGTGTGAATTTACAATTTCCTGCTCTTCTGTCAGCTTGACATATGGCCGTGCTGCCCAGACTTCTTCTTCAAGCAGCACGTTCAGTGTGCCTTCAATCGCGTCGAGGCGAATCATATCGCCTGTCTTGACTTTGGCGATCGGGCCGGCCTGCAGAGCTTCAGGGCTTAGATGAATGGCTGCCGGCACCTTACCGGAGGCGCCACTCATGCGGCCATCGGTCACAATCGCGACCTTGAAACCCTTGCCTTGCAGCACAGCCAATGGTGGTGTGAGCTTATGAAGCTCCGGCATGCCATTCGAACTCGGGCCCTGGAATCGCACAACAGCGATAAAGTCGCGCTCCAGCTTGCCTGCCTTGAAAGCATTCAGCAGTTCTTCCTGGGTGGTAAACACTATCGCTGGTGCTTCAATGATATGGCGGTCAATCGGTACTGCTGAAACTTTAATCACTGAACGGCCCAGATTGCCAGTCAACAGTTTCAAGCCACCGGTCTCGCTGAACGGAGAGTCCGCATTACGGACGATTTTTTCATCCGGGGATTTCTTCGGCAGATCTTTCCAGACCAGACGATCACGTACCATCTCCGGCACTTTGCCGTATTCGCGCAAGCCTTCTTCAGAAACAGTGGCGACATCCGGATGCATGTAGCCACCTTCGATCAGTTCACGAATAATGAATGAAGTACCGCCAACGGCCTGGAACTGATTTACATCGGCGCTGCCATTCGGATACACACGTGACAGCAAGGGTGTAGTTTGTGACAAATCGGAACAATCCGTCCAATCGATGATGATACCGGCAGCACGGGCAACGGCTACCCAGTGAATCAAATGATTGGTAGAGCCGCCTGTTGCGATCAGCGCAACCATGGCATTAACGATGACACGCGGATCCACCATGCGGCCAATCGGCGTAAACCGATTCTGCCCGGCAGTAATAGAAAGTACGGTACGCACTGATTCGCGTGTCAATTCTTCACGCAAACCGGAGGCTGGATGCACAAATGCCGCACCGGGTACGTGCAAGCCCATGGCTTCCAGCAGCATTTGATTGCTGTTCGCGGTACCGTAGAAAGTACAGGTACCAATACCGTGATATGCCGCAGATTCCGCTGCCAGCAATTCGCCACGACCTACAATGCCGCGCGCAAAATGCTCGCGCACAGTGGATTTTTCACCATGACTCATATTGCTGCTTGCCATCGGGCCAGCAGGCACGAATACACACGGCAGATGTCCAAAATGCAGGGCGCCGATCAACAGGCCCGGCACAATCTTGTCGCATACGCCGAGTAACAAAGCCGCATCAAATACATCATGCGAAAGCGCAACCGCCGTACCCATCGCAATGTTGTCGCGTGAGAACAGGCTAAGCTCCATGCCCGGCTCACCTTGCGTCACGCCGTCACACATGGCAGGCACACCACCAGCGACCTGAACGGTTGCGCCGTGTTTAGCAGCCTCGTCACGAATAATGGACGGAAACACCTCATACGGCTGATGCGCGGAAAGCATATCGTTGTAGGCTGTGACTACACCGATATGTGGCGCTCGCTCAGCCACAACACGCAACTTGTCATTGGATGGCAACGCTGCAAAAGCATGCGCTACATTGGCGCAACCCATACGATCAGCACCGCGTGGGCGGGCAATTGCAGCTTCCATACGCTGCAGGTAAGCCTGCCGGGTAGGCGCACTGCGCTCTCTGATGCGCTGGGTGATTTCAATTAAGGACTGTTTCATACAACCGCCGATAAAAACTTTAAGTTAGAGTCTGATTATGCAGATATGCTGGGGCCCGGTCAAATCAGGGAGATACCGCAAAAACTCCCTGATTTGTCAAGCAGAATTTGAGTATGCTGCCAGCACTTAGGCCTTGGTAACCAGCACATCTTCCATCATCAGATATTCCAGATCGCACCCATAAAACATATTGAGGGCATCGGTTGGACTGCATATCATTGGTTCGCCGCGCCTGTTGAGTGAAGTATTCAATACCACTGGTACATTACGCAATCTTTCCAGCTCTTCAATCAAGGCGTAGTAGCGTGGATTCGTGGCTTTGGTCACGACTTGGGCACGCGCCGTCCCATCCTCGTGCACCACTTCAGGAATACGTGGTTTCCAATGCTCGGCGACATCAAACGTAAATGTCATATAGGGTGCAGGATGATCCGTCTGCAGGATATCTTCAGCCACCCTGTCCAGCATGCTTGGGCAAAATGGACGCCAGCGCTCGCGGTATTTAATCTGTGCATTGATACGGTCTGCAACACCCGAATGACTAGGATCGCCAAGGATACTGCGACAGCCCAGTGCGCGCGGGCCAAATTCCATACGCCCCTGGAACCAAGCGAGCGGATTGCCGTCTGCCAGCAACTGCGCCGCTTTTTGCGGTGCATTGTCGACACGGGTAAATTTAGGTTTGGCCGGATGCACTTCACAGGCTGCCAGACATTCTTCGGTAGTGTAGGATGGGCCGAGATAGGCATGCTGCATAGGCTCTACCCGCTCACCCATTTGGGATGCCACAAAAGTAGCCGCGCCCAGGGATGTTCCTGCATCACCGGAGGCCGGCTGTACAAACAGTTCCTTAACCCCGGGCATGTTGATAATGCGCTGGTTCAACTTCACGTTGAGTGCCACGCCGCCGGCCATCGCAATGCGACCAGTCTCGCGAATAATATCGCCAACGTAATAGTCGATCATTTCCAACGCCACATCTTCCAGCAGTTGCTGCACCGACGCAGCATAGTGGATATAGGGGTCGTCGATCTCATCGCCCTGCCGCTTCGGCCCAAGCCATTCAATCAGTTCGGGGGTGAAGTAGTAGCCTTTGCCATTCTCTTTGTAGCGGCGCAGTCCGACTACGTTAACCAGCTTTGTATTGACGCGCAGATCGCCATCCTTAAACTCTACCAGCCTGGATAAATCGTACTTGCCGGCATCGCCATAAGGCGCCATACCCATGACCTTGAACTCACCATCCAGCATTTCGAAGCCCAGATATTCGGTAATCGCGCCATACATGCCGCCGAGTGAATCCGGGTCGTAAAATTCCTTGATTTTATGAATCTTGCCGTTTTCTCCATAGCCGAAGAAAGTCGTGGCGTATTCGCCTTTACCATCGATGCCGACAATCGCGGTTTTTTCCTTGAATCCGCTCAGGTGATAGGCACTGCTGGCATGCGACATGTGATGCTCAACCGGCACGTATCTGGCCTTGCTCAACCCCAGCTCAGCCATCAAAGCCAGGGCCTTGTCGCGATTACGGCGGAAGCGGCGATTACCGTTAAAAATGGCATCCAGAGCCCGGTCGGGTGCATACCAGTGGCGCTTGGCATAATGCCAACGCGCTGCCGAGCTGATGGGAATCTCACCATAGGGGAAGGTCACGACGTCCACCTGGTCTGGGCGTACGCCCGCCTCTTTCATGCAGTATTTGGCTGCCTCATAGGGAAAGAGGTTTTTGGCGTGTTTGTCGCGAATAAAACGCTCTTCTTCTGCAGCAGCGACAATCTTGCCATCAACCAGAATCGCGGCAGAGGCATCATGCCCAAGCGCGCCGGATAAACCTAGAATAATCATGCTTTAATAACCCACTGACTTCTTCAATTAAATTCAGACCTTTAGTGCTTTGGCAAGCAGAGAGTGGTCGCCGTACACTTTTTGTAATGCTTCGACCAGCCATCGCTCTGCTTCAGGCTGATCTTGCCAATTTCTCAGCAGACGTTTTAAGTCACGCACGTGACTCGCTTCAAACCGAAGCCTGCATCTATATTCCTGCAGGCTGTCCAGATCGATCAACACAGGCTGGCTGCCGTCAATATGGATATTGCTGGCCTTGAGGTCACCATGCACTATTTGCAACAATAACAGCTTGTACATGAACTCGGCCAACGCCCGTGCGACAGACTGTTTTTGTTCCTGGCTAACCGATGCGTCACGCATCACGACAGCGACATTAGGCGCCTGAATATATTCGGCCAGAAAAAATGCCTTGCCGCGCAAAGGGCCAAACCGGTTCTCCAGCAAGGCAACTGGTGCGGCAGTCGCTATTCCATACATACGCAAGCGATGCGCATTCGCCCAGGAATCAGCAGCCCGGGTCGATCGCCAGAAACGTCCCATCCTGTGCCAGAAACTTTTGATATTGTAACGTTTTACGACCATTTTTCGGCCATTGATTTCAGCCAGGCTGACCGTACAGGTGTTCCCGCTTTTCAATCTTTGCTGGCCAGGCTTGTCTATCAATACATCCGGCGTATTGAGCAGCAGGTGCTCAAGCTCCTTACTGATCCCATTCCGGGACAGTGCGAGAAAGTGGCTCCATGAGCGGGAAACCGCAACATCCGTACACTGCCTGAACACTTTCCTCTCGGCATAAGCCCGTACAGTGCGATGCCTGTGCCGGGTTATCCGTGCGAGCATCTGCTGAGCATGTATCGGTTCGTGCCAGCCTCGAATACTTGCATAGACCTGTAATAACGGGCCCAGCCATTCCTGGATTTCCAGCACATCGAATTTGGAAAGCAATACCGCAAGGTTGCCAAGCGCGGCACGATGGCTGAACAGCCGAGGTAAAAGCTTGATGGCATCACCATCCAGCGTATATATCCGGCTGCCTTGTACCAGAAAGTTTTTCAGGTACAGATCAGTCTGCACCAGACCCGCATGGTGGTGGTGCGCGACTTCTTCAACCAGTTTTTTCGCAAGTAGCAATTTTTCAGGAAGTATGGATTTCTCATAAACCTCTTCTGCATTATTGCCATCAACAATTGCAGAAAAAATCAATACCCAGGCAAGACCAGAGGCTGTCTGCGCAATACCCTTATACAAAAGCTGAGGTGTCAGGATATGGGCTTGCAATAAGCGCTCAACGCCAGCAGCATCCCTTGCGGCATAACGTTCAGCCTGCTGACCGATGAACAGCTTGGCAAATACAGGCTTGCCATTCCAGTCACCCTTGCATACAAGTCGTTTGTCGGGAACTCGCCTCACAATTTCCAATGCGGTTAAAACCGACCCATCATCCAATACGAGATCAAAAGGGAGTGATGTAGATTGTCTGGAGAACTGAATTAGATCGACCACAGCTATCTATCAGCCTTGTTATTACTTAATGGCAAGATTGTTCTTAGCACGTTTTATGCTGCGTTTTCGTATCAGGCGAAACACCAGTTTTGTCCATGGGCCCAATTTCTCAATGCCATAATAATGCTTAAAGAAATAAAGCCTTTGGGTGTTGCTTAGCTGATGCATATCCCGATTCAGAGTGCCCAGATCCTGCAGGGTACGCATGATAGGCAAGAATTTGATCCTCGCTTTTTCCAGATCGATAATCACCGTATCGGGCGCATCGGCATCAGTAATATTGATAAAAAGATGCTTGGGATAGAGAGCCCGATGTTGAATGCGTGCGTAATGCAACTTGTGCACAGCCAACGCAACACTCCTGATGATTGCTTTTTTTAAGTCTCGGCAGCCCGGCCCTTGCTCTGCAAGGGCACTAACGACTTCATCCAGGGGGCGATATCCGGCCAACTCCTCCGTGACCAGAATTGCCTGCAATCCCTCTGCCGTTGTCTTCTCATCGAAAAATACCGGCTTGGGTACAGGTACACCACGTTTCAGCAAAAACCGCATGGTCCTGAATTCACAGGCAAAAGTCGATTCCCCGGTAAAAGGATGCAAAAATGTGCGGCGCACATAACTCTGCTGCCGCTTGAGAAAAACTCCCTGCGACTCACCATCAGACGATTGCAGTAAAAGCCGATTGACACCACTCCATCCATGTCGATCATTGTTAGGCGTTTCGAACCACTCGCTACGGTAATCCCAGAGATGGTCAAAATCGCCCAACTGATTAGCATCGAGCAGGCTTTTAAGCTTGGATGAAATATAAGATTGCAATATATCGCCTTTACATCAGGGTTTCCGGCATTTTGCCATGAAACTTCTGATAGAGCTTCGCTGCACGCGCCGAAACCTTGCGCCAGAAATCCTGTTCTTCATCGAAGATCTTGCGTAACGGTAATTGACGATAGTGTTTAAGTACTCTCAGGTAATCCCGCTTGCTCAAGCCGGCATCCATTGCCGAAAAATAAAGTGCTGCCATGTCCTTCAAGCGATCTGACGAAGCAATCACCGGCCGAATGCCAACGCGGTGCAGGTCGATCAGATAAAGGTATATTTCACCCTGGGCCAGCTTGGTGTTGTCCAGGCAAATATGACAGATATAAAAATCCCGGTGGTTCATGCCGGCATCGTGCAACTTGCGTGCAAGCCCGGCAACTTTGATCAGCAGTTTTCGCTTGAATTCAGCATCTGGCGGATTGGCTTTCCAATCCGCACACAGCGTCTCCAGGGAAATGATATTGCCTAGGTCTTCCGTCACAAGGAAGGATTGCAGCCTGGCCGGATTGGTACCACGAACACCATAGGCAACAGCTGGTGTAGTCGGAATCCCAATGTCGCCCAGCTTTTGAATGGCATACCATTCGGTTTCAGCCGTCAATACCGGCCACTTGCCGCTCAGAAGATTTTTGAATATCTCAGACCAGCCGACGCCGAAGTGCTGTTTAACAAAAAAGGATTTGCCTTGAATCTCGACGCGTATGGTCTTTCTGCCGGGAACATCGCGAAATACCTCGCCCTGCAAATTCATTACGCCATTGAATACATCCTGCGGCGCAAAAAACTGCTCCAGCCATTGAGGGCATTCAAGATGGTGTCTACTTAGCATCAGACTCTTTGCTTCTTCTTTGCAACATCTATCAACACTCTCGCCTCTGCGCTGCCATCATTCGCCTGCATGATCTGCCTTGCATAATCCATCCCGTTCCGGCTCCAATTTTCACGCTCTTCACTCACCATCAATTGCTGAAATAGCTGATCGAATACAGATTGATCAAATGGGCTAGGTGAGACCAGCCCTGCATTCGCAGCAGCAATATGGAATGCATAGCCACAAGTCTCGGTAACGAGCGCAGGCAAACCACAAGCAAGCGCTTCAAGAATCACCAGGCCGGTATTCTCACGATAGGCTGGGTGTACATACACATCAGCCCCTTGCATCAAGTCAGGGATATCCGGACGGCCTTTGGATATAGTGACCTGCCGCTCTACGCCAAGCGTTTCTGCCATTTGCATGAATGGCTTTGGGTTGTCCTGCCCGACAGCGACCAATCTGGTTGTTGCCAACTTGTCTTTTGGCAAGCTGGCGAGCCCTCGAATGGCACGATCCAGGCCCTTCATGGAAAAACCAGATCCAACCAGAAGATAGACAAAATCATCGGCGCCAAAGCCGAAAGCCTGTCTCAAATGCTTGCGCATGGCAGCTTTATCTTTTATTACAAATCGCTCAGACGATAAAAACGGCGGGATGAAATGGAAACGCTCGCCTTGCGTTTGATACCACTTCTGAAAATAACCTTTTTCAATATCAGAAAGCAGCAATATCTCAGTCTTGGCATTCGCTGTAAAAATCGCTTCTTCGCAAGCTGCAAACCAGCGATAGCGCGGCGTCAGCCTGTAGAAAAATCCTCTCTGTTCATGCGCGCGCTCGACAAAGCAAGGGTCAGCTGCAAAATAAACATCCAGCCCCATCATGCGATTAAAGCCAACAATCAGGTCAAAAGGTTTCCCGCTCGCAGCATCTTGCACTATCCGTTGATGTGCTGCGGCAATAAAGCGCTGATACTTTGTGTAATTGAAGATGCCAGTAGCCGGGATGACATGCGCCTTGATATCGCCTTCCGGCAAGTCGCCATCCCATGAAATCGTAAATATCTCGACCTGATGACCTTTCTTGGTCAATTCCCGCGCGATGCGCAGCATGTCTCGCTGCATGCCGCCAAAAGGAAAATATTTAAAAATCAGAAAAGCAAACTTCAATCGACTATCCTGCTGAATAAAGGCCTCATTGTATGCGAAAATGCCGCCTATGCCTCGATTGCTCATCGTCAAGACCACCTCACTGGGTGATGTCATACACAATCTGCCTGTTATCAACGACATTCGTGCCCAGCTACCGGAAATCAAGATAGATTGGGTAGTTGAAGAGAGTTTCGCCGATATCCCCCGCCTGCATCCTAGCGTTGATAACGTGCTGACAGTCGCCATGCGCCGCTGGCGCAAACAGGTGTTTTCGGCCAGCACATGGCGGGAAATTGCAGCACTTAAACAACAGATTCAATCACAAACATACGATATTGTGCTTGATACGCAAGGCTTGCTCAAAAGCGCGCTGATCACCCGGCTTGCCAACTCACCGCGGCATGGTTATCACAGTAAATCTGCGCGCGAACCGCTAGCGGCCTGTTTTTACGATACGAAACATATGGTCTCAAAAGATCAGCATGCGGTAGCACGTATCCGGCAACTTGCAGCACAGGCACTCGGCTATGCGCTGCCGAATTCGCTACCGGATTACGGCATTGAGGTGAACACTTGCGAAACAGGTGCTGGCGAGACAGATCTGGAGTTACCGGCGCGTTATGTCATCGGCTTGCATGGCACCAGCCGAGATTCAAAACTGTGGCCAATTGAACATTGGATCGCGCTAGGCAAGTATCTCAGCAATAAAGATTTGTCACTGGTTCTGCCATGGGGCTCTCAGGCTGAATATGAACGAGCAACATATATCGCGGTACACACACCGCAAACCATCGTGTTGCCCAGGATGAGTCTGCAAGCACTTGCCGACAGCATTGCGCACGCACAGGCTGCAATCGGCGTGGACACGGGCCTTATGCACATGGCCGTTGCACTCAGGAAACCAAGCATTGCCATGTATACCGACACAGACCCCAAACTCACCGGCATTTATCCTGGTGAAGGCGTTATTGGCGTTAATCTGGGCGGCAAAAATCAGGTGCCCAGTGTCTCAGCCGTCATCGACTGCCTGGGCAAGCATCACATCATCCAGCCAAAAATATAGCTGGCATAGACTTGAAATTCAAACTCCCAACCCCATTTGCCAAATTATTGCGTTTTATATTTCGAGGTAAATCCATGCAAGAAGAAAATCAGAATCCAGACCAGGAAGCAGTTCCAGCGGAAGATCAAACCACTGAACAAGTTCAGACGCCGGAGGAAAGAGTCGCAGAACTGGAAGCGCAGCTGGCTGAGCAACAGGCAGCTGTTTTATATGCCAAGGCCGAAGGAGAGAACGTCCGCCGCCGTGCTTCCGATGATATCGACAAGGCACGTAAATTTGCGCTGGAAAAATTCGCTGGCGAATTGCTGGCGGTCAAAGACAGCATGGATGCTGCACTGAATGTTGAAAACGCAACGGTTGAAAGCTACAAGGCCGGCGTTGAGCTGACAGCCAAGCAACTGCTTAGCGTATTCGAGAAATTCAACATTACAGAAATCAACCCGATCGGTGAGAAGTTCGACCCGAACAAGCATCAGGCTATCAGCGCGCTGGAATCAGACGCAGAGCCCAATACCGTGCTGACGGTTTTACAAAAAGGCTACACCCTGAATGATCGCGTGCTGCGTCCTGCGCTGGTCATGGTATCCAAAGCCAAAGCCTGAATTTAAGGCAAATTGATGTGTATTAAAGACCTAATGCTGAAAGGGTCTTGAAAAACATAAATTCATCTCCATTTTTGAAACATCGTTATCTATTTTAAGAATTTGTTGAGGAAAATATTATGGGAAAAATTATTGGTATCGACCTGGGAACCACCAACTCCTGCGTCGCAGTCATGGAAGGCGGCAAGCCACGCGTAATTGAAAACGCAGAAGGTACGCGCACCACACCTTCTATCATCGCTTATCAGGAAGATGGCGAGATTCTGGCTGGCGCACCAGCGAAACGCCAGGCAGTGACCAACCCGAAGAACACGCTTTATGCGGTAAAGCGCCTGATCGGCCGCCGTTTTGAAGAAAAAGAAGTACAAAAAGACATTGGCCTCATGCCCTACTCCATCGTCAAGGCTGACAATGGCGATGCATGGGTGGAAGTACGCAATGAAAAAATGGCACCGCCGCAAATCTCTGCCGAAGTGCTGCGTAAAATGAAAAAGACTGCCGAAGATTATCTTGGTGAAGAAGTCACCGAAGCAGTCATCACCGTACCTGCCTATTTCAATGACAGCCAACGCCAAGCAACTAAAGATGCTGGCCGTATCGCTGGCCTGGATGTAAAACGTATCATCAATGAGCCAACCGCTGCAGCGCTTGCATTCGGTATGGACAAACAGGAAGGCGACCGCAAGATTGCCGTTTACGACCTGGGTGGCGGTACTTTCGACGTCTCCATCATCGAAATCGCTGAAATCGACGGCGAACACCAGTTCGAAGTGCTTTCCACCAACGGCGATACATTCCTCGGCGGCGAAGACTTTGATAACCGTCTGATCGATTTTCTTGCAGATGAATTCAAGAAAGACAATGGTGGCCTCGACCTGCGCAACGACCTGCTGGCCAAACAGCGTCTGAAGGAAGCTGCGGAAAAAGCCAAGATCGAGTTATCTTCCGCACAGCAGACTGAAGTCAATCTGCCTTACGTTACTGCAGATGCGACCGGACCCAAGCACTTGGTCGTGAAGATTACACGCACCAAGTTTGAATCGTTGGTTGAAGACCTGATTGAACGCACCATCGCACCTTGCCGCACAGCGTTGAAGGATGCTGGCGTCAAGATCGAAGACATTACCGATGTCATTCTGGTCGGCGGTCAGACCCGCATGCCAAAAGTGCAGGAGAAAGTGAAAGAGTTCTTTGGCAAGGAACCACGTAAGGATGTGAACCCCGATGAAGCCGTCGCGGTAGGTGCTGCGATTCAAGGTGGCGTATTGAAGGGCGACGTCAAGGATGTGCTGTTGCTGGATGTAACTCCGCTTTCACTGGGCATCGAAACTCTGGGTGGCGTGATGACCAAGCTCATCAAGAAGAACACGACGATTCCTACCAAGGCGTCGCAAGTGTTCTCAACCGCTGATGACAACCAAAATGCCGTGACGATCCATGTCTTGCAAGGTGAGCGCGAAGTGGCCTCTGGCAACAAGAGTCTGGGTCAATTCAACCTGAGCGATATCCCGCCAGCACCACGCGGCATGCCGCAAATTGAAGTAACTTTTGACATTGATGCCAACGGTATCTTGCATGTTTCCGCCAAGGACAAAGCCACCGGCAAGGAAAACAAGATCAAGATCCAGGCGAACTCAGGCTTGTCCGAGGAAGAAATCAAGCGCATGGAAGAAGATGCCGCGCAATATGCTGATGAAGACCGCAAGGTACGTGAGTTGGTTGAAGCACGTAACAGTGCCGATGGCATGGTGCACAGCGTGAAGAAATCGCTGACCGAGCACGGCGATAAACTTGAAGCAGACGAGAAAGAGAAGATCGAAGCTGCGATCAAGGATGTTGAAGAAGCCATGAAGAGCGATGACAAGGCTGAAATCGAAGCCAAGACCAACGCGCTGATGGAAGCTTCACAAAAGCTGGGTGAGAAGGTTTACGCTGAGCAACAAGGCCAACAAGGCGATGCAGAAGTGCAACCACAAGGCGAAAAGACTGTAGATGCAGAAGTCGTTGATGCGGAGTTTGAAGAAGTAAAAGACGAGAAAAAATAATTTCTTCGTTACGTAACCACCATAAAGCGCACTGAGTAATTTTATTCAGTGTGCTTTATGCTTATCGGCAGAGACTAAATGGCAACAAAAAAAGATTATTACGAAGTCTTGGGCATCAACCGGGATGCGTCGGATGATGAGATCAAGAAAGCTTATCGCAAGCTTGCGATGAAATACCATCCGGACAGAAACCCGGACAATCCCAAAGCTGAAGAAAGCTTCAAGGAAGCCAAAGAAGCCTACGAAATTCTTTCTGACGACCAGAAACGTGCAGCCTATGACCAATACGGCCATGCTGGTGTCGATCAAAGCATGGGCGGTGGCGCAGGCGGGCAAGGCTTCGGTAATTTCTCCGATGCCTTCGGCGATATCTTCGGCGATATCTTCGGCGGGGGCGGAGGACGTCAACGCTCCAACGTCTATCGCGGCGCAGATCTGCGCTACAACATGGAAATCTCACTGGAAGACGCTGCACGAGGCACAGAGACCAAGATACGCATCCCCGTCATGGCGGAATGTGAAACCTGCCACGGATCAGGCGCACGTCCCGGCACTTCGCCAGTGACATGTACGACTTGTAACGGCCACGGCCAGGTACGCATGCAGCAGGGCTTTTTCTCTGTGCAACAAACTTGCCCCAAATGCCACGGCACCGGCAAGATGATCAAGGAGCCTTGTCCGACCTGCCATGGCGGTGGACGGGTCAAGCAACATAAAACATTGTCAGTGAAGATTCCTGCCGGTGTGGATGAAGGTGATCGCATTCGCCTATCCGGCGAAGGTGAAGCCGGGGTCAACGGCGGACCACCCGGTGATTTGTATGTCGTGATTCATTTGAAGAAACACGACATCTTTGAACGCGATGGCGCCAACCTGCATTGCGAAATGCCGATCAGCTTTACCACTGCAGCACTGGGTGGCGAGATCGAGATCCCGACGCTGGATGGTCATGCCAAGATGAAGATCCCTGCGGAAACCCAGACCGGTGCGACTTTCCGCCTGCGCGGCAAAGGCATCAAGCCTTTACGCGGCAGCGATCATGGTGATTTGATGTGCCATGTCGTGGTCGAAACACCAGTCAAGCTGACTGAGCGGCAAAAAGAAATATTCAGGGAACTGGAAGAAATCAACCAGCAGGACTCCGATAAGCATAGTCCTCGTGCGAAAGGCTGGCTGGATAAGGTAAAGGATTTCTTCGAATAGTCTTTGATACCATCACAGGCGAATTAGGCCTATACCCGCTTACTCGTCTATCATTGATCCGGTTTTGCCATTGATCTGATTTTGTAAGAATTGAGTTCCGGGATTTTGTTTTGCCGACTACTGACGACTCCTATCTTGAGATATTCTCTCGCAGGGCCGCATCTTACGATAAGGCCATGCGAGAGTATCCGGACGCGAGAGCGGATGAGTTTCTTGCATTATTCGCGTGGGTAGAATACGAATATCGGCAGACCATTCTCGACATACCATCGGGTGCCGGATATCTTGCCCGATACGTCGATACCGATTCCAGCCGTCTTATCCACATTGATCCAAGTAGACAATTTGTCGACTTGTCCCGGCATTGGACAGCCGCCGCGATATGTCAATCCAGGCCCGACAAGCTGCCGCTACCGGCAGCCTCCATAGACACCATTATCAGTCTGGTAGGGTTACACCATGAGGCAGAACGCTCCCTCATCTTCGCTGAATGGCGCCGCATCATTAAGCCGCATGGCAAATTACTGATTGCCGAAGTAGAAGATAACTCGGCTGTAGCCGCATTTCTTAATGGATTTGTCCATCGCCACACCGCCCTTGGTCATCAGGGTCGGTTTATAGATCAACAGTTTCTGACCGAACTGACTGATACCGGATGGAAAGTCACGCGATCCGAACTGACCGACAGCCATTGGCGCTTTCAAGACCGGCCCTCCATGCTGCGCTACTTCCGGCTCTTTTTCGATCTGCAAGCTGACGATACCAATATAGCAAAAGGCTTGAGCAGTCATTTTGAAATCCTGGAAACTGAAGAAGGCCTGAGGTTGAAATGGCCATTGAGACAGCTCTCATTGGCACTAGACACTTAAAACGCTTATCTCACCAGCGAGATAAAGTCCTCGAATTTTCCGCCACTGCTTTTCGGAATTTCATTTTCGAAGTACTTGAATTTCAATTTGAAAGGATGAAGCAGAGCCGCTTGTATGACTGCGGTCAGCCGCACTTCCTGTTCATGAGTAAGCGCTTCGGCAACCACCAGTCTCACCTCGATACACTCTGTATCCAGTTGCACAAGCTGATACTGCAACACCGGCGCAATCGGGCCATAATCATTGTATCCAGCCAGGGGCCAATAACGGCTTCCATCAGGGAGCACGATCATATTCCTGCTGCGGCCAAGTACTTCCCTTAACACCGGCAATCCTCGCCCACATGGCGAACGTTCACCCACTTCCGCATAATCCCCTATCGCATAACGGATCAGCGGTTTGGCGAAATTATTAAGCGCCGTAACCACAACACGCCCGGACTCACCCGGCCCGCATTGCATGCCATCCTCATCCAGCACCTCAACAATGACATGCTCGGCCTGTACCAGATACGATTCATCCATCGGGCTCTGGTGGGCGATATAGCCAATCTCATCCGCACTGTAGATATCCTTGATTTCGACTTGCCAGGCATCGCGGCATAACTGACGCTGTTGCTGCGTGAGTTTCTCGCCCATGGAGATGATCTCAAGGAGTCCGGGTAATTGCAGGTTCTGATTGATGCTCTCTTCTGCCAGTGCGGCAAGATTGCTCGGATAACTAAGCAGATAGTCTGGCTGCTGTTGCTGCAACCAGGCCAATTGATGCTTGACCGGCGCGTGTACACTGAGTACCGCCGCACTGCCTTTATTCGAATACATATCCGTCGAAGGGCCCCAGCCTTGAAGTTCCAGCCCTGTATCTGACAATGCAGGGTGCTGCTGGGGGAATGATTTGATGGTGGCAAGTTTGGCAGTCAAATCGCGTCGATGCCAGAGATGCCCTCTCAGCGTCAGTGCGCACCACATCAATCCGGTGACATTCGTTTTAAGCAGCTCGATCGGCCGGCCCGTTGAACCGGATGTCTTGCCAGAGGAAATGGGCAGATGGCTCTGCGGAATCTGCCGGCTGACGAGGGCATCGCCATGTTGCTGAATATCCGTTCGCTCAAGGATAGGGATCTGCCGCCAGCTATCCCAATCCAGCCTGCCCTGATTAACCGCTAAGATGTCTGGCAGAAACGCCTGATAATAGGGAACGGTTGCCGCCGCATGCGCCAACAGCACATTGGCTTGCTGCATCTGATTGGCGGCGATCTGCTCCGGGCTGAGCCATTGGCTCTTTTCCAGCTGGAACTGAAGCGCCAGCAATACAGCATGCTGCTGGTTCGGCACGGCTGGCCAGACGAGGCCTGGGATGGCGCTAGAGATCATCCGTCAAACCCGGCCTTCACTCAGCCAGTCCAAGCAACTCAGTAAGTACCCTTCTGGATGAATTCTATCTTGTAGCCATCCGGGTCTTCGACAAAAGCAATCACGGTAGTGCCGTGCATCATAGGGCCGGCTTCCCGGGCGACCTTGCCGCCAGCCTGTTTGACCTGCTCACAGGCTTTATACGCGTCATCAACTTCTATCGCCACATGTCCATAGGCATTGCCTTTGTCATAACTTTCCGTGCCGTAGTTATAGGTCAACTCAAGCACGGTGTGATCTGTTTCATCACCATAGCCGACAAAAGCCAGTGAGAACTTGCCTTCAGGATAATCGTGCTGACGCAATAATTTCATACCAAGCACATCCTGATAGAACTGGATGGAGCGTTCCAGATTTCCGACTCTAAGCATGGTATGCAGCATGCGCATGGTGAATCTCCTATTTATTGGCTGTGAGCTTGATGTACTTCTCGTATAGCTCGTCTTTGGTTTCGCGCAGATCGGGGTTGAACGGTATGCAATCAACCGGACATACCTGCTGGCATTGCGGTTTGCTGAAATGCCCCACGCATTCTGTGCAGAGGCCTGGATCTATCTCGTAGATCTCCTGCCCCTGATAGATTGCACCGTTAGGGCATTCAGGTTCACATACATCGCAATTGATGCATTCATCGGTAATCATCAATGCCATATTTGCTTACGCCTTGAGCTTTTCCTGGATTGCCACATCCACAATGGCTGGAACGAACTTGCCGATATCTCCACCCAGGATGGCGATTTCACGTACAAGGCTGGCTGATATGAACATGTACTGCTCCGACGGGGTCAGGAATAAAGTTTCGACTTCCGGGTAGAGATGACGGTTCATCCCGGCCAATTGAAACTCATATTCGAAATCCGAGACCGCGCGCAATCCTCTAATCACGACCTGCGCACCTTCTTCCCGAGCAAACTGCATAAGTAATCCCGAAAAGCCGACCACACGCACATTGGGGCAATCTGCCAGTACCTGAGCCGCCAGCAAGACACGCTCATCCAGATTGAATAATGGTTTTTTGCTCTGGCTTTGCGCAACGGCAACGATCACTTCATCGAACAAACGTGCGGCACGGCGCACGACATCTTCGTGACCCAGGGTGATGGGGTCAAACGTTCCCGGATAAATGGCTGTCTTGGTCATGGCTGAATTTTAACAGGTGATAGAAAACATTGCCCGCTTTGCCGTGTTTGACGATTTGCCATTGCAGTGTATCGGCCAATGCGTACTCAGCCTCGACATAGACCATGCCATTTAACGCAACATGCGCTCCAAGATTAGGCAGCAGCTTATCGAGCCAGCCCTGGTTGTAGGGCGGATCAACAAATATCACATTAAACAGATCCTGGCTTTGCTCCAGAAAAACCAAAGCATCCAGATTGAACACCCTGGCCTTGTCTGCCTGTAGGCTCTGCTGGTTTTCAAGCAGGGCTTTGTACGCAATGGTGGATTTTTCTACCAGTACCAGGGATTTGGCGCCTCGCGACAATGCCTCGAATCCCATGACGCCTGTACCAGCGAACAGGTCCAGACAATGCAATCCATGTAAATCCTGCCCCAGCCAATTGAACACGGTCTGGCGCACCCGATCGGGCGTCGGACGCAATCCCGGCGCATCAGGAAAACGCAACAAGCGGCTGCGCCATTCGCCGCCGCTGATACGCACTTGATTTGAAGCTGGTTTAGAGGTTTTCTTACTGCGCTGTGCCAACGATGACTGTCACCATATTGTCTGTTTTAAGGCGCCGATTGAATGCATCCTTAATCTGCGCCGTTGTTACCTTGTCGATTTCCTGATTGAAGTCATCAAGATAGGTCAATGGTAACTTGTAGAAGCCTATCACCGCCAGATAATCCAGAATCTTGGCATTGCTGTCCAGGCGTAATGGAAAACCGCCGATGATATTCTGCTTGGCCGCTTTCAACTCTGCCTCGCTCACGCCCTCGGCCATGAATTTATCCAAAGTCTCGCGTACCACTTTAAGCGCATCCTCGCCTTGTTCTTTCTTGGTTTGCAGTCCAATCTGGAACGGCCCTTCTACCGCCATCGGCATGAAATAGCTGTATACGCTGTAAACCAGCCCGCGCTTCTCGCGCACTTCTTCCGTCAGACGCGAAACGAAACCGCCACCGCCGAGAATGTAGTTACCGACATAAAGCGGGAAATAATCGGGATCACCACGTCTGACACCGGGATAGCCCAGCACGATATGAGACTGCGTGGCTGGATGCTCTATGCGCTGCTCGATGCTTTGGCTTGGCAGCAGGACATTCGGCAGCGCTGGCGGAACTTCCGCCTTGGGCAGTCCCGCAGAAAGCCGCTCTGCAATCTCATCGGCCTGTTGGCGAGTCATGTCGCCCATCAGCGCAATGACAGCATTCTTCGCACCGTAATAGGTCTGATAAAACTTCACCAGGTCTGCGCGCTGAATCGCATTCACGGTTTCCTGCTCGCTATCGAACGCATAGGGATGGCTTCCGTATAGCGCCTTCATGAAAGTCTTGCTGGAGATCGTATCCGGTTTGGTTGCCGCTTCTTTCAAACCGGCGATGATGCGGGTCTTTTCGCGCTTCAGCACAGTTTCGGGAAAGTCAGGTTGCTGAAGAATCCTGGTGTAGATATCCAGTGCCTGGTCACGCTCGCGTGCGTTGCTCAATGTCCGCAATTTGAAACCCGCCCGATCAAGATCGTGGTCTCCACCAAGAATGGCTCCAATATCCGCCATGCGCTTGGAGATATCCTCCTCGTTCATGCCTGCGGCACCTGTTGTCATCATATGGCGGGTGATAGCCGACAAACCGGCCTTTTCCGAGGAATCCCTCGCACTGCCTGCCGCGAAGTTAATGCTGATATCGATGATCGGCAGATCATGATTCTCGACAAAATAGACATCTGCACCGCTGCTGGTCTGCCAGTTCTCAATCTTGACGCCGGCAAACGCCGCTACACTGAAAACCAGGCCGAGAGCCAATACCGTGATTCTTTTTAGATCAATCATATTAACGTGCATGAGGATTCACCTGAGGCTTCATTGGGTTGGATTCGATCGGTTGCGGGTCCAGCGTGGCAACTGTCAGCACATCATTGACCAGATACTTATTGGCGACTTCCTGAACTTGCTCTGGGGTGATGGCCTCAAGTTTTGCCTGGTAGGCATCAAGTATTTTCCAGGAATAACCCATGGTCTCCAGTTGACCGATCTGCATCGCCTGGTAGAACATGGAGTCGCGCTTGTACACTTCCGCAGCGATCACTTGTGCTTTCACTCGCTGCAATTCATCTGCTGTCACGCCGGCAGTCTTGATCTGCTCAAGCTGTTTCAGCAACGCAGCTTCCAGCTCTGCTGCTGTTTTACCCTGGCTGGGTGTGCCTTCCAGTAAAAACAGGCTCTGACGGCCGCGCGAAACCATGCTGTAACCGGCACCGACGTCTACCGCAACCTCGCTCTCACGTACCAGTTGCTGATTAAGCCTAGCGGAAGCATTGCCATCCAGCACGCCGGCAAGCAGCTCCAGTGCGTACGGCTCCCAATCGTTGTCTACATCAATCAGTGCAGGTGCGCGAAAACCCATCAGTACATAAGGCAATTCAGCCTGCGCCTTAACGATAATTCGGCGTTCGCCTTTCTGCTGCGGCTCAAGCTGCGGCTTTCTTGGCGGCAAGATTCTGGCTTTCAACGGACCAAAATGTTTCTTCGCCAGTTTGAGCACTTCTTGCGGGTTCACATCACCTACCACCACCAACAGCGCATTATTCGGTGCGTACCAGGTTTTGTACCATTCGCGCGCATCAGCATCGCTCATGTTTTCCAGGTCGTTCATCCAGCCGACAATCGGCCTGCCATAGGGATGTGCGCGATAAACCGTGGCATTGAACTGTTCATAAACCTGCGACTGCGCATTATCTTCCGTGCGCCAGCGGCGCTCTTCCATCACCACCTTGATCTCTTTGGAAAACTCTTCTTCCGTCAGCACCAGATTATTCATGCGATCAGCTTCCATCTTGATCGAGAGCGGCAATTGGGATTTTTCGAGTTGCTGGTAATAGGAAGTATAGTCGCGGCCGGTAAAGGCATTCTCACGACCGCCAGCCGCAGCGATAATACGGGAAAACTGACCAGGCTTGATGGTCCTGGTACCCTTAAACATCATGTGCTCAAGCACATGCGCCACGCCCGTCTTGCCATTCACTTCATCAATACTGCCGGCGCGATACCAAACCTGGGAAACGACGACAGGCGAACGATGATCCTCCTGGACAATGATACGCATGCCGTTATCAAGTTTGAACTCATGAGTCTCAGCCTGTGAGATGGCTGGCAACAAAGCTAGCGCCATTACTTGCAGCATCATTAAACTTCGAAATATCACCTTATTCTTCTCCTTGATTATGCGATCGCAATTAACTCAACAGCTGCTGATAGTACAGGTGTTTGCCTGCCGGCATGAACCCTGCATCTCCAGTGCCGTGCAGACTTGCTCTGTGACCGGCTGGGGGGCTGCTTAGTTCAGCACTCGTTTGGTGTTGTGTTTCATGATCAGGCCATATAGCAAAGGCATCACAAATAATGCCAATGCAGTTGAAATTGCGTCCCCAGCAACCTTGAATCGCGGAAATCCGGACAAGGCCAAAGAAGCTTCTGCCCTAGCCTTTTATCAGCGGGGTCATGCCAATGGCATGAGATCAATGGCAATGCGCAATGCTGTATTCACTCTAAAATAATGGAAAAAACCGCAATACGCCGATAGGCCCATTCTGAATGACTGTCACAAAATGAAGCATTATAGCCATTTAACCGACACCTGATTACGACTAGAATAGAGGCCTATGTTTAATATTTTCAAAAAAGACAAACCACCGGTTGAAACAACAGAACCGACGCCCTTAGCACCTCCTGAAACAAATCCAGCGCAAAGCTGGACCGAGAGGCTGAAAAATAGCCTGAGCAGAACCAGAAGCCAACTCGGCAACCAATTGGCCAGCCTGTTTGGCGGCGGTAAAATTGACGAGGCCGTTTACGATGAGTTGGAAACCATATTACTCACATCCGATGTGGGCATTTCTGCAACGCAAGCCTTGCTTGATGACATTAAGAGTCGCGTCAAACGCCAGAGCCTGGATGACACCAGCCAACTGAAAGAAGCACTGAAGCAAGCCCTGCACGACCTGTTATCCCCACTGCAGAAACCGCTGGCCACGACCACGCACCAGCCTTTCATCATCATGCTGGTCGGCGTCAATGGAGCAGGCAAGACCACCACCATAGGCAAACTGGCCAACTTGTTCCAGGCCCAGGGCAAATCCGTGCTGATAGCTGCCGGCGATACTTTCAGGGCGGCGGCACGCGAGCAGTTGCAAGCCTGGGGCGAACGCAACCAGGTACATGTCGTCAGCAACCAGAGTGGAGATGCTGCGGCTGTCATTTTTGATGCAGTGAATTCAGCCAAGGCAAAAAACATCGATATCGTATTGGCAGATACTGCCGGCCGTTTGCCGACCCAATTGAATCTGATGGAAGAGATCAGCAAGGTGAAGCGCGTCATCGCCAAGGCCATGCCGGATGCGCCGCATGAAATATTGCTGGTTCTGGATGCCAATACCGGTCAAAACGCGGTCACTCAAGTGAAAGCCTTCGATGATGCACTCAATGTGACAGGACTGGTGCTGAGTAAACTGGACGGCACGGCCAAAGGCGGTGTCATTGCCGCCATCGCACAGGCTCGCCCTATTCCCATCCGCTATATCGGAGTCGGTGAGAGTATTGATGATTTGCGTCAGTTCGATGCGGATGAATTTGTTCAGGCACTCTTCTCGTGATAAGTTGTTGTCATGATATTTTTTATGAAATCTCATAACATTCCAGCGATGAGGATGAAACCTGAATGATCAAGTTCGATCAGGTCAATAAGCGTTATCCCGGCAGCAGTCAGGCCCTGCAAGGCATCTCATTCGATATCGATCAGGGAGAACTGGTGTACGTCACCGGGCATTCCGGCGCAGGTAAAAGCACCCTGCTAAAACTGATTGCCGCACTCGAACGCCCCACCAGCGGCACTGTGCTCATCAACAACCAGAATATCAGCCATTTACGCGCTGCCGCAGTTCCATATCTGCGCCGGAAATTTGGCCTGGTGTTTCAGGATCACAAATTACTTTATGACCGCAATTGTTTTGATAATGTGGCTTTACCATTGCATATCAACGGCATCAGCGGCAATGAAGCCGGCAAGCGCGTCCGCGCTGCATTGGATAAGGTAGGCCTGCTCGGCAAGGAAAAGGCCATGCCGATCACGCTGTCCGGTGGCGAACAACAAAGACTGGCAATCGCACGTGCTGTAGTCAGCCGTCCCGCCATATTGATTGCCGATGAACCTACCGGCAATCTGGATGAAAACTATGCCGCAGAAATCATGCAGCTTTTTTACGCCTTCCAGCAAGTGGGCGTGACAGTCATTATCGCCACCCATGATGTACGAGGGATCAACCCGCAAGCCAAGGTACTGAAACTCAATCATGGTGAACTCACCAGCCAATTTGGCAGCGACAGCAACGGAGCGGCCCAGTGAAACATTGGCTTAATCAGCAAACTCAAGCTATAGGCCTGGTTGCCAAGAGGATGAAAGAGAACCTGCTGGCAACTATTCTGATGTTTGTAGTGATGGGCGTTACGCTCTGCCTGCCGGGAACGCTCTATGTCATTGTCGACAACCTGAACCGCTTGGCAGGCAGCATGCAAAGCGATCCACAAATCAGCCTTTTTCTCAAACTGGATGCCGATAGCCAGACCGTCAGCTCCATGGCAGAAAGGCTTGAAGTCCATCCTGGTATCCAGGATCATCGATTCGCCAGTAAAGATGAAGCCTGGGAACAACTGCAGCAAAATGCCGAAACAGCCGCGGTCGCTGTCAATCTGGAAAAAAACCCGCTGCCGGACGCCTATTTCGTTACGCCTATAGCCATGTCGCCAGATGAAGTTGAGAGCCTGCAGGCGGAATTGCAGCAGTGGGAAGGCGTGGAGCTGGCGCAACTTGACACAAGCTGGATCAAGCGCCTGAATGCCCTGTTGCAACTTGGTAAAAAAGGTATTCTGGTTCTGGTCGTATTACTCGGTTTCGCTTTAATCGTGATTATCGGCAACACCATCCGCTTGCAAATCCTCACACAGCGTGAAGAAATCGAAGTCAGCAAGCTGATAGGCGCGACAGATAGCTTCATCCGGCGGCCATTCCTCTATGCAGGCACCATTTACGGTTTGGGTGGAGGCCTGGTTGCGTGGTTGCTGCTGGTCGCCGTCATCAGCCTGTTCAACATCTCCATCGCCGATTTGGCCAAACTCTACGCCAGCGGTTTCCGGCTTGACTTGCCCTCGATACAGACCAGCATCAGCATCATTGCAAGTGCAGTGTTTCTCAGCTGGCTGGGTTCCTATATCGCTGTAAACCGCTCGCTCGCTCAACTGGAACTCAGCTAAAAGTTTCCATAACTCCTTATTGGAAGATGGCACCTGAAATCTGCGATGGACGGCAGTATTCAGATGTCTGATACCACCAGCCTGATATACATCAGGAAATAGCTTCATTCCCCTTTGATAGTACCCCTTAGGTGTAATTGTCGATGCCTGACCCGGGGCATAGTATTTGAATTCGCAATTAATTACTTTGAGGATATTGGATATGGCGACAGTAGGTTTTAAATATAAGAAGCAAGCGACCAAGGACCAACAACCATCCATGAACGTGGCCAATGTGCCGGCCTGGCTGGGCGATACTTTTGTGTCTACCGATAAGGACAAAACCATTTGTGCTGGTTTCTTCCGGCTGGAAAAAGGCGAACCACTGGTTTATGACTACGACTATGAAGAAATGAAGATTATTGTCGATGGCACTTTCATCATTTCCGATACGACCGGCCAGAAAGTCACTGCAACACCGGGTGATGTGTTTTACTTCCCGGCAGGCAGCCGCATTACTTTTGAAACGCCGGATTACGCGCTCGGCTTTTTCTGTGGTCAGCGCCAACCACTCTAAGAATTAGCAAACATGGAGTATTTAAGGGCGCCAATCATTTGATCAATTGGCGCCCTTAATGTTGTAAAAATATATAGGGACTGGTGCGTTTCAATAATCCAGGCACACTTCTTTCATAACTGTGCCATCTGCCGTATTTCATTCATGGCACTTGCCGTTCTCTCTGCCAGCTTGCGAACTTCGTTGGCGACTATCGAAAATCCACGCCCCGCCTCTCCCGCACGCGCAGCTTCTATCGCGGCATTAATGGCCAGGATATTGGTTTGCATGGTGATCTGGTTAATCGTGTCCGCGACTTTGAGAATCTGTTGCAAATTATCCCTGTTACGCTTCTGGTTAAGCTGGTGCAGTTCAGCAGTTTCGCGCTCATCGCTGATGTCCCGGATGGCCCCGGCGGAGCGTAACGCCATACCATTATTATCGCGTATGGTCGTGGCGCGCTCCCTGAACCAGACATAGCCACGCGTGGCTGTCTTCAGCCTGTATTCCGCATTGTAGGGCGTGTTCCCGCTGCCGTCGGCAAGATGGCTGGTAAATGCGGCTGCCACCCTTTCAATATCCTCGGCATGTACCGCATTGACCCAGCTATCCCAATCATCCGGAAAGTCATAGGTTTTTTCATAGCCGAGCAACCGCCTGAACTGGGCCGACCACCGGATTTTGCTGTCTTTGTGATCGATATCTCCATTCGCTATGTGCAATATCCACATGCCTTCGGTAATGGCTGAATTTGCCAGTTCTATATCGGACAGCGTTTCCTTGATCTGCTGGAGCTCTTCCAGCAAGCTCTGCTGATCCGATTCAAGGTGCCTGGATTGTCTTCTTTCTGTGCTTTTCATGAACAACTACCTTCGCATCATCAAATGGTGGTCAGCAAAAAAAGCCCAACCGCTATCTGCCTTTGCGAGATATGCTGGTTGGGCGGGAGGAGATCAAGCCAGTTGATTCATCAACTCTTCATGTACTTCAAAGATATCGCCGACAATGCCGTACTTGGCAATAGTGAAGATGGATGCACCCGGATCGGTATTGACCGCGACAATGGTAGGCACATGCTTCATACCGGCCATGTGCTGTATCGAGCCTGAGATGCCCATCGCAACATAGAGTTTGCAGTTGCCGACCACCTTGCCGGATTGACCGACCTGCCTGGATTTAGGCAACCAGCCTGCATCTGCGATCGGCCGGGAACAGCACAGGGTGGCACCGGCTGTTTCCGCCAATTCACGAAAATCTTCCACATTGGTTTCTTCACCGATACCACGGCCAACCGAGAGAATGAAATCTACCGTGGTGATATCCACGTCGTTGCCGCCACCGAGTTCGATATATTCCTTGTTGGTGCTGCGTGATGGCCTGGCAGCCGGTTCGAAGCTGCTGACGGCTGGTGCGGCCTTACCTTCCAGCGGCTTATATACATTGGCACGCACAGCCAGCACCACGCAGGATTTACCGGGGAAATCGACCTCGACATTAACCTTCTGGTTATACCCGCCACGGGTGGCGACCAGATCGGCGCCGTCGTATTCCAGCTTGAATACATCCGTTGCAAAACCGAAATTGCCTTTGCTCGCCAACGTTGCTGCATAACCCAGGGAGTCGACCGTATGCGGCAACAGCACGACTGCAGGATTCCTGCTCTGGATCAGGCCGGATACCGCGCTCTCAAAATTATCAGGATCGAAATCAATAGCGTCAGTTTTCACGACAACCACTTCATTCACGCCTTCTGCCGACAAAGCAGAAACAAATTGATCGGCTTGCGCGCCGATGACGGCGACGACCACTTGATCGTCAGCGTCCTGCTTCAAGGTTTGCGCACCAGCGATCAGTTCAAATGTCACCGGACGCAATTCACCGCTACGGTGTTCTGCCACTACTAGAATTGTTTTCATGTTCATTCCCCTCTGAATTCCTTGATGATCTGGATGATTCTCGAAGCCTGTTCGGCCACCGTACCTTCTATCATCTGTGCACGACCCTTGGCCGGCACATACATGCGGCGTACTCGCGACATCGAGCTATCAGCTCCTACATCACTGGCCGATAAGCCGATGTCAGCCAGACTGCATTCTTCAATCGGCTTGGCGGCCGCTTGTTTAATGCCGCGCAGAGAGGCATAACGTGGTTTGTTGATACCCAGTTGAATGGTAAGCACAGCCGGGCAAGCGATCTCCACCTCTTGCAGCATGCCGCCTTCCAGCTCGCGCCGGATCACGGCTTTATCGTTACCGGGGCTGTACTGCAGGTCGGCCACCACCGCTGCGTGCGGCCAATCCAGATATGCTGCAGTGGAAATGCCGGTAGATGAATAAGCCTGATCGGAGGACTGCACTCCTGCAAACACCATATCCGGTGCTTCTTTCCTGACAATGGCTGCCAATATTTTGCCGATGGCAATCGCATCGGAACCTTCAATGGCATCATCCCAAATACGGATGGCACGGTCGGCACCCTTAGCCAGGCACTTACGCAAGCTTTCATCGACCCGGTCAGGTCCGACTGAAACCACCACCACTTCAACTTCACCGGTGCTGGCTTCCTTGATTTCCATGGCCTCTTCCAGAGAAAAGTCATCCCATTCGTTGAGGTCATACATGAGAAAATCCTCATCCACATCCTTTTCATCGGCGCGGATCTCGAAATCCTCATCCAGCGCTGCCACTTGTTTCACTGCTACCAGAATCTTCATCTTTCTTCTCCTAAACTACTGCTTGATTGACTTTCGTCGTTACCTGAGCCGATTTGCCAAAAGCATCCGCAAACCACTTGAATACCGAAAACCGCACCCGCGCATCCGGGTCTTTGTGCAAACACCACTTATCCATATCCGTCAGATGCCGGTTACCCGCCAACAAAATCCGATGCAGGTAATATGGGTCTTCCAGCAATGGCAATAAAATCAGCCGTGTGGCTTGCTGGTTCAATATGACCCCGCGCCGCACATCCGCTTCTTCATGCTGCGTCAGCTTCATCAGCAGCGAAACCGGCGTATGGATGTTGGAAGCCACCCCGCTCAACACATCGATATCGTTATCCTGTGCCAGCTCGCGCATCAATTCCTCACCGGCATTCGCCTGATAAGCCACAGCTGCCCGCACCCATGCACATGGGTCTTGCGCCAACTTCTCCAACAAAGCGGGCGGGCAATTCTGGTTGCGTGCAACCGCGCGCCTAACATCATCCACTTCGTCTTGCGCCAACTTCTGCATCAAGTCGATGCCGAGCCTGGCGTTGCGCCCCAGCCATTGTCTGACCCAATCATCGGTATCCAGACTTAAGTGCCGCATAAGGCTGTCATCCAGATCGCTTCTGGAAGCCAGGACACGCCTGACCGCAGCTGATTTATCATGCACCAGGCATTGCAGTTCGGCCGCAGGCAGAGTGACGTTGCCTGCCACGCCAGCCCTCACCGCTGCATCAGCATGAACCGCCAACTCTTGCAACGCGCTTACGGTCAATCGCGGGTCTTTTGCCAGTTGCCGCTGTACCAGAACTTCGTCATTGGCACCCGCAAGTGCCAGCAACTGCAACGGACAATTCATATGACCGATCACTGCCGCACGCAGATAGGCATCACCGCGCTGATACAGGATTTCCAGCATCTCAGCCGTGGCATGCGGGTTAGCCACCAGGTCGCAATCCAGCTCTGCTTTCTTTCGCTCCAGCAGAATCTGCAATATCGAGGCATCGGAACCAGGGTTTCTGCAAACCGATTTCAGGTGCCGGTCATCTTCATCCTGTTCGGCGATGCTTTGCAGCAGAACCCTGGGGGCATGCACATGCTGCGATATCAGTCCGATCAACGCAGCTCCGTTGTCTTGCTGGCTTTGCTTAACCAGCGTTTGCTGCGATGTATTCGGGTTTTTGCCCAAACGCAATTGGACGAACATATCCCTGGCCTCACAAAGCGCTTCCAGCACAGACTGCGGCGTATGCTCCCAGCGTGCCAGCATCAGCACATCGCGTCTTTTGCCAAATAACAGATCTTGCAGTGCCTGCTGCTGTCCGGCATTTGCCAGTGCGTAAACCGCGGCGGCACTGTGCACATCACTGCTTTCCAGCGCCGCATCGACCAGCATCGCAGCCGATGTTGGCAGACTCACATCAGCCTGCCCGCGATTACCGCGTTCTGCATCAGGCTTCCTCAACCTCTTGCATGGGTGCATCTTCATACTCCATGCATTCATCGATCAGCTCGATCAACTCGCGCACGACAAACTGGCCTTCATAGCCTGACGTTTTCAGCGCATCTTCAAACATGGTGAGGTCTTTCGGGCAACTCACGACAAACACCTGCAAGCCTTCAATGACACACGCCTCTTTCATGCGATTCTGCGATGGTTTTTCAGTACCTACCGGATCCGGAATCCAGATACGCCCGCCACCGGCGCCGCAGCAGAAGGAGTTGTCGCGGTTGCGTCCCATCTCCACCAGCTCGCACCCAAGCATCTTGATAATGTCGCGCGGCGCATCGTAACCTTTGTTAAAGCGGCCCAGATGGCAGGGATCATGGAAAGTCACGCGGTAATCGAGCTTTTTCTTCAGTTTCAGCTTGCCGTTTTCGATCAGTTTCTTGACAACCGTGCTGTAGTGCTCGATCTCGAAACTGCCGCCAAAATCCGGATACTCGTTGCGGATGGTGTTGTATGAGTGCGGATCGGTGGTGACGATGGAGTTGAACTCGCAGTCGCTCAATGACTGGATATTGGAAGTCGCCAGATACTCATACAGCCCTTCTTCGCCGACGCGGCGCACGTCATTGCCAGCATTCAGCTCCCCTTCGAACAGCAGGCCGAAATCCACTCCGGCAGCGTTCATCAGGCGGGCAAAAGCGCGGGTGACTTTCTGGTTGCGCGGATCGAACGAGGCATAGTCACCGACAAACCAGAGGATATCGACCGGTTCCTTGCGTGCGTCCTTGATCTCGAACGGCAGGTCCTTCGCCCAGGAAGCGCGTTTGCGTTTGGATTCACCAAATGAGTTACCGCTTTTGTGTATGGTCTGTAAGGTCTTTTCCAGCAAGGGCTCCATCTGCCCTTGTTCAACCAGATTACGCCGCATCTGGACGATGATAGGCACATGCTCGACAGCAACCGGGCATATCTCGACGCAAGCCAGGCAAGTGCGGCATGACCATAAGGTTTCCATGAACACCTGGCCGACATCCTTGCCGTGGATATCCAGTTCGGCTTCTTTTGGCAGCTCTTTTGCACTGAGTGTGTGGTTGGCGAATTCACGCAGAGAGAGAATCACATCGCGCGGCGACAACGGTGCGCCGACCGCATTGGCAGGACAAGCCTCGTGGCAGCGGCCGCACTTGGTACAGGCATCCAGATGCAGCAGGTTTTTCCAGGTCAGGTCGGTGATGGTCTTATAACCGGCACTTTCCTGGTCATCCGGCACGCGCGGCAGGCGACGGCCGGCCAGGGGGTCACGGAACATCAGGGATGCTGATGCCGTAAAAATGTGTTTGACCTTGGTATAGGGAATCAGCGCGATAAAGGCCAACGCCAGGATGCCATGGAACCACCACAAACCAACGCGCAGATGACCGGCAGCTTCAGGCGTCAAGCCCGCGATTTGCATGGCATGGGCGAGTACTGCGCCTACCGGCGACCACATGCGGTAATCCCATACCGCAGGCGTAGCGCTCAACCAGACCAGCCGCGCGGCTTCCAGAATAAAACCGGTAACTGCGATCAGGATCAGCGACCATAGAAAAGCCCAGTCTTCACGGCGATAGTTGCTGCGGTCGTAATCCGGGTCGCCGGGCTGACGGTCTGGCCTTGCGTAATCAAGCTTGGGCAAATGCAGCCATTTGCGGCGATACATCATATAGAGCAGACCCGCGATAAGCCCGAATCCGGCAATATCGAGAATCAGGGAGAACCACAGATAGAACTGGCCGTGCCAGAACGTGACGCCGAACAGGGGTTCAAGAATATCGTATTCGAGGGTAATGACGGATGTGCCGATAAACAGCAGAACAAACCCGAAGAAGATCAGACCATGCGCCCGTCCCGCTTTCTTGTCGCGCCGGACCAGTGTGCGGTGCGTCATCATGGTTTTCACCATGTCGATGCCGCGGCGCAGCAGTTCTCCCCATGATCCATCCGGCTGGCCGCGACGGTATTTTCTGATCTGGATGTAAACACCGTAGAGAAAGACGGCGATAGCTGTGTAACCAAAGGCATAAAACAGATAGATAGCCTGCGGATGAAAATTCTCAAACAGTACTCTGGTGATTTCAGTGGAATTTGTCATGTCGGTATACTCTTTTAATCAATCCGCTCAGCAATCAGGTTGAAGATGATCGCCACCCCACGGAGGCGACCATCTTCACGAGCGACTAAACCTTGTATTCAATCTTGAATTCACCACCTGGCATGTGCGGCACACCCCAGACTGCGACTTCGCGTTTGTATGGTTTAGGGAACTGCGGATTCGCTTCTTCAATCTCACGAGCCACGCGGTGGCCGGTGAAGGTTGCATCTGCAATCAGACGCGGCGCTTCCGCATCACCGATCAGGTAAATACCCTTGATGCCGTTTTCAGCCCATTCCGCTTCACGCGCTTTCAGCTCGTTCCACAGTTTGTTTTCTGAATGACGGCCAGTCACCAGGATCAGCGTATCGTACTCAAGCCAGCGATGGGTGGTGTTGGCATCGCGTGGCGAAACGCCAGGACCGCGATAGGTGCGCTTGGAACCGTCGCCCCACAGGTTGTAGATCTCCAGGCGACCCGGTTCGATCTTCGAACAGAAATGATCACCTATCTCTTCCACATGCAGTTCGTGCAAACGGCGCATCATGTTCGGATACTCAAGCGTGAAGTGCATGTAGTTGGCAAGGTGCACACCGGAAACAACGGTGACTTCATGACCGGCAACAGCAAGCTTTTCAGCCAGGCTAGGCGCCATGAAATAGGTATCGGCATTCAGAATCACCACGCGCTTGCCTATCTTCTTCTTGCCTTCAAACACTTGCTCGGGCGTCAATTGATCCGGCAGCGAGGCATCGGCACCGGGGATGGCATCGTGCGTCAGGCAATTGGTGCCATCGGTGTTCCATGAAGAACCGGTCGCGATCACGACTTTTTCTGCGCCGTACTGCAATACGTCATCGGCGCTCAGCGCCTTTTGACCAAGGGCCACCTGGCTTTCCTTGTTTTTCTTCACCAGCTTGTTGATCTGGGTTTCGCGGTAATCGCGGTGGTAACTCCACTCACCCAGGCCCGGCAGGGTAGAAACCGTATTCAAATGACCGCCGATCTTCTCGGCCTTGTCATACAGGTGAACGGTGTACCCGCTTTCCATCAGCACACGCGCGGCTTCAGAGCCGGACGGGCCGGCACCGACGACGAGGATGGCATCCTTGGAAGCAGTCTTGGCGAATTTTTCAGGATGCCAGCCGCGGCGATATTCTTCGCCAGCCGTTGCATTCTGCGTGCAGATCATCGGAGGACCGCCGATTTCCCAACGCGAGATACAGACGTTACAACCGATACAGACGCGAATATCGTCGTAACGGCCTTCCTCGATCTTCTTCGGCAGGAATGGGTCAGCGATGGATGGGCGGGCGCAGCCGATAATGTCTGCAAAGCCCTTGGTGACGATCTCGGTCATTTTCTCGGGATCGGTATAGCGGCCGACACCAAGCACCGGCTTCTTGGAAACCTGTTTGACGAACTTGGTCCAGGGCACCTGATGGCCTTGCTGATAGAAACGTGAAGGGCCTGCATCTTCGCCCCATTCGGCAATATCGCCGACATCCACATCCCACAGATCCAGTAACGGATCGGCTAGTTCGATGAACTTCATACCATCGACTTCGACTTCAATCTGGCCTGGGCCGTACACTGTATCCACGGCAAAACGGGTTGCAATGGCGCATTCATCACCAACAGCGCGTTTTACTTTTTCCAGCGTTTCCAGCCAGAACCGTGCGCGGTTTTCCAATGAGCCGCCGTATTTATCTGTACGTTTGTTGTAGTAAGGGTTGAGGAACTGCAAAGGCAGGTAGGAATGCGCGCCGTAGACATAGACAATATCGAAACCGGCATCGCGTGAGCGCTTGGCGGCATCGACATAGTATTGCTGCACCATGGCGATATCGCTCAGGTCCATTTCCTTGCAGTAGGTCAGGGTCTCGAATTCAGAAGCATATTGACTAGGGCCGCGCGGTGTTGCGCGTGATTCCATACAAGGAGCGTGCGCACCGCCGTACCATAGTTCCACACCGGCCAATGCGCCGTATTTATGCACTTCATCGGTCATGGCACGCAGGTTGCGTACATCGCCTTCATCCCAGATACGGGCAGAGAGCCGGTGCGTATCGTCGGACTCGGGATGAATGGAGCAATACTCGGTATTCATGGCAGCCCAGCCGCCTTCCGCTTTCATGGAGCGGTGCGCTGCCTGAAATCCGGGTTTATCGGAACCGGCACCGATACAATGCGGTACTTGGTAAAAACGATTACGCAAAGTCTTGGGGCCGATCTGAATCGGTTCAAACAGTATGTCGTGTTTGGGATCGCGTGCCATGATATTTCCTCATCCAGTTAACGAAGTTGTTTTTTTGTATGAGTATTGTCTTAGCCCGCAGACCTGCTCACAATTCTCCTTACGACTTACCACCTAGGTGGTATCGATGTGCCAACCACTATCGGTAACTCCCGGACACAAAAAAGGGTGAGCGGCATACGCCACCCACCCCGCTTGCATCATGCGGTGCTGTATTTACATTCTGCTGGTCACGATCACCACCAGCACTCCCGCTCCCAGTGCAAGATATGGCAGGATGCCGGCGCGTGAACTGACGCCCTGCTCTGGTCTATCCAGATGCATATCTTCCAGCATGGCGTTAGGGAATACGCCTTTATCCTGCACGTAGTGTCTGTAGATAAACACCGGAAGGATGAGCGTGGCAAAAATCAACCCGGCCTTCAGTGTGCCTTCACTCCAGACATCGGCACCGAAACCCATCACTGCCAGATTGACATAACTCAGCACGCCGCCCAAAGCCAGCAGAATGACAGGTGCCTTATATGGGCGCGCCCAGTCAGGCCTGTCCATACGGTGGATCCAGCCGGCGTTGAGGTTGAGGAAATTGAAGATGATGTAACCGACGTTGGAACAAGCCAGAATGAACACATAGTCGGACATCATAAGCAACAGCAGGTTGAAGCAGAGATCAGTCCACATCGCCCTGGTTGGCGCACCGTGTTCATTCACGTGAGACAGGTACCTGGGGAACCAGCCATCGACCGATGCCTGATATAGCGTACGTGACGAACCGGCCAGCGAGGTCATGATAGACAGCAACAATGCCAGCACCAGTATGATGATCATGACCGCCGCAATCACCTTACCGCCGCTGACCATATCAGCCAGTGCCGCGGCAACCCCCATACCGCTGTAAATACCGGGAGCCAGCATACCGTCATATACCGCCGGGCTAATCACGGCACCGGTCGCATCAAGCACCGCAGGCGACACCAGGGTGCCAAGGCCGAGGTGAGCCTGGAATGCAAGAGGTACCAGGGTAAACACAGCGATACACAATAAGCCGGAATAGAAAATGGCTTTAAAGGTATCGGATTTGGGATTTTTGAACTCACGGGTATAGCAGACCGCAGTTTCAAATCCATAGGTGGACCAGGCTGCAATGAACAGGCCACCTGCCATCAGCTTCCAGCCCTCTATGTTCCAGAGGCCATCAATCACATTACCGGCTTCATCATAGGATAATGGCGCAATGGGCAGGAAGTTAACCTGCGGCACATCACCGGTAAGCAGGGGAACAAGGCCGATCAACATCAATGGGGTTAATGCCGTAATCCCCATAATCATGGTTGCCTTGGCTGAACGCAGAATGCCGCCATGCTGAATCGAGAACACAGCGAGCAATACAGCCGCACCCAATATGAAAGTCGCATTAATGCGCAAGTGCAAGCCGGGTACGACCATGCTCAAATCCATCAGCGTGATCTGCCAGGTATTGATGACCGCATCGGGCGCAAATAACGCACTCAGCATATAGCCTGCGGCTAATCCCGAGCCTATGGCCAGGACTGGTGACCAGGCAAACCAGTTGCACCAGACCGAGATGGGCGCAATGAACTTGCTGTACCTGACCCAGGCAATGGCGCCATACACTGAAGCACCGCCTGACTTATGCGGGAACAGGCCAGCTATTTCCGCATAGGTAAAAGCCTGGATAAAACCAAAGCCGATGGAGATCATCCAGACCAGCCAGGCCGGCTTACCGACCGTGGCAGCAATGGCTCCCATCGAAAAAAGGACCAGCGCCGGAACGCCGCTTGCAACCCAGAACGCCCCCTGCCAGCCGATTTTTCGGTGCAGCGTCGCGTTTTGAGCGATAACGTTGCCTGACAGGTCAGCTGTCACTGCGTCGACGGAAGTATTGGCGTTGGTATTCAATTTAGAAATGCATCGCTTAATGACGGCTGGGTGCAGAGCACCGACCTGGAAAAGAATACCTCAATCGCCGTTTTGACCCTAAATAGTTTTCCGGCAACCTCCAGAAGGCAGGTTCAAGCATGGCAATATAGACCGACATCAATGGATGAGCGCGGAAACCGGGGCATGAAGTGAGGGAGCACAAAAGCAAGAGCGGTCTCGCACCTGCAGCCCCTAGCGTCGGGTAGAGGAGTAATCACCCGAACGCTTGAAGGCTACGGACGAGACCGCATTCATTGAAACTGAGAATTACGAAGCGCGCTCAGTCTTTGGATCGACGTCTGGCTCGATGCCCCAGATGACCTTGTCGAGACCCTCTGCCTGATCTTCATCGGATACACGCAGGCCAGTCGTATGTTCGAGCACGAAAGACAGCACCCAGGCAGTAACGATACCGAAGCCCAGGCTGACGGCAATACCTGCCAGCTGCATCAGCAAACTGATCTCGCCATGCTGGAAGGCATATGCACCGTCTTCGATGCCAAAATAACCGCCGCGCGGGGTTCCTGCGGCAATCAGGCCGACCATGATCAGACCGTACGAACCGGCACCGGCGAACAGCGGAAGCAGCTTGTGTTCATCGATATTACGTTTTTGCATGAACTCGTAAATGACATAGGCAACCAGCGGTGCGCCCAGGGCCACGAAGAACATCTGCCATGGCAGAAACACATCGAAACCGGAAGCCCCGGAAACATAGCCTGCCAGAGGACCCAACAGCAGGTAGCTGAACTTACGGGTCGAATAGGCCAGTACTGCACCCATCAGCGCGCCGCCAGCCCATGCAAGGCCGTAATTGTTGAATGCGATACCTACGCTGGTGGTAGCCATCGTCACGCTCACTGCAAGCGCCTCTGGATCAAAGAAGAACAGACAGGAAAGAATGACCATGGGCAAGCCTGCGAAGATGATCATGATGCCAGTGGTCACCAGCCCAAGGTTGGGTGAACGGTACTCGGACACCTTGGGATGCGGCGAGAACATACCAGGACGTACACCCAGCTTACGAACGAACACCATGGCCATACCGGCAGGAAACAGGTAAACGAAGCCAACGCCGAAAAAGTCGTGGAACCCCATATTCGTCAGCGGACCGACCGAACCCCAGGTAATCCAGCTCAGCACTGATGAGACGATGGTGGCAACGAACGCTGTGATATAGAAAGCAGATGCTTTCATGCGCTCAGAAACCGCAAAGTGCAGCAGGACATTGATGATGCCGGCAAAGCAGGCCAGGAAGAATGCGAAAATCTGGAAGTTGTTCAAACCCGGGAAAACGGCAGGATCGACGTGCTGGGCGAGCTGATTGACCATGGCGCCGCCTAACCACCAGTCTTTGATACTATCGGTGAGGGTAGCACCTTCCATGATGTAGTACTGGGAGGCCCAGAACGCGAACCCGATCAGGAAGTAGGTTGCAAAGCCGATGAAGAAACCGACCAGTTTTTCGATCGTTGCATTGAACTGGTTACGTCTGCGCGCGCCGCCGACATCGATCAGGATCAGACCAATGACGACGAAGATAGCACCAACAGTACCAGCAGCGTAGACATGGTTTTGCACAAGCTGGCTCAGTGTAATCTGCTCGGCAAATTGAGGGGCGAGTTCTAACATTGGTATACCCCTTCCATTTCAACAGAAAAGGGGGCTATCCCCTCGAAACCGGCTGTAGCAGCCGTAGTGGAAATCCCTATCTGCATTGTTCTGGAACCAATACAGATAGGGACAAAGGGGATTTCTAATTTAGTATTTATAACCATTGTCGCGCTCTCCACAAATTTAAAATAACGATCGTTAAATATAGTCAGGGAATGCATGTTCCCCGGATTTGAATACTATGCTTCTCGATAGGTGTGTCTATCACCCCTAGTGGTTACTACTAAAAGAGTAAGGAGCGGCAGGGGCAAATGCGGCGGCTGGGTTGGCCTCCGCCTTTTTTCACGATGTATATTTTCACTGGATACGTCTTGCAGACTTGCCCCGTACGATTGCACGGCTCAGTCAAAACGACGGCATCAATCCCTGCTCGCCAACGCCGATGCCACCATCAGGCAAACAACCCGGCCATACCACTTTGGGATTACCCCTTCAAGAGAGTGTTTTATCCGCACCCCTGCGACTAACATCGGGCTATTGCATCTGCGCCATCAATGGAGACAATCATGACCAGCCAGGAGACTTCGGAATCCGTCAACGCAAACCAGCCGAAGGCATCGCTCTACAACCTGGTGGGCGGCGAGCAAGGCGTATTGAAACTGATCGAGGTGTTTTACGATCTGGTGGAAACGCACCCCGAAGGCCATCAACTGCACCTCCTGCATTTGCGCGGCAACGGTGTCGCGCACTCGCGCGTCGAGCAGTTTCATTTTCTATCCGGATTCCTGGGCGGCCCCAGGCTTTACCAGGAGAAACATGGCCACGCCAATGTGCGCACCATGCATGAACATGTAGAGATCGACAGTGCCGCCAAAGATGCCTGGCTGAAATGCATGGCACTGGCAATGGATACCGTCGCGATTGAAAGCAGTACAAAAAAACAGCTGATGGACACCTTTACTGTCATTGCCGAGCGGCTGGTCAATCGCCACGACTGATGCCCTGCTTCGAATACTGATGCCCTATTTTCAATATAAGAAAAACCAACCCCATGAGTAACATCCCGGCAGGCAATCCTGCGCTGACGCAGGCGCTGCACCAACATTACACTCGTAACCAGCGCTGGGGCTTTATGTGGGCCTTGTGGACCGCCATTCTCTGGGGCGCCTGGTATGTGCCGGGAACTGCGCTATGGTATGAACAACCCTATGTCGATATCCCAGTCGACCAGCAATCCCTGCGGCTGGCTGCAACTGCAGTAATGACCTGGGTACACGCTGTCACCGTATTCATGTTTCTGCTGTTGTGGAATGGCGTGCTGGGCAAAATCCGGGATTACGGCCGCACCATGCTGCGTTTTCGCAAAATTTCCAAGTGGTACGCCCTGGCTTCTCTTTGCGGCGGGCCTATGGCGATCTTCGGCTCCTATATGGCCATGGGCTTTGTCGGACCAGTATTTGCCGCAGTCACTTCCTTGTTCTATCCGGTAATAGGCGCGGTGATTGCGCGGCTCTGGTATAAGGAAAAAATCTCTACCCGCGCCGCCATCGGCATGGCAATTATCATCTTCGGCGGCGTGGTGATCTACGGCCCCGGCCTGTTCGGTGAAATGGATGGCGGCAACTACGCCTGGCTGGGATATGTCGGCGGCATCATGTCCGCCATAGGCTGGGGAACAGAGGGCGCGGTAGCTGCGCGGGCAATGGATGTATCCGACCCGGATGTCGGTATCCACTGCCGTTTCAGTTTCGAAGTGATGTTCTGGGGCTTGCTTATACTGCCCTTGCTCGGCATGTTGACCGAACTGCCGGTCAAGGACCTGATTATCGACACATTGAGCAATGAAAAAGCCATGCTGTGGATATTGCTGGCGGCAGCTTGTCATGCCTATTGTTATACGTCTTTTTACAAGAGCTTCAGCCTGATCGGCGTGGGTCGCGGCGAAGCGATAGGCAATCTTTATGCGGTTTTTGCGCTCATCTTCATTGCCGCCTTCACATTGCAGTTGCCCGAATGGTATTTTGTAGCAGGCCTGGTCATCACGATCACCGGCAGCTTCGTCATGTTCAGCGAACCGGCGGAATCGGTCGCACAGCTGCGCGAAAACGCCAAGCTGGGAGAACAGTCGTGAAACTGCATCAAAAAGCCTTTTTGCTGGTTACCTTCAGCAGGGTGACCGATGCCTGGGATTACCAGATCATCCCCGCCGTATTAGCCGAATACGGCCTCAGCGGAGGCTATTGGGAAAATAACCTACGCGTGGCGCTGGACGAATTGGCTGCTGCCGGGCTGATCTCCAGGATAGACCAGAAGCTTGAAACCATAGCCGGCAAACCCAGACTGCTGTTCCATTACCGATTATCTGATTTTGGCCGTAGCAGAATGCTGGACACCGGATTGCTATCAGCCGGACAGGAAAACGGAATCGGACAGAAAAATGTAATCGAGCAAAAACATGAGTGAGTTCTGGGGTTATGCGGGCGCAGATATTCTGGCTATTGTCATCATTGGCAGCGCCAGTCTGGCCTGCCTGCTCTGCGCCCGTTTGTTCGTCAAAAACTACGACAGCTGATACCCACTTTATTGACCTAAAGTTTATTGGCCTAAACCGCCCTGGTTCTGTCCAGGGCATGACGCAGATCGTTTTCCAGATCTTCTGCATCTTCCAGCCCGATGGACAGCCTGACCAGATGGTCCGTGATGCCTTTCTGTGCTTTCATTTCAGGCGAAAAATCGCGGTGCGAGGTCAGTGCAGGCTGGGAAACCAGACTTTCAATACCGCCCAGACTGGCTGCCAGCGAAAACAACTGCAAAGCATCGACAAATCGCGCTGCCGGTTGTGAGCTATCTTTCAGCAGTATGGATAGCATACCGCCAAAGCCGTTCATTTGTTTGCAGGCGATTGCATGGCCGGGATGCTCTGGCAAACCGGGGTAATAAACCCGTTCAATCGCAGGATGCTGTTGTAAAAAGCGGGCGAGGTGCAAAGCCGTGGCATTCTGCTGTTTCACTCTCAACTCCAGAGTCGCCAGGCTTCGTGTCAATAAATGCGCCACCTCCGGTGCCATTATCTGACCAAGGTTCTTACGCAAGGTTTGCAGCGGCAACAGGTTTGGGGCATTACCGGCGACCACACCGCCTGTCAGGTCGCTATGGCCACCCAGGTATTTAGTGGCACTGTGTATGACCATATCGGCACCCAGTGCCAGCGCCTGCTGGTTCACCGGTGTGGCGAATGTGCCATCGACCGCTACCAGCGCGCCATGCGCACGCGCGATAGAACTGACGCGCTCGATATCGATCATGCTGAGTAAAGGATTGGACGGCGTTTCAAAATAGACCAGGCCATAGCCCTGCGCCAGATGCTCGCGCAACTGCGCAAAATCATCCGCCGCAATAAACACCACATTGCGCCCCAAGGCATCCAGTTGGGTGTTCATCAACTCCCAGGTACCACCGTATATTTCACCCATGCAGATAATGCCGGATCGACCATGCGAGAGCAGCGTTGCAGCGATAGCCGCCATGCCGGATGCAAAGACCAGCGCGGTTTCTGCATTTTCCATACTCGCAAGTTTCTGCTCGACATTGGCAATGCTTGGATTGGAGCCGTAACGGGTATAGAAATAACCGCTGTCGCGACCGTCAATCACCCGCTCCATTTTCCCGGTATCGGCGAATCTGAACGTAGTGGTGTCATATAGCGGCATATGCGGCGAGCCGAACTGATCGTTGCCGATGCCGGCATGAATGCAGCGTGTGGAAAATTTGTAGTCGGAACGATTCATAGCCAGTCACTTTCATGCGAAGTAGCGTCGAATCCAGCATAACCTAACTGATATAGGCAGCGCAGCAACAGCGGTTTATTCTGCATTATCCAAGCCGCCATAGCTGCACCAGCCCGGATGCATACAGGCTGCACTGGCGATTGAACGATTTCTTTAAACGGCTTGCGACGACGGCGCTTTGATGGATTCCAGCCTGGCTGTGGCCATGCTTGCTTCGGCTTTACCTACGCTTATGTTGTCGGCACCGACGAACTCGATAACCTCCAGCCCGAAACCGGCCATGCTGGGAATCTTGCGCGGCTCGGTCAGCAAGCGCATTTTTACCACTCCCAGATCGCGTAATATCTGCGCACCGATGCCGTAATCCTTGAGCGTATGCTTACTGCTAACCTTTTGATCTGCTGATTTGATGGCATGAATAAGATCCTCGCTTGTTTCATCACGTCTGAGCATCACAATGACGCCTGCGCCTGCCTCGCTGATTTTTTGCATGGCATGCGGCAGACTCCAGCTATGGCTTTCTGCACTGGCATCGATAAAGTCGAATACGGATAAGGGCTCATGCACCCTGACCAGGACAGCGTCATGCTGACGGATATCGCCCTTGACCATGGCCAGGTGCGTCTCGTTGGCGGTACTTTCATGAAAAGCAATCAGATTGAATCTGCCCCAGGCCGTCTCCACTTCGCGCTCAGCCACACGACTCACCAGGCGCTCGGTCTGACTGCGGTAGCCGATCAAATCGGCGATGGTGCCGACCTTGAGCTGATGGTCGGCGGCGAATTGCAGCAGATCCGGCAAGCGCGCCATTTCACCATCATCCTTGAGGATTTCGCAAATGACGGCAGAAGGCTCCAATCCTGCAAGCCGCGCAATATCGCAACCAGCTTCGGTATGCCCGGCCCTTGCCAGCACGCCGCCTTTTTGCGCCATCAGCGGAAATACATGGCCAGGGCTGACGATGTCAGCCGGCCTGGCATTCGCGCCTACCGCAGTTTGTATGGTGTGCGCTCTATCCGCAGTTGAAATGCCGGTCGTCACGCCGCTTGCCGCTTCAATCGAAGCGGTGAAGTTGGTGGCCATTTTGGCGCCGTTACGCGCCACCATCGGCGACAGATTGAGCTGCCTGCAGCGTTGTTCGGTCAAGGTCAGGCAGATCAGGCCACGGCCATGCCTGGCCATGAAGTTGATATGCTCGGGCGTAACGAACTGGGCGGCAACAATCAGATCGCCCTCATTCTCGCGGTCTTCTTCATCGACCAGCACCACCATCTTGCCATTACGGATATCTTCGATAATGGCTTCTATCGGGCTGATCGTGACAGGCTTGAGGGGGTTCCTGCCCAGGAATAATGGATTGATGTCGTTCATTTTCCGTAGATCACCGCGAATGCTGAATGGTTATGGATAGATTCGAAGTTTTCACACTCCACCTGGTATTTCAGGATGCGTTCATCGCGGCTCAACTGCCCGGCGATATCGCGCACCATATCCTCGACGAACTTGGGATTATCGTAAGCCTGCTCAGTGACGAATTTCTCATCCGGCCTTTTCAGCAGGCCGTACAATTGTGAGGAGGCTTGTGCCTCGACCAGATCGATAATGTCTTCCATCCACAGTGTTTCATTGATATGCGCGGTGACAGTGACGTGCGAACGCTGGTTATGGGCGCCGTATTGCGAAATCTTCTTGGAGCAGGGACATAGACTGGTGACCGGCACCAGAATGCGCAGGCTGACGGATGTCTCGCCGCTTGGTTTGATTTCGCCCAGCAGGGTATATTCATAATCAAGCAGGCTTTCCACGCCGGATACCGGAGCGGCCTTTTTGACAAAGTAGGGAAAACGCATGCTGATACTGCCGCCCATGGCTTCCAGCTTATCTACCATCGCATGCAGCAGACTGCGGAAACTGGCTACTGTCATCGCCTCTTCCTGATCATTCAACAGCTCGATGAAACGCGACATATGCGTACCTTTCACCAATGGTGACAGCGCCACCGCCATAGTGACCGTTGCCACGCTGTGCTGTATGCCGCCATCGCGCTGCACCACGGTGAGCGGGTGACGGATATCACGGATTCCAACCTGATCTATCGCCAGCTCACGCAAGTCGGGCAGGTTCTGTACGTCTTCCATAAAGGCATCGCGAATCAGGTTCATATGCGGTTTCTATTTCTATATTCATTAAAAAAATGGGGCGGCTTCCGTTGTACTGCAACCACCGCCCCGTAGGTCTGAACGTATTCAGAAGGAGATGAGAGGTTTCAAGTCAGCCGGTCTTCAAATTATCCGACCCAGGCATGTGTCAATTCCACTCATCTACATCATGGACCGCCTTGACCGTCCGCTCAATTGTCATTAAGAGTTACTACCAAAGAGGTAAGAAACGCACTAATGCGGGTAACTGCTGCGAAATATCTCAGCGCGATAGCGAGCCCAGTAATAAGCATCCATCACCGACAGCGCATAAATGAAAATACCGCCAGCCAGCTTGCCCACCATGGACACATGCGGCTCGGCCACATTGAAGGTGATGAGGCCCAGTATGATCATGAAGCTGACCATGAAGAAACCGCGCAACGGCGTGTTGTTCAGCACTTGGCCCACGCCCGGCAGCAGAATGGCAGTGAGCAGCACCAATTTCGGCGATAGCGGCGGTTTCAACGGTGTTGAGCTACCTGCTCCGGTTTTTGTATCTTTAAGCGTAGCTGTTTTCAAGCTTGATTCCTTTCAGGGGTTCTGCTGCAAGTTCGACGGTTCGACGCAGGTCTACGGTCTTCTTCAGCAGCGATTCGATCAGTTCGCGTTCAAGCGGTACGGCGTCATAGACGGCATTGCGCATAATCAGGTACTCGCCGCGGTTCGCCTGTTTGGCCATATAGGTCAGCCTCAGCAATTGCGGTGTCAACAGCAGCTCTTTCATACGATTATCGGAAAACAGGTGCGGCACGAATGGATTCAGTGCCTCCAGATCGGCCGGCCGTTTTCGGTACTTGAGGATGGCGTGTTGCGGCCAGCCTGTGGGGATGTGCAGATTGCCGTCCCACTGCCACGAGGGGCTATAGAACTCGTTATTGGCCGGCCTGACAATGAGATCCAGGCTGCCCTCGCTGGCTTGTCTGGCATGCACCGTCACCAGCAGCCACAACGGCGGCAGCTTACGCCAGGCCACGGTATCTTCGACGATACCGAGGCTGACGCGATAGCCGCCATATTCGCCATGCAACTGCGGCAAGCCGCCCTTGTCGTGGCTGAATTCCGCGTGTTGCAGCAGCCCTTCGCAAGCATCAAAGACCGAGTCGCGCGACTGCATACGGTGCCAGGCATCCCGACGGTAGCGCCGGTACATCAGCGCCACCATCACCAGCATCAACAATACAATCATCAGGTTCATGCAGTATCCCCGGCCTTAATAGCCCTTGGGACGTGGCCACGGCATGGTGAACTGATCGGCGCGCTTGACGTATTTGTAACGTCTGAACACGAACCAGAGCGATGCCACGATGTAGAACGCCATGATGGACAACAGCGAAGCGCCATAGCCGAGGAAAGTGGCGAAATAGGTCGCGCAGCACAACACGAACAAGGTGATCGCAGGCAACGGGTGGAACGGATGGATATAACCCCGATGAATGCTGTCCAGCGGCCACATCTTGCGGAACTTGACCATATTGAATGACATGAAGGTGTAGCCCAGCAGACCTGACAGGATCGAGAAGGTGATCACCTGATCCAGCAGACCGGTGAAAGCGAAGGAAATCGCAATCGGCACCAAGAACATGATGGAACGGTAGGGCGTGCGATAACGCGGGTGGATGGCGCCAAAGAACACCGGCATGTAACGATCGCGGCCGAGAGAGAACCAGGCACGGGAAGCGTCGTTGATACATCCGTTGGCCGAGGCAGTCGCTGCAAACCCAGTCGCCATGAACAGCATCAATTGCAGGTTGGTGTTGCCCAGCAGGCTGGCAGCGTCGTACATCGGTGTCACTGCTTGACCCAGGTATTGCCAGGGCATCAGGCCAGTCGCCACGAACCAGGTGATGGTCGCAGCCACCAGCAGTGTCATGATACCGCCCATGGTGCCGAGCGGAATGGAACGGCCGGCGGAACGCACTTCTTCAGCCGCCTGACAGGTACCTTCTATACCGAGGTAATACCACATGCCGAACTGCAAGGCAGCGACCACACCGATCCAGCCGTAAGGCAGATCGGTAAGCAAGCCCTGATGCTGCAGTATCTCGCCCTGGCTGAGCGGATTGACGGCAACGAACAGTACGACCAGCGACATGAAAGCGAGGAAGGTGATGACGAGATTGATGGTCAGCGTCATGAACACGCCACGATAGTTGAGCCAGGCAAGGAAAGCCACGGTCAACACCACAAACGGTCGCGTATCGAGATCTGGATGGCCCATCACCGCCGCCCCCGAATGCATCAGGTCACCCACCACCAGCGCATCCGCCGCACACAACATGGTATAGGCCATGACAAGGTAAAGCCCGACGTTGAAGGCCATCAAAGGCCCGATGATGTGCTTGGCCTGCGTGTACTGCCCCCCTGCGGCAGCCACCGTCGAGGTCACTTCGGAGTCGATCATCGCGACACAGGTATATAGTAGGCCGATCACCCAGCAGGCGATCAGCGAGGCATACGCGCCGCCCTTGCCTACAGTGAAATTCCAACCCATGAATTCGCCCACCAGAACGATACCGACACCCAATGCCCAGATATGGAAGGGGTTCAGCACCTTGAGCATGGAAATGCGCTGGCCACTGCCAACACCTATCTTTTCGCTAGCCATTATTTAGTCTCCCCATCCAGCTCGACACCATGTATCACGTCGTCCTCGCCTTCGCGCGAACTCATCAGAAACTCCTCTTCATACTGCGACGAGACCATAAATGCATCCACCACCATCCACACCAGCATGATGGCCGACAGGCTCCATGCGACGTAGGTCAGAACATCCCAAAAAGTCATTATTCTTCTCCTCCTGATAATTCTTGTTATTTATCGAATTTTTCTGCAATCACTTCACGATACTGTTGTTTGGAAACCGTCAGCATAAAGATGAAATAACCAGCGATCACGGCGATCGTGATGACCAGCATCAGCGGGTCTATGGTGTAATCGAAACGGTCGTTGATCAGCACGGCAGCCTGTTCCGGGCCGTAACCCAGCTTGAGCCACTGTGCCTGCTGCACCGCGTTCTGGCCCAATGATTCCCAGGTCGAGTTGGCGGCGGCCTGAACGGCGGCAACCGCTGATTCAGCTTTCTCCTCAGCTTTCAGCAACAGTGGAATCATCAGGCTGGCGTAGACCAGTACCAGAATGAACAGGCTGTCGAAGATCTGGCCGAAAATCCCCTGATTCGGGGGCGTGTAATGCTTTTTCATATCGATCTCCCTATGGCCTGGCTTTGATTTTGGCAACACGATTGGCATCCAGATGCTTGATGTCCATGCCGTAGATATAGTCTTTATCCTCACGGAAATGACGGGTCATGGCGAATACGGAGGCCGAGTTGAACAGCAGCAGAAGCGCGCTGGCAACATAGAGTGTCAGACGGATATCGGGGTCTTGCACGATACCGAGGATGGCATACAACACGAACAGCACGATGGTCCACAGCAGCGCCACGTCGAACCAGGCCATGAAGCAATCGCGCAGATACATATTGTGTATTCTGATTACGAGTTCCTTAGTCATTACATTCTTCTCCTTCTGTTTTTTTATTCTGGGGAATGTTGCTTGATGACCCGCAGTCAGGTGAAAGGCATGTGCAACTGGTAATCGAGCGGATGAACGGCAGCCAGCCGCGACCTGGCGGCAGACTGGTTCAGACAAGGGCAAAGACGGAAAAAATGAAAGGGAGTCACGCTTTTGGACATGAGATCATCTGACAATCCGATGCGAGTGGAGGCCCCATCTTCATTGTTGCAAATTCTGCTCATAGCGTTACTCCCTTTTAAGAACCCGGCGGTGAGCCGGGAGGGTTTAATGCATAAACCTCAGCTCAAGTCCGGTATGCGGACTCGAACCGAGGGCTGATGGAATCAATACTGGGTAACTCCCGGTATCCAGGTGGTGCCTGCCAGCGGCACCTTGGCCATGGCAGAAGCTTCTACCGTCAACGCCACCAGATCTTCCGGCTCAAGGTTGTGCAGGTGGGATTTACCGCATGCACGGGCAATCACTTGCGCTTCCATGGTCATCACGGCGATGTAGTTAGCCAAACGATGGCCCGCCTTGATTGGATCAACGCGCTTCATCAGTTCAGCATCCTGTGTCGTAATGCCGGCAGGGTCGCGACCTTCATGCCAATCGTCGTAAGCGCCAGCAGTGGTGCCGAGCTTGTTGTACTCGTCTTCCAGATGCGGGTCGTTGTCGCCGAGTGCGATCAGGGCTGCAGTACCGATCGCCACCGCATCGGCACCTAAAGCCAAGGCCTTGGCCACATCAGCACCATTACGAATGCCGCCGGATACAATCAACTGCACCTTGCGATGCATGCCCATGTCCTGCAGTGCCTGCACTGCAGGGCGAATCGCCGCGAGGATAGGAATACCAACGTGCTCGATAAACACTTCCTGCGTCGCTGCGGTACCGCCTTGCATCCCATCCAGCACCACCACATCCGCACCGGCCTTGACTGCCAGCGCTACGTCGAAGTAAGGACGGGTCGCACCGATTTTTACGTAGATGGGTTTTTCCCAATCAGTGATTTCGCGCAATTCAGCGATCTTGATTTCCAGATCATCCGGGCCGGTCCAGTCAGGGTGACGGCAGGATGAACGTTGGTCGATGCCTTCAGGCAAGCAACGCATCTTGGCAACCCGCGCCGTGATCTTCTGGCCAAGCAACATACCGCCGCCGCCTGGTTTTGCGCCCTGACCGATCACCACTTCAATCGCATCGGCCTTGCGCAGGTCGTCTGGGTTCATGCCGTAACGCGAAGGCAGATACTGGTACACGAGCGTAGTCGAATGGCCGCGTTCTTCCTGTGTCATGCCGCCGTCGCCAGTGGTGGTACTGGTACCGGCAGCGGACGCACCACGGCCGAGTGACTCTTTGGCCGGCCCGGACAGCGAACCGAAGCTCATGCCGGCGATAGTCACCGGCGTCTTCAAATTGATGGGCTTCTTGGCGAAACGCGCGCCGAGGACGACATCGGTACCGCATTTCTCGCGATAACCTTCCAGCGGGTAACGGCTGACGGATGCGCCAAGAAACAGCAGGTCATCGAAATGTGGCAACTTGCGTTTGCTGCCGGCACCGCGGATGTCGTAGATGCCGGTCGCCGCCGCACGGCGGATCTCGGACAAGGTATAGGTATCAAACGTGGCGGAAATACGTGGTTCCGTTTGCGGGGTTTTATGTGATTGGTCGCTCATGTTAGTAGGCTCCTGCATTGTCGACGTGGAAGTGATAGAGGGTACGGGCAGAGCCATAGAGCTTGAAGCTGTCTGGATCGGCATCGGCGTAACCGGATCTGGCAAGCAGATCGACCAGGATATTGCGCTCTTCCGCACCCATGACTTTTTCCTCGCAATCCGCACCCAGGCTCTTGACCGTGCCGCGCACGAAGATGCGGGCTTCGTAGATGGAGTCGCCCAGACCTTCACCGGCATCGCCCAGGATCACGAAGTTACCGGCTTGCGCCATGAAGGCGGAGAAACTGCCGACCGAACCGCCGACGACGATGTCGGCGCCCTTAAGGGCGATCGCGCAACGCAGTCCGGCATCACCGTCGATCACCAGCAAGCCACCGTTAGCTGTTGCGCCAGCGGCATTTGAAGCAAAGCCTTTGACATGGACATGGCCGGACATCATGTTTTCGGCGACACCGCTGCCGACACTGCCTTCCACCACGACTTTCGCCAGCTGGTTCATGCCCGCGGCGTAATAGCCGGCATGGCCCTTGATAGTGACTTCAACATCAGCCTTCAGACCGACGGCAATGTTATGCGCGCCGTTGGGGTTCTCGATGACGACCGATTTTCCATTCAGTGTGCTGGCGTCGCCATGCAGGAACTGGTTGACTTCACGCAGCGGCTTGGCGTCCAGATCGAATTTTAGAGTTTCCATACATACATCTCCTTAGGGGAAGGCTCGAACACCTTTGCGTTTTTGATATCCGGCAGATGGGCAAGCGAACGGAATTCCGATGCGATTGCGACATAGTCATCATGCTCGGCGATGATGGCCGGTTTGCAGGCGAAGGGGTCGCGCACCAAAGCCAGCTGATCGCGTGTACCCATCAACAGCGTGTAAAAGCCGTCGAGTTCTTCAAAGCCTTGATTCAACGCAGTTTCCAGATCGTCGCCTTCACGCATGCGCCATTGCAGAAAGCGGCAGGCGGCCTCGGTGTCGTTATCGGTTTCGAACTCGATGCCTTCATACTGCAATTTGCGGCGGATACTGTTGGCATTGGAAAGTGAGCCGTTGTGCACCAGGCACCAGTCTTCGCCAGCAGTGAACGGATGCGCATGCGCAGGAGTAATGGCCGATTCAGTTGCCATGCGTGTATGGCCTACCAGATGCGTACCGCTGAAGCCCTTGAAATCGTAGCGTTCTGCTACCTGCGCCGGCGTGCCGACGTCCTTGTAGATATCCATCAACTGGCCGACGGATAACAGGTGCAGCGTTGGGTAGTTTTCCTTGAGCCAAACCTTGACTGTTGCCGGTTCCAGGGTAGTAGTCAGCACGGCATGGTTCGCCTTGGGATCAATCTTGGCCTTGGTGCTCAGGTGTTTTTCAAACTCATGACCGAGCTTGACCCAGTTGAAGTCTTCTTCAGTGGAATAAAGACTGAATTTTCTTGAGTCGTTTGCCACTGGTGCACCGAACATCGCCAAACCGGCGGAGTCAGGTCCGCGTTCTGTCATGCCAATCAACATTGGCAGCATGAGTTCACCGATACTGGCGCGCATTTTCTGGTTCTTCACCAGTAGTCCAACAATTCCACACATAATGATCTCCTGATAAGTGCGATTAAATTCTAGAAAAATTCGGCGTAACGCTCGATTTCCCACTCTGAAACGTGACGTTGGTATTCAACCCATTCCATCGATTTGAGGTTGATGAACTCTTCAGTCAGGCTATTGCCCAGTGCATCGCGCAACACCTTGTCTTCTTCCAGTGCGCGAATCGCCTCGTTTAGGTTCTGCGGCAGAATGCCAATGCCATGCTGCTTCAACTCGGCGGATGAATATTCATACAGGTTGTCGGCATTACCCTTGCCTGCATCCAGTTCACGCTCAACGCCATCCAGACCCGCAGCGATCACCGCCGCAGTGGTGAGGTAAGGGTTGCAACCGCCATCCGGCAGGCGCAACTCAAGACGGCCATAAGGGATACGCACCATGGTCGAACGGTTGTTATTGCCATAGGAAATATAAGCTGGCGCCCATGTAGCGCCGGTCAGTGAGCGGCCGACCACCAGACGTTTGTATGAATTGACGGTAGGTGCCGCCAATGCAGTCAGCGCCGGGGCATGCGCCAAAATACCGGCCATGAAGTGATAAGCCAGTTTGGACAGGCCGTGACCGGTCTTGTCGCTGTCATCATGGAACAGACTCTTTTTACCGTCGCCGATGGACATATGCATGTGCATGCCATTGCCCGGACGATTGCTGAAAGGCTTGGGCATCAGCGAACAGATCATGCCCATCTGGTTGGCGATTTCGCTCGCCGCCATCTTGAACATGATGAAATCATCAGCACTCTTCAGACAGTCGGCATAGGTATAGTTGATCTCGAACTGGCCGTTCGCATCCTCGTGATCGATCTGATAAACGTCAAGACCGGCAGAAATGAGGCACTCAGTCAGTTTTTCCAGAAAAGCCGACTGGCGGGTAATACCCTTGTAGTCATAACAGGGCTTTTGCAGGGTGTCGGTCGCATCGACCGGATGGATTTTGCCCAGTTCATCCTTCTTCAGCAGGGAGAACTCTGGTTCAAGACCGGTATAGAGTGTCCAGCCTTTCTGGCTCAGGCATTCTATCTGCTTCTTCAGCACGACGCGTGAGTCAAAAGCATAGGGTTTTCCTTCGACATGACCATCGCAGATCAGCCGCGCATAACCCGGTTGCCAGGGAATCAGGGCTAAAGTAGATAACTCGCCCACTGCCATATAATCCGGGCCGTTAGGGGCAATACCCATACCGCAGATGGCACCGCCAGCGAACCCGGCACCCGTGGTCAGGATGTCTTCCAGATGCGCAGCTGGCACCGATTTCACTTTGGCAACGCCGTGAATATCGACGAACTGCGCCAATATATATCGGACGCTATTGTCTTTTAAGAACTTCTTTGCTTCTGCCAACGATTTCATTCGTTCTCTCCTGAAAAGTATCGTATTACTTGAAATGGCAGGAGAGGCCGACTGCACCACCCCCAAGTTCTTTCGCTATTTCCAACAACATGTCCCACATGTAAGGGCCATATGTTCCGTCACACCACATTCTGTAAACCTGTTGCCCGTTCAACTGCTGGCGCAGCAAAGTGGCTGAAATGCCGGCCACCTGTGTCATCAGCACCGCATTCGCCGGAAAACTGCTGTCGCGCAGGTCCAGCATGCAAAGTTCAGAAAGCAGATCAAGCACTTCCGTACCACTCAGGATGAAAGCTGCATCTGCACGCTGCACCTTGTAAACACCAGGCGCTTCGGCCTGATTAAAACTGGCAGATAAAGTCTCACAGGTAGAACCGCTGTATTGGTCTTCAAGCAGAAACTCACTGCCGCCCAGCCTTAGCACCATCGCTCCCGGCGCCGCTTCATCCCAGGAATTGATCGCAGCTGGTGTATTCAAGCTCTTGCTCGCCAGCCAGTTGGCCGCTTGCGGACCTTTTACTGAAAAGCGCTGGAAGCAGCTGACATCAGTGATGCCCAGCAGATGCTTTCTCGCATTTTCAATACTTGCACCTTCAAATGAGAGCGCGACTTCCATGCCATTTAATTCACCCATCTTCGGGTTGGCGGCTTGCTGCGTATAAGCCACCGGTGTCGGTTTCAGCATTGCTGCCTGAGATGTCGTCATGTCCTGTTTCCTTATTCCGCGTTAAAGAAAGGCGTTTTAACTACGGTAGCTTTAGCAATTGAGCCGTTATCAGTTCTAATCTCGAATACCGTGCCTGGCTTGCTTTGCGTCGGCCATACATAAGCAAGACCAACGATGCGTTTTGCCACAGGGCTAAAGCCGATGCTGGTAACACGTCCCGTGATTGCGGCACCTTCAATAACGAGGTTACAGTCCTCGGGCATCTCAGCGGAATACCCATGAGGTAGTACAAAAGGCACCAATATTTTGTTGAGTGGCTTCTTGGCAATGATCTTGAGGCTGCGCTGACCGATGAAAAAAGGCTTATCCATACTCAGCGCAGATTCCGCAGAAACCTCATAGGGATTGGTCAGGCCATCGGTGTCGTAACCGGGCATGTGATGGCCGAGCTCAAGCCGTAACAAGCGTTGCGTATCGGTGCCGAATGGGCGGATGCCCTGGTCGAAACCGGCCTCCAGAATGGCTCTCCAGACCTGCAGTGCATGCGCGCTTGGCATATGAATTTCATAAGCCAGTTTGGCAACGAAACCCACCCGCACCAGACGCACAGGAATACCCAACAGTTCTGTTTCTTTCACACCACCCATCGGGAACGCGACTTCTGACAGATCGATATCAACGAGCTTGCCGACGATCTCGCGCGAGGCTGGCCCTGCGACATTAATGAGGCCATAGGCGCCGGTCACATTCACCAGCCCGACATCCAACTGCCATATCTGCAACCAGCGCTGCATTTCGCGATAAACGGCAGCGGCGTTGGAAGTGCTGATGGTCAGATAGAACAACTCATCCGCCAGACGGCTGGCGATGCCGTCGTCAACGATGACGGCAGATTCGTCCAGCAGCAAGGCATAGCGGCTGGTACCCACTTTTTGATCGGCGAATCTGCCGGTATAGAAACGTTCGAGGAACAAAGCCGCATCAGGACCGCACACTTCTATCTTGCCTAGCGTGCCGCCGTCTATCATGCCGGCGGATTGTCGCACCGCATTGGCTTCATCCTGCACAATCTGCTGTTTGCTCAAGCCTGATCTTTGGTAATAAGCCGGGCGCGACCATGCGCCCACATCGACAAAGAAAGCCCCCGCCGCCTTATGCCAGGCATGAAGGGAAGTCAGGCGGTGCGAATGGAAACTGCGTCCGCCCAAATGTCCGAACGGTGTCGGGTGGAAAAATGGCCTGGCGGTAGTAGTGCCGATCTTTTCAACTGGGAGATTACGAATCCTGGCCAGAATGCGAATGGCATTCATATTTGAATGCTTGCCTTGACTTGGCCCCATGCCCACCGTGGTAAAACGTTTCATGAGCTCTATGTTGTCAAAGCCTTCTTTTGCCGCGTTGATGAAATCCTTGATCTGGATATCCTCATCGAAATCGACAAAGTTCTTGCCTTTGGGGTGATCGACAAAAGGGTAAAAATGACTTGGTGATGGTCCCTGATGTTTGTCAACGACGACCTCTGGCGCATTTTTGCCCAGATAGCGCAACACCTCTGCCGCCGCACGCATACCGTCATTGGCACGCTGGTTCAGACAATACACGCCGTTTACCTTACCTGCCGCAAATACGCCGGCAGGCAAACGGTTGGGCACGAATTGCTGAATATCGTTGTTGTAGCCCATGCCGATACCAGATTGGTAGAGCAAAGCTGCGGCTGGTGCCCAGCCTGCGCTCATGGCAATACCGTCGCATTCAAGTGTCACCGGCTTGTCAGTATTGGCAATGCCGCTCACTTCATCGAATGGGCAAATGACAGCAGCGCGTACACCCAGTTTGTCTTTGGTCGGCAATGCCTCATAGACACAGCTGGCTGCGTAGATCCTGACGCCTTTGCGCACCAGTTCACCGACGATCTGGTCGCGCTGACCTTCAGCACGCATATCCACCAGCGCCACCACCTTGCTACCGGCATTGAGCAAATCGAGCGCAACCCGATAACCGTGGGCATTGGCCGTTACTACAACACCCTTGGTGAAAGGCATCACGGCATAGCGACTGATCAAGCGTTGCGCGGCAGAACCCAGCATCACGCCTGGCAAGTCATTGTTATGAAAAACGGGAGGTTGCTCAAATGCGCCGGTGGCAATAATCACCGCTTTGGCACGCACCCGGGTAATGCCATTGGCGGTCACCACAGGTACCATATGGTCTGCGTAGTAACCGGCAGCATAAGAGCCTGTATAAACGCGGATATTACTGGTTTCTGCTACTTTGGCCTGCAACTGCTCCAGGATGTTTTTGCTGGCATCGCTGCCGGCATAGTCATAAGTCAAGCTACCGCCCAGTTTCTGGTTTTCCTCAACCAGCACCACTTCCAGTCCATTCGAGGCGGCCGCCAATGCTGCAGATAAGCCCGACGGGCCTGCGCCAACCACCAGCAGGTCACAATGCACATTAAGTTTACGTTTGTTGATACGGGGGTAATTGAAATTGACCACACCCAAACCAGCCGCTTTACGGATGATTTTTTCCCAGAAAGGAAACAGGCTTGCCGGTTTATGGAATGCCTTGTAATAGAACCCGACCGGCAACAATGGCGAGAGCGAATCGATATACTTGTTCTTGTCCTTGAGAACACCGCCATCGGTATTCACTGCCTTGACCGTCATGTTGGCTTGCAGTGCAACAACGTCGCCGCGAATGTTGGTGTCGGTGCCATCGGTCACCATCACATTCACATCATGATTGGCAAAACTCAATACACTACGCGGCCGGTGATATTTGAAGCTACGGCCCAGTACCTTAACGCCAGCAGCCAGTAGCGCACTGGTAATGGTATCGCCTTCATATCCGCTGTATTCCTGACCTTCAAACGTAAAGCGCAATGCCTTATCGCGGCTGATCCACTCGCCTGATTGTTTTGGCAATCTCATGCTCATGATGATTGCCCCATACTTTTTGCCTGGCTGCCTGACTCATTAATTTGACCAGCCGATACCGGACCTTTGCCAAACAGATAAGTGCTCAATACTTCATCTGTCAGCGTGTTGCGCTCGGCAATGAACCAGGTGCCGCTGGGGGTGTGGTACCACCACTCCTTCTTTACGCCTGGAGCGTTATCACGATAATGCACATAGCCAGCCCATTCGTAGTCATCACAGGTATCCTGGTCAGGCATCTCACGATATTCGCCACCGAACAGAAATTCACTTAATGGCCTTACGCCATTCATCGGACAATTAAGAAGTTTCATTTTTTATTTCGCCTCTGCTTGTAATCTGCCTTGGAGCCTAGTGGCCAACCGAAGCAGCACCTTTTTCACCGGTTAATTCATATTCCTCGAATCGCGACATGCGGAACGAATGGATCAATTCGTGCGGTTTGTCATTCGCCAAGGTATAAGCCATGGTCTTGCCGCTAATCGGCGTCGCCTTGAAGCCCCAGGTACCCCAGCCTGCATCCAGGTAAAATCCTTCAATCGGCGTCGTGCCCATGATGGGTGCAAAATCCGGCGTAATATCGGCCATGCCCGCCCATTGACGGACGATCTTGACGTTGGAAAGGAAAGGAAACATATCGACGATGTGCGAAGTCAGCCCCTCGACAAAATCGAAAGTCGAGCGTGTTGAATGCACCTCATAAGGATCGAGCGAAGAACCCATGACCAATTCGCCGCGTGATGACTGGCTGACATAAACATGCAAACTGCCCGAAACCAGGATCGTATCCAGCCATGGCTTCATCGGCTCGCTGACACATGCCTGCAACGGATGAATCACGATAGGTGTTTTCAGGTCCACCATCTTGCACACGCGCGGCGTAAAGCCAGCCACCGCGGACAAGACTTTTCCGGTGGCAATGTAACCACGGTTGGTTTGAACGCCATGCACCTTGCCATCACGCACATCAATACCCTGCACTTCGGTATTCTGGAAAATCTCGACGCCCATGCTGTCGGCACCTCGTGCATAGCCCCAGGCTACGGCGTCATGCCGCGCGATCGAGCCGGGCTCATGGTAGAGCGCACCCTGGATCGGTGATTTACCGCTACAGCTGATATCGAGTTGCGGACAGGCTTTGGAGATTTCGTCGGTACCCACTACGCGGCTTTTCACGCCGACATGCTTATTGACTTCAGCACGCCAGCGCATGGTGCGCATTGCAGATTCAGTGTGTGCAAGCGTGAAATGGCCGCGGTTGGAATAGAACAGGTTGATATCCAGCTCGGTGGATAAGCCCTCGAACAATTTGACGCTGGCATCGTAGAAATTGACACCATCGGGTGTCAGGTAATTGGAACGCACAATGGTGGTATTGCGGCCGGTATTGCCGCCGCCGATATAACCGCGCTCCAGCACCGCGACATTGGTAATGCCATGATCCTTGGCAAGATAATAAGCCGCTGCCAGACCGTGACCGCCGCCGCCAATGATGACTGCATCGTAGGATTTCTTCGGCTCCTGGCAATCTCGAAAGAAACGCGGCTCGTTATATTCACGCCCCAGAGCAAACTTAAGCAGCTGATATGCCATTCAAAATCCCCACAAATGAATTTATTTTCATCAGTAAACCTGCAGTTGATTGCAATTCAGGTATTGCTTAAGCCCAAATTAAAATTAACTTTATTTACTTACATGAAACTTATTGAGGCTATTACAACAAAGCCAAAATACCTTGTCAAGGAATAAATTCAACTTTATTTCATTTAATGAAACATCGGCTGGAGGGGTTGCAATTTATCGTGTAAACTTAATGAGTTAGCATGTGTATAAAATTCAATAATTTTGCGGTTTACGCCAGAATTTCAGCCCGACAGGCCCGTTATTTAAAGCAAAATTCATGCACAGATAAGATGACCATTAAGCAAAGGAAACAACAGGCCGATGAATTCAACAAATAGAACCGAGCCCATAGCCAACGTTGCACAAGAATCGCAAGGCAAGGCGCTGGATAGATTCCTGGGTAACACCATTCATCAACTGCGCATCCAGCACGGTCTGACATTAGCGGAAGTATCACAACGCGCCGGTATCAGCCGCGGCATGTTGAGCAAGATCGAGAACGGACTCTCCTCCACCAGCCTGGAAACATTGGAGCAATTGGCCAATGCACTTGGAGTAACGCTCTCGCGTCTGTTCCAGGGCTATAACCTTCCCAGCAGCTCGGTACAGTTTGTGAAAAAGGGCCAAGGCATGGAAGTAGTGAGACGCGGCACGCGCAGCGGTCACACCTACCATCTACTGGCATACGACCAGGGCCCGCAAAAACTGTTTGAACCGTTCCTCATCAGCCTGGAAGACCCGAGTGAGGAATTCCCCAGCTTTGAGCATCCCGGCACCGAGTTCATCTACATGCTGGAAGGTGAAGTGGAATATCGTGTGGGTGATGAAGTGTTTGTGCTGCAACCGGGCGACTCACTGACTTTCCGTGGCGAGATCCCGCACCGGCCGGAAAAACACAATATCCTGCCCATCCGATTTCTCGCAACCATTCATTACGATATGCCGGCCAGCGAACTGGAACAGGAATAGTGCCGGCAACCACGCTGATCGAAGATGCCACCAGCGCAGACATTCCCGCACTGACGGGCTTGCTGGCAGAACTGTTCAGTATAGAAAAGGATTTTCAGCCAGATACTGCAAAACAGATACGTGGATTGCAATTACTGATTGGCAACCCGCAGCAGGCCACCATCAAGGTAGCAAAGAATCCGGCTGGCGAACTCATCGGCATGGTCAGTGCGCAACTGGTATTTTCCACCGCACAAGGCGCGCCTTCAGCCTGGGTTGAGGATATGATCATCAGCCAACAGTATCGCGGTAACGGCCTGGGTAAAATTTTGCTGCAGGCGGCCGTCGATTGGGCCAGGGAGAAAGGCGCAACGCGCGCGCAATTGCTGGTGGATATGGAAAATGAAGCCGCCATCGGCTACTACCGGCACCTCGGCTGGGAGACCACACAGTTGCAGGCGCGCAGGATGTTTCTCTGATGATTCTGGTTTGAAATAGCCGCCGGTTGACTTGTTTGAACGATTTTTAAGGATTCAGTCGCCAGCTCTAGCTGTTTTACGCTGTTTGATCTTTTTGCGCCCAACCCTGAGCAGCCTGAACCATACGCCGGAGCACAGGCCGTAATTCAGCTGCCCGCGCTTCATCGAAATCATATGGCGCGGATTCACACATATAACTTCGCATGGCGATTTCCAGCTGTACCGCGTGTATATTTTCACCAGGCTTGCCATAGTGGCGTGTGATGTAACCGCCCTTGAATCTGCCATTCACTACAGATGAGTAGCCGCTTGCCGCAGCCTCATGCGCTATTGCCGCGACCAGCGAACGGTCGCACGACTGGTGATCCGCACTGCCGATATTAAGGTGCGGCAACTCGCCAGCGAAAAACCTTGGGACGACCGAACGAATCGAGTGCGCATCCCACAGTACCGCTTTGCCGTTCAATGCCTTCAATCTGCCCAATTCACTGACCAGGGCCTGATGATACGGCAACCAGAAATGTGTAATCCTCGCATCGATTTCAGTGTTTTCCGGTACACATCCGGCTTGATATATCGGCTGTTCGGCAAAAGTGTCCAGCGGACACAGGCCGGTGGTATTCTGGCCGGGATAAAGACTGACATTATCCGGCGGCCGATTAAGGTCAATGACATAACGCGAATGCGTGGCGACCAGCACGGTTGCATCCAGCGACTCAAGAAAGTCATACAACCATTCCAGATGCCAGTCGGTATCGGCCAATTGCAATGCCTCTGCCGTCATTCCTGGTAACAGGCGCCGTGGTAAGTAGGTGCCCACATGCGGCATGGATACCAGCAAGGCGCTTTTACCCTGCCGCAATTTGAATACCGGAATTTCAGTCTGCATCATTCCGCCTCCAGATGATTGCCCGTAACCAGATACCTGAGCACCGCCGATTCTCCAGCCCTTGCCTGCACCTCAATATTACGCTAATGGATGAACAAGGCATCATCGGCTTTGATGCAGATTACGGCATATTCAAGCAACTGCAGATTCATGATGTCGGCTATAGCCCAGGCTTTGCCAGCAACAGAACATGAGCAAAAATCCGCGTGCAATCAGATCTTGCCGTCCAGGCCCATCTGAAAGTACTTGTGCACGATCTTTTCCTGGTTCTCCAATAACCAGTCGATACTCGGCTCGTTATTCATGGCTTTTTTAATGGCTTTTGCGGTGGCTTCACGATGGATCTTGAACAGTACCTGGTGGTCCAGGTCCGGCTGTTCAGTCACGACAGGGTTCAGCCAAACGGAGACGATAATACCCAGGTCATTGGCTTTTTCTTTCGGAATATCGCCATTACGCACGGCATCCAGCACACCGTTCGCTACCGCGGCCTGCACTGTACCCATCAGGATATTGGTGTATTTAGTGTCTTTCACCGTCACTTTGCTGACCATGATCGTGGCCGGGCGCACCATGACATCAGTATTCAAAAGCGCCAGAACGCGCGTATGCCCCTTGACCTGATCGCCCAGGAGGTTGGCAAATGCCACGCCCATAGGACCGCTCATTTCGCCGATGGCGACTTCCGGCTCTGCGGCTGTTCCAACAGGGCCACCCGCCACCAGTGCTTCAGCAACACGCATTACGATATTTTCACTCACCTTGTTTTCTCCATGATTATGACCACTATCTGTTAAATTAAATATTTACTTATATTAAACAAATGTAATTTACATTATACATTTTTCACATGTTGATGCACTCATGCACATAAAAAAAGCCACCTGTGCGGTGGCTTTAATGCTTCAAATCATCATTTCTGTCTGTGTGCCCACACCGCCGCTTCAAGCCGGCTGGTCAACTTGAGCTTACTGAGCAGATGCTTGATATGCACTTTTACTGTGGTATCGCTGATACCCAGATTTCTGGCGATGGTTTTATTGTTCAGCCCATTTGCCAGACATTGCAGAATTTCATGCTCGCGCTCAGTCAGTGATACATCTTCATCTTTTCTGTTGAGTTTAGGATCGATCAACGCCTGTTTCAGCACTTCGGTCAGACTATCCTGTATCACAGTCATGCCGGTGGCCACCTTTTTCAGGTTGGCGCACAAGTCTTCGGGGTCCATATCCTTGAGCAGATAGCCATCGGCACCAGAGCGCAACGCTTCAAGCAGATCATCCTCGGCGTCCGATACGGTCAGCACAACAAACTTGGCTTGCGTACCCATCTCTTTAAAGCGGCACAGGGTTTCAATGCCGTTCAGACCCTTCATGTTGAGATCGACCAGCACCAGATCCGGCTTCAGCGACGGCACCAGTTCCAGGCCTTCCATACCGGAAGATGCCTCCCCGATCACTTCAAAATTCGGGGCATCATTGATGATCTGGCCGACGCCCTTACGAAACAGGGCATGGTCATCAATCAAAAATACCGTATATGTTTCATCCATGAGTGTTCTCCTCTTCTAATTATTGCGGTAGTTTGGGAGTAAATACCAATCGTACACGAGTACCGCCTTTTCTTCGGCGCAATACAGCAATATCACCGCCCAGGCTATAAGCCCGTTCTTTCATGATTTGCTGTCCGTAATGCCCCTGATCTTCCGGTTTGGCGGTGTAACCGATACCATCGTCATCAATGGTCACCATCATGCTGCCGCTGGACTGGAACACCAAGGCAACATTGACGCTCACAGCACCGGAGTGCCTGACGATATTCGATAAGGCTTCGCGGATGACATGCAGAATGTGAAACTCCTCATTCACGGTCAAACGGCAATTGATCAGCCGATTATCCAGCGTGATGGAAAGATTGGAGCGCTGCATGAACTCATTGATTGCCGCTTGAATGGCAAAGTTAAGTCCGCGCACATCCATATGCACACGAAAAGTCGACAACAATTCGCGCAGCTCGCGGTAGGCATTGTCCAATCCTTCGCGCAATTCGTTGACGATATTCTGCATGGTCTCAAATGACATGCTGGCCGCCGATTGCGATTGCAACCTGGAAATCTGGATTTTCATGAACGACAGCGATTGTGCGAGCGAGTCGTGCAGCTCGCGCGCAATGGCGGCGCGCTCCTCTAGCAGCGCTACCCGGCGACCTTCCTGCTCCCTGCCCTGAAAACCCATGATCATCGAAAGCAGCTGCGCGGTCACTTCCACCAACTGGATTTCGGTCTCGTCGAACAGGTGTTCCTCATCCGCCTCGATTTCCAGCACGCCGAGCGCACCCGAAGGGCTGGTAAAACCGACGGCGAGGCACTGTGTTTTCTGGCCGTCCTCGTTACTACCAAAGAACTTGACGAAGCTGGCAGTCGTCAGTTCATCGAACAAGTCTTCTTTCAGGTTAACGGGCCGGTGATGCGAAAACAGGACACGCTCAGCGGAGACACCGGTGTCGCTCTCGGTAAAAATCAACACAACGTTATTGATGTTGAGCGCCTTCTCCAGCAGGAACAGCCCCTTACGCAGGGCGGTCTCGCTCAGGGTGGTATTGTTGACCGACTCGACGAACTTGTAGAGAAAGTCCTGCGAGCGGATCATCAGGCGCAGGCGCTCGCTGCTGGTCTGGTTGAACCACTCTGTCTCGGCCTTGAAGCCGCCAAGGCGGGCCGACATCTCGTAGACCACCCGCTCAAGTTCGGCAAACTCATCCACCTCGACCCGCGTGCGCTCACTGAGGAACTCGGCCGGCACAAAAGCCGTCAGCTCACCGATACGATCGACCAGGAGTTTTCTGGCAGATAATGCGATTGCTCCCAGGCAAAACATCACCAGCAACAGGCTGACCAGTTGCAACAACGAAATCACAGATTGCTTGATTTCGACATCGCGTTCCAGCGAGTCGTAGAGGTTGCGATAGATATCGATCAAACGGGATATCGCAAGCAACTGATGTTCGGCGGAAAGTCCCGCGAAGTTCAGCGCAAAATCCTGCTGCATAGCTTCTAGTGCTTTCATGCCGCGAACCAGGTCGGGAACATCCTGGCTATGCAGCCAGGAGAGTTCAGAGGTAACGGCTTCCAGCATCTGTATCTCGAACGCTGCGTCCGCATTGAAGCCGGCCGTACTGCTGCTCCCGATCATTTCCAGCTTGTGGCCCAGCCGCAACTGCTGTTGCTGTATGTTCTTCATCGCGCTATGGCTGCTAGGGATATAATCCAGCAAAAACAACGAGCCTGCCTGCATCAATACTACTGCGAAGGTAATACAAAAGAGTAATACCACGAGCCGCATATAGAGCGTATGCTGCATCAATCGCTTGATGCTCACGAGCAGTTGGTCGAATTTGGGGCTGACACTCAAGCGGTACTCCAGTACATCAAAATATCGTTAAAAGGTTTTCCAATGAGCCTGTTCGTTTTCAGCACAGTGGTGCTCAGTATTATCTTCATGCTGGTATTCAACACCTGGTGGATGGGCAACGCGCCGTTCAAGATGCATCTCTCCGCGTTGATCATCGCCACCATCACCGTACTGTCCATCATTCTGATGATTGCAATCTACCCCATTCTGACCAGACGCGCATCCTCCAGCCAGAAACCCGCCAGCCTGGATAAGAGCAACTGGGCCAACGAGGTATCCGGTAACCTTTCCAGCCCGGCCGCAGTACTGGACGGCTACAATGTCGTTTTTGCCAACAAGGCATTTCTGACCGAACTCGGCATGCTGGGCATGAACGACCAAGTCCTCGGCATGCCGATCACGAATATCATCCATCCGGGCGACCATCAGCATCTGGCCATACTGTTTGCGCAGACATCGCTGGACGAAAAATCCCGGGATACCATGAAACTGCGCGTACTTTGCCTGGATGGCAGCATATTGCCAGCGCAGATCTCGCTATCGCCGTTGCAGGAAGACGGCAATTCAGAGCTCAACCTGCTGCAGTTTTCCTCGCTCTCCTCGCTCAAGGTCAAGGAAGACGACACCGCCGAACAATCGAACTGCCAGCAGATGTTAAGCCAGATCGAACAAATCGTTTTCCACCTCAACGTCAACCAGGAGTTCATGTATCTCAATCCCTCCTGGGAAACCCTGCTCGATTACAGCGTGCAGGAAAGCCTCAACAAATCCCTGCTCTCCTTCATACACCCGGAAGACAAACCGCTGGTGGAAGCGCGCATCAATTCACTGATTCAAGGCAAGCGCAACCAGACACTGGTCGACCTGCGCCTGATCGGGCGCAACGGGGACTCACACTGGGTCGAGCTGCGCGGCAGGAATACCAGCACCTACAAGGGCGAACGCTCCAGCGTCATCGGCACCCTGACCGACATCAGCCACATGAAAATCACCGAAGCCGGCTTGCGCAACAACCGCCATCTGTTAAGCACCCTGATCAACAACACGCCGGGCATGATATACCGGTGCAAGAACGACAAGCACTTCAGCTTCGAATTCGTCAGTGACGGCTGCGTCGATGTCACCGGCTACGAACCCTATGAAATGATCAACAACCCCAACTTTTCCTACATGCAGATCATCCACCAGGATGACCGCAACATGACGCGCGACATGGTACAGAGGAACGTCAACGAGCAGCATAACTTCCATCTGGTTTACCGCATCATCACCCGCTCCGGCAACATCAAATGGGTATGGGAGCAAGGCAAAGGCGTCTTCTCAAGCGCTGGCGAACTGCTGGCGCTGGAAGGATTCATTACCGGCATCCCCAACCAGGACCAAACCGCGGTGATCCAGAGCTTCCAGAAACTCTTCCTGGAGGAAGGCAGCAACTGAGCCGGACTCGCCCCGCTCACCAGTTTCCGTTCACGCCAGTATCCATTCACAACCCGCAGGCAAAAAGAAAGGGCATATTCCATGCCCTCTCCGTTTTACGGCCCTGCTAGACTGCCTTCCTAGAAGCTGCGCATCAGGTAAACCGTTACCTTGCTATCACCTGTTTTGTAATTATTGCCTACGACATAAAGATCGTTATCAGCATTAGTGTCCGTATAGTTAACGCCGGCATTCCAGCCATCACTACCCGCAATTGAGAAATCCTTGTTGATACCGATCAGGTAATCCGTGTAGTTGTAGTCGGAGTAATTCTTCACTGTCTGGTGGCCGACATGCAGCGCCAGGTTGATCCCGCCCGCGATTGGCAACGGATAGTTGAAGTTCAGCTCGGTATAGCCGCTGCCCTTGGAATCACCGCTACGATCAGGATCCATGGACTTGCTGTTGATGCCGAAAAAGTCGGTCACGGCTACGGAATGCTTCAGCGTCAGGTATTTGTATGTCAGTGCTGCGCTCAACTCGGTCGTGTTAAGAGACTGACCGACAACTTTTTTATTGTTCGGATAATAAAATTGCAGGAAACCGACATCCAGGCTCCAGTCGTCATTGAACTGATACACATAGCCGCCGTATACATCGAGTTCTACCGTATTTTCGGCCAGCGTGTCCTTATGTACACTGGTAGCCCAGAGGCCGAGATAGATACCGCTGGCGTGAGCATAATCGAAGCCGCCCTGTACAGCGCCGCGTTCCTTGCCGTAGGAGATGCCACGGAACACGTAATCGGAGAAGAGACCAATATTCGAGCTGAAGCTGTGTGGAGATTCAGGCTCTGCCGCTGCTGCGACTGGCGATGCCGTTTCTTCGGCAGATACATTGAATGATGTGGAAAGTACCGCTCCCAGCAAGCCAGCCAGCAATACGTCTTTTGTTTTGTTCATGTCGCCACCCCTAAAAGTTAAAAAAGTTACCTGCAGTTAAATATATACTATAGTGCAATTAATTTAATAATCATTAAACATAAATCGGGTAAATCCCTGCTAAACCAATAGTGCTGTTGCATAAAAACTACAATTATTCAAAATGGGTGCCGAGCTCCAGCGGATCGCCATCATCGAATCGCGACAACCACTGCACCGTCATTGCACGGAATTTAGTCAGTCCCTTGTATTCCTCCAGATCTGGATGCAAGGACTTCAGCACGCGATGGAAACGCTTCGGCCAGCGCGGGCTGGTCGCAAGTTCGTCCATACTGATCAGATAGCAGCGGATGCTGAACAGCAGCGCATTACTGCGCGGCAGACGGAACAGGGTCTGCAGCTCGACACGCAAATGCACAAGGTCGCCGACATTTTCAGGTGTAACAGCGTTACGATCGCCACCCCAAAGTGGGTAGTTCTCGGGCGAAGTATCCAGCCTCGGGTTGATGGTCATGGTCCAGTTGAGTCTGCGCACCGGGCTGCCAAGCTGGATATTCATCAGATATTTGAGCGCCCTGTCCATCACACCCAGCTTGGTCACCTGCGGCACCGGGCCGTGCCATTCATGCCAGGCCATGCCTACATCAAAAGCCAGTGACCAGTCGGCTTGGCTGGTGATGAATCCGGCATCGGCATAGAGCGTGCCGTTGCGCTGGTCCAGCAGCACGAAGTCGCCCTGCACCTGACGCGACATATACTCGAATGGCTCTAGTTCCAGTGTAGATGTATCACCAAAGACAAAACTGTCGCTGATGCCCAGCGGTCTGTTTTCCCAGGTCCAGTTCTTGCCGTCCTTCACCAGGGTGAAATGTTGCGGGTAATCCGCAGCCAGCGCATTCATGGTCAGTTCGAGAAAATCCCACTGTGCATCCATCATATGCGGCAAGGCCTGGTAGCGGCCACGATCCTGCGCCATGGTCTTCAGCTTGTCTGCACATTCAGAAACGTAATGTTCGTCGATATCGAAAGCAAACTCATTGACCGAACCTTTGGCACCTTTGACATGCGGCTCGATATTCACCGAGTACATATAGTTGTCTTCCGCAAACGGAAAGGGGAATCTCTTGATGGCCTCGGGAGAGTTCTGATAGGTGTAATCATCCCGAAACGTTTCTTTTTTGAAAGCCAGACTCATGGTGATGCCTTTTTAGGAATTCAGTTTTAGAGGTTCACTTCTAACAAATCGCATTTGGCGCGAGAGACGCAAGGCATAATCTTCTTGCCTGCGGCCTTTTCAGCGTCGGTCAGGTAATGATCGTTATGCAGAATGGCACCGTCGGCGCTTAATACTTCCAGCTCACAACGGCCACAGGCGCCACCGCGGCAAAGGTATGGCGCCTCGACACCTGCCGCCTCGATCGCTTCGAGCATACTCAGGTCGGAAGGCACCACGATCTCGACCCCGGATTTCGCCAGCTTCAAACGGAATGGGTCACCCGACGGCGGAGCAGAGAACTGCTCGCTATGAATGTGGCTTTCCGGCCAGCCGATTTCGCGCGCTGTTTCTACCATGGCGACTACCATCGGATGGGGGCCGCACACATAGACATGCGTTCCAAGCGGTTGCCTGCTGAGCAGTGCATGCAGATCAAGCACGCCGCCTTCGCTTTCCACATAGAAATTGGCTTTATCGCCGCATCTGGCTTGCAACTCCCCGCTGAATGCACCATGTTCCGGCGCGCGGAAGGCATAGTGCAGCTCATAACTCGCACCGGTTCTGTTCAAATCCTCGATTTGCGACATGAACGGCGTGATACCGATGCCGCCAGCGATCAGCAGATGTTTCCTGGCCTTTTTTTCAAGCGCGAACAGGTTGACCGGATAAGTGATTTGCAGCCTGGAACCGACCTTGATCTGCTCATGCATGAATACCGAGCCGCCACGAGACTTTTCCTGGCGCCTGACCGATATATGGTATGCGCCGGTATCTTCCGGCGAACCCATTAGTGAATAAGGGTTGCGATGCACACGGCCATCGATACTCATGGCAACGACAATATGGCTACCACCGGAAAATGCCGGAAACTCGCTGCCATCTTCGCGCACCAGCGTGAAATGCTTCACTATCGGTGTCACCTGGTCTACACCGGCTACAACAACCTGCATAATGCTCATGGATAAACCTCCTCGATCTCGGGAATCTCTCCAGGAGATTCGGCATCCACCATCAATCCCATATAAGCCCCCAGGCGACGGGAAAAATGATCACGCACAAAAAGCATCCGGCCACAGCCAACACATTGTTTGATATTGGTGTGCGCTTCATGACTGATGGTCTTGCAATGCACGCAGTAAACCGACCTGGCCAAAGTGCCCGTCAACTCTTTATTGATGTCGATATCATCAACGCCATAATCGGCAGTGATCTCGGTGATCGCCCACATGAACTTCTCCGAACCTGCCGCATAAATCCGCAGACCCATCAATGCCTTCGGCAAATAATTCCTTACCGCAAGCATGGCTTCATCATTGGTTTCAAACACCAGCAGATCATCTGGTACGATTTTTCTCAGAGCGACGCTATAGTCGGCATCCGAGACTTTGTCTTTCACATAGATCACCGTGATCGGCTGCATGGGCTGCATCTGCTGAAAAAGCTTGATCGCCGCCATGCCACCAGCGCTGCCTTCGACAATCACCAGATGCGCATTGGCCTTTTGTTGCCAGACCAGCGACGAGTAAATCGGCTTGCTTCTGATCCAATATCCGCGTTCCATATCCTGATTTCCGATGAGTGCTTAACTGATTGATCTTGATGACTAATTAATCTTACGGGTGGGTACGCAGGCGCATGGGGTCATAGAACGGCGTTTGTGACACAAGCGCCTTGCAAACGCCCTGGCTGCCGACGATTTCAACCGCAGTGCCAATTGCAGTAAACGCAGGGCTTAAATGCGCCATGGCCAGGGACAGCATCAGATACCGGCTGTAACTGGCACTGGTGACCACACCGATGTCCAGGCCATCCTTGACGATCCTGGCCCCGGCTTCCACCGCTGATCCGCTACGGCAAACCAGACCCACTTGTCTGAACCGCTCCTTACCGCGTGAGGCCAACACCGCCTGTTTGCCGATGTAATCACCGGTTTTGTGGATATCCACCCCCCATGCCATGTTGACTTCCCATGGTGTGGTATCGCCTTCCGGCATCTCGAACGGAAAAAACAGCAGCGCAGCTTCTACTCGCGTCAAATCCAGCGAATTCCATGAGGCGGCGATGGCGCCAAAAGGCTTACCGGCTTCCAGTATCCGGTCCCACAGCAGAACGGCATCCTGCGACTTGCAATAGACTTCATAACCGCGCTCACCTGAATATCCGCCACGCGCAATGACCACATCCGCTCCGAATAACTTTGTGCTTTCATGCCTGAAGTACGGAAGTTGCGCCAGATCGAAACCGACATGCGGCGAGAGGATTGCCAGGGACTTGGGGCCTTGCAGTGAAAGAATGTGCACATCCAGATCAGCGTCGATCTGAACGCTTTTGCCTGCAGCCAGCTGCCTGAGGTTTTGCGGCGTTTTGCCGCTGCCGTGTGAAACTCGGAATGCATGCACACCATCACGGATAATCATGATGTCATCGCAAATCGCGCCTCTCTCATCCACTTCGGCAGCCAGCAATGAAGTGCCCGGCAGCAGCTTCGTAATGTCTCGCGCCACCAGCATATCGAGTACGGATTCAGCATCCGCACCGCTGACATTAATGATGTTGAGCGCCGTAATGTCATATAAGCCGGCACGGGTCCTGACAGCGACGACTTCATCATGCGGGTCAGTATCGTAACTCCATGGGATAGGCATACCGTTCCAGGTGTCGCCATCCAGTTTGGAACCCAAAGCACGATGCCTGTCGTTTAGAATCGAATTTCTACTCATCGCCGTAGACCCTGAAATAATTTGTAGTTCACTTTATCGAAACAGTGACCTAATCAAAATTCTCTCAAAGTTGTACTACCTAAGAAGTAAGCTGTGAGAATCCACTGCTGTGGATAATGGCGATGCGCCGTATTTCTAAGCAGCGCTATCTTCATGAAAAATTCAAAGCTATCGTAAACGCATGAGGCCAGGGATTTTACTAAAGCGGAATTGGAGTTAATTGAGTTGAGGGTGATGCAAGTTTACGATTATGCCAATTCCGCTGATGCCCGCCTGCAGCATGTCTTTACAAGGAATGGCCAGGCCCTTAATATCGCCGTAAACCACTCACTCAGCCAGTTCGATTTGAACTAATCCATCATCGGTGATAGCCGAAGCAGCAAACAATTCATTTTTAATAAGCAAGCTAGTGGTACATACTAGCTCTATTCCACCAATCAAGCCCATTGATCACCTGTAAACTATTGTTTGATTGGGATTAACGTCATTCTATCTGGCAGAAAAACCAAGTTCCCTGAATGCAAAGCAATACATGAATGCAAATGACTATACCGAGTTGAACCGGATTAATGATTTGGTTTCATACAACATCCTCGACACCCCTGCCGAGGAGGATTTCGATTGCCTGACGCGCCTGGCTTCTTATATTTGCAATACGCCCATCGCCCTGATTTCCCTGGTCGATAAAGACAGGCAATGGTTTAAATCAGCACAAGGGATTGGTATCAGGCAAACTGCTCTTGATATCTCGATGTGCAAATATGCAGTAAGCGATGCCAAGCCATTGATCGTAGAAGATGCCTCCACAGACCCCCGATTTTCTGACTACTCTTCCGTCAAGGACGAACTGCATATCAGGTTCTATGCGGGAATACCGCTGATTTCACCGAGAGGCCATAGCCTTGGTGCGCTATGCGTGATAGACCACAAGCCACGCAAATTAGATGAAGAACAACTGGAGGCCCTGAAAACCATCGCAGACCAGGTCATGGTGCAATTGGAGTTGCGAAGGAAGCAAACTGATTTGCAGAACTCGCTTGCAGCCCAATATGACCTAAGCAGCCAGCTTGGGCGCGTTCTGGATTCGGCGCTCGATATGATTTGTACCATTGATGCGCAAGGCCTCTTCAAGCAAATCAGTGCAAGTTCTGCACATATATTGGGTTACGAACCCGAAGAATTATTAGATAAGTCCTATTTGGACCTTGTCCTTCCAGAGGATCTGTTAAAAACCACTGAGATAGCATCTGACATTATGTCAGGGCTGTTTACCCGTGATTTTGAGAATCGCTACATCACAAAAAGCGGCAATATCGTGCACATGATGTGGTCCTCAATGTGGTCAAAAGAAGCCAATCTTTTCTTTTGCGTGGGTAGGGATATCACGGCAAAAAAACATCAGGAAGAATTCGGTAACAGCCAGGCCAGGATTCTTGAAAAAATCGCTGTTGGCGCACCACTGAATGAAATATTCGAGCAAATCATCCGCATGCTAGAAGGCCAAATTGACGGCTGCATTTGTTCGATTATGCTTCTAGATAAAGACGGCAAGCATTTACTCGCTACCGCAGGGCCGAACTTACCTCCAGCCTATATGGAGAAAATTCATCGCCTGGAAATAGGCCCAGTCGTTGGTTCATGCGGCACAGCTGCATTCTTGCAGAAGAACGTCATTGTCGAAGACGTTCAAACCGATCCGCTATGGATGAATTTCAAAGATCTCGCAGCAGCACACAATTTAAGAGCTTGTTGGTCGATTCCCTTTTATTCCGGCAGTGACCAGGTTTTAGGTACTTTTGCCGTGTATTTTCACCATCCGCAAAAACCCAAAGCAGATGAATTGAAACTGTTGATTGCATGCTCGCACCTGGCTGGCATAGCAGTTGCACGCGAAGCCTCACAGACACACCTGAATCTACTGGAAAGCTGCATATCATGCTTGAACGATATCGTGCTGATTACCGAGGCAGAACCTTTCGACGAGCCAGGCCCCAGAATCGTCTTTGTGAACGAGGCCTTTGAGCATCGCACTGGCTACTCCCGTCTTGAAGCGATCGGCAATACGCCACGTATACTACAAGGCCCGAAAACCCAACGTGAAGAACTGGATAAGATTCGGAAATCCATGAATAAATGGGAGCCTGTCCGCACCGAACTCATCAATTACACCAAATCCGGTGAAGAGTTCTGGCTGGACCTGGATATTGTGCCTATAGCCGATAGTAAAGGCTGGTATACCCATTGGATCGCTGTTGAGCGGGATATTACAGATCGCAAGATGGCAGAGTTGGAATCCGCACGAATCAATCGCTCATTGCGCATGTTAAGTGCATGTCACGAATGCCTGATACATGCCGCTGACGAGAAGCAGTTGATCGAAGAAGTTTGTAGGATCATTGTCGAAATCGGCAACTACAAGACGGCCTGGATAGGCTACATGCAAGATGATGTTGAAAAATCCATTACTCCCGTCGCGCATTTTGGCAACATCCAGCATATCGAAGAACAGAATCCGAGTTGGTCAGAAGATAATCCTAATGGCCAAGGCCCCGGTGGCAGAGCAGTTCGTAGCAGCAAGCCAGTGATATGCAGGGATATTGAAAAAGATGACACGTTTAACCCCTGGCACAAATCGGCGCAGACATTGGGTTACCGTGGCCTGATTTGCATGCCACTGATGTTCCAGGAACAGACCTTCGGCCTGCTGGGCCTTTACTCCAGCGAAGTGCTGGATATTGCCGAAAATGAACTCAAATTGTTGCAGGAGATGCTGGAAAACCTGGCCTTCGGCATCATGAACCTTCGCGCAAGAGATGAGAAAGAGCGCATTCAATCAGGCGTCATCAAAGTCGCGGCCGGTGTTTCAGCTGCGACTGACAGTGATTTCTTCGAACAACTCGCGCTCAACATGGCCGATGCGCTGGGCGCTGATGCCGGTTTTGTCGCACGCATCCTGCCAAATCAGCCATTAACGGCAAGAACAATTGCAGGCGTATGTGACGGACAAATCATCGAGAATATCGACTACGCTCTGAAGTCCACGCCATGCGAGCATGTGAAGGATCATGACGTTTGTGTCATCTCTGCTGATGTCATCAAACACTTCCCGGACGACCTGATGCTGGTCGATATGAATGCTGAAGCCTATGTAGGCAAAGCCCTGACCAATTCCGAAGGCAAGATTATCGGCCTTATTTGCGTCATATACCGCAAACCCCTGGTGCGCAGCGAGTTTATCCTCTCCACACTGCAAATCATCGCCGCACGGGCTGCTGCAGAGATGGAACGTCAAGTCGCCTACAGCAGGATACGCAATCAGGCTTCCCTGCTCGACAAGGCCCAGGACGCCATCATCGTCCGTGACATGGATGACAAGGTCATCTTCTGGAACAAGAGTGCTGAACGTCTATATGGCTGGACTTCAGAGGAAGCCTTGCACGGCATGGCAGGGGATTCTATTCATGATGACCCCGGCATGTTCAGGGAAGCCATGCAGATTGTACTGGCCATAGGTGAGTGGAAATGTGAACTGCCGCAGCGAAGAAAAGACGGCAGCACATTTACCGTAGAAGCACACTGGTCCCTGGTCAGGGATGAAGACGGCAAGCCCCAGTCCATACTGGCGATCAAGACGGATATCACACAAAGAAAAACCGCGGAAAACGAGATCAAGTACCTTGCCTATTATGACGATTTAACCGGTCTGCCAAACAGACGGTTGCTGCTGGATAGATTAAAACAACAGTTGATCGCCAATAAACGTAATGTGCACCAGGGCGCGCTCTTTCTGATCGACCTGGATAACTTCAAAACACTGAATGACACACTTGGGCATGATATCGGCGACCTGTTGCTGAAAAAAGTAGCTGATTGCCTGACGAATTGCGTACGTGAAGGCGACACCGTCGCCCGACTCGGTGGTGATGAATTTATCGTCATGCTGGGCAGTTTGAGCATCGACAAGCATGAAGCCACCAACCAGGCCACCCAGGTTGCCAAGAAAATCCTCGACGCATTCAGCAACGCTTTCGAGCTGGGAGCATACAAGCACCACTCAACGCCAAGTATCGGCATTACCCTCTTTGACAGCGGTGGCGAGCATGTTGAAACCATACTGAAAAAAGCCGATCTGGCCATGTATCAGGCAAAAGCGTCTGGCCGCAATATCATGCGTTTCTTTGATCCGGACATGCAATCTGTAATGACGCGCAGGGTGGAACTTGAAGATGACATCCGCAAAGGGCTTGATAATAATGAATTCACACTCGCTTACCAGCCCCAAATAGGTATACATAGCAGGGTAATCGGCGCAGAGGCGCTGATTCGCTGGAACCATCATCGCCGCGGCATGGTTCCACCAACCGAATTCATTCCCATCGCAGAAGAAACCGGCATGATAATGCCCATCGGCCACTGGGTACTCAGAACCGCCTGCATCCAGCTGGCAAAATGGGCATCGTCTCCATCGCTAAAAGATCTGACAGTGGCCGTGAACGTAAGCGCACGCCAGTTACGCCATGTTGATTTCGTCAACAGCGTTCTTACTACCATTGAAGAAACCGGTGCCAATCCCCAGAGGTTGAAGCTTGAACTGACTGAAAGCCTGCTGGTGGACAATGTCGAAGATACAATCCAGAAGATGGCTGCACTTAAAGCCCAGGGCATCAACTTTTCTTTGGATGACTTTGGCACTGGTTATTCTTCACTGATATACCTCAAGCGCCTGCCTCTTGAGCAGTTGAAAATCGACCAATCCTTTGTACGCGACATTCTGGTTGACCAGAATGACGCCACTATCGCCACCACCATTATCACACTGGCACAAAGCCTGGGCTTGAGCGTATTGGCTGAAGGTGTAGAAACCGCCGAACAGCGTGATTTCCTGGCCGCACGCGATTGCTTGAACTATCAAGGCTATTTCTTCAGCAAACCCATTTCCGTGGCTGCCTTTGAGGCATACGTAGCCGAGACATTGATGACGTCTTCATGAATTTCTGCCAGAGCCATTAAAGTCGTAAACCGAGTTCTGTACTTGGTCGATGCCGTCCAGCGCAGCCGCGCATAATGGTATAGTGGATATTCAAATTCACTCAGCCCTGATTAAACCAATACAGTTATTGAGAGTTTAATGTGCTATTAACTCAGTCACTTCATCCTGCTTTAAATGTATATAACTTTTCGGCTTAAATAAGGACAATTGTGAACAGACCCAACATTCTTAACCTGCTATCCACTTTTCATTTATTCAGTGAATTGGATGAAGAGCAAATCAGCTATGTTACCAAAGAGACCCAAGCTGTTTCAGTTGGGCGAGGCGACATACTGTTTAACCGCGGGGATACTGCACTTGGTTTATTTTTACTGGTATATGGTCAGGTAAAACTAGCGGTCAACTCTTCCCAGGGCACTGAAAAAGTCATTGGAATTATTAGTCCAAGAGAAAGTTTCGGGGAAGCCATCATTTTCCTCGACCAGGCATTTTTCCCAATTTATGCGCAAGCAACGATGGATTCGCAATTACTGATGGTTCCAAAACATGTCATTTTCAGTCTTCTGGAACGGGATACTACAGTTTCCCGGAAAATGCTGGCGGGTCTGTCAATGCGCAACCGGCAATTGGTTCAAGATATTGAATCAGTCGCGCTGCTTACTTGTACCCAGCGCCTGATAGGGTATCTCCTTCAGATAAGCTCCAGTGCATCCGGTACAAGCCAAGTTACTCTGCCTGCCAGTAAATCGACTATTGCATCACTGCTTAATCTATCTCCCGAAACACTCTCACGCATTATGCTTAAACTTCAACTGCAAGGACTGATCGAAGTACATGGTAAAGAAATTACTATTATTGATACTGCCGGGCTAAGGGAGTTCGAATACAATTTGTAAGGATATGCATATCAGGAATAACCCTGGAATCTACTGTTCACAACAACAAAGTTTCCGAGTCTTGACCTGAGTCAAGGAAACAATCTGACCGAATTATATTATCTGACTTTCACATTGGCGGCATATCTTACACAAGGCAGCCTGCCCGGCTGTAACAGGTCATCATGCATACTCCAAAGCAGATAATCACGGATGAGATAACTTTAGTTGAACTGATCGCAGTGATTGAGAATTCACACCATAAATTCACTCGAACAGAAATTGAGCGTATCGGAGTAATACTGAAAGATGAACATCTGGAAAGTCTTCCATCTCTGGCAAAGATCAAAGAATGTTTCACGAAGTTGCAAAATGATCTGGAAACACACCTATTGAAAGAAGAACGTATCCTGTTCCCCTATATATCCGAATTGGAACGTAATCCGACACAACCCCAGTACTCATGTTTCGGCAGTATTGAAAACCCTATTCGCAAAATGCAACTTGAGCACATTGTTGTTATTGGTCTTTTAGAGGAAATGCGTGAACTGACATTGCAATATTGCCCATCTTACGGAAGCAATCCGAGTGTTTTTCAGCTCTATGAAACATTGGAGGGACTTGACAGCGATCTGGTTAAGCATATTCATTTAGAGGAAAAAGTACTATTCCCGCGTACGCTCCGGATGAACAGGGAATGCATATCCAATAATCAGAACTGAATTATCAGGCCATATTTTCCTCTTGTCAGAGTTTCTCTTCTGACCGCTTATCTGGTCATCTGCACATACAGCAGTGGCAATTTCCGTGGTAGTTCTTCCGGAGTTCTTATCACTGCATAACCACCTATTCCGAATAGATGCGGCAAATAGTCATTGGCTTCGCGATCGATGGTTACGCAGAACGGCCTGATCCCCAGTCTACGAGCTTCGACCAGGGCCATATGGGTATCTTCTATGCCGTAGCGGCCTTCGTAATGATCCAGGTCGTTAGGTTTTCCGTCAGTTAACAATAATAATAACTTCTGCTGGTTATTCTGTTTCATCATCAAGGCACTGGCATGGCGAATCGCTGCGCCCATGCGCGTGTAATAACCCGGCTTGATCAAAGAAATGCGGCCACGCACATTACCGTCATAACGTTCATCGAAACCCTTGATGTGATGAAAGCGCACATGCCCTCGCTTCAGCGAGGAAAAACCATGTAGCGCGAACCGGTCTCCTGTTGCAGATAATGCCTCGGAAAATAGAAACAGACTGTCGCGTATGACATCAATGACGCGCGCGTGATTTGAAGCATAAGCATCAGTGGATAAGGACAAATCGGCCAATAACAGGCAGGACAGATCCCGCTCCCGGTTGACCTGCGCCCGATAAAGTCCGCGTGAGGGAAAAGAACCGCCAAGATTCCGGTCAGCCTCCTGTCGAACCCACTGGTCGAGATCGATATCCTCACCATCCTGCTGCGCCTTCAGCCAGGTTCGCACAGGCACCAATGCCTGGAACTGGCTGCGAAGGCGGCGTGCGGTATTGCGTAGATGGTCCGGTAATTCACACGGCCTGGCCTGCAACGCAATAAGTTCTTGCAAGCGGCAGTATTCAGGTTGCAGCACCTGCTTGCGATAATCCCATTCCGGGAGGGGGATACCCTCCCCCAGAAATGCATCATCCTCACCAGCAGAAGGCAGATCCAGGTCGAATCTCAACTTGGCGGCACTGGTTTTACCGTCGCGCGCCACGGTAAGTTTGTCCATGTCTTCTGCTGCAAGAACCGCACTCTCAGTATCATCGTCATCGTCTTGCGGTCGATTCACCTTGATGTATTCACTCCACGAGAACAGGCTCTCTGCACGAAACATCATGAGAAAACCATCCTTGCCATCTGGCATCTCAGTACGTTCAGCAAGATGCTTGCGGCGACTTTGCTTTGTGGCATCATTTTCTTCTGACTGCTCTCGTTCCGGAACACCTCCATCGGCAGCATGCTTGGCTGCGGTACTGACAGGCGGCGATGGGTGAGGCCACATTTGCACAGGCTGGAATGCACGCCGTGCTGTCGGCATTGAGGAAACACTACCAGGATGCTGCAATGCCTGTCGAATGGCCGATTCCTGGGCAGCCTCTTCTTTTGGTAATTGCTCAGGCGCAAAGCGTAGCGGCAGAAGTGCAGCGACCAGTCGCTGATATCTCTCTACCAATCCAGGAAAGCGTTCCAGTATTTCCAATGTCGCATGTTGGTTGCGCACAATCCACGGCAGGCTATGGTCCATATCAACGGCAGAAAGTGCGATCAGCCAAAGATAAAGATCACGGTTAAGGCTCCGCACAGGGAATAGATCAACACATTCCGGAAGCCGTAAAGTTTCGTTGTCACGCCAGGCCAGATCGATCTTGTCACCGCTACCGGAAATGCGCTCAAGCCAGCTACGCCGGGCACCATGTCTGGTGACGGGAGCCGCCGACAGATTCACCCCGGCATCGCCGCCCATTGCACGAAAAAAGATGGAAGCGACCTTCCTGATTTCATCCAGCCGTACAGCTGCGTCTGCATGCCTCTGATTAGCGGCTCGCATTACCATTTTGTGCCACAGTCCGCCGACGAATTCTTCCATTTACAATCTCGCTATGTTGATGATGCGGTTCATGGACATGCTCATGGGTGGGCTCATAGACATGCTATGGCGCGCCTGCTCACGGTCGGATTTATCCAGAGCGGCGACTCCGCGGCTCCATCCCAGCAGCGAACCTTGCGGGCTATCTATCTGGGAATCACGGCAAGCAGTAATGCAACTCGCACATTGGGTACAAGAAAACATATGCCGCTTGATCGTACGCGGATTCAAGCGCATCGGGCAGGCGTTATCGCAGGCATTGGTGCAATCCTGACAGGCGCTTGCACGCGTACGATCAAATGAAACCACCATCGCCTTGCGATTAGCCATCCATGCCAGACTCTGGAACAACCCTACGGCACAGCCGAACCGACAAAACAGATGCCGCGCCAACGTAAACTCAAGGAAAAACAGCATTGTGCCAACACCGATAAATAGCCCCTGGTTACGTGTAAGCGAGCCTTGCCAAAGGTTGCTGTAAATTTCCATTGGCGGCAGCAAATAGGTTAATAGCACTGTTGCCCAGATAAAGGAAAATGCCAGCGCCAGAGGTAGAAATACCAGCAGCCATCGTTTATTAGGCTGAACAGGCATCGTACCCTTGTCATGGTTTGGGAGAGTCTTCCTATCCCAGATGCTATGTTTGGCTATAGCGCGGCGCAATAGCTGGTTCAGGGTTTCAACGATAGAAAAATGTGGGCATAACCAACCGCAATAGAGACGGCCATATTTCCATGACACGAAAATTACCAGGGAGATAATACCGGCAATAGGCAACAAGCCGCGCACAAAGATATTGAATGCAGCTTCTTGGGGAGAAATCATGCCATGCGTCAATTTGTCGAGCCCAAGTGTCCAGTCCATTCCCAGGAAAATGAAATGACGGAGATTAAGGTCGAGGCGAATCAAGTCGAAAACAGGTGCCAGGATGAATAAAATAAAAAATGCACCCTGAAATAGACGCCTGCTTGATTGCTGGTCAGTGATTACACCGCCCCTCCAATCAGCGGATATACAAATTTCTGACCGGCAAGTGCCTTGGCCAGCCCTGCCACACCCAATATGATCAATGTGGAATGTACGGTAAATATGTAGAGAATCAATGCTGCCACTGTAAGAGGCGAGTTATAGCCACCTGTTACCAATATGATCACATTAACCACGATTAACAGCCCTCCTGCCCATATACTGGCAACTACTGTCTGTTGCAAATGACAGGAACTCAGTGGGGAGGCTTTTGCAATGCGGGAATAATACAGCCCTAGCAATATGAAAAAGCCTATTACGGGTAAAACCGTTAAATTGGCGATATAAAGACACTCAGCCGTAATGGCGGTACTTTTATCTGAACTATCTGCCGAATGTTGCATCGATCACCTCCTTGAGTGCGGTTGCAGTATCTGGATCATCTGTCAGAGTCTCTACCAACGCTGCATTGCATGCCAGTGCTGGTTCACATCCATCCTTGATGAGTGTCGCGGCATAAATCAGAAGCCTTGTGCTGGCGACTTCTTCCAGATCATGGTCGCGTAGCGCCCGGAAAGCACCTGCTATAGAAACCAGGCGCTTTGCCGTCATTGCATCAACACCGGTTTCGCCAATCAGTATCTCTTCCTCAAGCGCCGGTTCAGGAAAATCGAATGTAAGTGATACGAAACGTTGACGCGTGGATGGCTTCATTCCCTTAAGGAAGTTCTGGTAGCCTGGATTGTAGGAAACCACCAGCATAAAGTTCGGGGGTGCCGCCAGCAGTTCGCCTGTACGATCAATTGGCAAGATACGCCGATCATCGGCTAGCGGATGTAAAACCACTGTCGTATCTTTGCGCGCCTCAACCACCTCATCAAGGTAGCAGATCCCGCCTTCACGCACGGCACGAGTGAGCGGTCCATCGCTCCAAATGGTTTTTCCATCACCGATCAGGTGGCGGCCAACCAGATCTGCGGCGGTGAGATCGTCGTGGCAAGCCACGGTATAAAGCGGCAAATTAAGCCTGGCAGCCATGTGCGCTACAAAGCGTGTCTTTCCGCATCCGGTGGGGCCCTTGATTAGTAGCGGTAATCGATTACGCCAGGCGCGCTCGAAAAGATCAACTTCGCTACCCTGCGGTTTGTAAAACGGCGTCGGATCCGCCGTCTGTTTGATTTCTCTTAATGCATTCAAAGCATTCATTGCGCTCTCCAAAATGACTACAGACCAATCAGGTAGGCCAACGCAATACCCCCCCCAACGAGCAGAAAATATATCAGGACTATGGCACGCAACCAGGATGCTACGTGCCGTAACCCCATGAAATAATTCGCGATCATCTGACCTTTGATAATGGCGATGAACAGCAGTCCCAGCATCACTTGCCAGCTTGCCATGACTGTTTCACCGATGCCGTATGTAAGCATGGTTAACGCCACCAGAACCAGCCAGATGACGGTAGAAAGTCTGGATTGCTGCATGGCGTTATTCATTAACTCGCCCCTCATCGAATGACATAGATCAAAGGAAACAGAATGATCCAAAGCAGATCAACCATATGCCAGAACGAAGCTCCAGTTTCGACACCTACGTGATCATGCCGGCTGTAGCCGCCTCGCCTGGCTTTCATGATCACGCAAGCGAGGATTACCATCCCCATCAATACATGCATAAAATGGAAAAAAGTGAGCGAAAGGTAAAACATATAGAATGCATTGGTACTCAGGCTTATGCCTGCAGAAAACTTGTCATGGAACTCCATGACTTTAATAACAATGAAAACACCCCCTAGAAGAAAAGCCCCGCTCAGCCACCAGGCGCATTGCTTCGAATAATCTTGCTTGATTGCCGAAACGGCACGCACAACGAAATAACTGCTGGTAATCAGCACCAGAGTATTGATAGCCCCTGCGGTCTGACTCAGAGTCAACTGCGAGGCATTGAACAGATCCACATCACCGGCACGGGTAAAAGCATAGGCAACGAACAGCAAGCCGAACACAAGCATTTCAGCAAAGATAAATATCCAAATTGCCAGATCGCCAGGCAAGTCATCCACTTTTCGCCCAAGCGGGAGCCTTTTATTATGGAGAACCCCGTTCACGGTAATTTGAGAGCTCATATACACCTCAGGCATCTAATGAATAACATGCCACGCCGATAATTAATTATTAAAAAAACAGAAGCCATTACCTGATTTAAAAAAAGGGAGGCAAAGAAACTGCCTCCCCAGGAGGGGCCGGTTGTATCAGGTTACCGTTTTGCTGCTGCCCTTGACAAAGAAGCTGCACACATACGCCGCCAGGCCGGTCATGAACACCAGGCCTGCGCCTTCACGTAACCAGTAGAAGATCGCCACTTGATCCTGCACTGCCATGAAGCCCATTGGCGTTGAAGAAACCCGTTGCAGCCATATCTGCACTATGCCGGCGCCTGTCAGGAACAGGGTAATGAAAACCATCGCAATACTCATCAGCCAGAACGCCCATATCTCCATGCGTTGCGCCTTTTCTGAATTGGCTGTACGGCCACGCAGAATCGGCATTGCGTATGAAATCATCGTGAGTACCACTGCCACGTAAGCACCGTAGAAAGCCATGTGGCCATGCGCGGCAGTCAACTGTGTTCCGTGTGTGTAGAAATTGATAGGTGCCAAGGTGTGCAGGAAACCCCAAAGACCAGCCCCAATGAAAGCCATCACACCAGTGCCCAGTGCCCATAGCGTTGCGGCTTTGTTTGGATGCTCGCGGCGACGGCGGTTAACCATATTGAATGCAAACACTGTCATCATGAAAAACGGGATTGGCTCTAATGCAGAGAAAACCGAACCCCACCAATGCCAGTATTCAGGCGCGCCGATCCAGTAGAAATGGTGACCAGTACCAATAATGCCGGTAATAAGCGTCATGGTAATGATGACATATAGCCATTTCTCGATGACTTCGCGGTCGACACCCGTGACCTTGATCAGGACGAAGGCAAGAAGTGCGCCTAGAATCAGCTCCCATACACCTTCAACCCATAGATGCACCACCATCCACCAGTAAAGTTTATCCTTAACCAGGTTGGCCGGATTGTAGAACGCAAACAGGAAGAACGCTGCCAGGCCAAACAGACCGAGAAACAGCACCAGACTGATTGCAGTCTTACGGCCTCTAAGCATGGTCATCCCAATGTTAAATAGCAATGAAAGCGCAACGACCACAATACCAAGTTTGATTGGCAGCGGTTGTTCGAGGAACTCACGTCCCATCGTTGCAAGCAGGTCATTACCAGTTAACCTGGCGAGGTCTGCATAAGGAACAAACAGATACCCTAATATGGTCAGAACACCCGCGGCAAGGAATACCCAGAATGTAATGATCGCCAGTTTTGGGCTATAAAGCTCAGTTTCGGACTCCTCTGGCACCAGGTAGTAGGCAGCGCCCATGAAGCCGAACAGCAGCCAGACGATTAAAAGATTGGTATGTACCATCCGCGCTACGTTGAATGGAATGGCAGGAAACAGGAAGTCCCCGATCACGTATTGCAAGCCCATGATCAGTCCAAATAGTATCTGCCCAACGAAGAGTCCAATGGCGGCGATGAAATAAGGCTTCGCCACTGCCTGAGATTGATATTGCATATATAGGTATCCTGATAGTTTGTAGGCGAATTAGCCTTCGATGTTTGGAGGCCACTTATTGGTATTGATTTCTGACGCGTATTTCAGGAATGCAACAAGATCGTCCAATTCTTCTTCAGACAGATTGAACTGGGGCATTTGCCGGCGGCCGGGCGCGCCGGTTGGTTGAACCTTCATCCAGACCTTAATGAATTCAGGACCCCGTCGTAAATAGACATTGCCCAATTCGGGAGCAAAGTAGGCCCCCTCACCCAGCATGGTATGACAGCCGATACAGTTATTAACCTCCCATACCTTTTTTCCGCGTTCGACTGAATGAGTAAGGTTCTGGCTGTTATCCCGTTTCGGCAAGTTGTATGTCGTATCCGCCATTAACGAAATGAACAGGAGGAAGAAGAACACTGACCCCCCATAAAATATATTTCGCGCCATCGATTTAGTGAATGTTGTACTCATTGCAATCCTCCCAGAGTGTTTTGTGGATTTATATGGCAAAACGCAAATTGATGCAGTGATGTTATGTTAGGGGAATAGTTATTATGAGCTCTTTTTCTATGGTCACGAGATAGCAGATTGACCCACAATAACCTTTTATCATATTGATTCATATATTTTTCTATGGATAAATTAAAGATTTATATTTAATACATCTTTAATTTATCACAAGCCCCAAATATAATCAACATCGCATATACATCTTTTGTCATTTGATTGCATATGCCTCTTATTCAGCACTAGCCTCATTGTCAAGAAAGCCGCTCTAAAGTCTGAATCTGGAATACGCAGTTCATTAAATCCTAATTGGAACATTTTGTACTTCTCTGCTGACTTATTCCGGCTGAGTGAGTCGCCCATAAGATTTATGCTTGCACTAAATACTTCAAACAAGGTATTCCGAAACCTCTAAACAGAATCCTTGCGAATGAGTGCGTTGCAGGAAAGAATATGCGATTGATGGAATAAATTAAGTGGCTGGGTCATAAAATCCAGCCTGTGGCTATTGGTCATGCAAAAAGAAGCTGCCCATCTCCAAGACGGCGAGACATCCGTCTTGGAGAATTGCGGGCGGCCACCTACAAGGAAAGTATCCACACAACAACTGCCTTAAACTCTTCATCGGTCAGTCTTCCGTCATTGGATGGCATGGGCATGGGCCCCCAGACACCACTGCCGCCCTCCTTGACCTTCTTGATCATTGCTGCCTCCATGTTTGCACCTTTATATTTCTTGGAAACCTCCTGGAAAGACGGCCCGAGTATTTTTTTGTCCGTACTGTGACAAGCGATACAAC
>CAZOZB010000003.1:0-139119 GCA_964584185.1 uncultured Methylophilaceae bacterium
GGAACTTGAGTTGGTCTTTTGACAGAGCCTTGAATGAACCGCCTTCTTTGTTACCACCGTTCACGTCTTGATATACTGACAGAGCGCTGTAATGTGGGTTAGCAGTGTTGAAGTCATCACCGATCAGCACTTCGCTGTCAGGACCTGTGCTGTATGCTTTCCATGCTAAAGAACCGTCTTTGATGTTGTATGCAGCCAAGAAGCAGCGAACACCGAATTCAGCACCTGAACAACCGGTCAATACTTTGTCTTTAATGACGTGTGGTGCGTTAGTGTTAGTAGCACCAACTTTTGGGTCAGTGTTAGAAACGTCCCAAACCTTGGCACCAGTCTTCGCATCCAAAGCAACCAACATACCGTCGTTTTGTTGCAGGAAGATCTTGCCATCACCGAAACCAAGACCACGGCTAACGTTGTCACAGCAAAGCACTGCTTGAACGGATGGATCTTGTTTAGGGAAATAGGACCAGACGATCTTTTGGTTGTCGTTCAGGTCAAGTGCGTAAACGTTGTTTGGGAATGCTGTATGCACATACATCATGTTGCCGACCACGACTGGTGAACCTTCGTGACCACGGTTGACACCGGTAGCGAATGTCCAGGCAGCTTTCAGGTTCTTAACGTTACCTTTGTTGATTTGGTTAAGTTGGCTGTAGCCTTGGTTGTTGTGCTGACCACGTGGATGCACCCAGTTGTTCTTGTCTTTCATAGCAGCTTCTTGGTCTGCTGCAGCAGAAGCGACCATAGGCATAGCCATGGATGCACCTACTACTAAACCGAGAGCCAGCTTGATTTTGCTCATCTCCATTTTGAATCTCCATAGTTGTTAGTACTAAGGGTTTAAATCAGCTTAAACTGCATATACATCATCTCCGATTTTTATTACCGAATTAATGACTAACGCAGGTTAAGCTTGGGCTGCATTTTCATGCAGTGAAACGCATATTAGAACTTTCCAAAACGATTTGCAATACTCTATTTACAATTTATTTACAATTTAGCTTTTACCCATAAAGTTTCTTACATTTTGTGGCTAGCCAAGATGTTATGATGGTGTAAATTATGATTAATAATCAATATGAAAGACCTATTTCAACATGTCAGAAGCAGTTGCTTACAATTTGTATCCTGAGATAGATTTTTATCGCTCAGACTGGTTAAAAGTATCCGAAACCCACTCTATTTACTATGAAGAGTGCGGAAACCCCAGTGGTAAACCAGTGGTCTTTTTGCATGGTGGTCCAGGTAGCGGCTGCAATCCTAACCAGCGACGTTTTTTTGATCCGGCCCATTACCGCATCATATTGTTAGACCAGCGTGGATGCGGGCGCAGCCTGCCATTGGGTGAAACTGACTCGAATACGATTGATGATCTGGTAGAAGATGTAAATAAGCTGCGCCAACATCTTAATATTCAGCGCTGGCTGGTTTTTGGCGGCTCCTGGGGAAGCACACTGGGGCTTGCTTATGCAATCGCCTATCCAGGCAATGTATCCGGTCTGGTGTTACGCGGTATTTTCCTCAGTCGCGATAGCGAGCTGGACTGGTTCCTGGGCAATGCCGAGCAATTCTTCCCTGAGGCCTGGGGTAAATTACTAGAGTATCTTCAACAAAATGAGCGTGAAGCCGTTTTAGAGGCTTATGCCAAACGCATATTCTCAGATGACATTAAAATCAGCGCGCCTGCGGCTACTCGCTGGAATGAGTACGAGAGCAGCATCATGAGTTTGCGTCCGAACTCCGGCAACGGATCACCAGTCTCAGATGAAGTACAGGTTGCCAGAGCCCGCGTGCAGATACACTATATATCGCATGGATGTTTTGTTAATCATCGCAACCTGCTGGATGAGGTGAAAAAACTGTCGCACATTCCAACAGTCATTGTGCAGGGACGTTATGATATGGTGTGCCCGCCGATCACCGCCTGGCAACTGAAACAAGCGATGCCTCACGCGGAGTTCCATATGATTCCGGATGCTGGTCATTCGGCGATGGAATCAGGTACTTGTGCTGCCCTGGTAGCAGCAACCGAACAATTCAAATCGTTGTAATCCTAAAAATTTGGCACTTAACTTTAAATTTCATCGTGTAAAAGCACTTGGCAATCACCCAGCGATTGCCAAGCCGCGCGAGGCTTACGCCAAGCATCGCTACAGCACACCGCTGTTCGTCCTGCACGAAACACTTGCCGCATTTAAGCTGCACAACGGTTTGAGCATGTCGGCCTCTTTATCGTTTTATGCCCTGTTTGCATTGATTCCCATGGCATTGCTGATGTTTTTCCTGCTCAGCCAACTGGTTGCCACTTCAGATTATGCCATCGTCAAACTGGCGATCATCACCAGCAACCTGGTACCCAGGTTAAGCAACCGCATCATGATTGAGGTTTATAACGCGTCGCAGCAAAAGGCAGTTTGGGGTGCCTTTGGTATGATTGCGTTGTTCTGGGTAGTGACGCCATTGGCCGGAGCGCTGCGTTCTGCTTTTTTCACCATGGCTTCCATGATAGAAACACCATCTTTCATCCAGAAGAAAATCAAGGACTCCATTGCTGTACTTGGTATTTTGCTGATTTTCTTCTTATTTTCTTTCAGCGGATTGATGCTCGAAAAGATCGTCGATTTCATTAAACCAACGGCGACTTACACCCAGGCCATCAATGCCATTGGCTCATTCGCGTTCACGACACTTTGTATAGCGGGCTTTTACAGTATCTTTTTTCCGGCAAAAACCAGTTTCACGCACATTCTTATCGGCTCAGTGGTCATTGCTTTGCTCTGGCTGGCGATGCGTCCGGCCTTCGCATTATTTCTATCGGTAAACGAATCATATGGCAGCATGTTTGGCGGGATGAAAAATCTGTTCATCTCGATTGGCTGGCTTTACTACACTTTTGCAGTATTCATGATTGGCACCGAGCTCATCAGTATTCTGCGCAAAAAGGACGTGCTGCTTTTGCGCAGCTTATTTACGGTGATGCCGTCCGATGCCGAGTATTATCTACGCGAACTGATGGCGCGCTATGGCCAGGAGTTCAAACAGGGGGACTATGTTTTCAGGCAAGGCGATGACGGGCACGATATATATTATGTAGTCTCGGGACATATCAAACTCATCACAAATGGCACCTTGATACGCGAAATGGGGACAGGTGATTATTTCGGCGAAATGGCTTTTCTGACCGACACGCCCAGGTTTGCTGATGCGTTTGTAGCATCAGAAGAAGCGAAAGTGGTTGTGATCAGCTCGTCAAATATAGAGACATTAATGATGGATGACCCTAAGGTTGCGATGAATTTCCTGAAAGAAATGGCTTCCCGCTTACAGGCTAGCCAACAAAAGTCGATGCTTAACTCCAGCCATCAAACCTGACTTTCATCACCAGCACGGTACTGGCCAAAACAAATGTAATGCCATTGGCTACGATAACAGGCCAGGACATGATCAACAGGCCGTAGCATAACCAAAGTGCAACACCTGTTGTGAACAGCAGATACATGCCCACCGATACATCACGCGCGGACTTCGTACGCCAAACCTTGATGACTTGTGGCACAAATGCAATGGTAGTGAGGCCGGCGGCAATAAAGCCGATGGTATTGGCGTAGCTGCTCATTTATATATTCTTAAACGTTCCATTATCGTTTAGAACAAGAATGTTGTGAACGTTTATGAGCAGGGCACCAGGCATTCAGCCTTTCAGGTAAAAACTCTACCTGACAAGGATGCTTAATTTACATGGTTAGAACTTAATTCTAGACACAATCGCAATAAGCTTCGATTCGCTTAACGAATTCTTCTCGCTCTGTAATCACTACCAATTCTGCTTTTTTCTGATTTTCTGAGAGCGTAGCTTCCGATGCTTCCTTGATAGTACTCGGCGGATAGGGCATTAGCTTCTCAACACTTACTTGTTGCAGTTCCATTTCAAACTCCTTTTGGGATCTTTTACATTTACTGAACGATCATTCAGTCGCCTATGTGACTCACTTTTTTTGAAATGATTCACTTTCAAGCACGAGGCAAATTCTAGAAGAAGTTTATGACGTTTTCACGGCAGGGTAGTGACGATGGAATGAATATAAAGTTAATTATCAGGAAATTTATAGTGATTTTTTGAGTTCAGCTTGATTTAAGGTTGTCTACCTAGAATGCAAGGCGTCAGATCGTTTTTTCGATCATTACTCAGGAGAATACATTATGAAAAACTTTACTCGTACTCTGGTTATTTCCAGTTTTGCCTTTTTGATCAGCGGTCATGCGATGGCTGGCGGTGACGATCCAGCCAAGATGCGTGCCATTGCCGAAGCCGCTGGCTTGATCTCTTTGGAGGAAGCGACGGCTAAAGCATTGGCTGCCAAACCCGGCACCGTGATTGAAGTCGAACTCGACGATCGCTCATGGCCACAAGGTTGGGACTATGAATTCGAGATTATCGACACCAATGGTAAAGAATGGGATGTCGACATTGATGCAAAAACCGGCGAAGTTCGTAAGGTCAAAGCAGACTGGTTCTAAATCGCAGGAATTAAAAAGGACTCGATGAGTCCTTTTTATATATCTGAGCCACATATTTATTTGAGCTTACTAATGAGAACACTGACTGCAACACTCAAAACCATGCGCTGGAAAATATTCATTTTGCTACTCCTGTTACCGCTATCACTGCTAGCAGGTATTTACCATTACAAAGTAGATGCACTTTTGTGGCATTTATGGAAAACCAATGTAATGCAGAACATCTATAATGGCGCATCTCTTAAACTGGATCGCTACCAGGTAGCAATCGAAGCCAAGGAAATCACCGGCATTGATGACGATCTTTCCGGCTTGACCTACAACACCGAAACCAACACCCTGTTTTCAGTATTGAATGGCAATCCACTGATTATCGAACTCGACTTGAGTGGTGAGGTATTGCGTACGATCAGAGTGGAAGGTGTTCGCGACATGGAAGGCATCACCCACGTTGACGGGAACCGTTATGTGGTTGCCGATGAGTACGATCAACGGTTGATCTCACTGGAGATCAATGATGATACAGAGGTGATTGATGCAGCCCAGGCACGGCAAATCAGCCTGGGGATCACTTCATCGGGCAAGGGTAATAAGGATTTTGAGGGAGTCTCATGGGATGAGCGTAATGAAAGACTCCTAGTGGTCAAAGAACGCAATCCTCTCAGCATCGTTGAAATCACCGGCTTTGTTGAAACCGGTGATAGCCAGAACGGATTAAGAATTTCGCAAATCGAGCCTTCTGTGTTTTCCAACCTCAAGTTACGGGACTTTTCGTCTGTTACTTATCACGACGAGAGTGGTCACCTGATTTTGCTGAGCGATGAATCCAGAATGGCTGCCGAGTATGACTTCAAAGGCCGGGCAGTAAGTGCCTTGGCTTTATGGCGCGGCTTTCATGGCCTGAAAGAAACAGTCCCCCAGGCAGAAGGCATCGCCATCGGTCCGGACAACCGCATTTATATCGTTAGTGAACCCAACCTGTTTTACGTGTTTACGCCCGGCGATTAGACCAGGACCTCCGCTCCCTGGACAGCAGCCTCGCATATTTTCCTGAAGCCTTCTGCATCCAGGGAGCACCTGCCGATCAAGCCGCCATCGATATCCGGCATGGCGAATATTTCGGCGGCATTATCAGGGTTGACACTGCCGCCGTAAAGAATCCTGGCCTGGGCTGCAAACGCCTGATTGCGCTCAGCGATCAGATTTCTGATGAAAAAATGCATCTCCTGCGCCTGTTCCGGCGATGCATTTTTACCGGTACCAATCGCCCACACCGGCTCGTAAGCAAACACTGCATCCAGCTTTTCCGCCAAGTCCAGAAAACCTGTGCCCAAATCGTCCAGAACAGCATGCATCTGCTTGCTGACCACGGTTCCAGCCAGCCCCGCTTCACGTTCCGCATAAGTTTCCCCCACACAGAACACTGGCGTCACGCCCGCTTTCAATAATTGCATGAAACGGTTGGCTGCACTTTTGTAACTTTCATGGCTCAGGGCCCGGCGTTCCGAATGGCCGATAATGGCGAACCTGCATCCAAAATCCGCCACCATCTCAGCCGAGATAGAGCCTGTGAATGCGCCCTCCTCGAACTGGCTGACATTCTGCGCGCCCCAATAGACATTAGTGCCGGATAGTAATTGTTTTGCCTGGTACAAATAAGGGAACGGCACGCAGATAGCGACCTCAACCTGTTGCAGATCACGCAGGTGGTCGACCAGGCTGGTCAGCAAGACCTGGTTCTTTGCCAGGTTGCCGTGCATCTTCCAATTGCCGATGACCAATGGTTGTCTCATTCATATACCTTTATTCCCTCACGCCAAACCCGCTTGGGGCTTTAGCGAATAACAGGAGCCAGCTCACCTCTGGCATAGCGTGCAGCCATGGCATCCAGAGGTATTACCCTGATTTTCGAAGCCTGTCCCGCGCTACCGAACGCTTCAAAACGATCCTTACAGACGCTTCTTGCTGCCAATGTCGCCACTTTGAGAAACGCCCTGGGATCGAACTCTTCCGGGTTTTCATGCATTTTCTTGCGCATGGCTGCTGTCATCGCCAGACGAATATCGGTATCGATATTCACTTTGCGCACACCATTGCGTATGCCTTCAACAATCTCTGAGACAGGTACGCCGTATGTCTGTTTTATCTTGCCGCCGTATTCACGAATCATCTCCAGCCATTCCTGACCGACGCTGGACGAACCGTGCATCACCAGGTGGGTGTTGGGTATGCGCTGATGTATCGCCCGGATACGGTCGATGGCGAGAATCTCGCCGGTCGGTGGGCGGCTGAATTTATAAGCACCATGACTGGTGCCAATCGCAATCGCCAAGGCATCCACTTGAGTCGCTTCAACAAAAGCAGCAGCTTCATCCGGGTCAGTCAGCAATTGGGAATGATCGAGCACGCCGACTGCTCCGCCGCCATCTTCCTCGCCTGCTTGCCCTGTTTCCAGAGAACCCAGAACGCCCAATTCGCCTTCAACCGACACGCCAACGCAATGTGCAAGCTCGACCGCGCGCCTGGTCACCGCTACGTTGTATTCATAGGTGGCAGGTGTTTTGGCATCGCTCTCCAGGCTGCCATCCATCATCACACTGGAGAACCCGCTGCGGATTGCCACTTGGCAGATATCCGGCGAGGCGCCGTGATCCTGGTGCATACACAGGGGTAAATGCGGATAACGCTCGATTGCGGCTTCTACCAACTTCCGCAGAAAGGCTTCACCCGCATAACCGCGTGCGCCGGCAGATGCCTGCAAAATTACCGGGCTATCGACTTCATCCGCGGCCTGCAGGATGGCATGGATCTGTTCCATGTTATTGACGTTGAATGCAGGCAAACCATATTGATACTCTGCCGCATGGTCCAGCAATTGCCTAAGTGAAATCAGTGCCATTTTTATCCCTCACATTCAATACTGTCTTGCAGGAACTCAGCCACTGCGCGCATATCATTTATCAACCGGTCTGCGCCTGCCTGCTTTATATCCCTGCCTGCGTTGTAGCCATAAGGCACCGCCCAGCACTGCACGCCCGCGCCTTTGGCTGTCGCTACGTCAATATCCGAGTCTCCGACAAAAAGACTGCTTTCAGCCGAGTCATCCAGTATCTTCAAGCAATACTGGATGACTGCCGGGTTGGGCTTCCTGACAGGCAGCGTATCGCCGCTAATCACCAAATCAAAGAATTCGTCCAGCCCATGCATTTGCAGGACTCGTTCGGTAAAAGCAGATTCTTTGTTGGTGATCACAGCCTGTTTAATGCCCAATGCCTTCACCTGCCGCAAAGTCTCCATGACATATGGATAAGGCTGGCTGCTTTTGCCGACGGTGTCGTGATAATGTCGCGTAAAAGCCGTCATCACCGCCTCCAGGCTTGTGCCTGGATTCATCGTCTGCCAGGCCTGTTCTATCAGCTTGACCGCACCATGCCCGATCCATGCCCGTACTCGCCATTCATCGACAGTCTCAGCACCAAACCCGGCCAGCGTCAGATTCAATGCCGCTGCGATCTCGCTCGCGGTATCTATCAATGTGCCGTCCAGGTCGTACATCACCAGTTTGATCATCCGTGCCTCATATTCATCAAGCGCTGAATCATTGGGGTAAATATCAACTGCATGGCCAATCCCATTTTTCCGCCCGGGACGACAAGCGTATTCGGGCGCGTCATCATCGAGTCGTGCAGCATGTTCAACAGATAAGGAAAATCGATACCCTTGGGGTTGGCGAAGCGAATCACCACCATGCTCTCGTCCGGGCTGGGAATATCCTTGGCGATAAATGGATTAGAGGTATCCACGGTAGGTACGCGCTGAAAATTGACATGGGTGCGCGAAAACTGCGGACAGATATGATGGATGTAATCAGGCATGCGGCGCAGGATGATGTCGACCACGGCTTCCTGTGAATAACCACGAATCTTCTGGTCACGGTGCATCTTCTGTATCCATTCCAGATTGATGATGGGCACAACGCCCACCAGCAAGTCGACATGTCTGGCCACATCAGCTTCAGGCCCGACATAGCCGCCATGCAAGCCTTCATAAAAGAGGACATCCGCATCTGCTGTGCTTTCACGCCAGGGCGTCAAAGTACCGGCGCCCTGGTTATAAGGTAGTCCCTCTTCGTCGGTATGAACGTATTTACGCACCTTGCATTTGCCGGTTTCGCCAAACTGCTTAAAGGTCTCCGCCAGTTCGTACAACAAGTTGGCCGACGGGCTGAAATGGCTGAAATAACTGCCGGGAATCCTGCTGGATTTTTCCAGTTCGGCATCCATCTCCTTGCGTTCATAGCGGTGCATGGAGTCACCCTCAATGACCTGCGCTTTAATGCCGTCACGTCTGAAGATGTGCTGAAAACTGTTCATGACAGATGTAGTTCCGGCACCGGAAGAACCGGTAATCGCAATCACTGGAAATTTTTTTGACATCGTGAACCTCTCCCTGCGCTACATATAAAAAGAACGGTCACTGAAAAACGGCAATTTGTCGTTCTCGTTATTCCCTGCATCGTAATCATGGTGGTAGCGCTCTATGCGCTGCACCTCATTGCGCGAGCCCATGACGATAGGCACCCGCTGGTGCACGTTCTCAGGCTTGATATTCAGAATCGAGGTCCTGCCCGTTGAAGCAAGGCCGCCCGCCTGCTCAACCAGCATCGCCATCGGGTTGGCTTCATACATCAAGCGCAGGCGTCCTGCCTTTGTGTAGTCTTTGTTATCTTTTGGGTAGAGATAGATACCGCCGCGCATGAGAATGCGATGAATATCTGCCACCATGCTGGCAACCCAGCGCATGTTGAAATCCTTGGCCCGTATGTCCTTTGCTCCTGCTTTGCATTCATCTATATAACGTTTGATCGGCGGCTCCCAGAAACGCTCGTTGCTGGCGTTGATGGCAAACTCCACCGTATCTTCCGGAATCTGAATATCAGGATGCGTCAGTATGAATTCATGGCTGTCATGATCCAGGGTAAAGCCATGCGTGCCCTTGCCGACAGTGAGCACTAACATCGTCGCCGGTCCATAAAGCGCATAGCCTGCAGCCAGTTGTTGCTTGCCGGCATGCAGATAATCCTGTGCTTCAGCCAGCCTGTCAGCAGGTGCAGGCAATACTGAAAATATGGAGCCGACGGACACATTCACCGGCACGTTGGAAGAACCATCCAGCGGATCAAAAATCACCAGGAATGGCGCCTGCCCCGGCGCTTTTGCCAGCAATACCGTTTCATCCATTTCTTCCGAAGCCAGGCCATGTACCAGTCCGCTATCATTCAGTTGCTCAATGAATAAATCGTTGCCCACGAGGTCGAGTTTCATCTGCGTTTCGCCCTGCACGTTCTGGCTTTCGAGCTTGCCCGTCATACCGGCAATTGCACCTTGCGCAACCACGGCAGAGAGCGTTTTCACCGTCTCAGCTATTTGCAGCAGCAATCCGGCCAATGGCTTATTTTCTGCCAGGCCCTGTGCCGGGTCGTTCAAAAACGCATGAAGCCCAATTCGATCTTTGTTCATATCAGATTCACTTTCTTTTCATCATGGCGCAGTTGTCTCGCTATTTCTCAGCGCTTATCCTTTACCGCTTGCCCTTCACCGCCTGCTTTCAAGCCGCCGTTAAATACGCGTGAGGCACGGATATCCGCTTCAGTAATGGTCGATAAATCTTCAGCCGTAGGGTTCGATTTTTTACTCGCCGCCATTTCAAACACCCGGTTCGCATGTCTTAATCTTGCCCTGTCCAAGGCATTCCTAATCGATCGGGCATTGGCGAAATGCGGCTGCTTCTGCCTGTAATCGATATACTCTGCAATAGCCTTCAACGCGCCTTCATCAAACTGGTATTGCATGGCAGCGACCTGCTTCCTGGCAATTTCAATCAACTCACCCTGGCTGTAGTCAGGGAAATCGATGTGGTGTGCGATCCTCGACGACATGCCGGGGTTGGACTGGAAAAACTTCTCCATCCTGTCCTTATACCCGGCCAGAATCACCACCAGATCGTCACGGTTATTTTCCATCACCTGCAACAGTATCTCTATCGCTTCCTGCCCATAATCCCGCTCGTTTTCCGGGCGATACAGGTAATAGGCCTCATCGATAAACAATACGCCGCCCATCGCTTTTTTCAACACTTCCTTGGTTTTAGGCGCGGTATGGCCGATATACTGGCCCACCAGGTCATCACGCGTCACGCTGACCACATGGCCTTTGCGCACATACCCCAGGCGATGCAACATCTCTGCCATGCGCAGAGCCACTGTCGTCTTGCCCGTCCCCGGGTTGCCGGTGAAGCACATATGCAAACTGGGTGCCGCAGACTCGATTCCCAACTGGTGGCGCGCTCTTGATACCACCAGAAACGCAGCGATTTCACGGATCCGCTGTTTCACCGGCGCCAGACCGACCAGATCCCGGTCAAGCTGATCCAATACTTCGCCGATATTGGCATCCGCCAGGATCTGCTGCAGATCAACGCTGTTGGTCGACGAGCTCATGGCATTAGCCTCTGTTGTTGTACCCGATCGGACTTTCTGTGACAAAAGGCCTGGTGGTGTAACGTATAGTGCGACCGGTCGATTCCTGGCGGACCAGGCTAAAGCCGGGTTCCATCGCCGGGCGATCGACAATGAAACTCATCACCGTCGATTCCACACCTCGCGTGTTGTCGAATGCATTGACCTTGATGTAAGTATTTGGACAGGCTTTGCGACAGGCTTGCAACTCGAATGTCACGGCTGCCCCATCCTTGATTTCAAACATGGGGGTTCCCCACATATTCCAGTAAACATTGCGTGGATGCGGGTCATCCGTCCACTCAATGGCGACTGCCCAACCCTTGCTGATGGCGTAATCAACCTGCGCGCGGATCTCAGCATCCGTCAGCGGCGGCAAAAAGGAAAACTGTCCCTGTGTAATATGCATCATCTTCTCCTTAGTTTTTCGGGGTCTAGCTCGAAGCAGTCGGGGTAGTGACAAAATCCGGGGTATCGGTCGATGTATAGTTGAACGATACATCCTTCCACGTTTCAAGCGCCTGTTCCAGCGGTTTGCACCATTTGGCTGCCTGACGCAGGATATCCGGGCCTTCATTCAGGATATCGCGACCTTCATTACGCGCTTTCACCATGGCCTCAATACCGACGCGATTCGCGGTTGCCCCAGCCTGGATGCCGCCTGGATGGCCTATGGTGCCGCCGCCGAATTGCAACACGACATCATCGCCAAACAAATGCAGCAGTTGATGAATCTGCCCGGCATGGATACCGCCGGATGCAACCGGCATCACTTTTTTCAGGTCGGCCCAATCCTGATCGAAGAATATGCCGCGTGAAAAATCCTGCCTGGTGTGTGAATCACGGCAAACGTTGTAATAGCCCTGCACTGTCATCGGGTCGCCCTCCAGTTTGCCCACCGCCGTGCCCGCATGCAGATGATCGACGCCGGCCAGGCGCAGCCATTTCGCCATCACGCGGAAAGATACGCCATGGTTCTTCTGCCGCGTGTAAGTGCCGTGCCCTGCTCGGTGCATATGCAGAATCATGTCGTTCTTGCGCGCCCAGTTGCTGATCGACTGGATCGCCGTCCAGCCGATAATCAGATCCACCATGATGATATTGGACCCCAGCTCTTTCGCGAGTTCGGCGCGCTCATACATGTCTTCCATCGTCGCCGCAGTGATATTGAGATAGTGTCCCTTGATTTCGCCAGAGTTCGCTTGCGCCTTGTTCACCGCCTCCATGCAAAACAGGAAGCGGTCACGCCAGTGCATGAAGGGCTGGCTGTTGATATTTTCATCATCCTTAGTGAAATCCAGCCCACCGGTCAGGCCTTCATAAACCACACGGCCATAATTCTTGCCCGACAGGCCCAGCTTGGGTTTCATCGTCGCACCCAGCAATGGGCGGCCATATTTATCCAAACGTTCGCGCTCGACGATAATGCCGGTCGGCGGTCCCTTGAAGGTCTTCACATAAGCCACTGGAATCCGTATATCCTCCAGTCGCGCGGCCTTCAAAGGCTTGAAGCTGAACACATTACCGATCAGCGATGCGGTAACGTTGGCAATCGAACCTTCTTCAAACAGAATGATGTCGTAAGCAATATAGGCAAAATACTGGGCTTCCTTATCAGTGCCCGCACCCGTACCGGGAACAGCATCAAGGCGATAGGCCTTGGCCTGGTAATCTTCATGCGCAGTCAGCATATCAGTCCAGACCACGGTCCAGGTCGCCGTCGATGACTCACCGGCAACGGCGGCGGCTGCTTCTTCAGCATCTACGCCTTCTTGCGGCGTGATGCGAAACACACAGATAAAGTCTGTATCCTTGGGTTCATAATCCGGCCGCCAGTAGCCCATCTGCTTATATTTCAGGACGCCGCCTTTATAGCGCTCCTTGATATCGGTAATTCTTCCATCGGTTTGATTACTCATTAAAGCCTCCGTCTGGTCTGCCTGCGAACGATGTTTGTCTGAAACGACTTGATGACCACTTTAAACTTAAGATTTATTAAGGTAAATTAACGATTAATTTACTTTTGGTTAAGTTTTACTTATGAAAAATCTCACCATCCGCCAAATCAGGATTTTCATCTGTGCGGTGAAACACATGAATTTCAGCAAAGCTGCGGAAGAACTGCACGTCTCGGCACCAGCTGTTTCATTGCAAATCAAGGAGATGGAAGAGGATATCGGCGTCAGCCTGTTTCTACGTGAAGGCAGGCGCGTGGAGTTGACTTCGGCAGGCGAATATTTCCTACTTTATGCCAGGCGCATCATCAGCACCTTGAAAGAAGCGGGTGATACGATGGAGCGCCTGAAAGGCCAGGATGCAAGAATATTAAAGATAGGCCTGGTCAGCACGGCCAAATATTTTGTGCCGAAAATACTTGCCCAATTCAAACGTGAGTATCCGAATGTACAGATCCGCATCGATGTCAGGAATCGGCAACAACTGGTGGAGCTGTTGCGAGAGGGAGATATTGACATTGCCATCATGGGCAGGCCGCCACGGGAGATCGATACCCGGGTTGAAGCTTTTGCGCAGCACCCGCACGTGTTTATTGCCAGCCCGAACAACAAGCTCGCCGGCAAAGAAAACATTTCACCCAAATCATTAAACCAGTTCGAACTCATCACCAGGGAGCAAGGCTCCGGTACACGCCACATCATGGAAACCTATCTGGCCGAGCATGATGCATCGCCAGTAGTGACAATGGAAATGTCCAGCAACGAAAGCATCAAGCAGGCCGTCATGGCGGATCTTGGCATCTCCTTTGTATCGCTGCATACCATAGGGCTTGAACTGGAGAATCGGCAGATCACTATTCTTGATGTGCATGACACGCCAATCATTCGCACCTGGCATGTCGTCGCATTGACCAAGCGCAATCTCTCGCAGGCCGCAGAGGCGTTCCGCTATTTCATGCTGGAAAAAGGCGGGGAATTGCTGACAGACATGTTTACGGCCACCAGGCTGAATCAATCACCTGAATAATTGGCAAAGACAATTCTGGTTTAAAGCAAACAAGCGATTACAGAACCAGCAGAGCGGGGGCTATGACAAATTCATGATCCGGCCTCTTGCAGCTTCTGACAATCACGACAAATATCTATGACGCACTAAAAACGTGCATCAGTTAAAATCTCGTTACCTTAAATTCTGCAGTAATAAAATGAATGTTTTTCGAAATTGGTTAAGAGGGTTTATCCCTGAATCCCTGACAGTCAATAAAACAGAACAGCTACGTTCTTCAATCGGTGCACTCATCGGCATATTCTTTACAGGCACACTGACATACTATCTCTGCGGACCAACAACGGCCCAGTGGCTGATTGCCCCCATGGGTGCGTCTGCGGTCCTTCTGTTTGCTGTGCCATCCAGCCCATTGGCGCAGCCATGGTCGATCATAGGCGGGAATCTGACATCCGCATGCGTTGGCGTGACCTGTGCAATGCTGCTAAACGATTTGGCGGTAGCCGCCGCGATGGCGATTGGGCTATCTGTTGCTGCCATGTTCGTTTTACGCTGTTTACATCCACCCAGTGGAGCCGTAGCCCTCACAGCCGTATTTGGCGGCCCGGCGATCGAATCCCTGGCGTATGGGTTCGTGCTATTCCCTGTAGGACTTAACTCTATTTTGTTGTTATTGATCGCATTGCTCTATAACAATGTCACGCGCAGGCCATATCCCCACCCCTTATCAAAACCGATCGAATCGCACAACACTGGCGATATCCCTGTAACAGAACGGTTTGGGTTTACGCTGGACGACCTTAATGATGTATTGAAAGAATATAACCAGGTCGTGGCCGTTAGCCGCGACGATCTGCAGAAACTCTTCGTGCAGACCGAGATGCACGTTTATCGGCGCAAATTGGGTGAAATCACTTGCGCTGACATCATGTCGAAAGACGTCGTCACAGTGGAATTCGGCACACTGATCGAAGATGCATGGACCCTGCTCAGAACCCACCATATCAAAGCACTTCCGGTCATTGACCGGGCAAAAAGAGTGATCGGCATCGTGACTCAGATCGACTTCATGAAAGAAGCCAATCTGGATGTCTATGAAAATTTCGATCAGAAGCTGAGACGTTTCATCCGGCGCACAAAAGGCCGCTATTCAAACAAGGCAGAAGTCGTTGGGCAAATCATGACTAAAAAAGTGATTACTGCCTATGAAGACATGCACATTATCGGACTGATCCCTTTGATATCCGAGAGCAGCGTTCACCATATCCCTATATTGAATGCCGAAAACAGGCTGGTTGGCGTTGTCACTCAATCAGACTTTATTGCAGCACTTTACAGACAGCTCTAAGCTGAAATGCCTGATCTCCAAACTAGGCATCAGGCCGGAAAGATTCCGGTCTGATGCCCACGCTTAGCTCTTAAAGCAACACGACCTCCGCATAGAGGTTACAAAAGTACAAAAACTGGCTAGCAAGCATGCAGCCAACTGGTTATTGCATTTATATCAGCTTGACTTCGCCCTTCATCATGAACCCGTGCCCAGGGAAGGAACAGAAAAACACATAACTATCCTTCTTGTTAAGCTTGCTCACAGGCAGCTTGACACTTGTACTCTCGCCACCGCCGACCAGCTTGGTTGATGCTATGACACGCGCATCCGCAGGCTTGATGTAATGATTATCGGCACCTGCTGCACTGCCATCAGACGATACCGGCGTCTGATCACTTGCTTTGGTGATGACCAGGTTGTGCCCCATGACATTCTTGGGCATGGTGCCGACATGTTTGAGGTTGATGGTGAAGTCCTTACAGCTTTTATTTATCTCAATGACTTTTGTGCTGAACGACATGGCATCTGTCGATTCAACAGTCACCTCACAGCCGGCTGCTTTCGCTTCCGGGGTAACGATCAATCCACCGGCAACAAACACGATCAGGGCAATGGAATATGCAATCATTTTCTCTATCATCTTTTTTCCTTCCAAATATAGTTGATCAAATTTAAACAATAATGAGAATTATTATCATTTAAATTGATTATACCTATTTTCTATGCAAATTCATTCATGCTCAAAGTGACATCCGTCGGATTTACCCGGTAATGGCAAAGCGATATATCAACCAACCACCCGAAAGAATGAAACATGGTTTGCAAGGCAAGGATCAGACTACGAACAATTTAGACTAATCCTCTTTGAAATTACTTACTGGCGATATGACCTTTTTGGCTATTTCACAGCCGCTTTTCTGCCAGGTGCAGCAGGAGGAATATAGCCGGAGATTCGGCAGAGTATCCCTTCTATCGCCTTACCTTCTTTGTAGTGGATGACGCTGCAATTGGATACCTCTTTAAGCGCAGACAGTTCAGCCAAAGAAAACCGCACTTGCTTCAACGGGATACCGGTATCTTCGGCTATCTCCCTGTCGAGCTTCTGGCCGTGCTTTCTCAGATATTGGAGTACTTGGGTTGTGAGCATTGCAAAACCTCCTTTTACAAAAGAGTAACGGCCTAGGAACAATCCTAAGCCGTTAAATAGTGGTGGCCCCCCTGTGAGTCGAACACAGCACCAACGGATTATGAGTCCGCTGCTCTAACCAAGCATGAGCTAGAGGGCCGGTAAAACTCTAATTAATCATTACCTGTTTCCAGGAAACTGCGCAGACGTTCCGAGCGTGTTGGATGACGCAGTTTGCGCAATGCTTTGGCTTCTATTTGACGAATACGTTCACGGGTCACATCGAATTGTTTACCCACTTCCTCCAGCGTGTGATCGGTATTCATTTCAATACCGAAGCGCATACGCAAGACTTTAGCTTCACGTGCAGTCAGCGATTCCAGCACTTCCTTGGTCGCATCGCGCAGGCTTGCATAAACGGCCGCATCAACAGGAGCAAGCGTCGCATTGTCTTCGATAAAGTCGCCCAAATGTGAATCATCATCATCGCCAATCGGCGTTTCCATGGAAATCGGCTCTTTGGAGATTTTCAGAATCTTACGAATCTTCTCTTCCGGCATTTCCATCTTTTCCGCCAATGTCGCTGGATCAGGCTCTAATCCGGTTTCCTGCAGAATCTGGCGGCTGATGCGATTCATCTTGTTGATGGTTTCGATCATGTGCACAGGGATACGAATCGTACGTGCCTGATCCGCAATGGAACGGGTAATAGCCTGACGAATCCACCAGGTAGCATAAGTAGAAAACTTGTAACCCCGACGATATTCGAATTTATCGACAGCCTTCATCAGGCCGATATTGCCTTCCTGGATCAGATCGAGGAACTGCAAACCGCGATTGGTATATTTCTTCGCAATCGAAATCACCAGACGCAGGTTGGCTTCAATCATTTCTCGCTTGGCACGGCGCGCGCGCGCTTCACCAGTCGACATCTGCTTGTTGATTTCTTTCAATTCCTTGATCGGCAAACCGACCTTATCCTGCAGGTCAAGCAAGCGTTGTTGCTGATCGACGATCGAGTGCCTGAAACGCTCCAGGCGCTCTACGTAAGGCTTGTTTAAACCAAGCTCACTCTCAATCCACTCCAGATTGACTTCATGGCCGGGGAACACCTTGATGAAGTGCGGACGTGGCATACCGGCCTTTTCCACACAGAAGTCCATGATTTTACGTTCATGTCCGCGTACTTCATCGACCATGCCACGCACTGTGCCGCACAATGCTTCGACCTGTTTTGCGGAGAAACGGAATGCCGTGAGTTCTTCAAGGATACTCTCATGCAGCTTCACGTATTCCTTATCCTGCGAACCTTTGGCCTGCAGAATCAGGGTCATTTTTTCATGCGCTGCCCGAATCACGGCAAAGCGCGTGAGCACTTCCGCTTTCAACTTGGCTAAAGCTTCTGCCGAAATTGCGGCAGCTTTAGCGCCGTCGTCATCTTCTTCGTCTTCGTCATCTTCGTCGACATCATCCGCTGAATCTTCCGCAGCTTCTGCTGCCATTTCTTCAGCCATGCCCACATCAGAATCAATCAGGCCATCGACCAGATCGTCAACGCTCATTTCATCTTTTTCAACTTTTTCAACCATTGCGAGCAATTCGGCAATGGTCGTCGGACAGGCGGCGATCGCCTGCACCATGTGCTTGAGGCCGTCCTCAATGCGCTTGGCGATCTCAATTTCACCTTCGCGCGTCAGCAGGTCGACTGTACCCATTTCACGCATGTACATGCGCACCGGGTCTGTAGTACGCCCGAACTCGGAATCCACTGTCGAGAGCGCTTGTTCCGCTTCTTCCACGGCATCTTCATCAGTCACAGCCGCAGGCGCATCCGACATCAACAGCGTTTCAGCATCAGGGGCTTCTTCGTACACCTGAATGCCCATGTCGTTAATCATGCCGATGATGCCATCGATCTGCTCGGAATTCTGCACATCATCCGGCAAATGGTCATTGATTTCAGCATACGTCAGATAGCCGCGCTCCTTGCCGAGGACTATCAGCGTCTTCAGGCGGGTACGACGGTCTTCAGCCTCATTTGGATTTGCTGCAGTCTTGTCGTCCACTTTGTCGTTCTGCTGCTGTTTAGCCATGCTTTACCTCAAATATTTTGTGCCGTAATTAATACTGCGGAAAACCTTGCATTATATCTCAAAATCGACTTCATTTTTAGCCCCCAAACCTGCATTTCTTACAGATATGGGTATTGGTGAGACTGTTTTGCAAAGTAATATTGCTAACGTAACTATCTGTTATTCATTAACTTCAAAAGCGCGCGTTCCTCTTCAGTCAACTGACTCAAGCTTTTTTCCTTGATGCTATCCAGCAACCTGGATTGCTTCCTCTGGGAATAGACCTCTCTTAGTTGCTTGCGCGCACCCTCAAATTCAAGTGCAAAATCCAAACTATCATCCAAAAGATGCAATTCACGCTGAATTTCGCGCATCAATCGCCCATCCAGATGCTTTTCCATCTGATGCAGCAGTGCGGCAGGGTTAGACTGCGGATTCAACAGCGCAGTTTCTATCGCCATCTTCGCCATCCGGTCTTCATCGCTGTCGCCATGCAGCCATTGCAGATCTTCCTCTCGCGCCAGAGAGGCCTGCATCAGCAGCATCAAAACAAAGCGTCTATGCAAGGAAACTGTGGTGCGCGACTGCCTTGCAGCAGATTTAGAGGGTTGATTCAGCGCAGGCAATTTGATCATGCTGCGCATTTCATCCAGCGTTACGCCAGTCAGTTCGGCGATTCTTTTACGCAACAACAATGCCAGCCTCGGCGCCTGGATCTGCTTGAGGATAGGCTCGGCCTCATTCAGGAACCTCACCTTGTCCTCCTGAGACTGCAATGGATTTTCCGCACTCAGATTCTGAATGATGTATTGCGAAAGCGGCATTGCCGTTTTCATCGCCTCTTCAAACACCTCTTTACCGAACTCCCGCACATAGCTATCAGGATCATGCTCCTTGGGGAGAAACAAAAAGCGCAGTTGCAATCCATCGGTCAAGGCCGGCAATGCATTCATTGCGGCACGCCATGCCGCGTTCAACCCCGCCGCATCGCCATCGAAACAAAACACGACCTCATCCGTCTGGCGCATCAACTTGGTGATGTGATAAGGCGTTGTCGCTGTGCCGAGTGCCGCTACTGCATATTCAATGCCATACTGCGCCAATGCCACCACATCCATATAGCCTTCAACCACCAATGCACGACCTGCATCCCGGATCGCGCGCCTTGCCATAAACAAGCCGTAAAGCTCATGACCTTTCTGGAACACGGGCGTTTCAGGTGAGTTGTAATATTTTGGCGTATCTTCCGGGTTGATCACCCGCCCGCCAAAACCAATCACCTGGCCCTTCTGGTCGTGAATGGGGAACATGATGCGGTCGCGAAAACGGTCATAGCGTTTACCCTGCTCATTTTCTACAACCAGGCCAGCTATCTGCAGCACCTCATTATCGTAATGTGAAAATATACCCTGCAGATTCTGCCAACCCTGCGGCGCATAGCCAATCTGGAATTTGGCAGCCACCTGCCCGCTCAGGCCACGACCTTTCAGGTATTCAATCGCGCGTGGCGATTTTTTTAATTCATTTTTGTAATAAGCAGCAGCCTGTTGCAAGGTTTCCAGCAAACCGGGAACGACTTTCTGCACCGGCCTGGTAGTGTCACGGGTTTCTTGCGGCACTATCATGCCCACCATCTTTGCCAGTTCCTGCACGGCTTCGACAAAACTCAGGCCCTGATATTCCATCAGGAAACCGATCGCCGTACCGTGCGCGCCACAACCAAAGCAATGGTAAAACTGCTTGGTGGGACTTACGGTAAATGAAGGGGATTTTTCGTTATGGAATGGGCAGCAGGCGGAGTAATTCGCCCCGGCTTTTTTCAGCGGTACACTTTTATCCACCACATCGACAATATCGATACGGTTCAGCAGCTCCTGGATGAAAGACTCTGGAATCATGAATGATTAAATGCAGGCACGATTAAATGCATAGATGATTGAATAATAGCCCAAAAATAAAAAAAGGAGCTTGCGCTCCCATTTAATTAACTACTTTTAACACCCAAGCGCCAGCTTTTAATCAAGCACCCAGACGGGATTTGATCAGGCCGGAGATTTTCCCCATATCGGCACGGCCAATCACCAATGGCTTAATGGCCGCCATGACCTTGCCCATGTCCTTGATCCCGGAAGCAGCAGTATCTGCAATCACCTGGCTGAGAATATCATTCAACTCAGATTCGGTCAGGGCAGCCGGCAAGTATTCCTGCAACACAGCCACTTCGAATTTTTCAACATCTGCCAGATCCTGACGATTAGCAGCTTCATATTGAGAGATCGAATCACGGCGCTGCTTCAACATCTTCTCGATCGCCTCAACCACTTGCATGTCATCCAGCTCGATACGCTCATCTACCTCACGCTGCTTGATAGCAGCCTGCAATAAACGAATAGCGCCGAGACGTGCCGCATCCCTTGCACGCATGGCGTTTTTCATATCTTCGGAGATTCTGGCTTTAAGTGACATCGCTGGATTGGCTAAACTATTTAAAAACTTAGCAACACTTGGCGCGCGATACAAAATTTTAAGGCCGTACCGTTAGATCGATACAGCCGTAAAATTTGCGCACGCAACTAGTGTTGCGGCAGAATTAAATTTTCTTAGTAGAGCTTAGCTGGCAGAGTCTGGTTGCGAATGCGACGATAATGACGCTTCACAGCCGCAGCAGCCTTACGCTTACGCTCCCAAGTTGGCTTCTCGTAAAATTCGCGAGCGCGCAAATCGGTCAGCAGACCAGTTTTCTCAATCATGCGCTTGAAACGGCGCAGGGCCACATCAAACGGTTCGTTCTCTTTAACGCGTACAGTAGACATTCAGCTCAATTCCTTGAGGTTCTTTTGAAAAGTCTGCTATTCTAGCCGCCGCTTCGCTATTTATCAATCATTATCAATGAGTATTTGAATATTCTTCTGTGATAGTTCTTGGAATCGAGTCCTCATGTGACGAAACCGGCATCGCACTCTATGATACAGAGCGCGGATTGCTGGCACACGCGCTGCATTCGCAAGTCGACATGCATGCGGAATACGGCGGCGTTGTGCCTGAACTCGCCTCGCGCGACCACATCCGCCGCGCCCTGCCCCTGACCCAGCATGTACTGGACCAGGCAGGCCTCACGTTAAAGAGTATCGATGGCATTGCATACACACAGGGCCCCGGCCTGGCTGGCGCGCTGCTGGTCGGCACCAGCATCGCCGAAGCACTGGCCTTCACCCTGAACGTGCCAACCATAGGCGTACACCATCTGGAAGGCCACCTGCTGGCTCCCTTACTTGAAGACAACCCGCCAGAATTTCCATTTGTCGCTCTACTGGTCTCCGGCGGACACACGCAGCTGATGCGGGTGTCCGGCATAGGTGATTACGAACTTCTCGGCGACACGCTGGACGATGCTGCCGGTGAAGCTTTTGACAAAACTGCAAAATTGCTTGGTCTTGGTTACCCTGGCGGGCCTGCGCTATCCAGGCTTGCAGCTGAAGGCAAAGCTGGCAAATTCAAGTTGCCCAGGCCTCTGCTTAATAGTGGTGATTTGAATTTCAGCTTCAGCGGCCTGAAGACCGCAGTATTAAGCATTGTAAATACAGCAAAAGCCGAAACTGGCGAACTGGACGAGTCAGTTAAAGCCGATATCGCCTATGAATTCCAGGAAGCGGTTACCGAAGTGCTTACAACGAAATGCATGTCCGCACTGCGAGAAACCGGTTTGGATAGCCTGATTGTATCCGGCGGCGTGGGCGCCAATGCAAGACTGAGAGAGCGTCTGAACCAGGCCACCAGGCGCAAGATGTGCAAAGTCAGCTACCCTCGGCTGGAGTTCTGCACTGACAATGGTGCCATGATCGCTTTTGCCGGGGCCTTAAGACTAAACAGCATGAAAAACGCAGCCCGGAAAGACTACAGCTTTAATGTTCGTCCGCGCTGGGATCTGGCCGAGTTGCAAAAGCCTTAAGGCTTACCTTTGCCGAATCCTCCTTCAGTACCTTCCAGCAACTTGTGAATATTGCTGCGATGACGCCAGATCAGCAATAAAGCCAACACTACGACCGTCACGAAGTAAGCCATTTCGCCACCCAGCAGATTCCAGGCAAACAATGGCGAAACAGCTGCAGCGAGAATGGCTGCCAGCGAAGAGTAACGCCAGATAGCGAAAGCCAGGACCCACGTCAGCAACACAGACAACCCCAACCAGGGCGATATTGCCAGCAATACACCCAAGGCAGTCGCCACGCCTTTACCGCCCTTAAAGCGATAGTAAACCGGATAGAGGTGCCCAATAAATACGGCAAGGGCGACAAGGCAAATCACCATGTCACTCAGGCCGTAACAGATAGCTAACCATACAGCCAGGTAACCTTTGAATGCGTCGCCAAACAAGGTCAAAAATGCAGCCAGCTTCTTGCCGCTACGCAGCACATTGGTCGCACCGGGATTGCCGGAACCCACAGTACGCGGGTCTGGCAGGCCGAATACCTTGCTCATCAGAATTCCAAAAGAAATTGAGCCCAATAAATACGCGGCTACAACAAACCCTGCTTCAATCATAGCGAATGCTCTAAAATGCGACAAAAGGGGATTCTAAACCATGGACACCATATTTCTAAGCGAAGTCAGAGTAGAGACCAAACTCGGCGTACCGGATTGGGAAAGATTAACACCGCAAACCATCATTCTCGATATAGAAATCGGCATGCCGCACAGTCGCTCCTGCCAGACCGATGCCATTGAAGACACCATCGACTATGGGCAAGTGGTCGCGCGTATCCGGGAAACACTCAAAGAACATAGCTTCAAACTGGTGGAAACTTTGGCCGAACATGTTTGCCAGCTTATCCTCAACGAGTTTGGCGCGCCCTGGGTGAAGATTAAGATCGCCAAGCCAGGAATATTGCCGGGGCTTAAAGCACTGGGAGTGATGATTGAAAGAAAGGCTTCCTAAGCGCTGACAGCTTGTGCCTTGCAAACCCGCAAAAGCTCTTACCGGATAAACATGGCCCGGCTTAAATCCACCTCAACTGGTTGAGGCTTTTCTCCTGAGAGTTTGTGGGCATATACCCGTACCTGCCTGGCAAGTTCTTGCAGCACGGGCATCAAATCTAATGCTTGCTTGGCCTCGGCATCCATTTGCGGATTGAGATAAGGTTTCATTTTCACATCACGTGCATTGAATAACTTCCAGGCAGCCAGATCTATATTGTGTGCTGCAATGTAAAGATCCTGCACATCGGCAGACCGGGGAAAACGAAATTCGGTTTCACCACCGTACGCCCTGACCAGCATGGTGTGCAAACCTGTAATCAGCGGCAGCACACGATCGCCCTGATACTCTGCGCTATAAACCAGTTCAAGCGCATCAACGCCTTGTAGCCCCCTGATGGCATCAAACTTCCAGCCAAAAGGGCCTTCAAACACCCACTGAATATATTCTTCTGCACTCACCTGGGTACTTTTGCGCAACTCGTCCGGATTCAGCTTGTAAAGCTCAAGCATCAATTGACGCAAGCTGTTCGAGTACACCTGCATTTCATCGCGCGGAGAATCAACGCCAGACAGATGCCTTACGCCCGTAGCGGCAAATGCTGCCGCAGGAGCAGCCATCAGCAAGCCTAAAGTCAGTGCAAAGCCATAAAGCAGACGCATAAATCGGTTACCGCTATTACTTATCAGCAGACAATGCATCAGCCAGCTCAACATGCGCTGCTGATTGCGTCTGAAAATGCTGGCTGATCAAGGAAACATCAAAATCACGCCACATTCTCAGCAGCTTATCAAAAGCCGCTGTTGGCATATCGCCAACCTGACCATCGATAATCACCTGATTCCTGATCGCCATCACGCATGGAATCTGCGTAATATTGAGCTGCTCTGCAATCTCAGGGACGGTATCGATATTCAGCATGCCAAAAACGATATCCTGATTGCGCACTGCCGCCTGCTTGAATATTGGGCTAAAACTCATGCATGGCTCACACCATTCGGCCCAGAAATCGATAATGACAAAGTCATTTGATTCGATGATGTTCTTGAAATTCGTTTTATCCAGCGTGATGACCTGCATGCTCAGCCTCTATAGGTTGCGTTCAACATGCCGCATGGCAGCATGTGAACTTAAACCTGTAGACTGAACGATTCAAGCCAGTTTTTGAAGTGAATGATTCCCGATTTACACGAATGATTGCGCGGAACTATGCCGCACCAGGGCGGCCTAGATGCTTTGCCTGCAGGGTGGATCAACCCCTGGGATGGTGCATAGTATGCAGCTGCTTCAAGCGCTCCCGGGCTACATGCGTATATATCTGTGTCGTAGAGATATCCGCATGCCCGAGCAGCATCTGCACCACTCTTAAATCCGCGCCGTGATTGAGCAGATGGGTGGCAAAGGCATGGCGCAGCACATGCGGCGACATGGGCTTGTGTATGCCTGCCAGCAGCGCATAACGCTTGATAAGGTACCAGAAGGCCTGGCGCGTCATGGCTTCGCCGCGCTGAGTAACGAACAGGCTATCGCTCAATCGCTTTTGCAGAATCTCCGGGCGGCCTTCCTTCAAGTAGCGGGCGATCCACTCGACGGCTTCTTCGCCCATAGGCACCAACCTGGTTTTGCTACCCTTGCCCGTAACGCGGATGACGCCTTCCTGCAGGCTGACTTCCGTCACCTTCAGCCCTACCAGCTCAGAAACCCGCAAGCCGCAGGCATAAAGAACCTCAAGCATGGCACGATCGCGCAGCCCTATCGACTGATTAAGGTCTGGCGCATTGAGCAATGACTCGACCTCTTCCTCATTCAGGCTTTTGGGCAAGGAGCGCGGTAATTTCGGTGAATCGATCTGCAGGGTAGGGTCAAGCTGCATGCGGTTTTCGCGCAGGGCATAGCGATAATAACGCCGCAGGGTAGCAATCAATCGACTGATGCTTCTGGGTTTGCTTTGCGGGAACCTGACTGCCAGATATTGCTGAATGTCAGCCTGGTGCACCTGATCAAGATTTTTGTTTTCGCTGCGTTCCAGCCACTCGGCAAAAGCCACCAGATCCAGCCGATAGCTGACAAGCGTGTTTTTCGACAGGCCGTCTTCCAGCCAGAGGTGGTCAATAAAGTTATCCACCAACTCCAGATTTGCCTGATTCACTGCCGTTGCTCATGTTCCAGTAACCACACTTTCACCGCCAAGCCGTTTTCCTGACCTTGCATGAAGCCGCCCAAACCGTTCTTTGCCACAACACGATGGCAGGGAATCACCAGCGGTACCTGATTTGCGCCGCAGACATTGGCGACTGCACGAGGGCCGGAGCCTACCATTCCAGCCAATTCGCCATATGAGATAGTGCGGCCAACCGGAACCTTGGCGATCGCTTGCCAGACACGCTTCTGGAAAGGTGTGCCTTTTACGGCAATAGGAATATCAAGCAAGGTATCGGGATTGTTCAGATATTGCTTGATCTGCATGACAATGGATTGCACGAAAGGATCACCTGAAACCTTTTCAGCCTGAGCTACTGGCAACAATGCCAGCCCAACGAGAAAGTCATCTTCGGCATTAACGCCTATCGCTCCGAATGGCGCTGGAATAATGGCATCAAATTCATGTGTCTTCATGAGCACCATATTAACGCAAATAAAAAAGCCCCGAAACTCGGGGCTTTTTTCATTCATGCAAAATTTAATCTGCCGCTGCTTCTGGCGCCAGAACCTCTTTCTCACGAATTTGCAGCTTTTCCTTGATACGTGCGGATTTACCTGAACGTTCACGCAAGTAGTAGAGCTTGCTACGACGAACATCGCCACGACGCTTGACGTCGATACTGGCGATCAGCGGGGAATAGGTCTGGAACGTACGCTCAACGCCTTCGCCGGAAGAAATCTTACGGACGATGAATGAAGAGTTCAGGCCGCGGTTACGAATGGCGATCACTACGCCTTCGTATGCCTGCACACGCTTACGTGTACCTTCAACCACGTTAACACCCACAACGACGGTGTCGCCTGGTGCGAAATTAGGGATGGTCTTGCCTAGACGGGCAATCTCTTCCTTTTCCAGCATTTCGATAATATTTGCCACTTTGTTGCTCCTTCTAGTTATGCGAGTCTTGTTCCTGCTCCGTGCCCAATTGTTCTGAGCCCAATTCCTTAAGCAGCCGAGACTCCTCTTTTGACAACGGCCTTGCGGCCAGTAAATCCGGGCGTTTTGCCCGGGTTCTTTGCAATGACATTTTCAATCGCCATTGCTTGATCTTCGCATGGTTACCGGACATCAACACCTCCGGTACCTTTACGCCCTTGTATTCTTCAGGCCGTGTGTAATGCGGGCAATCCAGCAGACCATCGACAAATGAATCTTCGACCGCGGAATCCGCATCGCCAAGCGCACCCGGCAACTGCCTCACGATAGCGTCTATCAGCACCATGGCGGGTAACTCACCGCCAGACAGCACATAATCGCCTATCGAAATCTCTTCATCCACCACATTGGCCAGCAGGCGTTCATCAACACCTTCATAGCGGCTAGCCAACAATATCACGCCTTGCTCAGCCACCAGCTGCATTACCATCGCGTGCGTCAGCGGCTTGCCTTGCGGCGACAAGTGGATCACTTTCACATACTCTACACCTGCTTGCTGCTGCCGCACTTTTGCGGCATTGATCGATTTTTCCAGCGGCTCCGCCAGCATCACCATGCCAGGCCCCCCGCCGTACGGCCTATCGTCTACCGTCTTGTAGTTGTCTGTCGTGAAATCCCTTGGATTCCAGAGCGACAAACCGTAAATCTTTTTTTCCAGCGCACGCGCCGTAATGCCGGACTGCGTAACCGCATCGAACATCTGCGGAAACAAGGTAATGACATCAAACTGATACGGCGCTAAGGTTTCCTCGTTCAACGAGCCGCTCAAAATTCGGCATCCCAATCAACTTGCATGGTCTTGGCATCCAGATCGACATCAAGCACAACCTGGTCGATAAAAGGTATCAATCGTTCTCGATCACCTTTGGCAACAAGTACATCATTAGCACCGGTTTCGAACACTTCACTGATTCTACCGAGATCAACACCTTGCAGATTCGTTACCTGCAGGCCAATCAAATCGGACCAGTAGTATTCGTTATCATCCGGTTCCGGCAACTGCTCCCGCGGCACTGCCACCTGCTTACTCTTAAGGGCAAAAGCCATATCGCGGTCAGAAACACCCTTGAGCTTCACCAGCAGAGTATTGCTATGCACCTTGGCAGTTTCCACTTCGTACTTCTGCCACTGGTTTTCACGACCCAACCACCACTCAGGATAGTCAAGCAAACCGTCCAGCACCTCTGTATCCGGCTGAATTTTTAGCCAGCCATAAATGCCATATGGGGCGACTATGCGCCCCATGATTACCATTTCACTCAAAGCTCTTCACTTGATCGCTCTCACACTTGAAAGCGATCCGCCTGATCAGGCAGCTGGAGTTTCAGGTGTATCGCCAGCTTCAGCAGCTTCCGGTTCTACTGCAGTTTCAGCCTGTGCAGCTTCTGCATCGGCAGCAGCTTTAGCTTCGGCGGCTTCTGCAGCCTCTTTGGCCTTGGCAGCATCAGCAGCTTCTTTCAGCTTTGCGGCTTCGGCAGCAACAACAGCGGCCTTTTTCTCGGCAGCTTTTGCAGTTTCTTTTTGCTTGGCAGCCAACATCGCCTCAGGGCCTTTGGCATGTGTCTTGACCAGACGTGCTACGCAGTCTGAAAGGCGTGCGCCATTGCTTTGCCAGTGAGTGATACGTGCGCTATCAAGGCGCAGGCCCTCTTGGCCTTCTTTAGCCAATGGGTTGTAGAACCCAACGCGCTCAATGAAACGGCCATCGCGGCGATTGCGGGAATCTGCAACCACAACGCTGTAAAAAGGGTTTTTCTTCGCGCCACCACGGGCTAGTCGAATGATCACCATATAAATGTTCTCTTAAATAAGTTTTTGCAGAAAGGGGCGGATTTTACGTTATTTTTTAATACTTTGGCAAGGTAAATATCATGCTTGCCCGGAATTTTGGTAAGGCGTCGGGTCAGCGATGCCGATAGCGGCAAAACCCTCGCGGCGAAAGCGGCAGGAATCGCACAAACCACATGCCCTGCCATGTTCATCGGCTTGATAACAGGATACCGTCATACCATAGTCAACGCCCAGGGCAATTCCGTGCTGGATGATCTGCGCTTTGGTCATATCAATCAGCGGCGCATGGACAGTAATCGTGCGTCCTTCAACCGCAGATCTGGTTGCCAGATTCGCCATGCGCTGAAAAGCCTGTACATATTCAGTACGACAATCAGGATAACCGGAGTAATCCAGCGCATTGACGCCAATAAAGATATCACGCGCATCCAGCACCTCTGCCCAGGCCAACGCCAGCGAGAGCATGATGGTATTGCGCGCCGGCACATAGGTGACGGGGATACCTTGCGTGGGCAATTCAGGCACATCGATATGGCTATCTGTCAGTGCAGAGCCCCCAAACATCGATAAATCAAGCTGGGCGGTTCTATGCGCTGCCGCACCCAGGGTTTTGGCAATATTTTCAGCGGCCTTCAGTTCGGCTATATGTCGCTGATGATAATCCAGGCTCAGGCAATAGCACTCGTAGCCTTGACTACGCGCAATCGCCAGGACTGTTGCAGAATCAAGTCCGCCAGAAAGAAGAACAACCGCTTTTTTCATTTATACACCCGGTTTTTCGCCCCAAAGAATCTTGTGCAGCTGGACTTGCATACGGACCGGTAACTTATCCTGCAAAATCCACTCCGCCAGCTCGGTCGGGTTGACCTGATTGTAGACAGGCGAAAACAGCACGCTGCATTGATTAGTAATGCCGCGCTCAGCTAGCACTTGCTTCGCCCAGTCGTAATCTGCGCGGTCGCATAGTACGAACTTGACCTCATCCATAGGTTTTAATCGCTGCAGGTTTTCCCAGCGATTGTTTTCCATCTCCCCGGAGCCCGGCGTTTTCACATCCAGAATCACCGCTACGCGCGGATCAACGCCGCTGGTACCAACAGCACCACCGGTTTCAAGTGACACCTCATAGCCTGCATCGCACAGTTTAGTGAGCAGATCGAGGCATTTTTTCTGCGCCAGCGGCTCACCGCCAGTAACAGTGACATAACGCGCACCAAATTCGGCGACTTTTGCCATGATCTGATCCAGTGACATATTGCTACCGCCACTGAATGCATATTCAGTATCGCAATAGACACAGCGCATCGGGCAACCCGTCAGGCGCACGAATACCGTGGGCAATCCTATGCGGGAAGATTCGCCCTGCAGCGAATGAAAAATTTCATAAACTTTAAGTGTCATAAATTGCGTGATGAAATAACTGCTGGCGCCAGCACCAAAATATTAGCGCCAAAATATGAAGCGTAATTATACGCTTAGAGACTGGCAAACTGCTTTAAGAAGGACCGGAGTTTGGCGGTTATCTGGTTTTGATGGATTCCAGCACCTTCAGCCGCTGTTGTGCACTCGGCGCTACAGAACTGTTTGGATACTGGTTTAATAAAATGCGTAAGGTTTTCTTTGCGCCCTCAACATCAGAAAGCTGAATCTGCGAATTAGCGATACTAAACATCGCATCAGGGGCTTTTGCATGGTCAGGGTGCTGTTTCACCATTTTTTCCTGTGTCGCGATGGCGGCCTTATAGTTCTTCAAGGAAAACTGGGCGTAGCCAAGCGCATATTGCGCTTCCGGAGCACGCTGACTATTGGGGTATGTCTGTAAAAATTTATTATAGGCATCGAAAGCTTCACGATGCTTGGATGCCTTTGCCAAGGACTGCGCAGCTTCAAAATCTGCAGACTCGGCAGAAGAATCCTGCGGTTCATTTGTTCCGCTGGCAGGGGTTTCACCATTGGTCGGCGCTTGAACTGCACCGCTTTCCAGCTGGCGCAAACGCGTATCGGTATCTGCGTAAAGATCACGCTGACGTTGCTGTGTACTTGAAATATTGTGTGTAGCGACTTCGAGCTCACCCTTCACTCGGCTGAGTTCCTGATTCAACTGCTCTACCTGACTAAGCAAATCGAGCAGGCCCTGGCCTTTGATAACGGCTTCAATCGCCGCCAATCTTTCCTCCAAAGCCTGCTGATTCTTTTTCAACTCATCAAAGGTTTTCTGACTCTGGGTCTGGTTTTCTGTAATTTTCTTACGTGCTTCCTTATCTTCAAGAAACGCATGCGCATTTTGTGACAAAGCAAGCAATAAAACCGAACCCAGAAGCAGATGACGCATCATTCAACCCTTAACTATTATTCGCCTTGGTAAACGATATCAACGCGACGATCTTTTGCACGGCTTGCATCGTCCGTACCTGTGGCTTTTTCTTCACCATAGCTAACAGTTTCGATTTGCTTATCTTGTACGCCAAGCAGGTTCAGCACTTTTTTGACAGAAGCTGAACGACGTTGACCCAAGGACAAGTTGTACTCACGTGTACCCAGTTCATCAGCATGGCCTTGCAAGGTAACGCTAGCTGATGCGTTCTGGTTCAGGTATTGAGCATGCGCTTCAATCAAAGGACGGAACTCTGATTTGACGTCATCCTTGTCAAAATCGAAGTAGATGCTGCGTTGGGACAGGATATTGTTTGGATCAGTCAGCGGGTTAGCGCTTATGCTGGAATCGTCAGATCCAGATGTTGATACGCCATCTGATGAAGAACTGGTAGTTGAAGAAACACTCTTGTCATCTACACTAGCTGCATCTTTCATTGGCTTGCTTGAGCAAGCTGTCAGCATCACTGCCAGCAAAATAGTACCGATTAGACCCTTATTCATTTTTCTCTCCTTATGGTTTAAAACAGATTTCTACTACACATAATAAACGTACAACAAAAAAATACGATCGCAAAATTACGACGTACTTAACTTAATACCACCACCAACAAACTTTAATTAATTAAGGGTCCCCAAGCCGGCTCCCTAACATCTCCACCGGTTTCACTTAGTCTTTGTTTTACCCGGCCATCGGATGAAACAGCAGCAAGTGTGCCTTTGCCTGACATTTGAGTTGCATATAAGATCATACGACCGTTAGGTGCAAAGCTTGGCGACTCATCCTTGCTTGTCTCGCTCAACACCTGAACCTGTCCCGTTGCCAAATCCTGAATTGCGACCCGGAAACTACCACCATCACGTTTGATATAGGCCAGTGACTTGCCATCCGGTGATATGCGCGGGCTTACATTATAACTCCCATCGAAGGTTACGCGCTGAGGATTCCCACCGGATATTGACATGCGATATACCTGTGGAGAACCTCCCCGATCAGAAGTGAAGTAAATATATTGCCCATCTGCAGACCATACCGGCTCGGTATCGATAGCACTGGTTCTAGTCAACTGTTGCAAGCCCGTTCCGTCAGCATTAATCAGATAAACCTGCGAATTTGCACCATGCGTGAGCACAATAGCCAGCTTCTTACCATCAGGAGACCATGATGGTGCGCTGTTATTACCCTTGAAATTCGCCAGGACAGTACGCTGGCCGGTCACCAGGGACTGTATGAAGACAATCGGCTTCTTCCTCTCAAAGGAGACATAAGCGAGTTTTGTGCCATCGGGCGACCATTTAGGTGAAATGATAGGCTCGGCAGAAGAAACCACTGTCTGCGGGTTGAATCCGTCGACATCCGCGACTTGTAAAGCATAGCGCTTGCCTGCTTTGGACACATAACTGATGCGTGTAGCAAAGACGCCTTGTTCGCCTGTCAGCTTCTCATAAATGACATCGGCAATCTTATGTGCGGTCATTCGCAACTGGTTTGGCGCAATGTTGTATTCCATGCCGACCAACTGGGTTTGCTTGAGCACGTCCATCAGCCGGAATGTCACTTTCAGACGATTACCCGGCAGACTCTCCACGGTACCGATTGTCAGTGCCTGTGCCTGCAAGGCTGCCCACTCCGGATAACGGACTTGTGAGACATCGGTAGGCTGGTTTGCGACGCCACGCGTTTCCAGGACACGGAAAAGGCCGCTGCGACGCAAGTCTGCGCCAATCACGTTGGCAATAGCGTCTTGCTGGTTGGTTGACAGGTTGGAAGGTTGTGCGAAAGGTACGATGGCAATCGGGATCTGCTGTGCAGCGCCGCCAACAATTTCAATGGTTAACGCGGCATGGCTACCGAAAGGTAAGCACATCAAGAAAAAGCCGAAAAATAATCCTAGTGAATTTCTAAGTTTTGTCATAGTCAGTTTAGTAGCCCATATTTATCCAAAGTTCCCCTATCCAGTTCTGCTGCCATAACCCGGAGCTTATTAGTTTGCCCCTTTAGGATGAAACTTAAGTTTCAAATCACGGAATTGCGCAAACAAATCGGCCTGAGGCGGAACAGGTAAAGGCTGCGCCAATAATATCGCACGTTCTACGGATTCGTCACATGCCGCAATCCCGCTGCCTTTCAGCAATCGCGGAAAACCGATGATATCGCCAGTAGGCGCTAATGCTATTGCAAATTCAAGTTCCGGCTTACCTGTGCCGCACAGCTGTTCATTGACGTTACGGCGAATCTTGTTATTGATCATGTTGATGTATTTATCCATCTCGCCTTTGTTTGCAGCAGAAATGGACGGTGGTCCCGGTGGACTGGGGCTCGCATCGGGTTTTGCAGTATCTTCCTCAAGCAGCGCTTGCTGCAGTTTCTTCAATTCATCGTCCTGTACCGGCGGCTGTTTTTTAGGCTCAGGCGGTTTTTTTACCTCAGTCTTTTTTGGCTCTTCTTTGGGTTTGGGCTTCTCTGGCTTTGGCGGTTCTTTCTTCACCTCAATATCTGCTTTGGGTTCAGGCTGTGGTTCCGGTTTAGGCTCTGGTTTAATTTCAACTTTAGGTTCAGGCTTGGGTGGCACGACCTCAGGCTGCGGCTGGACAACAACAGGCTTGGCAGGGAGTTCAGACCACAGTTCTACAGTTGCAATGCTGGCAGGTTGCACGACCTTCCAGTTAAAAGAAAGTAACAACAGGCCCAGTAATACTATGTGCACCAAAAAGGAAAGTGCACCGGCTTTCAGGGCTATCGGGTTCTCGTGGGCACGTATCATGCGAAATTAATTGGTTACCGGAGTCAATAACAAACCGACTTTGTCTACCTTGCCTTGTTTCATCAAATCCATCACCGCAATGACTTCGCCATAATCGACACTTTTATCCGCCGCTATAACGACTGAACGTTGCGGGTCATTCTCTAATTGAGTACGAACAGCAAACAACAGTTCATCCCGCTGCATGAGCTTGCCATCAAGCTCGATGCGTTTATCTGCCTTAATGCTCAATACCAGCGGTGCTGTCGGCTGCTTCAAAGCCTGTCCCACGCTAGGCAGTTCAACCACGCCAGGATTTGTCATCGGCGCTGTCACCATGAAAATCACGAGCAGCACCAGCATGACGTCGATGTAAGGCACGACGTTGATCTGGTTCATCATGCGGCGAGATTTGCGGCGTGTCATGGCTTAGACCTTGCGTTGCAGGATATTGGTGAATTCTTCGATGAAGCTTTCATAGCGTACTGAAAGGCGATCAACGGAAGAAGCGAAGCGATTGTAGGCGATCACTGCCGGAATCGCAGCAAACAGGCCGATCGCGGTTGCGATCAGGGCTTCGGCGATCCCCGGGGCCACTTGCGCCAGTGTGGCCTGTGCCGTATTGGCCAAACCAAGGAAGGCATTCATGATGCCCCAGACCGTGCCCAGAAGACCGATGTAAGGGCTGACAGAACCAACAGAAGCAAGAAACGGCAAGTGAGCGTCAAGTCCATCCATCTCCCGGTTATAAGCCGCGCGCATCGCGCGTCTTGCACCTTCCATGGTATCGCTGACTTCCATGCCGCCCTGGCGCTTGAGCCTGGCGTATTCCCTGAAGCCGGCCTCAAAAAGGCTTGCCATGCCGCGAGACTTGTGACGACCGGCCGTGACACCTTCATAGAGCTTGTTCAAGTCGCCACCGGACCAGAATTTATCTTCAAAATCTTCAGCTTCGGCATCTGCACGCTTAAGCGTGAATACCTTGATGAATATATACCACCAGGAGACCAGCGATATCAGCACCAGCAATAGCATGACCAGTTGCACAGGCACGCTGGCACCGGAAACCAGGGCAATCAATGACATATCGGTAGTAGCATGTAGATCGGTCGGGTTCATTCAGACTCCATTGTTTGAAGAAATAGCTTGAATAGCTAGACGGATAGGTTCGGGAATACTGACGGGTTTATATTCGGAAGCACTGACACAGACCACTTCAACAGTGGCCTGAGTGAGAACGGTATTGTCTCGATATATGGTTTGTTCAAAAACTAACAAGCTGCGTCCAGTTTTAGAAATGGCTGTAGTAACAGTTAATGCCTCATCAAAACATGCTGAACGCTTGTATTGTATAGCAATATTCCGTACAACAAAGATGACAGTCAATTTGTTTTTGAGTTCAGCCTGCTCGAAACCCAAACTGCGCAGCCACTCTGTGCGAGCGCGTTCCATGAACTTGAGATAATTAGCATGGTAGACCAGCCCGCCACCATCGGTGTCCTCATAGTAGACGCGGATCGGCCAGTGAAAATTGCTCATTCCTGCCAGAGCGTTCCATTCGCCAAATGGCTTGGCACCGCCAGGCCAAAATGTTGATAAGCCAATTGCGTAGCGACACGGCCGCGCGGTGTGCGCATCAGATAGCCTTGCTGGATCAGGTAGGGCTCCAGCACGTCTTCAATCGTGTCGCGCTCTTCGCCGATTGCCGCCGCGAGGTTATCCAAGCCGACCGGGCCTCCGCCGAACTTCTCCAGCACGGCTTGCAGCAGCTTTCTGTCCATCACATCGAAGCCCAGCTTATCGACATCGAGCATTTTCAATGCAGCATCGGCAATATCGGAATTGACAGTGCCGTCGCCCTTGACCTGGGCATAGTCGCGCACGCGACGCAGCAAGCGATTGGCGATACGTGGCGTACCGCGAGAACGTTTGGCGATTTCGATAGCACCGGCATCCTGCATCGGCACTTCCAGCAAATCAGCAGAGCGGTGGACGATTCGCGCAAGCTCATCTGCAGTGTAGAACTCAAGCCGAGAAACGATGCCGAAACGATCGCGTAATGGATTAGTCAGCATGCCTGCGCGCGTGGTTGCGCCGACAAGGGTAAAAGGCGGCAGATCCAAACGCACGGAACGGGCAGCCGGGCCTTCGCCTATCATGATATCGAGCCGATAGTCTTCCATTGCCGGATAGAGAATTTCTTCCACGACAGGGGATAAACGATGAATTTCATCAATGAACAGCACATCGTTAGGCTCAAGATTGGTCAGCAATGCCGCGAGGTCGCCGGCACGCTCCAATACCGGGCCTGAGGTCTGGCGTAGATTAACGCCCATCTCTTTGGCAATGATGTGTGCCAGCGTGGTTTTGCCCAGGCCTGGCGGGCCAAAAAGCAGCACATGATCCAAGGCTTCGGCACGCCCCCTGGCTGCATTGATGAAAATTTCCAACTGCCCGCGCGCTTTTTCCTGGCCAATGTATTCATCAAGGACTTTCGGCCTGAGCGCGCGCTCGATCGCCTCCTCTTGAGGACTTTCGGCTGCAGGGGCAATCAGGCGGTCGGTTTCTATCATCGCTAACTGTTCCTAAGTTTTAGAGAGCGATTTGAGCGCTTGTTTAATGCCATCAGAAACAGCCACATCAGCAGGCAAGGTTTTGACGGCAGCCAATGCTTCGCGCTCATTGTAACCAAGTGCAAGCAAGGCGTTCAGTACATCTCCGCTTGCGGATTTCGCATACCCGGCCTGAGCGATAGACATACCGTCAATGGAAAATTTGTCTTTGAGTTCCAGCAATAGCCTTTCGGCGGTTTTTTTGCCTACACCAGGCACACGCGTCAACAGGGCAGTATCCTGCAGCGCAACAGCCTGTACCAGCTCATCGACTGAAAGTCCGCTCAGAATAGAGAGCGCAGACTTGGCTCCCACACCATTGACTTTGAGTAATTGCCTGAAAGTCAGCCGTTCCCGATCGCTGCCGAAACCATAAAGCAGCTGCGCGTCTTCGCGCACGATGAACTGGGTAAGCAACACCACTTTCTCACCGATGGCAGGCAGGTTGTAAAAAGTGCTCATGGGCACTTCGCATTCATAACCGACGCCGTTGACATCAATCAGCACCAAAGGCGGTGTTTTTTCCAGCAGTACACCATTGAGGCGACCGATCATAGTGACTTTCTTGAATGCGAAACTGTTAAATTCAAAACAACAAAATCCAAGTATGGGGCTATCAATAACATGAGCTTATATTAGCCTACCGCCACGTACACGAAAACCTGCTGTCGCTAATTTTCCCATGCCCTGCCCGCCATGTGCATGGCAAATCGCACAGGCAAGTGCATCGGCAGAATCCGGACTGGGATTGGCAGGAAGTTTAAGCAACCGCTTGACCATTTCCTGCACCTGTTCCTTGGCTGCATGGCCATTACCAACAACAGATTGTTTGACTTGCAAAGCAGTGTATTCGGCAACTGTAAGATTTTTAATCACCGCTGCGCTGATAGCTGCACCGCGAGCCTGTCCGAGCAAGAGCGTAGATTGCGGGTTGACGTTGACAAAGACTTTTTCGACCGCAGCCTGCTCCGGTGCATAAGTATCAATCACCTCAAACAGACCATCCAATATGGTTTTCAAACGGCTGGGCAAATCTTCGATATCCGCACCTTTGCCCGTAGTTGTCTTGATAGTACCGCTGGCAACGTAATTGAGCTTTTCGCCAACTTTCTCTATGACTCCAAAGCCTGTCAGGCGCAGGCCGGGGTCGATGCCAAGGATGCGGATTGCGGTCACTCTTCTATCAGTGCCGAGGTATAGACTTCCTGCACGTCGTCGAGGTCATCCAGCGCATCCAGCAGTTTCTGCATCTTCACTGCATCCTCACCTGTAAATACGGTTTCGGTCGAGGCTTTCATGGTGATTTCACCGTGTGCCGGTTTGAGTCCTGCCGCTTCGAGCGCGTCTTTTACCGCTTGAAAATCGTTGGGCTGGGTGATGACTTCGATACTGCCGTCTTCATCGGTGACAATGTCTTCCGCACCGGCTTCAAGCGCAATTTCCATCACTTGGTCTTCACTTGCGCCAGGTTCAAACAGGATGACACCGCAATGTTTGAACATGAAGGCAACTGAACCATCAGTGCCCAGATTGCCACCGTATTTGCTGAGCGCATGGCGCACATCGGCGACAGTGCGCTGCTTGTTGTCGGTCAGGCAATCGACCATGATGGCGGCACCGCTAATGCCATAACCTTCGTAACGGACTTCTTCGTAATTCACGCCTTCAAGAGTGCCTGAACCACGTTTGATCGCGTTCTCGATGTTGTCTTTCGGCATGGATTCGCTTTTCGCTTTATCCACCGCCATGCGGAGCCTAGGATTGGTCGCCAGATCGCCGCCGCCCATACGGGCTGCCACAGTGATTTCCTTGATCAGACGTGTGAATATTTTGCCGCGCTTCGCATCCTGACGACCTTTGCGATGCTGGATGTTGGCCCATTTGGAATGTCCTGCCATTTTGTACCCTGATAGCTATCTAAAATTTCGCATGATTTTAGCATATCAGGCCGGCATCATTCCTGTGCCATTGCGGGATCTATTTTCTGGTGTTTCTTCATGCCGCGTATGGAAATAATCACGAGAGACGTGAGTATGAACAGAATACCCCAAAGCTCCCCATGGCTTGGCTGCTCCTTGAGTTCCAGCCATGCGGCAAGCACCCCGATGACAGGCGCCAGCAAAGTCACCATGCTGGCTACGCCAGCCTCCAGTCGCTGAAGAGCATAAAGCCATAATAGCCAGGCAAGGGCATTACATAAGACAGCATTGAATATCACCGCACCTATGAAATAGGGCGTCCAGTCTATCGGCGGTGCAGGAATCAGGAAAGCAGCAACGACCATCGGCAACGACCCGAACAACATCTGCCAGGCAGTCAGGGAAAGCAGGTCCAAGTCTGGAGTACGCTGATGGAGCTTTTTAGCCAGCATCACAGCCAACGCCCAGCTGACACCCGCCAATACCGCCAGCACCATGCTGAACTGGTCGGTACCGAGATGCATAGGATCCAGGATAAACAGTATGCCCATCACCGAAAGTAGCGCTGCCAGCCACTGGGTGCCTTGTATCTTTTCACCCAGCAACGGCCAAGCCATGATCATCACCCAGAATGGCATGGTGTAGGTCAGCACGGCAGTCTTGCCTGCACCGCCCTCAACCAGCGCCCAAATGATCAGTCCGGTAAATCCGCTGGTTTGCAGCAGGCCAAGAACGATCAGCGTAGGGATTTCCTTGGGGCGAAACGGCCTGCGCAGGATGATGATCAAACCCAGCAGGCAGATTGCGCCAAGAAAGGTGCGCAAGGCCCCGAACTGGAATGCGCCGGCATCCTGCAGCGCATTCTTCATCACCACCCAGTTATATCCCCAGAGGACTGAGAGTATAAGCAGTGCGACTACGGCACGAAACTTATTCGAGGACCAAGACATAACAACCCTTTACAGAACTTCGGCTTAATTCCAGATATGCGTCAGGGCCTTCCAGCTGCCATCGCTCTGAAGCTTGTACAACAAGTGCAAATTACCGCTGAATACCTGGCGTTCGCCCGCAGCATCGACAACAGCTGCGCTCCATAAGCCTCGCTGAAAAGCCAGATTGCCGTCAACGCCGACTTCCAGCATCTCTATCTTGTGATCAACGATGCCTTGCGCAATCGTATTCGTCCAGAATTCGGTAATGGCAGCAATACCAGTGACTTGCGCGGCACCGGCAGGCAGTACGGTCGCATTTGCGTCGTACAAGGCCGCGACCTGAGCCGGTTGCTTGGCATTGAATGCAGCATCCCAGTTTGTATTGATGTCCAGAATCACAGATTGAATTTCCTTGGTTTGCATCTTCATCTCCTTGTTAAAGTTCGTTAAATCTAATTAGCCGCCTAATTATTTAGGCAAAAAAACTCATGCTACTTGGTAAATGCTTCTATTCCGTTACCGATGAGATTCAATATCTCATGAAGTTGTTCACGACTTTTTTCATCCAGGCCATTCATGCAGTTACGCAAACGGCTGTAATAATCGGGCATTACATCATCCAGCTTGACCTGGCCCGCTGCGGTCAATTTAATCGTAATACTGCGCCTGTCCTGAGAATCCAACAAACGCTCAACCAGACCGTCGCGTTCGAGCCCATCGATCAGGCCTGTCATGGTGGCGCGTGTTACGCCTGCTTTTTCGGCCAGGGATGATGGCGTAGAGGTTAACGTCTCTTCGCGCATCAAGAGTATCAGCACCCACCAGCGCCCTTGCAGCAGGCCATGGCGACTCAGGCATTCATCCAGGGCTATCGATAAATCGGTAGCGATGCGCAACAAATGCAAAAAAGCAGAAATCGCACTAATATCCGCTTGCGGATAACGCAGTGCAAATTTCTGTAAGGTTTCCCTGCTAGGGAGATCGCGGAGTTGCAACATAGTTAGTGGCATTATAATTAGCTGGCTAATTATGTCAAGCATTCAAGGTTTAGTCATTACGGAAAGAGGTGTATATTTTCAATATAAAAGCCGCACAAAATAAAATGAAGGATGGAGGAGCGTATGAAAACCGTACATCAGCTACTTGAAACCAAGGGCAATGCCATACTCTCGGTCTCACCGGACACTCTGGTTTATGATGCCCTGATTATCATGGCGGAAAATCATGTAGGCGCACTAGTGGTCTTGCGCGACGACGGACACCTTGCCGGGATATTTTCCGAGCGGGATTATGCTCGCGAAGTCGTACTCAAGGGCAAGACATCCAGAACCACGAAAGTTTCAGACGTGATGTCGACAACCGTGATCACCGTCAGACCCGATCAACTGGTTGATGAGTGCATGGAACTCATGTCGGGCAAACGCATTCGGCACTTGCCCGTGATTGAGAACGAGCGCGTGATCGGCATACTGTCGATTGGTGATCTGGTGAAGGAAACCATCGCCTACCAACAGTTTCTGATTAAACAGCTGGAAAGCTATATACAAGGATAATGGGCAGAATTTAAGGGCCAATCCAGTCACGATTGGTCCGAATAATTATTCGCCGATAATCTTTACCAGCACGCGCTTTTTACGGCGACCATCAAACTCTCCGTAGAAAATCTGTTCCCACGGACCAAAGTCCAACTGACCATTGGTGATGGCAACCACCACTTCGCGGCCCATCACCTGTCTTTTCATATGGGCATCCGCATTATCTTCACCGGTATCATTATGACGATAGTTACGAATCGGCTCATGCGGCGCCAGGCGCTCCAGCCATTCCCGATAATCATGATGCAGACCGGACTCATCATCATTGATGAATACACTGGCAGTGATATGCATCGCATTAACCAAGGCAAAACCTTCCTGAACTCCGCTTTCCCGTAAACAGTCCTGCACTTGTGGAGTGATATTGATAAAGGCAACACGGGTAGGTGGGTTGAACCAGAGTTCTTTGCGGTAGCTTTTCATGCTAAAAATTCCTCCAAAATTATTGTCTGAATGTTCTTTGTATAGAGTAAGTTAGATTATAGCGCGCAATATCCAAACAGATTGTCGCAAAGAGTTTGCACTGCGTATAATCGATTGGAAAGGGAGATCCAATGGCGGCTGCAAGCTTTCAAGTCGAACAGGGTGAACAAGGTCGCCGCCATGTGCGGCTTTACGGCCAATGGTCGTTGCGATCGCTTGAGAACGACTTTGCTGAACTCAAAGCCTCTCTCGCCCCCTTTCTTTCCGATCCTTTTACGCATTGGGATCTGCAACAAGTCGAGCAACTTGATACCGCCGGTGCAGCAGTGCTTTGGACCGGATGGGGTGGAAAACTCGACGGCCGCATCAAACTTACACCGGAACAAAGCAAAGTCTTTGACATGCTTAGCGGGCTGGCCAAACCGGAACGAAATCAGGAAAAAACTGACTGGTTCGCGCCTTTCGCAAAATGGGGCAATCTGGTACTGGAGTTTGCCTCGCATCTGAAGGACTTCGCACAATTGCTTGGCCTGCTGTTGCTGGAAATACTCTATGTATTCAGGCGCCCGCGCGATTTTCCCTTCCGTGAATTTTGCGCCAACATCTACAAGAGCGGTGTTACCGCCCTGCCCATCAGCGCCTTGCTTGGCTGCATGATAGGTATAGCCATGGGCTATCTCATGTCCAAGCAGTTACGCGCATTCGGTGCCGATATCTTTATCGTCAATATTCTGGGGCTGGGCATTATTCGCGAACTCGGCCCGATGCTGATGGCTGTGTTGGTCGCAGGCCGTTCCGGCTCTGCGATGACTGCCCAGATCGGCGTCATGCGCGTCACAGAAGAGATTGATGCATTGACCACGATGGGGATATCCCGCATCTTGCGGATTATTTTGCCTAAAGTACTAGGTCTCACTTTTGTTGCACCGTTTTTAGTATTATGGACATCGACATGGGGGTTAATAGGCGGAGCAATTTCTGCCAATGTCGAACTGGGCATCAGTTTTCGTTTTTTCTTTGAGTACCTGCCATTAGTAGTACAGCCGGTGAACCTGACGCTGAGCCTGATAAAAGGCCTGCTGTTCGGGTTTATCGTCACATTGCTGGCTTGCCACTTTGGTTTGCGCATCAAGCCCAATACCGAGAGCTTGAGCATGAGCACCACCAGTTCGGTGGTCACCGCCATCACTGGCGTGATTTTGATCGATGCACTATTTGCCATTCTGACCAGAGGGATCGGTGTATGAGCTTCACGGAATCAACTGAAAAGAACATCGTCTGCGAGGCGCGTCAAGTCTGCACCGAATACGGCAGCACTGTGATTCACCAGAACCTTGACCTGAAAATCCATGCTGGAGAGATCGTTGCACTGGTCGGCGGTTCCGGCAGCGGCAAGACCACACTGTTGCGTCACATCGTTGGGCTCACCAGGCCGACCAAAGGCCAGATATTCCTTTTTGGCGAAAACCTGCATGAAGTCGAAAGGCTTAAACAGCAGCGCCTGATGAGTCGATTCGGCATGCTGTTTCAACAAGGTGCGCTGTTTTCCGCACTCTCGGTTTTTGACAACATAGCCTTCCCCATCCGCGAGCTGAAACAGTTTGATGAAGAAACGATACATCAGCTCGTGATGCACAAATTGGCACTGGTCGAACTACTGCCAGAACATGGCGAATTGCTGCCGGCCCAACTTTCGGGCGGCATGGTAAAACGCGTAGGTCTTGCCAGGGCCTTGGCGCTGGAACCGGAATTCCTGGTTCTGGATGAGCCAACGGCGGGACTGGATCCCGATCGAAGCGAGAAATTTGTGGAGCTCATCAAGCAAGTCAAGCAAACACTCGGCCTCACCGTATTATTCGTCACTCACGACCTGGACACTCTGGTTTCCATGACGGATCGGGTAGCGGTACTTGCCGACAAACGCATTATCGCCGCCTGCTCATTGAGAGAACTTGGCAAAGTTGATCATCCATTCGTCAGCAACTTTTTTCAGGGTGTCAGCGTACGTCTGGAAAGGACTACATAAGCAATGGAAAACCGCACCTATGCCATTGCTGTCGGGCTCTTCACACTCATCCTGGGGACTTTCCTGCTATTTTCCTTCTGGTGGCTGAGTGGCGATCACAAGAAAAATGTGGAGTATGTTGTTGTTTCATCATTGCCTGTCACTGGCTTAAGCGTTGAGTCGGCGGTGAAATTCCGGGGAGTTGATGTCGGCAAGGTCACGTCCATCGATTTTGATAAAACCACCAGGAATATCATCCGCATCCAGATTCGCGTTACTGATGATTTAAACCTGTCCGAAGCGAGTACTGCTGAATTGCGTATGCAGGGCGTTACCGGTCTTGCCTATATCGATCTCAACGACACGGCAGATGAAGCAAAGCCACTGCCTGCCGGCGCGGAAATACCGCTGGTGCCATCACTGATTGATAAGTTACTGAGTGGCGGGCCGGCATTAGCCAGCCAGATCGAATTACTGGTAAAAAACAGCAACGAACTCGCTCATACCGCCAACCAGCTACTGGGCAGCGTAGACCATGAAAAACTCAATCGAACACTGAGCAATCTTGAATCAGCTTCGGGAAAACTGGGGCCGCTGTTGAATTCAGCAGCCACGACATTTGACCGCATGGGCAAGATGGCCTCGGAGCAGAATCAGGCCCTGCTCTCAGAAACGCTGGGCAGCATGCAAAAAACAGCAGAAGCCGCCCGGCCGCTACTGGGAGAATTGAACAATACGGCGAAAGAATTCAGCGGCATGGCGAAAGAGATCGAGCAAAGCAGCAAGCAACTGACCCATACCCTCAATTTCGAAACCTTGCCGCGCATCCATGAGCTCACGGAAAGCATGAATCGGGATATGCGCCAATTCGGCAACCTACTCGATCACCTGGAAGAAAACCCGCAAAGCCTGATACTCGGCAAACCGCCAGCCAAGCCAGGACCTGGTGAAAACGGTTTTTCACCTGATCAGCACAATTAAAAAGGCACACCATGCGCTACTTTATTTATTGGAGTTTGATTAGTTTATTGACTGGATGCCTGGCTACCAGCAAACCAGGCCCCGAGAGTGCGGTCTATGATTTTGGATTGAATGTAGAAACCGGCAAAATAGACTCCAATGTCGATATCGGTAAAGTAACGGCAGTCGATGCGATCGATCACCGTCGCATTCGTTATCGGCTCAACTATCAGAACCCAACCCAGGTATTCACCTACACTCAAAGCCGCTGGGCAAGCTCGCCTGCAAACCTGCTGGCAGCCAAGTTCCGCACCATGGTCAATATTTCAGAACTGTCCAACTGCGGAATCAACCTGCAAATAGAAGCGTTTGACCAGGTGTTTGAAAGCCCTGGCAGCAGCGTGGGCCTGGTAAAAATACATGCCTCGCTTTATGCAAAAAATTCTCGCCAGAACCTGCTTAGTCATATGGTGCAGGAAAATGCCGGTGCTCCCAGTGCCGATGGCAAGGGCGGCGTTGCAGCACTGGACATGGCCAGTACAAATGCGATTTTGAGAATTGTGGAATGGGCGAACACAAACTCCGCGCAAAGAGCCGAATGTGGGGGCTAGCAGGCCAGGCGGAACAGAAACTGGTTGATATCTTTTCCTGGAAGATTAAGATAACAGCATGGGTTAACCCTGACAGGAGGTTTCCATGGACAACAAGTACGGTTTAGGTAGTACGCGCGTTGCGCAGGAACACCATGAAACACATTTCAAGTCTTCGGTGAAATCCGCCCACATTTGCCACGCCTGCGGGAGCGACCAGCTGACATTGTGCAAGACCATGCAGGACCACAGATGTGACAATTGCGGTGAATGGCAAAATGATGCCGTTGGCTACTCGACTGGACGCAGTGCAGATTATTAACAGCTCAAAGCCGGCCAGTCTCAGGAACAAGAACCAACTTATAATTTAATTTGATTGGCGTTAATGCAGTGGTATTTGTATCTACTCGAATGTAAAAGCGGTAGCTATTACGCAGGCATCACGACCGATCTGGAAGCCAGGTTCCGTGCCCATCAATCTGGGCTGGGTGCAAAATACACACGTGCCAACCCGCCATTACGAATACTTGCATCACAACCCTACCCCGATCGATCAAGCGCTTCTGTTGCGGAAGCCCAGCTTAAAAAAACACCCCGTCATCGCAAGCTTGAGTTCTTCAAACCAGCTTGATGCAATAACAAAAAAGCCAGAAAAATTCTGGCTTTTTTGTTGAGAAACCGCGCCATCTATCCGGCGCTTAATCCTTCATGCCAGCTTGTTAACAGCCTTTGTAATTCTTCGCCTTGCATTCATTTGCCAGGGTTCTGGTCTCTTGCTTTTGCTCTTCCGTCATTTTGGTCGCATTGAAATTGGCAATTTTGGTTTTACTGACGATACGTTTGCCTACATCCGGATTTTCGATAGAGACCAAGACCCACATGGTGCCGCGCACAATATCCTCTGCCGGCACGCCCAGACCCCGGGTAATCATATTGCCTAAATTGAATTGCGCTTCCGCATTTCCTTGCTCAGCAGCCTTCAAATACCACTTCACGGACTCTTCCATGTCCTCTTCATAGATATCGCCACGGAAATAGAGAATGCCAAGATTCAGTTGCGCTTTGACATGCCCCTGCTCTGCAGCTTTCAAATACCAATTTGCCGCCTCGACATAATCCTCGGTTGGAATGTCACGATTGAAATGCATTGCAGCCAAGCTGTATTGCGCATCGGCATAGCCCTGTTCTGCCGCCTTGCGATGCCACTTTGCGGCTTCAGTATAACTTTGTTCCACGCCATCACCCCGGATATACATCAGGCCAAGGTTATATTGCGCTTTTACATCACCCTTTTCCGCAAGATCATGATAAATGGCAGATGCTGTTTTATAGTCCGCCGCTCTTGTGGCTGCCAGCGCATCTTCCAGGGTAGCTGCGTTTAAAGGCTGCATAAGCGCTATCAGAAACGCAAAGCTCGAAAATGTGACGTTAAAGGTTTTCAAGGGAATCCAATCTATCGAACTGTTATGGTTAAAAATTTGTTGGTGCTGGTGATAGGAATCGAACCTACGACCTACGCGTTACGAGTGCGTTGCTCTACCAACTGAGCTACACCAGCCAGGCTCCTGGAACCTTGCGATTATAAGATTTAGCGGTACGCACAGCAAACCGCCTGTATACCAACAGCCTGATTCGACTTCCAGTTAATATTTGTCGGGCTGCACAACCAGGCCAGTCACTAGCCGAACCAAGTGGTAGACAAACCATGAGACAGTTCGTTGCAAATAATGTCCATGCACCCATTCGTTTGCTGCAACAGGTTCAGCGCCTTCGTCAATCGACCGCTCGATGTCATCTTTCAGTTCAGTTGCAAAACTCTTATCCAGCACCACAATATTGGCTTCTCGTGAAAGCAGGAGGCTGAAAGGGTCGATATTTGAAGAGCCGACGGTTGCCCATTGATTGTCTATCACAGCCACTTTGCTATGCATAAAGCTTTTGCGGTATTCATAAATCTCAATGCCGCTTTGCAGAAACTCACAGTAAAAAGCATGGGTAGCAAACATCAGGAAATATTCCATGCGCCCCTGCAATAGCAGCCTGACTCGTACACCACGCTTTGCCGCCGCTATCAAGGCTTTTCTAAAGCGCTTACCGGGTATGAAGTAAGCATTCGCAATAAGAATCTCATACCTGGCATTATTGATGGCCTTCATATAGGCCTGCTCAATATCATGCCTATGCAGAATATTGTCCCGCACCACGTATGCTGCCTGCATCTGATTGTTTGGCAGTTCAGCGCTTTTTGGCAGGGTTCTGGCTTCTACACGACGCAAATGCGACCAGGCAATCCGCCGCCATAAACCGCGAGCGCTGGCGCGAATCTGTTGCACCAGCTCGCCTTCTACAGAAACTGCATAATCAATTCGCGGCGGCTGCCTGTATGGCACATTGTAATCATCAATGATGTTGATACCGCCGACAAAAGCAGTACGGCCATCGATTACCGCTATCTTGCGATGCAGGCGTCTTAAACGGCTTCGCTTCAATGTCCATGGCGAAATTTTCGGCCGATAGAACATGACCTGCACACCAGCATCCTGCAGTTCCTGCACATAAGTCTTTGGTAAATCCTTGCTACCGAATCCGTCGAGCAGAATGTAAGCACCCACACCGCGTTTGACGGCCTGTTTGAGCGCCTCACCCACCTTCAAACCAATGTCATCAATCTCGTAAATATAAGCCTGCAGATGCACTTCATACTGGGCACTATCAATGGCCGATATCAGGGCAGGGAAATATGCCTCGCCATTACGAAGCAATTCGATATGGTTATGCTCCGTAAAATGAATCATCGTTTCACCAGAGTTGCGCTCAAGGCGGCATGATCGGAGACTTGTGCAAACCTTGGCCCGGAATGCACCTGGACATGCTGCACATTAAAACCACGTACATAGATGCGATCCAGCCGGAAGAAAGGCAACACCGAAGGAAAGCTACGTGCCGATTTACCCAGGTGATGTTCAAACACCTCGTGCAGATGCAAACCTGCCGTCAGAATCCGGCCTGCACTCATGCCCCAGTCATTAAAATCCCCCGCAATGATCAATGGAGCATCCGGCGGAACCGTAGCATCAATCCGTGCACGCAACAGATGAACCTGTTTTCTACGCCAGCTCGCAAAAAGCCCAAGGTGCACACAGATTGAATGTAAAGGCTCAGACCAGCCTGGAATGGCGATCTCGCTATGCAACATACCGCGCTGCTCTGAGCGGTGTGCCGAAATATCCAGGTTTTCTGTTTTGATGATAGGGAATTTTGAAAGCAAGGCATTGCCATGATGGCCTGCCGGATACACTGAATTCTTGCCATAGGCAAAATCCGACCAGACAGAATCTGCGAGATATTCAGCCTGCCCTTCGATCGGCCACTGGCTAAAACGCTTGCTATGCTTGATATGTACATCTTGCACTTCTTGCAGGAAAACAATATCCGCATGCAATTGGCGGATCAAATCACGTTGTTCGTGTAAAGCAAAACGGGCGTTGAAACTGGTCACGCCCTTGTGAATGTTGAAAGTGGCAATACGTAAAGTGTTATGCACGCTCGATCGAAAGGGAATTATGAAGCCGCCAACATGCGGTCAAGTGTCAGCTTCGCCAGCCTGGCTTCAGCTTCCGGCACTTTGATCTGGTTCACCACATTGCCTTCCGCCAGGTTCTCCAGCGTCCAGGCCAGATGCTGCGGATCAATACGCGCCATGGTCGAGCATTCGCAGATCACATGCGACATGAACTGTACCAGCTTGCCTTCCGGCTTCATCTGCTCCGCTAGGCGATTCACCAGGTTCAGTTCCGTCCCCACCAGCCACTTGGTTCCCGCAGGGGCCGCGGAAACGGTTTTCAGGATGTACTCGGTTGAACCGACATAATCAGAATTGAGGCACACCTCGAATGGAGACTCAGGATGCGAGATCACGAAACCATCAGGATGCTCGGCACGGAAGCGCGTGATGTTCTGCTCACGGAACATTTGATGGACGGCGCAATGGCCTTTCCAAAGCAGAATCTTCGCATTCCTGATCTGTTCTTCCGTCAGGCCGCCCATCGGCTGGTCCGGGTCCCAGACAGGCATCTGCTCCAATGGAATGCCCATCTTGTAACCGCTCCAGCGGCCCAGGTTCTGGTCGGGGAAGAACAGCACTTTTTCGCGCTGGGCGAATGCCCACTCGATGATCTTTGGTGCATTGGTCGAGGTGCAGACAATACCGCCGTGCTCGCCGCAAAAGGCTTTCAGGTCGGCAGCAGAGTTGATGTATGTCACCGGCGTGATGGTCGCATCGAAATCCAGCACTTTGGATAACTCACGACGCGAGCGTTCAACTTTAGCCAGGTTGGCCATGTCGGCCATCGAGCAACCTGCGGCCAGGTCGGGCAGAATCGCGATCTGTTCAGGCCGCGAGAGTATGTCGGCAACTTCCGCCATGAAATGTACGCCGAGAAAGACGATGAATTCAGCATCGGTTTCACCAGCATAGCGCGAGAGTTTCAGCGAATCGCCGGTGTAATCGGCATGGCGATAGACGCTTTCCTGCTGATAATGATGGCCGAGAATGACCAGGCGTTTGCCGAGCTTGGCCTTGGCTGCAATAATGCGCTCCTGCAACTCAGCTTCCTTGCTCGCCTGAAAACGCTCGAACCGGATTGGCTCCGATTTAACAGATTCAGACCTGACTGACTCAGCACCGATAGTCGCTGTTTCCATCATCATTCTTTCATAGAGTTAATTGGTATCGCTCGCCCAGGCGTTTGAGCGCATCGACATTGGTCCAGGAAAATACTTTCTTTGCCGCCTCGCGCCAATCGACCCACTCATAGCGCACATGTTCATCTGCTGCAAGTTGGACAGGCTGCGGCGATGGTAATTCAAGTCCGAACAGATGTTCTGTATTGTGGGTGACCCCGGCTGCATAACGATAGCGCCAATGCTCGTAGATCTCATACACATTCGAGGCCTGCATATCGTAGAACTTGAAGTCGGCAGCAACCAGACCTGTCTCTTCCTGCACTTCGCGTATGGCCGCATCATACGGCGTTTCGCCGGATTCAAGGCTACCGGTCACCGATTGCCAGAAACCAGCTTTATCGGCACGCTCCAAAAGCAAAACCTGCAAATCTGTCGTGTGGATCAGCACCAGGGCAGAAACCGGCGTTTTATAAGCCACTAGTCTCCCTCGAACTCGCACAGGGCAAACATCTTGTAGCCTTTGTCTTCCAGTCGTTTACGACCGCCCAGACTGATGAGGTCGATAATGAACGCACATTCGACGATTTCACCGCCGAGCTTCTTAATCAACGCTGCCGATGCAATAGCTGTACCGCCAGTAGCGATAAGATCATCCACCAGCAGGATACGTTCACCCTTTTCAACCGCGTCAGTGTGAATCTCAACACGATCGTTGCCGTATTCCAGTTCATAGTCATGGCCCAATGTTTCAGCAGGCAACTTGCCCTGCTTGCGCACCGGAACAAAACCTACGCCCAGTTTATAAGCCAATGGAGCACCGATCAAAAAACCGCGAGACTCGACACCCACGACCTTATCGATTTTCTGGTTCTCGTAACGATTAAACAACTCATCCACCGTGACCTTCAAGCCCAGCGGATCCTTCAGCAAGGTCGTGATGTCGCGGAACTGCACCCCGTGTTTGGGATAGTGCGGTACGGTACGGATGAGAGATTTGATAGTCATTCAATTAAAATGGTATGCCTTCTTCTAAATCAATTATAGTCGGCTTTTTAAGCAAGAATTGACTTTGGTTATCCAATACCCACGACCATCCAGCGTGTGTAAAGACATACCCTGTATAGTAATCACCATCGTAATCCTGATATCTATCGTAGGTAATTAATTCTTTTTGAATCAGGCTTTTAATCGCAAGGGTAGTAGCTACTTTTGTAAAGCCACTGTTCTCCATATCACGCTTAACTTGAAAGGCTGACGCGTGATCTTCTGGATGTTCTAAGTTTTCCGCAAGTGCCGCCATTAAAACAATTTCATGCTGATCTAGGCCTTCTATTTTATGCAGTTTTGCAAGCTCAGAAACTTTTGGAAGGTTTTCCTCACGATGTAAGTAAGCTTTAATTTTTGTTGTTATTTGCTTTTTTAGATTTTCAAAGTCACTTGCCGATTCGGCTTTATATCTGATTATTGACCTATGCTGGATATCAAAAGGAAACTTAGTTGTTCTGTCGGAAGAGCAAACCATAACTACTTCTTTTCCAGAAGCAATCGCATATCCAAGTTCAAACCAAACATTAGGATTGTCTAACGTAATTTCAGCAAAACAAATTCTTGCGTCACGTATACCCGATTCAATATCCTGAATAGGAATACTTACTTTAGGGTCTTGGTCGACTCGATAAGGCTCAAGGCCAGCATCTCTTATGGCTGCAGAAAAGGTATCGTCATACCTTTTATCAAAAACAGCGCCATCAAAAGGCTGCATAACGAAACACCTATCCATAACTGGCACTCCCATTCATGCTGCGCCGGCTAGGCACAAGCTCGAAGACAATACGGATTCGTACGGCAAGAGCTTGTAACAATGCCAGCGCAAGTGAGTTCATTTTATGCAGCCGGAGTTTGCGTCCTGACGCGGATGTGCAATTCTCGCAACTGCTTCTCATCGACTTCATTCGGGGCATTCGTCATCAGGCATTGTGCACGCTGGGTCTTGGGGAAAGCAATCACGTCACGAATGGATTCAGCACCCGCCATCAGCGTGACCAGACGATCCAGGCCGAAGGCCAGGCCGCCATGCGGTGGCGCACCGTATTGCAGGGCATCGAGCAGGAAGCCGAACTTCTCTTGCGCTTCTTCCTTGGAAATCTTCAATGCATCGAATACCTTGGATTGCACTTCCTGCTTATGGATACGCACTGAACCGCCGCCGACTTCCCAGCCGTTGATGACCATGTCGTAAGCCTTGGACAGACAGGCACCGGGGTTGGTGGTAAGCAGGTCTTCGTGACCGTCTTTCGGTGATGTGAACGGGTGATGCAGCGCAGCCCAACGGTCGTTCTCTTCGTCATGTTCGAACATGGGAAAATCAACCACCCATAGCGGCGCCCATGCGCGACCATCGACATGGCCTTTTTCATGGCCGACTTTGACACGCAACGCGCCGAGTGCTTCGTTGACCACTTTGGTTTTATCGGCACCGAAGAAGACGATATCGCCGTTCTGTGCACCAGTGCGTTCGATGATAGCTTTCAATGCGGTTTCATGGATATTCTTGACGATAGGGCTTTGCAGGCCTTCTTCGTTCAGCTTGGTAATGTCGTTGATCTTGATGTACGCCAGACCTTTGGCACCGTAGATCTTGACGAATTCGGTATAGGCATCGATCTCAGAACGCGAGATCGCAGCGCCATTCGGCACCCGCAGCGCGGCCACACGGCCGCCTGCCATATTGGCTGCACCGGCGAACACCTTGAAATCGACATCCTTCATCACATCCGACAACTCGGTGATTTCGAGCGTAACACGCATATCCGGTTTATCGGAACCGTATCTGCTCATGGCTTCAGAGAATGGCATGCGCTGGAATGCGGCTGGCAGGTCGACGTCCTGCACGTTCTTGAACATCTTGCGAATCATCTCTTCGACGATGCCCATGATCTCTTCTTCGCCGAGGAATGAAGTCTCGATATCGACCTGGGTGAATTCCGGCTGGCGGTCGGCACGCAAGTCCTCATCGCGGAAGCATTTGGTGATCTGGAAATAACGATCGAAACCGGACACCATCAGCAATTGTTTAAACAGTTGCGGCGATTGCGGTAAAGCGAAGAACTGGCCGTGATGCACGCGTGAAGGCACGAGGTAATCGCGTGCGCCTTCCGGGGTGGAACGGGTCAGCATCGGTGTTTCCACTTCAATGAAACCAGCGGTATCCAGATAATCGCGCAGGTTCTTGGAAACACGGTAACGCAACATCAGGTTCTTTTGCATTGCGGGACGGCGCAGGTCGATATAACGATGTTCCAGGCGCACCATCTCGGAAAGATTATCGTCATCCAGCATGAATGGCGGCGTCAGCGACGGGTTGAGAATCTCGATCTCGCTCGCCAGCATCTCGACTTCACCAGTCGGGATATTCGGGTTCACCGTGCCTTCAGGCCGCGCGCGCACTTTACAGGTGATCTTCAATACGAATTCATTACGCACGGTTTCCGCAATGCCGAAAGCTTCCGGCGTATCCGGGTCGATGACGATCTGTGCCATGCCTTCACGATCACGCAGATCAATAAAAATCACACCCCCATGGTCGCGGCGGCGATGCGCCCAGCCACAAAGGGTAACGGTTTGGCCAATCAGGTCGCGGTTCAGGTGTCCGCAGTAATGGGTACGCATATGCAAATTTCTTATGATGAAAAGTTAAAGGAGCGCTTGTTGCTAACAGACACACAAACTGGCAAGCCGCTAATGAAAAGATGTTTTGCCATGAAGATGTACCTGCTGTGAAGAGCTTGATTGATGGGCGGTTTAACCAGGTATGCTTAGTGACAAGCGCAGCCTGTGGCACAACCGGCTGCCGAGCTTGCTGAAGATGGCTCTTCAGCCTTTTTCTCAGGCTTGCTGCCACTGTTCTTAAAGTCGGTGGCGTACCAGCCGCTGCCAGTCAATTGAAAACTCGGCGCAGAAAGCTGCTTGGCAAAGGTAGCCTTGCCGCATTCCGGGCAATCTGTCAGGTTAGGTTCGCTGATTTTGCGCATGACTTCCTTGCTGAAGCCGCAGCTAGTGCATTGATAATCATAGATAGGCATGTCGAAAAGCTCCGAGCATCAAAAGTACGAAATTATACCTGAGATGCATATGGCGATTAAAGGCGGAATATCAATAGTTTAGAACCTGCTTAAAGACCAAAACCGGCTAGGCCTGTTTAGTGTTCAAAGTCTCTTCATTTTAACTGTTACGCATTACATATAGCCGTTTAATTTCAACGCTCAAGCATCAAGCCCTCAAGAAGCGTATTGAGTGCAGAATCAATTGGCTGGTCACCAACCTTTTCCGGAAGTAGCAATCCCTCCATAGAGAGCATCGTCAAGCCATGAACCAACGACCAACATGCTGCCGCAAGCCCATTCACGGGACGATCTTTAAATACCCCTTGACGTTGACCACGCTCAAGCAAGCTAGTTAAAACATTTAATGTCGCCATGGCGCGCTCATTAAGATGAACCTCCTCACTTGCACCCGCATCTCGACTAAACATCAGCTGATATAAAGCTGGGTTTACATTGCCGAATTGGATATAAGCTTTTGCGGCGGTAGTAAGTTGCTCTTCAATAGATAAGTTGTTATTCAGGGCAGCAGACAACTCTACACTCAACATTTCAAAACCGACCTTCGCCAACTCAGATAACAAGGCAGCCTTATCGGGAAAATGCCTATATGGCGCGGCATGGCTTACACCCGCCCGCCTTGCAACTTCACGCAAAGTGAAATGCCAGCTTTTAAATTCTTTCACCATAGCTAACGCAGCGTCAATCAATGCCCGACGAAGGTCTCCATGGTGGTATGGCTGCTCTACTGCTTGGTCTTCCATGTCCACTCTTTCTCAAAAATTAATATTCTACACAAAGTTTCTTTTGAAAACATTGTTGACAAGAGAAACATTAGGTCATTATACTGGCCATGTTTTCTCTGTAAACATTAACCAATCGAAAGGAAATAACGATGAATGCCTTAACAGATGTGCAAAATACCACCCTGATTCTTAACGACACCTTGGCAACTCAACGTGCCGCATTTATCAAAGATGGGCCGCCAACGTTAGCACTACGTCGAGCCAATTTGGATAAACTCCGCAGTGCAGTTCTATCGCACAAGACCCATTTTGAAGATGCTTTAATCGCGGACTTCGGAAACAGGTCGCGCCATGAAACCGCCATCATGGAAATCATGACGGTGATTCAAGGCATTGATTACCTTAAGAGTAACTTGCGAAAATTCATGCGGCCGCAACGTCGCCACGTACCACTTAACTTTCAACCAGCGCGGGCTTATGTCACGTATCAACCACTAGGTGTAATAGGGATCATGGCTCCATGGAACTATCCGGTTTCTTTGTCACTAATGCCTCTTGCTACTGCAATTGCAGCTGGTAATCGCACCATGATTAAGCCATCGGAAATCACCCCAGTGACCAGCGCTTTGTTAGAAAGAATTCTCAGCGAAACTTTTTCCAACAATGAGGTCGCTGTATTTCAGGGTGACGCCTCGATGGGTATTGCTTTCTCGAAGCTAGCTTTCGATCATCTATTTTTCACTGGCAGCACTTTAGTAGGCCGCCACGTCATGAAAGCCGCCAGTGAGAACCTTGTACCAGTAACCCTGGAGCTGGGTGGAAAATCGCCCGTGTTGGTCGCACCCGACTACCCGATTGAGCACGCTGCACGGCAAGTCGCACATGGTAAATTAGCCAACTGCGGACAAATTTGCGTTGCACCGGATTACATGCTGATTCATGAAAGTCAGGTGGATCGATTTGTAGAATCCTATGATGCAGCCGTTAAAGGCATGTATCCGGAGGGACCTTTATCGGATCAATATACTTCGATCATCAACGAAAACCACTTCAAGCGAATATCCTCACTCGTAGAAGATGCCCGCACGAAAAATGCCAAAGTTCTAGAGGTAGGCATTCGCCCACATGAGGCTAGCCGTCGTGCCCATACGCTTCCCCCCACGCTTCTGATAAATGTTTCGGAGGACATGAATGTCATGCAAGAGGAAATCTTTGGGCCAGTACTACCAGTAGTGACCTATCGTGATATTGATGATGCTATTGCGTATATCAATGCACGGCCACGTCCACTAGCCTTGTATTTCTTCGGTGACAATGAAGATCAACGTCATAATGTACTCACTAGAACGACCTCCGGGAATGTCAGCATTAACACAACTATCATGCACTATGCGTTGGACGACTTACCCTTTGGCGGTATTGGGTCAAGTGGAATGGGGGCATATCATGGTGTTGAGGGCTTCCGGTCCATGAGTCACGCAAAAGGAACATTGATAACGAAGAAGTGGAACATGAGCAGCCTTTTGGTAAAGCCGCCCTTTGGCCCAATTGCTAATTTCATTCTAAAAACAATACTGAGATAAATAAAAATGAATGCATTCTGAAAATATGATCGCGCTTAACTTTTCTATATCTGCCCAGGATTGGATAAGGCTATAGCAAATAAAAAACCCCCATAACCTTATTAGGTTAACGGGGGTTTTTACACTGGTAATACAGGTATATTTTAGAACGGAATGTCGTCATCGAACTCATCAAACGATGAGCCTCCGGCCGCTGCGGGTTTCGCCGCCTGAGCTGCTGGAGCGGATTGCCTGGCTGGCGCCGCGCCTTGATCTCTATCCTGATCCTGATTCATATCGTCATAGCTGGCATTCGAACCACCACTATCACGACCACCGAGCATTTGCATCTGGTCGGCGATGATTTCCGTTGTATAGCGATCCTGGCCTTCCTTGGTCTGCCATTTGCGCGTTTGCAAACGACCTTCCACATAGACTGGACGACCTTTTTTCAAATATTCGCCGGCGATTTCAGCCAGCTTGCGATACATGACGATGTTATGCCACTCGGTACGCTCCTGCTTCTGTCCGTTCTTGTCTTTCCAGTTATCGGTCGTCGCGATGCTGAAATTACATACCGCTTCGCCATTTGGCATATAACGTACTTCCGGGTCGCGCCCGAGGTTGCCAACCAGAATTACCTTGTTCACTGATGCCATAATTTCTCCCTATATTCTCGCTAATTCGCCGCGATGAGTCGCAACACTTCCGCTTCATCAAAGCTCTGCTGCATATCAACTTTAAGTATAACCAAACCTTCGTCAGCAATCACTACCGCCTCGCGTACTCCTGCTATCGCACCCAAACGGGTGGACAGGTTCTTGGCCGCGGCCTTCGTCATTTCTTCAAGATGGTACATCTTACTCTTAACCGCGGGCGGTGTTTTCATGCTCAAGGCAGCAATCAGCCACAAGGCCATCAAGACGCTGCAGAAGACAAAAACAGAAGCAAAACCGTAAAAATGGGACAGAAGCCCCCCCAGAGCGCCTCCGACAAAAACACCCAGTGATTGCGCCGTATTGTAAACACCAATCGCAGTACCTTTCGATGCTGCCGGTGCCAGCTTGGAAATGATGGAAGGTAGCGTCGCCTCAAGAATATTGAACGCAACAAAGTAGGCAGAAAGCGAAATGATGATGCCCCAGAACGCATTGATGGAACCGGCAAACAATAATTGGGCAGCCAGCATAACAGCGATAGCGCCGATAAAAACCTGCTTGAGTTTGGCTTTCTTTTCGCCGTAAATAATCGCAGGCACCATCAAGGCAAAAGACAACACCATGATAGGCAGGTAAATCAGCCAATGATCGTTTTCGCTCATGCCGCTGGTTTGCTTGATGGCGAAAGGCACAACGACAAACATGGCCATTTGCGCTGCATGCAGCGCGAATATGCCGAAATTGAGCCGCATCAACTGCGTGTCCTTGATGACATCCTTGAGCTTGCTCGGCGCTGCCTCTGCATCAGAGTGAAAGCGGCTGACAACCGGGTCGGGCACCAGGTATTTCACATCGAGTATCGCCAGTGCTGCCAATATGCCGGTCAGCAGGAAAATTCCGGGGACGCCTATCCATTGATTCAGGGCTGGCCCCAGGATCAGCGACAAGGCAAAGGTCACGCCTATGGTGCCGCCTATCATCGCCATCGCCTTGGTACGATGTTCTTCACGTGTCAGATCCGCCACCAGCGCAGTTACAACTGCAGAAACCGCGCCGGCGCCTTGAATCGCCCGGCCGATAATCACGGTATACAAATCATTGGCAAATGCGGCCAACAGACTGCCAACTACAAACAACACCAGCCCGATGTAGATCATGCGTTTGCGGCCGAAACGATCCGAGGCCATGCCGAAAGGCAATTGGAACATGGCTTGCGTCAGGCCGTAAGCACCCAGCGCCAGACCGATCAACAAATGGCTTTCACCACCCGGCAGCGTTTCTGCATAGATCGAAAAAATCGGCAGGATAAGAAACATGCCCAGCATGCGCAATCCGTAGATAGAGGCAAGGCTCATGCTGGCCCGCACTTCAAGTGCGGACATACGTTCTGAGTGAGGCATGGAAAATTGATTGAGTAGAGTGGTAAAAATTGCGTATATTATCAGGTTAGCTCACTGCCAGTCAGACACACATGGAATTCATACGCATTCGTGGTGCCCGCACCCACAACCTTAAGAACGTTTCGCTTGATCTGCCGCGCAACAAGATGATCGTGATTACCGGCCTTTCAGGTTCGGGCAAATCATCATTGGCCTTCGATACGCTTTATGCAGAAGGTCAGCGGCGTTACGTCGAATCGCTCTCGGCTTATGCCCGCCAGTTTCTGGCGCGTATGGATAAACCCGATGTCGATCTGATCGAAGGCCTGTCGCCTGCTATTTCCATCGAGCAGAAATCCACTTCGCACAACCCACGTTCCACCGTCGGCACCGTTACCGAGATTCACGATTACCTGCGTTTGCTTTATGCGCGTGCGGGCGACCCGGAATGTCCTGAGCATGGCATCAAGCTCGAAGCGCAGACCGTTTCGCAGATGGTCGATAGCGTACTGGGCTTGCCGGAAGATACCAAACTGATGATCGTGGCTCCCGTGGTCAGCAACCGTAAAGGCGAGCAGGTTGACCTGTTTGAAGAATTGAAAGCACAAGGCTTCGTGCGGGTGCGTGTCGACGGCGAAACCTATGAACTGGATGCCGTGCCCAAACTGGCGAAAACCACAAAGCATAATGTTGAGGTAGTGGTTGACCGGCTGAAAGTGCGTGCCGATATGAAGCAGCGCATTGCAGAATCTTTTGAGACCGCGTTACGACTGGCCGAAGGCAAGGCACTGGCAGTCGAGATGGATTCTGGCCGTGAACATCTCTTCTCCGCCAAGTTCTCCTGCCCGGTATGTGACTACTCACTTGCAGAGCTGGAACCGCGCCTGTTCTCGTTCAACAACCCTATGGGTGCCTGCCCCAAGTGCGACGGCCTCGGGCAGATCAGCTTTTTCGACCCCAAACGCGTGGTGGCCTTCCCGCATTTGTCGCTTGCCTCCGGCGCCATCAAAGGCTGGGATAAGCGCAACCAGTTCTACTTCCAGATGCTGCAAAGCCTGGCGACACATTATGGCTTTGACCTGGAAACTGCATTTGAAACATTGCCTACGCATGTCCAGCATGTACTTCTGCATGGCAGCGGCAAGGAAACCATTTCGTTCAAATACCTGAACGAGCGCGGCTCTTCGTTCCAGAAAAGCCATACGTTTGAAGGCATCCTGAATAATCTTCAACGCCGTTATCATGAAACAGATTCCAGCACGGTACGTGAGGAATTGGCGAAATACCTGAATTCCCAGGCTTGCCCGGAATGCAGCGGAACACGCTTGAGGCGTGAGGCACGCCATGTCAAAGTCGGCGGCAGCAATATCCATGAGATTTGCGAGATCCCCCTGAAGCAGGCACTTACTTTCTTCGATACGCTTGCACTAACTGGCCAGAAGCTAGCGATTGCAGACAAGATCGTCAAGGAGATCAGCAATCGCCTCAAGTTCCTGACCAATGTCGGGCTGGAATATCTATCGCTATCCCGTTCGGCTGAAACACTCTCTGGCGGTGAAGCGCAACGTATCCGCCTTGCCTCGCAAATTGGTTCCGGCTTGACTGGCGTCATGTATGTACTTGATGAACCCTCCATCGGCCTGCACCAGCGAGACAACGATCGCCTGCTTGAAACCCTGATGCGCCTGCGCGATATCGGCAACACTGTCATTGTGGTGGAGCACGACCAGGATGCCATCCTGGCCGCGGATTATGTCGTCGATATCGGCCCCGGCGCAGGGGAGCATGGCGGGCAGATTGTCGCTGAAGGCACGCCGGCTGAAATCCAGCAGAATGAGAACTCCCTGACAGGACAATATCTGAGCGGCAAAAAAGCCATCCAGATACCCAAGAAGCGTCATACACCTGACCCGGCGCGCTGGCTAACCATGACCAGCGCCGTCGGCAATAACCTGCAAAATGTCACATTGAAACTTCCAGTTGGCTTGCTCACTTGTGTCACGGGTGTATCCGGTTCCGGCAAATCGACCTTGATCAACGACACGCTGTATCGCGTAGTGGCACAGCACCTATACGGCAGCTCCACTGAGCCTGCAAGCTACGGAGAGATCGATGGCCTGGCATTCTTCGACAAAGTCGTTGATGTTGACCAAAGCCCCATCGGACGGACGCCACGCTCCAACCCGGCGACTTACACCGGGCTTTTCACGCCGATACGCGAGCTGTTTGCCGGCGTGCCTGAGTCACGCGCTCGCGGCTACGGCCCTGGCCGGTATTCATTCAACGTCAAGGGCGGCCGTTGCGAGGCATGCCAGGGTGATGGCGTACTACGAGTAGAAATGCACTTCCTGCCCGATGTCTATGTGCCTTGCGATGTGTGCAAAGGTCATCGCTATAACCGCGAAACGCTGGAAATCCAGTTCAAGGGCAAGAACATTCGCGAAGTGCTGGAAATGACGGTGGAACAGGCCAGGGTATTTTTCGATGCCGTACCGGTCGTCGCCCGCAAACTACAGACATTGCTTGATGTCGGCCTGGGTTATATCACATTGGGGCAATCAGCCACCACGCTTTCCGGCGGCGAGGCGCAACGCGTGAAGCTGGCGCTGGAACTCTCCAAACGCGATACAGGCCGCACGCTTTATATCCTGGATGAACCGACGACAGGCCTGCACTTTGCTGATATCCAGTTGCTGCTGGATGTAATCCACAGGCTACGCGATCACGGCAACACCATCGTCATCATCGAACACAACCTGGATGTGATTAAAACAGCAGACTGGATCATCGACATGGGCCCGGAAGGCGGTGATGGCGGCGGCATGGTGATAGCTGAAGGCACGCCGGAGAAAGTCGCAGAAAACGCGAAAAGCTATACCGGTAAATATCTCAAACCCATGCTGTAAAGACTGGAAACATGCTGAAAGTCCCACAAAAACACAGTCACATCCTGTTTGCCTTCCTGATGTCCATGCTGATGGCATTGCTCATGTCAGGTATATTGACTGCCCTTTTATCTGGCATGGATGATTTTTTTCATCACTGGATGCGCGCCTTCCTGACGGCCTGGGTTATCGCATTTCCAGCCATCATGGTCATCGCGCCGGTTGTCAGAAAACTGGTGAATGTGCTTACTGAGGAATAAAAACCTCAAGGCACAGCGACTTGATACATCCTTGCCTGGATAGTGGCCGTTTTCCGCGTCAGAAAACGGGTAGAACGATGTTTATCGTAGTAGCGTGGATTCGGAATCATGGCCGCCATTTTCGCCGCCTGGTAACTGGATAGATGGCGTGCACGGACTCCATAGTAATGTTTGGCGGCAGCTTCAGCGCCAAACACACCATTCCCCCACTCGATCACGTTCAGATAAATTTCCAGTATGCGCTGTTTGCTCATGACAGTTTCCAGCATCAGGGTAATGACAGCTTCCTGCAGCTTGCGCCAGGGTGTGCGTTGGGAAGATAGAAACAGATTCTTGGCGAGTTGCTGGCTGATAGTCGAACCACCCGCAACGAGTTTGCCTTTCTTCACATTCTTCTCATAGGCTTTTTGAATGCCATCCCAGTCAAAGCCATCATGTTCGAGGAATTTGGAATCTTCTGCGGCGATCGCCGCGCGCTTCAGGTTGTTGGAGATATCTTTGTAATCAACCCATTGATGTTTCAGCTTTGCATCCGGTTTCTCTTCACGAAGAACTTCCAACCGATCTCTCATGAATGCAGTTGAAGTGGGATTCTGATGCACCCAATAGCAGATATGCAGGAAAATCCAGAGCTGATAAAACAGAACAAGCAACACCAGCGCCAGGAAGCCGCGCCAGATGAATCCCCGAATCGTCATGCTATTGCTTACTTTCTGAATGCAGCAATGACAGGGGCGGTTTGTGGTCGAACACCGCGCCACAAAAAGAATGATTCTGCCGCCTGTTCGATCAGCATACCAAGACCGTCAGCCACCTGCGCATGGCATGCTCGCGCAAAGCTCATAAACGGCGTTTCACGGCCATACATCATGTCGTAAGCCAGGGCGTTGGGTGCAAAGATATCTTCAGGCAAGGGCAACCGGCTATCGCTCAGGCCGGCAGAAGTAGCGTTAATGACTATATCAAAGGCCTGTCCATGCAGATCTTCAAACGCATACGCATTGACTGATACATATCGAAAATCGCCTTGCTCTTCGACTCTCTTCACCATACTCAGCGCTTTATCCAAAGTTCTATTGGCAATCACCAATAAACCCGGCTGTTGCTCCAGAACTGGATGCAGCACACCCTCGGCCGCACCTCCCGCGCCGATCAGAAGCACGCGCTTACCTGCGATGGCGATGGCCAGATTCAGCTGGATATCGCGCACCAAACCAACACCATCAGTGTTGTCACCGACAAGGCCGTCATCTGCAAACAGCAAGGTATTCACGGCACCGGCATCACTGGCACGCTCCGTCAACCGATTGCAAAGTTGAAATGCTTCGAGCTTGAAGGGGACTGTGACATTGGCACCCTTAAAGCCAGTTTCACGCATAATTACTATCGTCTCGGCAAAGCCATCCAGAGGAGCCAATATGCGTTCGTAAAGCATATCCTGCCCGGTTTGCTGGGCGAATGCCGCGTGAATCAGGGGGGATTTACTATGCGCAATTGGATGACCAATCACTGCGTAACGATCAGTCATCAGTCTTGCTTTTCCGCACGTGTGCTATTTAACGATGTATCCAATCAGGCATGCGTCCAGGGCATACCGGCGGCTTTCCAGCCATTGATAGCCCCACGTTGCTTGGTTGCCGGTTCAGCCTCACCCTCAAAACCTTCCAGCACATTGTAAGCCTCAGTAAAGCCTTCCGCAGAAGCAACAGTGGCTGCATTGTTTGAACGACCACCGGTACGGCAAATAAACATGACTAATGCTTCCTTGTCTATTTGCATATTCAAATGATTTACAAAATCAGGGTTAGGCGTCCATCCTGGATAAAAAGCCCATTCGATATGTACTGCCTGGGGAATTCTCCCAACCAGTTCCAGCTCGGCTCGGCTACGCACATCCACCAATTTGGCACTCGGAACCAGGTTTAGCACTTCCTGCGCTTCAGTTGGAGTCAACGCGCCGGCATAAGCCAGGCCTTTGTCTAGAGCACGTTGCCTTGCATTCTGCAGAATTCTATTCAATGACTCCATAGCTCACTCCTTAAGATTTGTTTCAAGACCAGCATTTTGCTAGTGACTACATATTCGATATCGGGAAATTATAGCCGCAATCTGTCAACCACGCATACGCACTATTATGGTGCGTACATTGCAGAGTTTGCACCGATATCAAGCGCATGCTGGCTGTTCTCTTTTATAACCTTATGTGTGAAAATGGGAAATTGTAATCTAAGCGATGGCACATTTCCTGCTAGATACAAATCCTAGAAAAACTATATCAATATAAATTTCAATCATTCTTTCAATTGTTTTAGGAGAATCAAATGGCGGTCGCTGATGTAATGAAACTGGTAAAGGAAAATGACATCAAGTTTGTTGATTTCCGTTTTACCGATACCAAAGGCAAAGAACAACACGTTACTGTGCCTATTTCAGCATTTAATGAAGAGAAGTTTACCGAAGGCCATGCTTTCGACGGTTCATCAATCTCCGGCTGGAAAGGCATTCAAGCATCCGACATGCAATTGATGCCTGATCCTGAAACCGCCAATATCGATCCATTCATGGACGAACCGACCCTGATCCTGACTTGCGATGTAGTCGACCCTACAGACGGCAAAGGTTATGACCGCTGCCCACGTAGCTTGGCAAAACGTGCCGAGGCTTATCTCAAATCCACCGGCCTCGGCGATACCGCCTATTTCGGCCCGGAACCAGAATTCTTCATCTTCGACTCCATCCAGTGGAGTACCAGCATGCAAGGCTGTTCAGTCAAGATCGGTTCTGAAGAAGGCGCCTGGGCATCCGGCGACACTTTCGAAGGCGGCAATACAGGCCACCGTCCTGGCGTTAAAGGCGGCTACTTCCCGGTTCCACCAGTTGATTCACTGCAAGACATCCGCTCAGCCATGTGTATCGCACTGGAAGAGATGGGCATTCCGGTTGAAGTACACCACCACGAAGTAGCTACTGCAGGCCAGTGCGAAATCGGCACCAAGTTCAGCACCCTGACCACGCGTGCCGATTGGACTCAAGTCCTGAAGTATGTCGTACTGAACACTGCACACGCCTACGGCAAAACTGCCACCTTCATGCCTAAGCCATTCTTTGGCGATAACGGTTCCGGTATGCACGTTCACCAATCCGTATGGAAAGATGGCAAAAACCTGTTTGCAGGTAACGGCTATGCTGGTTTGAGCGAATTTGCACTGTACTACATCGGCGGCATCATCAAGCATGCACGTGCCTTGAACGCGATCACCAACCCAAGCACCAACTCCTACAAGCGCCTGGTTCCGCACTTCGAAGCACCGGTAAAACTGGCTTATTCCGCCAAGAACCGCTCAGCTGCGATTCGCATTCCTTTCGTTCATGGCGACAAAGCGCGCCGTGTTGAAGCACGCTTCCCGGATCCTACTGCCAATCCATATCTGGCATTCAGCGCATTGCTGATGGCAGGCCTTGATGGTGTGCAGAACAAGATCCATCCAGGCGAGCCAGCAACCAAAGACTTGTACCATCTGCCTCCAGAAGAAGATGCACAGATTCCAACCGTATGTTCTTCGCTCGAACAGGCACTGGAAGCACTGGACAAGGATCGTGAATTCCTGACTCGTGGCGGTGTATTCTCCGACGACTGGATCAACAGCTACATCGATCTGAAGATGGACGAAGTGAACAAGCTGCGCATGACACCTCATCCAGTTGAGTTTGGTATGTACTACAGCTGCTAAGCAGTCTTTGAAGTAGTGAAGTTCAGACTGGCTTCACCAGTCTGAACCAAAACGGCAGGTTAATCCTGCCGTTTTTACTTCAGGGTCAACGAACCATGAATTCAAGCCGTTGCCTTACTGCTATGTTCTCATCTACACTCCGCTCTATGGGAATACCTGAAATGAAAAAACTGTTGTCTTTGTTTGTGTTCGGCACTTTCTGCTACATGCAATCTTCAGTTGCATTGGCAGACGTGTATAAAGTCATCGATGCGGATGGCAGGGTAACCTATACGAACGTGCCCACAAAAGGTGCAAAGAAGCTGGATATCGATCCTCCGCCCAGTGATGGTGCAGCTGCGCCTAAGCAAAATGCAAGAACTCCGACCCCCGAGACCTTCCCACGTGTAGACAGACAAACGCAGAACCAGCGTGACAATACACGCAAACAGATCCTGCAGGCTGAACTGGAAGCCGAGAAAAAGGCACTGGAAGAAGCCAGGAAAGCATATGCAGAAGGCGAATCAAACCCGGAAGTTTACAAGGCAGCCAGTGGTAAAACCTTTCGCAATGTAGCCAAGTTCGAAGAAAAAATGAAAGTGCTGCAAGCTAACGTAGATGGACATGAACGCAATATTCAACTCCTGCAAAAAGAGCTGGACGCCCTCAATTAAGCTTTTATACAAAATCACTCTTCCATGGCCTGGCTTTTGCTTAGTCTAAGCTGACATGGTTCAGAACATCCCCTCATCCTTTACCGGACTAGAACATTTAGCGACAGCTGTTATCCTGCTTGATCAGGAGCGTAACGTCGTTTACGCGAACCCTGGCGCTGAAGTTGTCTTTGCCCTCAGTGCAAAGCAAATCAGCGGCCTGAATATCTCGCAGGTATTCCCCGACTGCGAGATATTGCACTCAGCATTAGAAAACGCAATAAAAAACCACAGCCCATTCCGTGAACATGAGTTCATCATTACCACTTTGCGACAAAACTCGCTCGCTGTGACATGTACCGTCACGCCAGTAGATTCCGCACCGGCCTGTTTAGTGCTTGAGTTTCAGCAAATGGATCAACAACTGCGTATTGCTCGAGAAGAGCGCATGCTGATCCAGCAGCAAGCCAACGCAGAGCTCTTGCGTAACCTCGCACATGAGATTCGTAATCCCCTCGGTGGCCTACGTGGTGCTGCACAACTGCTTGAACACGAACTGCCGCAAGTCAGTTTGCGCGAATATACACAGGTCATCATTAAAGAAGCTGATCGCCTGCAATCTTTGATGGACAGGCTGCTGGTACCTCATCGTGTACCGAAATATGAGCCAACCAACATTCACGAAGTGTTGGAGCGTGTGCGTAGCCTGTTACTCGCCGAGTCCCCCAAAGGCATGATCGTCAGGCGCGATTACGACACCAGCCTGCCGGATTTGATCGGTGACCGCGAAAAGCTGATACAAGCCGTGCTCAATATCGCAAGAAACGCAGTGCAGGCGATGCAGAGCAGCCCCCATGAGATGGGGCCGCCTAGCGAAATCATTCTGAGAACCCGCGCGGAACGCCAGGTGACACTAGCAAGAAAACGCTATCGCGTAGCCATCAGATTGCAAATCATCGACAATGGACCAGGCATTCCGGCTGAAATCCGCGACCGCATCTTTTACCCATTGGTATCCGGCAGAGAAGGCGGTTCAGGCCTTGGTCTCACACTGGCACAGACTTTCGTCACACAACATCACGGCATGATTGAATGCGACAGTCAGCCGGGCCAGACATGCTTTACCATTCTGCTCCCGATCGAGAGCACGGCAATGAAATGCATACTTCCGCGGCAATAAAAATCAGTACTGAGGCTTAATGATATGAAACCAATCTGGATTATAGACGACGACAAATCAATACGCTGGGTGTTTGAAAAAGCACTCGCGCGCACTGATATGGAATTTAAGACATTCTCTTCCGTGCCAGAAGCGCTAAACGCTTTAAACACAGAAGAACCGCAGGTCGTCGTCAGCGATATCCGCATGCCAAACGGCTCCGGCCTCGATTTCCTGCAGGAGATCAAACAACGCCTGCCGGATATTCCTGTCATCATCATGACCGCTTATTCCGATCTTGAAAGCGCAGTAGCTGCCTTTCAGGGCGGCGCATTCGAATACTTGGCAAAACCCTTTGATGTTGACCAGGCGATAGAAATCATCCGCCGCGCAGTTGATGAAACCATGCGCCAATCCACCGAAGCAGTAGTGCCTGAAGAAACCCCGGAGATCATCGGGCAGGCACCGGCCATGCAGGAAGTGTTTCGTGCAATCGGCCGACTCAGCCGTTCGCATGCAACCGTACTGATTAACGGCGAATCGGGCACAGGCAAGGAACTGGTTGCCAGTGCATTGCACCGCCACAGCCCGCGGGCAGACAAAACCTTTATTGCCATCAACACCGCAGCCATTCCCAAAGACTTGCTGGAATCCGAACTTTTTGGTCATGAGCGCGGCGCATTCACAGGAGCACAAACCGCAAGACGTGGCCGCTTTGAGCAAGCCGATGGCGGAACCTTATTCCTGGACGAGATTGGCGATATGCCTTCTGATTTGCAAACACGCCTGCTTCGCGTGTTATGTGACGGTCAGTTTTACCGTGTCGGCGGCCACCAGCCAGTCAAAGTCAATGTTCGCATCATCGCAGCCACCCACCAGGATCTGGAAGAACGCGTAAAACTCGGCCTATTCCGTGAAGACCTGTTCCACCGCCTCAACGTGATTCGCCTGAGACTGCCACCGCTGCGTGAGCGCCGTGAGGATATTCCTTTACTGGTTAAGCACTTCTTGCAACAAAGTGCGCAGGAACTGGGCGTGGATACCAAAATACCGTCCACTACGACATTACGCTATCTGGCAAATATGGGCTGGAGCGGCAATGTCCGCCAACTGGAAAATGTATGTCATTGGCTCACGGTCATGGCACCGGGACAAAACATCGATGTTGCAGACTTGCCGCCAGAACTGAAAGAAGATTCCACCAAACCGCTGACATCCAGCAGTTGGCAGGAAGCACTAGCACTGGATGCGATGGATGCCTTGAATCGTGGTGAGCAAGAAATCCTCGATACCCGCGTCAAGGAATTCGAACGCATCCTGATCACCAAGGCATTGCAACACACGGGGGGTCGACGGATTGAAGCAGCAAACCAGCTTGGCATGGGGCGCAACACCTTGACCAGAAAGATACAGGAGCTGGGGATAGACGAATAACCGTTGCAACGCCTGATTTTGCAACAACTCCGCGTGCCCATGAACAATATGCTGGGCTTGGCCCGGCATATTGAGATAAGTTTTAAGGTTCAATCGAAACTGAATCCGGCCTCTCGCTGATACCTGATAGCTAGAATCAGAATGGCATTGTGTGTATAAACTATTTCTACCAAGCTTTGGCCTTGATTGTCGATGATTGCTTACCGGCAGCCCGTGAACGCAGATGCTCAAACACACCTTGTGATGGATAAACCAGACTTGTTTCAAACGATGCTTGTCTGGCAGCCTTTGCCTCATCAATAAACGTTTTCCGATACTCCGCGTTGGTCGCAGCCTGTTTGATCGCTTCAACCATGAAAGCATGGGGTGAAATACCCATTTCTTTCGCAGTAGTGTTTGCCACTTTCAATTTAATCTCATCAGGTAATTTCAATGAAGTTGTGCTCATGGTAAAACTCTGAGTGTTACTAAAGTAATGTCCACTTTAAGAGCTACCGGTAGATTTATCAATGTCATTTTCCTTTACGCTATCTTGCCAAGATTGCCCGTAACGGTAACGTCAGACAACTGGAAAACCAAGCCTAGATTCTGCCCGATTTTTCATCTATTCAAACCTCCTGTTATCTCACCAAATCTTTCAATAGTCGAAAAGTAGTCGAGCGCTTTTTCGACTACAGGCAGCCATGGATTCCCTGTTTCTGATTTCAGCAATAATCCGATATTTTGAAAGCCCACATGCGCCATAAAAATACATTCTCCGATTTCATCTCCAGCCCTCCTCGCCATAAGACTGCCGCCATCCCCGGCACGATGGCACATGTACCCAATTTCCCCAGAAAGCTCAAAATCTACCTGAATAACGCCTCTCCTTATTGGCAAGCCACCTATTTCGACAATGGCACGACCTATCGCCATAGCTGCAAAACACGCGACAAAATGGAAGCCCTCAAACGTGCGGGCATATTTTATGAAATGCTGATACTGAGAAAATACCAGCACCCTGAGCACATCAACAGTCGACAACATCACGGGATGACAGCAAAGCCCAGAACGTTGCTCTCCAGTCTGGCATTCAAGCAGATCACCAGTGAATGGCTTGCACGCAAAGCCACAAGATGGTCTCCCCGCCACATGCTGGAAGTAGAACGAAGATTGAAAAACAACCTGTATCCGTTCATCGGCACTAAAAACATACAGCGCATCAGCGCCCAGGAAATACTGGCATTGTTGCAAAAGGTCGAAGCGCGCGGTGCCTATAACCTGGCTCACCGCATACTGGGTGATTGCAGCCAGATATGGCGGTTCGCCATCGCATGCGGATTATGTAAGCGCGATGTTACTGAAGGCCTATTGCTTGTTCTGCACCCCTGTAGCGTCAAACATCAGAATGCTGTCAAAGTCGAACATCTGCCGGAACTGATGCGCAAAATCGCCCACGACGACAAACCCGGCGGAGAGGCGACACGAGATGCGCTGCTAATGATCGCCATGACCTTTGTACGCAAAGGCGAATTACTGTATGCCAGATGGGAAGAGTTCGATCTTGAAAAAGCAATCTGGAAAATCCCGGCAGAACGCATGAAAATGCGCATCGAGCACGTAGTACCTTTATCCAGGCAAGTGCTATCGCTTTTAAACAATATCAGACAACATCATTCTTCCGGCTACATATTTCATCATGGCAACCCGGAAAACCCCCTGCCCACCAATGCCCTATTGGACACCCTTTACCGCATGGGATACAAAGGGAAAATGACGGCACACGGATTCAGGGCCGTTGCCAGCACCATTCTCAATGAGCAAGGATTCAGACCGGATGTAATAGAACGGCAATTGGCGCATACGGAACCAAATCAGATTCGCCGAGCATACAACCATGCACAATATCTGCCCGAGCGGACGGAAATGATGCAATGGTGGGGTGACTATCTGGAAAAAATTACAGGGGAAATCCCTCAGGATAAAACTGCAAACTCGACTACTTTCAATAGCCCGCAATATTCCATGTAAAACAATTGCATAGCGCTTAGTAGAGATTGCTGGCGCTGTAATGGCATTCGGCGCTTCAGCCGCTAACGCTGGTATCACAATCCCAGCAGGTGACTGGACGATTGATATCGGTGGTAACGTCAACGCTTTCTATCAACACACCAAGCTATCTGGTGATTTGAAGGCTCTGGAAACTGACGACAAGATTAATGACATTTCTACTGGTCTGCTGCCTTCTGCACTGGGTGTAGGTGGTAAGACCCGTCAGAACGACCTGGATATTGCATTCCAGTTCACATTCTTTACTGGCGCTAACTCCGGCACGCAATCTGCTGCTGGTGGCAATACACTGAATATTCGTCAAGCGTATATGACTTTCGGCGATGCTTCCTGGGGTACTGTCAAGCTGGGTCGTGACCTCGGTATCTTCGGTTCCGATGCTATTCTGTCCGACATGACTCTGCTGGGCGTTGGTGTTGGTCAACAATACAACCTGGAAAGCTCCACCCTGGGCCGTATCGGTTCCGGTTACATCTATGCTGACTGGATTGGTCAGATCAGCTATACCTCGCCAAACTGGAACGGCTTCAGTTTTGCCGCTGGTATTCGTGAGCCATGGACCAACGGTGCAGCAGGTCATGACCGCAACGACCTCGGCTTCGAAGGTAAGGTTTCCTACGAATAGGCTGGTGATGTTGCTGGTAAGGTCTGGGCAGGTTTCGTAAGCCAGAAACATGATGGTGATGACACTGCGGGTGGTAATGTAGGTTCATTCGACCCAATTACAGGATTGCCTATCGTTACTGCAGTTCTCCCTTCAAGTTTTGACAGCTACACTTCCCGCGGTTGGGAAGTCGGCGGTAAGGTTGGTTTCGGTGGCCTGAACTTGGTTGGTTACTACTATGACAGTAAGGGTCTTGACTCTCAATCCATCGGCATCGGCGGTCTGCAGTTCCTCGGTGGTGACAAGAGCGATGATGACGGCGGCTACGTACAAGCTACCTATGTTCTGCCAGGCATCGGCACCAAGCTGGGCGCTTCCTACGGTATCAGCCGTTCCGAGAGCGATGCTAGCGGTGATTATGATCTCGAGAACAAGTCCTGGATCATCGGCGCTTATCATCCTCTGACCAAGAGCCTGAACCTGGTGGCTGAATACACTCATCAGAAGGTTGAAGATGACGACAGTGGTTTCGATGGTAAAGCTAAGACCATTTCATTGGGCGCGATTCTGTTCTTCTAGGATTTATTCTAGTTAGACTGGAAGCTTAAAACGGCACCTTCGGGTGCCGTTTTTTATTGTCGTTAGACATACGGCCAAGAGTCTATAAAAAAGCAAACTGCACGTATTGGTTAATGCTGGTATTTTAGAAATACTCAGGCCATTTACGTGATGTATGAAATACACGCAACACTTCAACAGTTTCGTTTTTAATCCGGTACGGAACAATATAAGGGTAATGTATAATCACCAACTCTCTGGTGCCAAACACACGTCCAGCTCTGCCAATACCTGGGTGGGTGGCGAGTTGGTCAACCGATTTAAGAATATGAGTGACACATTCATAAGCTGCTTTTGGATTTTCTTGTGCGATATAGGCAGCTTCATCATCCAGGTTTTGAAGTGCTCGCTTGAGCCATCTAACCCGCATACTTTGCAGCAACTAGAGCGACTTGTTCATCTTCCGCAAAATCGCCGGCATCAGCTTCTTTTAATGCTTTTTCTATCTCGCCAATTTGCCAGGCCTCAGTTTCCAGGTATCTATTGATTGCCTCAGCAGCTAAAAAGGATTTGCTACGATGTGTAGCCGACGCCAGCTTTTCTAGTTGCTCTTTGGTTGCTGAATTGATTCGTAAAGTAAGTACAGCAGTTTCCATGATTAACTTCTCACAACGAATTTATTGTATACAATGTAATTTAATCGTCTTGATTAATCAATTCCTATTTTTGGTAAATTCAAGAATATCTAATTAATCGTCAATTTTTTGACGATTAAAAGTCAGCAAGTCGGCTAAATCGTGAATAAATGAAAAGAAAATAGCTGCAAACCGGCGCGCATAATAGTGTGCAATCTGGTACCTGAGCAAGGCAAAAATCCCGCAAAAAACAATGAAAATTCGACTACTTTCGGCACTAAGAAACAACCCTTTTAAAACAATAAGATAATGATTCATAGAGATTGCTGGTGCTGTAATGGCATTCGGCGCTTCAGCCGCTAACGCTGGTATTACAATCCCAGCAGGTGACTGGACGATTGATATCGGTGGTAACGTTAATGCTTACTACACAAATACACGTTACGGTGGTGATTTGGATGTTGCAACTAAAGGCGCTCCAGGTTCCGATGATTCAAACACCATCAGCACTGGCCTGTTGCCAGCTGCTTTGGGTATTGGCGGTAAGACACGTCAGAATGATTTGGACATTGCGTTCCAATTTACATTCTTTACTGGTGTTGATAGTACAGATGGTGGCGGTACAGCCAATGTATTCGGTGCAAACGGCGCAGGCGGTAATAGCCTGAACATTCGTCAAGCTTACTTGACCTTCGGTGATGCTTCCTGGGGTTCCATCAAAATGGGTCGCGACCTTGGCATTTTCGGTTCTGACGCTATTCTGTCAGACATGACATTGCTGGGTGTTGGTACTGGCGCTGGTGGTAACGGTAATTCAACATTAGGTCGTATCGGTTCTGGTTACCTCTACGCTGACTGGGTTGGCCAAATTTCTTACACATCACCAAACTGGAATGGTTTCAGCTTCGCAGTTGGTGCACGTCAACCATGGGGCAATTCTGATAACAACGACCTTGGCTACGACGGTAAGGCTAGCTACGAATGGACCGGCGATGTGGCTGGTAAAGTTTGGGTTGGTTTCTTGAGCCAAAAAACACAAACTGCTGCAACACCAGCTGGGTTTGTACTTGACCCTGTAACTCTTCTTCCTGTTGCTGTAGGCGCTGTTGATGCTGTCAGCGAGCGTGCCCGTGCTTGGGAACTTGGCGGTAAGGTAAGTGTTGCCGACTTCGGTCTGGTTGGTTACTACTACGATGGTAAAGGTCTAGGTAGTTCAGTTGTGGCTAGCGCTAACTTGCCATTATCTGGTTTGCTGATTAACAGCAACGACCAAGACGTTAAGGGCGGTTATGTACAAGGTACATACACTATCCCTGGCGTTGGTACCAAGCTTGGTCTATCCTGGGGTAAGAGTGAAGTTGAAGGTAACGGCGGCGCAGCTGACTTTGAGAACAAGTCCTGGATCGTTGGTGCTTATCACCCACTTACCAAGAGCCTGAATCTGGTTGCTGAGTATACCGATACTGACTATGACAATATTGGTAACGTAAGTGGTGCAGACGGCGATGCGAAGACTATCGCTCTGGGCGCAATCTTGTTCTTCTAGGATTTATTCTAGTAAAACTTGAAAGCTTGAAACGGCACCTTCGGGTGCCGTTTCTATTTACATCTATCGAAAGAAGACCTCAATGAAATTACTTACCCTGTTACTACCTCTTATTTTATCTGCATGTAGTGCTTTGATGAATGCAGAGGGAGCTGTTCAACCAGTAAAAAGGATAGATGTGAAAGAAATGATTTTTTTCACAACATGTAGCGGTGTGGTTGAAGATTGGGGAACTTGTAACAGTAAGGCTCAGAAAACCTGTCAAAATGGCTATGAGATAATGAAAAAAGAAGAAAACCCACCAACTGCATATCGTGAACTCACTTTCCAATGTAAGTAACTTGTTTGTTGTGACTTTCCGGTGCGCCCAAACTGGAAGTGAATAAGTAAAACCTTAAATTTTGCTGATGCGCATAGCTACCTGCTTGGTGAAAAAACTGAAACTGATGTATTCATAAGCCCAGCCGTATTGCTGAACCGCTTCCTGGAAAGCCTTGAATTCATCTTCGCGCCAATGCTGATTACCGATGTATTCATCAAATATGATGACGCTGCCAACCACAATGCGGGGCGCTAGCAGATCAAGAACGGTTTTAGTAGAACTATAGATATCGCAATCGATATTGACTAATCTGACAGGCCCATCATGTTCAGAGAGAAACTTCGGTAATGTTGCATCAAACCAGCCAGCGTATAGCGACACATTTGCCGGAACTTCTGGAATTACTCCTTTAGTCGTATAGCTGCCTTTGGGTTCATGGTGCCAGACATCTGGCAAACCTTCAAAACTATCAAAGCCATACACGGGTTGTTCAGCAAGAGCAGCAAGCATATGAATGGAATTACCGAAGCGCACCCCGAATTCTAAAACCAGGCCTTCCGTATTCGCTATAGAAAGCGCATGTTGAAAAGTCTGTATTGAGCTTCCCATGACAGGCGGCAATTCTGGATTTGTTGATTTTAAATAATGCCATGCATCGAGCCTAGCTTTATACAAGGATGAATTGTGATCAATATTCTCCAGACAAGTCGCAGACTCAGTTTTCAATCCGTAACAATCCAACAACACGCCTAGCATAAACCGGGCTTCCCTATCATCAGGGGCAATATTCAAAACCTTTTTAAGCGCGTCAATTGCCGGAGCAAGCTGATGTGATTGAATTAATGCGGCATGCAGATTGTAATACCCATCAACATAATCTGGAGCAAGGCTTATGGCTTGGCGATATTGCTTAATGGCATCCTCCAGCTTGCCTTGCTCATGGTAAGCCAGGCCAAGATTATTAAAATACTCAGGATTTTTGTTATGCAATTTAATTGCACGTCGGCTGCACTCGACTGTTTTTTTTGTTTGACCTTGCTGCAAGGCAATCGAAGCGAGCAGATGCCACCCCTCTGCCAATTGATCATTCGCAGCCAATATCTCTTGACATGTTTTTTCGGCATCAATGATCAGACCTGCCCGGAAAAAATTCCAAGCAGCCTGTAGTAATTGGCCATGTGTACTTCTCAAAGGATGGGGGGCAAGAGCACAACACTGTTTATACTTCTTACCACTACCGCAGGGACAGGGATCATTGCGACCGATTTTTTGTTGACTCATTATTTGTTTTACACAATTAGTTAAACGTATTTAACCACAAAATCATAACTGCCTAATCTTGTTAGGCAGTAGTTATAACGAGTAATTATTTACATTGAAACGTTATCTGTCGCCTGCCACCTACCGGACTTTCATCTTTTTCCAATATTTCATACCCATCTGCACAAGCTTTACGCGCCTTATTATTGCAACTCCCCCAATCCTCTACAACACCACTACAGGTAGTCATCATAATCTGTTGCTTGGCATCCTTGACGACAACCGGTTGGCTTTCTCCTCTCTGGAGTTGAGCACAAGCTGTTAAAAACGTAAACATTACAACAATCAACAATTTCATTATATTTATCCAACACATTTTAAATAAAAAACGGCACCCGAAGGTGCCGTTTTCAAGCTTTCAATTCTAACTAAGATTGAATCCTAGAAGAACAGAATCGCGCCCAATGAAATGGTCTTAGCCTTGCCATCGTACGTATTGTCTTTGTCTTCGATTTTTTGGTTTGTGTACTCAGCAACCAGATTCAGACTCTTGGTCAAAGGATGGTATGCACCAACAATCCAAGATTTGTTACGGCCGTCAAATTGACCACTAACATCGCTCTCGGAGTTGCTTACACCGTAGGACACACCCAGCTTGGTACCAACGCCTGGCAGAGCGTAAGTAGCTTGAATGTAGCCACCGTCATCATCAGTTTCTTGACCAGCCAAGAATGGCAAACCACCAATGAATGGAGTATTAGCCGCAGTAAATTGACTGTCTAAGCCTTTACCATCGTAGTAGTAACCAACCAGATTCAAGCCGGAGAAGCCAACTTTACCACCCAATTCCCAACCACGGGAAGTATAGGAGTCGAAAGCTGCATCGCCATCATGTTTTTGAGAAATAGCGCCCAACCAAACCTTACCGGCAACATCGCCAGCCCATTCGTAGGAAACCTTACCTTCGAAGCCAAGGTTGTTACGATCTTCGCCAGCTGCACCATTTACCCAGCCTTCACGTGCGCCAACAGCAAAGCTGAAGCCGTTCCAGTTTGGCGAGGTATAGCTGATTTGACCGACCCAGTCAGCATAGATGTAACCTGAACCGATACGGCCCAAGGTGGAGCTTTCCAGGTTGTATTGTTGACCAACACCAACGCCCAGCAATGTCATGTCGGACAGGATAGCATCGGAACCGAAGATGCCGAGGTCACGACCCAGCTTGACAGTACCCCAGGAAGCATCGCCGAAAGTCATATACGCTTGACGAATATTCAGTGTATTGCCACCAGCAGCAGATTGCGTGCCGGAGTTAGCGCCAGTAAAGAATGTGAACTGGAATGCAATATCCAGGTCGTTCTGACGGGTCTTACCACCTACACCCAGTGCAGAAGGCAGCAGACCAGTAGAAATGTCATTAATCTTGTCGTCAGTTTCCAGAGCCTTCAAATCACCAGATAGCTTGGTGTGTTGATAGAAAGCGTTGACGTTACCACCGATATCAATCGTCCAGTCACCTGCTGGGATTGTGATACCAGCGTTAGCGGCTGAAGCGCCGAATGCCATTACAGCACCAGCAACTGCCATACCTAATTTCTTATTCATAACTATCTCCTGTTGCGTTTAATTAGCTGTTACTAAGTTTTGTGTTTATGAACCTTAGTAACAGAGTTCGCGAACTCCCCTTGTGGAAAGGTGAATCTAGTATGCCAAAGCTAAACATGGCATCGCAAGGAAATAATGGGCTTATGTGACTCTTTTTGGTGCAATGTTGTTTTTTTGCAACAATACGATTAAACAGGATGAAATCAATGCAACTTTAAGCACCGATTTCCAGGATTAAAACAGAGGAATTAAACTGATAACCAGACAAACACTCTCTAGTTATAGCGGTTGTTCTTCAATCGCGAACAGGCGCCGATATTCACGGATGGCATAACGGTCCGTCATACCCGCAATATAGTCGGCCACGGCACGTGGCTGGTCTTTTTCTGCATATGCCTGGAACTCGTCCGGCATTAATCCGGCATCTTGTATAAATACGGCAAACAGCTCGCGGATAATCAGTTGGGCTTTTGCACTCATGCGATTGACGCGGTAGTGTTGATAGAGCTTGGTACGTAGAAAACGCTTTAGTTCAACCTGCTGTTTTCTCATAGACTCACTAAAAGCAATCAAGGGCGACTGCATTCGCACATCATCGACACTTTGTGGATTTGCCTGCGAGATAAGCTTGCCGCTATTTTCACAAAGGTCAATGACTTGAGCATTGATAATGCGTCGGACTGTTTCATGAATCAGTCGCCTGCCATCCAGCTTGGGATAGCGCTTTTTTACCTGCTCCAAGTGCTCGGCAAATATCTGCACCTCTGACAACTGCTCTATGGTGATAAGGCCTGAGCGCAAGCCGTCATCCACATCGTGATTGTTATAGGCAATTTCATCGGCAAGATTAGTGACTTGCGCTTCCAGTGAAGGCTGTTGTTTATTGATGAAACGCTCGCCAACATCGCCGAGTGATTTCGCATTTTTAATGGAACAATGCTTGAGTATGCCTTCACGCATTTCAAAGCTGAGATTGAGTCCATCAAATTCAGCGTAACGCTGCTCAAGATAATCAACGACCCTGAGCGACTGCAGGTTGTGCTCAAAGCCACCAGAGACTTTCATGCACTCATTTAGTGCATCCTGGCCAGCATGTCCGAAGGGGGTATGGCCAAGATCATGTGCCAGGGCAATGCCTTCTACAAGGTCTTCTTGCAACTTCAAATTGCGTGAGATGGCTCGGGCAATTTGAGCAACCTCCAGGCTATGGGTCAGCCTTGTACGAAATAAATCGCCTTCATGATTTACGAAAACCTGTGTTTTGTATTCAAGGCGGCGAAAAGCGCTGGAATGGATGATGCGGTCACGATCACGCTGAAATTGGTTGCGACCGTATGGGGCGGGCTCTTGATGGGCCCGTCCCCGACTTTGTTCCGGATGTGCCGCGTAAATGGCTAATTCACTCATGCGCTGCCAACGCGAGGGTTTGCCTGAGTGCAGTAACATCGTAATCACTGGTGAGAATCGATTTTCCTATGCCTTGCTGCAATACCAGGCGAATCTTGCCATCGACTACTTTTTTATCCAGACCCATCAGATCAAGATAGCGGTCCACGCCTAAATCCGGGGAATCAACGGGCAATTTGGCTGCAACGAACAATTGCCGAATGCGGTCGATTTCAGCTTCATTCAGCCAGCCTAAACGGCCAGAAAGGTCTGCTGCCAGCATGGTACCGGCTGCTATAGCCTCACCATGTAGCCATACGCCGTAACCCATTGCATTTTCAATCGCATGGCCAAAAGTATGCCCCAGGTTGAGTAGTGCACGCTCTCCACTTTCACGTTCATCAGCTGCAACGACATCAGCTTTGTTCTGGCATGAGCGATAGATTGCGTAACTCATGGCATCGGCATCGAGAGCATTGAGTTTGTCGATATTGCGTTCTATCCACTCAAAAAAGTCTTCATCTCTGATCAGGCCATATTTAATCACTTCAGCCATGCCCGCTGCCAACTCCCGGCTTGGCAAAGTATCAAGTGTGGCAATATCTGCGAGTACGACTTGTGGCTGGTAGAACGCACCGATCATGTTTTTACCGAGAGGATGGTTGATTCCGGTTTTGCCTCCGACAGATGAATCGACTTGTGATAGCAGCGTAGTCGGCACTTGTATAAATGGCACGCCCCGCAAATAAGTAGCGGCAGCATATCCGGTCAAATCGCCAATAACGCCGCCACCAAGGGCAATGAGTGTCGTTGTGCGCTCGCAGCGATTTTTCAGTAGCGCATCGTAGATCAGGTTTAAGATGTCGCTGTTTTTATATGCTTCGCCATCGGGCAGAATAATCGGTATCACACTCACACCGGCAGCTTTTAGCGGCTCTGCAATCACATCCAGATATAGAGGAGCGACCGTGGTATTGGTAACGATGGCAACTTGTTTGCGCTTGAGATGCGGCAAGATCAAGTCTACCTGCGCCAATATTCTGGTGCCTATATGTATTGGGTAACTTCTATCACCCAGGGCTACGTTAAGTGTTTGCATTTGAGTTTGGCTTAATTTAGAGGTTGCTGTGCAGTTTGCTGCTGATTCTGAATCAGCCTTTTTTCTATCTCATGAACAATAGTGCCGACCGCTTGCCCGCCGGTATCGACGACAATCGTCGCCACTTCCCGATAAAGCGGATCTCTTTCTTCAAACAGTTTTTCCAGTTTCTGGCGGGGATTCTCTGTTTGCAGTAGCGGCCGATTTTTATCGTTACGTGTTCTGATCCATAGCTCATGGACATTTGCACGCAAATAAACTACCGTGCCGTGCTGTTTAAGATTTAGTCTGTTCTCTGGCAGCAACACTGCACCGCCACCAGTTGCCAACACAATATTATCAGCCTGCGTTAATTCCTCAATCACAGCAGCTTCACGCCGGCGAAAACCTGCCTCGCCTTCCAGTTCAAAAATCAATGGGATATTAACCCCGGTACGGCGCTCAATTTCATGATCCGTATCGTAGAAATTTTTATTCAGATGTTTGGCAATCAACCGCCCAACGGTTGTTTTGCCTGCCCCCATCAACCCAACAAAAAAAATATTTCCCACAATAAAAAATACCTACCAGAAGATGGTAGGTATTTTAAGTGATTAATGCGCCGCTGTCAGATTGTGACTAGACAGTTTTATCTCAAACTCAGGTTTTCATCCAATACTCTAGGTGTAATGAATATCAGTAATTCTGTTTTCTCATCCACCCTTGTAGTTCTCTTAAATAAATGGCCCAACACAGGCAGGTTCCCAAAGAAAGGCACTTTATCCACATCACTTCTCTGTGTCTGCTCATAGATTCCACCCAGCACTGATGTCTCACCATTAGCGACAAGCACTTGCGTCTGCACGCGTTGGGTCTCAATGGATGGAACACCGGCGAATACCGCCCCTACCCGATCTTTCTTCACAAGCAGATCCATAATAATCCTGTCATCCGGCGTAATCTGAGGCGTCACTTCCAGACTCAGTGTTGCTTCCTTAAACTGAATACTTGTAGCGCCACTGCTTGTTGCAGCTTGATAAGGGATCTCCGTACCTTGTTCGATAATTGCTTTCTGTTGATTGGCAGTAGTCACTCTTGGGCTGGATACGACTTTACCGCGCTGATCAGTTTCCAGTGCCGACAATTCAAGATTCAGTAAGAATCCAGCCGGCAGCCTGAATAAAGTAAACGCAAAGTTCCCATATGCATTAGCCACAGGCAAGTTTGACATCAGGTCAGGCTGACCATCCGAGCTAACGCCGAAGATTCTTCCATCAGAACCCACAGCAGTGCCCGGCATTTGTGTGCCCATGCTAGTACCCATTGTCGCAGTGCCATCCGCTGCAATCTCTGTAAATCTGTTACCAATGTTACCGCCGGTAACCAATCTATTTTGCCCTGGAGTACCAAGTTGATTTATACCGAATCTAGCACCAAGACTCCTGCTGAATCCCTCATCTGCAATCACTAATCGAGATTCAATCATGACCTGTTTGATTGGGATGTCGGTCTTGCTGATAATGCTTTGAACATTTTCCAAATGACGGACAGTGTCTTGTACGAATACAGTATTAGTCCTTGCATCCACTACGGCACTTCCACGTTTGGATAAAATCTTCTGCTTTTCATCACTGATCAGATTTTTCAGGTCTTCAGCTTTCTGGTAGCGCAAAGTGAATACCTCTGTGCGCATCGGCTCCAGGTCTTCAATTTGCTGATAAGCTTCCAATGCCAGCTTCTCTTTTGCGGCCACTTCATCAGCAGGGGCAACCCAAATCACGTTGCCAGTCTTACGCATCGTAAGACCCTTACTCTGCATAATGATATCTAACGCCTGGTCCCACGGAACGTCTTTAAGACGTAGCGTCAAGTTGCCTGAGACAGTGTCGCTTGTGATGATGTTAAGTCCGGTAAAGTCAGCGACTACTTGCAGCACCGACCTTACGTCAATGTTCTGGAAGTTGAGGGAAAGCTTTTCTCCCGCATAGCCAGGTTTACTTCCTTGCACCAGTTTATTGGGATCCTCAACAATGGGGCGCACATCAATGATGAAGCGTTTATCAGCCTGGTATGCCGACTGCTCCCAATTCCCTTTGGGCTCAATGACCATACGCACATTTTTGCCCTGCTTAAGGGTATCGATATACAGGACGGGAGTATTAAAATTAGTTACATTGAGACGACGCTCAAGATTAGCCGGAATGTCAGTATTGACAAAATCCACCAAAATCTTTTTCCCCTGCTCCCGAATATTGATGCCAGCGGAAGCATCGGAAAGATCGATCATTACACGACCTTCGCCATTCTTGCCCCTGAGGAAATCTACATTATTAATAGTATGTGTTTGGTCACCGACTTTAGCTTCAGCAAACTTAGTCACAATACCGGCAGAACTTGCTGCTGCCTCGTTAGATTGAAGCAGGATAATAGTTTCATTACCTTTGATTTCAGTTGTGTATGCAATCGATTTGGACAGATTAAGAACCAGTCTTGTTCTATCTTTAGCCTGAGCAACACTGATGCTTTTGAGTGCTCCCAGATCGGCAGCCAAATTACTTTTTGCTAATCCGTTCTCGATATTAGGAAAATCCAACGCAATTCTAGGAGGGGTATTGATAGTGAATCCTGCTGGCGGATTTTTCAGGGGTTGTGTAGTTACAATCGTAATTGAGACCCTATCTCCAGGCAGACCAGAGAAATCAATTTTTTCAATCTTATTAACATCACCATCTTCTGCATGAGCTGTCACCACCGACAAGCTGAGACAAGCAAGAATCAATATTCCAGACGTTTTAATAAACAATCTTTTAATGTTCATCATTTCCCCACCCCTAATCTTGCAAATCAATACTTGCTGTTCTTTCGACCCAGTCACCGCTAAGCTCATCCTGTACGATTTCCTTGAGAACCACGCCAGACTCAGTGATGTCCGTTACCATTCCAAAATTCTGGCCCACATAGTTACCCACCTTCACTTGCAGTATAGAATTGTCGGGCAAACCAATTAATCCATACCGTAACTTCAACTTTTCTATTGACCCAACAAACTTTAGCGTCTCAAGTGGATACGCTTCCAGCGGCTCTTTTGGCCTGTTTAGATTCGGCTGTAAGCTAGCGTTACCAGCGTTTTGTATTTTTCGTGGTTTAAACGGATCATTTAATGCACCATCACTATTGTATTCAAGAGGTGTATAAGGTGTAACTTCAGGCAACGGCTCTACTCTTGCCACCATATTGGTAGCAGCTTCACTCATAAACTTGTCAAGATCATCGCCACCATCACCGCCACATGAGGAAAGTGTAAGCGCTAACATGGAAATTATTTTTATATTAAATCTCAAGAAATACTCCCTAACCCCTAATCATTAATTTACTTACGAGTTCTTCGCAGCAGCTTTCTTGTCTTGTTGTTTTTTACTTGCTATCTCACTTGCATCCAAGTATCGGTAAGTCTTCGCGATAGCTTCAATCTGCAATTTACCGCCATCTGATGCATCTTTTGTTGATTTTCCATCTTTGCCCACTGAGGTAATGACCAAATTATTGAGTGTGACAATTCTTGAGAGTCTTGAAATGTCAGTAGCAAATGCACCGAAGTCATGATAACTGCCTGTCACTTTAATCGAGATGGGCATCTCTGCGTAAAAGTCGCCAACAACCTCTTGGCCTGGCTTAAAGAGCTCAAACTCCAAGCCTCTAGCCAACCCGGCCTGGTTGATATCTGTAAGTAATCCATCCATTTGAGATTTGTCTGGTAGCTGTTTTAGCAATGCACCGAACGTTCTTTCAATATCGATCATCTGCTGCTTATATTTTTCCAGATTAATCGACTGCCTTTTCTTGTCCAGAAAAACCTGCCTAAGCTCGGTTTCTTTTGCCCTTGCCACTTCAAGCTCTTCTGATGCAGGACTCCAGAAAAACCAGTACCCACCAGCAATAATCAGAGTGAAGATAACTGCAAGTAATACCGCCTTTACCGGCAATGGGAGATTGCCGGCATTCTGAAAATCAATATTATTAAAGTCTTCTAGCTTCATCTGTTTCCACCCTGGCCAGTCTCTGCACTGTCTTCGCTAGTTTGTTGTGGTGGCTTCAGCTTCACGTTCAACATGAAATTACTGTACCTTAAGCTGTTGATCGAAGCGGATTTGATCTCAATAAGATTTGGAGCTTCCATCCACTCAGAAGTAGAGAGATTTCTAACAAAAGTTGCCACCCGCGCATTGTTATCCGCGATGCCTTCTAGGTCTACGACAGTGCCTTGTTGCTTAATTGATTTAAGATAAGTCCCATCCGGCATTTGTCTGCTTACTTCGTCCAATACAACCACGGCCTGGCTTCGATCGGTTTGCAAATTCTCCACGACCTGCTTACGATCCAGCACGTTTCGAATTTGCTCCCTAAGTTCTTTAATCTCTTGAATATCCTTATCTAGAGCAGCGTTGGCTGTCTCTAGCCGCAAGTTTCTTTCGCTTTGAGAGCTAATCTTTGTGCCAATGACAGTTTGACCAAGAAACACTATCGCACCTGCGGCTACCGCAGTCGCGACCATCATAAGATTAAACTGGCGCTGGCGTTCTGCGCGCTTGATCTGGCGATGAGGGAGCAGGTTGATGCGAATCATTAGCTGAAACTCCGCATGGCTAGTCCACAGGCAATCAGTAAAGAAGGTGCATCTGCAGCTATTTGCTGGCCTTTGATCCTTTGATTGACGGCAATGTCGTGAAATGGGTTAGCGATGATCGTATTGACCTGCGTGCGATCTTGAACCATCGCGCTGACTCCAGGAATGGCTGAACAGCCTCCGGCAAGTACTATATGATCGACCCGGTTATATTGTGTGGAACTGGTGAAGAACTGCAATGCCCTGGCAACTTCCATCGCCAGGCTTTGGACAAATGGCTGTAAAACTTCAGATTCATAGCTATCAGGCAAGCCGCCCTTACGCTTGGCAATCTCCGCCTCTTCTGGCGCAAGGCCGTATCGACGTTGTATTTCCTGTGTCAGCTGACCGCCGCCAAAACTTTGCTCACGGGTGTACACCGACTCGTTATCGTGCAGAACATCGATGTGCATCATGGAAGCGCCGATGTCGACAATCATCACTGTCTGATCGCTGCCATTATTCGGCAGCTGTTTGCTGATCATTGAATAAGCTGCCTCAGTGGCATAGGTTTCAACATCCATGATGCTGACTTTGAGCCCGGCGCCTTCAGCTGCAGCAACACGATCTTCAATTTTTTCTTTGCGTGAAGCGGCTATGAGCACTTCAACTTCGTCTGGATTATTTGGCGCTGGACCTAGTACCTGAAAATCGATATTGACTTCATCCAGCGAAAATGGAATGTATTGATTGGCCTCTGCTTCGACTTGAAGTTCGAGATCCTCTTCACGCAAACCGCCGGTCATCAATACTTTTTTACTAATAACAGCGGCAGCGGGAAGCGCTAACGCGGCGCGTTTTTCTCGCGAGCCGAGCAGTTTCCAGGCGCGCTTGATGGCATCGACCACATTATCAAGTTCGGCAATATTGCCATCGACCACTGCGTCTTTAGCCAGCGGTGCAATTGCATAACCTTCCAACTTATACGAACCTCTACCAGCGGAACTCAGTTCTACCATTTTCACATAGGCAGAACTGATATCGACACCGATAACAGGAGGGGTACGTTCTGTAAAAAAGTCGAATTTCAAATTGAAATTCCCTTTCATTATTGGCTAGTTACGAACAATACTGATAATTTACCTTAAATGCTAGCAACAACTATAAATACTGTAAAGCATATTTTTAATTTTAATTATTCGATCAGGAACATATAATAGGGCTAATTTGACTCTTTGAATGTTTACGTTCCATGCTCCCTAAAAAATGGTGGCAATTTTTTGTCATATTGCCCTTAGTACTCGGTCTGGTTTTGACCGCTCTGGCTGCCCTGGCAGCAACTCTCATCTACCCTACCCTGCCTTCTCTGGAAGCCTTGACTGACTACAGGCCCAAAGTGCCGTTGCGCGTTTATTCCGCCGATGGGCATTTAATCGGTGAATTTGGCGAAGAGCGCCGCGCTTTCATCAGGATTCAGGATGTTCCGGAATCGCTCAAACAGGCCATATTGGCCGCCGAGGATGAACGTTTTTATGAACATGGCGGCGTAGACACCATAGGCATAGCGCGTGCGGCACTCTCCAACATCATGGCAGGCGGCTTTAAAGAGGGGGCAAGTACCATTACCATGCAAGTGGCCCGTAACTTTTTCCTCTCCAGCGAAAAAACTGCCACGCGGAAATTGAGCGAAGCACTGCTTGCCATCAAAATTGAACATAGTTTAAGTAAGGACCAGATTCTGGAGCTTTACATCAATCAAATTTATCTCGGCCAGCGCTCATACGGTTTTGCCGCTGCTTCACAAGTGTATTACGGCAAGCCTTTGGAAAAATGTAGCGTGGCTGAAGTCGCCATGCTGGCAGGTTTGCCCAAAGCGCCATCCCGTTACAACCCTTTCGTCAATCCAAAGCGCGCTGAAGCTCGCCAACACTATGTACTCAGGCGCATGCTTGCACTTAAGTTCATTGATGACAGCACCTATCAAACAGCGGCATCGGAACCTAGCAAAGTCAAGAAACAACGCTCTGCTCATGAACTGTCCGCGGATTATGTAGCGGAAATTGCACGTCAAGCGATGTACGAACGCTATAACGATGCAATCTACAGCAGCGGTATGCGCGTCTACACCACTATCCTTAAAGAAAATCAAGAAGCCGCCAATCGTGCCGTAATCCAGGGCATCCTGGACTATGAGAGAAGACGTGGCTTTCATGGCCCTGAGAAAGTCTTGGTTAAAGGCATGTCAGTCATCGAAGATAGTGAGTGGATGGATGATGCCCTGGATGAGTTTGAGCAATTCAATGGCCTGGTTCCTGCTGTAGTGACAAAGATCGAAAGCAAAACCGCTTATCTTTATGCCAAGAATATCGGCCCTATCGAGGTCACAGGCAATGGCCTTGGTTTGGTAAGCAGGGATATGGCACTGAAAGACGAGACCAAGCGCAAGTTCGTTGTTGGCTCCGTCGTACGCCTCTATCGCACAGGTGACGATTGGCAGATTACGCAATTGCCGGAAGTAGAGTCAGCCCTGATTGCACTTGACCCAAGAAATGGCGCGGTAAGGGCATTGGTCGGCGGCTTTAATTTCAACCGAAATAAATTCAACCATGTCACCCAAGCATGGCGCCAGCCAGGATCCAGCTTCAAACCTTTCATCTATTCAGCAGCATTGGAGAAAGGTTTTACTCCCGCAACCATGATAGAAGATGAGCCGGTTTATCTTTCATCGACAGAAACCGGTAGCGGCAAAAGCTGGGAACCTCGTAATTTTGATGGAAAATATGACGGCCCAATGAAACTCAGGACCGCGTTGACCAAATCCAAGAATATGGTCTCCATCAGAATCCTGCAGGATATAGGCGTTGATTACGCGCGTGACTACATCACTCGATTCGGATTCTCGGCCAAGGACCATCCCCCGTATCTGGCTATGGCACTTGGTGCCGGCTCGGTAACACCATGGCAGATGGCTGGCGGTTATGCTGTTTTTGCCAATGGTGGCTATCAAATACAGCCTCATATCATCAGCAAGGTAGTCGACAGCAAAGGCAAGGTGATCCAGCAGGCTAAAGCGGTTGAGGCTGGCAAGGACGCGAACCGCGTCATAGATGGAAGAAACGCGTTCCTGATGAGTTCCTTGATGCAGGATGTAGTAAGAGTAGGGACTGCGGCAAGGGCCAACAAAATGGGCAGAAACGACCTCGCGGGCAAAACCGGTACCACCAATGGTTTATTTGACGCATGGTTTGCCGGCTATAACCCGACACAGGTTGCCATTGCCTGGATGGGATATGACAAACCCAAATCACTGGGAAGCAATGAAACAGGCGGACGTGCTGCTTTGCCTATCTGGATTGATTACATGTCAACAGCACTTAAGGGTGTGCCCGACAAACCTTACGCTCCTCCGCAGGGCATTTCATCCATCAAGATAAATCCCGACACTGGCATGCGTGTGGATGATGACCAGCCGGGCTTTTATGAATATTTCTATCATGAATTCCCACCGCCAGAAGAGATACTGGATCCGGGCTTCTCACCCTTCCCCGGATTCACTACTGGCGGGCAGCCGCCTGCAGATTCTGGTGCAAAGACAGGACAAGAGTCGTTTTTTGACCAGCTTTTTTAATAGTTGAGCAGTGGAACAGTCATGGCAAAAGACAGCGGCAGGAACTCCCAGCTACGCCAACGTATAGCTCAACTGGCAGCACGCCTGATAGCAGACGAAGGCATATCTGATTACGGGCATGCCAAGAGAAAAGCTGGACGCCAACTCGGCATCACAGAGGATCAATGCATGCCGACCAATGCCGAGATCGAGGAAGAAATCAGAATCTTTCACGAGATATACAACAGCGAAGATCAGCCAGAAGCGCTCAGGCAACTGCGGGCGGATGCGCTTGTCGTGATGCAGATGCTGGAACGCTTTAACCCGCATCTCACTGGTGCAGTACTCGATGGCACTGCTGGAAAATATGCCGCAACAGATATCCATCTCTATGCAGAAAGCCTGAAAGACGTAGAGATGTTCTTACTTAACCTGCAAGTACCTTATGAGACGAACGAAAAAACGTACCGGACGCACAACGACAAAAGAGGGAATGACAGGAAGAAAGTACCTGTGTTTACGCTTGAAGGGCCGAACGGATCCATTCGTTTGAGTGTGTTTGATACAGATGCGCCAAGGAATCCGCCCAAGAGTTTGATTGATGGCCAGGCCATGAACAAAGCCAGCCTGCCGAACCTGATGGCACTGATTGCATCATCGAAGAACCAAAGCAACGCGCCTTAAGTTTGCTTGAGCCACTTTGCCGTATCTAATGCAAAGTAGGTCAGAATGCCATCCGCCCCAGCGCGCTTGAAAGCCAGCAAAGCTTCCAGCACACAGGCTTTTTCATCCAGCCAGCCGTTCTGCGCAGCAGCTTTCAACATCGCATATTCACCACTGACCTGATAGGCGTAAGTAGGTACTTGCAACTCGGTTTTCACTCGACGCACAATATCCAGATACGGCATGCCCGGCTTGACCATGAACATGTCAGCGCCCTCTGCGATATCCATGCCGACTTCTTTGATGGCTTCGTCAGAATTTGCCGGATCCATTTGATAGCTTGATTTGTCGCCCTTACCAAGATTCGTTGCCGAACCGACCGCATCACGGAAGGGGCCATAAAAGGCCGAGGCATACTTGGCTGAGTAGGCAAGTATGCGGGTATGTATATGCCCGGCCTGCTCCAACGCTTGCCTGATGGCGCCAATGCGACCATCCATCATGTCGGAAGGGGCGACTACATCAGCTCCAGCCTCCGCATGCGACAAAGCCTGCCTGACCAATACCGCAACAGTCTCGTCATTCAACACATATCCAGCTTCGTCGATCAAGCCGTCCTGGCCATGGCTGGTGTAAGGGTCAAGTGCGACGTCAGTGATTACACCCAACTCAGGAAATGCAGCCTTCAAGGCTCTGACAGTTCTGGGCACCAGTCCTTGCGGGTTATATGCCTCAGCAGCATCAAGGCTTTTACAAGATTGGTCGACCACCGGGAATATAGCCAATGCCGGAATACCTAATGCCACGCACTCTGCTGCTGTTCTCAGCAAGACATCGATACTTTGTCTTTGCACACCGGGCATGGAGGCCACCGCTTCGATCCGGTCTGTGCCGTCCAGCACGAATACCGGATAAATAAGGTCGTCAACAGTCAGCACATTCTCGCGCATCAAACGACGCGAGAACTCATCATGTCGCATACGCCGTGGACGACTTAAGGGAAACTTTGCATGGCTCATGTCTGGTTCCTTACGCGAAAACTCTGGCTAACTCGGCACCCGGATCCGGCTGTCGCATGAATGCTTCACCGACCAGAAAGGTATGCACATCATGGCTGCGCATCAGTGCGACATCTTCGGGGGTAAATATACCGGACTCCGTAACCACACAACGATCATCCGGCATCTTCTGCAATAGATCCAGAGTGGTCTGCAAGCTGACGTCGAAGGTTCGCAGGTTACGGTTATTGATACCGATCAAAGGTGTTTCCAGCTGCAGCGCCAACTCAAGCTCGTCGGCATCGTGCACCTCCACCAAAACTGCCATACCAAGATCATGCGCCAAATCTTCCAGCAAGCGCATCTGGGGTAATTCAAGCGCCGCAACGATCAGCAGGATGCAATCGGCACCCATCGCGCGGGCTTCATAGACTTGATAAGGGTCAATCATGAAATCCTTGCGCAACACGGGTAAGGAGCATGCAGCCTTTGCTTCGCGCAGGTAATCAGCATGGCCTTGAAAATAAGGCGCATCCGTCAATACGGAAAGGCAGGCGGCACCGCCTTTTTCATAGCTTTTTGCAATTTCGGCAGGATCAAAATCTGCCCGAATAATACCTTTCGACGGACTGGCTTTCTTGATCTCTGCAATCACGGCAGGTTTATCGGCCATGATCCTGGCATGTATGCTACCGGCAAAATCCCGGGGATCAGGAGCTGCATAAGCCTCTTCCAGCATTTGCTTCAAAGGCTTGGCTTCGGTCGCTGCAGCAACCTCAGCATGTTTTGTCTCAAGGATTTTGTTAAGTATGTCTGACATATTCAATGCATATTCCGTAACGATTATTGGTAAATTCGGCCTTGGTGCCGCAACCACCCTCCAGGATGGCGGCCTTGCGGATCGTGGTGTGTCCAATGCACAACACCACCCTTGCTGTTCCATTCATACTGTCCACTAAAGTGGACCTCATCGCCTTCAGCCAAATGCTCGATTCGTGGCGCCAGATCAATATTGTGCGCAATCAGCACGGTCTGCCGCGGGTTTACATTGACGATAAATCGCTGATGTCGCGAACCTTTATTATCATCTGAAAGCAGCTTGGTGACACGCCCACTACCTTCCACCAGCAGATTGCTTTTACGCTGGTCGAAAGCCTGCTGTAAAGCACTGTTGCCAACAGCCTCGCTACGATCCAGGACTTCTTGCCTGACACCGGCATCGGCTTGTACGGTAACATCGAAACGCTCATAACCGAAATAAACCAGGACAAACGCAAATGCGGCAATCCAGTACTTCATATCGAATTGCTACGCGCTTTCAATTGATTGAGTTTGTCCATTGCGGCGCCTGAGTCTATGGCGTGTTTAGCCGCATCAATCCCCGCCGCTAAATTATCCGCCACACCTGCCACGTAAATGGCAGCTCCCGCATTCAGCAATACGATATCGCGTGCCGGCCCTATTTCGCCACTTAGCACGGCAGTGATCACCCGGCTGGACTCCTGGGCATTCTCCACACGGATACTGTCTATGCCATGCAATGGCATACCGAACTGGACAGGGTTCACGGTGTATTCCGTCACCACACCGTTTTTCAGCTCGGCGACATAGGTATCGCCGGAGAAGGAAATCTCGTCCATCTCATCCGCGCTATGCACCACCATGACATGCTCGCTGCCCAACCGCTGCAGGGTATGCGCCAGCAACGGAACCAGGTCCTTGTGAAACACGCCCATTACCTGGCGCCTGGCGCCGGCAGGATTCGTCAGCGGACCAAGCAGGTTGAACAAGGTACGCACGCCCAGTTCGCGGCGCACAGGGGCGGCGTGCTTCATCGCGCTATGATGATTAGGCGCAAACATGAAGCCGATGCCGACCTCGTCGATACATCGGCCGACCTGTTCCGGCAGCAGGTTTATATTAACCCCCAGTGCCTCCAGCACATCGGCGCTACCGGTTTTCGAGGAGGCAGCCCGATTGCCATGCTTGGCGATTCTGGCGCCAGCGCCGGCCGCCACGAATGCCGAGGAGGTAGAGACATTGAAGGCCTTGTTGACTGCGCCGCCAGTGCCGCAGGTATCGATCAGATGCGCGTTATCCGCCACCTGCACCCGGGTCACAAGCTCCCGCATCACTTGCGCTGCGGCGGCGATCTCATCCACGGTTTCAACCTTGACACGCAGGCCTATCAACAGGCCCGCGATCTGTGCCGGTGTAAACTCGCCACGCATGACCTGGCGCATGATATCCAGCATTTCGTCATGCTCAAGATCAGTGTGATTGATCAGTTTCTGCAACGCAAACTTCGCCGTAATCGTCATCAATAGGCTTTCAGGAAATTGTTCAGGAGCTCATGGCCATGCTCGGTCAGTATCGATTCCGGGTGGAACTGCACACCCTCGATCGGCAAGGTCTTATGACGCACACCCATGATTTCGCCATCGTCTGTCCAGGCCGTAATTTCCAGGCAATCAGGGAGCGTCTCACGCTCTATTACCAGCGAGTGGTAGCGGGTGGCTGTGTATGGATTCGGCAGGTTACGGAAAACGCCGATATTGTTGTGATGAATCAAAGAGGTCTTGCCATGCATCAATTGCTTGGCATGGATGATATTGCCGCCAAATGCCTGGCCTATGCTTTGATGCCCCAAACAAACACCCAGCATCGGAATCTTGCCGGCGAACTCATGAATCAGAGGCACGGAAATGCCGGCCTCGTTCGGCGTGCACGGCCCAGGGGAGATCACGATATGATCAGGCTTCAGTGCAGCGACTTTGGCCAGGTCAATCTCATCGTTACGAAATACTTGTACGTCTTCCCCCAACTCGCCGAGATATTGCACCAGGTTGTAAGTAAAGGAATCGTAGTTATCGATCATCAAAAGCATGTTGGCTACCTATTTTGGAGACTGCTTTACAGCAAGTCATTATTTTCGCTGGAATCGTCATTAAACAAAAGGCCATCTGCATTAAGAATTTTCTCAAGCTCGCCAAGCACCATCGGCTTGCCAAACAAATAACCCTGGAATTGCAAGCATCCGTACTGCCATAACATTTCAAACTGGGCTTCAGTCTCAACGCCTTCAGCAATCACACTCAAGCCCAGCGTGCGACTGATGGCGATAATCGTTTGCACGATTGCGGCGTCGTTAGCGTCGGTTGCGATATCCCTGACGAAGGATTGATCGATCTTGACCTGTGTCAGCGGCAGCTGTTTCAAGTAGGCGAGTGAAGAATAGCCTGTTCCAAAGTCATCCATGGAGAACCTGACACCTATCTTGCGCAATTCTTCCATTTTCTGGATCGCATCTTCAATATTATCCAGAACTACACTCTCGGTAAGCTCCAGTTTGAGCAGTTCAGGCTTTGCTCCAGTCTGGGCAAGGATATGGTTGATTTCCTCTACGAATCCTGGCTGCCTGAATTGACGGGCACTGACGTTAACTGCCAACTGAAAGTCACTGGCATGCTCATTGTTTTCCCAGGCCTTCAATTGCAAACAGGCATTGAACAACACCCAATGACCTATGGCAATGATGAGCCCGCTTTCTTCCGCAATCGCTATAAATTGTGTGGGCGACAACAAACCATGCTGAGGGCTATTCCAGCGCAGCAATACCTCCGCACCGAATACACGACGCGAAGAATTTACCTGAGGCTGATAGTGCAGAACAAACTGTTGTTTGAGCAGGGCAACCCTCAGCTCGGCTTCGAGTTCGATACGTTTTTCCAGCGCTTCCTGCATCTGCGGGTCGTAGAACTTCAGCGCATTACGTCCAGCGGCTTTGGCCTGATACATCGCTGTGTCAGAGCGTTTTAACAGTTCATCCACACTGATCCTGCTGCCGATAAAAAGGCTGATGCCTATGCTGCAGGTATTATGATATTCGATCTCTTTGAGCTGGTATGGTTGATGAATGGCATCAAGAATCTTTTCACCGACGACACGTGCCTCAATCACCGACTGCTCAACATTTGCATCCAGATCTTCAAGGATAATGACGAATTCGTCACCACTCAAACGTGAGATGGTATCTTCTCCGCGCACGCAGGCACGTAATCTACGGGACACTTCAATCAGCAATAGATCGCCAAAATCATGGCCGCGAGAATCATTAAGTGTCTTGAAGTTATCCAGATCAATAAAAATGACCGCACCGTACTTCTGCGCACGAGATGAACTGGCGAACGCCTGTTGCAGACGATCAATCAAAAGACGCCTGTTTGGCAAGCCGGTAAGCGCATCAAAAAAGGCAAGATTCCGAATATCCTGCTCCGCACGTTTTTTATCCGTAATGTCCCGGATAAAACCGGTGACCAGATGCAAGCCCTGGTCATGCAGTGAAGTCAAGGTCAGTTCAACCGGGAACTCGGTGCCATCGGCGCGCATAGCGGTCAGCTCCAGGCGTTTATCGAATATTCGTTTCTCACCCGACTTGATGAAATGTGCATGTCCGGCAATATGCGCTTCCCTCATGGCAGGCGGAATAATCACATCGGCAAGTTTGCGCCCCAATACCGATTCCCTGCTGCGCCCAAAGATATATTCTGCGGCAGGATTGAATTCAACAATAAACCCCTGGCGATCAATCGACACGATCGCATCCAGAGCGCCGTTGATCATTCCGCGTAATTTACTCTCGCTTTCGCGCAATGCTCTTTCACTGAGCAAGTGGCGCGCCTGCAAGGTAGTGATCATTAACGCAACCACCACCATGGTTGCCATGAATATCCATAAGGAGAAGATGCTTTGGTGCATATCGGCGTGATAAAACAGGCCTCGCTCGTGTGCCGTAGCCCAAACGGCGACCAATGACAGTCCTAGCACAACCAGGGATGCACCAGTAATTCCGTAGCGCATCGCAGCCCAGATCACCATTGGCAACAACACGAATGACAACAGCATGAATTGCCCTGCCGGTTCCTTGAGGTATTGGAAGATATACCATTCAAGCAAGGCTACGATTACGAAACACACAATAAACTGAACCCGCTGGGCCCACAGTTGCCGCAATTCGTCCTTGCTGATGTTGAGTAACATAGGCAGTACCAGAAGCACACCGACGGTATCGCCCAACCACCAGATCATCCAGGCCTTCAAGAGTTCGCCCTCGCTCAGAAGGCCATTCATGAGTAATGCCAGCACGCCCCCTGTCGCCGAAATGATCATGCCGGCTGCAGTCGAGGTCACGAGCAGAAAAATGTCGTTGGGGCGATCCAATGCATTCTTGAATTTGAAGTGCTGCATCAAGGCCGCGGCCACTAAAGGGCCTAGCGTATTACCTGATGCAATCTGCGCGGATAGCGTAAAAGAGGAGCCTACTGAATAATTCACCAGGAATGCAGCGACAAAGATGGCTGCCAGATTGCCATACCCCCAACGCATCAAGGCAGCAACGGCTATGCCTGTGGGCAACCATATAAGAGTGATGTGAGAACCGACATAAGGGACTTGCAGGCCCAGCATGCCCGTCACATAGTACGCAAATACAACCATCAGCAGACGCCTTAATACTACAGGCCTACTGATGGCTTCAGAATTCACTGTTGTCTAACCCCGCTAGCACCATTTCAGCTGCGCGCAGAACTGCACGTGCCTTGTTTTGCGTTTCCACCCACTCATTGTCCGGCACGGAATCGGCAACGATACCGGCACCTGCCTGGGAATAAAGGACGTTATTCTTGATCACACCGGTACGGATGGCGATGGCGACATCCATATCGCCATTGAAACCCAGATAGCCGACAGCGCCAGCATAAATGCCCCGCTTGGTCGGTTCCAGTTCGTCGATGATCTCCATCGCCCTGACCTTGGGCGCGCCGCTGACCGTGCCTGCCGGGAAAGTGGCTTTCAATACGTCGATCGCATCCATACCCGGCTTAAGCTTGCCTTCGACATTGGAGACGATATGCATCACGTGCGAATAACGCTCGATGACCATGCTGTCAGTGACTTTTACCGTCCCCGTCTGCGCCACGCGACCGACATCATTACGGCCAAGATCCATCAGTTGAACATGCTCGGCACGCTCCTTGGGATCAGCCAGCAATTCTTCAGCCAAGGCAATATCCTGCTCGCGGGTCTGTCCTCTGGGGCGCGTACCGGCAATCGGCCGGGCAGTCACCGTGTCGCCCTCAAGCCGCACAAGAATCTCCGGCGAGGCGCCGACAACATGGTGGTCGCCCATATCGTAATAGAACATATAGGGTGAGGGATTCAGGCTGCGCAACGCACGATAGAGCGAGAGCGGCGGCGCCGGGAACGCTTGCGCCATGCGTTGTGAAAGCACGACCTGCATGATGTCGCCATCAAAGATGTATTGCTTGGCTTTTTCTACTGCGGCTTTGAAACCAGCCTCGCCAAATTCCGAATACGCGACTGAACCGGGCAGCGGATTGGATTCAGGCACGGCAACCGGTGTTCTCAGTAATTGAACCAGCATTTGCAGTCTGGCTTTTGCTTTTTCGTAAGCATTCGGCTGGCCAGGGTCTGCATAGACGATGAAATAAAGCTTGCCGGAAAGGTTATCCACCACGGCCAACTCTTCCGACACCATCAGCAACACATCCGGCACATTGAGTGAATCGGGCTTGCTGGTTGCTGCCAATCGACGCTCGATGTAGCGGATGGTCTCGTAACCGAAATAGCCGGCCAGACCGCCGGTGAATCTTGGCAAACCGCCATAAGGAGGTATTTTGAACCTGGCCTGATAGCTTTTGACAAAATCGAGCGGATTGATGTCGCTCGCTGATTCAATCACCTGACCATCGTCGATAACTTCAACATTGCGGCCATGAGCAACAATACGCGTTCTGGCAGGCAAGCCGATAATGGAATAACGGCCAAAGCGCTCACCGCCTTGTACGGATTCCAGCAGGTAGGAATAAGGCCGATTCGCCAGCTTGAGATAAAGCGAAAGCGGTGTATCGAGGTCAGCGAAAGTTTCAGTGACCAGCGGAATACGATTAAAGCCCTGGTCAGCCAAGGCTTTGAATTCAGATTGATTCATCATTTGCAACATAAAATCCCCAACACTAAACGACTTGCGATTACGGCGAGACTGGCCCACCGCCTGAATGGCCTGCTATATCAGTGCCACCATCGCCAATTTGTATATTTGAGATTCATGTTGATGATTACGTCAGGTTGCCAGTTAAACCTTAGCCAGTTCAGCGCGTAAAGCGCCGACTATCGTATCGTACCGGTTCGGGTCAGTATCCTTACCCGCACCAAAGACGGCGGAACCAGCCACGAAAGTATCTGCACCAGCACGTGCAATCTCAGCAATGTTTGCAGCATTCACACCGCCATCGACTTCCAGCCAGATTTCCCGGCCGGTTTTTTCCGTATAGGCATCGATTCTGGCGCGTGCTTCTCTCAGCTTGTCCAGGGTGCCGGGAATGAATTTCTGACCGCCGAAACCGGGGTTCACCGACATCAGCAGAATCATGTCGACCTTGTCCATGACGTAATCCAGATAGCTTAATGGCGTTGCAGGATTGAACACCAGGCCGGACTTACAACCATGATCGCGAACCAGTGACAGGCTGCGGTCAATGTGGTCGGAAGCTTCCGGATGGAAAGTAATGATATTGGCACCCGCTTTTGCGAAGTCTGGGATAATACGATCCACCGGCTTCACCATCAGATGTACATCAATGATGGCATCAGTCACCGGACGTATAGCTTCGCAGACCAATGGGCCTATCGTAAGGTTCGGAACGTAATGGTTATCCATCACGTCGAAGTGAACGATATCCGTACCGGAAGTAATCACATCGGTGATTTCCTGACCCAGTTTGGCAAAGTTGGCGGAAAGGATACTTGGAGCGATTCTGAATTGTTTAGCCATGATAATGAATTCTAAATTTGCGAGTAAAACATCATTTTAACCGTAAAGGTGCACAAAAACTACGGTAGTACGTTGTTTGTGTTGCTTAAGACTGAGCGATACAGGAAAATTACGGAATGCATTTATTCACAGTCGGTGTAAATCACAACACCGCACCAATTTCCATACGCGAGCATGTTGCTTTCCAGAACGAGCATCTGGGGGAGGCTTTGCGCGAGCTGACCGCGCACGGCGCAGGCTATGGCGTCAAGGAAGCAGCCATTCTTTCTACCTGCAACCGCACCGAATTGTATTGCAATACGGATGATCCGCAACGCGCGCTCGAATGGCTGGCGAATTATCACAGACTGAATCCGCAGAATATCCAGCCCTATATCTACACTTTGCCTCACGAGGACGCCGTCAAGCACACTTTCCGCGTTGCTTCAGGACTGGACTCCATGGTGCTGGGCGAACCGCAGATATTGGGTCAGATGAAGCAAGCAGTAAAAATCGCCGACAGCGCCGGCACGCTGGGCACTTTGCTGCACAAGCTGTTCCAGCGTACTTTTGCCGTCGCAAAAGAGGTCCGCACCAACACCGACATAGGCGCCAGTTCGCTATCCATGGCAGCCGCCTCCGTGCGTCTTGCACAGCGCATTTATGGCAAGCTTGAAGGCCTGAATGTCCTGTTCATCGGCGCAGGGGAAATGATCGAACTGTGTGCGGAACATTTCGCTGCGCAGAAACCAGGTTCCATCACGATCGCCAACCGCACGCTGGAGCGCGGCAATGAGCTGGCAGAAAGAATTGGCGGGCATGCCATCCTGCTGGCCGACCTGCCTGGCAGGCTGGCCGAATTCGATATCGTCGTCACTTCCACTGCCAGCCAATTGCCGATTGTTGGCCTGGGCATGGTCGAGCGCGCTATCAAGGCACGCAAACATCGACCGATTTTCATGGTCGATCTTGCCGTACCACGTGACATCGAACCGGAAGCAGGTGAACTGGATGACGTATATCTCTATACCGTGGACGATCTGGCACAAGTCGTGCAGGAAGGCCTGGGCAACCGCCAGGAAGCTGCTGCCGAAGCTGAGACGATCATCGATTTACGCGTGCAGAACTTCATGCAATGGCTGAAGAACCGGGATGCGGTGCCGACCATACGCGCTCTACGCGACCAGGCCGAACAACATCGCCGCAATGAACTGGACAAGGCGCAAAGACTGCTGGCACGCGGCGAGAACCCTGCAGCGGTTCTGGAATCCCTCAGCAGCGCTCTCACCAACAAACTCCTGCATGGCCCGAGCCATGCGCTGAACAATTCCCATGGCAATGACCGCGAACAACTTGAATCGCTGTTACGCCAGTTGTACCAAATCTCCGAATAAACCACCCGAACACACCCAGAACAAAAGCAGAAGTCAATCTATGAAGCCTTCCATGTTAAAAAAGCTCGCCACCCTGAGCGAGCGCCTTGATGAGTTGAACCGTCTATTGAGCACTGAAAATGCCACTGCCGATATGGATAATTTCCGCAAACTCTCGCAAGAGCATGCGGAGATCACGCCCATCGTCGAACAATTCCACGTATATGAACAAGGCGAGGCCGATATCGCCGAAGCGCAGAAAATGCTCTCCGACCCTGAAATGAAGGAATTTGCACAAGAGGAGATCGAAAGCGGCAAGGCTAAACTGGAAGCGGTAGAAGCAGAGTTGCAGAAACTGCTGTTACCCAAGGACCCGAACGACGAACGTAATATATTCCTGGAAATCCGCGCAGGAACCGGCGGCGATGAGTCCGCTTTATTCGCTGGCGATCTTTTCCGCATGTATTCGCGCTATGCCGAACGCCAACGCTGGAAGGTAGAGGTCGTCTCAGCCAGCGAGTCTGAAGTCGGCGGCTACAAGGAAATCATCGCCAAGATCGAAGGGTTTGGCGCTTATTCCAAATTGAAATTCGAATCCGGCGGGCACCGTGTGCAGCGGGTACCGGACACGGAGACGCAAGGACGCATCCATACTTCAGCCTGTACCGTGGCGGTATTGCCGGAAGCTGATGAAGTCTCCGATGTGACCATCAATCCCGCTGATATCCGCATCGATACTTATCGTGCCAGCGGCGCAGGCGGTCAACATATCAACAAGACGGATTCCGCTGTCCGCATCACGCATCTGCCAACCGGTATCGTCGTTGAATGCCAGGATGACCGCAGCCAGCATAAGAACAAGGCGCAGGCCATGAGCGTGCTCGCCGCGCGTATCAAGGCCGCACAGGTCAACGAGCAACAATCCAAAATCGCCAGCGAGCGTAAATCCCTGATCGGTTCCGGCGACCGCAGCGAACGTATCCGCACCTACAATTACCCACAGGGCCGTATTACCGACCACCGTATCAATCTCACGCTGTATAAAATCGACGCGATTACTGAAGGCGATATGGACGAACTGATCGGCGCATTGTCTGCCGAACATCAAACCGACTTGCTGGCCGCGTTGGGTGAAGACCATTAATGGCCGGAGAAGCGCGACTGATTCGGTCACTTCTAAGCGAAGCTCAGCAACAAATCACCAACTCACTCGCCATTGATAAGCGCGAAGCCAGACTGGAAGCCAGACTGCTTTTGCAGGATGTACTTGGCGCCAGTCATGCATGGCTTCTGGCACATGAGAAGGATGGATTGGACGATCCAGCGATTGCCGGATTCCAATCCCGGTTAGACCGTCGCCTTGCAGGCGAACCGATCGCCTATATTATCGGTCACCGGGAATTTTTCGGCCTGGACCTTAAAGTAAGCAGGGATACACTAATCCCAAGACCGGATACAGAAACGCTGGTCGAGGCTGCCCTGCAACGCATTCCCCAGAAGTCATCCTATAAAGTGCTGGATCTGGGTACAGGAACTGGCGCAATCGCACTGGCGATCGCTTCTCAACGCCCCGCTACAGAAGTCGTTGCCGTGGACCTCTCGCAAAATGCGCTTCAGGTAGCCATAGTCAATGCTGAGCAGCTTGGTATCAGGAATGTCAAATTCATCCGGAGCGACTGGTTCTCGGGGCTTTCTGGTAAAACATTCGATATCATTGTCACCAATCCACCGTACATCGCAGAAAATGATGCGCATCTATCGGCAGGCGACCTGCGCTTCGAACCTATCGGTGCACTTGCCTCCGGCAAAGACGGCCTGGATGACATCCGTAAGATTATTGGAAAAGCCAGGCAGCATTTGGAATCGGGCGGGAAACTGCTTTTGGAACATGGCTACGATCAAGCGGAGCGCCTGGCTGAGTTGTTGAAGCTTGCAGGATTCGATGGGATTGGCCATGCGCCAGATCTGGCTGGCATCTTGCGGGTTACATACGGCACAAAAGCCTGATTCAGCACTCAATCATCAAGTCGCGAAATACACACAGTTTCTGCCGGCTTCTTTGGCCCTGTACATCGCAGCATCAGCCTTGGCAACCAGGGAGTCGGTAGCGCGCGCATCGGATGGGTAACAAGCGACGCCTATGCTGACGCCCAATCTGATCTTACGGCCTGCAATCAGGATATCAGAATGCAAGGATTGAATAATGCGATTGGCTAACAGCTCAAGTTCAGCCTTGTTTCCGTAATTCTGCACGATCAGGACAAACTCATCTCCACCGATTCGAGCAAGAAAGTCCGACTCGCGTAAAGCTACGGTAAACCTTTCAATCACTTCGATCAGCGCGGCGTCCCCGACATCGTGACCATATTGATCATTCACCTTTTTGAAGCCATCCAGATCGAGATAAAGCAAACCGAACGACTCCCTATTACGCGCTGACATGGCAAGCACGCGTTTAAGTGTCAGTTCGAAATTGCGCCTGTTGGGTATGTCTGTCAGTGCATCATGGCCGGCCTGATAATTCAGCCTGTCTGCAACTTTCTGCGCCTTGATGTTCTGATCGAACAGATAGACGGTTCTGCGGTAAGCAAACAAAAGTATACCCACCATCACCAATAGCAGAAGCACAGCCCCCGTAATAGCCTGTCTCAATCGCGTATTAATCTCATCACGAACCCGCTGCTCGCTGGCATTCAGGATATCGCCAGCACTATTCAGCTCCGCACGTATCTTATCCATGATTTCCCTGCCGTGGTCTTTACTCAAGGTAAGGTGCGGTGCATAAGATCCGGCATTCAATTGAATCTGCAATGACGATTCGATAATACGAAATTTTTCATCGATCAGTTTTTGCAGGTTGGCAATGATAGGTTTCAGCTCAGGAAGATTAGTTGTACTTGCAGACCATTTCACCAGGGCCTCAGCGGCACGTGCACGTGCATGGTTGTAAGGCTCAAGAAAAGTGACATTGTTGGTAATGAGGTAACCGCGCTGACCAGTTTCAGCATCCACTATCGCACTAAGCAGGTTGACAGATTCATAACGCGCCTCGTCAAGAGTGCCTTTCAATGCAACGTTATCGATCAGGTTGAATGCCGCAAAAAATAGCCACGAGACTGCCGCCAGCAGCGTCATGGCTGCCATCACCAGTGGAAGTACTATTTCTCTTTTATAGTCCAGCATGATCGAAAATCGCTATATCCCAAGGCAGATGCCAGTTAACCTTTACTTAATGACAGTACATACACATTAACGGTAAAACAAGGATATTGCTTTAACAAATCAAGGCTTTAATTGAAATTAAAAATTCGTTAGGCGATGAGGTAATTGTTTTTCAGCTTGATGTAATGATTCGCCGAATACATGAAATGGGCTATCTCCTTTTCCGTCAGCGCCCTGACTCTTTTCGCAGGACTGCCCAGATAAAGATAGCCGCTTTCCAGCACTTTGCCTTCAGGCACCAGGCTTCCGGCCCCAAGCAATACGTGTTTCTGTACAACCGCCTTATCCATGACGATACTGCCCATGCCGATCAGGCATTCATCCTCGATCGTGCAGCCATGAAGAATCACCTTGTGCCCAATCGTGACATGATCGCCGATGATCAGCGGTGCACCCGCCGGCTCCCAACTGGATTGATGACTGACATGCAGGATGGAAATATCCTGAATATTGGTGCCCGCACCTATACGAATATGATTGACGTCGCCACGCATAACGACGCCCGGCCAAACCGAAGCATGGTCACCGAGAATGACATCGCCAATCACCGTGGCACTTGGGTGTATATAAACGCTGTCGCCCAATCGCGGGAAAACGCCCTGATAGGCCGAGATAGTAGGATGCATAAGCCGTAGTATAATCCTGTCATGTCAGAAACTTCATCTGTAGGCATTGTTGCTGCTCAAACCGCTCACTTCTCCGAACCGCTCAAGCTAAAAAGCGGGGCGGTATTGCCCGAGTTCGACCTCACTTATGAAACATACGGCACTTTAAATGCCGATAAATCCAATGCGGTCATGATTTGCCACGCCCTTTCCGGCAATCATCATGTCGCCGGAAAATACAGCGAAAACGATAAATATCCAGGCTGGTGGGATAACCTCATCGGTCCGGGCAGGCCGCTGGATACCAACCGATTCTTTGTCATCGGGCTGAACAACCTGGGAGGCTGTCACGGCAGCAGCGGGCCCTCCAGCATCAATCCGGCCACCGGCAAACCCTGGGGGGCCGAATTCCCGGTGGTGACCGTAGAAGACTGGGTCGCTTCGCAAGCCAGACTGGCAGATCATCTTGGCATTGAGAAACTCGCCGCAGTGATTGGCGGCAGCCTGGGCGGCATGCAAGCTTTGCAGTGGACAATCAGCTACCCTGAGCGCATTGCTCACGCGCTGGTCATTGCCTCTGCGCCGAACCTCACGGCACAGAACATGGCATTCAATGAAGTCGCACGCCAGGCCATCATGACCGACCCTGAATTCTATGATGGTCATTATTATGAGCATAAGGCGGTGCCGCGCCGCGGCTTACGTATCGCCCGCATGCTCGGTCACATCACATATCTTTCCGATGATGCGATGGGTGCGAAGTTTGGCCGCAAGCTGAAAGATAGCGAGATCAAGTATGGTTTTGGCGTGGAATTCGAAATGGAATCCTACCTACGCTACCAGGGCGATAAGTTTGCGGGCGAGTTCGATGCCAATACTTATTTACGCATGACCCGTGCCCTGGATTATTTCGACCCGGCACTGGAATACGATGGCGATCTCTCCGCCGCACTGGCCAATGTTAAAGCCAAGTTCCTGGTGGTTTCATTCACCAGCGACTGGCGCTTTTCACCAGCCCGCTCACGCGAGATTGTCAAAGCGCTATTGGACAACGAGCTTTCCGTCAGTTACGCAGAGGTGACAGCCGCGCATGGCCATGATGCCTTCCTGATGCCAGACCCGCATTATCACAATATCTTGCGCAACTATCTGGATAGCATCCAGACGGAGGGTACGGCATGAACGCCACGCATAATTTGGAAGAAATCACGGAATTCCGGCAGGATTTTGCGATTATCGCAAACTGGCTCAGATTCGGATGCAAAGCCCTGGACCTAGGCTGCGGCGATGGCGAATTGCTGCACTTTCTGCAAGGCTCGATGGAAGTGCGCGGCTATGGTGTAGAGAAGGATGACGAAAACTGGCTGAAATGCATGAACAATGGCATCAATGTCATCCAGATGGACCTGGAAGCAGGCCTGTCGGGCTTTGAGGCGCAGTCTTTCGATGTCGTGATTTTGTCGCAGACCCTGCAAGCCATGCACAACACGGAGCACATTGTGCAGGAGATGTTGCGCGTGGGACGCGAAGCCATCGTCACCTTCCCCAATTTCGGCTACTGGCGCAACAGGCTACAGTCCATCAAAGGACGGATGCCCGTCTCTGACGACCTGCCTTACCAATGGTACGATACGCCGAACGTGCACCTGTGCACTATCAACGATTTTGATAAATTCTGCGCAGACCACAATATCCACGTGAAAGAACGGCTGGTGCTGACCAATGGAGAACGCATTCATTTTATGCCGAACCTGTTAGGTAGCCTGGCAATGTACAGGCTGGAAAAGAAGAAGTAGACGCGACTCCCTCACAGCAGGCTGAATAAGCCCATCACGCCAAAACCGGCAATCAGCAGACCACTCAACCTCCTGAACCAGAGATTCTGTAAAAAGGTTTTCAATCGCACCGCCGCCATGCCCATTGCCAGCAATGTCGGCAAGGTCCCCAAGCCAAACGCCAACATCAGCAGGCCGCCCTGCACCGGATTGGCGGTAGCAATCGCCGCCACCAGTACGCTATAGACGAGGCCGCAAGGCAGCCAGCCCCAGAGTGTGCCGAGCAGGTAGGATTGCGGAATGGATTTCACCGGCAACAAGGTCCTGGATAATGGCTGAATACGCTGCCAGAGCTTGCCGCCAAGAGCTTCAAGCATGGTCAATACCCGCCAGATACCTGCCAGATAAAGCCCGAGCAACAGCAACATGATACTGGCCAGCGCATACAAGACTTTCTCGACCGGCAGCACATGCTCCAGAAAGAAACTGGAGGCACCGATCGCGCCAGCGATCACTCCAGCAAGTACATAGCTGCTTATACGGCCAAGGTTATAACTGATCAGAAAAGGAAATTTTGGCCTGCTGCCGGGCAAGGTCATGGTGACCGCACCGACAATGCCGCCGCACATGCCCACACAATGCCCGCCGCCGAGCAGGCCAACCAGAAATGCGGCAGTAAGCGAAAACTCAAGCACGACCCATGTTCTCTATCGTGCGGCGCATCGCCAGCAGCAAGAACAGGCCGGGTAGCGCAATAAGGAAAGTGAAGCCGAAAAAAGTCGTCCAGCCTATGGCTTCCACCATATAGCCGGAGGCCGGCCCGACATAGACACGCCCGACTGCCGCCAGTGCCGACAGCAAAGCGAACTGGCTGGCCGTGAAGCGTTTATCGCACATCGCCATCAACAGCGCGACAAAGGCAGCCGTCCCCATGCCGCCGGCGAGATTCTCGAAACCGACCGCCAGCACCATGACGCCATAATCCTTGCCTATCGAAGCCAGCCACATGAAGGTAAGGTTCGATATCGCCTGCAAAATTCCGAACACCAGCAAAGATTTGAAGAGCCCCAGCCGAGCCATCAGAACACCGCCAAACACGACACCGACCAATGTTGCCGCAAGCCCCATGCCTTTGTTGATAGCGCCGACTTCCGTCGGGGTAAACTCGACACCCCGGATCAGGAAGGCGGTCGTCAACGAACCGGCAAATGCATCGCCCAGCTTGTAAAGCACGATAAGCAGCAATAGTCCCCATGCACCGTTCCTGGCAAAGAATTCCTTCAACGGCTCAACCACGGCCTCAGTCAGTGTCTTCGGCGGCGTCACAACCACTTCCGGCTCTGGCCCGAACAGGGTGGCGCCGATCGCAGCGAGCATCAATGCCGCCATCAGCCAGTATGTGTTCTGCCAACCGATCTGGTCTGAAAGTATCAAGGCCAGCGCACCGGAAACCAGCATCGCCAGCCTGTAGCCAAGTACAGAAACTGCCGCACCGATACCGCGCTCCACAGGTCGCAAAACATCAGCGCGATAGGCATCAAATACCACATCCTGCGATGCTGAAATAAAAGCCACCATCAAGGCCAGCGCAGCCAGCGCCCAGGGCATGGTGGCCGGATTGAGCGCACCCATGATGGCAATGCAGACACCTAACAGCAATTGGGTACCGACAATCCAGCCGCGCCGGCGACCGAGAAATGGCGGTACATAGCGATCCATGAACGGCGCCCAGAGAAATTTCCAGGTATAGGGGATACCCACCAGGGTAAAAATCCCGATAGTCGCCAGATCGACCCCGGAAACCGTCATCCATGCCTGCAAGGTACCGGTTGTTAGCGCCAGCGGCAGGCCAGATGAAAAACCGAGCAAACACACAACGGCTACACGGCGGCTACGAAAGATTTCCAGATAGGCATTCATTGAGTTGTTCTTGAAATTGGAGGGCCATTTAAATGATGGCTAGATTATAAGAGAGTGTTGGTGAGCGTGTGCATGCTCATGACAGTGTAAGGGATGCATGTTGATTTCGACCAATTAAAAATTACCAGGGATTACACAATGAAACGATGTTCACGATAGACAATGCAGGAGGGATAGGCTGCATGATTACATGGTTTGAGAGTGACATGAGGGCCATTCAACCCAGTCGCTCCAGACCTTGAGTTGGACACAGATGTGCAAAATCGCAACAGCGGAAAAGTATTCCAGGCCACTTCGTTGAAAATATCTAGTTAAATGAGCGCTACTGGGTTAGATTTACACCATCGAGTCTTCGGGTCAGCGCCATGCAAACTATCGATATCAAATCACTGGATACCCATAGTTTTGAAGTCAGAATTCAAGGGCAGAGTGCCACCACCCATATTGTCTCGGTACGACCAGACTATGCAGAAAAACTGGTTGGCGGCAAAGTACCGCTAGAATCACTGATCAAAAAGTCGTTCGAATTCCTGCTTGAGCGTGAATCGAACACCAGCATATTGCGCAGTTTTGATCTTTCCGTGATAGCCAGATATTTTCCAGAATACGAACGCGAGATTGGCAAGATGCTGGCGCAGTAATCTCAGACCGTCACCTCGTAATCGATAATCAGCGGCGCATGATCGCTGAAACGTTCATTTTTATACACCACGGCTGATTTTGCCTTTGCCGCGATGATAGGCGTAGCGATCTGGTAATCGATACGCCAACCGACATTCTTGGCCCAGGCCTGGCCACGATTGCTCCACCATGTATAGCACTCGTCCGTCGTATCGGGGTGTAATTTCCTGTAGACGTCGTTCCAGCCGACACGATCAAACAAATCGGTCATCCATGCCCGCTCTTCCGGCAGAAAACCGGAATTCTTTTTATTGCCTTTCCAGTTCTTCAAGTCCGCCTCTTTATGCGCGATGTTCCAGTCACCGCAAACGATGACTTCGCGGCCGGAAGCTTTTAAAGATTCCAGATATGGCATAAAGCGCGCCATGACGCTGAATTTGAAAGCCTGCCGCTCCTCGCCGCTTGAGCCGGAGGGCAGATAAAGAGAAATCACGGAAAGATTCCCAAATCTGGCCTCAATGTAACGGCCTTCAGCATCGATATCCGCAATCCCCAGTCCTTCGATAATCGCATCCGGCTGCTTTTTACTATAGATACCAACACCGCTGTAGCCCTTCTTCTCGGCATAGTGAAAATAACCGTAGAAGCCTTCCGGCTGCAGCATTTCGCGCGTCATGTCTGCCGCTTGCGCTTTGATTTCCTGCATGCAGACGACATCTGCATCCTGTTTTGCCAGCCAGGTATAAAAACCCTTGTTGTTTGCAGAACGTATGCCGTTGAGGTTTGCAGATATAATTCTTAACAAATCCATTCCTTTTATTAGTTTTTAAACAATGACTGACACCACACAAGATTTTATACGTTTCGCCATCGATAAGCAGGTACTACGTTTCGGCGAATTCAAAACAAAGGCGGGTCGCTTAAGTCCCTACTTTTTTAATGCAGGCCTGTTCAATGATGGCGAAAGCCTGATGAAACTGGGCGAATTCTATGCTGCCGCCATCCTGAAATCCGGTATTCAGTTCGATATGTTATTCGGTCCCGCCTACAAGGGTATCACCCTGGCGGCCAGCATTGCTATCGCGCTCGCCCGCCAAGGCCGCAATATACCTTATGCCTATAATCGCAAGGAAGCCAAAGACCATGGCGAAGGCGGCACGATTGTAGGTGCACCATTGGAAGGGCGTGTATTGATTGTCGATGATGTGATTTCTGCCGGCACCTCGGTACGCGAATCAGTCGATATCATCCGGGCAGCAGGTGCAAAACCGGTAGCGGTCGCCATCGCTATCGACCGCCAGGAACGCGGCCTCGGGCAATTATCGGCCGTGCAGGAAGTCGAACTGGATAGTGGTTTGCCCGTGTGCAGCATCGCCAACTTGAACGGCCTGATTGAATACTTGCAGAGTCAGCCAGATATGGCGCAAAATCTATCGACGATAGAAGATTATCGCAAGCGGTACGGTAGCAGCTCCTAATTACAAATCAGGAAACTTATGCAGGCGCTGTCTTTTATACGCATCAGGATACTGCAGTTCATTACACTTACATTGCTGGTAGGTAATGCCGCGCATGCTGGCGGCGGCAAGATACATAAATGGGTGGACGAAAAAGGGGTCACCCATTATGGCGACAAAATGCCAGCTAAAGATGTACACCGCGATAACAGCGTGCTGAACAATCAAGGCGTTGTCATCAAGCGCAACCAGGTCAGCAATATCAAGGACAATGAAGTTGATGAAACCCTGCTTGAGCAGAGACGGCGCGATCGTGCGCTGCGCGCCTCTTACACTACCGAGCAGGAAATCGACCTGGCGCGAGACCGCAGTTTGCAGATGGATGAGGTCTCAATACAGGCACTGGAACAACGCAAAGCCGGCGCACTAAAAAGGCTGGAGACCAATCAAAAGAATATTGATGGTTTCAATAAACGGGGAAAACCGGTTCCTGAAGACCTAGGCAAGGACTCAGGTGATATCAAAGCCGAAATCGCCAGGATTGATGATCAAATTGCCCATCGTAAGGCAAGCATGGATGCGACTCACAAGCGCTTCAATGAAGACAAGAAGCGCTTCATTGAAATCAAGGCCGAGCAGAACTGATATTCAGGCCACCTAAAGATCAGGTGGCCCGGGCTCACTTAAACTCTAGTTTCTTTTTCAGTATTTCGTTGACCTGCGCCGGATTGGCTTTACCCTTTGAGGCCTTCATCGCCTGGCCTACCAGGGCATTGAAAGCCTTTTCCTTGCCTGCCCTGAATTCTTCCACCATAGCCTGATTCGCTGCCAGCACCTCGTCAATCATAGCTTCAATCGCACCAGAATCCGTGACCTGCTTCAGGCCTTTTTTCTCGATGATGGCATCTGCCTCACCCTCACCACTCCACATCGCATCGAATACTTCCCTGGCGATTTTATTGGAAATGGTGTTGTCGGCGATTCGTTTCAACAAACCGGCAAGTTGTTCTGACGAGACCGGTGAAGCGCTGATGTCCTTATCTTCCTCATTGAGCTTGGCAGCAACACTGCCCATTACCCAATTGGCCGCAATCTTGGGTTCGCCGCCAAATGCCTTGGCAGTCGATACAAAATAATCGGCGATTGCCCTGGATGAAGTCAGCGCAGCTGCATCATAGGCAGATAGCTTGTACTCACTGACAAACCGCGTTTGCATGGCTTGCGGCAACTCAGGCATTTCAGCCCTGACAGCAGCCTTGTCTGCCTCGGTAATTTCCAGCGGCAGCAGATCCGGGTCAGGGAAATAGCGGTAATCGTTTGCTTCTTCCTTGCTGCGCATGGAGCGCGTCTCACCCGTGTCGGGATTGAACAGCACAGTAGCCTGCTGGATAGTGCCACCGTCTTCCAGCGTTTCGATCTGCCAGCGGGTCTCGTATTCAATCGCCTGCTGCATGAATTTGAACGAATTCAGGTTCTTGATTTCGCGGCGCGTGCCTAATTTATCAGACCCTTTAGGACGTACCGATACATTGACGTCACAGCGGAAGCTGCCTTCCTGCATATTGCCGTCGCAGATACCTATCCACTGTACCAGTTCATGCAGCTTCTTGGCATAAGCCACGGCTTCGGCAGCAGAACGCATATCCGGCTCCGTCACGATTTCCAGCAATGGCGTACCGGCACGGTTAAGGTCGATGCCTGACATGCCTTCACTTGCACCATGCACGGACTTGCCCGCATCTTCTTCCAGATGGGCACGGGTAATACGTATGGTCTTTTCCGTATCGCCAACCTGAACAGTAAGTGAGCCCTTACCTACGACAGGCAGTTCGTATTGACTGATCTGGTAGCCCTTGGGCAAATCAGGGTAGAAGTAATTCTTACGCGCAAATACCGATCTTGAAGCGATTTCCGCATCCACGGCCAGACCGAATTTGATCGCACACTTCACTGCTTCCTTGTTCAGCACTGGCAAGACACCCGGTAAGGCAATGCTCACTTCGCAAGCTTGCGTATTCGGCTCGGCACCATAGGTGGTCGATGCACCTGAAAATATCTTGGATTTAGTTTGCAGCTGGGTGTGTGTTTCCAGCCCGATGACAACTTCCCATTCCATTACGCAATTCCCTCTGGCATCTGTAAATGCCAATCCGTCACTTGTTGATAGGCATGTCCTGCATTCAACATGCGCGCCTCATCAAAATAATTACCGATCACCTGCAGACCGACAGGCAGCTTCTTGCCATCGACCTCAGCAAAGCCTGCAGGAATGCTCATGCCGGGCAAACCTGCCAAGTTGACGGCAATGGTATAGATATCCTGCAGATACATGGACACCGGATCGTCCGCTTTTTCACCTGCCTTGAACGCAGTCGACGGAGCTGTCGGGCCAAGAATGATGTCGCACTGCTTGAAAGCCTCTTCGAAATCCTGTGCGATCAGTCGACGGATTTGCTGTGCCTTGAGATAGTAGGCGTCGTAATAACCGGCACTCAGCACATAAGTACCGATGAGGATACGGCGTTTGACTTCGGCACCGAACCCTTCAGCACGCGTCTTGCAGTACATATCCATCAAATCCGTGTATTCCGCCGCACGATGACCATAGCGCACGCCATCGTAACGCGACAGGTTGCTCGAGGCTTCTGCCGGCGCCAGTACGTAATAAACCGGTATCGAGAGTTGCGTATTGGGCAGGCTGATATCGACGATTTCGGCACCAAGCTTGCGATACTCCGCGATAGCGTCCTGTACTACTTTTGCGACAGAAGCATCCAGACCTTCAGCAAAGTACTCCTTGGGCAAACCTACTTTCAAACCTGCCAGGGGCTGGCTTTTGGCTTCGTACTTCTGCAAATCCCGCGTGTAATCTTCTTTTTCGCGCTGCAAACTGGTGGAATCACGCTCATCGAAACCTGTCATGACATTCATCATAAGCGCCATATCTTCACAGGATTTTGCCATCGGACCGGCCTGGTCAAGCGATGAAGCGAAGGCTATCATGCCGTAACGTGAAACCAGCCCGTAAGTAGGTTTCAGGCCGGAAAAGCCGCATAGCGAAGCCGGCTGGCGAATCGAACCGCCGGTATCCGTACCTGTTGCAGCAGCACATAAACGTGCGGCGACGGCAGCTGCACTGCCGCCTGAACTGCCTCCAGGCACGCGGCTTCTATCCCATGGGTTTTTAACACCGCCGAAATAAGAAGTTTCGTTGGAAGAACCCATGGCGAATTCATCCATATTGGTCTTGCCGAGATTCACGGCACCTGCAGCATCAAAACGCTCGATGACACCGGCATCATAAGGACCGACAAAATTTTCCAGCATCCTGGAACCGCAGGTGGTCTTCCAGCCCTTGGCGACAAAAATATCCTTTTGCGCGACAGGAATGCCAGTGAGCGGCTCCGCTTTGCCCTGTGCAATTCGCTGGTCGGCAGCAGCCGCCTGTGCCAATGCCTTTGCGCTATCCAGCGTGATGTAAGCGTTTATGTCAGGGTTATGTTGCGCTATGCGTTGGAGATATTCCTGCGTCAGTTCGACACTGGAAATTTGTTTGCTGGCAAGCATTGCCCCCAGCTGTTTAAGGCTACTGTTGATCATGGCTTCGGAACTATTCAATGACTTTAGGGACGAGATATAGACCATTCTCGACTGCGGATTCGGTAGAACCGTTACCGATAGGCGGTGCGTTTTTCTGGAATTCGTCGCGCTGGTTGCTTTTGGTGACGACATCCTCACGCAAGCGCTGGGTGACATCCTGCGAGTGCGACATCGGTGTAATGCCGGTTGTATCGACAGCCTGCATCTGTTCGATCAGGCCGAGAATACCGGACAGTTTTTGCAGTGTAGCTTCAGCCTCGACATCGCTGATCTCGATACGCGCCAGATGCGCGATACGCTTTACATCGGTGGTGTTCAAAGACATTGAAACACCCCGCCGGATAAATTCAATCTTAATTTCATCGGTAATTTCATTTGAATCTTAATTTTCAATACGATATCGGTTATTATAGCCCGATTTATTACGCTTCTTAATCATCACGCCTGCTTTATGTACTTTGGCGTTCAGACTTCAGCGTAGAACAATAGCAATTAACGGCAGGCACGGGAAACAAAACAATGTTCGGTATTTTAAATAGTTATTTTTCAAATGATTTAGCCATTGACCTTGGCACAGCCAACACGCTGATTTATGTGCGCGGCAAGGGTGTAGTGCTCGATGAGCCTTCGGTAGTCGCCATTCGCCAGGAGGGCGGGCCAGCCGGCAAGAAAACCATCCTGGCTGTCGGTCTTGAAGCCAAGCGCATGCTGGGCCGGGCACCTTCCAACATTACCGCGATCCGCCCGATGAAAGATGGTGTGATCGCCGATTTCACCGTCACCGAGCAGATGCTCAAGTATTTCATCCGTCGCATTCATGAATCCCGCCTGTTCTCACCCAACCCACGCATCATCATCTGTGTTCCTGTCGGCTCCACGCAAGTCGAGCGCCGTGCGATCCGCGAATCCGCCATCGGCGCAGGTGCCAGACAGGTTTACCTGATCGAGGAACCGATGGCTGCTGCGATTGGTGCCGACATGCCGGTGGCAGATGCAACCGGTTCCATGGTGGTGGATATCGGCGGCGGCACGACGGAAGTGGGTGTCATCTCGCTCGGCGGTATCGTCTACGCCAAGTCCGAGCGCGTAGGCGGCGACAAATTCGACCAGGCCATCATCGATTACATACGCCGCAACTACGGCATGCAGATTTCCGAACCCACCGCTGAATTGATCAAGAAGAAAATCGGCTCCGCTTTCCCGGGTTCCGAAGTACTGGAAATGGAAGTCACCGGCCGCAACCTGGCCGAAGGCCTGCCACGTAAATTCACCATCTCCAGCAACGAAATCCTTGAAGCACTGACCGAACCATTGAATGCGATTGTAGGCGCAGTGAAATCCGCGCTCGAACAAACACCGCCTGAACTGGGTGCGGACATCGCGGAAAAAGGCATGGTGCTGACCGGCGGCGGTGCGTTGTTACGCGATCTGGATCGCTTGTTAGTCGAGGAGACCGGTTTGCCGGTCATCGTCGCCGAGGATCCGCTCACCTGCGTTGCACGCGGTTGCGGACGCGCACTGGAAGAAATGGATAAACTGGGCAATGTATTTGCCAGCGAGTAATCACAGACTACATTTTTTTAAACTGCATCCAGGCCGCTACGCTTCAGGCGGCTTGTTTTTTTCTGAAAGCAATTAGGCACCATGCCTCGCGCTCTGGAACCTCAACAAACCCCATCGTTCTTTGTTCGTGGCCCGAGCCCTTTCGCGCGGCTTGTGTTCTTTTCTGCACTATCCCTGGCACTGATCGCCACAGATTCACGACTTCATTATCTGGTTGAGGTGCGGCAAGGCTTCGTTGCCTTGCTTCATCCCTTGCAGGTCGTTGCAAACGCACCGTTTGATCTCTACTACTCAGCCGCAGAGTACGTAACAGCACATACAACATTGGTCGAGAACAATCGAAAGCTCAGCAGGCAAGCCCTAGATGATGGCGCAAAATTGCAAAGGCTCAACGAGCTTGAAGTGGAAAATGAACATTTACGCAGCTTGCTAGGCGCATCTCAAGTCATCGCCCAACCCGCGCGCCTGGGTGAAATCCTGCATATGGGCCGCGATCCGTTTTCCCAGAAAATGGTGGTCAATCTGGGCTCTAGGCAGAACATTACGGCAGGGCAAGCAGTCGTCGATGGCGATGGCGTCATTGGCCAGGTAACCCGTGTTTATCCTTTCTCCAGTGAAGTCACACTGATCACCGACAAAGAGCTTTCCATTCCTGTTCAGATTGAAAGAAACGGCTTACGTGCGATTGCCTTTGGTGCTGGTGTCGACAATGTGCTGGATTTGCCTTACTTGCCAGCAAACGTGGATATCCAGAAAGGCGACCGGCTAATCACTTCAAGTATCGACGGTGTTTACCCGGTAGGTCTTGCAGTGGCTGAAGTGATCAGTGTCGAACGCAATCCGGATTCACCGTTTGCGCTCATCACGTCCAAGCCTATCGCCGGTGTCAAGAGTCACAGGCAGGTACTACTGATTGGCATTCCAAAAATAGAATCAGCACTGGGCACGGTAGTGAACAAAACAAACACCGCCCCTGCCACAGTCACAGTCACAACAACCAGGAAAACCGCACCATCAACCCAACCAGCTGCTGTAGAACCAAATGCAAACCGTCGGCCTTAAACACGTTTACATTTCAATGCTGCTGGCACTTATCTGCCAGCTCCTGCCCTGGGCCGGCTTCGGCTTACAGATTCGCCCCGACTTCTTGCTCCTGGTCACGATTTACTGGCTTTTGCGGGCGCCCCACTTATGCAGCATTGGCACCGCATGGTTTGCAGGCCTGCTGATAGACCTGGTGACTGGCGGCCTGTTTGGCCAGAATGCCATGGCCTATGTATTGACCGCTTTTTTCGCAGTAAGCTATCAGCGCAGATTATCCCTGTTCAACATATGGCAGCAGACGGCCTATGTATTCGCCTTGCTGATACTCACCCAGACGACTGTCCTTGTACTCAAGTTGTTCGCCGGTGACGATGCTCCGGGCTGGGACTATTTCCTGCATAGTGTCAGCGGCATACTTCTTTGGCAGATCGTCATATTCTCTCGTGGCATTGAAGCGCCGCCACATAAGAATTAGGGCCTTGCAGGCAAGCCCATGAGATCACGTTCAGAATTAAAGAACTATCAGCAGGAAAATTATTTTTTCCGGATACGTCTGGCTATCGCCGCCATTTTTGTGCTGATTTGTTTTGGCATACTGGTCTCGCGTATGTTCTACCTGCAGATGACCAGGCATGACCATTACCACACGCTGGCCGAAAGCAATCGTATATCGCTGGTCCCCGTCGTGCCGAACCGTGGCTTGATACTCGATAAAAACGGAGTGGTTCTCGCCCATAACTTCTTCGTATATACCCTGGAAATCACACCGTCAAAAGTCAAGGACCTTGAAGACACGATTGACCAGATCAGTGAGTTGGTAGAAGTGGGGTCGCTGGACCGCAAACGCTTCAAGAAGATCATGTCGGAGAGCCAGGAGTTTGAGAGCGTCCCGCTAAGAACTCACCTGAACGAGGCAGAAGCTGCCCGTTTTGCGGTCAATCGCTACCGTTTCCCCGGCGTTGAGATCAAATCGCGACTTTTTCGCCACTATCCGCAAGGCGCGCTCGGCTCACACCTGGTTGGCTATATCGGCCGCATCAACGACAAGGATTTGATCAACCTCAAGGAGTCGGGCGAGCTCTCAAACTATAAAGGCTCTGATCACATAGGCAAAAGCGGGCTTGAGCAGTACTACGAAAGCACACTGCATGGCAAAACCGGTTTTAAACAGGTTGAGACAGACTCTGGCGGACATGCCGTCCGCGTGCTGTCGAGCAACCCACCTGTTCCGGGTGACAACCTCATGTTGTCAGTTGACAGCAAACTGCAAAAAATCGGCGAAGAAGCTTTTGGAGAACATCGCGGTGCGCTGGTGGCAATCAATCCCAAATCCGGCGAGGTGCTTGCTTATGTCAGCATGCCAACCTTCGATTCCAATCTGTTCGTTGGCGGTATTGATACAGAAAACTGGAAAGCGCTCAATGAGTCCCTGGACAAGCCCCTGATTAACCGGCCCTTACGTGGCATCTACCCGCCGGGCTCAACATTCAAACCATTCATCGCGCTTGCCGGTCTCGAAGCCGGCAAGCGTAAGCCTCCCTTTAGCATCAACGATCCTGGATTCTTTATGTTGCCAGGCAACACCCATCGCTACCGGGACTGGAAACCGCAGGGACACGGCGTGGTCGATATGCGAAAAGCCATCACGATCTCATGCGATACCTTCTTTTATGGGCTTGCCCACGAAATGGGCATTCAGGCCATGACATCGTTTGTCAGTCATTTCGGGTTTGGCAAAAAAACCGGCATCGATATCAGGGGCGAGCTTGAAGGCTTGCTGCCGACACCGGAATGGAAAAAACGCCGATTCAATCAACCCTGGTACCCGGGCGAAACGGTTATTTTCGGTATCGGGCAAGGTTACATGCTGGCGACACCGATGCAACTTGCACAGGCAACTGCCGTGTTCGCCAATAATGGCGTCGCCATGAAACCGCATCTAGTCACCGCCATTCAGGAAGCCAGCACCGGAACCATTCGCCCTGTGGAACTGGTTGCCAGCGACCGGATAGAACTACACCCGGAAAACGTTGAGATCGTCAGAAAAGGCATGGAAGACGTCACACTGCCAGGCGGGACCGCCGTCGCAGTCGGCGCCGGCGCGCCTTATACAGTGGCGGCAAAGACCGGTACGGCCCAGGTAGTTGGAATCAAACAGGGCGAAAAATATGACGCCAGCAAGCTGGATGAGCGCCATCGCGACCATGCCTTATTCATTGCCTATGCTCCGGCTGACGATCCCCAGATCGCCTTGGCCGTCATTGTCGAGAATGGCGGCGGGGGTGGCTCGGTCGCAGGCCCGATTGCCCGCAAGGTGATGGATTACTATTTACTGGGCAAGGAACCGACACCTGCCGGACAACCCGCTCCTGTTGCTGTACCGTTACCAACAGAGGTTCATCGTCATGATTAATCGCATCCTTAAACGACTGGTCAAGCATATCGACGGCTTTCTCATGGGCTGCCTCTTCCTGACATTGCTGCTCGGTCTGTTTGTCCTGTATAGCGCATCGGGAGAGAGTTCGGGGCGTATTGTTGCGCAACTGACCAACATTTCAGTAGCATTTGTCGTAATGTGGCTGGCAGCCAACATCCCGCCCCAGCATCTTGAACGAGTCGCTCTGCCGCTCTATATTCTCGGGTTATTGCTTTTGGTCGGTGTTGCCCTCTTCGGTGAAATAACCAACGGCGCAAGGCGCTGGCTGGACCTTGGTGTTGCAAGGATTCAGCCTTCCGAACTGATTAAAGTTGCCGTACCGATGATGCTGGCGTGGTACTTCGCAAAACGCGAGGAGTCGCTGAAACTGACCGATTATGTGATCGCCGCGATTTTCCTGGCGATTCCCGCAGCATTCATTCTAAAACAACCGGACCTGGGCACTACATTGCTGATTCTGGGTTCTGGAATCTTCGTCATCTATCTGGCAGGATTCAGCTGGAAGCTCATCATATCCTTGATCGTCGGAGCAGCTGCACTGGCTCCCGTGCTCTGGACCATGCTGCACGACTACCAGCGCCGACGCATCATCATATTGTTTGATCCTCACCAGGACCCGCTCGGCGCAGGCTATCACACCATACAGGCAAGCATCGCCATTGGTTCTGGCGGGCTGGCAGGCAAAGGCTGGCTCAATGGCACACAGTCCCAGCTGGACTTTATTCCTGAACGTACTACAGATTTCATTCTCGCAGTTTTTGGCGAAGAGTTCGGCTTACTTGGAAACCTTTTGCTATTACTACTATTCACACTCATCATCGGACGTGGGCTGTACATTGCGGCACAAGCGCAGAATACCTTCTGCCGCCTGCTCGCAGGCAGTATTACCCTGACCTTCTTTACTTATGCTTTTGTTAACATCGGCATGGTCAGCGGCATCCTGCCTGTAGTCGGTGTACCGCTACCGCTCATTAGTTATGGCGGCACTTCCCTGGTAACACTGATGCTGGGCTTTGGTATTTTAATGAGCATCCAAACCCATAAAAAACTGGTGGCGACCTGATGAAAATCACACAAATTCTGGTAATCGTTTTTTTAAGCTTGTTCATCAGTGCATGCGGCAGCTCCAAAGTAAGGCCCGATGCACCGAAAATTGATCGCAGCAGCAAACCTGCAGAAACCATCAAGCCAAGTACAGGCGGCGGCTATTATCTGGATGACGGCCCCGGTGAGATATCCGCAGCCGAGCTGCAGCGCATTCCCGACGCAGTGCCACGCGCAGAGCCGCTGCGCCCTGCCAATACACGGCCATACAAGGCGCTGGGCAAGGAGTATGTGCCTATGAAAGACTACAGGCCATACAAACAACGCGGTATCGCATCCTGGTATGGGAAGCGTTATCACGGCAACCTGACCGCGAGTGGCGAGCCTTATGATATGTACGCCATGACGGCTGCGCATACCATCCTCCCCATCCCCAGTTACGTACGCGTAACCAACCCGGAGAACGGCCGCTCAGTCGTGGTACGCGTCAACGATAGGGGCCCGTTCCTGCATGATCGCCTGATCGACCTCTCATACGTCGCCGCACAAAAGCTGGGAATAGCGCAAAAGGGCAGCGGCACCGTGGATATAGAATGGATCGATACAAGACCGGAAGCCATGGCTAATTACTCGCCAGGCACTCCAGACACAAGCAGTCCAATTAACAATGTGTCTGGTGTTTATGTGCAGGTTGGCGCATTCAAATCACAGGAAAATGCCAATCGTCTGCGCGAAAACCTGCAGAACCAGAACCTGGCCATTGCCGAGGATGGCAGAAACGTCCCGGTCCAGAACTGGTATAATGATGACACTTACCGCGTCAGGCTCGGACCTTACATGAATCGTTCTGAGGCTGATCAGGCCGCTACCAGAATTAATCAGAACCTAGGCACCGATGCCATCGTTATTATCCAAAATTAATCCGCTTTTAAAGATTTGATCATGCACATATTGAAATCCGTACTAGCCGCAGCTTCATTACTTGCCATGCCCTTCATGACATTCGCCAATGACGTACCCCCGCCACCCAGCATGGCAGTGAAGTCGTATGTGTTGCTGGATGTGAACAGCAAGAATTTCATTGCTGAACAGGATGCTGGTATGCGTGTAGAACCAGCATCACTGACCAAGGTCATGACTGCCTATCTGGTTTTCAAGGCGATTGAGAACGGCCATCTGAAAGCGGATCAAGTCCTCCCGGTAAGCACCGCTGCCTGGAAGGCAGAAGGCTCAAGGATGTTCATCGAGCCTAACAGGCCAGTCACTGTGGAAGAGTTGATTCACGGCGTCATCATTCAATCAGGCAACGATGCTTCGATTGCGCTTGCCGAGGGTGTTGCAGGTTCTGAAGAAGTCTTTGCGCAGCTGATGAACAAAGAAGCCAAACGCCTGGGCATGAACAACACAAACTTCATGAACTCCACAGGCCTGCCCGATCCGGACCACTACACGACTGCGCATGACCTTGCCTTGCTGGCGGCCGCGCTGATCCAAGACTTCCCGGAACACTACAAGCGCCTTTATTCGGTCAAGGAATACAGCTACAACAGCATCACCCAACCTAACCGCAACCGCCTGTTGTGGCTGGATCCACATGTAGACGGCATCAAGACCGGCCACACTAAAAACGCCGGTTACTGCCTGATGACATCAGCCAAGCGTGACGATACCCGATTGATCTCGGTGGTCCTTGGAGCGGCTTCCGAAAGTGCCCGTGCGACTGAAAGCCAAAAACTGCTCAATTACGGCTTCCAGTTTTACGAATCCCATCTGGTCTATAAGGCAGGCCAGGCCATCAACCAGCTTAAGGTCTGGAAAGGCAGGGACAATATGCTGGCAGCGACGGTTGCAGAAGACTTGTTTATCACGCTACCTAAAGGTGAATACAGCCGGGTAAAAGCCACTCTCACCAGCCAACAGCCATTGATCGCGCCAATCGAGGCAGGTCAGGAAGTCGGCACCATCGAGTTCACACTCGATGGCAAGGTGATTGACACACAGAAACTGGTCGCGTCCAAGAGCGTGGCTATCGCCGGCTTCTTCGGTCGCCTGTGGGATACCATCAGGTTGTGGTTTGTATAAGATGGCAATGAGCCAAGATGAATCAGATCGTCTATCTCAACGGTAAATTTCTTCCTGTAGAAGAAGCTTATGTACCCGTTTTAGACCGCGGCTTCATCTTTGGTGATGGTGTTTACGAGGTTGTGCCTGTCTACTCAAAGCGCCCTTTCAGACTACGCGAACACCTCACCAGACTGGAGCGCAGTCTTGCTGCTGTGCGGCTTGAGAACCCGCACACGCTGGATGAATGGGAAGCACTGATAAGTGCTCTGATCGAGAAAAACATCCCTGAAGATCAATCCGTATATCTGCAAGTGACGCGCGGCGCGGCGCCGCGCGACCATGCATTCCCCAAACATTCCGCACCCACCGTATTCATGATGAGTAATGAGCTTATTACGCCAACGGCGGTACAAGTTCAAAACGGCGTCTCCGCCATCAGCGCAAATGATATCCGCTGGGATCGATGCGACATCAAGGCAATCGCCCTGCTGCCCAATGTCCTGCTAAGGCAGATGGCAGTAGATGCTGGGGCTGCTGAAACCATCCTGTTCCGTGACGGAATTCTGACCGAAGGGGCAGCAAGCAATATCTTTGCAGTTGAAAATGGCGTGATACTCAGTCCGCCCAAAGACCGGCACATGTTGCCCGGCATCACTTACGATGTGGTCATTGAAATGGCTGAAGCCAACAATATTCCGGTTGAAATCGGTTATTTTGAAGAGGCTCGTATCCGCAAGGCGGATGAACTCTGGATTACCTCATCGACCAAGGAAATTCTCGCCATTGTGTCGCTGGATGGCAAACAGCTTGGAAACGGCAAACCTGGCCCCATATTTCAACGCATGCACCAGCTCTATCAAGATTATAAAAACGAGGTCATGCGTCATGGCTGAACAAGAAACACTGATTGAATTCCCCTGTGATTTCCCCATCAAGGTCATGGGCGAGACTCGTGACGATTTTACTGAGACCATGATAGCCGTCATCCAGCAACTGACCCCGACATTTGATGCCAGCAAGATCGAAATGCGCGCAAGTTCCGGCGGCAAGTACATCAGCATCACCTGCTTTGTCTATGTCACATCGAAGCCGCAACTTGACGATATATATCGCGCGCTGACATCACACCCTTTCGTCAAAGTCGTCCTCTAGCCTATATGCAAGCAAGCCTGGCGATTCGGCAACTCGGCCGGACCGACTATCAAACCACGTGGCACGCCATGCAGGACTTTACGGCCAAACGCGATGCTTCAACGCCCGATGAGCTATGGTTGACTGAGCATGATGCGGTTTACACCCTGGGCCTCAATCGCAAGGATGTCAGGCCCGCAAGCCGTCAGGATATCCCGCTGGTCATGGTCGATCGCGGCGGCAAGATCACTTACCACGGCATCGGCCAAGTGGTGATCTATCTGCTGATAGATCTGAAGCGCAAAGGCTTGAATGTCCGCCAATTAGTCAGCGCAATGGAAAAAGCCATCATGGATCTGCTGGCTGAACATCACATCACCGCAACCGCGCGTGCGGATGCTCCCGGAGTTTATGTAGCCGGCCGGAAGATCGCCTCACTTGGTTTAAGGCTTAAGCAGCAGTGCTGCTATCACGGGCTGGCACTGAACGTGGATATGGACTTGTCGCCGTTCGACGCAATTGACCCGTGCGGCTATCAGGGCCTGGAAGTCACGCAACTGCGCGACCTGGGCATTAGCGCCAATCCTGAAAAGGTTGGATCGGCTTTGCTCAAAAAACTGGCAGCCAATTTAGCTTATACTGATATCCAATATTTAAACGACATTATTTGAACAATACCAGCGCATGAGCGACATCATCACTCCCAGCAAAGCAGTCAGCAGCCACCCAGCCAAACAGGCCGGCGAAAAAGAGACTGGCGCAGCCAAAACAGCACGCATACCGATCAAGATCATCCCGCAGCCAGCCATGCGCAAGCCGGAATGGATACGGATGAGAGTGCCCGACAGCCCGCGCTTCCAGGAAATCAAACAGATACTGCGCGAGAACAATCTGCATACCGTATGTGAAGAGGCATCATGCCCTAATATCGGCGAATGTTTCAGCGGCGGTACCGCTACGTTCATGATTCTGGGAGACATCTGCACACGGCGCTGCCCTTTCTGCGATGTCGCCCATGGCAAACCGCTTGCCCCTGACGTGAACGAACCGGGGAACCTGGGGCGAACCATCGCGAAAATGCGTTTGAATTATGTGGTCATCACCAGCGTTGACCGTGACGATTTACGCGATGGCGGTGCGCAGCATTTTGTTGATTGCATCAGCGCTGTACGCACTCACTCACCAGAGATCAAGATCGAAATCCTGGTACCTGACTTTCGTGGCCGTCTGGATAGGGCCATGGAGATTCTCACCCTCGCTCCGCCGGATGTGATGAACCACAACCTGGAAACAGTGCCCCGGCTCTATAAAGAAGCCAGGCCGGGTTCAGACTATCAAAACTCGCTCACGCTGTTAAAAACCTTTGGTGAGCAACACCCAAAGGTGCCGACCAAATCCGGCCTGATGCTGGGTATAGGCGAAACAGATGAAGAGATTCTGCAGGTGATGCAAGACCTGCGCGACCACGGTGTCACCATGCTGACTTTGGGGCAGTACCTGCAACCCAGCCCGCATCACCTGGCGGTAAAACGATTCGTTGAGCCTTCAGTGTTTGTAGAATTCGAGAAAAAAGCACTTGCCATGGGCTTTACCCATGCCGCTTGCGGCCCCATGGTGCGCAGTAGTTATCATGCTGACCAGCAGGCCCACGCTGCTGGAGTCTGACCATCTCGCAAAACCGCGCTGCCGGACTGGTCTAAGTATCGGTAGTGCGTGATTTCAATTCGGGTTTGTTAGCAGATAATTCCCTGATTGGAATTGCAAGCCCGACATGAATACCCTGTGCATACTGTACGCCTATTGATTCAAGAATAGGCAGCACCTGGGCCGACTCGACGAACTCGGCAATCGTCTTGATCTTCATTGCTTTCGCTATACCATGAATCGATTGCACCATCGCCAGATCGACCGGGTTAGTTGCGATATCGCGGACAAACGTACCGTCGATCTTGAGAAAATCCACTGGCAGGTTCTTTAGATAAGCGAACGAAGACATGCCGCTGCCAAAATCATCCAGCATGAAGTGGCAGCCTATGGACTTCAGCGCATTCATCAAATCAAGCGTATTGCTCATATTGACGATGGCAGAGGTCTCCGTAATCTCAAAACAGATCGCCTCGGGCGGCACCGCATGAATGGTGAACTGCTCCCTGATGTACCCAAGCAAGCTTTTGTCGCTCAACGATACGCCCGACAAATTAATGGTGAAGATGCAATCCGTTTCACCGCCGGAGTTATCCATCAACTGACGATATTCAGCGAATGTGTTGCGTATGACCCAACGGTCTACGCTATTCATCAACAAATAGCGTTCAGCAGCAGGAATGAAAGCCATAGGTAGATATATTCGGCCATGCACATCAATTTTTCTAAGCAGTATTTCGAAATACCGGCGCTTATCATCGCAGCCCTTCAGGGGCACAATGGGCTGGCAATATAGCAGGAATCGATCCTCCTCCATTGCGCGCGTCAATCGCCCCACCCATTCCATCTCGCCATGTCGTTTAGCTATTTCATCATCATGGGCACGATAAAGATGTACGCGATTACGACCATTGTCTTTGGCTGCATAACAGGCAGCATCGGCTGCACTCATCACTCTGCCGGCACTTTCAATATCACTGGTGATAGCGACCATGCCGATACTGACACCGATGTTGAAAATCTTGTCCTGGTAAACATAACGGAAGTCCTGCACCATCTCCAGCAGTCCATCCGCCATGCTGTGCGCGTCGGCGATCGAGCAGTTTTCAAGCAGCAGGCCAAATTCATCTCCACCAAGACGGGCCAAGGTATCGTTCTCACGAACGCGCTTGCTCAGGAGCAGGCTGATCTGCTGCAGTAGACCGTCTCCTGCACTGTGACCACAGGTATCGTTAACCACCTTGAACTGGTCAAGATCCATATAACAGAATACGTGGTGGGCATTCTGTTCATGTGCGCTTTTCAGGAGCATATCCAGGCGGCGCTCGAATTCGTGCCGGTTAATCAACCCGGTCAGGGCATCGTAGTGCGCCTGATAACTGAGTTTGATCGTGGCTTCATCGATACGATCCTGCATCTGCGCATACGCACCTTTCAGCTTGGCGATCATTGCATTGAAACCTTGCTCCAACACCAGTAACTCACCACTGGAAGTCTCTGACGCATATGCATTCAGCTGGCCCTCGCCAACTTGATGCACCTTGGAGGCCAGAGATTTGATCGGCCTGACGATGCTGCGGCCGATCACCCAGGCCAATAGACCGCTGACGATCAATCCAATCAGCGCAATCAGGATATTATGCAGAATCAGCGAGTTTCTGAGCACGGACATGCCATGCGTTGTCAGGGCGACATAAACATGCCCAACGACCTGGGGATTATCGCTACCGTTAGCGGAAGGTACGGCAAGGGGATAATCATCGATTTCCACCAGGCTACGAGTAATGGAAGCGCCAAAAATAATGCTCTTTCCATATTGCCACTCAGTCTTTGCATGGTCGTGCAAATCAGCAATCTGGTCCGTGATCGGGCGGCCGGTCACTGCAAGCGTGCGACCAGTCTCATCCATGATAAGCACAGACTCGATTTCCTTTTCATTTGTCATGGCTTGCTGAACGAGGAGCTGCAGCATGGCGTGATTTCCTGAAACCACGCCATACTCGCTTGCTGGCGCCAGCTGGGTAGCGATAATTCGCCCACGTTCACGCATCGCTTCGCCCAATGTGTTGAGGCTGCTGGAAATTGAGTACGACGTCAGCAGAACCGCGACAATGAGAATAGGGATAATGGCAAGAAAAAGTACACGCGACTTGATACCAAGATTACTCATGGAAATTGCCTTTCTGTCCGAATAATATCTTCGGCCAATGCGTTTCCGTCACTCAGGTCAATGCTCAAGGATCGAGCAACCTGATGGTTAATATCAACAGAAAAGTATTTAGGGGACCTGGGGACAGGGAAACCATCCTGTGACTGCAGAATGATCTCCACAGTTTGTCGCGCTATCTGGCCTGGGCTGCTGTAGATCGCGGCCAGTGCGCCAGCTCTGACATAGGCCTGAGAAAAACCGATAACAGGTTTCTGATATCGGTAACTGGTCAGTAGTATGGTCTGCGCAGTCTCACGCGAATAGACGCTGGGATCAGGAATCGCCAGCAGCACCTGACTGTTTTCCAGCACCTGTTTTAATTTAGGCATCAGATCAGAACTCTGATCCAGCTCCTTTTCTATTAACTCAAGACCATGCTCTCTGGCAGATTGCTGTAATGCGCCACTGAACTGCCGGGAAGACGGTCCATAAAGGACCCCGATACGCTCGGCTGTCGGCAGAACCATTTTCAACAGGGCTATTTGCCGCCCAACAGGCTGATCCAACAATATCGCACTGAATTTATGCTGACTGCGTTTACTTTCTGCCCATATCGCCTCATAAGACAACTGCGGAACAAATACGCCGAATATCGGCAACTTTGTCTCCAGCTTGCTGAGTTCTTTGAACGCCTGCACACCAACCGCAATCAGAACATGACTCTGATTATCAGGGATACGCAGCCTGGAAAAATCCTCCAGCCGCGATACATTCACTCTCAGGCCATTTGCTATATAAGGCTTAAGCTCTGTCTTGAACTGATCGACAAAATCATGACTGAGCGCAGATGGCGCACTGATAACAATCGTGATGCTTGCCGGTATTGAAGCATATGAAAATGACCAGAAAAAAATCAGATAGAAAAATGCAATAAATCTTAATATCTTTGATAGTCGGGAAAGAACCAAGGCTTCGAACATCGCCAAGCTAAAAATCCAGACTTAAAGTTAGGAAAGCTCTTCTCCGGAGCGTGTTGTAGTCAGAAAATTCCTGATACTTATGATCAAAGAGATTCTGTACAGTGGCGGAAACCTCGCCTTTCCAGTTTCTGCTGACAAAACTGCGAGCCAGTCTTGCATTCCAGTACTTTGCAGCATCAACACTGTTACCGTCGCCCAACATGGTGACACGGCCAGTATGGTAATAGGCCAGGCTGGCATCCCAGGCCTGGTTAAAACGGTGGCTAAGCAATGCACTGATGGTTTCACCAGGTGCGGAATCCAGGAAATACCTCTCCAGCTCTTCCTCCTTGCCGGCCAGCCGCACCTTGGCATAGTTGGCGATAAGCCTCGTGGACTGCCATAGCCGCCACTGAAGCTGCGTCTCGAACCCACGAACGGATACATCACCGCCATTAGTAAAGTCGAACGGGTTGCTGATTCGGGTAAACCCTGCAGGAGGAACATAGTTCCTGTTGGTGAACTCTTTAATAATGTCTCGTATGTCATTATCAAACACCCTGGCATCCAGGCTGATATTCCCATACGTTCCAAGGTAGCCGATTTCCCTCGAGATGATGCGTTCCGGTGATAAGCCGCCACTATCTGCAAAATAGGGACGAATCAAGGTGACTCCAGGAACGGTTGTCGTGGCCGTCAGGTGAGTCTGGAATCTTTCCTCCAGAAATGCCGGGGTACGGGTCGCTGTTGAAACACCTGCCCTCAGCGTGTGGCCGGGCGCCAGCCGGAAATTGGCGCTGACCCGAGGCGAAGTATCCGTGCCGGTAAAGTCGTTGTGTTCGATCATGGCTCCGGCATTCAACACCAGCCGGTCTAACGGATGCCACTCAACGTGTCCGAACAACTGCTGCAGATTGAAAGTCTGCGTTTTGCTGGTTCCGAGATAGAAAGGTGCTTTCGTCCTGTCTTGCCTGACGCTGCCACCCCACACCATACGCACCGTATCAGCAGGCGAAAACGTATGTTGTGCCTCTAACTCGTATCGCTCGTTTTCCACTTCGATATCGTACTGCAAGCGTTCCGGAGAAATAATTGGTACCAGATCCCGCAAATCGGAAGTGATGAAAAAATCATCTGACCGGCTGTAAGCGCGATACGCCTGGAGAGAAAAATCACTGCGCTGACTGATGCTGCGGCGCCATTTTGCCAACTGGAAGTTGGTGTCAATCTGTTTGGTACGCGCTAAAAAAATGATGGGATCTATCAGTGGGTCTCCCTCGCCACGGTCACCGGTGGTGAGTCCAAATTGCAGTTCCAGCTCGTCGTGGTTATTCAGGCGATGATCCACTCGCGTTGCCAGCATGCGCGTACGCTTGAAATCCACACGATTTTGCAAACCATCATCCTCACGATAACCGAGTGTCACTCGATAACTTGTGTCGTCAAGCTTGCCGCCATACCGGTAGAAAGCCTCATTACGGCCATTACCATGACTCATGCTGATCATTGAGCCTGGTGTGTCGGTGGGATGCCGGGTAATGATATTGATCACGCCGGCAAAGGAGTTCGCACCATAACTGGCGGCATTCGGCCCGCGGGTTACTTCGATTCGCTCGATATCCTGGATAGCGAGCGGCAATTCGCTCCACTGCACACCGCCATACAAAGGCTCATATACAGTACGTCCGTCAATCAGCACCTGCATGCGCGCTGCATAGGAGCTCGTCATTCCCTGGTAGCTGACGACATGATTGGTGTTATGGACGTAACCAGCATTCGTCGCCACATAAAATCCGGGTACCAAACGGAAAACATCAGGCAAGTCGATCACGCCACTGGCGCGAATCGTCTCCCGGTCGATGATGGTTACTGCAGAAGGAGAGTCAGATAAGGGCTGTGATAGCCGGGAAACGGTCAGGACACGAGGGATTTCATCAAAGTAGATATCCTCGGACAGCAGATTTTCGGAGCTTGCCAATTGGTCTGCATGCACAAAATCTATGCACAGCACTAGACAGGCAGCCAGAAGGCGAGCGTACATAAAATGCCCTAATTCAAACTTGCTTAAAAATTGTTAGGTATCTTAACCGCTGTCCTCATGCTATGGAAGCAAATCAGGCAAATACTGGCGCTATCAGGCCTGTTCAAGGTATCTATCGGATCGATCGATAGATGCTGCGGCGATTACGCTTGCTCAGCACCAACTGCCAAAGCTGGCCTTGCCTGGAGCGGAAATAGCCGGCGCAGCACATCAAATAGTATTTCCACATACGGTAAAAACGCTCGTTGTAACCGCTTTTTAATTGCGGCCAGGCCTGATCGAAGTTTTCCCACCATGCCATCAGGGTACGGTCATAGTCCTGACCAAAATTATGCCAGTCTTCGATGATGAATCGCTCTTCGATGGCCGTGCTGATTTCCTTTGCGGAAGGCACCTTGCCGTTGGGGAATATATAACGATCAATCCACGGGTCCGTGTGAGTGGAAGTGACATAATTACCAATGGTATGAAGCAGAAACAAGCCATCATCGTTCAACAACTCAAATGCTTTCTGAAAATAGACGGCATGGTTTTTGGGCCCCACATGCTCGAACATCCCAACGGAAACAATCTTGTCGAACCGGCCCTGGAGCAAGCGGTAATCCATGAGTTGGATATCCACAGCCAAGCCGGCGCAGCGTTGCTCAGCCAGTTTTTTCTGTTCTTTCGAGATGGTAATGCCAACCACCTTCACACCAAAATGGGTAGCCGCATATCTGGCCAGGCCACCCCAACCGCAGCCTATTTCCAATAGCCTTTCACCTGGCTTGAGCTCAAGCTTGCGGCAAATCATATCGAGCTTATCCTGCTGTGCCTTTTCCAGGTTGTCAGCGTTTGGCCAGTACGCGCAAGAGTAGCTCATGCTGGAGTCAAGCATGGCCTCAAACACATCGTTGCCGATATCGTAATGACGATCGGCAACCTCAAATGCACGAGAGAAGGTCTGAAGATTGAAAAAGCGGTGCCGGAATGCCTCGCTGATAAACCTGACTTTTGCCCAGCCGACTACTTTCTTCTCTATGCCTGCGCTCAGCAAGCGCTCCATCGTTTGATCCAGTTGCTCCGCATCCCACAAGCCATCGACATACGAGTCACCCAGGCCAAGTGATCCTTTGTACAATATTTGCCGATAAGCCTGGTCATCCGCTACCTGGATATCCCATGGCCGGGAACCGTTGAATTTTATGTCCGCGAGACTAAAAAGCTCGCTGATGATGATGGGAGGCTCTGGCCTGCTCAGTTGATGGTTCAATATAAAACCCTCCGGTTGGCGTGCATCAAATAATGAATACCACACCACAACATATCCGAATTTCGGTCCTGTCTAATTGCGCTAAGTCATGAATCGCTCATAATGTTTTTCATGAGCTTGTTCAGAATTCTCAGTCAATTATCAGTACCTGCTCAATCTTAACCTTAAACAAGCAGGCTACTGATTGCAAGTTACCGCATAATATGAAAAAAATGAGTTTATGAGTGAAATATGATGAATTGCGAACTATGTTCCGAGGCTGGTGGCGAACTGATCTGGCAGGACGCTTTCTGCCGCGTGGTAAGAGTGGATGATGTTCATTACCCAGGTTTTTGTCGTGTCATTTTGAACAGGCATGTAAAGGAAATGACAGACCTGGATACACATGAACGTGAACGTTTAATGTCTGTGGTATTTGCCGTTGAGCAGGCGATATGTGAAATCATGCAGCCTGAAAAAATCAACCTGGCATGCCTGGGCAATATGACGCCACACATCCATTGGCATATCATTCCACGCTTCAAGCAGGACAAGACGTTTCCGTATCCTATCTGGGGTCGGCCCAAACGTGAGACTGCGCCATTTTCCCTGGATATAAACACAGCGCGCAGGTTAAAGAACGCGATACAACTTGGCTTAGGCTAGCAGACGCTCAACCACCTTGCCCTGCATGAGATGGGATTCAATGATTTCGTCGATGTCTTCATTATCGACGAAGTGATACCAGATCGCCTGCGGATAGATCACCAATAGCGGACCCTCGCCGCAGCGGTCGAAACAACCGGCACGATTGATACGTACCTTGTCCTTACCATTCAGGTTCAGCTTCTTCACGCGAGACTTCATGTGATCAAAAGCAGCCTCTGCTCCATAATCGGTGCAGCATGCTGCCCCATCTTCGCGTTTGTTGAGGCAGAAAAATACGTGGTATTGGTAGAAATTAGTCATTAACTCTTTGCGTCCAATGGCTTGAATTCAGCTTGTGATTTCAATCTGTAGCCAGGCTATCCTGGCGGGTAAAAGTCCAGGTTCTGGTGATGCTGAGGATGTCTGTATCATGCCTGATATCCTCGGGGAATGGCGAGTAGGGCGCAGCCAGTTCAACAATACGCTTAGCGGCATTGTCCAGGATCGGATGTCCGGAACTTTGATTGATTTCTATCTTCTCAATCGAGCCGTCGGCCTTGATGGAAACCGTCATCCGTAACTGGCCATAAAGTTTTTGCTCTTTTGCCGCTTCTGGATAGTTGAGATTACCGACCCTCTCGACTTTTTGCCGCCAGGCTTCAACATAAGTGGCAAACCTGTACTCTTGCGTTCGTGCACCAAGGAATTTGCGCTTGGGCCGTTTTTGATACTCTTCCTGCTGCTTGGCGATCTGCGCTTCCAGCCGTGCCATATCGGCAATTGCCGTCGCCAGATTAGCGCGATCTATGGTCTGGGAAACCGGTTCACGCTGACCTTTTTCCGGCTGAGGCGTATCCGCTTGTTTGGTTTCCTGATTTTCTACTACCTGCCTGGATTTGGCTTGCGTCATCAATGCCTGGGCTTGTTTTTCCAGCTCGGCAACACGTTCCAGTTTACGTTCGGCCTCAGCATCGGCTTCAGCTTTTTTTGCTGCCTGCTTCAATTCTTCAGCTGGCTTTACCGTTGTCTCAACCGGTTTGTTTCTGGGCGGCGGTAAAGCGGATTTTGCGCGTCGATCTTCGTCGGTATTGCCACCCCGATCCAGATTGGCCTGCGCCAGTGCATCTGCTTTCTGCGGTTTGGATTCAGTCTTGGCGTTGACCAGCACAATCTCCAGGGCAGGAATCTGATCCTTGAGATATTTCAGGTCAGGTGGCTCGAACTTGATCGCAACAATCACCACTGCATGCAGCAGCGCAGACACAAGCAGTGTGAGTGCAAGCGGATCCTGTGATTTCAAGACTGCTAGATTCAAGCGATTTATTCCTGTTTAAGCCTGTCGAGCAATTGTTGGTGAATGCCGCCAAAACCGCCATTGCTCATGACCAGGATATGGTCGCCAGGGTGAGCAGATTGCACAATGGCTGTGACCAGCTTTTCGATATCGTCATACGTAGCAGCTTTATGCTGGATGGGGGCCAATGCCTCACTGGCATCCCAGCCCAGATTGGCGCCGTAGCAAAACACCTGGTCGGCTTGCTCCAGGCTTTCAGGCAGGGCTGCTTTCATGACACCGAGCTTCATGGTGTTGGAACGCGGCTCTAGCACAGCAAGTATACGAGCATTACCAATCTTGCTGCGCAAACCAGCGACGGTGGTGGCAATGGCCGTTGGATGGTGGGCAAAATCATCATAGACGGTAATCCCGTTGACGATACCCCGCGTTTCCATACGGCGTTTTACATTCTTGAATTCTCCCAGTGCTGCAATGCCCACCTCAATCGACACACCCACATGGCGAGCTGCAGACAGGGCAGCCAAAGCATTCATGCGATTGTGCTCACCGAGTAAATCCCAATTCACGCGTCCTTGCTGCTGTTGATTCAGCATCACATCAAAACTGCCTCCTGCATCGACATTCGCAGCCTGCCAGCCTGTCTCCGTTCCGAAGGTTTCGACTGGCGTCCAGCAGCCGCGTTCAATCACACGCTGCAGACTCTGCTCCTTGCCGTTCGCAACAACCAGGCCCTGGCTTGGCACGGTACGTACCAGATGATGGAACTGGGTCTCGATGGCATGCAGGTCGGCAAAGATATCGGCATGGTCGAATTCCAGGTTGTTCAGCACCGCCGTGCGTGGACGGTAATGCACAAATTTGGAACGCTTATCGAAAAACGCGGTGTCATATTCGTCTGCTTCGATCACAAAGAACGGGGAGATACTCCTGGCATCCTGTCTCGGCACATCCGGTAACCGTGCCGAAATACCGAAATTCTGCGGCACACCACCGATCAGGAAGCCGGGGGCCAGGCCTGCATATTCAAGTATCCATGCCAGCATGGAGGAAGTCGTCGTCTTGCCGTGCGTTCCAGCAACAGCGAGCACCCACTTACCCTGCAACACTTCTTCCGACAACCACTGCGGGCCGGAGATATAGGGCAAACCGCGATTGAGGATTTCTTCCATCAAAGGATTGCCGCGCGCAACGACATTGCCGATGACGTAGATATCGGGATTGAGATCGGCCTGCTCAGGAGAGAATCCTTCGATCAGTTCAATCCCTTGCGCTTCGAGCTGGGTGCTCATGGGCGGGTAGACATTGGCGTCGCAGCCCGTCACTCTATGGCCGGCAGCTTTTGCCAGAACCGCGATACCGCCCATGAAAGTACCGCAGATGCCGAGAATATGAATATGCATATTGGTTAAAGTGCCAGAATAATTAAAGTGCGGGATATTAATGTGAAAGCTAAAATAATTTTAGCAAACTATTAGTTTATATACACTTTTAACTCAAATTTGGTGCCAGCCAGCGCTCCAGGTATTCTTTGGTCAAACCACGTCGTTTTGCCATATCGCTGAGCTGGTCTGCACCGATCTTGTCCACGCTGAAACACTTCGATTCAGGATGGGCGAAGTAGAAACCGGAAACTGCAGCGCCCGGCGTCATGGCAAATGAATCCGTCAGCGTCATGCCTATATCTTCAGCCTGTAATAGTTTGAACACATCCGCCTTTACCGTGTGGTCGGGGCAAGCAGGATAACCGGGCGCCGGGCGGATGCCGCGATACTCTTCCTTGATCAGGGCTTCCTTGTTTAACTGCTCATCCGTTGCATAACCCCACAAGTCTTTACGTACGCGCTCGTGCAGATATTCGGCAAAAGCTTCAGCCAGTCTATCGGCCAGCGACTTCAACATAATGCTGCTGAAATCATCATGTGCTGCCTCAAAACGTGCTTCATATTTTTCAATACCAAGACCGCCAGTTACCGCAAACAGGCCAATATAGTCAGCTACGCCGGAATCCTTGGGCGCAATGAAATCCGCCAGGCATTGATTTGGACGTGCTACGCCCTCAATTACCGGCTTGACGGTTTGCTGGCGCATGCCATAGTAGGTAAAAGCAACTTCGGTGCGAGTGTCATCGGTGTATATCTCGATGTCGTCGTCATTGACACTGTTGGCTGGCATCAAGGCTACTACGCCATTGGCAGTCAACCAGCGGCCAGCGATGACTTTTTTCAGCATGGCCTGACCTTCAGCAAAGACCTTGCGTGCAGCATCGCCGACTACTGTGTCATTGAGGATGGCAGGATAAAAACCTGCCAGATCCCAGGTTTGGAAGAACGGCGCCCAGTCTATGTATTCGGCCAACAGGGCAAGGTCGATATTCTTGAATGTGCGGCGGCCGATGAATTTCGGCTTCACGGGTGCGTATTCATCAGTGAAAGCCAGCTTCATCTTGTTGGCGCGCGCTTCGGCAATGGTCAGCAGCGGCGTGCCTTTTTTGTTGGCATGCTGGGTACGCACACGGTCATAGTCAGTGCTTACTTCGCTGATGTATGCATCGCGATGCTCAGGACTGAGCAAGGATTGCATGATGGAAACCGAGCGCGATGCGTCCGGCACATAAATCACCGGCCCCTCGTAATTAGGCGCGATTTTCACTGCGGTATGCGCGCGCGAAGTCGTCGCGCCACCAATCAGTAATGGCGTTTTAAGGCCACGGAAGTGTTCGTCACGCTGCATCTCTTTTGCCACGTGTGCCATTTCCTCCAGCGACGGCGTAATCAGGCCGGAAAGCCCGATGATGTCGGCATTCTCGGCCTTTGCCATCGCCAGGATTTCAGAGGCCGGCACCATGACGCCCATGTTCACCACTTCAAAGTTGTTGCATTGCAGGACGACCGAAACGATATTCTTGCCGATGTCATGCACATCGCCTTTCACCGTGGCGATCACGACCTTGCCCTTGGGCTTGGCGACGATACCGGTACGTTCCTGCTCCAGCAGTTTCTCTTCTTCAATATAAGGAATCAGGTGTGCCACAGCCTGCTTCATGACACGGGCGGATTTCACCACTTGCGGCAGGAACATCTTGCCCTGACCGAACAGGTCGCCGACCACGTTCATGCCGTCCATCAACGGCCCTTCGATCACATTGATCGGGCGGCCGCCCGCTGCAAATACCTGCTGTCGCGCTTCTTCGGTATCTTCGATAATAAACTCGGTGATGCCATGCACCATGGCATGCTCCAGCCGCTTGTTCACCGGCACCGGATTTTCCGGCGTGCCGCGCCATTCGAGCGTAGAGGCTTCTTTTTTGCCGCCTGCCGTCAACGTCGCCGCAATCTCGATCATGCGTTCAGTCGAATCCGCGCGACGATTGAGCACGACATCCTCGACCCGCTCGCGCAATTCTGGCGCAAGATCATCGTAGACGCCGACCATGCCGGCATTGACGATGCCCATCGTCATACCGGCCTTGATGGCGTGGTACAGGAATACCGTATGGATGGCCTCGCGCGCCGGATCGTTGCCGCGGAAACTGAAGCTTACGTTGGATACACCGCCGGAAATCTTGGCGTAGGGCAAGTTTTCCTTGATCCAGCGCGTCGCGTTGATGAAATCCACTGCGTAATTGTTGTGCTCTTCGATGCCGGTAGCAATCGCAAAGATGTTCGGGTCGAAGATAATGTCTTCCGGCGGGAAATCGAGTTCTTTCACCAGCAAGTCATAAGCGCGTTTACAGATTTCCGTCTTGCGTTCGAAAGTATCGGCCTGGCCTTTTTCATCGAAGGCCATGACAATCACCGCAGCTCCGTAGCGACGACAAAGTTTGGCCTGACGCAGGAATTCCTCTTCGCCTTCTTTCATCGAGATGGAATTGACAATGGCTTTGCCCTGCACGCATTTCAGTCCAGCCTCGATCACTTCCCATTTCGAAGAATCGATCATGATCGGCACACGGGCGATATCGGGTTCGGAAGACACCAGGTTAAGGAAGTGGGTCATCGCCTTGACCGCATCCAGCATACCTTCGTCCATGTTGATATCGATCACCTGCGCGCCGTTCTCCACTTGTTGCCGCGCCACCTGCAGCGCTTCCTCAAATTGCTCGTTGAGAATCATGCGGGCAAAAGCCTTGGAACCAGTGACATTGGTACGCTCGCCGACATTCACAAATAACGATTCATCATTGATGATGAAAGGCTCCAGGCCGGAAAGCTTGGTGGCGTGGTCAGGCTCCGGCAATTTTCTTGGCGGCAGGTTCTTGACCTGCTCCGCGATTGCCGCGATATGCGGCGGTGTCGTACCGCAACAACCGCCGGCGATATTGACGAAACCGCTCTCGGCAAACTCTTTCAATAACGATGAAGTCACATCCGGCGTTTCATCGAATCCGGTATCCGACATCGGGTTCGGCAGACCGGCATTCGGGTAGATGCAGACATAGGTATCCGCAATTTTGGCGAGCTCTTCGGCATATGGCCGCATCAAAGCCGCACCCAGCGCGCAGTTCAGCCCGATGGTCAGCGGCCTAGCATGACGTACGGAATGCCAGAATGCGGGAACCGTCTGCCCGGAAAGAATACGGCCGGATGCATCAGTAACGGTGCCGGATAGCATGATGGGCAAACGTTTGCCGGTTTCTTCAAAGAAGGTATCAATGGCGAACAGGGCCGCCTTGCAATTCAATGTGTCGAAAATGGTCTCGACCATGAGGATATCGGCACCGCCCTCGACCAGACCGCGCGCCTGCTCCAGATAGGCCGCAACCAGCTGGTCGAAAGTCACGTTACGCGCGGCAGGATTGTTGACATCAGGAGATATCGAGGCAGTTTTCGGTGTCGGCCCAAAAGCACCTGCAACAAAGCGCGGCTTATCAGGTGTGCTGTATTTATCGCAGGCCTGACGTGCAAGCCTGGCGGCCTCGACGTTCATCTCGTAGACGAGATGTGCCATATGGTAATCATCCTGGGCGACGGATGTCGCACCAAAAGTATTGGTCTCGATGATATCGGCGCCAGCGGCCAGGTATTGCTCGTGAATTTCCTGGATGATGTGCGGCTGGGTAAGCGTCAATAGCTCGTTATTGCCCTTGACGAACAACTCGCGCTCACCTGCTGGTGCTTTGAAATCGACAAACCGCTCGCCACGATAATCCGCTTCCGTCAGCTTATACTGCTGGATCATGGTGCCCATGGCACCATCGAGTATCATGATGCGCTGCGACAGGATCTCGCGCAGTTTGACTTCGGTATCGGACATCGGGTGATTTGAAACGGATTGCAGATTCATTCAGATATTCTCAAGATGCAGCATAGCGCCTGCGTAACACCCGAATTATAAAGCACAAAGCGCCTGATTGCCTGATTAGGTCTTGAACAGTAGTGTCTATGGGCAATGAAGATAGCCTATACAACTAACTGCCAAACCGGCGGTACTGAATAGCTTCGGCAATATGCGGTGATTTAATCGTTTGCTCATCAGCAAGATCCGCTATGGAACGCGCCACTTTCAGGATGCGGTGATAGGCACGAGCGGACAGATTCAGACGACTGATGGCCTGTTTTAATAGAGACAAACCTACCTCATCTGGGGTGCAGTATTGATCTATTTCCTTGCTGCCCAGCAAATCATTCGCCTTGCCCTGACGTTCGATCTGCAAAACCCTGGCTTTCTCAACACGGACCCGCACCTGTTCACTGGATTCGCCACTGGCACTAGCCGTCAGTTCATCCTCCTTCAAGGCGGGCACTTCAATATGCAGGTCGATGCGATCAAGCAATGGGCCGGAGATCTTTGCACGGTAGCGTGCCACTTGGTCAGGCGTACAGCGGCACTTGTTATTATAGTGGCCAAGATAGCCGCAAGGACAGGGATTCATGGCTGCTATCAATTGGAATCTTGCAGGGAAATCCGCCTGCCGTGCAGCACGTGAAATCGTAATATGTCCCGATTCCATCGGCTCGCGCAGTACTTCCAGCACCTTGCGATCAAACTCGGGCAACTCATCGAGAAACAATACACCATGATGTGCCAGTGATATCTCGCCAGGTCGCGGGATACCACCACCGCCGACCAAGGCAACGCCTGAAGCCGTATGATGGGGAGCACGAAAAGGCCTATGCCCCCAGGAGTCTGCACGAAAATTATTATTCAATGATTGAATCGCAGCAGATTCCAGCGCCTCCTGCTCGGTCATTGCAGGCAGGATTCCTGGAAATCTCGCAGCAAGCATGGATTTTCCAGTACCAGGCGGCCCGGACATCAGTACGCTGTGCTGTCCCGCCGCCGCGATTTCCAGCGCACGTTTGGGCATGGACTGCCCTTTGACTTCGCTGAAATCGGGGTAATGATAAGCAATGGATTCCGGGTTAGCCTGATGGCGCACCAACTCGGTATGACCGCTCAAATGTGCACAAACCTCAAGTAAAGAACCGGCGGGCAGGACAACTGCGTTTTGCACCAATGAAGCTTCTGATGCACTTTTTTGGGGCAGAATAAAAGCGCGGTTGTTTTCATGGCCCCGCATCATGTTCACCGCCATCGCCAAAGCGCCGCGAACAGGTCTTAGCTCGCCGGTCAAAGCCAGCTCACCGGCTATTTCATAATGCTCAAGCGCTTTAACCGGTATCTGACCAGAAGCGGCAAGGATGCCTAATGCAATCGGCAGATCGTAACGACCGCTCTCTTTGGGCAAGTCAGCAGGGGCAAGATTAACCGTAATGCGTCGGGCAGGAAATTCAAACTGAGACGTTTGTATTGCAGCACGCACCCGGTCCTTGCTTTCTTTTACTTCAGCTTCAGGCAGGCCGACTATGGTAAAACTTGGCAGACCATTGGCAAGATGCACTTCGACCACAACTTCAGGCGCATCCATCCCAGCCAAAGCCCGACTGTGAACCACTGCTAGATTCATACAACTCGACCCTATTTGTTGTTTTTTTGCAACAATGATTCCAACTCATTCAGCCTGATTTCAAGCTGGCTGAGCTTTTCCTTTGTATGCCGCAGTAAATCAGCCTGTACGTCAAATTCCTCTCTATTCACCAGCTCCAATTTGGTGAATGCGCCCTGTAATAGTGCGCGCAAATTCTTTTCAGCGTCTGCAGCAGGGGATGATGACACCAACTCTCTAATTTTATTAGATAAATCTTCTAATATTTGCGTATTCACAATGAGTTTCTCCCTATTTTTAGTGACTTTATAGTAGTTATTTGGTGCATAGCACAACCAAATTACGCACTAATTTAGTGCAAATACCCAATAAAAACAATAACATAATTTTATTTATTTATTAATAATTTTACTTTAGCATCGTAAGTTCATGTTTTTTATGTTGTTGCTTTACTGGCATGAGTGTTGCTTTGTGTTTGTTGCTTAATTTTTGTTTCATTTGTGTTACTCGTTGTTAATTTTTTGAAAGGAAATACCATGCGTAAATCGCTACTACTAGCAGCTGTAATCGGTACTTTTGCAGCTTCTAATGTTGCAATCGCTGAAGAGGCTGCTCCAGCAGCTCCAGAATCTCCACATACCTTTTCTTATAACGTCGGCCTGTATAGCCAATATATCTTCCGTGGTTTAACACAAACCCGCGAAAATGCAGCTCTGCAAGGCGGTGCTGATTACTCACACGACAGTGGTTTCTATGCTGGTACCTGGGGTTCTAACATTAGCTGGCTGACTGACGGTGACGTATACAAAAGCTCCAGCATAGAACTTAACCTCTACGGTGGTTACGCATCTGAAATCGGCGAAACCGGCATTAGCTATGACTTGGGTTTGTTGCAATACATCTATCCAGGTAGCAGAGCAGGCACTGGTTCCAAGAAAGCTGAAACAACTGAAATCTACGGCTCCCTTGGTTACAGCTACTTCTCAGGCAAGCTTTCAGTAGTCGTTTCAGATGGTGCTTTCGGTCTGGATGATGCTGACGGTACTTACTACGCAGAACTTGGCATCGATTACCCAATCGGTGAAACTGGCTACATAGTATCAGCTCACTACGGTTATCAAGACTTCAAAGGTTCAGAAAACCGCGGTTTGGATTACAGCGACTGGTCAGTTGGTTTGACCAAAGAATTTGATAACGGTGTGAACGTTGGTGGTTACTACACGGCAACTAACGCTGGCAAATCAAGCTACACGGATGCATCTGGTCAGCACCTTGGTAAAGACCAGTTCACTGTATTTGTACAAAAAACCTTCTAATCAAGGTTAGTAAGTCGGTGGCGGGGTAGATAAAGCAACCTGCCCTGCCGCTTTTTCACACTCATCAGGAGACAACCCATGAAATTCGTATCCGCAATCATCAAGCCGTTCAAGCTTGACGAGGTACGTGAAGCGCTTTCCGCCATTGGCGTACAGGGCATCACCGTTACCGAAGTGAAAGGTTTTGGACGTCAAAAAGGCCACACAGAGCTTTATCGTGGCGCTGAATACGTTGTCGATTTCTTACCTAAAGTTAAATTAGAAGTCGCTATTCCAGATGACATGCTCGATCAAGTCGTCGAAGCCATTGAGAAATCTGCAACCACCGGTAAGATCGGTGATGGCAAGATTTTTGTCTTCAATCTCGAGCAAGTTTACCGTATCCGTACCGGCGAAACCGGCCCGGACGCGCTCTAAGGGGAATGTTATGAAAAAAATTCTATCTATGATTGCTCTGATGAGCATGCTTGGCTTTAACGGCCTGAGCTTTGCAGAGGAAGAACTGCCGGTTGAGGAATCACCCGCGGTTGAA
>CAZOZB010000004.1:0-138176 GCA_964584185.1 uncultured Methylophilaceae bacterium
ATCCTGCGCGCAATCGACGGTATAGCCCTTGAGGGCCAGGTAGTCCATCACATTGGTCAGGATGTCGCGATTATCTTCTACAATAAGAATCTGCATGGCTAAACTCTTTAGTTCGGTGCAAACGGCAAGGTCGGTTTTGCTCTAGTGTATTCAAGTCAGGCAAATCATGTCAGTTTTTAAGGCTGATGTCTTCACCATTACCGTGCAAAAGCCTGACGCTGCAAGCTTCAGCAAAACGCAATTCTGTCACGTGCTTAAGTTATAATTGGATTTTGTTTTCAGATCATTGAGCATGCATACCAATCTCGAGCAAGCGCGTTTTAATATGATAGAACAGCAGATTCGCACCTGGGAGGTGCTGGATAGTGCCGTGCTGGATCTGCTCAAACACGTACCTCGCGAAGCTTTTGTACCGGAACAATATGCGGGATTGGCGTTTGCTGATATCGAGATTCCCATCGGCGAAGGCCAGACCATGCTTTCCCCCAAGCTAGAAGGGCGCATCCTGCAGGCCCTGGAAGTCAGGAAGACCGACAAGGTGCTGGAAATCGGTACCGGTAGCGGCTATCTCACTGCCCTTCTGGCAAAATCGGCGAAGGAAGTCATCAGCGTAGAAATTCATGCAAGCCTGAGCGCTTTGGCCCAAAAGCGCCTGGCAGCCCAGGGCATCGACAATGTCACACTTGAAGTCGGCAATGCGACCGACGGCTGGCCGGCACAAGCACCTTATGATGTCATCGTGTTTACCGGTTCTTTACCAGTCAGTCCCGAAAATGTGAAACAAAGTCTGGCGATCGGTGGTCGTATGTTCGTTGTAATAGGTGATGCACCAGCGATGCACGCGACCATGATTCGTCGCGTCAGCGCAGACAGCTTCAAATATGACGTGATTTTTGAAACCTGCCTGCCACCTTTGAACAACGCTCCTCAACCTGATCGTTTTCAATTTTAAGGTCTTCATCTTGGCTGTGAAAAATGTACTGCACGTTGTACTAGCATTGTTTATGGCATCTGCTGGCGCTCAAGCCTATGCAGCCGAGGCAACTGCCCAGAATCTGCTGGATGTTTATCAGAACGCACTCAACCAGGATCCCGCATGGGCTTCCTCACGCAGTACGAATCTCGCCGCCCAGGAAAAACTGGAACAAGGCAAGGCACTTTATCGGCCAACCGTCACTTTCAGCAGCAACTTCAGCGAATCGCGCACCAATCTCGACAGAGATTTCGACAATGTACAGATTGATGCTGGCGGCAACCCGGTAAGAAATGCCGGCCGCCAGCGTTTCGATACGTTTACTTACGGCCTCAATGTCATCCAGCCCATCTTTCGTAGAGACAATTACGTCCAGTATCAACAATCCAAACTCGTGGTAGCGCAAGCGGACAGGCAGCTGATACTGGATAAGCAGAATCTGATGTTGCGCGTATCACAGGCCTACTTCGATGTATTGCTGGCACAAGACAGTATTGAACTGATCAATGCGCAAAAATCTGCGATCAGCCGCCAGCTTGAGCAGGCCAATGCCAATTTCGAAGTCGGCACTTCTACAATTACCGATGTCAATGAGGCCCAGGCCCGTTACGATCTGATACTTGCTCAGGAAATTGCAGCTATCAACCAGTTGGAAATCAAAAAACGTGCAGTGCAGGCCATCATTGGCGAAATGCCACAAAACCTTGCCACCGTCCGTGAAGACTTGATCCCGCAGGCACCGCAACCCGGCGACATGCAAGCCTGGGTCGATATAGCCGAGCAGAATAATCTGGCGCTTGCGATACAGCAGTACAATTTCCAGATTGCCAGTCGCGAGGTTGAACGTGCGCGAGCAGGCCACATGCCTACGCTGGATGCCGTAGCAAGCTATCGCGATAACCGCAATAATGGCAGTTCAAGCGGTTTTGCCAGCGATCTCGACGACCTTACAGTAGGGCTTCAGCTTGAAATCCCGATTTACCAGGGCGGCGCAGCCAGCTCACGAGTACGCGAAGCGGCAGCCAATCTGGAAAAAGCTCAGCACGATCTGGAAGTGACGCGAAGAGATGCAGAACTGAACACTCGCCAGGCTTACCTGGATGTCAGTAGTGGCGTCGCTCAAGTAAAAGCCTACCAGCAGGCGCTCATTTCAAGTCAGAGCCAACTGGACTCCACCATGCTTGGTTACGAAGTCGGCGTGCGAACCAGCGTCGATGTGCTGAATGCGCAGCAACAGTTTTATACTGCCAAACGCGATCTGCTACAGGCGCGCTATAACTATCTACTCAGCTCAGTCCGCCTCAAATTCGCCACAGGGCTGCTGACAGAGGCTGACCTGGCGGAAGTCAATCAGCAATTACTCGCCAAGAATTAAATCTTGAGAATCCCGCGCAGATGAAACCCAGTCTCATCAGTCAAGCCGCAAACAGCCAGCTGGTAATCGTCGATGTCCAGGAAAAACTGGCGGCGGTCATGGCTGCAGAAGCCATGCAGCAGGTGATCAGAAACTGCAATATCCTGCTGCAAGCTGCAGCTACGCTGGAGATCCCTGTCATCCATACCGAGCAATACCCTAAAGGCCTGGGAAACACATCCCCTGAGCTTCAGCCTTTTTTGAACACGAACCAAGCCGTCGAGAAGACAGTCTTTTCCTGTTGCGACGAACCGACTTTCAACCGCAAACTCACCAGCGACAGGCCACAGATTGTGCTGGCAGGTATGGAAGCGCATATCTGCATCCTGCAGACTGCGCTGGCGCTTCATGCGCAGGGTCGCCAGGTGTTTGTTGCCGAAGATGCAGTCATCTCACGCAACCCGGCCAACAAGGCAAATGCGCTGGAAAGACTTCGTCTGGCTGGCGTGATAGTCAGCAATACAGAATCCATCGTATTCGAGTGGTTAGGCAAGGCGGAAGGCAACGCCTTCAAACAAATCAGCAAACTCATACGCTAGCATTCAGCATGAGGGTGAAATGAGCCCTGGCCAGTGAATGACTCAATCTGGACTCAAGGGCGCGCTGGCAAATACTGTGCAATCAGCCTGGCAATGTTGTCGGTGGCGCCAGTTGCGCTTTGGCTGAATCTGAACGCGGCCTCTGACATACTCTGGCGAACATTGTCGTTAGCGAAAAGCTTGTGCAACGCTTGCACAAGCTCGCTTACATCTTGCACGCGCCAGGCTGCGCACTTCGCCACGGCTTGTTGCGTGGCTTGCTCAAAATTGAAGGTGTGCGGACCTATCAGCACGGGCTTGCCCATGGCAGATGCTTCAATCAGATTTTGTCCGCCCAGCGGCAGCAAACTACCGCCGATGAAAGCAACATCACATGCACCGTAATAACTGAACATCTCACCCATGGTATCGCCCAGCACAATAGTCACATCTTGCTCCAGTTGCTTCACCAGCCTGGATTTACGCTCGAACCTCAACCCACTTTCCTCAAGCAGGGCAGCCACATCGTCAAAACGCTGCGGGTGACGCGGAACGACAATGGTCAGCAAATCCGGAATATCCAGTTGCTGCACAGCATCCAGGATCAATTCTTCCTCACCGTCACGTGTGCTCGCTGCAAGGAACACCGGACGTGATTCGCCGAGCAGGCTGCGCAAGGCATCGCCTTGCATCCTGGCGTTTTCCGGTGGTTTTACATCAAACTTAAGATTGCCACTTATCGTTACATCCTTTGCGCCGAGTTGCTGTAACCGTTCGGCATCCTGCTCGGTTTGCGCAGCAATCGCATCCAGGCTGCTCAAGCCTTGGCGGCTCAAGCTCGCTACTTTGGCGTAGCCCCTGGCTGATCTTTCAGATAAGCGAGCGTTCACCAACAATATGGGAATGTTGCGCGTTTTGCAGCCGGCAATCAGGTTGAACCACAGCTCGGTTTCCATCAGCAGGCCGATGCTTGGCTCAAAATGATTGAGGAACCTGGCGACTGCGTCTGGCGTGTCGTAAGGCAGATAAACCCGATCCACCTGATCGGCAAATAGCTGCTCACCGGCTTCACGTCCAGTCGGCGTGGCGTGGGTCAGCAAAATGCGATGCTGCGGATGCTGCAGCATAAGCGCCTGTACCAACGGTGTGGCAGCTCGTGTTTCACCGAGAGATACGCAATGCAGCCAAATGACGGGCTGCTGTGGCCTTGCGCCGTAAAAACCATAACGCTCGGCCAAATGTTGGCGATATTCCGGCTGCTTGATACCACGCCACAACAATTTCAACGGCGTGAACGGTAGCAATAAATAAAGGACTAAAGAATAGAGGAAGCGAGACATAGGTGGATTTTCTCACACATACCTTTGCCGGAAAAAATGTCCAGCTAATTATTTTTTATAAAGTTAGCAAGGACTCACCTTTGCCAATACCAAGGCCAGTCTGGCTATTACCTCACATGCGCTTTTTCGGTGCAGATTATCAGTCAAAAATAGGGTTGACGAGCCCTACTAAATGACATAACTTTACATTCAATCACAATATATTGTGGTTAAAGCCTATTACACCCTATTTATAGCGCTGCTTCACCAAACAAGAAAAATCAAGCAAAATCAGGAAGGATTCGCCCCATGCTTAAGGCCGTCAAATTGTCTCATGAGACTGAAAAAGAAGTTCCGCTACAATCCGTCTCCCTCGATATCTGGGACAAGAAATATCGCCTGAAGACCAAGCAGGGTGAACATCTGGACGTAACAATCGATGATACCTATCGTCGTGTCGCACGTGCGCTGGCTGATGCCGAAGATACCGAAGAAAAACGTGCGCTCTGGTATGAAAAATTCGTCTGGGCGTTGCGCCGTGGCGCCATCCCGGCTGGTCGTATCACCTCAAACGCCGGTGCGCTGGAACACAAACCCGCTACATCCACCATCAATTGCACCGTCTCCGGCACTGTTGAAGACTCCATGAACGGCATCCTGGAAAAAGTCCATGAAGCCGGCCTGACCCTGAAAGCAGGTTGCGGCATCGGTTATGAATTCTCTACCCTGCGGCCAAAAGGCGCTTTCGTTGCCGGCGCTGGCGCTTACACCAGCGGCCCGCTGTCCTTCATGGATATCTATGACAAGATGTGTTTCACCGTCTCGTCCGCCGGTGGCCGTCGCGGCGCGCAGATGGCGACCTTCGATATTTCGCATCCTGATGTCACCGATTTCATCAAGGCCAAGCGCGAGGCTGGCCGTTTACGCCAGTTCAACCTGTCCTGCCTGATTACCAGGGAATTCATGGAAGCAGTCAAAGCCGATACCGAATGGAAGCTGGCTTTCCCTGTCACTGAAAAAGAAGCCAAGGCTGATGGGCTCAACCTGGAAGATGCCAGCCAGATCGTCTGGCGCGAATGGCCGGTCAAAGGCAGATACCTGACTCGCGAGTCGGATGGCAAAGTCGCTTGTCGCGTCTACAAAACCATCAAGGCACAGCGTCTGTGGGATGTCATCATGTCATCCACCTACGACTTCGCCGAACCGGGCTTCATTCTCATCGACCGTGTCAATGAGATGAACAACAACTGGTTCTGCGAAAACATCCGCGCCACCAACCCATGCGGCGAACAGCCCTTGCCGCCTTATGGTGCCTGCCTGCTGGGTTCAGTCAACCTGACCAAGTTCGTACGCGAGCCATTTACCGACAAAGCCTATTTCGATTGGGCTGAGTACCGTGAAGTGGTCGCCACCTTTACCCGCATGCTGGATAACGTCGTCGAAGTCAACGGCCTGCCGCTGCAACAGCAACGTGATGAAATCGCCCGCAAACGCCGTCACGGCATGGGCTATCTGGGTCTGGGTTCCACACTGACCATGCTCAAGATGAAATACGGCGAAGCCGATTCACTCAAGTTCACAGAAGAAGTCACTAAAGTGATGGCCGAAGTAGGTTGGGAAATTGGCGTTGAGCTGGCCAAGGAAAAAGGCCCGGCACCGATCATGGAAGAAGAGTTCGAGATTACCGCCGACATGCTGGCCAAACGCCCGGAAATGAAAGCAGACGGCATCAAGCTCGGTGCCAAGGTCAAAGGCAAGGTGCTGATGGGCTTGTATAGCAAGTACATGCAGCAGTTCCCCGAATCGCTGCGTAAGGAGATCGCAAAGAATGGCGTGCGCTTCACGCATCATAGCTCCATCGCCCCGACCGGCACCATCTCGCTTTCGTTGGCAAATAACGCCAGTAACGGTATCGAGCCATCCTTCGCCCACCATTACAACCGCAACGTGATCCGTGAAGGCAAGAAATCCAAAGAGAAAGTCGATGTGTTCTCTTACGAACTGCTGGCATACCGCGAGTTGATCAATGACAAAGCCATGCCGTTTGGCGAATCAGAAGAGCAGAAGCTGCCGGAATACTTCCTCGACTCCTCCACCATCCAGGCCAAGGCCCATGTGGATATCCAGGCTGCTGCGCAAAAATGGATCGACAGTTCCATCTCAAAAACAATCAATGTACCGACCGATTACGATTTTGAAGATTTCAAGAACATCTATCTCTACGCATATGACAAAGGCCTCAAAGGTTGCACTACATTCCGCTTCAACCCGGAAGCATTTCAGGGCGTGCTGGTGACAGAGAAAGATCTGGAAAACACCACCTACAAATTCACGCTGGAAGATGGCTCAGTGCTTGAAGTCAAAGGCAATGAAGAAATCGAATATGACGGTGAAATCCACTCAGCCGCCAATCTGTACGATGCGCTGAAAGAAGGTTACTACGGCAAGTTTTAGGTCGTCATTCCGGGCATGACCCGGAATCCAGCTTCAACCAACTGGATACCGGCATACGCCGGTATGACAAAACCAAGGAGAAATTAAATGGCTATCAAAATTGAAAAAAAAATCACCGGCTACAACGTCGTAACCGAAGAAGACAAAGTCAAAGCGGTAGAAGCCGAAAAGCTCGAAGCGCAAAGATCGGCAGAAATCGTCCAGCTGGGCGAGCCACTGAGCCGCCCCGATAAACTCGTCGGCAACACCTACAAGATCAAGACACCGGTCACCGAGCACGCACTCTACATCACCATCAACGATGTGATCATGAACGAAGGCACCCCACAGGAACACCGCCGCCCATTCGAGATATTCATCAACTCCAAGAACATGGATCACTTCCAGTGGATCGTTGCACTCACCCGCGTCATGTCCGCCGTGTTCCGTAAAGGCGGCGATGTCACCTTCCTGGTAGAAGAACTACACAGCGTGTTCGACCCAAGCGGCGGCTATTTCAAAAAAGGTGGCAAATACATCCCCAGCCTGGTCGCAGAAATCGGCGAAGTGCTGGAACAACACCTGCAGGAAATCGGCATGCTGAAAAAGTCAGAACCCGACCAGCACCAGAAAAAGCTGATTGAAGAGAAAAAGACAGAATATCTGGAAAAACACGCGCATGAACCAGTGAATGCCGAAGGCTTCCCCGCTGGCGCCCAGCTTTGCCATAAATGCAGCACCAAAGCAGCGATTGTGATGGATGGATGCCTGACTTGCTTGAATTGCGGCGAGAGTAAATGCGGATAATTAAAAAGGAGCGAAAGCTCTTTTGTTTTTGTTGTTTTTGACAGCATAAGTTGCAAGTTAGACAGCATAAGTTGCAAGTTTGTACAGCATAAGCTGCAATTAAAAAGATGATTCGTGCCTGATAGCCAAATAGATTCCCATTTGATTCCTTGGAGTGAACTCGAAGGTGAAACTTGGAAGTCACTATTGTTGGGCAACGGCTTCAGCATTAACGTCTGGCCTAGGTTTGGGTACGCGAGCCTGTTCGATGTAGCAAAGGGCGACAACATTCAGTCTCCACTAGACGCTAACTGCGCTGCACTATTTGGTCGACTCAAATCGAACAATTTTGAACATGTGCTTAGGGTGCTTTTTCATGCACGTATTGTGGATGAACAGCTGAACTCAACCCAACATGATCAAATTGACGCCTTGTACAGAAAAACAAAGAATGCGCTCGCTGCTGCTGTTAACTACTCACATGTTCCTCATGATTTCAATGGGCTAATTGAAATAAATAGAGCATTTCGAGGGTTTAGCAATATTTATACAACGAACTACGACCTAATCCCTTATTGGGCAATTATGCAGGAAGATCTTTGGCGATTTAAGGATCTCTTCTGGGGGGAAGAAAATACATTTGATCCACACAACACTTCAGTAAATGCAGACAGATGTGTCATTTCATATCTGCATGGAGCTATTCATTTGGTTGAATTACCAGATGGAAGAACAAAGAAGCTCACCGCCAATGGAATAGAGGCTTTGTCGGACCTCTTCGACTTAAATCATCCCGAGTACTTTCCTCTTTTCATTTCCGAGGGAGCTTCTGATAGAAAATTATCTCGAATAAAAAGAAATGACTACCTACGCTTTTCGTTCGAGAAACTACAATCCTTAGACGGTAATTTATTAGTCATTGGTCACTCCCTTCATAAAGACTATGATCAGCATATAGTAGACGCCTTACGTGACGGAAGTTTGGAATCCATCGCGATTGGGGTATATCCTGAGCAAGAATTAGAGCAAATACAACTGTTCAAAGCTCGTGTTCTTGCTGAGATAAAAGACAAGAAGATTTATTTCTTTGACTCCACAACCCACCCACTCGGTAAGCCGGAGCTAAGGCATCCAGAATAATTCAAACAAGACTCGCAAGCGCCATTTACATGGCTGATAATTTTAAATTTGAATTCCGCTTTCATTGGATATCGAACTTGCAGGATACTGGCTGTTTCTTGATAAACTATGAAAATTAATTCAATCAATCGGCTGACTGGTGTCTACAAAATTAGTGGTGATTCACTAATTAATTTTATCTGAGAGCAATAATTAGCTGTCTAGACGAAAGAGACTTTGCCAAAATGGCTTCTGGTTCCTGAAGTCCACCTAACTTCTTACTATATTCAATAGTTGGCGGAACTGCTTCTTCATGAGCCAATCCTACAAGTTTAAATTCATTCCCGTAGGGAACATTCTTTGCAGATTTCAAGAAATTGGAAAAATATACCCCTCCATTTTCGGTGTCATAAGACACCTGCCCAATAGAACATGAATAAAGAATAGCTTGCTGCTCATCTGCCTCCATAATTCTTTTTTCAAATCTCGGTCGATATGTATTTATTGATTCCGAAAATTCGGCCCTTAGCGAGTCTGAGGCTGTTTTATGTAGGGATGCCAATGTCCTACAACAGTCATAAATATTCAATTGTCTCTTAGAAAGATTATTTAAATCTGTCTCATATATTGTTTCGCCATCTCCATTAATTTCTAGAATGGTTTTACGCTTATACTGACTGTGTCCGCCATGACCACTAAAAAGAACAACTGTATAGTCATTCGATTGTCTTTTTATTTCATCAATTTTAATTAGCAAGCTAGATTTTCTAGGATTAGAAATAATTTCGATTTCTGAGTCATACCACTGTCCACCATGATTACTATTTAAGAAAGTCTTGAAATTCGAAATATCTACTTTTACTCCGGCTAGTCCATTCGTATTACCAATTAATAATGCTTTTCTTCTCATCAGAAAGTCCCCTTTAAGCATTCTTCAATTAAATTTACAAACTTTTTGTCATAGGTATCAACATTCTCGTACGCCTCAGTTGGATCTCGCCAGTATTTGCAATGAATTCTGGCCCAATCTTTTAGCGCGACATAATCTTCAATCTTCTTCATATCATACTTATGGAATACCGCTACTCTAGACATAAAGTTGAAAACTAAGGTGCAATATACCTCATACCTAAGTGCTTTCTCATCATTCCGGTCATACTTGCTTGTCCAAGCTGTAGTAAAACTTTTGCTTTCTAGATAAGGATATTGGATGGCTAGTTTTAATAGCCCATCTAATTGATCATCCAAACTTTTTATGGAATTTCTTTTGGCGATAATTTGCGAAACAATTGCCGAAGTTAGTGCTGATATGATTGTTGCAATGGCTGCCGATGTAATTGTTAATTCCATATATCCCCTGAGTTTGTGACACCGTAAGCTGCAAGCTTACAGATTGATTTAATATATTAAAACTGAAAAATCATGCATATTTGTTAAAACATTGGTTGAGAGTATCTCTTTACTAATATGATCAAAGTTTTCCTATAAAAACCTCAACTGTGATTTGCTCATGTGATTTTAAATCTAGGATATTGATTTGGGAAAGTTGCCCAAAAGAAATCACGGAGTAAAAACACCAATTTTTTCATATTCCTATCGATGCTATCAAGAATGCACCAAATATTGGTGACAAATGGGGTAAAGTAACAATTACAAACATTCATTAATATGAAAAATATAGCAATAATTGACAGCGTGTTAGAGAACATCTAAATAGAATTTAAAGGAAGGCACCCCTTGGATCTAATAAAAATAACCAATGAAAAAGATGCATTTGACCTAATTCAACGTGCACTAAAAGATGAGATAGGTGATCACTTTAATGTTGTATTTGATGGTTGGCCCAAATTAACCATCACTTTGGAAGGTGAAGGATATGCTGGCACTATTACGCCGTCTCTTATGGAGGCTCTCGTAGAGTTCCAGCAGGGATTAAATAGAACATATGCAAAAGTAGTTTATGATCAATCAGATGTTCGACATCTAAAAGCCCAAGAAAAACAAGACTTAGAATTCAAGGCAAAGGTCGAAGAAGGATGCACAAAGATCGATATCGATCTGACAGAATTTCTGACTAAGACCGTTGAGAAAATGATTGGGAAAATGGAAGCTAAGCATGTTGTACTTATGGGCATCGCAGGCATGACACTTTGGGTAGCCGATTCGGCAATCAAAGCCCACTATGACGCCGAGGTAAAGACAAAGATCGTTCAAGAAGAAACCATCAAAGCTACAACTCTTTCCAATGAAGAAACAAAACGCATGGAAATAATGGCTGCTGCATTTAAATCAAATCCCGATTTAGAAGGAATTCAAAAAGATGCTAATCACTCTAGAATAGCCTTACTTAAAGGGATTTCAGACGCAGACTCTATTGAAATTAATGGCATTACATTTAAAAAAGAAGATGCTAAAACGTTAGCATCAACCAAACGAACTGCGTCCTCAGAAATTCAACTAAACGGGAACTATCAAATTCTCTCTGTTGATACAAGTCACCCTGAGGAAACTAAAATTAGGGTTCAATATGTAGATGATGGGAGGGAGTTTTCAGCAAAATTCTTAGATCAGACCATGGACCAAAGCCAAATAGCCATCCTAAAAGAAGCTGAATGGGGAAGAAAAAAAGTCTACCTGAGTGTAAACGCCAATGAGTTGAGAGGCCAAATCACTACAGCTACTATCGTCTCAGTTAATAAACAACCGGGCTAATGCGGTTACTGTCCGGCCAATCCTTTCTTAACAAGTTAACGAAGTCATATGCTTAGTGACGCCTCTAGTTGGCAACTAAGGTTACAAAGTCATTTCGAATCATTGGCATTTAATGCCAGAAATAGTGGCCGCACTATTTTTGCCATTGAGCATGCATTAAATTATTCTGAAATTGAGCATTTACAAAATTCTGCGCGATCAGAGCTTGCATCACATGGACTGCGTGATGATCATTGGCTTGTGTGGGTCGTGTATGCAACTGAATATGGTTATAAATATGATGGCATCCAGTTCTGGGAGGACTTTACGGCACACACTCCTGCTTGGAATCATCATGGTAGTCGAAATAAAATTCGAGATTGGTTTCATCAATTTCAATCAACTTTCAACGGTATTGAGCCGCGCGGTAGATGGGCAAATCATTTCTCTATAATTTCTTGGCCAATCACCCACGCAATTCTCCCTAAAGATCTACAAAGAAATCTCGCAAGAGCTGTATATGAAGCACAGTATGATCTGCGTCGTGTAGCAGACCGCCCACCTCTAGAAGTAGGTTGGGCACTATCCAGAACTGTATATGAGGGATCGCAGCGATTTCTGCTATTTCTTGATCAAGAAGAACTGGTTGGTCAAATTGTTATTGCACTTCTTGGCAATCCAGATGAATCACCATCACTGATAGAATCAAATGCGTTACAGCGAATTAGAGAAGATCTGAGTGCAATGCATGACGCCAGAGACTGGATCAACCAAGCACAAGCGACATGGAGATCACATGCACCACAATTCAAAGTTGTTGGTTCAATAGGTTATGTAGACAATACTTCAAGCGGATCTGAAGAAAAATACCGTCTATTACATAAAGTTTCACTTACCCCCACTGTTGAAGCGCAACAAATATCAGAAAGTATCTGGCAATTGGAACTTACAGTTCCCCTATTTACAGAAGTTGCTAGCATCAATTCTGAGTTTCGGGATTTTCTTCGCAGCACCAGAGTGTCTATACCCATAGCTGAAACGCCAATGCTCCCTGGCGAATGGCTCTTGCATGGTGTTCGAAAACGCATACTCAAGACTTGGCCTCCCAATGGTGAAGGCCTTTTGAAATTTGAAAATCCCCCTCCCTTCGATGGAATAATTAGCTGGAATCTTGCTCTTCCGTCGCACAATAAATTATCAGTGTTTAAGATCGAATCTGACGGCACTGGCCGTCTGATGCGTGGAAACAAGCTCAGACCTGATTGCTCATATTTAATTGCTGCTCCAATAAAGTTAAGCTTAGGAGCGCTTGCTGAATTATGCCAATGTGAATGCCGAGAAATTTTTCTGTATCGAATTGATCTGCCTAAGTTGATCTTACCTGAACAACGAACCATACTCGAAAACCTAGGGTTAGAAGTATCTAAGTCAATATTATTAGCCCCTGCGGGTATTCCACCGTTGATATGGGATGAGGAGTGTGGTGGAGAGTGGCTTTCAAGCAATCGACCAATGTTATCTATTAAACGCGACCATGACTTTGATGGATACCAGTTTAGGTTGGATGAAGGAAGTCTTGTTGAGATTTACGTTAATCCAACTGCACCGGTACTAGTGGAACTCCCCAACTTACCAGCTGGTAAGTATTCATTGTCAATTCAAACATTTAGCTCAAATAACCATATTTCCGTTAAAAAACTTCATGCGGAAATAAAATTTCAGATTTCAATCAGAGATCCTAAACCTTGGATTTTTGGAGAAACGAATTACCCTGGGATGTTCGTTTCATATGCCCCTTTGAATCCATCAATCGATGATTTCTTAACAGGTTATTTTAATCTTGATGTATTGGGTGAAAATGATGTCAATTCCAAAATAGAAATTGTTCTGAAAAATTCAGTAGGTGAAGAAATACTCAGAAGCCCGATTTTAGAACATGCACTTCCAATTTCGCACGATACTTGGGAGCATTTTTATTTGCCTTTTTTAAAAAAACATTCAGAAGACAGCGAATACTTTCTTTGTAACACGGCTTATATTGATATTACATCTCAAGAGTTTGGTGTTTACAGAATTAGTCTTGATCGGCATTTTTATCCTTTACGTTGGCTCTTAAAGCAAAAAGATAATATTTCTTCGATATACCTTATTGAACAAGGATCTGGTGAAGACATTCAGGCAAGTTTTTCTGAATTTAAATCACCTTTAACTGATATCTCAATTAAACAAGAAGATTTGCAGAATGGAATAGTAATTAATGATCACGGGGGACTATTTCGAGCGAATGTTGGAGAAGTCTTTATGGACGTAATATATGCTCCAACCGACATCAGAGGCACGCTCACCGCACTTCATGTGCCATCCTGTGAGCATTCGCTGCAAGATATTAACTGCTATAGCACATTATTAGAACGTGCTTCGATATGGAACAAAGCGAGGACTCTTACCTATTTGGCCAAAATTTGGCAAAAACAGTTAATTAAGACTCTTTTCGATAAAGTAATTTGTGAGTATTGCAGTCAACGATGGCTTAAAGCAGAGCATGCTCTACGTGAAAGTCCCGGAGACAAATTTGTTTGGGAAAATCTTGAGTCGCTCGTTTTAATTAATCAATCTTTCGGAATTGCAGTCGGTAAAACCAAGTTTTTTCAGAACCCAACTCATGAAGAGCTTAGAGCGCGCCTGTTAGAAATTAGCACAAGACATAAAATTGATATCGATGAGGCTACTTTTGATCTTGCATGGAAGCTTGCTTGGTTTGATAGCCAGTTTGAACTATTAAGTCCTGAGGAACTTGATATTCTTATCCACTATAAATGCGTGATTCGTGCTGCTCGCCTAATGTGTTTACGATCAAGTTACGATCGATTAAATGATTCAATAGATTAAAGTGAGATGATTCAACCTATTACATCTTATGCAGCTCTAATGAGCCTCCATGAACAACTTCAGGTATCTATGGAAGGTTCTTCTCATAATAAAATTACTTTGCTTGCAAATTTTATGAGGCATGCATGTGCATTTTATTGTCCGATACCACGTGGGAAATTAATTCAAACCACGGCAAAATTGCTTACCCCCATTTTTGAGGACGCTAATAGTCTTCACATCGAACTTGAGTCTGTACTCAATGGACTATTCGAATCAGGTGACTTGCTCGAAATATCTCGGTTTAGCTCGTTAGATGAAAAGTTCTCAGGTGATTGGGTTTTCCTTGCACCCCCTTCATACATTCAACGTTCTAGCGGTCGGATATATATATGCGGGATTGCATCTGACAATGCACCTATTCTACCTCTCTCACTTGTTGAGAAGCTTGGGAGCATTGGCCCTTATCGCTATCTTCCAACTTCCTGCGCAGAAACAATATCCTTATTGGAATCGGTTGGATTACGTAATGTCCCTGAGCATCTTTGGTTTGTCATGCCAAAAAGACAATCACCTGATGAGTTCTTGGAGCACGCTTTAAGAAAGCTCTCTAAAGCTCCACCTGCAGGAACATTGCATGGGGTTCGTATTTTCCAAAACAACAAAGTGAAGAACCTTCAATACAAGGATCGATGGATATATCCTCAATCGGAATCAGGCCATTTTGTCTGCCGACGTCCTAGCGCTTATGGCGCAGAAAACTGGAGTTTTGCTGAATTACATAACGGGCAAGTTATTCGTTTTATCGACTTACCATGGACAGGAGAGAAGTTGCGTGGTTGTGATGCGGGATGGCGTTTGCAATTAGCAATTGACTCTGTCAATCAACATCCAGCAACCTATCAAAAAGAACAATATGATGACAAAGTTGTAGTACGATTTTCGTTTCCTATTCCGTTATGGGCCCAGAGGCGCTTTCAAGCAATTGATGATCATCTTAATGCATCACCATTCAAGCGAAGCTTCCCACTAAACGAATGGCCCGCTGAGATGAATGTTATTGAGAATGATCTTTGGTTTGCACTAGAATAAAGTAAGAAAAACAAAGAAAAGGGTTTGAGCTATGTCACAAACGATTGATGATGCAATAAGAGAGCTTCATAAATCCCTTCTCGAATATATCGAAGCGACATATCACATTAGTCACCCATCTTTAATTGAGCAACGACGAGAAATCCTTTTAGAAAAAGGAGTCATTCATCAAGAGCCATTTATTGAATCAACTCCAAGATATAAAGCAGGTAAACATTTTAGAGAAATCAAAGATATTCCGGCACCAGCACTAGAGCTGTACGAGACTCTTGCAAAAAAACTGGATGATAAGAATCTCGTTTATGATCCACCATACCAGCATCAAGCTGAAGCAATAGAAGTAACTCTAGGTAAGTTACAAAGCATTATTATTATGACCGGAACTGGTTCGGGAAAAACTGAATCTTTTTTGCTTCCCATATTGGGCAAGCTCGCAATTGAGGCTCATTCAAATCCTGAGGCATTTCGTAAACAGGATGGCATGCGAGCATTGATTCTGTATCCAATGAATGCATTGGTTAATGATCAACTTAGTCGCCTTCGAGCTTTTTTTGGCGATCCTCGATTGAAAGTGCTATTTGAAGGGTGGTCAGGTCGTGTACCACGGTTTGCAAGATACACGAGTCGTACTCCATATGCGGGGGTCCGAGATTCTGGCAAAGATGGTAGAAAACTTAAACCATTTCGAGACTTTTATGTGCATCAATTACAGTTGGCGCAGAATGGCACATATCCAGAAAACGTATCTGCCCAAGAACTTATAAATCAACTCCGCGAGAAAGGGAAATGGCCTGCCAAACCAGATATTGAAAAATGGTACGGGGCTGATGGCACTCAGTGGAAAAATAAAAAAACTAACACATATCAAAGGGCAGTTACTCTGCCAGATGATTCCGAGCTATTAACACGTCATGAGATTCAAGAATGGGTACCTGATTTACTAGTGACCAACTATTCAATGCTTGAATATATGATGATGCGGCCAATTGAACGGCCTATTTTCGATCGTACTCGAGAGTGGCTGGCCCAAAATCCCAATGAAAAATTCTTAATTGTTCTAGATGAAGCTCATCTTTATCGTGGTGCAGCCGGTGCTGAAGTTGGGTACCTCCTCCGCCGATTGCGCGATCGACTCGATATTCCTGAAGATAGGTTCCAAATAATATGTGCGACTGCCAGCTTTAACAAAACCGACAAAGCCGCTTCATTTGCCTCGCAGCTCACAGGAGTTCCCGAATCTTCTATTTATCCTATTACCGGCTCATTGTCTTACAGAGAAAATTCACATGTCGGAAATGTTTACGATGCAAAAATATTGGCTTCAGTCAACCTTCAAGAATTCTATGCAGATGATGTTGTATTAAGAAAAAGGTCTATCAAGAATTTATTAGATTATCTCAACACCGAGTCAACGGACGACATTGAGAAAGATCTTTACCATGCTTTAAAAAACTATGGCCCCCTAGCAGAGTTAGTTAACTTTACCATGGGTAAGGCTCGTCCTACTGCCGATATCGGAATTGCAATTTTCCCTGATGTCCAAGAAGAATTAGCTAAGCACGCGGCTTCGAATTTGGCTTCGCTTGCAAGTGCAGCTCGCCAAATTCCAGGAGAAACTAGTTTGCTACCATGTAGAGTTCATAGCTTCCACAGAGGACTTCGTGGTCTCTGGGTATGTATGGATAAGCACTGCACCGAAATTCCAGAAAATCTGCATCAGGTAGCTGGGAAAATGTATAGCCAGCCTCGCGAAACATGTGATTGCGGAGCAAGAGTTCTGGAATTGTATACTTGCCGCTATTGCGGGACCGCCTATGCACGTGGCTATACTGAGAACATTGCTGAGCCAAAAACAATATGGTCAGACTCCGGTGCAAGACTTAAGACTGAAAGTGACCAACAACTTCCGCTTAATGCAATAGATCTTCTCCTAGAAACTCCCCCGGATACAGCTGATTTTGAGATGTTCTCCTATGATCTTGAAACAGGACAAATGAATCCTGATGTTAATGGTCCACGCCTGAGAACTCTCTTTGTGAAGGGCTCTCGTAACGGTAGCCCTTCACTACATGATGATGAAGATGATGACGGAGAAGACGATCATGTGTTTTTTAATAATGATGGATCTGGTATTTTTCAGCCATGCGCTGTATGCAAAAAGAATGGGTTTCAGGGTCGAGTAACAGTTCAAGACCATGAGACGAAGGGTGATCAACCTTTTCAAGTGCTAATTACACAACAACTGGCTATTCAACCGGCTAGCTTGAAGGCTGCGACAAGCTTCGCCCCACTTCGGGGTCGCAAAGTACTAGCCTTTTCAGATTCACGACAGGTAGCCGCAAGACTTGCGCCAAATTTGCAAATGTTTGCTGCACGCGACAGTTTACGCTCCCTCATTGTGAGGGGTTTTAAACATCTTCAAAAGATTCCAAATTTTAATACTAGACTTGATGATTTGTATGTAGCAGTGCTCATAGCTGCAGCTGAACTTAAGGTTCGCCTTCGCCCAGAGCGCCGTGCAAGCGAATCCTTCCATTTTGAGAGGGTGCGTCAAGAAATTAGAAATGGCATTTTGCAAGATCCAGCAAACTTAAAAGCATTATGTATTGAATTGCGGTCAGAAAGACCACCAGAATCCCTGTTTGGTGATATCTACGAGTCATTGCGTGATAGAACGCGTGGATTGGAAGCGTTAGCTATTGGGTCAATAGTGGAGCGCACTGACAAAAGAGTGGGAATTTTCGGATTGCCCGAAATTCCCGACTTTGCAATAAATCCTGATCAAAAATTAGAATTAGCACGTTCATGGATTCGTTGTTGGGGGCCCTCGGGATTCATCACAAATTCAACTCCTGGAGCATGGTATGACGGCAGCGATGGGAAGCGCTTAATAAAAAGTGCAAAGGGTGTATTTGAGAAGAAGATGAATCGTCTGCTGACAACACCAGCATCAAGAAAAATTTTCAAGTCAAAATGGTTACCATATCTTCTAGAACACTTTACAGAGTCAATGGGACATAATAATTATCGACTTCTGGGTAAAGAGTTGACTCTTGAATTCGAAGGAGATTGGGTTCGTTGCCAGAAATGTAAGTCAGTTCATCGACCACTTTCGACCACAATAATTTGTCAGGAGTGCGGACAAGATTCACTTGCCACCTTGAATCCTGATACAGATGAAGTGTTCATAGCTCGCAAAGGGTTCTATCGAAACGCAATACTTCGAACTTTGGGTGAGAGACCAGAATCACCATTGTCCATAATTGCTGCAGAACATACCGCTCAATTAAACTCCCCGCAAGTTGAAGATGTTTTTTCAAAAGCAGAACAAAACGAACTTTTATTTCAAGATATTGAATTACCTCCGGAATCATCGTCAATGCCATTCTCGGCGATTGACGTATTATCTAGTACGACAACGATGGAAGTCGGTATTGATATTGGTCAACTTTCTGGAGTTGCTCTTCGAAACATGCCACCTGCACGCTCTAATTATCAACAACGTGCTGGCCGAGCCGGAAGAAGAGGCAGTGCAATCGCAACAGTTGTGGCTTTTGGTGGATCAGACACCCACGATGAGCATTACTTTTCCCATCCAGATGAAATGATAGCAGGAGATGTAGTTGACCCAACGCTTAGCCTTAACAAAATAGAAATCGCTAGACGACATATTCGAGCCTTCCTACTTCAAAACTATCATTTGGAACGCATCCCCGAAATGGACCCTCAATCATCAGGCGATCTTTTTTCTGTCCTGGGTACCGTAACTAACTTCAGAGATAATGGGAAACTTAATATAAGAGATTTTGAGCAGTGGCTAACTAAAAACGCTGATCTATTAAGTTCTCGTCTAAATAATTGGCTCCCTGAACAACTTCGCTCCACTGCAATATCTACAATGATCGAGGATGCTGTTAAAAGTATCGAGGACGCAATTAATGACTATTCAATTGAACCAAATCAGAAAAAACAGACATCAATAACTAGTGTTGAGGAAAGCAATCAGATAGAGGTCGCACCAGAGGCTGGGGAAGAGCAGCCCGCCGAAAAACATGACAAGAGCAAACTCTTGGATTGGCTACTCTATAAAGCCATCTTGCCACGCTACGCCTTTCCTACGGATGTTGCCACGTTTTATGTATTTGACTTTGAGAAATCCACTCACTTTCAATCCATTCCGAAATTTGCTCCAACTCAAGGCCTGTCAGTTGCCCTTAGCCAGTATGCACCTGGAAAACAAGTTTGGATTTCAGGGAAGTGTTATACCTCCGGCGCACTCTACTCTCCAATGCACAATGATTTATCAAAGGCATGGGACAGCAGAAAGTTATTTCTAGAGTGTTCAGTTTGCGGCTATTCGTCAATCCGACCAATTAACCTAGGCTTGAAAGTAGGTGCAATTCTGCAATGCGATGCATGCGGTTCTAAAGATTCAGTTGGACCTGTTCGTCATTGGCTTCGCCCACCCGGTTTTGCTCATCCAATAACCGAAAAAGAAGTTACATCACCGGATGATATGCCTGAGACAAGCTACGCTACTAGAGCTCAGTTGACTATGGAGAGACCACCAAACGAGGCTTGGATTGACCTTGTCCCCAGAATTCGTTACATATCCTCCCAAGAACAATTGCTTGTATCTAACTCTGGCCCAGAAAAAGAAGGATATATATTTTGCGTGGCTTGTGGACGCATAGAGGCGGAGAACGCTAAGGAAAAAAAATTAGGGAAACGTCATGACAAGCCCTACAAAGACAAAATACAACATTGTGATTTCACAGCCACTCATCATCTTGTACTTGGAACAGATTTCAAAACTGACGTCGCGCTATTCTCGCTTCGTCTTGACTACCCATTAAACCTTTCTCCAACCAACTCAATAACACAAGTTGCCTTGAGAACATTGAGCGAGGCATTGGCACGTGCAGCAACAAGTTTATTGCAAATTGAACCAACAGAAATAATGGCTGAATTTCGGCCTGCCTTAACTGATACCGGAATGCTGGGACTCGAGACTGAAGTATTTCTATATGACACTCTACCAGGGGGTGCAGGGTTTTCTCAAAACGCTACGGAGTTAGGTGTAACTTTGTTCGATGAAGCATTACGAATTATGGAATGTTGCCCGCAAGGAAACAAATGTGACTCTTCCTGCTATCGCTGTCTTCGTTCATTTAGAAATCGTACAGAGCATTCCCTTATGGACCGCCATGTTGGAGCATCACTTTTAAGGTACCTTCTAACCAACAAAATTGAATATTCAAATAAAAGAATAAATACATCTGAGCAAATGTTATTTGCGGCATTATCAAGAGTTAGTTTACCGGGTGTCACTCTAGCTAAAGATGTAATTATCAATATATCGCCCGATGATGCTATACGGCTTCCGATTGTATTGTCCAAAACTAACAACCAGAAGCTTATTATCGCGTTGTCTAACCCGCTATCTGAAGGGATTCCTGCTGAGCAAAGTCTTGTAGCGCTTTCTAACGGCAGCCATGGGACTTTTAAGGTAATCAATGAATTAGTTGTTCGGAAAAACACTCCCGCTGCGGTTGCACAGGTGCTCCGTCTCCTGCAATCAATAAGCTAGGCTGTGTTTATCCCCATTAATGCCCTTTGAATTGTATCGATATCGTTGTGTGTATTCCATTCAGGAAAGCGTGTGGCCCGAGGTAATGCCCATCGAGTTTTCCAATATGCAGAATATTCGTCTGCAGTCAGCGCAATTGGCTTGCCAAAACTGCCACCAGCCATACCATCCTCAAGATTTTCAACTAAGCGAAATAAGAAAACTTCACGTCGAAGTCCGTGTTTCAATAAGGTTCCTGATAAGTTCAGTTCTTTAAGAGCATTAGAGATGTTTTGCCAACGAATTTTCGGACCATTTCCATAACCACCATCTTTATATGTTTTGTTGGCTCTTAGAAAGTCACAGATCAAGCCATAAAGGTGCTCAAGATGCAATGTACCAAATCCTGAGGTGTAGCCAATTGGTTCGGCTAGCAGTCGATCGTTATATCGCAGCCTGTTATACATAGAGCTTCTACCAAATGCGCCTGTAGTAGTTACAGCCGCTAAAGGTTGACTAATGGCTTGATCATTCATCCAAGTCTTTTCGCCAGCGTATCTACGCCAATAAGCTTGGCGAACAAAGTCTGTTGAGATGAGACCTGCGCAAAGTTTTCCTCCTAATAAATTTGAGTATGGTGGAATTGCTCCAACTGTAAATGCATCCATCGTGGAGTTAACAAGATCAAGTTTATTCCCCTCTGGGTATGTAAATAACTTGTCTCTACTTGCTAGATCGGCCGGCGGAGATTGCAATCCTATGATCCCAATGACCGCATCATGGTAATCATCATAAACAATGAACCTTAATCTACGCCCATAGCCCTTATTGTAGGGCATTGACCACATTGATCTTACAAGTCTAAAAAGTTCAGATGCTTCTGTATCCTTACTTTCAACCAAACGTAATGATGGAGAGATTTTGGCAGGATCAATTTGGCTACCATTTTTAAATTTATTATGATGCTTATTAAATAGCTTGCTGAGATTTACTGGGTCATATTCTGAGGCTTGTTGTTTGGCATACAGATGTAAGGCACGGAGGTAGTCCTTATTGTCTGCAAGAACGGAGGCCTCAAAATGATAATAAGCTTCAAGCACATCGGCCCTGAGCATTTCGCGAAAATACTGCTCGACTTCAACTCTTACAGAGTCTTCGGTAGCAGCTACTTGTGACACCTGCTGAGTGGCTTTTTGTAGTGCTATTGCCATTTTCAGCCTCTAATTTGGATAATGTCGTATTTGGCCACGAAATGGGTATCACCGTCAATGGTTGCAGAGTGTTTAGAACATTTTAAACACGCATTTTATACCTAAATAAACCAAATTTAAGCCATTCTGCAATATGATTTCTGAGAGACTCATCTACTCCAATAAATTCTCTGTTATTTTTGAGCTTCAACCCTTTCAACGTATTTTCAACTTGTTCATATCTATCTTTTTGCTGACAAATAAATGACTCCCTTAAGAGTCCAATTAAAGCCGTGATGCCATCTATATGCTTAATACTAACAATGGCGTCCAGCTGAAGCTGAAAATCATCCGACTGCCTTCGCCAAAAACCTGAAGCACATACATCTTGGGGTTCAATCAATATCGATTGCACATCTGGTACCAACGACTCATACACTGACCGCAGATAATCCATCGTAATTTCTGCATCTGGATCTGCCAGCGTCCATATCGGGCTAGTCAGCCACTTCAACGTTCCCGGATACTTTTCCTCCACCAAAAGTGCAACAGGTCTCCGCCCACCCTCCCTTTCCTTCATCGTCGGCACAATCTTGCCAGTCCGATACTTCTCCCACAGCCTTGAGCGTTGCTTATGGAATTTATCCCTGTCCACATAGGACGGTGAGAACTCCTTCTCCAGCTCATACGCTGTTTTCCCGCTGGCTTCAGCGACTGCGTTGAACCAGGTCTTTACCTTCAATTCCCGTAACAAATTGTTTTCTTTTGGCCGTCCGGCCGCTCTTTTTTTCTGGGGTTGCAGAGGTGTCATTGGCAGATGCCGACTATAGTCGGACGATTTATATAGGAATTTATGGTAAAGGTGTCACATTCATGACAAATATCATGCTACCAGAACGCTCTCTTGATTATTGAAGTTTGTCGGGTAATTTGAATTGGAAGACAGCAAAAGCCGCAACTTAATGCAGGCTGTCTTGCATAGACGGCAACCGCAAGGCTGCCACTTTTTGGAAAGGAAGAACGACGAGGAATTGAAGCGATGTTGTGTGTCCACGCGGGACATTAAATGCAAACGGCCCAGGTTCGCTAAAACCCAGGCCGTTTAAAAATCATGTAATTGCAACCTACATGAATACATTCTACGACAGACGCCCGGCAAGTCAATAGCCGCCGGCCCCTGCTGCAGGCATTTAACCCCGAAATCTCTGCCAAGCGCTTGATTGTGCCGGCAGTGATACAGGATTCCCTACGCCTGAATTTCCCGGTTCCTCTGCTCCAGTTCAACATGGAGGTTATATGGAACTGTATCAATCGCAATACCGGCCGCCTTTGGCCATTCGATTTGCCCCACCCGGCAAGTTAGCCCGCCCGGTCGTCAAGCGTTCCAACGCGCGTATGACGTCCAAGTATCCCAGTTGGAAGATGCAGCGCATGCTGCAGTGTGAGTCGAAGAACGAACGTAACGGCATGCTGCTCCTGGATGTATGCCCCGGCGTCAAAAGCTTCTGGCCGCAACCTTGCATCATCAACTACCTGCTGGACGATCAGCAGTGCCTGCATTATCCAGATGTATTGGTGAACACCGGCTCCCGGAAATGCCTCGTTGAGATCAAGACGCGCATCGATGCCGCCGCTAGGCGGACTATTACTGACATTCCTTATAAACTCAACCATTCAAAAATCTTATGGGTTTAGAGGAGCAATTATTATTTAGTAATCTCAGGTGCCGATCACACCGCCGTCGTTCTTATTGATCACCACAATGCTGGAGCGCGGCTTGGATCTTCCGGCAGCGCTCGCGGTGGTTGTGCCGTTGGCGCCGTTGTCCGGCCAACTGGAGTTGTCGGTAAATTGCGTGCTCCAATCTTCACCCGGGTGCTGGATACCGACAAACATTGTCCGGCCATCGAGAGTGGTTATCACGCCGGTTACTTCCGCATGGGGTGGTGCGGTCAGAAAACGGCGCGTCTCACCCGTGGCTGGGTCTGCACAGACCATGACATTGCCGCCGATATTAACCCAGTCGCCCTTGGCATCACCGGCCTGGTCGGTCTGAATCCACAAACGGCCGTCCTTATCGAACCACATGCCATCCGGAGCACCGTAGTCGTCCCCATTGATATTGCCGGCGTAGCCTACCGATTGATCTCCGAACTCGCTAGTGGTGTAGCTTCCTGCCAGCGTTTTGGTCGTGAGTTTGTCGCCGCATTGCACGAAAATGTCCCACTCGAAGGAGACCGCATCCACGCGATCGCCCGTCTCGCGCCAACGGATGATGTGCCCATAATCGTTATCCGGACGGGGATTAACTGCATCCACGGCAGGATTGGCCGTAGCAGCACGTGTAGAACCATCAGAGTTGTTCGCTGAGGCTGGCTTGCTACCGCGACGATTGTTGTTGGTCAGCGTCAGGTATACCTCGCCGGTAGCAGGATGGACCGTTGCCCATTCCGGACGGTCCATCATGGTAGCACCGACGCGGTCGCCTGCCTGGCGCGCCTTGACCACCACATCCGCCTGGCTTTCGAAACCATTTTCAGGGGTGAGGCCGTTCTGGCCCCAGATCAGCGGGATCCAGACGCCCGTGCCGTCCGCGTTGAACTTGCCGACGTAAAGAGTCCCATTGTCCAACATATCGCGGTTTGCAGCATGACTGTTCGCGTTAAACCTGTTTGCGCAAACGAACTTGTACACATACTCGTTGCGCTCATCGTCGCCCATATACAAGGCCACGCGGCGATTGCCATCCATGGCGACTGCTGCGCTTTCATGCTTGAAACGACCCAGCGCGGTGCGCTTTACTGGTTCGCTGTTTGGATTCCAGGGGTCGATTTCCACTACCCATCCGAATCGATTAGGCTCCTTGCGGTTGGCCGTTAGTTCGAAACGAGGGTCTGTCTCGTGCCAGCGGTAACCAAAACCCGCCTTGCTGATGCCATAACGTATTTCGTGAGCGGTCGGCGTAAAGCCGGTGTCCATAGAGCCGAAGTAACCGTTGAAGTTTTCTTCACAGCTCAGGTAAGTGCCCCAGGGGGTATGACCCATGGCGCAGTTATTGAGCGTGCCCAGGACTTTCTGGCCGGAGGGGTCATCCGCGGTTCTCAGCAGCTGATGCCCGGCTGCCGGGCCTGATATCCGGCATGGCGTATTCCCGGTGATACGACGATTGAATGCAGAAGAGGAGCTAATCGACCAATTGCGCCCCTTATCCTGCTGGATTTCCAGAATGTTTATACCGTGTCCTGCCTGCTGGGCCTGCACCATATCCAAGGTGATCGGCACGGTAGCGTAAGCTGAAGCCGGAGCGATGCCATTGACCAATGCAGGGTCAACATACTCACTATTAGTCACCAGCAGGCCGCGCGAATTTTCCTGCGCGCCTTTACCTGCGTCGGGGAACTGGAAGAAGTGCATTCCGTCGGTATGACCGCCATAGCAATGCAATTGCGTTGCTTCGTCCATGGCGCCGGAGGGATCCCAATGCGGGGCATTGGTCAGGGAATCACCCCATGAAACCAGCACCTTGGCCTGATATCCCGGCGGGACGGTGACGGCATCCGTCATCGGCACCACATTGGCAGGAACCGAAGAAAATCCGATCCCGCCGAGAGTCGATGGCGTAAGTGTCGCGGCCTGCGCACTATTGGTCAGGCTGTCGATCAGCAGGGCAGTACCGCCAAATACTGCTAGCGCGGAGACGCCTAGAGACCCCTTGAGAAAGGTACGGCGTGCCAGCATCCGCTGCTCAATCAGTTCGCCGATGGAATCGTTGTGGCTGGTATTGCAAATGGAGTCGCTCGGATTGAGCTTGCCGTCAGGATGTAATGCGCTGCTCATGTGCCATTTCCCCGGAGTGAATAAAAGCGGCCTCATCCGGGCATTGCCCGAGTTGATGCATGCTGAACTTTACGGAGGAAATGTGAAGTGGCGATTACAAAAAAGTTGCAACTGAAATGCCTGCCTATTAAGTAAGCACTTCTATTTATAAAGCGTATGGCAACCCATGAGATCCAACGCACGCTCAATCAGGTAGCTGCTTCAAGAACCGATGCAATGATTGAAGACCCCGGCTATTGGTAATAGATGTTTCTATGCCATTGCTTCTGATGATAAGGAGCGAGTGCATTGAAGGTACTGTAAATTTAGATTATGTATATAATTTATATTTGACGCACTATCATCCTTTCTATATATTTTGATTATGGTCGTAATCAATATTCATTGATTTCAGCGCCTGCCATCTCAATCACTATCTATAGAGGATGAATAATATGAAAACGAATAAGATTTTAATGGGCTTGGCCCTTGTTGCTTCCGGCTTCAGCTTTCAAGCGAATGCTTTTGATAGCCATCCGGTATTGAATCTTGAAACAGCACAAAAGATCGCTGCCGGCTGCCAGGCCGAAGCATTAAAGAAAGGTTGGAAGATGAGCGTTACCGTGGTGGATGCAGGTGCGAATCCCATCTACTTCCAACGAATGGATGGGGCTTATATCGCATCGGGTGAAATTGCCAGTTTAAAGGCAGAAAACTCAGCCAAGATGCAGATGCCAACCAGCGTACTAGAGGATTTCTCATTCGGTAAAGACAAAAAAGGCGGCCCGGCACCTGGCTTGGCATTGATACCTGGATTCGTGACATTGGCCGGTGGTCTACCTATTAAAACAAGCAAGGATTTTCTTGGCGCTGTCGGTGTAAGCGGTGGCATGCCAAATGAAGACGAAGCCTGTGCTCAGGCAGGCCTTGATGCGGTGAAATCCCTATTGAAATAAATTAATACCAGTTCAAACAACTATCTTGCTGTCCATGTGACACAAGTAGTTAGTTGAGGTGAACAGGAGTGCCTGATGCAGTGGATACCCAGGCCAATACTTTTGCAAAGCTCTGGAATATCCACGCTGGTTATATCAATTGCTTAATACGATTTGGCGAGTGTCTGCCAAGTAAGTCTTAAACATGTGACACATAAGGAAGCGTGATGAAAGTCAGTCGGGAAAAAGCGGAACAGAATCGAGAGCTGGTCGTCGAGACTGCTGGTAAGTTATTCAGGGAACATGGGTTCGATGGGATTGGCGTAGCTGACCTGATGAAGCATGCTGGTCTCACGGTGGGTGGGTTCTATAAAAATTTCGACTCCAAGGAAGATCTGCTGGCTGAATCCTGCAAACGGATAAGTGATAACACACTTGAAAAGTGGAAGGACTATGCCGCTGATCCTTCCATTCCCGACCCTTTCAAACGTATCGGAATATCCTATCTATCGCCCAAGAATCGTGATGATCTGGCTAAGACTTGTATCTACTCTACGCTTGCAGGTGAAGTACCTCGTCACGAAGATGCAGTTAAAAAGGTGTTCAGTGATGGTACTCAATCCATCATCGATTTCCTTGCCACAATCGTTGCAGGTGAAACCGAGGAAGAGCGCCGCGCAAAGGCGATCATCACATTTTCTCAATGGGTCGGTGCCTTAATGCTGTCTCGCGCTGCAGGCCAGTCTGAACTGTCAGATGAAATACTAAAGGCGGCAAGAATCGCGACCAACGTCGAGTAGTCACTGGAGATCTATCATGAATTATAAGAACTTTGGCAGAGGAACTGGATTACGTGTCTCCGAGCTCGTACTAGGTTGCGGTACTTTTGGAACGCGCTGGGGCTATGGCGCTGAGCCAGGCGAAGCGCTGGAGATGTTCAACCTGTATGCAGAACATGGCGGCAACTTCATTGATACTGCTGATAGCTACCAAGTTGGGCAATCTGAAGAACTGGTTGGCGAATTCCTTGCAGGGCGGCGCAACGAGTTCGTGCTTGCTTCGAAATATACTTTAGGCGGACCGGGGAAAGGTGCAACGGGCACGGGATTTTCACCAATAAAAACCCGGTGTAAACCGGGTTTTTATTAATCTCTATTCCTAGTAGCCGCCACCTGAAGAATCGGTGCCAGTTCCCCCAGTGCCGGAACCTGTATTGTCGGTGCCACCTGCATCTCTCCCGCTGGATCCGCTATCCCTGTCCTGCGGATTGGCAGGCGTTCTCAACTTGTCGGTCTTGGTAGTGCCTTTCCTTCTGTCATGCTCAGGATCGGTTACCTCCCTTGTAGTAGTGGCTTTGTCGCCTGGTTCAGCGGAGGTATTGTCATCTCGGTTGGTGCCGCCAGCCAAAGCATTTGGCACGTTCATCATGAACATAAGTGCAAAAACCGGAATTAATTTTAATAAGTTAGAAATTTTCATGAGTTTCTCCTTTATTACTATTGATAAATACCTGATTCGGTAATGGTTTTACCGAGCCGTGAATATTCAGAATACCGGAGATAACAGACCTTAACGGTTAGCTAACGAACATATAGCCTGACTATTTTCAACTATTTCCGCCTGCTGGAATCAGGATTCAGCCGGTTATTGGGTAGTGAGTTCAGAGAAGCTCTCTTTTAAATTAAAAGCATCTCGATTAGGACTTTCAGAACGACGGTAGGTGGTGCCAGTGCAACCCCGATGAGGCCAAACAGGGAACCCAGCAACACTTGCATGAACCAGATATTCAGATCAATCTGCTTTGGCGCATTCTATTTCTACCAGCCGCTCTGCATCCCGGATTTTTCCGGAATCTATTACAGACCTGCCTTGGGGATTTTGAAGGTCAGCCAATGCCTGACGTGCACCTTCACATGATTTCGCTTGTTCGCCTACGAATGGCGATGGCATCCATCTGCCCACTGCGTAAAGCACTACGATAAATGCCACGCAGATAGCTACACTTATCCAGAAAATACGTACGTGCTTTGGCGTGATGACCGGCGGTTGCATACATACCTTTCTTTTTCTAGTGCATATGTATTTTATGATTCATTTAAAACAGCTTTAGTTCTTAACGGGAGGAATCAAACGAACCCGATTCCTTAAGATCAGAGAATTTCTGGATTAGAGACATAATGAGTTTGACTGCTTGAGGAAAGCATAAAAGCAGTAGAGGTTAATGCTGAGGAACGTAAACGACTAAAGCCTGTTAAAGGATCAACATCCATGAGCCGAGCCTGACCGGCATGAAACTGACTTTCCAATGTTCAATACAAACAGGAATTCTGACGCTGTACCCATTACTACTTAAATTTTCATATCTCACTAAAAGTAATATTTAGATATGAATACGTCTTAAATCAAATCCTGACGGGGATATATAAAGACAAGTGGCATCAAAGAGATAAAGTATATTGATAAGTTCCCGGGAAAGTAATTTGTGGCGGATAAACAAAACATGAATGACCATATCTATGCTCGCAATAATTTTATGAGCCTTGGTCACACAATAAAAAACCAGCATCGAGACTTTCACGAATGGCACATGGGAAGGCCTCGCTATGCAATCTGGGCAATCGATATAGATACGCCAGAAATACGTCAACTTATCTTAGCCGCAGAACAGCATCTTGCCGGCCTTCTTCTGGAAGATTATTGCCGTAAGCCGCATATCACTCTATGTATCTGCGGATTTCCAGCTGATGAAGCTAAACAAGCTGATGATTTCGGTACAAACTCCTTTGAAGCCCAGGTATCAGATTTAAGCCGATTAAACTTGAAGCCATTTGAAATTGAAATCGATGCACTAGCCAGTTTTTCTTCAGCCCCATTTTTTCACATCAAGGATCCAGGCAATAGCATCGCCGCATTGAATGAATGCCTTAGCCTGGGTGTTCAAAGTAATTACAATGAACGGTACATTCCTCATATAACGATTGGGCTTTATGCGGACGCATGGTTAAGCAATGCTGTCAGTATCAGGCTTGATAGTTTCCCTAAACCTGAAAATCTACGCTGTTCAGTCAGTAGGATTAGTCTTACGAGTTACAACTCTTCTGAAATTGGCGGGGAGTTGAGAACCATCGCAGATTATCAGCTTGATAAAGCTGAATTGATTTGGCATGAAAAGACAGCTTTTAGCCGATAGTGGACTGTAAAGGATGCTGACAGTAGATAGTTAATTTGAAGATGCAGCTTGTAGTGCAACTACAAGCTGCATCTTCGCAAACACACTATTGTCCCAGACGCCTGCCAAAACTCACCGCGTAAGAACCCGGCCGTGCAAGCAGGATCGGATCATTGGTCGGGGCGATTCCTTCTGGCAGAAGCAGGGGGTTGTACATGATGTTTTTTTCCGCCTGGAGACTATCCGCAACCATGGATTTAAGTGTCAGCACCCCCAGTTCCAACTGTTCCCTGTCATCCGGCCATACCACCGTTGGGTCTTCAATCGGATCACCAGGGTTGGCAAGCTGCAGCATGATGCGGTATTTGGCTTCTGCTTTGCCAAGACGTGATGGCAATTCCGTCATCAGGTAATCGGGAGCCTGTTTGCCTGCTTCTTCGCTGGCCAGATGTTGCTCACCTGTTACCGGGATGATGCGATATCGCCCATAGCGTGTCTCGCCTTTTGCGTTGGTGAACCCAAAGGCATTGACGCCAAAGAAGGGCTGGGTGGCAAAGCTTAGCGGCGCAGGCTTGGGCGTAGTGACGAACTTCATTGCAGCCGGATGCGAAGCCAGGAATTTTTCCACCGGTTTGGGCGAAGCCACATCCGGGCCGCTTTCCGCGACGGCATTGAGCAATTCCAGGAACTCTTCCGGTGTGGCGACAGGGAAGCTGTTGACTGAAATAGCAACGATGTCTGTATTGCCGCCCTCAGGCAATGTGAAGCGGATCGCCATGCCTTTGGGCATGGCATTGCCATCTGCGTCAGGGATGGTCGGCACGCCGGTCGCATTGGAAAAACGAACCAGTACCGGAGTCTCAACACTTTGCAGATGCGATGCTTTGCTGATACTGGCAGCTTCGGCTGAGGGTGTAAAAACGCCTTGTGCCATGATGCCCTTAGCATGGTTGGCGCGGAACCCCTTGTAAGGCCCATGTGCAAGACGAGTCAGGGTATCGACCAATTGCTCGGTCACATGCTTGGTTGCAGGGGCTGCTTCATCCGCCGCAAAGACGGTGGCGTTGCTCAACAGCAAGGCCATCGCCATCAACTTTGTTACCCTACCGATCTGATGTTGTCTCATTTTCGTCTCCCATCGATGTTGGAAAAAATCAAACTAACCGATAAATCAAATATTTGCTATCTTGAGATAAATATTAATAACTTTAATCCTGCAGTCGCCTACATTTTTCCAGCTTTTAATGGATTTCTCATCGACTACAGGTTTCTCTTCATTACTGACCAGCCACTTTTACGGACTGATTTTCCCAGCCGCCGCCAAGTGCGCGGATCAATGCTACTGATGCCATTGAACGCTGGCCCAGGCTCTGGCTTTGCGCACGCTCGGCAGACAGGCTGGTGCGTTGGGCATCGATCACCTCAAAGTAGCTGTACGAGCCATTTTTATAGCGGGTTTCTGCCAGCTGCGCGGCTTCGTTCGCTGAAGTGATGGCCTCGTTCTGGTACTCAATCTGCTTATCCAGCGTGCGTATCGCACTCAGGCTGTTTTCCACATCCTGGAAACCCACCAGTACTTGCTGCCGATAATTACCCACTTGAGATTCATAACCGGCATTAGCCCGCGCCAGATTCGCCTTGTTGCGACCACCGTCGAAGATAGGCAAGCTTAGTGCGGTACCGACAAGAGGCCCCAATAACCAACTGCGGCTGGACCATTTGAACAAGTCATGCAGTTCGTTGGATTCATAGCCGGCGGCCCCTGTTAAAACCAGCTTGGGAAAGAATGCTGCCTTGGCTGCACCCACACGAGCGCTTGCCGCCGCCAGTTGGCGCTGAGCCTGTGCGATGTCGGGACGGCGCTCCAGCAGATCTGAAGGCAAGCCAGCCGGCACAATGACCGATGTCGGCTGTATGGGAGCGACTGCCAGGGTAAACTGAGACGGGGATTTTCCGAGCAGCACTGCCAGTGCATGATCCTGCAATGCACGCTGGCGCTTCACGCTTTCCACTTCGGCACGCACCACGGAGAGTTCGGTCTGGGCTTTCGCTACATCCAGCCTGCTGATATCGCCTACACTGTAGCGATATTCGACCAGCTCAAGTTCTTTCTGCCGCAACTGGATATTCTTCTGTAAAGTAGCCAGTTCAGAATCCAGCGCTCTGATAGAGAAATATTGCTGGGCGACATCCGCCTGCAATGCGAGCAGTACGGAACGATAGGCAGCTTCCTGGCCTTCCGCATCGAGCTTGGCGGCCCGGCTCTCATCTGAAAGACGGCTGATCAGATCCACCTCGTAGCTTGCGTTTAACTGCGCGCGCCATTCTGTCACCGGCTGAGCGTTACCTGAAGGAACAGGGTCACGCAGCCGTGTCGGCCCTATCCCGCCATTGAGCTGGAAGCCGCGGTTTGCGTCCACAATCCCGGCATTGGCCCGCGCTTCCTTGACTCGCGCCAAGGCAATGGACAAGGTCGGGCTCGATTGTGTTGCTTCATCGATCAACTCATCCAGTTCAGCATTGTTGAAAATAAGCCACCATTGGCCGCGATCCACATAATCTGCCGGCACGGCCTGTTTCCAGGCACCATCAAGGTTTGCCGCTTCGCGATATTCCGCTGGAAAGTCGAGCTGCACTGTTTCCGGCGGTTTCAAGGTCGAGCAACCGGCCAACAGCAGCAACGCGCTTATCGCAGTCAGTTTCCAATTTACAGTTTTCATGATCAGATTCCCTTTTGTGGTTCTACACTCAGCACATTGATTGGCCCATGTGTTCTTAATTGGCCTTTGCCCGTGAGTTTCTTCACCATTGTCCGCAGTAGCACATAGAAAATAGGTGTCAGGAATAATCCGAAGATAGTGACACCTATCATGCCGGAGAACACCGCCAGGCCCATCGCATGCCGCATTTCAGAGCCGGCACCGCTGGAAAACACCAACGGCATGACACCGGCGATGAATGCGATAGAGGTCATCAATATAGGGCGTAAGCGCAGGTGGGCAGCCTCAATCGCAGCCTCATACGCGGTTCTGCCATCAAGTTCCAGTTCACGGGCAAACTCGACGATCAATATGGCGTTCTTGCAAGCCAGCCCGACAAGCACGACCAGACTCACCTGCGTAAAGATATTGTTGTCGCCACCGGTAAGCCACACACCGAAAATGGCAGAGAGCAGGCCCATGGGCACGATCAACAGCACGGCCAAAGGCAAGGTCAGGCTTTCATACTGGGCAGCCAGCACGAGGAAGACCAGCAGCACGGATAGCGGCAAAATCACGAAAAGCGTATTACCGGCGATTTTTTCCTGATAGGTAAGCTCAGTCCATTCATAACCCAGGCCGCGCGGCAGGGTTTCTGCCGCTATGCGCTCGACAGCCGCCTGTGCTTCGCCAGTGCTGTAGCCTGGTGCCGCAGCCCCATTGATATCCGCTGATGGGTAACCGTTATAGCGCATTGCCCGGTCTGGCCCATAGCTTTGCGTCATCTTCAGCACGGATGACAGCGGTACCATTTCGCCCTGGTTGTTGCGGGCTTTCAGCAGGCCGATATCTTCGGCATGGGCACGGAACTCGGCATCTGCCTGCACCCTGACCTGATAGGTACGACCGAACTTGTTGAAGTCGTTTACATACAGAGAGCCAAGATATATCTGCAGCGTTTCGAATACATCAGGGATCGAGACGCCGAGTTGCTGGGCATGGGTGCGGTCAACATCGGCATACAGTTGCGGCACATTGATCTGGTAACTGGAGAACAGACCTGCCAGCTCCGGCGCTTCCTGCGCTTTGGCAAGGAATGCCTGCAAGCCGCTGTTCAACGCCTCGTTACCCAGCGCCGCCCTGTCCTGGATCTGCAGCTTGAACCCGCCTATTGTCCCCAAACCTTGAACCGGAGGCGGCGGGAATACCGCGATGTATGCTCCCTGGATCGATGCATATTCCGCATTCAACTGCTGGGCAATGGCGAAACCGTTCAATTCATCCGAGTTGCGCTCGTTGAATGGTTTCAATGTGGCAAATACGATGCCTGCGTTAGGGCTGTTGGTGAAACCGTTGATCGAAAGCCCCGGAAACGCTACCGCGGATTCCACCCCCGGATGCTTGAGTGCGATCTCACTCATCTGGCGGATGATGTCTTCAGTGCGGTCAAGCGAGGCTGCATCCGGCAACTGGGCAAAGCTGACTAGGTATTGCTTGTCCTGTGCCGGGATAAACCCTGCCGGCACCTTGCTGAACAACAGAAAGGTCGCAGCGATCAGCACGGCATAGATGGCTAGCATCACGCCCTTATGTTTCAAAACTCCGCCCACGCCATTGCTGTAGGAAGTCGAGCCGCGGTTAAACATATTGTTGAAGCGCACGAAGAACCAGCCGAACAACCGGTCAATGCCGCGCTGGAATATATCTTTCTTCTCGCCGTGTTTCTTCAATAGCAAGGCTGCCAGTGCCGGTGACAATGTCAGCGAATTGAAGGCCGAGATAACGGTTGAGATGGCGATGGTAAGGGCAAACTGCTTGAAGAACTGACCGGTCAACCCGCTGACGAATGCAAGCGGAATGAATACCGCGGCCAGGGTCAGCGCAATGGCGACAATCGGGCCTGACACTTCACGCATGGCCTTATAGGTAGCATCTCTCGGCGATAGACCTTGTTCGATATTGCGTTCGACGTTTTCCACCACCACGATGGCATCATCCACGACGATACCAATCGCCAGCACCAGACCGAAAAGGCTTAGGGTATTGATGGAGAAGCCCAACCCCATCATGATGGCAAAGGTACCGATGATGGAAACCGGCACGGCCAGCAAAGGGATGATGGAAGCACGCCATGTCTGCAGGAACGTAATGACGACGATCACGACCAGCAGCACGGCAATCAGCAGTGTCTCAATCACCGCGTGTATCGATGCACGTACGAACTGCGTCGGGTCATAAACAATGTGGTACTCAACCCCGTCCGGCATGTCTTGCTGCAACTCAGCCATGGTTTTGCGTACATTCTCGGAGATTTGCAGTGCATTGGAACCCGGCGCCTGGAAGATCGGAATGGCGACTGCCGATTTGTTATCCAGCAGGGAGCGCAAGGCATATTCGCTGGCGCCCAGTTCTATGCGCGCCACATCGCTCAGGCGCGTCACGACGCCATCGGCGGATGTGCGAATCACGATATTGCCGAACTGCTCTTCGGAAATAAGACGGCCATTGGCATTGACCGAAATCTGGTAATCGACGCCGGGCACGGAAGGCGAGGCACCGATCACCCCAGCGGCCACATCCACGTTCTGCTCACGTATGGCTCTCACCACATCGCTCGCCGCCAGCTTGCGTTCAGCGACCTTGCGCGGATCCAGCCAGATACGCATGGAGTAATCGCCCGAACCGAACAGCTGTACCTGGCCCACGCCTTCAATGCGCGCCAACCTGTCCTTGACGTTCAACAGGGCGTAGTTGCGCAGGTAGGTCATGTCGTAGCGATCATTCGGCGACAACAGGTGCACCACCATGGTCAGGTCGGGTGAGCTTTTTACTGTTGTCACACCCAGTCGCTGCACCTCTTCCGGCAATCTTGGCAATGCCTGGTTGACCCGGTTCTGCACAAGCTGCTGAGCCAGATCGGGTGGCGTGCCCAGCTTGAAGGTGACGGTCAATGTCATCAGCCCATCCGATGTGGCCTGCGATGCCATGTAGAGCATGCCTTCAACCCCATTGATCTGTTCTTCAATCGGTGTGGCGACAGTCTCGGCAATGGTCTGCGGATTGGCTCCCGGAAACTGTGCCTTGACGATCACTGATGGCGGCACCACTTCGGGATATTCCGAAATCGGCAGGTTGAACATGGCGATCAGGCCGCTGACCAGAATAATGATGGACAGCACACCGGCGAAGATCGGCCTGTCAACGAAGAATTTTGAGATATTCATTTTGTTGTTCCCTGTAGTAGCGCTACATTTTCTTAAGTTAATTTGGCCTGGATAAGCGCTTTATTCCCGGGCTGCGGCACAAGCTCTATGGCTTGACGATCGCTCTCAGGTGCCGTGCCTTTTGCCAGGGTCGGGGCGACAATGTCATTGGGACGAACGCGCTGCAAACCGTTGACGATGATCCTCTCGCCACTTTGCAGACCGGCCCGCACAATGCGCATGCCGTCAACCATGGGGCCGATCGATACGCTGCGGTAAACGGCTTTGTTGTCCTCATCCACCACCATGACGAATTTCTTGTCCTGGTCGGTACCGATGGCTTTATCGTCGATCAGGATGGCTGTTTTTTCGCCACCGCCACCTATGCGTACTCGCGCATACATGCCGGCTGTCAGGTAACCTGAAGTGTTATCAAACAGCGCGCGTACCCGGATCGTGCCGGTAGCCGTATCGACGCGGTTATCAAAAGCCTGCACATGGCCCTTGTGCGGATAACCTGTTTCATTACCCAAGCCGATGGCGACCGGGATATTGGCGATGTTGGAATTACCCGCTACGCCAAGCGCCGAGTAGTGCTGATAAGTCTGCTCATCGACCTCGAAATTGACATAGACCGGGGAAACCGAAACCAGCGAAGTCAGGGCAGGCGCATTCGAATTGGCGACGACCAGATTGCCTACTGTGATTTCAGCACGCGAAACGCGCCCACTGACCGGCGCGGTAATGGTGCTGTATTGCAGATTGAGACGCGATGTAAGCACCGCAGCCTCGGCGGCCTTGAGTTGTGCTTCGGCTTCCAGCAACGCGTTGTTGCGCTGATCAAGTTCGCGCAGTGCGACTGCGTTCTCATCAGTCAGGCGGCGGGTACGCTCAAGCTCGGTCCGGGAGAACTCCACGGTCGCCTGTGCCTTTGCCTTGTCCGCTTCCGCACGGGCCAACTCAGCCTGGAACGGGCGTGGGTCTATGGTGAAGAGCCTGTCGCCTTTTTTGACCAGCTGGCCTTCACTGAAATGGATCTCATCAATGGTGCCGGATACGCGCGGACGGATCTGGACATACTCCACAGGCTCGATGCGGCCCGAGAAATCGTCCCATTCGATGACTGAGCGCTCTATGACCGCCGCAACCGTCACCGGGGTAGCCGCAGGTGCTGCGACCGTTACTGGTTTATCGGCCCGGCTGGTCAGTGAAACACCTGCTGCGGTGCCGACCAGGGCGATGCCCACAGCCAGGGCAATGAGCTTTTTCGAGAAAAACGGAGTGGTGGTGTTCATTATTGCTCCCTTACATTTCTAAAATTAAATAAGTCGCTTGATGCTTCTCTATGCATGATCGGTAATGAACTGCTGGACGATTTGTGCAACAGTCGGAAAATCGGGATTGTCGGGGCTAACCAGCCCGGCCTTGGAATTCTCGATACGCCGCATCTGCACCGGCACGCCCGCAATGATCAGCTGGCTGGCGTATTGCTCGGCCTCGTCTCGCATGGCATCCAGCTCCGAACTGATGATCAAGGCCGGAGCAAGCCCCGCAAGCCGCTGCGACAGCATCGGCGCCGCATAGGGATGCATGCTGTCGCTGACGCATGGCAGATAATCCGCCCATGCCTTGCGGCAAGGCGAATCCTCTGCCGCCTGCATGGATTTGGTGGTTTGCTGCGGGTCCAGCATGGGGTTGATCAGCAGCTGACCTCTCAGGTCGCCATCGCAAAGTTTGGCCAGCTTGCGGTCGCGTGCCATCATCGAAACGGCAGCGGCCAGATTGCCGCCCGCCTGGTCGCCGGCTACAAATATCTTGTCGTTGTCAGCACCCAGTTGCGCCGCATGGGTACATGCCCAGCTGAGCGCTTCAAAAGCCACTTCCACCGTAGCGGGAAAATGCAGCTTAGGTGCCAATGGGTAATCGACACAGACCACCACCGCCTTCGTTGCCAGAGCGCGGGCGATAGCTTCTGCATCTTCCACCTTGCCGCAGTTGAACAGGCCACCGTGGTAGTAAACCACCAGCGGCAAACCTGCCTTTGCTTTATTTTTGGCTTTGACTTTGCCGAATACACGCACATTGATCTGCTGGGTGCCGCATGGCATCGGGAATGTGCTGATATAAGGTTCTGCGGTGTGTGTTTCGAATTGCTTCATGTTTTATTTTCTGTGATTCCTGCTGACATTCAATTCTTGTGTAGACGATTCCGCTTTAGCGCAACCCACCGGCAATGAAGATTGTTTCGCCCGTGATCCAGGATGAATCCTCCGATGCCAGGAACACAGCGGCGGGTGCGATATCCTGCGGTTGCCCGATACGGCCCAGCGGTGTCTGTGCTTCTACCTGGGTGCGCATCTCGCTTTCGGCGATGCCAGCGCTATGCACGCCTTCGGTTTCTACCATGCCGGGGTTGATCGCATTAACGCGTATCTTCCTCGGGCCCAGTTCTTTGGATAAAGACCTAGTCACTGCATCTACGGCACCTTTGGTTGCGCTGTAGACGGCTGCATTTGCGGGTGCAAAAGTGCTGGAAACGATGGAACTGATATTGATGATGCTGCCGCCCCCTGCCCCGAAGTGCTTGATGCCTTCCTGCGTGGAGAGAATGAGGCCGAGTACGTTGAGGTTGAACTGTTTATGGAAGTGTTCTTCCGTCACATTCTCCAGAGGGGAGAACTCATAGATACCCGCGTTGTTGACCAGGATATCCAGCGTGCCATAGGCTTGTTCAGCCTCGGCGAACAGGCGCTGGATGTCCGACTGTTTCGCCACATCGGCCTGCACTGCAATGGCCTTGCCGCCATTGCCTACAATTTCCGCTACTACCTTATCCGCCCCACTTTTACTGGAAGCGTAGTTGACAACGACGGAAGCACCTTCCGCGCCGTAATGTTTGGCAATGGCAGCGCCTATGCCTTTGGATGCGCCGGTAACGATTGCCACTTTGCCTTCAAGTTTCTTAGCCATGATATTTCTCCTGATGCGTTAATCAAAAAGTCTTGGGTGCACTATTAGGATTGCTTATTTCTGGATGCCACTATATATGTGCAATTTAAGTAGATAAATAGACTAAAATTAGAATCACTGTAAGTAATTATTGGACAATAAAGCATAAGGAGAGATTGATATGGATCGATTCGACACCATGCTGGCTTTCATACGCGTTGTGGAACTATCCAGTTTCACCAAAGCCGCCATGTCTTTGAACATGCCTAAAACGACGGTTTCAGCCCAGGTGCTGGCGCTGGAATCGCGGCTGAGAGTGAAATTATTGAATCGGACGACAAGACAGGTGAGCGTCACCACGGACGGCGCCGCATATTACGAACGCGCCGTGCGATTGCTACACGAGCTGGAAGAGGCCGAGTCTTCGATCAGCCAGGACATCACCAGCCCGAAAGGTCGTCTTCGTGTCGACGTTCCCGCCTCGATAGGCAGGCGTATCATCGTGCCGGCCCTGCCGGATTTTTTTGATAGATACCCGGAAATCGTACTTGAACTGGGCTGTACCGACAGGCCCGTTGATTTGATCGAGGAAGGGGTCGATTGCGTTATTCGCGGCGGCGAGCCATTGGACCAATTACTGGTTGCCCGCCGCGTCGGATCGATGAAGTTCGTTACCTGCGCAAGCCCGGCGTATCTTGCGAAATACGGTACGCCTGTATCCCCGGACGACCTTGAGCGCCATGTGGGCGTCAACTTCTTCTCATCGAAGACCGGCAAGATCTATGATTTTGACTTTTCCAAGGACGGCGTAAAAACCTTTACAAGCAGCCGGCGGCGACTGGCGATGAACGACGGCGATGCCTGCGTCGTAGGCTGCCTCGCCGGCCTGGGGATTTCCCAATTGCCGACATTCATGGTGCAAGAACATATCGCTTCGGGAGAGTTGGTGATAGTCCTGGGAGAGTATCTGTCAGACAACTTTCCGCTCTATTCCCTCTATCCGCAGAATCGGCACCTGTCTTCAAAAGTAAGGGTCTTCATCGACTGGGTTGCTGAGCTATTTGAGAATAGCGATTTAATACAATCGAGGTCTTCCTTCCCGCCGCTGTAGCTTTATCAGTCAGCGTGATTTTTTCGCAGATCCTGTGGTTTCAGAAGTACAGAGACCCTTTAAATTCCGAATCTAAAATCGATAAAAGTCGAATTGCTAGATCACCAGCGGATTGGGATTCATCAGCGTCACATCCTGCAGCAGGATATCTACATTGTTGGTCTGTATGCCCAACAGGCCGGCTAGCGGATCGAGCAGATTGCGGCCTATCTGCACCAGCAAGGGCTGAATGACGGTACTCACCACCTGCCCGATGATGGGAAGATTGATGCCAAGAACCCTGACATCCAGCCTTGCAGGTTGTGACAACAGGCTTTCGAAACCTGGCCCGTTGGGGTTGCCTGTAGAAACGATCATCGGCAGATGGTCATCGACCGGGCGCGGCACCTCGATCTCAGTCGAGGAGGAGTTCGCAGGATTCGGCATAAAATTGAGCCCCACTTCAGCGAGTGTCAGGCCAAGCAAGGAAATGGTCGCCGGCCTGGTGCCTGCCGCATTGCCCAGGCGCAGGTCGACCAATCCCCGGCGCACATCGAATCTCACATCGGTCGATGTACCGGCGGATGCAACAGTCATCAGATCCGCATCGGATCTTGCCACTTCCATGCTTAATTTGAGATCCAGCGTACCAGCGATCTGGGCCGTGACCTCAGCCACGACCTGGGCACTTGACGCACTTGTACAGACATTGCCTGCCGCATCCGCTGCCGGACCTACAACGATCTTCGGCCACTCTATCACCCTGACCCTGGTATTGACCGAGGCGAGCCCCGGCACATTGACCCCCAACGGAAAGTCGATCGCATTCTGCCCGTTTGCGACCATGAGCATCGATGTGACCAATGACAACAAATTCACGGAAGTATCCAGCGCAGACCGGTGCAATGCCGGATTGATCTGCAGCACCTGGCCCAGCGTCAACGTTGTATTGGATACCACCGCATTGGCAAGGGAAATCGTATCGTTGAGCACAGTGGTCGGTATATCCGAGTCCAGACCGACGGCATCCGCAATCAGCCTGAGCGCATCCCTGCTGCTCATGGGCAGGGACAGCAACTCTTCCGCACTGAGCACCTGGCCTTGGGCAGAAATCAGGTTCGCCAGCGTCAGGCCAGTGTCGGCCAGACCCAGATAGGAGGCCAGACCCAGATTGATCGGAGTACCCAGCATCTGGCCGAGTAACCGGTTCAGCAGCACGGATTGCTCGGTATTCAGGCTGACTGCGGTACCGCCAACGCCGAATGAGACGACAGGGACGTTGGGCAGGGAGACCGCCTCGGCACTGATGAGCACATTCTCGCCAAACAGGCCGCCCGCAATCAGGCTGGAAGGTACCGTATTGGAAACCACCACGCGCACGCCCCCCGCAGAGCCGTTGGCATCGAACACCCTGCGCCCGCCGATAGTGCTGACAGAACCTACTTCAACAGCATTTGGCGCTGTAGCCAGGCTGCCGCTGAAACCGTTTCTTGCGGCAGCTTGCTGTGCCAGCGCCATGACATTGTTTGCGTCAGGATTGCAAGCCAGGCCGGATGCCGCCTCGATCGCCGCCATATCCGCAATGCGCTGTAACTGCCGCTTTACCATCCACAAGCGCGCAGAATCAACTGCCAGCGTAGTAAACAAAATCGCCAGGAGCAATACGAGCACCCCAAATAAGCCAATCGCACCCCGCTGGAGTTTTTTATCTTGAATCTTTGGCATTCTCTATAGCCAGGTCTGGAACAGGCTGGCTAAAACCATCTATATATTTATCATGAATTTTTTTCATGGCGGGGCCTGAAAGCGTTTGTTTATTGGGTGATGCAGATTGACCTGACCTTTGCATCTCCAGCCACTGTCTGGTGCCTGCACCATGACCGTCGGCTGATTCAGCGGAAGGTAGCGCAGTGTCTACCTGAGTATCAGCAGCATGCAGAGGGGCGCATGCAAAACCTATTAGCAGAAAGACGTAACTGATCTGGTGTAATGTTTTCATAGTCGTTTCTCTACTCAATGATCCATTGATAAAAGCTGGTTATCTTATATATTGATCAACAACGCACATTCAGGATGCGTCCGGGGTTTTCATCATGGCGTTCTTTCGAATCTGCTCCAGCTCTTCAGCCTGGACCCCATAGCGCTTGGCGAAATGCTCAGCCCTGCTTACTTCGTTTGTCAGGTATAAAAGATAAATCAGGTTATTCTTGGAACGCACATTCCTGCTATCCAGCTCGATAGCGGTAACGTATTCCTTGAATGCTTTTTCGTACTCGCCCAGCTGCATCAGGGCAAAGCCATAATCTCCCCTGACGGTACTGTCGATGGGCATGATCTTTGCCGCCATTTGCATGTATCTGGCAGATTCGCGATGCTTATCCTGAAAACTGCTGACCTGCCCCAGACCCTGGTAAGCAAAACCAGCAACGCAACTCGAAGTCAGCTTAAGATAAATGGATTCCGCCTCGGCATAGCTGCCGATTTGCCTCAGGCTATGTGCTTTCATGAGTTCCAGCCGGGGCGATTCAAAATTAAAAGACTCAATAAAAGCCAATGCTGCATATGGTTTTTTATCGTTGAGGATTTGCGTAACGATATCCAGGTTAGTGTTCTCTTCGGCACTGAGATCAGGGCATTTTTTTAACTCAGCCACTGTCACATCAATTCGTCTGGATGTATCCGCAGACAGGTCCTGGGCACCAGCGGATACCGGACTTGCGAGAATTACTGCAAGCGCAATACTGGCAGTCAAGCATCGATTCAGAATAGATGGCATCATTAGAGTGTCCCGCTGAGGGCATCTGCAAGCCCGATAAAACCAGGACCTGCAATAAAAATAATCAAGGCCGGGAACATGAATACAATCATGACAATACTCATCTTGGCAGATAACTTGGTCACATATTCACGAACGGCTGATATCTGGCGTTCTTCGATCAGGGAAATGTACTGACTGAGCGAAGCTTGGATATTGCCGCCATATTTTGATACCTGATGCAGCATGGCAATCGTATCCGTCACCTCTTGTATATCCAGGGATTTCGCCATATGCAGCAATGCAGTCCCCTGATCCTGGCCGCCTCGGACGTTATTGATAACGCGCCGCAGTTGCTTTCTAAGGTGCGGAAACAGATCACCGGAATCTTCAACCAGCACGAGCAAGGCATGCTCCAGCGATAATCCGGAATTAAACAGCATGCGCAACATGTGCAGAAACGTCACCAGTTCCTTTTTGATCTGCTTCACCACAACTGTGGCACGCCATCGCACCACCATGTTAGTGCCAACAAAAATCATGGAAAAAACAAAGAATGCAGCCATCAGTTTTTCTGCGGTGTCGTCTGTGACGAATGACATGGCAATAAAAACCACAAGCGCCACGATAATGGGTAACACGCGGCCTATCAGCAGATAAACGACAAGCGCGATCCTGGAGTCCCACCCAGCCTGGGTAAGCAACTTGTCAAATTCGATATTGATATGTGTGATTCTGGACTTATTGCCCAGCTGTATGAGTTTTTGTATCAGACTGGCATCATGATGCTCAAAATTGAGCAGGCGTTCAAAACGCCCATGCACTTTCATGTTCTTCTTAAGGTTCAGCACATCCTGTATGAGCAGGGATGCCGCCAGCAAGCTGAATACAATAAATATGAAAAACCAGATATTCATCAGACTCTCTAAATGCTCTTCATCATTCGCCAGAATAAGAACGCACCGAATACCTGCATGGCAATCGCCGTCCTGAAAATCACGATACCGGTGTCATCCGAAGTCATCATCTCGATATAGCCCGGATTCATGATCATCGTATAAAGCAGGATCACCACCGGAACTGAGATCAAAACCAACGCAGATATTTTGGTTTCACCCGTCATCGCCTGCAGTTCCCGCCGCGCCTGTTCCTGGTTGTAAATCATGTGCATCACACTTTCCAGCATCTCTCTAGGCGAGCTACCGAACTTGGTACTGATTTTGATGCTTAACGCGACAATCCTGAGTTCATTGACCTGCGCCATCTCTGCCTCGTGCAATAAAGACTCTGTCAGCGCCGCACCCAGATTCGTCGACTTAATGACGCGGCCGAATATTTCTCCAAGGGGTGCCGGTGTAGTCAGTGCAACAAGCCGGAAACCTGCTTCTACACTTTGCCCTGTCGCCAGGCTGCGTATCAATTGATCAATGAACAAAGGGATTTGAGAAACGATGGAATGCCTGCGCTTGTTTTGTTTGTAAGACCACCAGACTTGAAACAGCATCAGCACAATCACTGTAATGAATATGGCATTGATGTATCCCCACAGGTACCAGCTGACAATACCGACCGGCAAGACGATAAGGACCAGCTTTTGCAGTATCTGGTGATTGATAAAGAAATTTGAAATGCCATTAGGCACTGTCAGGCTTCTGGAAACTTGAGGTAGATCAAGCGCTGATGAATGCATTGCACCGACCTCTGTATTGAAGCGCTGCATGATCGCCATCTGCTTGCGGTTTTTTCTACCGCTGATAAATAACGTCGCTGCGCCGACAAGGCAGAGCAGGGATGCAATCACAAATAACCATACACTCATGCTGGCCAGACTCACTCTCGACGAGCTAAGGATTTGAGTTTCAGGTTTGTCGCAGGGAAAGGATGAGCGACAAATTCATTGCGGTCAGTGTCATAACTAAAAAGCTCATTGGTGACAAAAATATTGTCACGGACATCAATGACTTCAACGATGGAAGTCACTTTACGCTCGCCATTCGGCATTCTGGTGATTTGAACCAACAACTCGATCGCAGCGGAAATCATCTTGCGCAACGTCAGGTCGGAACCCTGGAATCCGGCCAGGCCCGTCAACATCTCGATACGCAACAAGGCATCCGCTGGATTATTGGCATGTATCGTACTCATCGAACCTTCATGGCCTGTATTCATCGCTTGCAAAACATCCATGACTTCATTACCCCGCACTTCGCCCAGGATAATTCTGTCCGGCCGCATGCGCAGCGCGTTCCTGACGAGGTCTCTTGCCGCGACCTCCCCCATGCCTTCGAGATTGCCTGGGCGCGTCTCCAGCCTCACTACATGGCTATGATGCAACTTGAGCTCGGCAGCATCTTCGATCGTGACAATACGTTCGTCGGTACCTATTGCCCGGCTAAGCAGGTTCAACAATGTTGTTTTACCAGTGCCGGTTCCACCGCTAATCATGATGTTGGTTTTGCGCTCTACGGCACCGAGCAGAAAATCCAGCATCGCCGGACTTAATGTCTTAAAGGCAACCAGATCGTTGCCGGAAAAAGGCTCTTTACGGAATTTTCTGATCGACAGGCACGGGCCGTTTAAAGCCAGTGGCGGGATGATGACATTGATACGGCTACCATCGGGTAATCTGGCATCGACTAACGGACTTGATTCATCAACCCGCCGACCCAGCGGGGCCAGGATTCTACGGATGACACGCAAGACGTGATCATCGTCAATGAATCGGGAATCCGTTAATTGCAATTTTCCGTTTTTCTCAACAAAGATGTGATCGGCACCATTCACAAGGATATCGTCCACATTTTCATCGCCGATTAAACTCTGTAGCGGGCCAAAACCAGAAAGCTCGCTCACCATGTCCGTGGTGAGGTTTTTGATATCCTGTGCATTGACGACATAATCGATCGAAGCCACATACTTAAAAACCTTGGAACTGACGTATGTGCTTACCTGAAGCTCACTCATGCCCGGCAGATCAATATCATCCACTTCGATTTCGGCAATCAGGTAATTGTGCAGGAGGTATTTTATTTCCTGATACTGGTTGGATGACTTCAACTCCAGATGATTTGATGAAAATCGCATATCGGATTACCTGCTGTTGCTCAGTCTCAGCATTAAATTTGTGAGCCTGGAAAAGATATTCACGATGGAATGTTCGCTTTTATCAGCTTTAACTCCGGGCAGGGAACGAACAATATTTTTTATCGCCCTGGCATAACCGCTTGTTGGCGCCTGTTCGAATATCGACTCACCAGTATTCATGCAAGTGACGCGCAATGGCCCTACGGCAGGCAGCACACAAGCCAAAGGGATCTCAAAGGATTTGGCGATACTATTGGCACTTGGGCTGGTGTTATCCAGATGGCGGTCAATCACTATTCTGAGGTTGGGCGCCTCGATCTTCAGCTGCCGCAACAACTCGATCAAATCATGGTTGCGTTTACAACTAGGGATAGTTTGCTCCATCAGCAAGAATGATGATGAAGTCAGCGAAAGCACCACTCTGAGCAATTCAGGATTTGTAATCCCTGAAAGATTAATAAAAATATATTTAAAGTGGCGCTTCAGTGAATACAGGATCAGGTGCAAATCGGCGGGCGTCATCTCCGTATAGCTTTCTTCTTCCGGCATGGAGAGCAAGCTGAGCCCGGAAGGATGCCTGGCAAAACCTGTTTCGATCAAAGTAGCATCCAGCCTTGTACGATTCAGGATGACATCGACCAGACTGAACTTGGATGTCAGTCCCATCATCAGCATGATGTCAGCGTTGGGTGAACCGATATCCAGCAAAAGCGTTGGTCCATGGCGCTGCATCTCGAGCGCCATATGAATCGCGAACAGTGCATTACCATCAGCCACGCGCGCATTTAACAACGAACTGATATAACCCAGATTTCTCTGCTCTTGCGTTTCGGTCGTCTGCGTGCGCTTTTGATGACGGTTGATGATGACTTGCGCCTCATGTGCAGGCGTACCGATTTTGATAATGTCCCGCGCACCTGAACGAATGATCGACAACACCAGGTCCTGATTGATGACCTCAACTAATGCGATCACTGCTAAAGAAGGCTTGGCATTGACCAACTCTTCAATCACAGCCAAATCAGCGTTCAAGCTCTGCTGCAGCTTGCTGTCCGAAGGAGCTTCATTACCTTTATCCTGTGACTGCAAATGCACGAGCACCACATCGACATCGACAGAGTCAATCAGGCTGGATATGCGTACCTTATCGTCAGGCTCGACAAAAATCAGATTGGAGATATTATCGTTAAGGCTGTAAAGCCAGCGAGAACAATGGCTTTTATTTGTAAGAACGATGCAATTATTCGTATCTTTCATTTAATTTGACATTCCCATTGGAGGCTTAGGTAAAACGTCGTTGGATAGGAAAAACTCACCAAACGTAGGGTTGTAATTCCTGAATTCCTGGCCTGGCAACTCCGGCAACTTGGCATCACGTGCAATCGGCCTGACCAGGCGAGGCGTCACCACCATCAGCAGTTCTTTGTCGTCACGATCAAAACGCTTGGATTGGAAAAAGGCACCGATGATAGGCAGGTTCCCCAAACCGGGAAATTTATCAATATTGTTCATCGTGTTACGGCTGACCATTCCGCTGATCACAAAACTTTCGCCATCGCCCAGGGAGATGCTGGTATCTGTTCTTCTTACCCGGAGTCCCGGAACCGAGACGCCGCCGCTTTGCACCGCATTGGAAAAATCCAGTTCACTCACTTCTGGCGAGACTTTCATAAAAATGCGGTTTTTATCCAGCACTGTCGGTGTTAACAGCAAACGCACACCGTATTCCTTGAAAACGATGGTAACCGCGCCGTCAGATCCCGAACCCGAGCGAATCGGTACAGGGAATTCACCGCCAGCGAGAAAGTTTGCAGTTTGGCCGGAAATCGCAGAAAGCGAGGGTTCGGCAATGGTATAAGCAAAGCCGTTGGATTCGAGGATACTGAGCGTGCCCAGCAAACCGGAGCCCTTATTGCCCATCACCAGATTAAACGCATTGAGTGTGGGTAAGAATCCTGAATTACTTAAGAAATTAAAGCCATTACCACCCGCAGACTCAACTGCACTCAGATTGCCTGGCGAGGAAATGGCCAGCGTTGGATTATCGCGATTGTTCTTTCCAAGAAAGAATCCGAATCTCATGACGTTCTGACGGCTGACCTCTACGACCTTGATATCGATCTGCACGTGGCTATCAAAATCGGATTCTGTCAGGTCTATGATTTTACGGGACTCTTGTTCAAGCAAGTCCACTGCTTGCGAATGGGTTTCCAGAGAGCTGATCTTGCCATCCAGTAAAAAGGTGTTGCCGTAGGTTTGAATCTCCATGCCTGAACTATCCAGCGCAGACAAAACCGCCTGCTCAAGCTCTGAAGACTGATCCACTCTCAAATTGATTACCAGGGTTGGTTTAACCTGCGTTTTTTTCTCCCAGAGGCTGAGTTGTGTGGTCCCAATCGCCTTCGGCGTAATCAGTATGGTTTTCGAGTTCATCAAGCTCACATTGACGACGCCAGGGTCAGCAATCGCAATACGTTCGATTCTGGCGCTGTGTTCATACACTTCCTGCTGACCAGGCCGGATATCGAGATTTATCTCTTGAGCAATGCTGCTGCCATGAAATGCCAGCATGAAAACCAGACCTGCATGACGTATCAATTTTGATGTCATTAAACGCATCATTTCACATCCCTGATAACCAATGTTTCTGTTGAGTCGCCATAATGAACAATGACTTGCGATGATTTCACCTTGCTCCTGGGCTGAATAGCCGCAATCCCAGCAGAGATGGGTTTACTCACTGCAACAGGCTCGCGGTTTAATCCATCGGGCTTTAGCAGCTGTTCGCTTCTCACAAAGAAATTTTCAGGCTGATTGCTTACGCTTTTCGCTGGCCCGGCTTGATTAACAGGTGCGTTTAAATCGGCTGGCGCCATTCGCTCGCCGCGCAGTGCAAGTCGCAACTGTCCCATGTTGGCGGCCAACATGAGCGTAGTCGCATCTTTCTCCGGCACCGCAAGTACCGCAGACCGTATGCCGGTATCCGGCTTGCTTGAAGAGGCCGGAGGGATCACTTCTTTTTGCGCAGTTATTAATGGAGAAGATATCGAAGCGTCTGCTTTTTTAGTTTCCTGAATCGCATCCCCAAAACTCAGCACACGCAAATCACTCAATACCACTTGAGACAAACTACTGCGATTCAAGCTTTTCTCGTCATTTGCAAAAAAGAGGACATCGACATGATCGCCAGGTTTGATATAACCGCCCACCCCAGCAACCTCGTCAATCTTGATTGCCACGGCGCGTTCACCAGGCAGTAGTTGGCGGGCAGCTGGTCCGTATTGCTCAAAGTGGGTTTCCAATACTACGTCGCCGCTCTCTATTTCATGCAGGGCGACCCTGCCAACGATATCGTTCGCCGATTTGAAACCTGCATGATCTGCGGGCAGGACCATGACCGTTTCCAGATCGGATTTACTTATCACCTGTTTGGAGAATATCTTTTTAGCTGCCACGACTTGCGCTTGTTTTACCGGCTCCACAACCGCAGGCAGAACCGGCTTTTCAGGCTTGCTCATTTGATAGCCATACCATCCAAAAAATACGGCGCCGCTAAGCATGATGATGGCGAGAACTCTAAGTATGTTTATATTCATGTTCAGTTCTTTTCTTCAATTAACGCTAATCAGCATGTTCAAACCAGACGAATCGAAGCTGTGCCCTGGATATCTTGCGTAGGCGAAAAAATCGGCCCTATGCCTGGGATCACGAGCAATGGCAATAAAGGGTTGGTGGCGTAATTGCTATAAACCACGCGCACTGTCAGTACATTTCCGGCATAAGCCACTACGACATTGTCGTTGTTCGCGCCCAACACTACATTCCGCACTCTGTCTGGCATCCAGGCCAAGGTGTTTCCCACGGTCTCACGCACCAGCGGAGCAACTCCCTGGTTGATGAAACTGCTAGTAGTTGCATAACTCTGGGGATTAACGGAAATTGCCGCTCTGGCCCCCTCTGATGCAGCATGGTTAAAAGAGGTTTGCAGCAAAAAGAAGAACGAATAGGAAACTATTACGTAGAAAAGCGTAAAGAAAATTGTAAACAGCAGGGCGAACTCAATAGTCACTGCACCCCGTATACGCAATGAAGACATCTTGCATGAGCGACTAGGTGAATAGTAATTCATTGATTCTCCACCTGTCTAAACCCAAGCTGTCCGGAAATACCAGAATAAAACTGAGTGAGGCGGCTAACGCCGCCCCATAAGGAATGAATCTCTTGGAGCGCTCATTTCCCATACCGACATTAAAGACCGGCAGCTTGATCTGTAGAAGAACCATCACAAGGGTCACGGCTGATGCAAAAACGTAGGTTTGTAACATCATCTGCAACCCGCACAGAAGTGCGATACCAGCCAAGAGCTTCACGTCGCCCGCACCCAGCATTTTCAGGATATAGGCCGGCAATGTAAGTATTAATGCGATTAGCAGACCAAGGATTGCAGATGCCGCAGGCTCATGGGTCAGGGTCTGTCCGCTAACCAGGAGCACTGTCACACCCACAGTTATCGCGCCCAAGCTAAGAATATTGGGTATTCGTCTTGTACGGATATCGATAACCATGACCAATGCCAACCATATCAATATACCACCGAGGGATAAGGCACTCATTGTTGGGCTCAGGTCGGGGTTGAGCTTGTCAGCGCTCCTTGAATGCTGGTGAAAATACCAGTAATTGCTTCCCGAATTGGCGTAACAAATGCGACTAGCGCAATTGCCACCATGGCGGCGATCAGTGCGTACTCAATAGCACTCGCACCTTCTTCATCGATTAAAAAGTCTAATAACCATCTACCGGATTTTCTCATTTCCACTTCCCCTGTGTTAATTGTTAACAACTGTTTTTATTAAGGTTTTGGATAATTGACAATCTAGTCAGTTAACTAGCAAGATGTAACATTGGGAAAACCCCGGCTAGTAAAAAAAGACGTTAGAACTTATCAATGGACTCAAAGTAACTATTTTAAATTTTCGTGTCAAGTAGTAAAAATGAAAAATATGATAATATTGAACATATGCCTAAAGATATTAATAAGTTAGCAGATACCTACGTGTCTACTCGCATCGCGGCTCAGATGCTGAATGTTTCATTGAGAACCATTCAGCTCTGGGTTGAGGCAGGCATTCTACGAGCCTGGAAAACCGCTGGCGGCCATAGAAAAGTATCTCGCCAATCTGTGGAAGAAGTGCTTGCAGAAAGACAGGAGTCGTTAAGAGAACCCCATACGGAGGATCCCAAACCCGCCTATCAGGTATTGCTGGTAGAAGACGATGAGGGCATCAAGCAGATGTTCAGTTTCTTCTTCACCGATTGGAAATATCCGGTTGAATTTGACACGGCAGATGATGGTTTTGATGGTCTGGTTAAGCTCACCAGCTACAAACCAGACCTGCTCATCACCGATATCACCATGCCAGGCGTCAATGGCTATGACATGCTGCGTTTTCTTGAAAAGTCCGAGCAGTTTAAAGATCTCGATGTCATTATCATTACCGGGTTAACTCCAGAAAAGGTAGCGGAATATGGCCCGATGCCAAAAAATTCGACCTTGTTCTACAAGCCGCTGAGTTTTGACAGGCTTGATGCATTCATTTCGGCACTAATAGAAAAAAATTAGGGGAAAAATTTGCAGGAATCGGCTATCAACGTGGGCTTATCAGCTGACCAGCTCTCCTCATTATTTCCCTTCCATTTCGTCATCAATAGAGAGTTCAAACTCATCCAGCTCGGGCCAAGCATAAGCAGAAAGTTCGATGCCGACATTTGCCTCCATGCCTACATGGATGAATTCTTTGAAATTACCACGCCTTCCTCTTTACTTAACTGGGGTTATCTGCGCTCAATGGAGAACGAAATTTGCTCCATACGGCACAAAAAATCGCAGATCGACTTCAGTGCAAAAATACTGCCTTCTGACGATGACAAACTGATTTTCCTTCTTAAGCCGCTTATCAACACCAGTGTTTACCTGGATCAACTCGGGCTGGAAACATCGGATTTTTCGAATCACGACCTGGTTAACGACCTTTTTCTACATCGGAAACAAACACGAGCAAGGACAGAAATCAATCTATCCGATGCGCTTGCATCACAAGAGACTCAGCTAAAGGAGATTCGGCAACTTCTCGCCAACCAGGAAGCTGAGTCCCGGAAGCTTGCCCATATTATCTCCCGTTCGACTTACTGGATAATCATTGCCAACTCCCACGGCTTTATTGAATGGGTGAATGAGGCTTTTCTAAAAAGCTCCGGTTATTCTCAAGACGATGTACTCGGCAATGAACTATGTACGCTGCTGGATACACCCTCTGCCGATTTTGCGCATATCAAACAGGTTCTGGAGGCTGAAGCAAATTTCCGCAAGGAAATTGGAGTACTTGTCGATAACGAGCCGAGATGGATAGATATCGATATCAGGGCACTTTTCGGTGACCGGCATGAAATAGTTAATTTCATCGCCATAGGGCGTGACATTACCGAACAGAAAAAAGCACAGTTACTCAATGAAAGGCTTACCGCAGAGCTCAATACCATTTTTGATCTTAGTCCGGATGGGTTTGTGTCATTTGATGAAGACGGCAACCTGAGCCAGGTCAATCATGCTTTCATGAAAATGACCGGATTGGATGAAGCGTCTTTGGCAAAAATCAATTCAGAGGGTTTTGAGCAATTAATCAGCGACCTCAATGAGTATGATCAACCCCAGACTGGCGATAACAAAAACTCCGACCTGCTCAAGATAACCAAGCCCAGATTATCCATCATCAGACGATCCATCAAACTGGTGCCAGGTTCTGCCGGCAATCATAAAAAAGCCATTCATTACTTTCAGGACATCACTCATGAGTACGAACTTAGCCGCATGAAGGGTGAGTTCTTATCTGCTGCGGCTCATGAACTCAGAACGCCCATGGCCAGCATTTTCGGCTTCACAGACCTGCTGATAAACCGCTCCTACAACGAAAGTCAAACCAAGGAAATCCTGCAGAATGTGTATCGTCAAGCGACGCGCATGACAAAACTCATCAATGACCTGCTTGATTTATCGAGGATTGAGGCAAAAGGTAAGCTGGAGTTCAAACCTAGCGTGATTTCTGTTAACGATCTAATCAATTCCGCATTTAATGAATTTAAAGTCAATTTTAAAAACCGGGTTGTAAGAATTATTCCCGCTGAAGAACAGTTGTCTATCAAAGGCGACTATGACAAGCTGATCCAGGTCCTGATCAATTTGCTCTCGAATTCAGACAAGTATTCCAGGGTTGATACAGAAATCATTATTGATACCCATGAAAAAAATAATGGTTCAAAGTCTTATGCTGGCATTAGAGTCAAAGATTCTGGCGCAGGCATGTCGAAAAGTGATCTGAACAAACTTTTTGAGCCATTTTTCCGGTCGGCCAATACAATGAAAATACCAGGAACCGGCTTGGGCATGTCAATCGTAAAAGAAATTGTTGAGTTTCATGACGGTGAGATTGAGGTCACCTCTGAGCTGGATATCGGCACAGAAGTGACAGTCTGGATTCCTAAAGCCGATTAATCATCGATTCACTAAGAGGGAAAACGGAAAACATGGCAAAAATAGTAATTGTTGATGATGAACCAGACCTGAGGTCCCTTATCAGGATGTCGCTTGAAATTAACGATCACGAGTTTTTTGAAGCTTGTGATGCGCAAACAGGCCTGATGTTGATTGAATCAGTCAATCCGGATTTGATCCTGCTTGATGTAATGATGCCAGGTGAAATTAACGGATTTATTCTGTGCGACATGCTGAAATCATCAAGCAGGTTTGAAAACACACCGGTTATATTTTTAACTGGTGCAGACTCTGATGATGATAAAAAAGTCGGTCTCCAGTCCGGTGCAAATCACTATCTTGTAAAACCTTTTCTTCCTCAACAATTGGTTGATTTGAGCGAGAGTCTATTGAGCCAGAACAAACAACAATCTTGATGCCGCCGCTCTATTTAAACCTTCAGATCAGCTTGATCTGAAGGTGATCAGTAACAATTACCCCCAACTGACATTTCCAGCAATATCCCATCCTGCGTCAAATCCTAAGGGCGTCTTCTTAAAACGTCTTTTGCTCTTGTTGAGTCAATATGCTCCCTTAACCTAATTTAGCAAGAAACCAAAATTAAAGCTGAAGGTTAAATCATCCTCACTCTGCCCATCGCGACCTGTAACGGATTTAGCAATAGCGATATCCATTACACCCGCAACGTCTGTTCTAAGTCTCACGCCCAAGGCAAGTGATCTAATTTCATTATCATTGCTAATCTCGATGTTTTGATAGGTTTTAGCAGCTTCTGCCAGGCCATATGGCTGAATGCCAAGCAGCTGGAAATATGAGAAATCATGTGAGACTGAAAACAATTTGCTTAATTCAGCACTAAGCCCCCAGCCGGAATCACCGAACAGCACGCCAGGCCTGAATGCCCGCCCATATTGAAATCCGCCAAACTGAATCCGCTCTGTAATCGGTAAGTTATCTGGACTGTATTGACCTGTCATTGAAATGACCGTAGCAAAATTTCTCGGCCAAATATTGCTTTGCAGATAACCCAGGTTGATTTTTTCAAAATCAAGATCGGCAGGATTGGTGGAGTTCAGTGTTGTAAGGAAATTGGGCTTTATACTTTTCGATGCACCCAATGTGTTCAGGCCCTTACTCAAGTTGAGTTGTAGAACCCGATATTGAGTAGCCGTAGTATTTGTGTAATTTGCTCCCAATGTAAGCGCTCTTGAATTGGTTTTCGACGTAATTCCTCTCAATGTATCCTCATTCTTGATTTCATCGTCAAAATTAACGGCAGTTAGCCCAACGCTGGCGATTAATGTCTGGTTTCTGTCTGCTATCAATGGGTAACTTAATGACGTACTCAAGCGCAGTGATAGGACGTCTCGCTTCAAACCCGGCTGGGAATCCTCACCTGAAACACCGTCGTAGACAGATCCATCTATTTTGAATATCAGCCCCTTGCTGCCCAGCATCTGACTATAGGATGCTGCGTAATATTCTTCGTTATCGTTTGATAGCAATGTAGTAAAAGTCGTTTGTTCAGCAGATGGGCTGTGGCTATTGGCCTGAATACTAACCAATCCACGAAACTTGGGGCTCAAAGACTCAAGCCGACCTGTTGATATAATCGCATTTCGCTGGGATTTGATGGATAGCTCTGCAGATCCATCCCTTGTTTGCGGCATCGATAGAAAGGCCTGCAGGCTCAGGCCTGGCACCAATTTCAGCAACCCGCTATTTCTGCTCAGTGTCGCTTGCGTCAACGGCCTTTCTTGCAGCATGGGTTGCACAATCGATCGAATTTTTTCTTCGGAATTGCCAAAATCCCCCTCGAGTTTCAGCTTACCTATGTAGCCTTCAATGACCTGTATGGTTACCGTTTGCTTATCAAAGGGCTGAGGCGGCACAAAAGCATAAGAAAGCGGGTATCCCTTCTTTTTGTACAACGCAGTAATCGACTTCGCCAAATCAACCAGTTCACGGATTGAGACCTGCCGCCCTTCATGCGGCTTCAACATTTCTTCAATGTTCGATAACGGTATTGAATCGACTCCTTGGATATCAAATTTATTCACCATGACTTTGGTGGATAGAATCTGCTGAATTCTGGAGTCAGTCTCTTGCGCTGCCTCTATTGTGACGGATGGCTTTGTGGCCAGCGGAGGGGCTTGAATTACGGGAAGCGTATTCTCCGGGTTAGTATTGGCCCAGGCTTGCTGGAACCCGCATGGGACAACGGCGAGAATGATACTGAGATTTAGAATGTGTTTTTTAGTTGTCATCATCTCAGCTTCAATTATTCAGATTTTTCCAGTCGTGGTGCTTGGCCTAAGCTAATAAGCACCACGACTTTCACTCAAGCACTGTGGCTATTTACCCAGGCCTCCCAATAGTCCGGTAACAGGAGAAAGCAGGCTGCCTACAACAGGCGTAGTACCTAACAGGTCAGTCACTGGAGACAGCAAGTTGCCAGTAGCAGGTGTGCCGCCAAGTAAATTGGTAACTGGGGCCAGTAAGGAGCCGGTATCAGGCACTCCGCCGCCTAGCAGGTCGGTGACAGGACTTAGCAGGCCGCCCGTGTCTGGACCGCTGCTTAGCAGATTCGTCACTGGCGCAAGCAGGCTGCCTGTAACAGGAGCACCCCCCAGCAAACCCGTTACTGGCGTGAGCAGCGAAGCAGTATCGGGGACCCCAGTACCTAACAGGCCCGTCACAGGCGCCAACAATCCGCCGGCATCAGGTACGCCTCCGCCTAATAGCGCATTGACTTGTGCTAGAAGCTCTTCGGAACCTGGTCCCGCACCAAGCAGATTGGTGACCGGAGCAAGCAAATCATTTCCAGGGCCAGCATTGCCGCTTGTCAAAGGCAGCAATCCTTCAGGACCAATCACAGGATCCAATAGGGTTTGTTCCCCTCCTGGCGCTGAAGTAAGCGGTAACAGGCCGTTAGAGCCAACGACCGGATCAAGCAGTGTTGCGGTTGGTAACGTGCCGCCACCTATCAGACCGGTCACTGGCGCCAGCAAACCTCCGGTATCAGGAAAACCTCCACCCAGCAAATCATTGACCGGCGCTAATAATCCGGCTACATCTGGAACACCACCACCAAGTAGATCGGTGACCGGGGCAAGCAAATCATTTCCAGAACCGGAACCGCCGCTTGACAGGGGAAGCAAGCCTTCGGGACCAATCACAGGATCTAGCAGAGCTTGTTCACCTCCTGGTGGTGATGTAAGCGGTAATAGGCCACCGGATCCAATAACGGGATCAAGCAATGCTGCGGTTGGCAACACGCCGCCGCCTATCAAATCAGTCACTGGTGTCAGCAAACCTCCTGTATCAGGAAGACCTCCACCTAAAAGATCGGTCACTGGGCTTAACAAGCCATTCCCTGTTCCGGCACCGCCAGTTGTCAGAGGCAGCAAACCTTCAGGGCCAATCAATGGATCCAATATTGCATCTTCACCTCCTGGCGGTGAGGTAAGCGGGAGCAATCCATCGGCACCCACTACCGGATCCAGCAAGGCACTGAGCTGCAAATCTGGCACTGGAAGGCCTTCATTACCCGAACCTAATAAATCGTTGACCAGGCCTGACAACCCAGCATTCGGATTGCTGCCATCAGAGGTTAAAGGCAACAGACCTTCAGGTCCGACCAATGGATCCAGCAAGGTTTCATCACCCGCGGCACTGGTCAGTGGAAGAATGCCATTTGCACCAATGACTGGGTCCAACAACGGCCCGGGACCTTCACCATCACCGGAAGTCAACGGCAACAAACCATTGCTACCGATAATCGGGTCTAACAGCGTCGAGTCACCAGACTCACTGGTCAAAGGCAACAAGCCATTTGGGCCGACAAGCTGGTCAGTGAGCGGCTGCACTGTCTCGCCAACTTGCTCAAGCAGATTCTCTACAAGGTTATTGTTAGTAGTGTTGGTCGTTGTTGTCGTGGTGGTATTTGTACCGCTTGATGACGGCCTGACAATATTCCCCAGTCCATCACTGTCACACGCACTTAGAAAAAAAGCAGATGCCAGCGCTAGCGTTACGGCTTTACTGATTGGTTTGGTCTTCATTTCTAACCTCCGTTATTTGGATAGCTTGCCCAGAAAAGTTCAAAATCTTCTTGTTGTTTCATTTTTATCATTTAATAAACAGATAAGTCAAATTATTTTTATCATTTTTATCATTTTGATGTATGATTTGACTATGAATGACTGATGTCATTAGTCGCCTGACTCAAGTTTTGAGGTCAGCTCTAGTGAACAACGCAGCTGTATTAAACGTTTTGATAATCTTTCGGGAGATTGCTGTGAAAAAGAAAATCTTATGTGCAGCTTTTGCAGCTGCTATTTCCTTGCTGACAAATGGCCCTGCTTTAGCTGAAGAGGCAAATAGTTTCAGTACAAAATCATGGTATGGGATAGGGGGCGGAAGCCTGTTCTACCCTGATGCGGATTTAGATGCGGCAGATGATAGCCCTGGCTTGCATCTGCGCCTTGGTAAGGAGCTTACTCAAAACATCGATATACAGGCAGGCTTCTCTTATAACAAAGCGGATGAAGATTCCTCTTCATTCAGCGGCGGAGACTACAAGCAATTCAACTTTACAATAGATGCGCTTTATCTTTTCTCCAGAGACAAGTTCAGGCCATTCTTGCTTGCCGGTTTGGGCGCATCCAATAATAGAGTCTCGTACACCATTGCACCTGGCTTTACCCCTACAGGCAAGGTCTCGGGTTCAAACACATCACTGGCCGGCAATATAGGTATCGGCTTTCAGTACTTATTCAATGACCAATTCGGCGTACAGGCAGACTTCAGAAGAATCATCAGTAAAGCAGAGGCTGAAACAAGCGAAATCGGCGTTGATGGATCAATTGCAAACAATCAACTGAATGTCGGTTTAATTTACAGGTTTGGTGGAAATCCTCCTGCCGCCTTAGAACCCATGGAACCTGTGGCTCAGGCACCACAACAGATTGTTGAACGCATTGTTGAAGTTGAGAAAATCGTACAAGCCGAGCCGGAGACGATAGAAACCCATACCTTCTTTGCAGCTACATTATTCGGCTTGAACGAGCATGTCTTATCTGAGGAGGGAAAGAACATACTGAAAACCCAGATCGCCCAGAAGCTCAATGCAGATAGCAGCCTCGGCAATGTAGTCATTGAGGGGCATACAGATCGCCTCGGAAATGACAGCATCAATGAGCAGCTCTCACTCAGAAGAGCCTATTCAGTGAGGGACTACCTGATCAGCCAAGGTGTAAATGAGCGTCGCTTGAGCGCAGTAGGCAAGAGCTCTTCGCAGCCGGTTGTCTATTGTGACGGACCTCGTAGTGAAGCTGTAATCAATTGCCTGCAGCCGAACAGAAGAGTGGTAGTTCAGATTGAAACAAGAACCAAAGCTGGTGAATAACTTTTTCAGTAACCAAAACTGGAGAACAGCAATGAAAATACCCGGAAGCAATACCAACCAATCGGGCATCCCCTGGTTGGGGGATGCCATTAGCAAGTTATCTCCGAAAAACAGTAACTCTCAATCTGCTTACGCATTATCGGAGCCTTCCATCAAAATAATCATGACAGCCTTGATCGTCATTTTTTATTTTGAGTTTGTTCTGATAGGTGGGTTGCTCGCAAAGTGGATCATCGGCATATTGATCAGCGACCCTTTAAGTATTGGTGCACCAACAGAATACCTGAGTTTGACTTATACAATGTTAGCTGCACTGGCTCTTGCAGCACTCATGGCAATTTCTCAAGGCAATCCTCTTATTACATATGTGATGGCCAGCTATAACCTGGGAGGCGCGATGTTGTTATGGGATCAAAGCTGGATGATTGCACTGCCCGCCGCCATGACTGCTGCAGGAACCTTCGGCCTGTTCTATTTCCAGAAACACGAACCGCCATCCATCGTAAGGAAAGACTGCTAACTAATATCTTTCCTTTCTCTCCAACAACGCACGCTCCACTCGACACCCCAACGATAGCCGGATGGGATATCGTCATTTCCGGCGACCTGATTTATTACCACCGTACGCTTAAGCCGCAGTAAATAGAGTCCTGGAAGCCCGACTCCTCGCTATAGAAGGAGTTTACATGCCGGAATAAACCGGGCCACTCCCGCCTTCAGGCGGCACCCAAACGATATTCTGGGTTGGGTCTTTAATATCGCAGGTTTTGCAATGGATGCAATTCTGCGCATTGATCTGCAAATACGCCGAACCCTGGTCCTTTAAAATCTCGTACACGCCTGCCGGGCAGTAGCGTTGTTCCGGCGCATCATATCTTGGCAGGTTAATCCTGACAGGGACTGCGCCATCGCGCAGGCGCAAATGGCATGGCTGGTTGGCATCATGCGCGATATTGCTAAGGCCGATCGAGCTTGAGATATCGAAGCTGAAGACACCGTCCGGTTTCGGATAGTCGATATCAGGCATCTCTGCAGCCAGTCGGGTAGAGTCGTGATCGGCTTTGCGGTGCGAAAGCGTCCAGGGCAGGCGCAGATTAAATGCGGCAAGCCACATTTCCACCCCTCCCAGCAAGGTTCCGCCCCAACTACCGAAGCGGGATAGCAGAGGTTTGATATTCCTTACGGCATCCAGGTCGCGCCAGACCCAGGATGCGCGCAATGCCTGCGGGTAAGCAGTAAGCAGTCGGCCACTGTTTTGCGAAGCCTCTTTCGATATCGCATTAAACGCTGCTTCGGCTGCAAGCATGCCGGACTTCATGGCATTATGCGTGCCCTTGATGCGCGGTACGTTCACCATTCCCGCGCTGCAACCGATCAGTGCACCGCCCGGGAATATCAGCTCGGGCAATGATTGCAGACCGCCCTCGGTAATCGCCCTTGCACCGTAGCTCAGGCGCTTGCCTCCCTGCAATACAGCCTGAATGGCCGGATGCGTCTTGAAACGCTGGAATTCATTGAACGGGGATAAGTGAGGGTTGGCATAATCAAGATGCAGCACAAAGCCGATCGAAACCAGTTCTTCACCGTGGTGATAGAGAAAAGAGCCGCCGCCGGTATCCGAAGCCAGCGGCCAACCCAAGCTGTGCTGCACCAGGCCGGGCTGATGCTGGGCGGCAGGTATGCGCCATACTTCCTTGAAGCCCAAACCGTACTTCTGCGGAGTATCATTGCGCAGACCAAAATGGCTTTCCAGTTCACGCGTCAGTGAACCACGGGCGCCTTCGGCGATCAATGTGTAATCGGCGCGAATCTCTATTCCGGGAGTGAACTGCGCAGTCGGCTGGCCTTGCGCATCGCGCCCCATGTCGCCTGTCACTATGCCCACCACATTCCCATGTTCGTCATAAAGCGGTTCCTGGGCTGAGAATCCGGCATAGATTTCCACCCCCAGCTCTTCAGCCTGCTGGCCGAGCCAGCGGCATACATCGCCCAGGCTGACGATGTAATTGCCCTTGTTACCCATGAGCGGCGGCATGAGCCAGTGCGGAATGGACCATGATTTCTCACGCCCCAGCAACAGGAACTCATCCTGGCTCACGGCGGTATTGAGCGGCGCACCTTTTTCGCGCCAATCGGGAATCAGTTCGTTCAAGGCGATCGGGTCCAGCACAGCGCCGGACAGTATGTGCGCGCCGACTTCCGCACCTTTCTCCAGCACGCAGACGCTTAATTCACGGCCTGCATCCAGGGCAAGTTGTTTGAGCCTGATCGCCGCGGCAAGCCCGGACGGGCCGGCACCTACAATCAGAATGTCGTAATTCATTACATCGCGTTGCATGACAGCACCTTAAGCAATATAGGGTAAGTTGACTTGATCACTGCGCTCGATCCCGGCAGTCATCTCTCTGCATAAAGCCAGGAACTCGCGCATACCTGCGGTCTGGTATTTCTGCTTATGCCAGAGGAAATAGAAATAGCGGCCGAGATCCAGGCAAGGCGTAGCAAGCGGCACTAGGCTGCCGCGACGGAAGGCATCTTTCAGGGCAAGGTGCGAGATGCAGCCTATGCCTAGCCCAGCCTCCACGGCACGCTTGATCGCTTCGGTATGTTCGAGTTCCAGCCGTATATCCAGCCTGGCATGATGATTGTGGAAAGCGCGGTCAAAAGTTTCACGGGTTCCAGAGCCCTTTTCGCGCAATATCCATGGCTCCTGCAAAAGCTGGTCCATGCTGATTTTGCGCTGTTTGGCAAACCGGTGGTCAGGGGCGCTGAAAACGACCAGCTCGTCTGCTATCCAGGTCTCGACCTCTATATCAGGATGATGGCAATCGCCTTCGATCAGGCCGAGATCCAGTTCGTGGTTGGCAATCTGCTGTACGATGGTTTTGGTATTATGCACCTGGAGCCTGATGCGGCTTTCGGGGTGTGCCTGCAGAAACTGCGCAGCCAGTATGGTGCCCAGGTAATTGCCGACAGTAAGCGTAGCGCCTATCTTGATATGCCCGAGCCCGGTATGGCCGTTAAGCATGCCCTCGATCTCTTTGGCCCTGTCCAGCAACTCCACTGCACGCGGCAAAAGCTTTTGTCCTGTCTCATTGATGCGCAGCGATTTGCCGACTCGATCAAAAAGCTGGAGGCTGAATTGGCGCTCAAGTTCGCCCAATGCGGTACTGGTAGCCGACTGAGACAAGGCAAGCTCATCAGCCGCACGAGATACGCTTTCCGTACGGCTGATTGCTACAAAGATCTCGAGTTGCCTCAGGCTGTATTTCATATCTGTTTTATAGATACATAATATTTTTAAAATCCATTTAACAAATATTATACTCTTCTATAAAATACTGGGCAAACAAGAGGAATGCATATGAAAATACTAGTCGCTGTAAAACGTGTGGTGGACTACAACATCAATGTGCGCATCAAACCGGATGGTTCGAATGTCGATATTGATGGTGTAAAAATGAGCGTCAATCCATTTGATGAAAATGCCATCGAGGAAGCTTTACGCCTCAAGGAGAAAGGCAAGGCCAGCGAAGTGGTTGCCGTCTCCTTCGGCACGACAGCCAATCAGGATGTACTGCGCCACGCATTAGCCATGGGCGTGGATCGCGCCATACTGGTAGAAAGCCCTGCCGATCTGCAACCGCTGGGCGTAGCCAAATTGCTCAAGGCTGTGGCTGAACGTGAACAATCCGATCTCATCATGCTGGGCAAGCAGGCGATTGACGATGATGCGGCTCAAACCGGGCAAATGCTCGCTGCACTTCTAAATTACCCGCAAGGCACATTTATTTCCGAGATCGATATAGAAGGCAACGAAGCCGTTGTGACCCGCGAAGTCGACGGCGGGACTGAAAAGCTCGCGCTTTCCCTGCCTGCAGTTATCACCGCAGACCTGCGCCTGAATGAACCGCGCTTCGTGAAACTGCCCAACCTGATGATGGCAAGGAAAAAACCGATAGAAACGCTTAACGCAGCCGAACTGGCGGCGGATATCGAGCCGCGGCTCAAACTGCTGCAGGTAAGCGAGCCTCCTGCAAGAAAACCCGGCATCAAGGTCGGCAGTGTCGAAGAGCTAGTCGTGAAACTGCGTTCCCATGAAGGAATACAACTATGAAAATATTGATTCTGGCCGAACATGACGGCCAACAACTCAGCCCGGCGGTGCGCCAGGCAGTCGGTGCAGCGCAGTTCTGGGATTGTCCCGTCCATCTGCTGGTTGCAGGCAGCGGCATAAAAGACATTGCACAGGCGGCAGCATCCATTGCCGGCGTGGAAAAGGTCATCTATGCAGATGCGCCCCACCTTGCCCATCCATTGGCTGAAGATATTGCCAGCCTGCTCGTCTCCGTCAGCAGCGAGTACCAGGTGATCCTGGCAGCCCATTCATCCTTTAGCCGTAATGTGTTGCCGCGCGCAGCCGCGCTGCTCGATGTGGCGATGATTTCGGATGTGCTGGAGATCAAACCCGGCAATACCTACATACGCTCGGTGTATGCCGGCAACATCCATACTGCTATCCAGAGCACGGATGCCACACAGATATTGACCATACACAACAGCAACTTTGCTGCGGCCGCTCTCGGCGGCAGCGCTGAAATCGTCGACATTCAAGCACCGGTAGCATTCGGCAAGACCCGCTGGGTGTCGGAGAACCGCGCCCAATCGGACCGGCCGGCATTGGGCTCGGCCAAGGTCGTGGTGACAGGCGGCAGGTCCTTAGGCAGTGCCGAGAAGTTTGAGCAGGTACTGGCCCCGCTCGCGGCAAAACTCGGCGCAGCGCTTGGCGCCACCCGCGCCGCCGTGGATGCAGGCTTTGCGCCTAACGAGATTCAGGTCGGGCAGACCGGTGTAGCGGTCGCGCCTGAGCTTTATATCGCGATTGGCGTATCGGGCGCTATCCAGCATACTGCCGGTATGAAAGACAGCAGGATCGTCGTCGCCATTAACCAGGATCCTGATGCGCCAATTTTCCAGGTCGCGGATTACGGCCTGGTAGCGGATTTGTTTGAAGCAGTGCCGGCGCTGACTGCAGCCATCCAATAATTTTCTGAAAGTTAACATGAGTACATTTGCTACCGAACGCGTTCTGAGCGTTCATCACTGGAATGACAACCTCTTCAGTTTCAAGACGACCCGCGACCCGGGGCTGCGTTTTGAAAACGGACAGTTCGTCATGATCGGCCTCCAGGTCGAAAACCGGCCGCTGGTTCGCGCATACAGTATTGCCAGCCCGAACTACGAAGAACATCTGGAATTTTTCAGCATCAAGGTGCCGAATGGCCCGCTGACTTCGCGCCTCCAGCACCTGAAGGTAAACGATGAGGTACTGGTCAGCCGCAAGCCGACAGGTACTTTGGTCATCCATGACCTGAAACCGGGAAAGAATCTCTATCTGCTGTCTACAGGCACCGGCCTGGCGCCATTCATGAGCGTTATCCAGGATATCGAAGCCTATGAGCGCTTTGAGAAAATCGTGCTGATACACGGCGTCCGCTATGTAAGCGAACTCGCCTATGCAGACTTCATAGAAAAAGAGTTGCCGAACAATGAGTTCTTTGGCGAAGAAGTCCGCAATAAATTGATTTATTACCCGACCGTCACCCGGGAACCGTTCCGCAACCAGGGGCGCCTTACCGATCTCATCAATTCGGGCAAGCTTTTCGAGGATATCGGCCTGCCGCCGCTAAACCCGACCGATGACCGGGTCATGATATGCGGCAGCCCGCACATGCTGACCGATACGGCAACCCTGCTGGATAGCAGAGGCTTCAAGGTGTCTCCCAAGATCGGGATTCCTGGAGACTATGTAATTGAGCGTGCCTTTGTAGAAAAGTAGTGGGGAAAAACCTCAAGCCCCGATGCCATCATGCATTGGGGTGGCATGGCCCAAGGTTTGTTACCATTTAAAAAAGCTCAGCGCTTCGTTTCCCAAAAACCATAATGCTATAAAGAACGCAGTAAAGTAGATTACCGTAATAATCAGCAGAAATATCGAAACAAATACCATCAGGCCATCGTCTTCCAGTTCCCCGATGCAATAGAACACGATGGCCATTCCAGGCAGGGCATTGTTGAACGGTAACGGTATGGGGAACGGTACTGCCATCAACAGACCGCCTATCAGTAGGACAGAACCGCTGATACGCCGGCCCATGACACCATTAACCAGATGCTGGAGCCGCGGACGTGTAAAGAGCCGGCAAACGCTGATCACTCTCAAACTTACCTTGACCATGATCAGCCAGGTTTTCTCATTTAATACCAGTCCGCGTATTTTTCGAGGCAACACGGGTGCTTCGTGTCCGGTAAGCAACTGCCACCCGAGTATTGCAAGGGTGATGCCACCGGCAATGGTCAGCGGACCCAATGGGACGGGCTGCATGAAGGGCAAGACCAGAATAATGGCTATAAATGCGTAAGCCGCTTCATCCAGGCTATCAATCGCTTCGCCAATACTCAGCGGCCGCTGCCTGGATTGCTCAGCAAAACGCCTTAGGGTTTTAGCTATCCTGATCACAAGTGCATTGGAACTGATAAGCTACAACTGGATAATTGGAATGTACCATTACACATCTGCTGGCTTTGCTCGATTCGTTTGAATATCAGGTGAAGGATTCCGGCAGAACAGGGATGGATTATTAAATCAATCCAGGCAATCTCACCGAACTAACCCCTGCTAAAAGACTCCGATTGATATATTAAAGTATTTGAATTAGTGAAGGATTAATTGTTTTAATGATTGAAAATATCGAATCAGTACTTGATTGGCTTGAAAATTACGTAGTTCTGCAAACCGTGATCTATTCAATTACTTTAGTGTGTGTTGCCTGGTTTGCCAACTCTGTCATCAAAGTCCTTCTGGTGAAACTTGCAATTCGTTTCCTGCAGGCGATTCCGTTCGAGAACGCCTCGTCGGGAAACAAATTAATCAAGCGTATCGCCAACATCATCCCGGCCATTATCATCTCCATCGGGATAACGCTCGTACCAGACATCAATCCCTTAGTCGTCACCATCATCCAGAATGTTGCGAATGCCTTTATCGTATTAACAATCGCACTTGCCCTGGGCGATGCATTTGATATCGTGAATACGGTTTACCTGACCCGTAAAGATGCCCATCAGCATCCGATCAAAGGCTATGTCCAGGTAGCAAAAATCATCGTTTTTGTCATCGCCACCATACTCATAGTGGCGACACTCATCGATAGATCGCCATTGATACTATTGTCAGGAATCGGCGCCATGGCGGCAGTATTGATGTTGATTTTCCAGGACACGCTTCTGTCTCTGGTAGCCAGCATACAGATCAGCTCAAATGACATTGTCAGGGTGGGTGACTGGATCGAGATGCCCCAACTGCACGCTGACGGCGATGTGATCGATGTGGCACTGCATACCGTTAAGGTACAGAACTGGGACAAGACGATTACGACCATTCCGACCAAGCGCCTGATTTCCGAGTCGTTCAAGAACTGGCGAGGCATGCAGGAATCGGGCGGGCGAAGGATAAAAAGAAGCATTTATATCGACCAGAACAGCATTCGCTTCCTTGATGCCGAGGCGCTTCAGAAAATGAAGTCTTTCAGCCTGCTGAAAGATTATCTTGCCCAGAAATCCTCTGAGCTGGATGAATGGAACAGAAAGCTCACCACAATAGGCCCGGAGTCTGTGAATACAAGGCGGGTAACCAATATTGGCACCTTTCGGGCTTATGTAGAACGATATTTGAGAAACCACCCGCTGGTTAATCAGGAAATGACGCTGATCGTGCGCCAACTTAATCCAACGCCAGAAGGATTGCCGATTGAGGTTTACTGCTTCACAAAGACGATAAAATGGTCTGAATACGAGTCGATTCAATCGGACATTTTCGATCATCTGCTAGCGATCATCCACCAGTTCGAATTGCGCGTGTTCCAGAATCCAACCGGACAGGATCTATCGGGGTGGAATGCAAATAGGATTCGCGCCTGAGTTTTATTGATTAAATATTTAAAGTGTTAATGATATTTCCCAGCTTACTTAGGGCGGTCTCTATGTCGGCATCCCAGAGATGGCCATAATTAAGACGAATGTAATTGTCGAATTGGCGCTGCGCAGAGAACATGGGACCCGGTGCAACACTGATTCCGCTCTCCAGCGCGTGCCGGTGGACATCAAGCGCGCTTACCCTGTCAGGAAGCTGAACCCATAGGAAATATCCGCCAGCAGGGCTGCTAAGCCGTGTTCCTTGCGGAAAGTAGGTCTCGATTGCTTCAGTGAATTTTATCTGCTGCACCAGTAGGTTATGTCTCAAAGCCCTCAAATGCCGGTCATATCCGCCCTTGCTGAGATAGGCTGCCAGAGCTTGTTGAGCGGGTACTGATGCTGCAAGCGTAGTTGTAAGCTTGATACGCTCGACAGCCTGGGAAAATCTTCCCGGCGCGACCCAGCCTATTCTATAGCCAGGTGCCAGGCACTTGGAAAAAGACGAGCAGTGCATCACAAGGCCCTCAGTATCGTAAGCCTTGGCAGGCAAAGGTCTTTTATCGCCGAAATAAAGCTCGCCATAGACATCGTCCTCAATAAGGGGAATCCGGTGTTTCGTCAGCAAGCTGACCAGGTCCTTCTTTTTATCGTCCGGCATCAAGCTGCCAAGGGGGTTCTGGAAAGTGGTCATCAGCCAGCAAGCTTTAGGTTTATGTTCTTTAATCGCAAGCTCCATTGCATCCAGATCGACTCCCAGACGTGGATGGCTGGGTACTTCGATGGCTCGCAAACCGCTACGCTCGATTGCCTGCAATGCGGCATAAAACGTAGGTGATTCAACAAGAACGGCATCTCCGGGTTTCGTCACGGCAGACAAGCAGAGGTTGAGAGCTTCCAGCGCTCCTGCTGTAATCACAATCTCATCGGTGGAAATCTTGAGTCCATCGATGAGATATCTGAGCGCAATCTGCCTGCGCAGGTTTTCGTCACCTGGACTCAAGTCGCGGACAGTACTCCATGGATCCATCGATTGAACAGTAGAAGCCATGGTGCGTGCCAGGCTTTTTAGCGGGAATAGCAACGGGCTGGGAAATGCTGAGCCTAACGGGACCACTTTACGCGCACGTACCGATTCAAGAATCTCGAACACCAATTCGCTTACATCCACCTGCGTCACCTGCGGCCTGGCTGCGTATTCGGGTTCCACTAATTGCGGAATTCCTGTCGCGCCGCCTGATACGAAATAACCCGATCTTTCTTTTGCCGTGATCAGCCCACGCGCTTCGAGCAGGTAATAGGCCTGGAAAACCGTGGAAGGGCTGACGCCCCGGCTTGAGCTTGCTTGTCGAACCGAAGGCAGCTTATCGCCCCTGCAGAGCACACCGTTGCGAATCGACTGCGCAATCTCATCAGCCAGTTTTTCATATCTTTTCAAGGCTCATTCATCCATCTATTTGGTAACGCCATTATGCATCTGATATGGTTTTTTAGCAGGCTTCTGCTTCTGTTTTTATTTGATGGAACTCCTATGATGAACGTCAATGAAAATAGTGGAGCATGTCATGCAAGCCGAGACTGCATTGTCAGAGGGCCGTGTCAGAAAAGTCATTCCGATTGTTCCGTATTCCGTAAAAGGCAGATACCGGAATATCAAGACAGCCATCCTGGTACTAGCGTATGGGATCTATTTCTCTTTGCCGTGGCTGACTTGGCACGGTGATAGCAGGGTGGGCCAGCCATTGCTGTTTGATATCGCCAATTCGCGGTTTCATTTTTTCGATGTCGTCATATACCCGCAGGATTTGATGATTTTCATGTCGATGATGGTACTGGCTGCCGTCATACTTTTTATTGCAGCCACCTTGTATGGTAGGATTTTTTGCGGATTCTTCTGTTTCCAGACCGTTTGGACCGATGCATTCAGATTTATAGAAACGGCGATCCAGGGAGAGGCGCAAGCACGCATCCGATTACGCAAAGAGCCGTGGGGCCTTGTAAAGCTTTACAAGATCGCAACAACCCACATGTTGTGGATATTGCTGTCCATAGCTACCGCCGTGACATTTACCCTGTACTTTGCCGAGGCGCCTACGCTCATCACCCAGATCATAAGCGGTGATGCTGCTATGGCAGCTTACACCGCCATAGTGACTATCACAGCCACCACGTATGCTGCCGCAGGGTTTGCAAAAGAGGATGTCTGTCGCGTTGCATGCCCTTACGGCAAGTTTCAAAGCGTCATGCAAGACCCGGGCACCAAAACCGTTATCTATGACACTGAACGAGGTGAGCGCGCATCAGGGCGTGCCGTTCCTACAAAAGACCTGAAAGATGCGAAACTCAGAGAGAAGCTGGGCTTGGGCGACTGCATAGACTGCGGTTACTGTGTCAACGTCTGCCCTACCGGGGTAGATATACGGAAAGGGTTTCAGATCGACTGCATATCTTGCGGCTTGTGTATCGATGCATGCAACAACATCATGCAATCGATCAATCTTCCCAAAGACCTAATCAGTTTTCGTCCAACAGTGCAGCAAACCGACAAGATTGATTCAAACTGGATACAAGCCAGCAAGCTAAAGAAGTACGGCTATTTGTCATTGCTTGTTATCTGTGCCGGATTTCTCGTCTTCAAAATCACCCATCTGGAACCATTCGTCGCTACGATACAGCAGCAAGGACAACCACTGGTTACCAGATTATCCAATGGCGATATTAAAAGTCGTTACATCATACGTTTGGCCAACAAAAGCACGCAAAAAGAGCAATATGCCGTCATCAGCAAGGATTTGCCATTCGACCTTGCCCCAAGGTATTTCGAAGTGCCCGCAGGCAAGACCTACACCTATACATACGACCTCGTACTGTCGGCCGAAGCAGCCAGGCAGCTTCGTGCATTTACCCTGATCATTTCCCCAGGCAACAATCCTGCCGAGGCCAGGGAATACCGCATGGGTTATGTGTCTTCATCCATCCAGATTTGAGGTAAGCCATGTCCATATTGCAAGTTGTTCAAATCAATAAGAAGGATCAGAAAATTGTGTTTGATACCGGCGTTGTGATCGATATTTCGGTAGAGAGGATTTTCGAAGTCGGAATGTATATCCGCAGCAGGAAAATCGGGCGAATCAAATTCAGCGCCTTGTCTTCTCTCAATAATCTTGAGATCAAACCGCACTACAACCTGGATGAATTAGCGGTAGAGCCGGAAGTCGAGGAATATTCCAAAGATCTTTGTAAAGCCGCGGTCGATTTGTTCAAGGTCTATACAAATGGCAGGATAAGAATCGCTCATGACCTCACGGTCACCGAACTGGCGCCTGATACAGTACTGAATTGATTGTCTTCTTTTTGAAATTAAGTCCGGCCAGGAGCCGGTATTGCATGTGATTTCAAGTTGATTTCCACATGACGTCGGTTTCTGCCTTTTCTGCAGCCGTCAAAAGCTCTATGAGAGGCAATGCCCGGTGAACGAGGCTAACCGCAGGCTCATCTGCATCCTCATCTTCTGAAGCCGGTGCATCCTCCCTGGTCTGTAAAGACACTTTTTCAGCATTGATCGCAGTTTTTAATTTGTTCAAGGCTACAGGAACATCTACAGCCAGCACTGCACCCGGCATGGTGCCGCTATGTCCCATCATTTTCAGCAGGATGACAGCGACATCGCCAAACATCGTGATGTCGGCATAGGAATCTGTTGAAAAAGTCACAAGCATGTCTTTTTTCCCTTAATTTTTAAAGTGTCGACAAGAGTTTGGATTGGCATTTCGATACTCACATGAATTGTCTCTCAAATGTCGCTGGCTATCTGTACGATAGCGGACATATGAAAAGTTTAATGCATTATGTCCGGCGCAATGACGAACTCGCTGCAAGCAGACAAGTCTCTAATTAAACAGGCATTGCCCAATCAACAAGGATCCATTGATTTGAAAGATTCATCAAGCAATACGGTGCCGCAGTCAGGCTGGAACTTTGACAATAGCTACAGCCGGCTACCGTCGTCATTTTATGCAAGGCAACATGCGACGAAAGTACGCGAGCCTCACCTTGTCCTGTTAAACCATACGCTTGCAGACTCTCTCGGCCTGGATGCAGAAAACCTGTCCGGGGATAGCGGGAAATTCATTTTCTCGGGAAACCAGGTACCCGCTGGCGCAGAACCCCTGGCGCAGGCTTATGCCGGGCATCAGTTCGGCCATTTCACCATGCTGGGCGACGGCAGGGCGCTTTTGCTGGGCGAGCAGATTGCGCCGGATGGCAGCCGCTACGATATCCAACTGAAAGGTTCCGGGCCTACCGCCTATTCACGGCGCGGCGATGGACGTGCTGCATTGGGCCCGATGCTAAGGGAATACATCATCAGCGAAGCCATGCATGCGCTTGGCATCCCCACCACCAGAAGCCTGGCCGTCGCGACTACGGGTGAAGCTGTTTACCGCGAGGAAGCATTGCCCGGAGCCATCCTCACACGGGTTGCAGCGAGCCATATCAGAGTAGGTACGTTCCAATATGCTGCAACCCTTGGTGAACGTGACGCTGCCCAGGCACTCGCTGATTACACTTTGAACCGCCACTTTCCAGAACTGCTCTCCGCAGAAAACCCTTATCTATCCCTGCTGGACGCAGTGATTGACAGCCAGGCTTCCCTGATTGCCAAGTGGATGCATGTTGGCTTTATTCATGGGGTGATGAATACCGACAATATGGCTATCAGCGGAGAGACGATTGATTATGGGCCATGTGCGTTTATGGACAGCTACGACCCTATGACGGTATTCAGCTCCATCGATCAGCAAGGTCGTTATGCCTATGGCAATCAGCCGCATATCGCCCAATGGAACCTCGCGCGGTTTGCCGAAAGCCTGTTGCCGCTACTCCACGCCGACATGGAACCGGCTATCCACATGGCAGAGGAAGCGCTAAACACCTTCCTGCTGAAATATCACGGATATTGGCTAGCGGGGATGCGGGCGAAGTTGGGGCTGTTTGATAAAGACCCTGATGATTTCAACCTGATCAGCGACCTGCTCAGCTACATGCAAAAATACGGCATGGATTACACCAATACCTTTCGCGACCTTGCGGAAGGCTCGCTGAGTCAAGCACAGATATGGCAGGAACCAGACCTCAGGAATTGGCACGACAGGTGGCAGCAGCGTTTAAACGGCCAGGCAGAATCTGCATCCGCAGCGACCGAATTGATGTTGTCCAGCAACCCTGCCGTCATCCCGCGCAATCATCTGGTTGAAGATGCACTGAAAGCGGCTGCGGAAGAGGGAAATCCGGAGCCGTTGAAAAACCTGCTGGAGGTGTTAGCTACGCCCTTCCAGAACCTTCCCAGTGAAAAAAGCATGTATCGGATGCCGGCCCCACCATCAGAGAGGATTTATCAGACTTTTTGCGGTACTTAAAAGTACAACTGATTCAGCCCGATTAGCTACAAGCGGCCGGTGCACATTGAATTCAATGACAAGGAAATAAAATGCAACTCAATCTGGAAAACAAAACCGCTTTAGTCACCGCCTCTTCCGGCGGGATTGGACTTGAGATCGCCCGCTCCCTGGCAGCAGAAAATGCCCATGTTGTGATTAACGGACGCACAAAGGCAAACGTGGAAAAAGCGATTGCGGAAATCAAGCGAACCCATCCCGATGCCCAACTGATCGAATTGATTACAGACAACTCGACCCTGGAAGGCTGCGAGAAAACCATCGAACAATTGCCGGATGTGGATATTCTCGTCAACAACCTTGGCATTTATGAAGCCGTTGGCTTCTTTGACGAATCAGATGCCGACTGGCACCGATTGTTTGAAGTCAATGTCATGAGCGGTGTGCGTCTGGCACGCCACTATTTGTCGAGAATGCTGGAAAAGAACTCTGGGCGCATCGTATTCATTTCCAGCGAAAGCGGCATCATGCCCGCGCCTGAAATGGCGCATTACAGCGCAACGAAAACCATGCAGCTTGGGATATCCCGCTCGCTGGCTGAATTGACCAAAGGTTCCAATGTGACAGTCAACGCCGTTTTGCCGGGCCCGACGCGTACTGAGAATGTGGAGAAATTCATACAGGATGTTTTCCCCGGAATCCCATTGGCGGAAGCAGAGAAAAAATTCATGGCAGAGAACCGCCCCACCTCTTTGATAGCCCGTTTCATCAACCCCTCGGAAGTCGGCGATGTGGTGACTTTTGTTTGCAGTGCCCGTGCATCAGCGATCAACGGCGCAAGCATCAGGGTGGAAGGCGGTTTGGTGAGAACGATCGTATAGAAACTAAAGAATAGTTATCCGGCAACTCAACCATTCAATAAAAAGCCCGCGTTTGCGGGCTTTTTATTATGAAGCAGCTTATTAATGAATCCCTTGAATCCCTGCCATGCTGGCCATGGACCGGCACGACTCTGCACAGCGCCTGCATGCCTCCGCACATTCATGCATCATTCCATTCTTGCTTAGCCGCGCATTGGCCTCGCAAATCTGGGCGCAATCCTCGCAAACATCTGCACATAGCTCACAGGTTTTGAAGTGATACGCGGACTCCCGGCTCATGAGTTCTGCGTCCAGGGTACAGATCGCTGCGCAATCCAGACAGCTGGAAATACATAGGCCCATGCCGGTTTTTTCCATTGAAATACATTCGGCGGCGCACTGCTGGCAAATACTGGCACAATCGAAGCAGTTCTGGACACAGTCCTGCAGGTGTTGCATCACTTGTGGGTTCGAGTGGGTTGAGTTGACTTGCAACATACCGATCTCCTTTCATTGTATGAAAATTGATAATGCAAAACCCCTGACCAATCACCGGCTGGTTATCCGGTTCCCGGTATTCTTCTGATACCTATGTTTGATCCAATGGCATGCTAACCGTTGACCACACTGCCGCCATTGGGATGGATTACCTGCCCGGTAATATAGGAAGCATCATTCGATGCCAGGAATACATATGCGGGCGCCACTTCGCTGGGTTGGCCCGCGCGCTTCAGCAACGTATCCTTGCCGAAACTGCCCACCTTTTCGGGCGGGAAGCTGGCCGGTATCAAAGGTGTCCAGATAGGCCCCGGAGCGACTGCATTCACATTGATTTTTTTATCCGCCAGCTGCTCGGCCAGCGAGCGGGTGAAGGTGACAATGGCACCTTTGGTTGCGGAATAATCCAGGAGCGAGGCATTGCCTTTATACGCGGTAACGGAAGCAGTATTGATAATACGGCTGCCTTCTTTCAAGCGCGGCATGGCCGCCTTGACGACATAGAACATCGAGAAAACATTGCTCTTGAAAGTTTCCTCAAGCTGCTCGCGGCCAATGCTCTCAATCTCGCACTTCAGGTGTTGCTGCGCTGCATTGTTGACAACAATGTCCAGCCGGCCGAGCGCCTCGACAGTCTTCCCTACCAGGTAGTGGCAAAAGCTTTCGTCTCCCACATCGCCCTGGATGGTTAATCCCTTCACACCCTGATCCTGGATGAGCGACAGGGTTTTTTCTGCATCCGCCTTTTCATGGTCGGCCAGGTAATTAATGACGACATCAGCGCCTTCGGTAGCAAAGTGCACGGCAACGGCACGGCCTATACCGCTATCTCCGCCGGTAATGAGGGCCACTTTGCCTTGCAGTTTGCAGCTACCTTTGTAGGACGGGTCGATATACTGTGGGCGAGGAACCATCTCGGCTTCGACTCCAGGCTGCCTATGCTGTTGTTGATCGGGCTGGTCCATATCGCGATGGTCTTTTTGCACATTATAGTTAAGATCCATTTTTCATCTCCTAAACATTGGTAATGAAAATTCCCCCGCTAATAATGGGCGTTTAACCCTGGCAAAGGCTTGACCAGCTACCGGATTTACATCATCAAGATCAGTAAACAATTGATAGTCATGGGGACAGGAATGGATTGACCGGCTAATCTGATCGGGTCTACCGATCATCCATCCAATTCCTGACAGGCTGGGGAAAATAAAATTCAACTCTTTTCGAGAAAATAAACGGTGAATATAAAAACAGCAGGCCATCAAGTGCGTAGGCGAAAAGTTTGAGGCTCAAGCGCTGTTTATCAATATAATCAATCTGACATGGCTAAAAGGGTCACCAGAATGGCTGAATCGAAAACTCCGGACTGCATACCGACTTCCACTGAGCAGAAAATAAATGCCTTGGCCTCGGCGCTAGGAAAATCAAGGGATCGTGTGATTTCGGAAGTGCTCGAACTGTTTTTCGAGAACATCGCAGAACTTTCAGTGGAAGAACTCGCCGACATGCTGGAAGCCAAAAGCAATGAGTCCATTCACTCCGCCTGGTGGTATCGCGAGCTTGCCGACAACTCGCCGGTGATGATCTGGGCATCAGGGCTGGACAAGGAATACAAGTTTTTCAATAAGGCCTGGCTTGATTTTTCCGGGAAGCCGCTAAAGTCTTTGCTGGGAAATGGCTGGTCGAATGATGTACACCAGGATGATCTGCAATTCTGCCTGGAGAGCCGTTATGCGGCATTTGATGAGCGCAGATGCTTTGATATCGAATATCGTTTGCGTCGCCATGACGGGGAATATCGATGGGTAATCGATACTGCAGCCCCTCGCTACAATGACAAAAAAGAGTTTCAGGGTTTTATTGGTTCTTGTATCGATATCACCCCGAGAATGGAGCGGGAAAGAAAACTTGGCCTGGTTGCAAAATCTGTCGACCTGATGGATGACGGCGTCATGATGACAGGGCCTGATCGCATGATCTCCTGGGTTAATCCGGCATTCACAAAAATCACCGGTTATACGCTGGACGAAATCAGGGGCAAGAAACCCAGCACCCTTAGTTCAGGTAAACATGATGACGAATTCTACAGGCATATGTATGAAAAGCTCGATGCCGGAGAACGCTGGCAGGGCGAGATATGGAACCGCAGGAAAGATGGCGACATCTATCCCGAATGGCTGAGTGTCAATGTAGTAAAGGATGAGTCAGGACAACTGATCAACTATGTAGGGATTTTCTCGGACATTACCAGGCAAAAAGCTAATGAAGAACAGTCCCGCTATCTGACGACACATGACCCTTTAACCGGCCTGGGTAACCGTTACCTGCTGGAGCAAACGCTAGATTTCGCCATCCTTAATTCCAAACGATCCAAAAAAGGCATTGCAGTCCTGTTTATCGACCTTGACGGATTCAAATGGATCAACGACACCTACGGACACCTGGTAGGGGACGATCTGCTGAGGGATGTCGCCAGCATGCTGACTGAAGCAATACGGGAGTCAGACGTCGCCACCCGGCCAGGTGGCGATGAGTTTATCCTGATCCTGGAAAACCTGACCAGTATGGATGACGCAGTGAAAGTGGCAAAAAAGATCGCCCACCCGGTTCATCTCATAATGGATCCATCTGCTTTTGTAACATTCAGCATAGGCATCAGTTATTACGACGGCACGGGCAAGACCGACTCGAAAACACTCATCAAGCAGGCTGATGAAGCGATGTACCAGGTCAAGCAATCCGGCAAGAACGCTATCAAAATTGCAGATTAATTAAACCTGCAAGAAGGAAAACAGGCACCAGGCATGCGCTTGCATCCCGTGTGCTGCTCAATCACTTTTGACTGCATCCAGCCCTGATGGCTTAACCCAACGCAGGTCGCACAAAAAGCCAACAAGCATGGCATTCAGGTAGCCTGCAGAAGTACCCAGCAAGAAGCTGAACACAACCGCCAGTAATGCGTTATTGAATGACACTGATAACAATTGTTCTAGCGTGAAGAAACCTGTCGTACTTGCGAAAGCAAAGACACAGGCATATCCGTAGATGATCGCCGAGGTTACGCTGAACCGGGTAATCGTCCCCATTCTTACCAATACTGCAATCACCGCGCCTATGAAAACCGGCCCCCATAGCTGTTCGCCTAGTGCACTGCTGAATGGATTGTTAAGAATGACAATCGCCGATATCCATGCACCGAAAGCGCCAAGGGCAAGATGAAGTATGGTGGCAAGATATGCCTGGTTGCGATTAATGCCGCCATCCATATGAAAAAAACATGCCCAGGCGATGAATACTGCCCACGGTGGGATGAACGAAAAGAACCCGAGCAGGTAAATGACTAGAACCGTTAATACGAATGCACAAAATGTAGTGGCGTTAAGCTGGCTCATCGCTGGCCTTTCATGAAGATATGACGGAATCTGGATTGCAGGCTATTCCAGTAACAGGCGAGCACCAGCAACAGCGCTGCCGAAATCAGGAAGGGATTGATATCGATTTCTGCCAGTTCCTGGGCGGCAGGTTTTTGCTGACGCATTCTGCTGATAAGGGTTTCAGGACTATTGGCACGTAGATAATTTGCACCGATTTCGGCGGATAGCTCCTTCAAGTAGGCTTCATCCAGCTGGGAGAGATACCGATCATATTCTGCCGTTGCAATTGAATCATCCCGTGTACCGACGGATTCCTCAGACTGCACCTGTGATGGCGCCATAATGGAGTTGGAAAAAGCCCAATAACCCAGGACCTTGTTTTCACTATCCAGCTTGGGAATGGGAAATGGTTGATCGCCGCCGACGCCGACGATCAACCAGTCCTTGCCGCCCTGCCAGCCTGACAGGTCTGATTTGTTGATGGCATTGAGCTTGGGTGCTTCGTCACCATCCGTAAAGAACACGACCTGAGCTGAAGTATCGAGCGAACTTAAAAGTGCAGAGGCTGATTGCACACCGAACCGTAACCGGCTATTGCCGCGCCAGGCCATGCGCCATTCCAGATGCGCAATGCTGTCCTGAATGACATCATAGTTTTTGCAGACCTCAATAGGCGTAAACAGTAATGCAATGGTTTCTGCAGAGAACACGCCCAGGCTGACCCTGGTGCCGCAAGGCAACTTGGCCACGGCATCACTGAGTAATTGGCGTGTGTAATCCAGCCTGCTGACCGCTTGTCCGTTCAGGCGCATATCGGCCGCATTCATGCTTTGCGTGATATCGACGATAAACAGGTAATTATGTAAATCCCGCTTCCACTGAATCGTTGGCTGAAAGAACACCATGCACAGCAACAGCAATGCAAGCAGCAGAAAACTGAAATCCCGTTGTTTGAACAAGCGCTTCATGGCAAGCCGGTGGGAATGTTGCCCATGATGATGCCCAGCTTTTCCTGCTCGCCTTCCGCGCTAGATTCCCCCGGCAGAAGCGATAGCACCCGGTCCAGGTTATGGCGGGCATCCAGATGCCGGTTATCCAGTCTGAGCGACTGTTCGAATGCCAGCCTGGCCTGATTCAACAGATACTCGGCTTCGTCTTTCACTTCCTCACCGTTGTGGTTCACCATGAGGCCGCGAATCATGAAAATATTACCCAGGTTATATTGCACCGCGGCAATCTGGGCAGGTGTGGCAGGCGATTCCATCAGCTGGTTAAAGAGCTGGGTGGCATCCTGGTAGCGCCCATTGACTGCCAGGGTATAAGCCGCGGCATACCTGGCTTCAAACGGGTAGTTTGATGTTTCAGCAGGCTGCCCGCTCGATACCGCCTGATTGAATTGCTCGATCTCCGCCAGCTTCCTGCCGGTCAGCATTGCACCAATAATGCCGAATACCAGCAGCGAAACAAGCACGCGGGTTTTCATCTTCACGCTCGTTGCCATGCCTGCACCTCCAGATACCTGATCAGCAGCAACAGCACCAGCAGCATGGCAGCCAGCGCCACAAAGAAATTAGCGTAACCCTGTCCCGGAATCTTCTCGTAGTAGCGAATGGGATTTTTCTCGCGGGCGCTGATATCTTGAATGGCCGATTGCAGGGTACCGGGGTCTTCAGCTTCATAAGCCTGATATTTGGTTTTCAGGGTTTGGAAGAACCTGTGCAGTTCGATCTCGGCAGGCTCGTATCCATCTTCATAGCTCGTGCTGAAGACGCTGATGCCATCAGGTTGGCGCAGCACGATCCAGTAGAGATTCACATGCAGGCCAGCTGCCCAATCGCTGATCTTTTGCTTGGCTTTCGGTGAAATGCGTCCGGCACCATCGGAAAGCAGGATGATGGCGCGCGAGCCTGAATCAGGCATTTTCTGGAAGGCGCTCAGGCCGCTGGTGAGACCAGCACCGATATTGGTTTGCAACAATCCGGAACCGCCTGCTGCGTTGATGGCGGCAAAAATGGCTTCACGGCTCTGTGTTAACGGAATGGCATGCATGGCTGAATTGCTGAAGGTCACTACACCCACCATGTCATCCTTGCGCTCACGCACAAACTGGCTGATGAGCCGCCTGGCTGCCGAGGCCTTGTTCTCGCCTATTTTCCCGCCGATTCCAGCCCCGGCAAACGGGTCATCCATGCTGGCACTTCGATCTATGACAAGCATCACCTGCGCGCCTTTGCCTATGCGCTCAATCTGCGTGACACTGCCATGAGGTCGGGCTAAAGCGATGACCAGGCAGGCAATGATGACCGCTACGACATAACGTAAAACGAGGCCGGCGATTTGCGAGATCCGGTCTTCCGGGACCATGCCCATCCAGGAATAGACGCCACCGGCTTGCCTGTTGAGCCACAGCGGAATCAGCGCCAGGGGCAGGAGCGTCAAGGCCCAAGGTGTGCTGAAGGTCATGATATTGCCCGTTCGCAGTCGCGACAGTTTTTGCAGAATTCCTGCAGGTCGGACAAGCGCATCAATGCTTGACGATCGACCGTCAAGTCATAAAGCAGATGGTTGGATAAGGCGAAGAACGAGGTGATTTCCTGTTCTAGCGATCTGAACGCCGGCTTGTGCTGAAACAATTGATCGAGATTCTGGCTGAATACATTCTCACCCAGGGTCTTGTTCAGCGCCTCATGAATACTGGTGGCAGCCGCCAGCAAGCCATCAGCGCTGTCCGGCAGGTTGGATATCTTGCGATAGCTGGCGGCGAAAGGCCCGCCCATGCCCGGAAACCAGGCCTCATCGCCATGCAGGTAAGTAAGCCCGCCGACTGCGACCAGCATCATGACGATAAATAAGGCCAGCACAGGTTTCAACACGGAGGAATCCACCAATAAAGGTACCCGATACGGGCTCATGTCTTTTTCAATATAGGTTTCGCCGTAATTTGCGAGTGGTGATACCTTGAATTGCCATGCCGGAATGGTGATGGCTGAAGGCTTGCCGGACCCCGCTATCTGGATGGTCTCGGCTGGCAGCTCGATCCTTTTGGCGAAGTCGCCCCGGGTAAAAACCTGATAGCTGAATTCCAGACGGTAGTGCGTAGCTGCGGATGACGCTCGTTGGCTGATGCTGATTTCCCGCAACTCAATACCGTTTCGCTCCACACCTGCTGCGGGAAGCGAGCTGGGTACAAGCTCAGCCGGATGCCTGACATCAAGCTCTACCGCGCGCTTGATTATGTCGCCGACGACATAGGCAATACTGCGCTCGGGATTGTGCACTCGTATGTCATAGAGCTTCTCAGCAGCAGAGGCTGGGAATGACGAGAGCATTAGCAGGCAGGCGATAAGCAACTTCATAGTGCAGAGAACTGTTGAAAGTATTCGGATATTTTTTCGGCCTCGAACTGGTTTTCGACAAAGCAGGGCGGGCTTTGATAGCGTGTGAAAAGGGCCTGCAGGGCCTGCCGTCGTTCAAGAAATTTCTGCTCGAATTTTTTGCGAAGTTCTTCGCGGAAAAACAAGGTACGCATCTCACCGGTTTGCGGATCGGTGATAGTGCTGAAACCGAATTTCGGCAGCTTTTTATATTCTTCAAAATCCCAGATGACGATGGGCACCACATGATGCCTGGACAACATATTGAGTGCTTTTTCCAGTGTGGCTAAGGGCATATGGAAATCTGAAACCAGAAAGACCAATGCGCGGGCCCGGCCCAAATAGGCGCTTACCTTGAGCAGGCCCTCTTCGCCCCGCGTTGCCGGTTTATAAGTCCTCAACCTTTCGGCCAGCGAAAAGGCATCCTGCATCCTGGTGCTGAGGTGTGTCAGCCAATCCTCGCGCACAACCTGGTCGAAGCCGATGAAAGCGAACGGGTCACTGGATTGCGAAGCCGAGTAAGCGATGGATGCCGTAATCTCCGACGCCAGTTCCATTTTGTTGCGATTGCCGCAAAACTGCATTGAGCCCGAGAGATCACACACGGCGAAGATGGGCGTAGGGTTCTTCTGGTTGAACACACGCACATGCACCTGCTCAGCCGGGTCGCGAATGGTCTGGCGTATGTCGATGCGACGCGCATCGGGATAATCCAGCAAAGGCGAGTTGCCGCGAAACTCCAGCCCTGTTCCGATCTGGGCGCCCCGGTGATAACCGTCATGATAGCTACGGGAGCGCCAGTTTATCTGGTAGTTGAATGCTTTGGCGTATGCAGGAACCATGATTTACGGCACAGCTACCTTGCGCAAAATCCGGCTTGTGAGTTCTCGCGCCAATACTGTGCGCCGCATTTCATACATTGAGTTGAACACCAGGCGATGCGCGATGGTTTCGTGAAATACCGCATGCAGGTCTTCGGGCAACAAGGCATCGCGTCCCATGAGCCAGGCATGCACCTTTGCAGCCTTCAACAGCATCGCCATGCCGCGGGGACTGGCTCCTGCATTGACCAGGGCGCTGATCTCCAAGCCATCCATCTCGATATCAAAACTGGCTGGATCAACGGTCGCCTGCCATAAATCCATCGCGTAATCCTGAATCACAGGACTCGCCTTGATCGCATTCTGCAGAGCCGCAGAAAATGCATTGAGCTGATCGAATGCCAGGATGCCCGGCTCGACGTCATTGGTCAGGCTTTCTGTGTCATGGAACCGGGTATCGAATACCAGGGATTTTCTGGTATCACGCTCTGTCGGCACCAGAATGGGGATTTCCATCATGAAACGATCACGCGCTGCGGATGGAATCTCGAAGGTTTCCTCCTTCTCCACCTGGTTCCGGTCCGCAAACACAATCATGTGCGGCAGGCGATACTCGCGCTTGAATGCATGCAGGCTTTTCTCAGCCATCACCCGCAACATCAGGGCGTGCACCTGTGGGCGAGCGCGGTTGATCTCATTAAAAAAGAATACGGACAAATCTTCACCCGACCGCAGCAGCGGTCCTGCATCGACATGCGGACGGCCGTCATCACCGATATAGGTGTGGTAAACCATGTCATTCGGCATCAGGTCGACCGTGCCTTCAACACGTTCATACTGACCGCCAATACCGCGGGTAATGGCACGCAGCAAAGTGGTTTTGCCAACCCCTACGTCGCCTTCAAGCAGCACATGCCCGCGCGAAAAGATGGCAATGGTGATGAGTTTGATCGGGTGTTCCTGGCCGACAATCACCTTGCCCACTGCCGACATCAGTTTGTGCGCATCCGCATGCCAGTCGGTCAAGACTTCGTCTGATATTTTGGTCACTGCAGTATCCATTCAGGTTTCACCTTTCATTACCATCTCGGCGTATTGTTCCGGCGTGATCGTCCCACCCAGCGCCGCGGCTATGTGCTTGTCCCGTTCCGGCAAGGCGCCCTGCAATCCATCGATACGTTTCCATTGCGGCAAGGCGGCTGGAATATTTTCCTGCGGCACGTGCTTTGCACTCTCTATGCGCTTGTAGCGATGGATATACCTTGCGCAATTGATGAAGATTTCAGTGATATCGACCTGGACGACCAGCTCGGCGCCATGGAACGATTGGAGCGATTGCGCATCACGATGAACCGAGGCATTGCCATGGATACGGATCCGGTGCGGGGTCTCGAAATCGATCAGCAGCATGCCGATTTTGCTATTGATCGTGATGTTGCCCATCGACAGGAACATGCCGTTCCCATCAAAACTGGGGAAGGCCAGGGTTCTACTGTCGATGATTTTTATAAAACCCGGGCTGCCGCCTTTGTAGGAGCATGTCGGGTAGCCGCGATGATCGACGGTTGTAAGGAAGAACATATCCCGGCTTTCGATAAAACCACGATGCTCCTCACCGATTTCAGTCGTTACGATATTCCCACTGACGGCATCAGCCAGGTTGACTGTATCAAAATCCTGCTGAAGTGCTCGATGCTGCGTTCCGTAAAGATTGGGCATGTCATCTCCTATTGAGTCAATATCCATTCATCGGATAATGACTCACATCCATTTGAATTATGGATACAATGGTATTGACCAGGGCTTGACCAGGTCAATATGCACAATGGATTTTTATGTCCGATTATCGGACTATAAGGATAATAATGATGCTGGAACCACAGAATATATCCTCACAGCCGGGCAGTCTGAACCGTGCCATCCTGCTGATGGAAGCCATTGCAGCCGGATCGCGCAAAGGCAGCTCACTGACTGAACTGGTTGCAAGAACCGCCCTGCCTCGCCCGACGATTCATCGAGTACTTGATATGCTGATCGAACACGGCTGGGTCATCAGGGATGAAACTTCTGCCCGATTCAATCTGGCGATGGGGCTGGCAGCCCTGGGTTATTCAGCGATTAGCCGCAACCCGATTGAACGCACTGCAGCCACGCATTTGAGCGTACTGGCGGAGAAGCTCAATCAGGTGGTATATCTCGGCGTGCGATCCGGGCTCGATATGATCTGTATCGGCCGTTACGAAAGCTCATCACAGATTCAGGTGGGGCAAGGGCATGTTGGAATGCGCGGACCGTTCGGCATGAGCCCAAGCTGTTTAGCCATGCTGACCAGGCTGCCCAAGGCCGAGATCGAGTCTGTCATCAATGCCAATCTGTCCCGCTACCATCGTATAGAAGGATTCGACGAGACCGGCTTCCGCAAAGCGTTAAGCGCTGCAATCAATGATGGCTTCAGTACCTATGACGGCATCATCCTCGATAGAACGACAAGCGGCCTCGGCGTTCCGATTTGCGACAGCTCCGGCTACCCGATTGCCGGCATCGCGACAACTTACATCACAGGCTGGCTGAATGATGCACAATGGAGAAACTGCATAGCTCTGCTGCAGGATACGGCACAAAAGATTGCGAACGATCAGTCCCTGCAATCCGGGTGAATACAAGAAATTTCCCTTCATCCGGAACAAGGGAAAAGAATAACAGTCCGTATAAGTATCCATTCATAAAAGTGGATGTTCCATATGGCATGGTTGATGCAGCTCAGCGCATCAGCCGTTTCCGCCAGAAGCAAGATAGACCTCAGGCTATATCATGATGTTGTCTATTTCACTCATACAAACAGATTTTTAATTCCGGGCTTTTTTGAAGGTTTCACTATGATTACTGCTATATGCGATGTTTTGAAGGAATGCTATGCACGTGGCTGGATTTCCACCCGTGATGGTAATGGCTCCGTGCGCAGGAAAAATGAAAACTGGCTATATATCACGCCTTCCGGCACCAAAAAACAGAGGCTTGATGCAGAGAGCCTGGTCAAGATGGAATTCCAGCCGGACAAATCCCTGGTCAAAATTGATAACGAGGCAACAGGAAAGCCCAGCGGAGAAATTGAATTGCACCGGCGATTGCTGGTAGAGGTACCGGATACCAGAACAGTGATTCACGTGCATCCGACTTATACCATCGCAGCCATGTATGCAGGATTCGACCTGCAGGCACTTTCATTGGAATTTCCGGAGATCCATCGATATACAAAAGTGGCACCCAATGTACCCAACGTTCCTGCTATCAGCCATATATTAGCTGAAGCCACCTGCAGGACGCTTGAACTCAAGGCCGATGGCACGATTTCCTCGGACATCGTCGGTTTGGATCGTCATGGTGTCATCGCCGTGGCCAGAGACCCGTGGGGTGCATTCGAGCATATCGAAAGACTGGAGCATATCTGCCAGATCGTATTGGCAAGCGGAATAGGGAAGAAAGCCCATATTTAAATGCCCACAGCAAAGTTAACTGGAAGCCGATGGCGGGACCAGCGTCATCCCAATGGAGAAAAAATGAATACTTCAGTTTGTATAAAGAGGAGATATTGATATGACCCTCCCGGCAGATGCCAGACTCATTCATCTGAACAAGTTGAAACTGCGCATGCAAGAATTGGGATTAGAGGCATTGAACGAGGATGAAGAAAAGTGGGCACGCAATAGATTTCATGAAAAATCCCCCTCGATTGACCAGGTGATCGATGAGATAAAGGCATCACGCAACGCTGATCCCCAGGTACTAAATGAGCCGGACCAGTTCTCCAATCAGGAGATACCGAAATAGCCGGTGAAACGACACCAGGCTATCTCACGTTCATGCGGAATATTTCAGCATACGTGCGGAGTTGCGTAGCCATATTGCTCATGATGTTGAAACCCGGCTTATCTTGGTCTCCTTAAGAAGACCGTAGGTGACAGTCAAGGCAATGGCAAGATAGCCAAGCCCCCCGGGGACCCACATGAGCAATCCACCCAGCTGCTGATCTTCCAGCGGGCTGAGCACTCCTCCTTCCAGTGCGCCATAGGTCGGATACCAGATATTGCTTGAAAAAGTGAGTAATGCACCGAGTAAGCCCGTATGCAACACAGTGGTGAATAAAGAAACCATGACACCGAACGTGCGCACCGTTCCGGGCCTGAGACCCATGACAGACCACCAGAACAGGAGAGCAGAAAAGAAAAAGGTCAAATGCTGCAGATCATGCACAAAAGTATGGGCCAGCGCGTACTCAAAAAATACTGGGACATGCCAACCCCACAATACGATCGCATGAATCAGCCATGCAGCCAGCGTGGTAGTCAATCCGCGCCAGACCCAGGCAAAGATTCGTTGCCGAGTCATCGACGAGAGGAAATTTCGCCATTTTGTATTGAATGCCCAAGTCCAGACCGGCAAAGGTTTTGCGACGATGAACAGTGGTGCCGACAGGACCATCAACAATTCATGCTGCACCATGTGCATGGAAAAATAAAGGTTACCTAGCGTATCCACCGGCGAGAACAATGCAATGACCAGGATCAGCCATGCACTGGCAAAGGCTGCAATTTTCATATAGCCGATCCCTGCCACCCTGCCGGCCTTCCTCCAGATATTGCGTATGCCTAATGCATACAATGCTGCGCTCAACACGATGGGAACAGCCACCCAATAGCGCATAACGATGCCCAGGAATGTATCCGGGCTATCTGGAGAAGCAGGCGCATGGGCAAAGGCTACCGCCGGCACCAATAACATACCGGCTAACGGTATAAAACTTTTTATAAGTTTTACCATCAGGTGCAGGGATCCAGAATCAGCACCGGCAACCATTGCATGATGATCACCATCATAAAAAACGAACTGACTATCAAGCCGGCCAATGCCATAAATTCACGAGGAGGCATTTCATTTTCGGTTTCGCTGCCGCGACGGCTGGACTGCGGATTTTCATTGATACGACTCAGGGTTCTATGAAGTTTCAGGTTATGCCAACTTAAATAAGTCGCAAGGGCAGCCAGGGCGAATGCCAGTATAGTTGCACCATGCACCAGGACCAGCCATTCCTGTTCGCACGCCCACTCGACAAAAGGATAGGCAACCGATAATTGCATAGCCCATGCCAGTGGCCCGGTGAGCAGGCATATCCACAAAAGCAGCAAAGCAAAATGCGGATCGTCTTCTGCCATTTTGATGATATCTCGCATATATCCCCTTTCAATCCTTCATGCATTCCATATCCGGGAACCAAAATAAATAGTCAGGTATAACGGCATCCAGACGATTGCAACGAAATACCAATACAATCCATTCACCGTCACTGCTATGCGCCGCTCAAAATTGAAATAATTACGCCGGGCGAGGTAGACGATGACAAAGGTTTTCAATATGACGGCCAGCACATGGGCCGTATGGAAGCCCATCATGGTCCAGACCAGCGAGCCGTAGGAATGCGTATCCCAGCGAAAACCGATGTGCCTGTATTCATAGGCTTTGATCAAGAGAAAGCCTGATGCCAATACCACGCTGATCAAGGGCAGGGTTTTCAATGGTTGTGCATTGCCTTTCCTGATGGCTTTGTCTGCGATATACACAGGAATAATGCTGGCAACGAGTATCAACGTGGCAAGCGTAGGCAATAGCAGGCCCGGCGGGGCTGTGCCGGATGGTGGCCAGACAGCATGGTTGCTCTGGATATAAAAGAAACTGGCAATCAATGTGGCAAACACGGTCATCTCTACCGTGATCAGACCGACTATCCCCCACCAGATAGGCGCCCTGATATCAGAGCTGTAATCAGGCAGCTGACTGGCGTCTATATTGGCATGCTTACTCATGCGGCCTCCGTTTTCGATGACACGTCCTTAGGCCAGAGCCAGCCTAAGATAGCAAGGAAGCAAAGGAAGAAACCGATCAGCGGGAATATGGTATGTACCATCAGGCCGGCAAAGGTAATGGAAACAGCAACCGCCAGCAGGAATGGCCAGACCGAAGGCCCGGGCAGCACCGCCCGGGATTCCGGATGGGATTCCAGAATGGAAGTCAGCAATATTTCGCGCCGGTCCGAACGTATGCCAGTAACGATGGGATTATGCTCAGTGCCGCCGGTGCCAGACCATAGCGGATACCTGCTATCGACAATTCTCAAGTGACGGAAATTATAAGGAGGGGGCGGGGAAGAAGTCGCCCATTCAAGCGTATCGGCATTCCATGGGTTGTCCCCTGCAACCGCTCCATGCCGGTAACTGCGTATGGCATTATAGGCGGTCATCAAAAACCCCAATGCCATGATGACTGAGCTCAAGCTGATGAACAGGTTAAGATCGCCCCAGCCCACACTTTCCATATAGGTATAAACACGCCTCGGCATGCCCTGCAGTCCGACCTGGTGCATGGGGAAAAAGGTAAGATTGAAGCCAATGAATGTCATCCAGAATGCTGCCTTGCCCAGTTTCTCGCTCATCAGCCTGCCGGTGAATTTCGGATACCAGTAATAAAGCCCGCCCAGCAGCGGAAAGACGGCACCACCTATCAGTGTGTAATGAAAGTGGGCAACCAGGAAATAGGTGTCGTGCACCTGCGTATCAAATGGCACAGAGGCCACCATGACGCCGCTCAGTCCGCCGATCAAAAAGATGAAGAAGAAACCGAGCACGAACAGCAAAGGCGTATCGAACCTGGGTTTGTTGCCCCATAGCGTCGCTATCCAGCAGAATATCTGTACGCCGCTGGGAATCGCAATCATCGCGCTGGACGCGGTAAAGAAATTCGAGCCAAGCTGCGGCAGGCCAACGGTATACATATGATGCACCCATAGCCCGAAACCTATGAAACCGGTTGCCACCAGCGAGAGTACAAGAGGTATGTATCCAAAGATCGGTCTCTGCGTAAAGGTGATGAGGATGGTGGAGATCATGCCCAGCGCCGGAATGAAAATGATATAGACCTCCGGATGCCCGAAGAACCAGAACAAATGCTGCCACAACAGGGGGTCGCCGGAGCCTACCGTGAAGAAATGCATGCCGACCATACGGTCCAGCGCCAGCATGACACTGGCAATGACTAATGGAGGCAGGGCGAAAATAATCATGAACGACATCACCAGAAGTGCCCAGACGAACAGCGGCATGCGATTGAGCGACATGCCCGGGGCTTTGCATTTGAAGATGGTTGCGATGAGTTCAATGGCGGCCACAATGGCCGATATTTCCATGAAAGTGATGACAGTGGTATAAAAATCCAGGCCATAACCCGGAGAAAATGAAGCACTGGATAATGGCGGATAACTGAACCAGCCGGCATCGGGGGCCATTCCAAGCAACAAGGAGGCATACATGCCAACCCCCGCAATCAGGTATATGTAATAACCAAAAGCGTTGAGGCGGGGGAAACACATGTCACGCGTACCCAGCATCATCGGCACGATATAGATGGCAAAACCTTCCATGATCGGAATGGCGAACAGGAACATCATGGTAATGCCATGCATGGTGAATATCTGGTTATAGGCTTCAGGGCTGAGGAAGGTACTTTCAGGCGAAGCTAGTTGCCAGCGCATCAGCAGGGCCAGTATCCCGCCTAGCAGAAAGAACACGAAACCGGTGACGATGAAGCGTTTACCGATGCTGGTCTGGTTGACATGGGTGAACCAGTTGAAGAATCCCGGCGGGGATCTCCAGGTTCTTTCCAGTTCGCGCACTTCTTCATCCATGGGTTGTGCCGGCTGTATGGTGGTCATGGATTGCTTACTCCAGGCTCATCAGGTATTCCACCAGATCAGTCAATTCCTCATTGCTCATCTTGGTAGCTGGCATGAAAGTCCCGGGCTTAGCAGCTTGCGGAGCAAGTATCCAGGCAGCCAGGGCGCCATGCGAATTTTCAACAGTTCCTGCGGCCAGGGTTTCCCGGCTGGCCACATGGGTAAGATCAGGCGCTACGCCTGCCAAGGCCGTGGTGCCGCGTATGGAATGACACATCATGCAACTGGAGGTAAGAAATACTCGCAACCCGCGTTCCTGTTGCTCTGTCCTGGGTTGCCGGGCCGGCTGAGCCTGTGTAGCAAGCCAGGCCTCAAACTCTTCCGGGGGACTGGCCTCAACGCTGAAGGCCATATGGGCGTGCTGCTTGCCGCAGAATTCGGTACATTGACCGCGGAATACGCCCGGATTATCTGCCTGCATCCAACTGCTGTTGGTCTTGCCGGGAATCATATCGGTTTTGCCATTCAGGTTGGGGACCCAGAAACTATGGATGACATCATTCGATTTGAGCAAAAGCCTTACGGGCTTGCCTACGGGGATATGGATTTCATTCGCTGTCCTGGCCATGGGCCTGCCGTCCGCGTTGAGGTAATTGACTTCCCACCACCATTGATGGCCGATAATCTCAACCGTCAGCGCATCATCCGGCACGCCTGTCATGATTTGACGGTTCACGGAGGCGCTGCCTATAACGTAAACCAGTAAAATCAACACGGGAATCACCACGCCGGATAAAAGCACCAGGTTTCTGCTTTGTGTGAAGCTTAAGGGCCGCGGTTCTGATTCACGTCGCGCTTTAAGTATTCCCAGAACCAGCATGGTAAGGACAGCCAGAAAAATCAGGCCGCCGACTATCATCATGGCCCAGAAAAAATCCGCAATGATTGAAGCTAATGGGCCTTGTGGATTAAGTGCAGACTGGCTCTCGGCAAGCGCGATATCGTTCCATGCCAGGCCAGTCGTTATACCGGGTAGAAAATTTGCCTTACCCTGTCCAGCAACTTTTCTCCACAAAGCCTTCACTAAAAACCGCCCTCATCAAGATCGGCCGCCGTCTTATCCTGCAAAGGCCGATTTGTCGCGCCTTCCAGTAAACCAGTCTCCAATCCTCCCAGCGATCTTACGTAAGCCACCAGTTGCCAGACTTCGTCTTCTGGAATCTTGTTCCCGAAGGCAGGCATCCCATTGGGCCGACCCTCTACGATACTGGCGTATATGTTCATGGGTTCACTGCCGTAAATCCATTCGGAATCGATTAACGGCGGCCCCATACCGCCGCCGCCATTGGCATGGCAACCTACACAGTTGAACCAGCTATAAAGCCGCTTGCCTTCGTTAATGGTATGCCGGTCATTTTTATAGGGGATTTCTGTTACTTTTCCGGGATTGAGCATGCCCGGTCCGTGCACGACCATTTTTTCTTGTGACTGGCCACCCTGATTTGTTTGCCGACTTTCCTTATTGTCGCAAGCTGCAAGGTTCAGCAGCACAAGCGAACAAATACCGAACCAGGTCCAGCGCGGAATACTTACATGGAAAGAACTTCTAAGGGAGGGAGAAGACATAGAGCTGTCCTCCTTTACCTGTATGTGCGGGCAGGTCCTTCATTGCATTGGCAAAACCCAGCGCAGCGGTTCCGTCTCGGGCATCCAGCCCTCCTGATACGATACCGCCAGCCCATCCCCCAACCCCGGTGAGGATGGCTACATATTGTTTGTTGTCAGACCCTTTAAAAGTCACAGGCTGGCCGACAATGCCGGAACCCACACGATACTGCCACAGCAGCTCTCCGCTTTGTGCGTTTACGGCTTTGAACATGCGATCCATCGTGCCATAGAACACGACATTGCCTGCAGTGGCTACCGTACCGCTCCATACTGGAAATTTCTCCTTGATACTCCACACCTGTCGGGCAGAGACCGGATCCCATGCCGTAAATGCGCCGCGGTGACCGCCGGGACCAGCGAACATTTTCACGTCAGCACCTACATAGGGCGTTCCTGCGATGTAATTTGCCTGGGTTCCGCGCATATCCATACAGAGATTGTTATGCGGTATATAGACATAGCCGGTATGGGGAGAGTAGGCCGAAGGCTGCCAGTCCTTGCCGCCCGGCGCAGCCGGGCAGATATTGGAGATCGTCTTGTTGGTGCCTGTCGCCTTCTCTTCAACCTTCCTTAGCAGCCCGGTTTCCAGGTCCACGCCATTGGTCACGTTGACATGGGTGAAGGTCTCGGCGGAGAGCACTTCTCCTGTCACACGATCCATGACGTAGACATGGCCGTTACGTTCCGGCCGCACGAGCACCTTTCTCTGTTCGCCATTGACCGGGATATCCATCAACAAGCTTTCATTGACGCCATCATAATCATAGAGGTCATGCGGTTCGATCTGGTAAGCCCAGATCGCATTGCCGTTGTCCGGCCGACGGGCAAAAACCGTCAAGGTCCATTTGTTGTCGCCTCTGCGCAGATCCGGGTTCCAGGGTCCGGGATTGCCGGTGCCGTAATAGACCAGATCCAGTTCCGGGTCATAAGACAACCAGCCCCAGACTGTGCCGCCGCCGATCTTCCAGAGATCCGGCGGCCAAGTTCTGACACCGAGGTCTTTACCATTGTCCTGTGGATAAAAGGCCTTGAATTCATCGCCTATCAGTACTTCATGGTCAGGCCCGGTACTGTAGGCAGTCCACAACAGCTTGCCGGTATCGACATCCAGGGCCTTAAGCCAGCCCCTGACACCCATTTCACCACCACTATTACCTACCAGCATTTTGCCCTTGACCACCAGCGGTGCCATCGTCATGGTCTCACCGCGCTCAAGTTCGCCCACACGGGTTTTCCATAATTCCTTACCGGTTTTGGCATCCAGGGCTACTGCATGGTTATCCAGCGTATTGAAGAATATCTTTCCATTGGAATGGACCAGCCCACGATTCACCACATCACAGCAGGCAAGGCCCTGCGACTCGCGCGCCGTCGGAGGGGTGTATTCCCATTTTTTACCGCCGTTCAAGTCAAGTGCGTAGACGGTATTGGGAAAGGGGGTAATGACATAAAGAGTATCGTCCACCATCACCGGCGCCGCTTCATGCCCGGGAGTAACGCCGGTCGAGAAAGTCCAGGCAAGCTTCAGGTCTTTAACATTATCGACTGTGATTTCATCAAGACCACTGAACCGGGTACTGGCATAGTCCTTGGCCGGCATGCTCCACTGCCCGTCCTCGGCCTGTTTAAGCCAGGTTGGCACTGCCGACCCGTTAGTGACGGTAGGAGATTGGTTGGCAGCTATGTTCGATAACTGACTCTCAGCGATATCCGAATCTTGTTCGCTGCATGCAGTGAGGTATAGCAGAACCGTCAATAAGGAGAAAATTCCGGTATAGAAATTTCTTCGTTTCACGCGCCATTCCTTTCTTTGAGCACATCCTGAAAATGCCGGATAAATCAGAATCCCTTACCTCATTCCTTGCCTTCAATAGACTGCACGACCAGCATTTCGAATACCTGATGTCATTTGAGGGTCAAGTACGCCAGGGGTGAGTGGGCAAATCACAGACCCCGGCAACTTTGACTCCTGCGTTTGCAACAATATGATCGTTCTCCACCGTGTCGCCACTGACGCCTACAGCGCCAATGAGAAAACCTTTTTTATCAACAATGGGAAGTCCACCGGGGAAAGTGATCAGGCCATCATTGGAATGTTCGATCCCGTAGAGAGGTGAACCAGGCTGCGACAATTTACCGATTTCACCTGAAGGCATCGCAAAATGGCAGGCGGTCTTGGCTTTTTTAATGGCGATATCAATACTGCCGACCCATGCATCGTCCATGCGTGCAAAACCTTTAAGATTGCCGCCGGAATCCAGTACGGCGATACAGGATTTCACGCCTATGGCGGTTGCTTTCTCTACTGCCTTATCGATGATATTTTGCGCTTCCTCAAAAGTGACATGCATATGGGTCTCCTGATTGTACTAAGCAATAAAAATGACAAATAAAGCCAGGCTCCCTTGCCGGGAGCAAAAGAAAATCAATCAGGCCGCTCGGGCCAGTGAATTCATGTCGATCACAAAGCGATACTTCATCTCGCGTTTCAACATGCGTTGATATGCCTCATTGATTTGCTGGATTGGTATGAGCTCTATATCGGAAACGATATCTGGGTTGAGTCAAGTTTAAAGAGGATGACGGTCTTGCTCTGTTCGTTTGGTCACATAGCGCACATATGCGAATTAAACCAAAGGGAATAACTGTCAGATTGAATCAAACAGGCATGGTCATCAGGATGAATTATTCTCAAAGACAGACAAAAGTGGGCCGTAACAAATGCCGTGAACCAATGCTTTATAAACCCTGGTTAAAAGCTGTAATGGCGAAAGCCAAGCATGCAATAGACGCATCATCACAGTGAACACCGACATGACGGCGGCAAAAATAATGGATTTTAAGTTTTCCCGGAATTTTAGTCGTCACGCCAGATGCGCTATCTATGGTTTAAAAATGATATCAATCAATGCCTGAGGGTTATCCAGAAAGGCAAAGTGACCCGTCTCTGGCAATCTGGTTATTGTGATTCCGCCAAGCCTGCTTGCAGTTAGCATGCGTTCCGCCTGAGTTGACCAGTCACCGTCGCCATAGACCAACAGCACTTTTGCCTTGATATTGTGGTAATGCTCGTGCGCCCCTCTCCAGCTGCGCCATCCTGCGAAAATACTACGTTCCACATGGCGATAGCCCGGACGTTTGCCCGCAGTATCGAATTCAGCCAGCAACCGGTCGGGCATGGCAGGTTTCCTGTGCATGCCACCTGCCATGATCCTGCCCAGAATGAATTTGTTCTCCAGCGCTGCGAAAACCGCACCGTGGTATGGAATCGCCAGATTGCCGATGATGAAATTGGCAAACCAGTTCCCACGCCGCACGCCATCGCCATAGCGCTTGTCGTAATCATACGGATTGGATGCGACCACTTTCTTTACTCGTTCCGGCAGCTGGCTGGCGATGGTCAATGCCAGCACTGCACCTATCGACTCTCCCGCCAGGGTCAGATTCTCCAGCTCCAGCTTCTTGATGAAAGCAATCATGCCAGCGCGCAGATAAGGTTCGTCGTAGGCGGCGCTCTGGTCTATGGATGAATAGCCATGCCCGGGCAGATCAACTGCGTAAACCGTGAAATGCCCGGCCAACTGCGGAATGACTGCCTCAAAGTAATCCAGCTGGGTGCGTATCGTATGCATCAGCAGCAAAGGCTCGCCTTGACCAGCCTTCAGGTAACGCAGACTGTTCCCGTCATCCAGGTCAATGGTCGTGACTTCACCTAATTTGGATAAGTCCTGCATGGCCAGTCTCCTATGTCGTTTGGTAACGCTTGGCGGCAAGCTTGTGCGAAAGGTTGGGGCGCAGATTAAGGCGTGCCGCACTGAATTTATCCCAATCGGCAGCTTCCGGCAGGGAAGGAATAGTCACTACTTCGCCCTGGTCCAGCCCGGCCAAGGAAGCATCCACCATATCTTCGGCAGACATCACGATCTCCTGCGGCAGATTGCTGACTGCAAAACCCGATCTTTCCCACAATTCGGTATAGGTCGCACCCGGAAGCACAGCCTGCACGCGAACGCCTTTATCGGACAATTCATGATGCATGGATTCAGTGAAGTTAAGCACGTAGGCCTTGCTTCCGCTGTAACTGCCATTGAGCATGTCGGGAGTCAGCGCGACGATGGAAGCGATATTGATAATGGTGCCGTCACCCTTTTCCACGAAATTGCCTGCCGCTGCGCCGGCCAGTCTGGTCAGCGCGGTGATGTTAAGCAGGATCATGGACTCGATCTGGTCCATATTGGAATCGACCAATGGCGTAACCGCAGCGGTACCTGCATTATTCAGCAGCAGGCTGATGTTTTTATCAGTGCGCAGCACCTCTTCCACCATCCGAAGGTCGGATTTTTCCGTAAGATCGGCAGTGATCATATCGATCTTACGGCCGCTCTCTTTACTCAGCCTGGCCGATAAGGCAGCCAGCCTTGCCGTGTCGCGCGCCACCAGGATCAGGTCGTACCCGCGCCTGGCCAGGCGGTCTGCATATACTGCACCGATGCCGGATGATGCTCCAGTTACAAGTGCCGTGCCTTTGGTTTGTGTCTTCATTTCAAATCTCCTTGGATGTTTAGTCGGTTGACGGAGATCAGTATATTGAAGTAATATGTGTCACAAATGACATATAAACCACTTTTTAAGACATAATCATGCGCATCGGCTTTATCGTATTTGAAGGCTTCCAGATTCTCGACCTGACGGCGATCACCGTGTTCGAAATGGCCAACAAGAGCCAGGGAAAACCAATGTATGAAATCAGCCTGCTGTCAGAACAAGGCGGCATGGTAGCCAGTTCGTCAGGCGTATCGGTGCAGACCGCATCTTTCATCAATCAGTCCTTCGACACCCTGATGATGATGGGAGGCATAGGCATCCATGAGCCCAGTCCTGGCCTGCTGGGTTTTCTGCAACAGGCGATGCCCGCTACACGTCGCATGACCAGCATTTGCACCGGCGCTTTTATTCTGGCCGAAGCAGGATTGCTTGATAACAGGTCGGCTACCACGCACTGGCGCTATGGCCGGGAATTGCAAAGGCGCCATCCCAAGGTCAAGGTCGAGGAAGACCGGATATTTATTCAGGATGGCAAGGTATGGACTTCCGCAGGCATGACCTCCTGTATCGATCTTTCCCTTGCGCTGGTGGAAGCCGATGCGGATGTGGAAGTTTCGCGCAATATTGCCAAGAATATGGTGGTTTACCATAGGCGCGCAGGGGGGCAATCCCAGTTTTCCGGCTTGCTGGAGCTGGAACCTAAATCCGACCGCATACAAACCGCGCTGACTTACGCCAGAAACAATCTGCAGAAGAACCTTTCAGTGGATGAACTGGCGGAAGTCGCACATCTCAGCCCGCGTCAATTCAGCCGTGCCTTCCGTGCCGAGACCGGGCAATCACCCGCCAAGGCCATCGAGAACCTGCGGGTGGAGGCGGCCAGGCTGATGATAGAAACCGCACGCCATCCCATAGATGTGGTTGCCCGCGAAACCGGGTTCAGCGACCCGGAACGCATGCGCCGGGCCTTTATCCGAACCATAGGCCAACCTCCCCAGGCGATCAAGCGCATCGCCCGCATGCAGCTACACTGAACCGCTAAGTACCGGGATTAATGCCGGCAAGCCTGCTTCAAGGTTTGAATGCCAGATGACCCCAGCTTACATCTCAACCAGCATATTGAAGCCGCCATATGCCATGCGCTTACAGTCGAAGGGATTGGCATCCTCGTTCATCATCTCCGCCATGCGCGGATCTGCCATCACGGCTGCATTGACGGCATCACGATGTTCACGCGACTTGTAAGTAATCCAGGAAAACACAACGGTCTCGTCAGGTTTGGTACCTGCCGAGGGCCGAAACGAGACCATATCCTGGACATCAAGATCGTCCCCTACGCACTCTGAATAATCCAGCGCACCATGGTCTTTCCATATCGCACCGGCCTTTTCTGCGATCTGTTTGTATTGGTCCAGTTTGTCGCTTGGGACGGGAATAAGAAATCCGTCAACATACTTTGCCATTTTCATTCTCCTTATCTATCATTGAAATCGGGCGATGGCTTCTAGCTTGCAAAAGCCTTGGAAGCTTGTTCCAGTTCTTCCATACTCACATCCCTGACATGCGTGGCAACCGCCCAGCGATGACCGAACGGATCTTCGACCTGACCATAACGATCGCCCCAGAACATGTCTTCAACCGGCATCACCACCTTCGCTCCCGCTTCGACCGCGTGGGTAAAGAAACTGTCTACATCCTCAACCTGCAGATGCAGAACGACCGGCGAACCTTTCAGTGCTTTTGGCCCTAATGAATTGCACTCCGCATACTCATCAGCCAGCATGATCATGGAATCGCCGATGCGGATGGCCCCATGCATCAACTTTCCGTCCGCTCCCGGCAATCGCATGACTTCTTCGGCCTTGAAGGCCTTTTTGTAGAACTCAATCGCATCGGCTGCACCGTCACAAACGATGTGAGGCGTCACCGTGTGCATCCATTCAGGTACGGGGTTTATCTGTGACATGTCAATTCTCCTGGGTTCTGATTCAGTTTTAGAAATTAAACAGCCTTGGAATAAGCAGGTACAGGCGTTTATTTACTCGTGCCTATAGCCATTTCGCGAAAGCGCTCTACCGCATCGTTTTGTTCAAAATCCTCCAGTTCGAATAACTGGCGCACTTCGATTTCGCATTCCGTCCCACCGTCTACAGGACTCGGAAAGCGCATGGCCCATTCGAGCGCCTCTTTCCTGGAATTCACCTTGATCAGGGTGTAGCCGGCAATCAGCTCTTTTGTCTCGGCAAAAGGACCATCGGTCACAATACGTTTTTCACCGGCATATTTGATGCGCCAGCCTTTTGAACTCGGTTGCAGTCCGGAAGCATCCAGCAATACACCAGCCCCGACTAATTCCTCATGGAATTTCGCCATATCCATCATCAGCTTCTCTTCCGGCATGACACCCGCTTCAGAATCTTTAGAAGCTTTGACTATGATCATGAATCGCATTTTTATCTCCTATTTGATTTCTGAACCAGGTTTTCTCAATAAAACCTGGTTCTGTTAAGTAGTCGAATGAGATATTGCGGAATCGACATCACCAATAATAAATTTCAAGTATTTGCCGTTTCGCGGATAGGTCGTATTGGCCGCACCTCGATGCTGCCGACACGGGCGGGCGGAATCTGCGATGCCAACTGGATAGCTTCATTCAGGTCCCTCGCATCGATCAGGTAGAAACCGGCCAGTTGCTCCTTGGTTTCGGCGAAAGGACCATCGGTAATGCTGACCTTGCCATTGCGCACCCGTACTGTGGTGGCTGTCTCAATCGGCTGCAGCGCCTCTGAAGCAACGCAATGGCCGCTCTTGCGCAAAGCCTCGTCGTAGGCAAGGCATTCTTCATCTTTGGGACTTTCCGGCAGGGAGTGCAACTTGGCTTCCTCGCTGTAAACCAGGCATAGATATTTCATGATGGCTCCTTATTCATGGATGAAAATGCTGATAACAACCATAGTCGATTGAGCCTGGCCAAAATCGACAACGCCCCCATCAATTTTTCAGTTCGGCCAAACGCTTTTCCAGGAAACGCCGTTCGGGCGCTTGTCGGGTAAGTTCAAGCGCACGCTGGTATGCGGCACCGGCTTGCTCGATCCGGCCAAGTCTGCGGCAAAAATCTGCCCGCGCCGAATATGCCAGGTGATAGTCTGCAAGTTCGCCACGTGCAAGTATGGCGTCGATCAATACCAGGCCGGCTTCCGGGCCATCGCGCATTGCCACTGCCACTGCACGATTCAGCTCAATAACGGAAGATGGATTCACGCGCAGTAACAGATCGTAAAGACCAACGATTTCAGGCCAATCGGTTGCGCTGGCATTTTCCGCTTCGGCATGCACTGCCGAAATAGCCGCTTGCAGTGTGTAAGGGCCGACACTGCCTGAATTGAATGCCCGCATAATGAGTGCCGATCCTTCTGCGATCTGCTCGCGATTCCAGAGTGCGCGATCCTGTTCGTCCAGCAGAACCAGGTCGCCATTTGGTCTAGACCGTGCATTGCGGCGAGAGTCGTGCAGCAGCATCAACGCAACCAGGCCCAGCACTTCCGATTCCTCCGGCAATAACTCGACCGCGAGCCGGCCGAGACGAATCGCCTCGGCCGAAAGATCATGCCGCGTCACTTCATTACCGGTAGATGCTGAATAGCCTTCGTTGAATATCAGATAGATCACCTGCAACACTGTATCCAGCCGGTCAGGCAGATCATCTTTTTCAGGGACTTCGTAGGGAATACGGGCATCGCGGATTTTCGCCTTGGCGCGCACGATGCGTTGCGCCATCGTTGTCGGTGCGACAAGAAACGCGCGAGCGATCTCCTCGGTAGTGAGTCCACACACTTCGCGTAAGGTCAGCGCCACTTGGGCTTCCGGTGCCAAAGCCGGGTGACAGCAGGTGAAGATAAGCCTGAGCCGGTCGTCCTCAAGGCTCTCTTCTTCCCATATCGCCATCTCATCGACCAGATTTTCGATTTGCCCGGCAACATCATCCAGCGTATCGAAACGAGCGCGCCGCCGAATGGCATCTATCGCCTTGAAACGTCCAGCCGACACCAGCCAGGCTCGGGGATTGGCTGGCACCCCATCCCGCGGCCACTGCTCCAGCGCAGACCGGAAGGCATCATGCAAACCTTCTTCTGCCAGATCGAAGTCGCCAAGCAGGCGGATCAGCGTTGCCAGAACACGGCGCGATTCGGTACGGTAAACCTCTTCCAATACGCGAGCGATGCTGGTTTCTGAATTCCCGTTCATCGGCATTCACTGCTTCAATAGACGGCCATTAAATTCTAGTTACTTGATTAAAGCCTGATATCGGCCACGCTGTTCACAATCGCCGCATACAGATCACGCGTTGAGGCAATTGCACCATCCTGTACTTCCTGAGCGCTGATCACTTTGCCGTTCGCCGCCTCCAGCGGACGCGTCGCCGTCGCGCTGGCGACGACGGTAGGCGAATAGCCCAGATTAAAGCCGCCGTGCGCAGTGGAGTTGATGCACATATGGGTCATGAAACCGGCAAGCACGATATTTTTTACGCCAGTGGCTTTGAGTTGTGTATCGAGATCGGTCAGGACGAAAGAATTGGGGTAGTTCTTCGTGATGACAGATTCGCCTGCGATGGGTGCGACTTCATCGGAGATGGCGCCGATTTCAGTACGTATATCGTAAGGACTGCCTTCGCCGCCATCGTGACGAATATGGAAAACAGGAATCTTGAGCTCACGTGCCAGTTCCAGCAGTTTTCTGGCTTCCTTTAAAGCTTCTTCAACATTGGTGAGTTGCATCACGCCAGTACGATAGGTGTTTTGGCAATCAATCATGATCAGCGCCGAATCCTTAAGTGCCGCCGGCTGGTGTCCGATCCCGGCAATCTCACGCAAGGTAATGGATGCAGTAGCCATGCCTATTCTCCTTTTCATTGGTTTTAATCATTAACACACATCATGAAGATGCCGGCCTGTTAAGGCAAGTTCAGGCCGGTGTAAATAATCTACCTATCTGCTGGCATCGGCCTATGATGAAAGACTGTCGGCAGGGAATGATGCCTTGCCGAGTTCATTACTTAATTATATGCGTGGCCAGGCATTGTCATGCCGGACACGCGAGGAGAATCACCATGGCCAAGGGTCAACAACGCGGTAATAAGGAAACGAAAAAACCTAAGAAGAGCAAAGATGTAGTGGTGCCGACAGGATTCATCACACCATCGAAACCAAGCATGCCTCAAAAGAACAAGCATTGATCGATTGCACGGCAGATTAAACTAAAGGGATTGGTTTTCACCAATCCCTTTTTTTGGGCAGTAAGTTCATGATGCAGTCAGGCGCCGGGTTAACTGCCGATTTTGATATTGTTCTTGACTGATTTCACGCCTTTTACACTTGCTGCCACTGCTTCTGCGCGAGATTTCCAGCGTATATCGGCAGCATCACCGCTCAAGGTCACGGCACCTGACCTGACTTTAACCTTGATATCCAGTTCGCTGGTCTGTGCATCAGCTTTCAGGGCATTTTCTATATTGTCGGCAAGTACCGCATCATCGACCTTCCCATCACCTTTTACTGCACTATCGGGGCCATCAGTACGCATCTCGCCAGCCCTTGTACCGGTATCAGGGTCGTTGGTATGGCCTGTAGTGGCTTTGTCCTGGACATCTGAGTTGGTACCGCCAGCAATTGCGATGGCCGGTGTAATGATGAATGCTGTGATGCACGCCAGAGTTTTCAATTTTGATGTTTTCATGCTGCTCTCCATTAATAATAAGGATAGTTCCAAAACGGCAAGTTATCCTGCAGAGCAGTTCCTTGGTTTCAAAATAATGGGATTTGTCTTGCTTGCGGGATTGCCTGACATTTGGCACTTATCATCATCCCTCTATTGAAATGGACTGTCGGTGCGCCAGCGCACTTACGAAATTGATACCTGCGCATCACGAGTTTTTGCGTTAAAAAAGCCCCCTGATGTTTAATCAGGGGGAATTTTGAAGTCGTGCAATCGCATCACTTACAGGTATTGGAACCCTGCTGATTCTATTTTTTTATGCCAGTAACCTCTATGGTGACGCGCCTGTTAGGTTGCAAGCAATCGGTGAGTTCTTTTGTCGGCCTGGTCGCAGTTCCGCATTCCACAAGCTGTTCTGCCGCACCCCTGCCTGAAGCCTCTATCAGGCCACCGACGCCTTTTGCCCGGAGATAGTCTTTCACCGTGTTAGCGCGCTGCTCAGACAAGCGCTGATTGTATTGCGCATTACCCAAACGGTCTGTATAGCCAATCAGGACGATCTTATCTATTTCAGCGTAAACATCATTCAGCTTTGCCACCAACGCGTCCAGCCTGGCTTTGCCGGCAGCTAAAAGATCATCCCGGCCCGCCTTGTTGAAGCGGAATAGCGCATCGGCTGCAATATCCAGACGTTCGGATACCTTGACGACAGGCTGAGGTACCACAGGTACCGGCAGACAGATTTCGCCAATCGCCACGGCCTCCGCAACCAGGTCTTCCGCAATTTGAATGTACGGTTTGGCATGACGCCAGCCTTGCTGCTTATGCTCATTGCCGGCATGCACCAATTCAACCTCGGCACAGGCTACTTTCTGCATATAGCAGGAGAACCCCGGTGCAGATTTAAGGTTTTCCGTCCTTGCCCACAGATCTTCACGCAGCCTGTCTGCATTGTTCACCAGCGGCGTTTCTCCGTTTGGCTGCTCTTTGGCTTCCAATGCGTCGAGGATTTCATCTGCCTGAGTGAGTGCTTCCTGCGGGAAAGGCGAACGGTCGTTGCGGGTGTATTCATGCAGGGAAACATCGAGCCAGCACTGTGCCTTGGCTAAATGATAATCCGCGACCGGGATGCCTATATTGTTAAGCGCGGCGATTCTGGCCTGCATTTGCTCGTAAGTTTCCCTGTCGGCTTTGATAGCCTGGTCGGTGATACGATCCGCGGGCTGTTTCAAGGTAGCGTCAGCGTATGCCAGTTGCCCGAACAGCATGGCGCAAACCAGGTAACTACCGTACAGCGGGGCTTTGAGTAAGCGTATCTTAGTGTATGAATTCATATGTCTTCTTCCTAACTTTTATCGTTTACGACGACAGGGACCTGATGGGTCTGCATATCACCAAGAATTAATCCCGATTAAGTGCACGATTTACCTCAGGCTTGCCGCCACTGAACAGGTTTTCATCGAACTTGAAGCGCAGACGGACATAAAGCCCTCTGGAGGTATAGTCGGAACCGCTCAGGTCGCGGTCCGTGAATCCCGCCCAGTTATAACCTGCAGAGGCCCAGAGATTCTGCTTGAGCTGGTAGCCCAGTTCCATGCCGTTTGCCCATTGTGTGGCACCGCCCTGAGGGCTATAGAGAACGCTCGCCATCAAACCAACATCCCACTTTTCCGCGAAATCGTAAACAGCCCGTCCACCCACTAAAAATGCGTTATAGGTCTGTTCGGTCGGCAAGGTGAGGTCCTTGGTGAGTTTTGCGGCAAAACGTCCCGTGAACCACCAGGGGCGGCTTGGATGATAATCGCCATGCGCAGAAACAATATGCGTACGATAATCTTCACCTTGCGCTTGAGATTTGTCGTCGACCATCTTGTATTCGTAGCGCGCCAGGCCGTTCAATTTGTTGTTGTCCACAGGACGCCAGGCCAGACCTAGCTGGAAACGATCCTGGAATGTGTTGCCCCGCTTCAGGCCTTGCCTGTCGTCATTGTTATCCGTATACAGGAGATAGTTGCGGGAAAGGATGGTCCAATCGCGATCAATCTTGCGTGCGACGGAAATCGTGCTCAGCCATTGGCTCTGCGATTGATCCCCCAGGATTTCCTTTTCATCGAAAAGACGTCTGTATTCAAGGCGTCCCGATGATCTCCATAGCGGGTTGGCGGTATAGTCCAGGCCGCCGGTCACTGCAACAGCATCCTGGCTATTGCCCTGCACGACCCTCAAATATTCAATGCCGGTCGTGGCAGCCAGTCCTTCCCGCAGGTTCCACACGTTACGCACACCATTGGCCAACTGCATATCCCTCAAGCTGGCTTGCTGGCCTGACAAGGCATCCCTTAAGCGGTACTCACTGAACAAGCTGCCGCCTTCCATGTACGAGGTATCGACACCTGCACTAAAGCTATTGCTACGGTCTGCAGCATTCAAAGAATAGGCCGATGCCAGACCTGTCTGCGTTTCGGCGCGCGCATATAACCGCGTTCTTTCCGCGATCTGGTATTGCGAACCGAGGACGACACGACGCTGATCCTCTTCACCAACCTCAGCACCTGCATCCAGCGTGAGTTTTTCGGTCAGCTTATAGCGCACCGCCGCACCCAGGGTAGTGGCATCCAGATTCTCGGACAAACCCGGGCCGGCGCTGGCGATGCCGGTTGAAGCCAAACCGTTCTGCTCCAGGCCCAAACCATAGAAACCGCCGCCTGAGCCGGCAGAATCGCCCAAAGGCGCACTATTGCTGGCAATGATGGCTGTCGGCGTCATGGTCGAGTCTTCCTTGATGTGGCGGGCGAAGACATCAACCGTGAGTTTCTCTGTGAGATTGGCAATGATGCCGACCTTCTCGCCTGAGCGTGTCGCATCAATCAAGTCGTCTTCGCTGCGTATTGCCTCGCCGTAAAGCGTGTAGGTCTCCGATAGTTTGATATTGCCTTTGACACCGGCCTCACCTCTGCCTCGGGTGTATCCGCTCGCATTGTTATCGAATTCGTAATCCGATGTGGCCCACCACATCCTGGCATCCCAGCCCTCGCCATTAGTCAGCATCTCGACGCGATAGGCATTGCCGCTATTGTCCATACGCATCTCGCCTGCCTGGCCGGTCGGCGTGGCGAACAGGTTGACGCCTGCCTGGTATTCGGTGGATTCCGAACGCGCTGCTTCCAATACAAGCATGGTGTTTTCGCCGAGACGTATGCCTGCGTTGGCACTTTGCAAGCGATATGGAGAAAGCGGATTACGGTCTTCTACCCATGAACCGCCGACTTCAATATTTTCAGTGATTTTGATCTGGCCATCGACACCGCCGACCCAGAATTCAGGTCCGCCCTGATCGACCTCATACGTAATCCGCAATGATTGACGATCGCCATTGGCATTCAGTGCGAGCAATGGTGTCTTAAGCAGGATACGGCCGCTGAACGGCTCGAACGTGTAATCCTGGAAGCGGGAAAGCGTGATGACTTCCTTGATGACATTGATCTGATTTTTGTCACGAATCACGATCTCGACTTTCTCAGAATTCTCCAGCGCATCGTTGTTACGTACTGCAAACGGACCCGAGGTACCGTTACCTGGATATTCTTCAATCACCTGTTTGAGGCTATCGCGAGTCACGAAAGCATTTCCGAGCAGCCTGCCTTCCTCGAAGTGCGCTCGAACACCTGTGGCTGTACGGTTGTATTGACCCAGATCACGCAGTTGCAGAGTGGCCACATTACCGCCACCGGTTCTTTGGCTGAAACCCGTGCCAGTAGCAAAATCACCGTACATCACGTAGTTCTTATTCTTGTCTACCCGCACATAGAGGCGATCGCTCGAACGTGCATCAAATCCGTGAATCGCGCTATCGCCGTAAACCGGATAGAACTCGTCCGGCCTGATATCGCGCAGCATGCGAGCACGTGTCTCTTTGTCGGAGTCATAAGCCGCCGTCAGCAATAGATCACCCTTGATCTTGCCTTTGATAAAAAATGCCGTGCGCGCTGAAGCATTGGCCTTGCCGCTGTTGAACTGGCGGCTCCAGCGTTCGATCTCCTGCTCAAAACCATCGCCCTGACGAGCGGGTGAGAGGTCACCGGCAGTGATCGTACGCTTGCTGATGATGCCTTCGACCAGACCGACCGCCAGCATCTCACGCAACTCCGGCAGAAAACTTACCGTGCCAGTCGCGGTGACTTTGCCTGCAGTAATCCGCACATCGACATCTTGCGGCTCTGCCGGTGCCAATAGTTTGAAGATTGCCACGCCTTTCTCTACCTTGACTTGCGTACCCGGCGTGACCCTGTCCATATCGGCGCCATCCGGTCCCAGCTCATCGGTCTTGGCTCCCGGCAGCAGAATCCTGCCGCCATTGGTTTCCACCGTGATGTAGGCAGGCATGGTGATCTGCTGCTCGCTGTAATCAAACAATTTAACGGTAAATTCAGTAGCGCTTTGCCCGTCTGCCGGCAAACCATCCTTGTCCACTTCCACCGTGATTTTGCCGACAATTGCATTGGCTCCGTAATCCACCAGGCCATCCTGGCTGATGCCATCGTAGACCCCGAACGGTGCTTGAGCGCCCGGATTGGTCCTTGGTGTTTGCGGCATCAGGCCGGTTTCCGTCGTATCAAACCCAGTATTTTCAGTGATGCTTTCATAGCGCACACCATCGGCATAAGCCAGCTGACTGGTATAAAGCGTCATGCCGTAAATCGTTGCCAACGCCATGGTCATCATGCGCCGCCGGATTGGACGAGACTGGCTATCCAGTTGGTTTTTATTTATCTTTTTCATCGCGTTTTCCCCAAGATCAGAATCATTTTGGCCAGGCTTAATGTGCATTTGCCCCACCTTTCCGATCGCGCAGGTTGTTGCCGCGAGTGTTACCACTTGAAGTCGGCAGGTCATTCACCGGCTCGTTGTTGACCGATTCCGCAACAGGCGCGTCTCCGCCGCCACCCCTGGGTTTCAGTAGTATCTGGTTGGCGCTGTCCGTACCTTGTTTTGGATAGCCAGGCGCCTTGCCTTCAAACTTGAGTGCTGGCGCACCGCGCTTCTCGGTCTCAGGCGCACGTACATCACCCTGGTTACGGCGTGCCTTGACTTGCTCCATGACCGTGTTGGAACAACTGCCTTCAGCAAAATCAGCACGAATCAACTCGCCGTTTTTAACATCGAGGAAGATGCTGTTGGCGTCGCCTACATTGCGGTTGCTGGTAATCGTCAGGCGGCTACCGCGAGGCAGCGTGAAGCTATCGGCCTTGAGCACGTGAGTGCGTGGCGTAATGCCGCAATAACTGTATTTGCCCTCGACATCCGTGACGAAGTAAGTGCCGTCTTCCATATAGAGACGCACACCAGGGATGCCGACTTCCTCTGCATCCTGGATATGATTGCCGTTGCAATCGACGAATACCTTGCCGGCGACACAGGCCAGATCGGTAAACACGCCGCCCGTGACCTTCACCTTGTATTGAGCAGTGTTCGAAGACAGAGGCCCGGCACGTCCTTGAACGCGGTTGATACCATCGCCCTGCATCGCACCTACACCGGCACGTACACGGTAGGTGACAGTGACAGGGGTCAGGCTGTCGAACGCACCCATCTCGAATGTCAGGCGCGGACCAGGACTACCTGCCGGATCGGCCAATGCCACCGCCGTACCACCACCTTTTGAGATGGTGGCCGTACCGGGGATATACCTGAAGCCTGCAGGCAGGTTATCCACCAGTTGCGATGTCGCTACGGATACGCCATTGGTCAATCTGGCCTGTACCGTGTACATCAGCGTATCGCCCAATTCAACGATGGATTTGTTACCGGTCTTCGTTACAAAGAACGAGTTTGCCTGCACCGGATCCAGCGGGATATGGTTGTTGACGACGCCGACTCCAGCAGGGTCCACAGTCAGGGTGAAGGAGAAATAATAGGTTGTGTCATCCCCACCGGTCGGTGGCCCAGCCTGTGGCTGAATCGGCTCTACGCCTCCAGGCGGTCCGACTGGCGCATGCGGACCGGCAGCGGGCGGAATGATGATCGATGCCGGCGGCAAGTAACCACCCGGTTGCAGCACCTCAAGGGTGTACTCGCCACTACCCGGGCAGCCGGGCGGTGCCGGATTAATCAGAAGATATTGATACGCGCCGATAGCACCCGTTACCTGAGCGTTCTGGCCGCCGATCAGGCAGGCGGCCGGCACTTGTGCACCGCCGAATAACAGGGTGACGGTTGCGCCTGATACCGGCAGGCGGGAAACAGCGTCATACACCACGCCGGAGGGGTCGAGCGGCAGGTTCTGTTCAGCCGTATTAACACCAGGGGCAAGCTGCAAGCCGGTGATGACACCATTGACGACCGTGCCGTTACGGGCTGCATCAGGATCCTGGGATAAAGGCAATCCATAGATATTGCCGCTCACCGGGTCGCGGAAACGCACGGAATACCCGGTCGCAGGTGTACCATCGGAAGGGAAAAGGTTTGAGACGGTATAAGTACCATCTGCCGCAGTCACTGTAGTGCCGACAATCTGTCCTGCTACGTTCAGCACTTCTACGACAAAGCCCTCGACACGCGCATCTATTGGTTCGTTATCAGTACGGTCGTGGTCGTGATCATGCCAGACCTTGCCGGAGATTGAGGACATATTGGCCGGGCTGAAATCCACAGGTGTCGGGTCGTTCTCATCCGGCTCGTTACCATTGCCGTTGCCGTTCGGGTCAAAATCGTTGCCGTCGTGAGAATCATCGGTGGCAATCACCGTACCTCCCGGCGTCTCCGCAGTGGTAGCAACGGCCTGGTTATTCTGCGTCACGCTGGGCAGCGCATTGCTGCCGAAATCGATCTCGGCACTGAAGGTGATGGTGCATCGCTCACCCGTCAACAGGTTCTGGTTACCCGCAAGCAAATTGTTCTGGCCCGTACCGTTATAGCCTGGATTAGCATTTAGAACGGTGCCTGTACAAGCAGAAATTACAGGTGCGGCAGTGATCGTTCTCACTTGTGCCGTCGGGAAAGTATCAATCAGGTTATCCGTGACCTGCACATTCGTTGCGGTAATCGCCCCCGGGTTACCAACAATAATGCTGTACGTCAGGTTGTAACGCCGCTCGCCGGTTTGCACGACGCTAGTCAATTCTTTGGCAACAGCAATCGTCTGTCCTGACAGATTGATCACTGTGGGCGAATCATCATCATTAGGATCACCGTTGCCATCAGGATCCGGATTCAGGCCGTCAACGCTGTCATCGGTCGCGGGCACACCAGCCGGTGATTCGCCAGTGGTAACTGCGGTATTCTCGAATGGCCCGGGCGTAGTCGGGAAAAATCGAACCGTGAACAAAATGGTGGCTGTAGAGCGGCTGCCCGTAGTGAAACCGGGTAAAGTGCTTGCTGCCGGCACTAACAGACCATTACCGGCACCACTGCCGGTAAATACGCCTGCCGCTACCGGTGTCAGGCTGGCGCCATTGGTCTGGGACCCTATCGTTGGCGCACCGACAATCGTGTATTGGCCTGCCGCAGGCACCGGGTTGGGCGTAAATGTACCCAGGGACAGCGGGCCACCGACATCGATTGAATCCGTCACCTGCACATTCAACAGTGGAGTAGCGCCAGCGTTGGTGACAGTGAGCGTGAATACGACATCGTATGTCCCGTCGCCGTTGTCGACCACAGCGCCGGCAGACTTGGCGATGCCGATACGAGGAATGGGGATTTCCGCAAACAGATAGCCTGTGGCATCGGTATTGCCTGGCAAATCGATGGCAGAGATCACGTCGTTCACCGCAGTATTGCCGCCAGCGGTGCCTGCTGTGTCGATACCGTCGGCCAGATTGATGTCGCTGACCGCGCCTTCAGTAACGGTATATGTCCCCTCCGGCAAGCCGGAAAACAGGTAATCGCCTGAGGCATCCGTGACGACTACCTGGCTAATCGCAACGCCATCAAAGCTGGTTCCGGTCAAGGTCATGCTAATGCCGGCAATCCCCGTATCATCGCCATCGAAAATAGCGTTGTTGTCAAAATCGCGGAATACACGCCCGGCAATACTCGAAGAATTGACCATCACATCGCCGTCGTTGAAATTGTTGCCAGAGTCAGGGTTGCTGCCGCCATTGATATCGAACGAAGTAGTGGTCACTGAGGCCCTGTTGGTAATCAGCTGACCATTGCTGGTTACCGAAACCACCTGGACCGGCACTGTGATATCCACCTCGCCGCCCGAACTGACCGTACCCAGGCTGCAGCTGAAGCTGGTATTGCCCGCGGCACCAGTACAGGTGGATAGCGTCGTCGTGCCATTGATGAGTACAATCGACGGTGTACCGGTCAACTCCATGCCGGCTGGCAATGTATCGCTGACCACCACCCCGTCTGCTTCATCCAGACCAGCACCCGTGTTATTGCGAACCTTGACGACAAAATTGAAGTTTTCCCGCAAATCAACTGGCGTAGCCGACGGAATCTTACTGACAACTTCCATGTCCGCACGCGTGCGCACTGTGGTCGTTTCATTGACGGTATTATTGGCTGCGTCTTCGAAGCCCAATGCGGTTTCGGCAGAAGTGACTGTGGCATGATTGGTCATCACGCCTTTCGCCACGCCTGTCATCGTGACTGTGATAGTGCGCGTAGCGCCTGGCGGCATATTGCCAAGATTACAAATGATGGTGCCGCCAACGGCTGAGACTGCAGGCTGGGTAGGGCAGCTACCTGCGCTTGACGTGACCGACTGGAATGACAGGCCTGCATCGGGCAAGGTATCTGTCACCACTACATCTTCAGCCGCAGATGGTCCGGCGTTAGTGACTGTGACCGTATAGACGGTGTTATCGCCAACTGCCAATGGATCCACCGAATCGTCTTTATTCAGGACCAGGTCAAGCATCGGATTCGTAATATCCGCATCTGCCGAAGCGGAATTGTTAGCCGCATCAGTCTCAGTAGTGGAAGTTGCGACACTTACATCGTTGGTAATGGTGGTTCCACGCGTTGCAGTATTTGGCCGCACAACCACCGTCACGGTGGACTGCGCACCGTTATTGACCGAACCTAGATTACAGATGATGGTGCGATTACCGCCTGTCGTCGTTGCGTCAGCGCCAGGTGTGGTCGGGCAAGTACCTGAAGAAGGGGTCACCGAGACGAAAGTGACATCCAGCGGCAATGTGTCAGTGATGACGACATCATCGGCACGACTCGGCCCGGCATTGGGGGTTGTAATGACATAAGTCAGATTCTGACCGGCGGGCAGGCTACTGGGTGTAGCGACCTTGGTCACGGTGATATCTGCCCGTGGATCCACGATGTTATCGGCAGTTGCCGTCTCGTTGGAATGGTCGGGATCTGCGGTACCGTTGGAGACCACATTGACCGTATTAAACCGCGCACCACCATCACCACCGGGGCGTACTTGCACCGTGACTGTTGGGCAGTCAACGCCCTGCGTACAGACGGGAATGGTCGCGAAGTTACAATAAAGATGGCGACTATCGCTACCTTCAATGTCTGTATTGCAGCTAGCACCGGTAGCCACGCCAGGGTTGATGGATTCGCCGATATAACCCGCTCCGCTTGCACCAACCGTGTTGTTAATCAGGTTATGTAAAGAGTCGTTCAAGACGACTGCATTGGAAGTGACAGGACCATCGTTGACGATTTCCAGCGTGTAAGTGAGCACATCACCGGCAGGAACGCTGGGCAGATCGACCGTTTTGAGTACGCTGATATCAGCCGAATTCGTCCCTATGCTGCTGGTGACGTTGTATGTGGCAATATCCCCGTCGTTACAATTGGCCAAATTACAGTTTGGCGTTGAAATGGTGACGTTATTTACAAAGACGCCATCCGTGGCAACCACCACTGTCATCGTGACATCTGGTGTCGTACCGCCGGGCGCCAGGGGAGACGCATTGGAAAAGTTACGCTCACATGTAATAACCGCAGGACCTGCTACAGGCGCTGCCGGCAAACATGACCAGCCATTGAGGGTATAGCCGGTGACTGTCATGCCGGCCGGCAAATTGTCGGTCAGTACGATATCGCCGAAGAAGCCGGTTGTACCTGTATTGCTGGCGCTTATATCGAAGCTGAAAGGCACGCCGGCGACAACCAGTGCCGGTGAAGGGCCAACCTTGCTGACGCCGAGATCAACCGTAGGATCGAGCAGGTTGACGCCGCCGTCTGTCGCAGTGTTATTGCCCGGTGTCGGATCGGTTGGAGAGGCTGCAGAGATATTGGCAGTATTCGCCACATTGTTGCCTGCCGTCGCCACAGTGACCGGAATCGTAATGTTGCCCAAAGCCTGGTTCAGGCCGGCAACACCGCCACCAGGTCTCGTACAGGTGACGACCTGACCGGCCACGCCGCAGGTCCAGCCATTTTGTGGCGAAGGCACAGCCCCGATGGTGTAATTGGAAGGAACGCTATCTGTGACGGTAATGCTAGTGGGGGAGTCGCCGGTATAACTCGGGACAAGCACAAAGTTAAAACTGTCACCCACAATGAAATTACCCGGTACGCTGCGGCTCTTCGTGATTCTCAAATCAGAGCCGGCTGCTATCGTGATATTGGAAACAGCAGTGTTGTCGCTGATATCGGGATCGTCTGCATCCGCCATCGTTGCAGAAGGCGACAGCCCCACCGTAGCTGCATTGGTTACGGTAGAACCGCTGGCTGCGCTGATTACACCGGTGACATTACCGACAACCAGCGAACCGCCTGAAGCAATGGGACCGGCAATGTCGCAGATAATAGTGCCGGCACTATTACTGCATCCGGCAGGCAGGCTGGTAACACTGAAACCTGTGGGAACAGGGTCCTGAACACGTAAATTGGTCGCAGGGCTTGGGCCCGCATTATTGACCGTTAAGGTCCAGGAGAATGCAGAACCTGCAGCTACCGAACCGGCTGCAGGTGTTTTACTGATAGCGAAATTAGCCCCCGTATTGACGGTGGTCTGCTCGTCATCCGTATTATTGGCAGCATTGGCATCGACACCGTCGAAGCTGGCAGTCGCCCCGAATATAATCGAGCCCTGAACCGAAGTAAGCAGTAGCATCGTCAATGTCGATTCTGCATTACTGGCCAGATCAGGATGGGTACAGGTCACCACGCCCGGGCCGGGATCGTTGATTGCCATGCCTGAGCAACTGATTCCTGCGCCCGAGAACCCCTGGTAGCTGGTAGTTGCCGGTATCGAATGTACAGATACAACATTGGCTGCCGGATCATCGCCGTTGTTGGCAACCGCTACCGTATAAGTCACGACCCCGCCTGCCGGTAGCGGATCTGGCGCATCGCTGGTATTGACGACCAGATCCACTGCGGCAAATGCGACTGCTGGCATCAGCCAGCCAAGGAGGAATCCAACCGTAACGAACCTGCGAATGGCTGAACGGAAAAAGTCAGGGAATCCTGTTAATCGAGATGCAGCGACCTGTCTTTTTGAAACCGGCATATGCGACTTGCGCGCGCCATTTTTTTTATGATCGGTTATCCCGATTGATGACAATTGCATTGTAAAACTCCCCTGTAGTGCAATCAGCTGGAATTCAGCGTTTGCACACTCCCCTGACAGAAACACATCACTACTGCCTGAATCGAATATCCGCAGTACTTACAACTTCTGCTTGAACATGCATAAATCCCCATTTGTGCATGTTCAATAACTGAAATATGATTCAAGCAGCCCGCAATATGTCCTGGTCAGGCGGGCAGGTCTATAGAGTTAACAATTGTTGACATTCTTGGCTGAGCTATCGCGATAGCATTGGTATGTACTGAGCAGCCCTTCTTGTCCAAATCAATAAATCAATATTGTTGGGTTGCTGCCAGGGATTCGGGGAGAAGCTATAGATGAGATTTGCCGCTTTGGATGATGATGTTTCAGAGCTTGAGTTAATAAAAAAATCAATTACTTCCATTGGTCATGAATGTCATACATTCACCAAGGGGGAGCTATTGATCAAAACCTTGCGTCGCGAGAGTTTTGATTTTCTGGTATTGGATTGGGAGCTTCCGGGCATAACCGGCCTGGATATCATTAAATGGGTGCGTGAGAACCATAAGGAGCTCATACCCATTTTGCTTGTGACGAATCGGCGTGATGAACGCGATGTGGTCTACGGGCTTTCAGTAGGCGCGGATGATTTCATGGTCAAACCGGTACGCGTAGGTGAGTTGCTTGCACGCGTTAAAGCGCTTATACGCAGGGCACGGCCCAGCCATACTCCGCAGAACCTTGAATGGGGAAAATACAGATTCATACCTGATAGCAATATCATCGAGTTCATCGGGAAATCTATCAGCTTGAAAAACAAGGAGTTCGAACTTGCCTTGTTCCTGTTCCAGAATCTGGGGCGCTTGCTTTCGCGTCAACATTTACAGGAACATATCTGGGGTATGCACACGGCTGTGGTGAACTCCCGCTCACTGGATACACATATTTCAGCGATACGGAACAAACTATTCTTAAAACCGGAGAATGGTTACCATCTGGTTTCGGTCTATGGTTTTGGCTATCGTCTGGAAGCTATTTCCAATGAAAAATCCGAAACCCAATAAACTGGTTCTGTAACCGGTTCTTAATGTATTAAAGGTTTGTTATGCACAAAACACTATTTAATCCATTAAATCGTAATTGGTATAAGTGGCTATCTGCCATATTGATGAGCATATGCCTGGTTGGCCTTTCACAGGCTGAGGACAGGCCCTTCCAGACGCCTATGGCCGGTGAACCGGTGCATCAGGTAGTAGAGGGAGACACCCTGATCGGTCTTGCCCAGAAATACCTGGATGACGCCGACCTGTGGCCTTTGTTTCAGCAGTACAACGAGGTAAAGAACCCTCGCCGGTTACAGCCCGGTTCCCGACTTCGCATTCCGCCGGTTGAACTTCCCCATATCAATGTGATTTTTGCGCATGGCGATATCGCACGCTTTCAAGCAAACAGTGCCGATTCCTTACCGCTTGATGTTGGCGACCAATTGCAGGAAGGTGACAAAATCATTGTTGGTGATGACAGTTATCTATCGCTGCAATTCATCGACGGTTCCATCATCCGCGTGCTGCCGGATTCGGTTCTACGCATACAACGCTACAGAGATCCCGGCACATCGAAGCCAGTCAGGCGCATCATGGCATTGGAGCGAGGCAATCTCAATATTACAGTCGTGCCGGACACGTCAGGCGCCAAATCAAAAAAAGCCAGGCCGAATCACTTTGAAATCATCACGCCTATGGCAGTCGCTGCCGTACGCGGCACACGATTCGATGTATCAACATCTGATTCCGGTACCACCAGCAGCGTCACTGAAGGTACTGTCGCCATTAGTCAAAATACGCCGAACAAGCCTACAGGCAAACAGGCGCTATTAAAGGCCGGCACTGGTTTACGCGTAAATGAAAATGGAGAGCTTGGCAAGGTGCGACCCCTCCTTGCTGCTTCTGATTTATCATCGTTACCGGCAGTAGCTGACAATTCCGATTATCTGACACTGGATTGGCCGGACCTGGCAGATGCTGCAAATTACCAGATCCGCATTGCCGCGGATGCAGAGATGAACCAGGTTGTTGCAAGCAAAGAATCAGACATATCCAGGGTCAAATTTACCAGTCTTCCAGATGGTGAATATATTGTCGGCGTTCGTGCGGTCGACCCAGAGGGCATCGTCGGTTTTGAAGCAAGGCACACGATCAATATCCAGGCGCAGCCTGTTTTTCCGATGTACCTTCAGCCCATGAACAATCAGACCGTCGGTAAAACAGTGAGGCTGGAATGCACACAGGTAGTTGGTGCCCTGGCCTACAGGCTGCAGATATCCAAGTCGCCAGATTTTGAATCTACAGTTGCCGACGTTGACCAATTGGAGACTTGCAGTTATTCCGATACAAGCCTGGAGGATGGACAGTACTTCTGGCGCGTTGCTGCGATTGGGCAATCCGGGGATGGTCAATTAAAGCAAGGGCCATTCAGCAAGCCATCACGGTTTGAAGTGGATCAGTCAACGGACACTAAACTGCCGGATAATCCTTCTTCTGCATATTGGGTCGAGGACAGGGAGTTGAGGTTTACTGCTCAAATCAGCCGCGATGAGGATTTTTCTTACATCCTCAATGAACAGGTATTGGATGGCACACAGTTATCGCTTGAGAACCTGGCAGCAGGAGTTTACTTCATACGGCTGAAAGCAACGGATGCCGAAGAATTCAGCACTGCATATTCAACATCTCACATGGTTGATATCAAACTGACGGAAAATATGCTGGAACGCACCTGGGCTGACAAATATAAGTAGTCTGCGATAAATATTCCAGCCTGCATCTGTGATTAGTCGTAAACTCCGGTGACTGAGTTGGTTTATGTGCTTAAAGATGATTGATCCCAGACGCTGTTTTTTTCGCCCGGTTATCCAGTTCGTACGGCAAAGAAGTTTATGGCCACTGATTTCAATAAGCGTGCTGGTATTGGTCGGCTTGCTATCACAGCAGGATGGACTGGCACAGCAAGACAGGCTGGTTCAGTTAAACCGCCTGGTTCAGGACTTCACGGTTGCAGGTCAGGATCGCGAGCTATCAGGCGATATTGTCATCGTTGCGATCGACGACGAAAGCATTGCAGCCTTCGGACGATGGCCCTGGCGCCGCACCTTACACGCTGAATTACTCGACAGAATTTCCGCTGATGAACCCAAGGCTATCGGTCTTGATATATTGTTCACAGAACCCGAGCAGACATACGTGCATGACGATGCGATGCTTGCAGCATCCATTCAACGTAACGCCCCTGTCGTCCTGCCGGTTTTTGTTCAAAGACTGGGCAACCGGCACCAAGTCATCAAGCCCCTGGATTCGATTGCCGCCTATGCCGCAGGCCTTGGGCAAGCACACATTAAAATTGATGGCGATGGCATCGTACGTAGCGTATACCTTCAAGAACAGCTCAATGGCGAGGTATGGGACCAGTTCGGCGCAGCATTGCTCAAGGCCGGTGGCGACTACAAAAATCCTGTACCCGAACCAGCCTCCCCGGAAATCTTTCAGAACAACTCAAGTGACTGGACACAGGATCAGCTGGTACTGATACCTTATTCGGGTCCGGCAAGAAGCTTCGAATACATTTCCTATATCGATGTGATACGAGGCGAGGTGCCCACAGGCACTTTCAAAAACAAATATGTCCTGGTCGGCGCTACCGCGATTGGTATAGGCGACCAGTATGCAACACCGGCTTCGGGCAAAACACATTTGATGCCGGGCGTAGAGATACTGGCCAACATCACTGATGCCTTATTGCACGACATTTCCATTCAAGCTGCGACCTCAGGTCAAAACACTTTGCTGAATGTATCCTTCGTGGGTATCGCATTGATCGGGTTCGTCTTGCTGAGCCCATTTTTCGCACTGCTGCTCACAGTCGGCCTGGCGCTTGGATTACTTTCCATCACGTATTTCTCTGCCGGTTTCACCGATATATTGTTTGCGCCAGCGGCCGGCGTTCTAGGGCTTATGATCATCTACCCGCTGTGGAGCTGGCACAGGCTGAGTACTGCAGCACGCTTTCTGGTTAACGAGCTTGAGTCTTTTCAACAAGGCGGACATATCCCGCTGACCGTCAACAAGCATCCTTTGGTGCGTGACTTTCTGGATAGACGTATCGTCGCCTTGAAGGAAGCCAGCCGGCAACTGCAAAGCCTGCATAAATTCGTGACCAACAGTCTCGACAACCTGCCGTATCCCACTTTAATCTCGGGGCTCGACGGCTTGATCCGCATCGCCAATCATTCAGCCGCCCAGCACTTTCACACACCTGATTCGGCAGCGCTGGTTAACCAGTATTTGCCGGCATTGGTTGCCGATATCATATCGAACGAACATGAAATGCGCCTGATTGCAGATGAGGACATTCGCCATGGCTCCGCCACGGTGGAGGGCGAGGCCAAGGACAGCGAACAGCGTGACTTGATTGTGAAATGCGTGCCGATCATGAACGCGGATAATCTGCATACCGGCTGGATTCTAAGCCTGGTCGACATCAGTAAATTACGCCAGGCGGAACGCGATCGCGAAGAGGCTTCCCGCTTCATTACCCACGATATCCGCGCGCCACTTTCTTCCATCATCACTCTTTTGGAATTACGTCGAATGCAGGGTAATGACCAGCTTGAAGATTTGATGCAGCGCCTGGAACGTTATGCAGATAACGCGCTGGCACTGGCTGATGATTTTACCAATCTTTCTCGCGCCAAATCCGGTGAATATCGCTTTGATGATATCGATCTGGCCAGCCTGCTATCCGAGGTGGTGGATGAGGCCTGGGTGCCCAGCCAGAAGCGCAACATCCATATACGGATCACAACGGCTGAAGAGTTTGCCTATGCTCATGCCGACTATCAAATCATCAAGCGTGCACTGACAAACCTGATAAGTAATGCCATCAAATTCAGCTCGGATAATGCTGAAGTCTTATGCGGCATAAGCCGGCAGGGCGACTACTGGGATATCACAGTGAAGGACCACGGCGTTGGAGTCGCACCGGAACTGCAAAAGACCTTATTCCAGCCATTCAAGCGCTTGCATACCCAAAGCCATCCCGAAATTGCAGGCATAGGCCTGGGGCTTGCCTTTGTCAGCGCGGCAGTCAAACGACATGATGGCCGTATCCAGGTAGAAAGCAGCCTGGGTAGCGGCAGTACGTTTCATTTAAAAATACCTATAGCAATAATTGCTGAAATAACTGCCGATAGCCAGACGTATTAATTGAAACTCAACCCGAAAAACCCGGACAGTTTTGTTCTACAAACCCAATTTAAGTTTGATACGCACCCACGCCTGGGTCAGCGCATTACCGTCCAGCTTGTAGTGCTTATGCAATGGCTGCTTCACTTCCCAGCTTGCTTTCAAGCCGGCAGGGAAAGTCACCAGGTCTCCCTTACCAAAAGTCACAGGCGTACCACCTTCTGGCGTGATCACACATTCACCTTCCAGAATATAAGCAATTTCCTGCTCCGGGAACACCCAGGGAAATACCGAGATTTCTTTCTGCCAGGTCGGCCACTTCGATATGCCTAGTGCTTCCAATTGTGCCTGGGACGGGTTGCTTTCTACTTTGATACTCATTGTTTTGCCTTTGCTTTTTATCCGGCCTTGCAGGCCTATCGTTCGGGGAGGGAGTTTTAAAGTGCTAATTTTAAAGCAATCTGGCCAATAAGCCGCGCTCAGTTTTATGGATTGTCATTTTAATTGCGTGGATTGCTGGATTAAGCGCCGACATTTAAGTATCATGCGCCCCTTCGGCACACATCGGCTTCCTGTCTGCTCTTGTCTTTAAATGAAGGCATGCGCCATGAAGCAGATGATGCCTGCATTCAATACTGGAGTGGTAGTTCAGTTGGTTAGAATACCGGCCTGTCACGCCGGGGGTCGCGGGTTCGAGCCCCGTCCACTCCGCCAGATTGCTGCGTAGCCAGACTACGCAGAGTAACTAAAAAAACAGCATCAAAATAAAAACGGGGCAATAAGCCCCGTTTTTATTTTGCCGTCTGGATATTACTGCCTGATTAAATAATCAAAAGCTCCCAGCGATGCCCTCGCACCATCCCCCAAGGCAATCACAATCTGCTTGTAAGGAATGGTGGTCACATCGCCCGCAGCAAACACGCCCGGCACGGAAGTCTGGCCGTGGTCATTCACCTCGATCTCACCATACTTGCTAAGATCGACCGTACCTTTCAGCCAATCCGTATTCGGGATCAGGCCGATCTGCACGAACACGGCTGCGATATCCAGCGTGTGTGAATTGCCGGTCGCCCGGTCAATGTATGTCAGGCCGTTGACCTTGGTGCCGTCACCGTTCACTTCTGCAGTCTGCGCCTGGGTGATGACTTCAACGTTAGGCAGGCTGAACAGTTTGTTCTGCAATACAGCATCTGCTTTCAGTTGTTCATCGAACTGCAATAGCGTGACATGGCTGACGAAACCAGCCAGGTCAATGGCAGCTTCCACGCCTGAGTTTCCGCCACCGACCACTGCAACCGGCTTGCCTTTGAACAGCGGGCCATCGCAGTGCGGACAATAAGCCACGCCTTTGCCCCGGTATTCCTTTTCACCGGGTACATTCAGTTCGCGCCAGCGTGCACCTGTGGAGATAATCACTGCCTTGCTTTTCAGCCTGGCTCCACTCGCCAATTCGACTTCGATCAGATCGCCAGGAATCAGCTTTTCTGCACGCTGCGTGTTCATGATATCCACGTCATAGCTCTTGACGTGCTCTTCCAGCGCAGCGACCAGTTTCGGCCCTTCGGTTTCCTTCACGGAAATGAAGTTCTCGATGGCGTTGGTATCCATCACCTGACCGCCAAAACGTTCTGCGACGATGCCGGTGCGTATGCCTTTACGCGCCGCATAAACCGCAGCGGAACTACCGGCAGGACCACCGCCGATCACCAGTATGTCGAAGGGTTCGCGGGCATTGATTTTTTCAGCCTCACGCGCCACCGCACCAGTATCGAGCTTGGCAAGAATCTCATCAATATTCATACGACCCTGGCCAAATTGCGCACCATTCATATAAATGGTCGGCACAGCCATGATCTGTTTCTCTGTCACTTCATCCTGGAACAGGGCACCGTCTATCATCACATGCGTGATGTTAGGGTTAATCACCGCCATCAGGTTCAATGCCTGGACGACTTCCGGGCAGTTCTGGCAAGAGAGCGAAATATAAGTCTCAAAGTGGTAACTGCCTTGCAGCTCGCGAATCTGCTGGATGGTTTCTTCGCCGACTTTTGGCGGATGTCCGCCCACCTGCAACAAGGCAAGCACCAATGAGGTAAATTCATGGCCCATGGGAATACCGGCAAACTGAATGCCGATATTGCCGCCTGCGCGGTTCAGCTTGAATGAAGGGGTGCGCTCGGACGGATCGACATGTTCAGCCAACACAATGTTGCCAGAAATGCCTGCCAGGTCCTGGAGCAGCTCTTTCATTTCGAGCGACTTTTCTGATTGGTTCAGATAAGCGTTGATCTCGACCTTTTGAGTGAGATTGTCGAAATAGGATTGCAATTGTTGTTTGATATTAGCTTCGAGCATGATGTCCCTTTTGTTGCTTGAATGTGTTTCTGTGGTCAGTCTTGAAATGCCCGGGCATGATTGCCCGGACAAGTTTTCGGGCTTCTATGCTTAGATCTTGCCGACCAGGTCCAGTGAAGGCGCTAATGTTGCTTCGCCTTCTTTCCACTTGGCTGGGCAAACTTCACCAGGGTGGCTAGCCACGTATTGAGCAGCTTTCACCTTGCGCAGTAATTCCAGCGCGTCACGGCCGATACCGCCAGCGTTGATCTCAACGATTTGAATCTTGCCTTCCGGATCGATCACGAAAGTGCCGCGTTCTGCCAGGCCAGCTTCTTCGATCATCACGCCGAAGTTGCGAGTAACCGTGCCAGTCGGGTCACCGATCAATGGATACTTGATCTTCTTGATCGTGTCGGATGTGTCGTGCCAGGCCTTGTGCGTAAAGTGGGTATCGGTAGATACGCCATAGATTTCAACGCCCAGCTTCTGGAATTCGGCATAGTTATCAGCCAGGTCGCCCAGCTCTGTCGGGCAGACGAAAGTGAAGTCTGCCGGGTAGAAAAACACCACAGACCACTTACCCTTCAGATTCGCCTCAGTCACTGGCACGAATTGGCCGTTGTGAAATGCAGTCGCGCTAAAAGGTTTGATTTCGGTATTAATTAAAGAAGTAGTCATATTGCCTCCGGTTAGTTGATAAGAATGAAAACAGAGCCTATTCTATTGAAGGCCATTTAATAAATAAAATTGATTGTTTATAATATAGTCATTGATAAATTCTATTGTTCATAAGCTATTGCTACGATTGGAAAAATCAATCTTGCATCCCATGCGCATGGCGATAGCTAGGGTTATCATGGGTGCATAATTAAATTTAAACCCCCTGTTTTTGATTTGTTAACTGTAGAAAGCGCCATGGAAATCACACATCAGACATCGACCAGCAGTTGGTTTGAATCCCTCCAGGCACATGCCAGGAAACATGTGATTACAGCCATCGGCTTTGCTATCGCAATACTGGCAGTATTTGTATTGCTCGTTCAGAGCTTGACCCAGGCATTCTCCGGTGAGATCAATCTTGCCTTGCGCTATGCAATGTTAGGTGGGTTAGCGGGCTTTGCAGCAACCGCGATAGGCGCTTTGCCGGCACTGGCCTTGCGCGGCATTCCACAGAGAATCGAAGACTCCATGCTTGGTCTTGCCGCAGGCATGATGCTGGCCGCCAGTGCTTTTTCATTGCTTTTACCCGGCCTGGAAGCGGGAGAAGCGATTCTGGCCGCCAAGCTGCCTGCAGGTTTGATTGTCGTTTTCGGCATGACTCTAGGTGTATTGCTGATGCTGGGCCTTGATGAATTCACTCCGCATGAACACGAAAAGAGCGGCCCATGCGGCCCAGGATATGAACGCTGCGGACGTGTATGGCTGTTCGTGTTGGCCATATCCCTGCACAACCTGCCGGAAGGCATGGCGATAGGCGTCAGCATGTCGCAAGGCGATTTATCGGTCGGCCTGCCGCTGACCAGTGCGATTGCACTGCAGGATATTCCGGAAGGCCTTGCCGTTGCGCTTGCCATGCGCAGTGCAGGTTTCCCTGCTGGTAAAGCCGTGCTGGTCGCCATTGCCAGCGGTTTGCTGGAACCGGTAGGTGCATTCCTCGGTGTGGGCCTGTCCACTGGTTTTGCCCTGGCTTACCCGATAGGACTCGGTTTGGCGGCAGGGGCGATGATCTTCGTCGTGTCGCATGAAGTGATCCCGGAAACCCATCGCAACGGTCATCAAACACCGGCTACCATTGGTCTGATGGCAGGATTTGCCATCATGATGATACTTGACACCAGCCTTGGCTGACCCGAACCTTTGTCGCCAGTTATAGCTGCGGATTCCGCATGAGATAGTCTTCAAGATTTTGCGGGCGATAGTTCGGATCGGCCTGGTAACGCTCCAGCACCGAGGGGTGCAAGCGTTCATACGTTTGCCCCTGTTCCAGGTCGGGCTGGTCAATAGGACGCGAAAGTGCCGGAATCAGGTGATAAAGCCCTTTGCGCGACTCTTCGCAAGGTTCAAGCGGGTCGGGGCGTGCTTCAATTTTATCCAGTGCCAGATTGCAGCCTTGCGCTTTATCCACCATCCATTGCAAGGCAATGTCCGAAAGCCCCGTACCGGCATAACCGCCGCCAACGTTGGAATGTACGCCGACAAACCAGTTCTGCTCCAGTATCTGGTTCTGGACGCCAGGCTGCTGGTTCCACAAGGTCGCTGTAAAATGCCGGCGTTTTTCGTCAATAGCCAATGCCTGGTAGGCATGTGCCACCGTAGAACTCAATTGGGTGTCGTGGAACTGCTGGCGTTGCGTGATCGGGGAATGGCTCAGCAGTAGCGGATTACCAAGCGCCCCGACGGTATCCCAAACGCCGATCAGCTTGATCGGCACTGCATCCGTCATGGCATAAGTACGGCGAAACAACACCGATTCCTTCTCGCGCGGATGGCTGGCCTGTGAACGCGACCGATAAAGGTCGTAACCCTTTTCCAGCATGTGTACTGCATCGCGGTACAGAATGCCGCAATTTCGTATCAGCCCGGCAAGACTGCGCACCGTAAAGGCACCTCGGCTGAAACCGAAAAAATACAACTCATCGCCAGGTTCATATGTGGCGATCAGGAACTTGTACGCTTCCTGCATATTGCGAGAGAGACCGCTACCAGTGGCACCGTCGAATGCACGGCGCATGAATGTGCCGCTGGTACCCACACCAGGGTTGTAATACATCAGCTGTTTGATGCCGTCATCCGCAACCGGTTTGACCGCCTGAGCCAACTTCACCACATTGGTATGTATCGGCACACCCTTATCAGTTTTGTCCGGATCATTCCAGGTTCCGTCACAACACACTACGATACGTTTCATGTCGCCCCCCTCGATTACATGCTGATGTAAGCTGATTTTACATAAGATTCATGCATTTAACAGACAATGATTTCATACTGCCCTGCGCTTTAAAACGATTCCCGCCCTGATTTAATTTTCAGCCCTAAAACGGTGCATGGATTCTCTCCTTTGTGCCGCACTGCCCGCCATCCCTTTGTTATCTAACACTTTGATTAAATATATTAAAGCTGGTGCACTTGTTGCTTTTGATTATATGCAAACCTTCCAAACTGAAAGTCAGGCCAAGGCAGATCATGTCGAGCGATACATCCAGCAAGCTGTCACAACATCTCAAAGAGAACATTCGCTACCTTGGAAAGCTATTGGGCGAAACGATACTTGCGCAGGATGGCAAAGCCAAATTCGAGTTGATCGAGAATATCCGCAAGACAGCGGTGAGGATTCATCGCAACCACGATAGTGAAGCGGTTGGCCAGCTGGAAAAAATATTAAAGAATCTCAATTCGTCAGAAACGATTTGTGTCGTGCGTGCATTCAGCTATTTCAAACATCTGGTCAACATCGCCGAAGACTTACACGCCCACCAGCTCACACGCCTGAATGAAGATGATCCGGTGCCCGGCACGCTGGCTTATTCGATGAAACAGGTAGAGACAGAAGGCCTGGCGCTGAACACGATTGATGAAGTCTTTCAGGACGCACTGGTTTCACCCGTATTAACGGCCCATCCGACCGAGGTGCAGCGTAAGACGATTCTGGATACCGAACGCAACGTGGCAGATCTGCTCTCCGCACGGGCAGGTTTGATCTCCAGGCAAGAACTGGAACGCAATCATCTGCTGATTCAAGGCGCCATTACGCTCTTGTGGCAAACACGCATCCTGCGGTTCTCCAAACTCACGGTCGCCAATGAGATCGAAAACTCGTTGAGCTATTACGAAGCGACCTTTCTGGAGACCATCCCTGAAATCCTGCAGGACCTTGAGCGCGACATCAATCAGCAATTCGCCAAACAACTCAAACAGCCTTATTACCTGCCCGGCATCATCAAAATGGGAAGCTGGATAGGCGGTGATCGCGATGGCAACCCCTTCGTCAACAGCAGCACACTGTGCCAGGCGGTTAACTTGCAGGCCGGCACAGCCTTCAAGTTCTACCTGCGTGAACTGGATGCCTTGAAACGCGAACTCTGCGTATCGACCAGGCTGACAGGCGTCAGTGACGAAGTCAAAGCCCTGGCTGCACGCTCAAACGACCAATCGCCGCATCGGCTGGATGAACCCTATCGTTTGGCGCTCAACAGTATTCACGACCGCTTTGCGATGACGCTCAAACATCTGTTACCCGATTCTGAATCTGCTAAAGCCGCGACTGACGTCAAGCCATATCTCTCGCCGGAAGATCTATTGGCAGAACTCTATGTACTGACGGATTCATTGAAAGCCAATGGCGGTAATGCGCTGATCTATCCACGTTTGGGCAAACTGACCAAGGCGATCGAGACCTTCGGCTTTCATCTATCGACGATCGATATACGCCAGTCGTCGGAGATGCATGAAGCTGTCATCAAGGAGCTGTTTCTCAAAGCCGGCTATGATTTCAATTACGCCGAACTGAGCGAAGAAGAGAAGGTGGAAGTATTGCTGGAAGAACTCAAGCAGCCCAGATTGTTATATTCGCCTTTCCAGCAATACTCCGAGTTCACCCGTTCAGAAATGGACATACTCAACAAAGCGCGCGAAATGCGCCAGAAATTCGGGCCGAATACGGTACGCCAGTACATCATTTCACACACCGAAACGCTTTCTGACCTGCTTGAAGTCGCTTTACTGCAGAAAGAATCCGGATTGTTAAAAGGCGTTTGGGGCTCGCAGAAAATCCAGCTCGACCTCAATATCGTCCCGCTGTTCGAAACCATAGAAGATTTACGCCATGCCCCCATGATCATGGGTCAATGGCTGAGCTTGCTCGGTATCCGCCATGTATTGCGCAACCAGGGCAACGAGCAGGAAATCATGCTGGGTTATTCGGATAGCAACAAGGATGGCGGCTTCCTCACCTCCAACTGGGAGCTATATAAAGCCGAAATCTCGCTAGTGGAGCTGTTTAACCAGGCCAACATCAAGCTGCGCTTATTCCACGGTCGCGGGGGGACGGTAGGACGTGGCGGCGGGCCGACTTACCAGGCCATCATGGCACAGCCACGCGGCACGGTGAATGGCCAGATCCGCCTTACCGAGCAGGGCGAGATCATCGCCAACCGCTATGCCGATCCGGTAGTTGGCAGGCAGCACCTGGAAACGCTGATTGCAGCGACGATCGATGCGACACTATTTCCGCAAGACTCGATGGAAAGTAACAAGCGGCGTTCTTTCGAGACTGTCATGGAAGAGCTTTCAGCCAGTGCGATGACCAGTTACCGTAGTCTGGTCTATGAAACCCCAGGCTTTGCCGACTATTTTTTCAACGCCACCCCAATAGACGAGATTGCAGAACTCAACATCGGCAGTCGACCAGCTTCAAGAAAATCCACGCGTCGCATCGAAGACCTGCGCGCCATTCCCTGGGGATTTTCCTGGGGCCAATGCCGCCTGCTTTTGCCCGGCTGGTATGGCGTCGGCAGCGCGATCGATCAGTACCTCAATGCCGATGAATCACTACGCATGCAACGTACCCAAATCTTGCGCGAGATGCTGGAGCATTGGCCCATATTCAAAACCCTGATTGCCAACCTGGATATGGTGCTGGCGAAGACCGATCTCACAGTCGCCAGGCACTATGCGCAAATGGTCACGGATAAAAAATTACGCGACACGATTTTCGCCAGGATCGAAAAAGAATATGCGCTAACGACAGCAGCGCTGAACCTTCTATTGGGCAGCGAAGAACGGCTCAGCTGCAACCCGGATTTAGCCAATTCCATCAGGAACCGCCTGCCTTACCTTGACCCATTGAACCACCTGCAGGTGGAACTGATTAAACGCTATCGCGGTGGAGAAACGGATGAAAAACTCAAGCTGGCGATACAACTGACGATCAACGGCATTGCCGCTGGGCTGAGGAACACAGGTTAGCTAAGGTTCGTTCGATTGCTGCATCAGCCATCGTTCCAGTACCGAGCGCACATAGGCTTTTTCTTCATCGCTCAGTTCGCGGCCGGCAGGAATGCGGTGCCATTTCTCCAGGCAGCCCCTGCAGCAACACGCCGCGGCATGTTGTGCAACAAACACCGGGTGCCCGCGAAACGGCGTCTGTTTGCCATCGTTGGGAATCACTGCCGGTGCCAGCCGCCTGGCGATGAAATCTTCAGCATGCGACAAAACCACGGGTAAACCTTTACTCCGCAGATAAGCCAGATCCTTGCCGCGCAGTTGAAAACTGCGACGGAATTCCGATCTGGATAATGCTGCGAAAAGGTCCTCCAGTGTCCTCATGGCATATCAATGCAGCTTGCTCAACTCCAGTTTGCGCAATTGCGGCGCGAGCTTGGCTGTGATGCCAACCACCGTCATCGTCATCAGTCCGCCAAAAATGACGGATGGCACCAGCCCCATGAGCTTCGCCGCAATACCCGATTCAAAAGCGCCTAATTCATTCGAAGAGCCGATAAAAATACCGTTAATGGCAGAAACCCGGCCACGCATGTGATCGGGCGTCACCAGTTGAAAGATGGTAGTGCGTAACACAACGGATATACCATCACACACACCTGTAAGCAGCAACATGACGGCGGCAAACCAGAAATTGGTGCTCAGCGCAAAGATAATGATGCACAGCCCAAAGCCGGCGACTGCCCCCAACAGGAACCGGCCTGCATGCAAATTGATTGGATGACGGGCCAAATAGAGCCCTGTCATCACTGCACCGACCGCAGGTGCCGCGCGCAGGATGCCCAGGCCTTCAGGCCCATAATTAAAGACATCATGGATGAACACCGGCAGCAAAGCGACCGTACCGCCAAACAGCACGGCAAACATATCCAGACATTGAGCACTCAAAAGGATTTGATTGCGGTAAACAAAACGCAAACCCTGACCAATGCTCTTGAATACCGGCGTACTATCTGCCGGCGGCGGTTCTTTCACGCGCAAGGTAAACAAGGCGATGGCAGAACCTGCGCACAAAAACATGGCCGCCATATAAGCGACTGTCGTGCTGGCAAAACCCACCAGTATCCCGCCTAATGCAGGTCCTATCACCAGGCCGAACTGAAAGACGGAACTGCCCAGGCCAGCAGCTTTGGCGAACTGCTGGCGTGGCAAAACCAGTGCGAACAGGGCGCCGTAACTTGGCGCGATAAACGCCCGCGCAATGCCCGTGATTGCAATCGATGCATAAATCCACAAAGTCGGGTCACCCGGCAACCAGCCGTGCGACACCATCGCCAAGGTCAGTGCAATCAAAAACAAAATGAGGCCGGACATCACCCCGAACAAGCGGCGTGAATGATGGTCGACCGCATATCCCGCAAACAAGGTACAGCAAAAATAGGGAATCACCTCGGCCAGGCCCACCAGACCAAGTGCGAGCGGATCGCGCGTCAGCTGATAGATATGCCAGCCAACCACTACAGCCATGATTTGATAAGCCAGTACGAGCTGAACGCGGAATGCCAGCAGTTGTATGAATTTACGATTGAGGTGGGGAGGCAGGTGCATGAAAAATCAAACAGTATGTGAATATCGAATGATAACGGTAGAATCGTCAGGGTAGGATAGAATAGCTGGGTTAGTGCAGTGAATCAGGCAGTAAGCTTGGTATGACAAGCCGATGAGTCGTCATTGACCTAGTGTGACTCTGCCGATATAGATTAGGCGCACTAACTTTTTATCTCTTTGCCTTTTATTCCTTTTGCAGCCCTTTTAATTACCTCGCTCCGTCATCTTTTTTGTATTTCTCAAGCCTTGACTGAGGGTAAGCCATGCCGGTTGTTTTGACGCTGGCCATCACGTTTGGCATAATCCATTCAGATGTTTTAAGAACTTACTCATCGTAAGCTGTCACATCAGTGGCTATTCTTGATGTTGAATGCAACATCCAATCAATTGTTTATTACCTGAATCGTATCTGGCATTACCAAATTTCATCAATTGTGTGATTGATAAGGCTGTAGTACCCAAGCCATTCAATCACCTGTTATTTGCCATCAGTAACAATGTTGGCTTGCCCATTTTGAGAACTATCCTTTAAGCATTTTTATTGCTTGTATGGTTTGCTCAAATACTTTTACTTAATTGGTCATGCAGGAACGAAAATTTATGGAGCTGGTATGAGGAATTTATCTTACTTTTTTTCGACGTGTGTTCTGCTGGCAGGTTTAGGCATGTTTTCGGCAGCGGCATATGCGGACCAGATAAGATTGAAAAATGGCGACGTGATTACCGGCACCGTCATCAAGAAGGAAACCGATAAAGTCGTGTTCAACACGGCCTATGCAGGAGATATCCATATTCTCTGGTCGGAGGTAGTGGGGATCACCACGGATCAACCTTTGCATGTGATGCTGAACGACAACTCAAGCCTGCGGACAAAATTACGGCAATCTGAAAAAGGCAAGATCGTCATTCAACAACCAGAACTTGCCGCCAATGAGATCCCGATAGAAGAACTGCAGTACATCAACCCAAGTCCGGAAGTCTCTGGCCTTGGTTACAACTGGACAGGCCGCGTGAACCTTGGCGGCACGCTGACCGACGGCAACACAAGGACCCAGGCCTTTAACCTGGATACGGAATCGGTAGCACGCAGCAAAACAAACCGATATACAGTCGGGGCGATTGTAAACCGCGCAGAGAGCCAAAGTATAGATACGCAGTTCAACAGTCGCGGTTATATGAAATACGACAGGTTCCTGAGCCAGAAATGGTATTTATATGCCAACAGCGCCTTCGAGAATGACAAGTTCAGGGACATCAAACTACGTACCAGTGTGGGTCTTGGTAGCGGTTATCAATTGTTTGAGTTGCCTTCGATGAATCTCTTTATAGAAGGCGGTTTGAATTACATCAATACCAATTTCTACGTTGCAGATTCCGAACGCTATCCAGCAGCACGTTGGAGCACAAAATACGATCAACTATTGTTCGGTGGTAAGAACAAGTTCTTCCATGAACATGAAATATTAGCCAGCCTGGAAGATACCAGCGACATCCTGGTATTTTCCAAGACCGGCTTACGCGTACCGCTAAGCGAACGGTTGCATGCAGCAGTGCAATATAACTACGACTGGTCGAAAACACCCGCACCTGGTCGAAAAGAGGCAGATTCTGCATTCATCTTCAGCTTGGGTTACGGCTGGTAGGTTTTACCCACACATAGCTGCGTCATGAATACAGGCGCACGGCTTTTAGTTTGATAAGATGTACCGTATGTCGATACCCGGAAGATTAGGTTTGCTGATTTGCTTTACTGCACTCGTTTTCTTCTTTCAACCCATCACATCGATCAACGCCTCAGAACAGAAGATCACTGTCTATCTGACAGTGGACTGGGAAGGCTGGTCGCTGGATGAAGAGAACCTGGACGCCATCAGGGACTTTCGCATCAAACACCCGCATATTCCGATGCTGCACCTGTTGAATCCGGTCTATTTTCTGCGGCCGAAAGCCGATAAAGCAAATATCACAAAACAGATACGCTCGACCTTGCTGCCCATCGACGCTCAAGGTCTGCATCTGCACGGATGGAAATCCCTGGTGGAACGATGCGAAGTACCATACAGGAGCGAGCCATCGTTTGCCCTAGCCAATGAAGAGTGCGAAGGTGGGGAGTGTGGTTATACAGTGAGCCTGGAATTGGCTTATAGCGAGGCAGAGCTCACACAGCTGGTCGCTTGCAGCGCAACATTGCTGGTGGAAAATGGATTCGACCAGCCCAGACACTTCCGGGCAGGCGGTTGGCAGTTCGGGCCAAAATCAGCTGCTGCCTTGCATAAAAATGGTTTTATCTGGGATAGCTCACGTACTGGCGCGGATCTGGTTGCCCAGTCATGGGGAGAGCAAAGCACGATGGTGCGGATGCTGCGGCAACTGCACCCGGATGCTTCGATACTCGACCAGCCAACGGAGTTGCTGCCGGGCCTGATGCAATACCCGAATAATGCCAGCCTGATGGATTACACCAGTAGCGAGCATCTGTTGCAAATATTCGAAACGCTCATCAGGGAAAACAAAGCCGTGATGGTCATGGGTTTCCACCAGGAAACCGCTTTTGTCTATCTGGACAACCTGGAAGATACTATCCTGCGCATGCAGCAAGCGGCGAAAGCCGCCAATGTACAACTGGAATGGGGATCTTACGACTGATTCTGCAACACCTGCAGAATCGCTTTCAGTTCATCGGTGCTATCAGTAAAGTCTTCGTAGCTTCTGTCGGTTCTTTTGTACCAGTAACGGCTATTCCACTCATCACCTTCGATCTTGTGCAACACCGCATGTATCCAGTGCGCCAGTTTATGATTGGAATCCTGCGCGATCAGGTGCGCATTATGCCAGTCGCCATTCAAGGCAAATTCAACCGCTGATTTTAATTCCTGCAGCTCTTTCGATTCGTCGCCCATTGCAGCTCCAGCATACACCGCTTACCAATAAAAACGGCCTGGGGATCTCTCCGCAGGCCGTTTTAACGAATTTTGTGTAACTCAATACTTGAGGCTTAAGCCTTTTGTATATTAGATGCTTGTTTGCCCTTAGGACCATCAGTAACATCAAAACTTACACGTTCGTTTTCTTTCAAGCTCTTGTAGCCGGTATCAACAATCGCGGAGAAATGAGCGAATAGATCATCGCCACCATCATCCGGAGTGATAAAACCAAAACCTTTAGAGTCATTGAACCACTTTACGCTACCTGTTGCCATTTGTACTTCCTTACTAAAAATTGGGAGGCACCCTGAAAGTTTGTTGTTCAAGAACCCGTCGGTAATACCAGCAGAAAATCGAAAATCAAACGCCTATTGAGCGTTATACTGACAAGCCAAGCCGTCGTCAACCATTTTTTTAAACAGAATACTGTTTATTTTCCGATATTTAGACAATGAAGCCTGAATCAGGCGATGAGCTTGGCAAGCTTTGCCCTGAATTCATCGTATTCCGCTTCGATTTCGACCGGGTAAAAATTGCTGGATTTACTGCCAAAAGTCAATGCCACAGCATTACTGAATGCCGTGACTTTATCGGGATAAGGTCCAACGGCGCTAATGCCGCGCGTCAGGCTGCCCGACACCAATATGACGCAAGCATCGTGGGAAATATCCCCATATATCCCCGCTGCAGATGGCACCGCCAACTCAACAAACTGATTCTGCTCAAGATTTGCACAATCCCCCGGCAGACCGGTACTGGAATCGGTACTCAAGTAATGCGCAATCCTCTCCGCTTCGACATCGGTATAAACCCCAACCAGCTTCATGCCCTTCATCAGGTTGCCGCTGAACAAGGCTTTCATATTGTCCTCCTACAAGTCTTCGCCCAAGAATCCTCCGCTCTGGTGTACCCAGAGCATGGAATAAAGCCGGCCACTTTGCAGTAGCGTTTGGTGATCGCCTTCCTCAACAATACGGCCTTCGTCCAGCACAATCAACCTGTCCATTGCCGCGATTGTCGAAAGGCGATGAGCAATCGCCACCACGGTCTTGCCTTCCATCAATCGATAAAGGCTGCTCTGGATAGCGGACTCCACCTCGGAATCCAGTGCGCTTGTCGCTTCATCCAGTAGAAGGATGGGCGCATCTTTCAGCATGACGCGCGCAATCGCGATACGCTGACGCTGACCTCCCGACAACTTCACACCACGCTCACCAACATGCGCATCGTAACCATGACGCCCTTTGGGGTCCGTCAGCTGGGCAATGAATTCATCGGCTTCAGCCCGTTGCGCCGCAGAAACCATGTCTGCTTCTGTCGCATCCGGCCTGCCATACAGAATGTTCTCGCGTACCGAGCGGTGCAGTAACGAAGTATCCTGCGTCACCATGCCGATATTGGCGCGCAGGCTATTCTGCGTAACTTTGGCGATATCTTTGCCATCGATGAGTATCTTGCCGGCTTCCACATCGTAGAAGCGCAGTAATAAATTGACGATGGTAGATTTGCCGGAGCCGGAACGACCGACCAGGCCGACCTTCTCACCGGGACGAATATGTAGCGAGAACTGATCCAGCACCTTACGGTTACCGCCATAAGCAAAATCCACGGCCTCAAAACGCACTTCACCGCGCTCTACAACCAGATCCTTGGCATCGGGCGCATCCAGCACCTTATGCGGCAATGAAAGCGTGTTGACGCCATCTTGCACTGTACCCACCTGTTCGAAGAGCGAAGTCATTTCCCACATCACCCAATGCGAGATACCATTCAGCCGCAATGCCATGGCAGTGACCGCAGCAATACCGCCTACGCCGATTTCCCCTTTGGTCCACAGCCATAAGCCCACACCGCAACTGGTGATGATGAGCAACATATTCAAGACATGATTCACCACCTCAACCGCGCTGACCAGCCGCATCTGCCTATGTACGGCTTCAAGAAACTCCTGCATGGCGGATCTAGCATACCCTGCCTCCCTACCCGCATGCGAGAACAGCTTCACCGTCGCTATATTGGTATAGGCATCGGTAATACGGCCCGTCATCAGGGAACGTGCATCTGCTTGCGATTGCGAGACTCGTCCCAGGCGCGGCACGAAATAGCTGAGGGAAACGATATACAAGGCCAGCCAGCCAAGAAACGGCAGGATCATCCATAGATTGAAATTGCCGACGATCAGCACCAGCGTGACAAAGTAGATGATCACGAACACCAGGATATCGGCCAGGATAAACCACATGTCGCGCACGGCCAGTGCGGTTTGCATGACCTTGGTCGCCACCCTGCCAGCAAATTCATCCTGGTAAAAACTCATGCTCTGGCTCAGCATGAGTCGATGAAAATTCCAACGCAGGCGCATTGGGAAATTTCCGGCCAAACCCTGGTGCTTAATAAAGCTCTGAAGCCCGATCAGAATAGGGCTCAACATCAGGATAACGGCCAGGATCAGCAGCTTGTCGCCTTCCTGTTCCCACAGCAATTCCGGGGGAACCGCACCCAGCCAATCGACTATCTTGCCCATGAAGGCAAACAGCAAGGCTTCAAACGCGCCGATTGTCGCCGTCAGCAAGGTCATCAAGGCAAGGTGGACCCTTAATCCCTGCGTGCCTGACCAGACAAAGGCCCAGAAACTTTTTGGCGGCGCCGAAAGCGTTGCTTCCGGGAAAGGGTAGAGCAGTTTTTCAAACCATCGGAACATAAACTGACTTTAGAAGTGGTGACTTGATGACCTATTTTCGCTCATGCTGGTTCATTAGGCCAATGCGTACTTTTATTTGAATATATGGTTGAGCCCAAGCCTTTAGTTTGGCACCATAGTCCTTTATTAAAAATATGACGGAAATGCCATGCGTTTGTTTGCCAAAGCTTTATATTGTGTTCCCTTGATATTGTCTGTTGCTGCCTGTAGCAGTGTCGACAAATACAATCCTTTCAGTGAAGAAAAGCCCGCTGAAGCCTACAAACCGGCAAACTCTACAGAATATTTGTGCGAAGGTAACAAGCGCTTTTTTGTCAGGATGCTGGATAAGGAAAATGCAGCCTGGCTGATTTACCCGGACCGTGAAGTCCGCCTGGAAAAGTCTGCTGAAGGATCAGGCAATAGCTACACCAACAGTGTCGCAACTTTGGAGCTCAATGGCGCAGACGCGACTTTGAATGATGGCCCGAACATCAGTTATGCTGGATGCAAGGCAGTTGGTACAACCAAATAACACTGCTCAGCCTTTCAACCTTGGGACGGGGCAGGCACACAAAACTACGCGCTTGGTGGTGCCCCGACAAGATTCATTACCCGCTCGACATCCACTCTGAGAAATTCTGCGATATCCCGATAATCATCCGGCAATGCCGCGTCATCCCAGCCGTTAGCCGCATGGCGCGCCAGGTTGACTGCCAGGCTCACATTCATTACCTGTTGCTCGGCTTTGGAACCGTCGTACATCAAACGGGCCAGCAATGGCGGCAATTCACAGGTTTCAACCAATAATAGCTGCAATTGCGAGAGTCTGAAGCCCAGGACTTGCTGCTGTGCGTCATGGCTGCGAAGTGCTTTATCCGCTTGCTGTAAATTGAATATTTCCATCATCTTGTCCGGCGCAAAGCACCATAACAGCATTTCTGCCAGATCATGCAAAAGGGCTGCTGTACGGGTCTCCATGACATGAAAATCCTTGAGCATTACGCCCCACTCATAAGCATAATGTGTAGCACGATGTGCGCGGTGGATAAGTTTCAACAAGTGTGTCATTGCTTGCAGATTGCTGCGCATGGCATCTTCTACAAGCGGGCTGGCAGGTATCTCCCGGAAAAACGTACTCATGCCCATCATCATGATGGCTTGTTCAACCAGTACGAGATCTTGCAGCTGAAGTCTTCTCTTATGCGTTTGCATATGACGCAAAATACGGAAGACCATCATCGGGTCTTGCGAGACGACCATGGTAAGCGCGCGCGGACTGAGGTTATCCTCATCCAGGCTTAGCCTGGCTAATTCGCGTGCCGTATTCTTGAGCACGGGGATTTCTGCCTTACTCAGGAATAGTGCCCAGGATGCTAAATCATGTGGCGCTGCTGTCATCTCATGTTCTCATTCAATCTGCATTTTCATCCCTAATCTTGATATCGGCTCGAATTTGCAAATCTTCATACCCACGCTGTCGTCCATAGCTTACAAATTCCATGCATTTTCTTACATCATCATAAACCTTTATCTATTATCCAATTGATTTAATTAAGGGTTTTTAATTGGCCTATTTATTCTAATCTCTGATTGTCTTCAATTTACGGCAGTGCCATTAGGCAGCATGCGACAGGCCAAGTTTTTTGTTGGCCGGTACGGCAATCTCCATCAATTCTGGCTTGGGCAGGTTTAATCTATTCATCAGTTCTACAAATTCGGCTTTAGTCTTTTTCGCTATTCTTGCGTTATGCACTTTCTCCCAGGCAATTGTAGAGGCCGAAAATCCTTTGTAATCATGCGCTGGCCACACCAATGTATCTTCCGGCAGAACAAACAATTTGTTCGTAATGCTTTCGTATAATGCCTCTGCACTTCCGCCCTGAAAATCAGTCCTGCCACATCCATTGATCAGCAACGCATCGCCTGAGAATAGATTGCCTCGCCAGAAATAACTGACGCTTCCAGCAGTATGCCCCGGCGTATGGATGACCCTGATTTCCTCACCTCCGGCGAAACGGATGTAATCGCCATCCTCCAGTTGCTGGTCTGCAAACTTGATCCCGCAACCACTGGGAACCGCAGCTTTTGCATCCGTCATTTCACGCAGTTTTCCTGCCGATGTGACATGGTCGGCATGCGCATGCGTTTCCAGTATGTGGGCGAGCTTCAGGCCCAGTCGTTCGATCTGCATCAGGTCGCGATCCCAGTGCGTATCGACCGGATCGATAATCACTGCCTCCTGCGATCCCGGCACGGAAAGAATATAGGTATAAGTTGACGATGTGCTGTCGAACATTTGTATCGGGTATGTTTGCATGTTCAGCTCCTGTTAATTCATCACATTTTTACCCAGTAGCAGCAAGGCAATAACGATGAGCAGATATGAAAATATTAGCTGCATCTGCTGCCGATCCAGCCGCTTCGATACGCTGTAACCAATAGCTATCCCCGGTAATGCGCCTGCGATAAAGAACCAGGCAATCAAGGTGTTGAGTATGCCTGCGATGGCGCTGGTAGCAACCACCGCCAAGGAAATGATAGCGGTGACTGCCAGCGAGGTTGCCACGACCGCAGGCATGTTCAGATCCGTGTATTTTTGCAAGGCTGGAACAATCATAAATCCGCCTCCCACTCCCAATAGCCCGGACATGAACCCGGCAAGTCCGCCTGAAGCTGCCAGGAACTTTGCGCAGCGTGACGTCCATTGGAATCTGCCGGTGCCGTCACCGTGAATACAGGGTGCGGACTGCTCATCATGCTGGCCCGTTTCCTGCAATATCTCTTTTTTCGTCAATGATCGTATCGCAAGCACAAGCAGCAATAGTGCGAAGATCAGATTCAACCATTGATGATCCAACTGATGCCCAAGCCATAGACCTAATGGCGATAGAATCGCACCTGCCAGAGCCATGAGCAATGCCGCACGATACCGAACATGGTTTTTTCTCCAGCCGATAAACACACCGAGCAGGGCTGCAATAAACACTGCCATCAGAGCCACGGGTATGGCTTGCTGCATGCTTAACCCGGCAACCAGTACCAGCAAGGGCACACCGATGATTCCGCCACCGGCCCCAGTCACGGCCATGACCAGACCGACCAGCAGGCCAAGCAGTATTGGTATCAGCTCCATCAGCGGTGACTCTCAACAAGTTCGTAGAGGGCCATGCCAGCTATCATCGCCACAACAAAAACGATAGGAGCGATTTGCCCGCTCAACACCGATGTGATCGCCGGACCCGGACAGTATCCCGCAAGGCCCCAGCCTGCGCCGAAAACCAGGCTGCCGGCGATTAACCTTGTATCAACCCGTTTTGCACTTGGTAGATGGAAAGTAGTGTCCAGCAATGTCTTGTCTCTGTTCCTGGCATAACGGAACGCCCAGAAACCCACAACCAGGGCCCCAGACATCACCATGAGTAGCGAAGGGTCCCAATGCCCCGTGATATCCAGGAAGTCGAGAATTTTCCGTGGATTGGCCATGCCCGAAAGTATCAAACCTGTCCCGAACAAGATGCCGGCTATCAGTGCAGTGAATATCTGCATGGTCCTAGCCGCCCCAGACATGACGGATGAAATAAACCGTCAACATGCCCGACAGCATAAAACTAGCGGTCGCAATCAGTGAACGGCGAGATAGTCTGGCTACTCCGCATATCCCATGGCCGCTGGTGCAGCCCGATGCATATCTGGCGCCGATTCCTACCAACAGACCTGCCAGCAATAGCTGCCAGAAACTGGCATCTACTTCCACTTGCGGCAATGTACTGAATCGGCTGTAAATCAATGGCGCAATGACCAAGCCCGCAATAAATGCGAGGCGCCACTTAAGCTCCGTTTTGACCGGCTTCAACAGGCCGCCAACGATGCCACTCACACCTGCAATGCGGCCATTGAACAGGACGAAGATCGATACCGCCAAACCGATCAGCAACCCTCCGGCAAGCGACGTCCAGGGAGTAAAGTTAGGCCACATGCTCACTGAGACTCCTCACACTGCTTGCAATAGAGCTGGTAAAGCAACTGCATCACCGCCATGGCTTCAGCGCTGGCGATCGAATAGAAAATCTGCTTACCCTCGCGGCGCGTATTGACCAGCTGTTCCTCGCGCAACACGGTTAATTGCTGCGAGAGTGTCGGTTGTTGCAAGCCAAGATTTTTCTCCAGGTCACTCACGCACAACTCGCCCTGAGAGAGCTGGCAGAGCAGCATAAGCCGGTCCCGATTGGAGAGCACTTTCAGCAAATTACTCGCTTTATCCGCCGAAGCACGCATGGCATCCAGATCAAAAATCTCCTGAGGCAGATTCATATCAATCCCATTATCAAAATACCAATTTACATTATATGTATTTATATAATGATGTAAAGCAATGCTTGTCGTATTGATATATTGCATAAACTGCAGACAATAAAAAATGTCGCCTGTCAAGAACTCTCTGCTGACAGGCACAACACCTAAGTCTATATCGGACAAGGATTTTGGCTTCTGGGCCAGCCCCTCGGGCAGTCCTGCTCTGGCAGACTAGGAGCCACATAAGAGCAAGGCGGTTGCGGGTCTCGGCGTAGCTGAGCAAGCATCCGGCAATGTCCGTGCAGATGATATGACAAGGCTCCTGCGAGCCATAGCCCAAAAACACGAAAGCGCAGGCCACTGACCTGCGCTTTCGTGTCGCCGCCGATGTGGCGCACGCCTACGTCGGGCCGACGAGTTGTACGACAAGGGCTACCTGGTGCTCGACGGCATCGACGGCAAGGTACACTACGTCGCGCTGCCACCTCGCACGCAACCTGCTGGCAACCCTGCGCGGGCGGGAGGTGGCGGCAGCGGCGCAGAACATCGCTGCCGAAACCGGCCTGGAGCACCGCCCGATGGGCGACGGTCAGCGCGTCAGCGGTATCTACCGGCGCAGCGTGATGCTGGCCAGCGGGCGTTACGCCATGCTCGATGACGGAAAGGGGTTCAGCCTGGTGCCCTGGAAGCCGGTGATCGAGCAACGGCTGGGGCAGCAGATCGCCGCGACGATGCGGAGTGGTGCAGTCTCGTGGGAGATTGGTCGGCAGCAAGGACTACAAAGATAGGACGCACCGACACATCTGGTCTTCAACTTTCCCGAGTTTTGAGCATGCGCTGAAGCAACTCCTGAAGGAGCTGCTGATCTGACGCGCTGAGCTGTTCGACGAGCGGTGCCAGTGCCTGTTTCCCCTGGACGTGCAGCCGCTTGACGATTTCGACCCCATCGCTCGTCAGGAAAACGTCTGTCGCCCTTCCATCTTCCTCGTTCGGCGCGCGCGCTACCAGTCCCCGCTTTTCCGCCCGGGCGATAAGCCCTGACATCGTTTGCTTCTCCAGGCCGAGGTAGTCGGCGAGTTCGGTCATCCGCGGGCGCCGATCC